>DASVQN010000028.1:0-269289 GCA_036389155.1 Solirubrobacteraceae bacterium
CGTGCGGGCGTCGGCGGGCTCGCGCCGGGGCGCCTTCGGGTCCGCCTCGCTCATGCCGCGCGGCGCGCTAAGCGACGTCGCGCAGCTTCTGCGCCTCGGCGAGCGACTGGAGCTTCTTGAGCGACTGGTTCTCGATCTGGCGGATGCGCTCGCGCGTGACGTTGAACGTGCGCCCGACCTCGTCGAGCGTGCGCGGGTGCTCGCCGCCGAGCCCGTAGCGCAGCTCGAGCACGCGCCGCTCGCGGTAGGAGAGGTTCTCCAGCGCCTCGCGCAGCGCCTCCTTGGTGAGGATCTCGGCCGCGCGCTCGTAGGGCGACTCGGCGCGCTCGTCGGCGATGAACTGGCCGAACTCCGACTCCTCCTCGTCGCCGACCGGCTTCTCGAGCGACACCGGCGCCTGCGCCGAGCGCTTGATCGAGTCGACCTCCTCGGGGTCGATGCCGGTGACCTCGGCGATCTCGTCGGCGGTGGGCTCGCGCCCGAGCTCGGTGACCAGCTTGCGCTCCGCGCGGCCGATCTTGTTGAGCTTCTCGACCACGTGGACCGGGATGCGGATCGTGCGCGCCTTGTCGGCCAGCGCGCGGGCGATCGCCTGGCGGATCCACCAGGTCGCGTAGGTGGAGAACTTGAAGCCCTTGCGGTAGTCGAACTTCTCGGCGGCGCGGACGAGGCCGAGCGTCCCCTCCTGGATCAGGTCGAGGAAGGGCAGGCCCTGGTTGCGGTAGTTCTTCGCGATGCTGACGACGAGGCGCAGGTTGGACTCGACCATCTTCTGCTTCGCGTCGAGGTCGCCGCGCTCGATGCGCTTGGCCAGGTCGACCTCTTCCTGCGCTGTCAGCAATCGAACCTTCCCGATGTCCTTCAGGAAGAGCTGCAACGAATCCGTCGTCATGTCGGGACGGAGATCGATGGCGGACTTCGCCCGGCGGCGGCCGCGCTTGTCCGGCGCGCGCTCGACGGCGTTGGCGGCGGCGGCGGCCGGGTCGATCTCCTCGACCAGCTCGATCTCGCTCGCCTCGATGAAGGTGTGCAGCTCCTCGACGTCGGCTTCGTCGACGTCCAGCTCGGCGAGGGCCTTGGTGATCTCAGCGTACGTGAGCACCCCGACTTCCTGGCCACGGGCCAGGAGGTTCTTGACCTCTTCGAGTTCCTGGAGTTCAGCGACTGACATGCATTCCGTTTCCGCCGGCTTTGGACACCGGCCTGTCGGGGCTCTCGCGAGGTGGCCGCTTTGCGTCGGGACAGGGGTACCCATCCGCCGCCCGAAGTGGCTGCCTCAGTCTAGGACGTTGCGTTCTTGCGATCAATAACGTGTCGGCCGCGATGCACTTGCGCCGCAACCTGCGATTGAATGCCTCAGCCGATGGCTGACAACTCCTCCAAGGGCGAAGTCTTCTCCAGCCTGCCGCGTTCGCGGTCGGTGCGACGTTCGAGCAAGCGCGACGGTAGCGCGCGGGACGGCGGCGGTTCGGCGAGTGCGGGGAGTTCGGGCGACGCCGCGTCGTCGAAGGGGAGCACGAGGACCGCTTCCGCCAAGCGCGCCTCTTCCCGCTCGAAGCCGCGCGCGGCATCGAAGCCGAAGGCCGCGTCTTCCGCGAAGTCGACGAAGAGGGGCGCCTCCGCCAAGTCGGCGGCGGCGAAGTCGACGAAGACCGGTGCGTCTGCGAAGTCGACGAAGAGCGGCGCCTCCGCGAAGTCGACGGCGGCGAAGTCGACGAAGAGCGGCGCCTCCGCGAAGTCGACGAAGAGCGGCGCCTCCGCGAAGTCGACGGCGGCGAAGTCGTCGAAGCGCGGCGCCTCCGCGAAGTCCGCCGGGGCGAAGTCGACGAAGAGCGGCGCGCCGGCGAAGTCGGCCGCGCCGAAGTCGACGAAGACGGCCGGGAAGCGCGGCGCCTCCGCGAAGTCCGCGGCTCCGAAGTCTGCGAAGTCCGCCGCTCCGAAGTCCGCGAAGGCGGCCGCTCCGCGTTCGTCGAAGTCCGCCGCCTCGAAGTCCACGAAGGCGGCCGCTCCGAAGTCGACGAGGTCCTCCGCTCCGACTCGGAGCCGCTCCGGCGCGTCCGCGCGCAACGCCGCGGCTCGCGCTGCCGCGAGCGCGGGCGCTGCCGAGCGCAAGCTCGCCGCCGCTCCCGAGCCGGACACGTCCATCCGCGACGAGCCGCCGCCCGCCGGGTGGGCGACTCCCGAGGACGCCGGCGGCTCCCCTCCCGGCGGCACCGAAATCGTCACGACGGCGGTCCGCGCCGTCGGCGAGCTCGCCCAGCTCGGCGTGGCCGTGGGTGGCCAGGCGGTCAAGGGCGTCCTCTCGAAGCTGCCGCGACCGTAGGTCCGGTTCGTCCGCTACCCTCGCGGGCGTCTTGCCGAGCTCCGGTTTGCGTGCTGCGCGCCGGAGGCGGGGGAACCACTTGTGGGCCGGGCGTCGGTCCACGGGGGCGAATGGATCTCGATTGAGGTCCTAGCGACGTTCGAAGCCTTGAGCGCCGCGAGCCCGTCAGCTCACCCCGTAGGCCGACCGCACAGCCGGACCCATGATCCACCGCCGTCGCCACATCCCCAGGCGCCGCGCCGGCCTGCTGCCGGGCCTGGTCGCTGCCCTGATGCTCCTCGCCGCCGCCCCCGCGGCCGGTCAGACGACCGGTGGCGCGGAGGCCGTGATCGGCGGGCTCGACGTCCGCCCTGCGTCGCTCGCCGAGCGGACGCTGCGGATCGCCGGCAACGTGGGCCCCGAGCACGCCGGCCGCACGGTCCGCGTCGACCGCCAGAAACCCGACGGCACGTGGGAGCCCATCGCGAGCGCCACGGCCGACCAGAACGGCGCCTTCGCGGCGGCGTGGCTCACCGACGAGCCCGGCCGCTACGCGCTGCGCGCGACGCCCGTGCGCGCCGACGGCACGGCGGCCGCGGCATCGGCGACCGAGCTCATCGCGCGCGTGTCCGTCTTCGCCCCCGCGATCGCGAGCTGGTACGGCCCGCGCTTCTTCGGCCGCAAGACCGCCTGCGGGATCAGGCTCACGCGGCGCACGCTCGGCGTCGCGCACAAGAAGCTCCCGTGCGGGACGAAGGTCGAGATCTACCACCGCAACCGCACGATCGTCGTCCCCGTGATCGATCGCGGCCCGTTCATCGCCGGCCGTCAGTGGGATCTGACGCAGGCCGCCGCCGAGCAGATCGGCCTGCGCGCGACCGAGCGCGTCGGCGTCCTGCCCGCGGCCTAGTCGCGCGGCGAGCTCGCGACGCGCAGCCCGGCGGCGCGCGCGGCGAAGAGGCCCTCCTCCGCGCGACCCTCCAGCGCGGGCGCGTCGACGCCGTCGTTCGGCGCGACCGCCAGGCCGACCGCGGCCTCCAGCGGCGCGCCGCGATGACCCGGCACGCCGGCGACCGCCGCCGCGAGCAGGTGCGCCAGCGACCGCGCGGCGTCGCCGTCGGTGTCCGGGGCCACGAGCCAGTACCGCCCCGGCCGCTCGCGGACCAGGACGTCCGCCGGCCGCAGCTGCGCGCAGACCGCGGCCTCGGCGGCCTCCAGCGCCTTGGCGACGTCGCGGTCGCGGTCGGCGGCGACGAGCCGGTCGAGGTCCGCGACCTCGACGCAGAGGAGAGCGAACGGAAGCCCGTCGTCGGAGTGCCGCTGAAGCCGCCGCTCGACCGCCGCGGTCCACGGCGCGACGCGCGAGACGAAGTCCGACCCGTCCTCGACGACCGGACCGGCGGGCGAGGGAGCCCACTCGCGCGGCCCCGGCGCGCGGTGGTCGGGGAGCGCGTCGACGGCGGCGCCCGCGAAGCGATCGCCTCCGCGCGCCGCGTCGGCACCGACCACCGCGTCGGCTTCGCGGTCACCGACGGCGCCGCGCGCGGTGTCGGGGCTGCGTCGGTCGTCGGCGCCGAGGAGCGGGTCCCCTTCGCGCCGGGGCCTCGCCTCTTCGTCCGGCTCCGGCGAGGCGTCGTCGGCGGGACCTGGCGCCTCGTCGCCGCGGAGGATCGCCGCGAGGGGGCCTCGGTCTCCCGCGCGGGTCGCGGCGGTGAGGGTCGTTCCTCCCTCGAGCGCTGCCGCGGTGATCGTCGCCATCGTCGCTCCGAGCCGGTCGGCGAGGTCGGTGAGGAGGGACGGCGGCGGACGGTGGAGCTCGTCGAGCAGGAGCGACCAGGTGACGGCGCGGAGGGCGTCGAGGGCGGTCACGGCCTCGGCCGCTCCTTCGGCGCCCGCGATGACGGCCGCGTCCGCCGCCAGCGGCGCGTGGGTGCCGCCCGGCTCGAGGTCGTCGTACGCCGCCTCCGTTGCCAGCGCGTCGACGACCGCGGCGCACAGCCGCGGCGCCCGCAGCGCGAAGCCCGGGCCGGGCAGCGCCGCCGCGCGCTCGAGCGGCGCCGCCGCCACGAGCTCGACGAGCCACGCCCGCGCGAGCTCCCGCCCGTCGACCGCGGGCACGTCGGCGACCGGCCGCGGGCGGCGGCGGCCGAGGTTGGCGGCGGGCATGCCCCGTTGATACCGGCGCGGCCGGACGGGACCCGACTTCTCACATCATGCGAGAAGTCCGCGTATGGCGCGGGTTTCTCGCAAGGTGCGAGAAACGGCGGACAGTCAGACCTTTCTCGCAGCGTGCGAGAAACGGGCGTCGCCGGCGTGCGACCATCCCCGCCCGTGGCGCCCCTCCTCTCCATCGACGAAGCGCGGGCGGCCGTGCTCGACGCCGTCACGCCGCTGGCCGCCGAGGAGGTCGCGGTCGACGACGCGCTCGGGCGGGTGCTCGCCGAAGATGTCGTCGCGGCGAACGACGTCCCGCCGTTCGACAACAGCGCGATGGACGGGTTCGTGGTCGTCGCGGGCCCCGCGGGGCGCGAGCTGACGATCGTGGGGGAGTCGCGCGCGGGCGCGCCCGCCGACCGCGCGCCGGGCGAAGGAGAGGCGATCCGGGTCTCGACGGGCGCGGCGGTGCCGAGCGGCGCGGGGGCGGGGGGCGCGGCGACCGCGGGCGAAGGTGGGGCGGCGGGGGGCGCGGCGACCGCGGGCGAAGGCGGGGCGGCGGTGCCGAGCGGCGCGGCGGCGGGCGCCGCTCTCGGCGTCGTTCCCGTCGAGCAGACCACGGAGACGGACGGGCGGGTGCGCGTCGAGGCCGACGTCGCTCCCGGTCAGCACCTCCGCCGCGCGGGCGAGGACATCGCGCGGGGGCGGACCGTCCTGCGCAGCGGCACCCTCCTCGGCCCGGCGGAGCTCGGGGTCGCCGTCGTCGCCGGCCGCGCGAGCCTGCGATGTGCCGCCGCGCCGCGGGTCGCCCTCCTCATCACCGGCGACGAGCTGCGCGACGCCGGCGCGCCTCTCAGCCCCGGCGAGATCCACGAGTCGAACGGCACGACGCTCGGCGCGCTCGCGCGGCGCGCCGGCGCGAGCGTCGTCCACAGGCAACAGGTGGAGGACGACCACGAAGCCACCGAGCGGGCGATCGCAGACGCGCTCGCGCGAGCCGACGTCCTCATCCTGTCCGGCGGCGTCAGCGTCGGTCCGCACGACCACGTCAAGCGGGCCCTCGAGGCGAACGGCGTCGAAGAGCGCTTCTGGCGCGTCGCGCTCAGGCCCGGCAAGCCGACGTGGTTCGGCACGACGACCGACACCCTCGTCTTCGGCCTCCCGGGCAACCCGGTCAGCGCGATGGTCACCTTCCTCCTCTTCGTCCGCCCCGCACTGGCCAAGCTGCAGGGCGCCGACCCCCGCGCGCGGAGGATCAGGGCTCCGCTGCTCGAGGCCGTCGAGCGCAACCCCGGCCGCGACGAGGCGGTGCGCGTGACGCTCACCGTCGAGGGGGCGACCCCGACCGGGCCGCAGGGCTCCCATCAGCTCACCTCGATGCTCAACGCCGACGGCCTGGCCATCGTGACCGCCGGCGACGGGACCGCGCAGCGGGGCGAGCACGTCGAGGTGGACCTGCTCTAGCGGGTGGCGTCCTCCATGTAGGCGATCGCGCGGTTGGCGAGCGCCGTCAGCCCCGGCGCCGGCGACTCGACGGCGAGCGGGCGGTCCGCCAGCTGCGCCTCCAGCTCCTCCCCGTACGCGGCGTCGATCTCGCCCGCGAGCTTCGCGGCCACCTGCGCCGCGCGCCGCGTCGCGCGCGGATGCACCGTCCAGATCGCCTCGAACCGCCGCGACGCGTCCGGGATGTCCTCCTCGCGCGGGTGCTCCCACGCAAGGAGGCACGCCGCGTAGCCGGGCGCGTCGACGATGACCGCCCACTCGTTGCCGATCGCGTCGTCCAGGTCGATGGGCATCTCGACCGGCCCGCGCGCCGGGCGCCGCGCCTCGCCGAACGACGCGAAGACCGTCGCCGCGTCGGCCTGAGCCGCGAGCCGCCGGTAGCGGTGCTCGACGTCGCGGTAGTGGCGCTCCTCCTGGAACGCGGCGAACAGCAGTGGCGACGCCGCGCGCGCCAGCGTCTCGTGCTCGATCGCCCGGGACAGCGCGACCAGCGTCGACTTGCGCAGCAGCTGCGGCCGCGCGGAGGGGTCCAGCGACGCCACCGCCGCGTAGATGGAGGGCCGGTCGGGCGTCCCGTCGGACGTCCGGACCCGGTCGATCGCGGCAGGGATCGACAGCCCGAGCCGCCGGTACGCCGCCACGCGGCGCAGCGATTCGACGTCGTCGTCGGTGTAGCGCCGGTAGCCGGACGCCGTGCGATCGGGCTCGGGGAAGCCGTACCGCTGCTCCCACATGCGGATCGTGCCCGGGGCGATCCCCGTGCGTTCTGCGACGTCCTTGATGGCGAGCTCGTTCATGGCGCAGCCGCGAGGCCTTCCAGGGGTACGAGGATCCTCGTGACGCAGACCATTCTGGTGACGGGGACGACGGGATACGTGGGCGGCCGCCTGGCCGAGCATCTGGGCGGCGACGTCCGCACGATGTCCCGCAGCGGCAAGGGCGGCGCGAAGAAGGCCGACGTGGTCTCCGGCGACGGCCTCGACGAGGCGCTGGAGGGCGTCGACGTCGCCTACTACCTCATCCACGCGATGGGCCAGAAGGGCGACTTCGCGGGGCGCGACCGCCAGGGCGCGAGGAACTTCGGCGAGGCCGCCGCGCGCCAGGGCGTCAAGCGCGTCGTCTACCTCGGCGGCCTGGAGGGCGCGGTCTCCGAGCACCTGCGCAGCCGCGAGGAGGTCGCGCAGATCCTCGCCGAGCACGTCCCGACCATCCACGCCCGCGCCGCGATGGTCATCGGCAGCGGGAGCGCGTCGTTCATGATGCTGCGCAAGCTGACGGAGCGGCTGCCGGTGATGATCACGCCGCGCTGGCTGGACACGCCGACGCAGCCGATCGCGATCCGCGACGTGGTGGGGGCGCTGAGCGCGCTCGCCGACGGCGGGCCGGAGGAGGTCCAGCTGGGCGGGGCGGACGTGCTGTCCTACCGCGACATGATCCAGCGCATGGCGCGCGCGCTCGGCAAGCGCAGGCGGGTCATCGTGCCCGTCCCCGTCCTCACGCCGCGGCTCAGCTCGTACTGGGTGACCCTCATCACCCCCATCGACCACGCACTCGTGATGCCGTTGGTGGAAGGCTTGTCGGCCGAGATGATCGTCAAGGACCCTCCCCCGCCCGGGATCAACGACGACCCGCTGGGCTTCGACGACGCGGTGAAGGCAGCGCTGCGGTGAGGCGGCGACGCCGGCAGCGCGTCGCTCAGGCCCTCATCGTCAGCCCGCCCGAGCACACGCGGATCGACCCGAGCACCGGCGCCGTGACCTCGATCCAGAGCGCCGACCTCGTCATGCCCGACGAGGCCCTCGACGCGATCTGGACCCCGATGCACCTCGAGCGCCTCGCACGTACCTACTGGCGCTTCCTCAGCCGCGTGACGCTCCACATCATCCAGGTCAAGTACCGCGAGGACGGCCGCGACGTGAAGCTCTTCGGCCTCATCCCGCTGCTCACGTTCGAGAAGCCCGAGTACGAGATGGACGGCACCCGCGGGATCGTGCGCTGGCGGATCGAGAAGGGGATCCTCGTCGCGAAGGCCGGCCGCGGCGGGCGCGGCTACCTGGAGATCGAGGTCGAGCGCCGCGACTCGCCCGACACGCCGGAGTGCGAGATCGCGCACGTCGAGGTCGAGGTGGCGAACTTCTACCCGGCGATCGCGGCCGGGATCGGGCGCTGGTTCTACGAGAACACGCAGTCGCGCATCCACGTCCTGGTGACGCACGGCTTCCTGCGCAGCCTGGCCAAGCTCGACCTCGTCGAGTCCAAGGTGGGGCGCTTCGCGCGGATCGAGGACCTCCCGGACCCGGTGCGGGAGCGCGAGGCCGTCTAAGGACCGTCGCCGCGAAGCGGCTGTGACGTGATGTCGCGCAGCGACCTAGCCGTACCGCGTGCCGGTGATGGCGCGCAGCTTGGTGCGGTCGTGGCGGGCCTGCACGCGGCGGACGGTCCCCGACCGCGAGCGCATCACGAGCGACTCGGTGGTCGCGCCGGTCGTGCCCGCGTAGCGGACGCCCTGCAGGACGTCGCCGTCGGTCACCCCGGTCGCGGAGAAGAAGCAGTCGTCGGAGCGCACGAGGTCGTCGACGGTCAGCTGCTTCTCCAGGTCGTAGCCGCCGTCGAGCGCGGCCTGGCGCTCGGCGTCGTCGCGCGGCCACAGCCGGCCGACGAGCTGCCCGCCCATGCACTTCAGCGCGCACGCGGAGATGACGCCCTCCGGCGTCCCGCCGACGCCCCACAGCAGGTCGACCGGGGAGTTCTCGCTCACCGCCAGCATCGCCGCGGCCACGTCGCCGTCGGCGATCAGCCGCACGCGAGCGCCGGCCTCGCGGATCTCGCGGATCCCCTCCTCGTGGCGCGGGCGGTCGAGCACGACGACCATCACATCGCGGATGTCGCACGCGCGCTTCTGCGCGACGAGCCGCAGCGTCTCGGCGAGCGGCCGGTCGAGGTCGAGGCAGTCGGCGATCTCGGGGCCGCCGGCCATCTTCATCATGTAGACGCAGGGACCCGGGTCGAACATCGAGCCGCGCTCCGCCATCCCGATGACCGACAGCGCGTTCGGCATCCCCTTGGCCGTCAGCGTCGTCCCCTCGAGCGGGTCGACGGCGATGTCGACGGACGGCGCGTCCGGCGTGCCCGTCCCGATGTGCTCGCCGTTGTAGAGCATGGGCGCCTCGTCCTTCTCACCCTCGCCGATCACGACGACGCCGTCCATCTGCACCGTGTCGAGCACGAGGCGCATCGCGTCGACCGCGGCCTGGTCGGCGGCGATCTTGTCGCCCATGCCGACGAGCCGCGCGGACGCGAGCGCGGCCGCCTCGGTGACGCGCACCAGCTCGAGCGCGAGGTTGCGGTCGGGGCGGCCGTGTCCGGCGCCCGGCTGCTCGAGGACGCTGTGCTCGATCTCGCTCACGAACCCTCCTACAGGACGCCCGGAGGCTTGCGCGCGCGCTCGACCTCCGATGCGCGGAGCGCCGACCCGATCAGCATCGCGATGACCGCGATCAGCGCGAGGAGCCAGCCGAGCTTGATGTGGATCAGGCCCTTCGGCTCGCCGGGCTTGTCGATGATCCCGGCGTAGGCGATGAGCCCGAAGGCGGCGATGGAGGTGACCGCGGTCATCTCGCCGCGCGCCCACGAGAGCTTGTGCCCGCGCAGGACGATGTAGGCGAGGATGAACGGCGCGGCCGCCGCGGCCAGGAGCAGGTAGCGCTGGATGTCGTGGACCTCCCAGCCGCTGAAGTCGCCGGGGCCCTTGCCGCTCGCGCCGATCGTCGCGCGGCGATCGGCGTGGTACCACGGAAGGAAGAGGCTGACGGCGAGGACGGCTCCGCCGACCATGGCGACGATCTCGTGCCACGTCAGCTTCGTCGACGCGCGGGCTGCCTTCTTCTCCTGCTCGGTGGCCACGGCGCGGGACCCTACCCGACAGACTCGGCGATGGCCATCAGCTGCCGGCGCTGCCACGGCCCCTGCGCCGTCAGCCGCAGGTGCAGGCCGTCGCGCTGCCACCGCAGCTCGTGCGCCGGGCGCAGGGCCGGCTCGGCCTCGTCGAGCGCGAGCGTCCGCAGCTCCGCCTCGCCCAGCGCCTCGGGCTCGACGTCCCACGCGCGCTCGGGCGGCGGCTCCGGCCCGGCGTACAGCGCGAGCCGCCCCGGCGAGCCCGGTCGCGTGTCGTCGAGGTTCCACTCGACCTCCACGCCGGGGCCCGCGGGCCGCACCTCGATCCACCGCGCGAGCGGCAGCGGCGCTGCCGGGAGCGGGAACGGGCGGCCGAGGTGTGCGTCGGCGTCGGCGATGCCGCTCCACGGATCCACGACGGCGTAGGGTGCCACGTCATGCCCGTCGACCTGCGCTGGGGGCTCACGGTCCCCTTCCCCGGTGTCGCGCTCCGCGACCACCAGGCCCTCTTCCAGCAGGCCGAGGCGGCCGGCTGGCACGACCTGTGGTCGGAGGAGACGGCCGGCGCCGACGGGTTCAGCCCGCTCGTCCTGGCCGCCGCGTGGACCGAGCGGATGCGCCTCGTCACGGGCATCGTCAACGCGTTCACGCGCGGGCCCGCGGTGATGGCGCAGCACTGCGCCGCGCTGCAGGACGCGAGCGACGGGCGCTTCGCGCTCGGCCTCGGCTCGTCGTCGAACGTGATCGTCGAGCGCTGGAACGAGATCCCGTTCGAGAAGCCGCTGTCGCGCGTGCGGCACATGGTGGAGGCGCTGCGGCCGGCGCTCGCGGGGGAGCGCGGGCCGGGCGGGTTCAAGCTGGCCAACCCGCCCGCGCAGCACACGCCGATCATCCTCGCGGCCCTGCGCGGGAAGATGCTCGGCCTCGCCGCCGAGGCAGCGGACGGCGCGTTCACGAACTTCCTGCCCATCAGCGGGGCGAAGCAGGTCGTTGAGACGTTCGCCAGCCCGGACAAGGAGCTGGCCTGCCGCTTCTTCCTCGTCCCCCAGCCGCGCGACCAGGCGATCGACACGGCGAAGTTCATGTTCACGAGCTACGCGACCGTGCCCGTCTACACCGAGTTCTTCCGCTGGCTCGGGTGGGGCGAGCAGCTCGACCCGGTCGTGGAGGCGTGGCAGGGCGGCGACCGCAAGCGCGCAGTCGAGCTCGTGCCGGAGGAGCTCGTCGACGAGATCTTCGTGTTCGGGACGCCCGACGAGCAGCGCGATCGCCTCATGCAGTACGCCGACGCCGGCATCACGACCCTCGTCCTGACGTTCTTCGCCGGGCCGGAGGACCTGCCGGGCCTCATCGACGCGCTCGCCCCCCGGTGAGGCGCCTGCACCCGGACCCGGCCGAGGTCAGCGCGGCCGAGGCGCTGGCGGAGGTCGACTTCGCCGCCCTCGCCCCGGACGACCGGCCGTACCTGATCCTCAACATGGTCGCCAGCGCCGACGGGCGCGCGACGCTCGAGGGCAAGACCGCGCAGCTCTCGAGCGAGGCGGACAAGGAGATGTTCCACACGCTGCGCCGGCAGGTCGACGGCGTGCTGGTCGGGACGGGGACGCTGCGCGAGGAGCGCTACGGCCCGCTGATTCGTGACGGCGACGAGCAGCCGGTCGCGATCGTCTGCAGCCGGACCGGCGAGTTCCCCGAGGACATCGGGCTGTTCACCGATCCGCGCTCGCGCGTGTTCCGGTACACGGGCCCGTCGCCGGGCGAGGCGCTGCGGCGCGCCCAGGCCGAGTGCGGCGTCCGGTCCGTGCTCTGCGAGGGCGGGCCGACGCTCAACGGCGCGCTGCTCGGCGAGGGCGTGGTCGACGAGCTGTTCCTCACCATCTCGCCGCTGCTCGCCGACCGGCCCGCGCCGCTGACCATCGTCGAGGCGGCCGGCCTCGACGAGCCGGTCTCGCTCGAGCTCGTGTGGGTGCTGGAGGCGGAGGGGATGCTCTTCCTCCGCTACGCGCTCGTGCGCTGACCCGCCGACCGCTACTCGGCGTTGGTGCGGTTCTCCGGGTTCGGCCAGGGCGCGAGGAGCAGCAGGAAGCGGCTGTCGGACCTCGCGCGCACCTCGTGGCGCTCGTGCGGGTCGAAGTGCGCGGCGTAGCCGACGCCGGCTGTCTCGGTGCCGCCGTCGGTCTCGATCTCGAGCTCGCCGGCGACGACGACGAGGTACGCGTGCTCGTGGACCTCGTGGTCCTGCAGCATGTCCCCGGCGGGGAGGTTGATCGCGATGGCGCGCGCCGCGCCGCGGTCGGACCGCAGCACCGAGGGCTTGTGCACTTCCACGTCGAGCGTCGTCAGGTCCCAGGAATCCATGCGCGGGACGCTACCCGTAAGGTCCCCCGCCATGCGTATCGAGGGAGCTTCGGCGATCGTCATGGGCGGGGCCTCCGGGCTCGGGGAGGCGACCGCGCGGGCGCTGACCGAGCGCGGCGCCCGCGTGACGATCGCGGACCTGAACGAGGAGAAGGGCAACGCGCTCGCCGGCGAGATCGGCGCGACCTTCCTGAAGGCCGACGTCACGAGCGCCGAGGAGGTCGAGGCCGCGGTCGCGGCGGCCGCCGGCGGCGACGGCGGGCTGCGGATCGGCATCAACTGCGCGGGCGTCGGCTGGGCGGAGCGCATCAGCCACAAGGGCGGGCCGCACAACCTCGAGATGTTCTCGAAGGTGATCCAGATCAACCTGATCGGCACGTTCAACGCGCTGCGCTTCGAGTCCGCCGCGATGGCCAAGAACGAGCCGGGCGACGACGGCGAGCGCGGCGTCTGCGTGAACACCGCCTCGATCGCGGCGTTCGACGGCCAGATCGGGCAGGTCGCCTACAGCGCGTCCAAGGGCGGCGTCGTCGGGATGACCCTCCCCGCCGCACGCGACCTCAGCGGCGTCGGCGTGCGCGTGAACACGATCGCGCCCGGGCTGTTCGACACGCCGCTCCTTGCGGCGCTGCCGCAGGAGGCCCGCGACGCCCTCGGCCAGACGATCCCCTTCCCCAAGCGCCTCGGCCTCCCCGGCGAGTACGCGAAGCTCGCGCTGCAGATCGTCGAGAACATCATGCTCAACGGCGAGACGATCAGGCTCGACGGCGCGCTGCGCATGGCGCCGAAGTAGCGCCCCCTCTCAAGCGGGTCGGCGGGCCTGCCGACGACGAGCGGCACGCCGGCGCTCCTCCTCTGCCAGAGTTCCGGCGCGATGCGCAGCAGAGCGGTCGTGGTCGCCCTCGTGGCGGGGCTCGTCGTCCCCGCCGCGGCGCGCGCGCAGGCGCCGCCGATCGGCGTGCCGACCTTCGGGACGTTCCGCTCCGTCCTCGCCCAGGGCGAGGGGCAGCAGCTCAACGCCTTCGAGTTCGGCGCCTACCAGGTCTCGGGGAACCCGCCGGCCACGTTCACCAGCCAGCAGCCGCTGTACGTCGGCGTCATGCCCCAGGCGTCGACGCTGATCCCGGCCGACCTCGACCGCTTCTACAAGCGCACCGACTTCGGCACCCTCCCCGGCGGCGTGGGGACCGAGACGACGCCGCGCCCCGGCGTCCGCATCCTGCGCGACGCGCGCTTCGGGATGGCGCACGTCTACGGCAAGACGCGCGCGGACGTCATGTTCGGCGCCGGCTACGCCACCGCCGAGGAGAGGCTGTTCGCGATGGACGCGCTGCGTCACGCGGCGAAGGGGACGCTGGCCGAGCTCACCGGCCCCGACGGCGCGGAGATGGACCGCCAGCAGCTCACCGACCAGGACTTCACCGACGAGGAGCTGCGCGCGCAGTTCGACGCGCTCCCGGGCAAGTTCGGGCCGCTCGGCGCGCGGGGGCGCCAGGACGTCCTGGACTACATCGACGGCATCAACGCGCGCATCGACGAGGTGCGGGCCGACCCGACGAAGGTGCCGGCCGAGTACCCGGCGCTCGGCATCCAGCCGAAGCGCTGGGACGTCTCGGACACCGTCGCGATGGCCGTCCTCCTCGTGACCCAGTTCACCGTCTCCAACGGCGGCGAGGAGCGCAACGCGCAGGCGCGGCTCGAGTTTCAGAAGCGATTCGGCAAGAAGTGGAAGCGCCGCTTCGCCGACTTCCGCAACCGCGACGACGCCGAGACCTTCACGGTCGCCCGCAAGCGCCACCGCTCCGACCGGCCGGGGCGCAGCCGCAGCCGCCGCCGGCGCGCGGTCAACCTCATGCCGGACCTCGGCTCGATCACGCCGTTCAACCCGCAGACGGCCGGACCCGGGGCGGCGGCCGCGCGCTCGACCGCCGCGTGGGTGCGCATCGTCAACCGGCTCAAGCGCGAGCTGCCCGACGAGGAGTCGAACGCGGTCCTCGTCGCGCCGAGCCTGTCGAAGAGCGGCAAGCCGCTGTGGGCCGCCGGGCCGCAGGTCGACTACTGGTCGCCGCAGATCTTCAGCGAGTACGAGCTGCACGGCGGCGGGCTCGACGTCACCGGCGTGACCTTCCCCGGCGCCAGCCCGTGGCCGCTGATCGGCCACGGCATCGACTTCGCCTGGAGCGGGACGAGCGCGAACGGCGACAACAACGACACGTTCGTCGAGACGCTGTGCAACGTCGACGGCTCGCCGGCGACGACCGGCAGCCGCGCCTACCTCTACAAGGGCAGGTGCACGCCCTTCGTCGAGCGCGACGTCAAGGTCACGACGCCGCCCCCGTCGGCCGGCAACCAGAACCCGTCGCAGCAGATCGTCTACCACCCGCTGCGCTCGGTCCACGGCCCGGTGTTCGCGTTCGCGACGGTGAAGGGGCGGCCCGTCGCGCTGACCAAGGCCAAGGCCGTCGACTTCCGCGAGCTCGACGCCGTCCTGCCGTTCATGGCGATGGCCGAGAACCAGCCGACCGACTTCGCGTCCTTCAAGCAGGCGTTCAGCCCGTTCCCCGGGACGGAGAACTGGTTCTACGCCGACGACAAGAGCGTCGGCTTCATCCAGTCCGGCTACTACCCGCGGCACGCCAAGGGCGACGACGTCGACCTCCCGCACAACGGCGACGGGACCGGCGACTGGCGGGGCTTCGACCCGGACGGCTACACCTACGACTTCATCCCGCTGTCGCAGCGGCCGACCGCCGAGAGCGGGACGCAGCCGATCATCGTCAGCTGGAACCAGAAGGAGGCGCCGGGCTGGCGCAAGGGGCCGACGGAATGGACCGACGGGTCCGTCCACCGCGCCGAGCTGCTCTACCACCGCCTGCGCGACCGGATCGCCGACGGCGACGGCAAGACCGACCTCGTCGGCCTGACGCGCGCGGTGAACGAGGCGGCGACGGAGGACCTCCGCGGCGCCGAGGTCTACCCGTGGATGCGGCGCGCGATCGGCAGCGCGACGCCCGACGACGAGCGCTGGCTCGGGCTGCTCGACGCCTGGCACGACGCCGGCAGCCACCGCCTCGACCTCGACGGCGACAACCTCTACGAGCACGGCGCGGCGGTCGCCCTGTTCGACCAGTGGTGGCCGCTGTTCGTGCGCGCCGCGTTCGAGCCCGCGCTCGGCGGCGAGCTGTTCGGGAAGGTGGAGTCCGGCTTCCTCTCGCTGGGGACGACGACCGCCGACGGCTGGGGCTGGGGCTGGTCGAGCCACGTCGAGAAGGACCTGCGGATGGTGCTCGGCCGTCGCGTCCGCGCGCCGCACTCGCGGCGCTACTGCGGCGGCGCGAACAAGCGCCGGGCGCGCGCGGCGTGCCGCACGATCCTGCTCGACACGCTGCACCGCGCGGTCGACGACGCGCGCGTGCGCTTCGGGTCCGACGACCCCGCGAAGTGGCAGGTCCCGGCGACGTGCGCGCAGGCCTCGCCGCCGCTCTGCGACCAGAACGTCCCGACGGCCCTCGGCGCGGTGGAGACGCCGCCGTTCCCGTGGCAGAACCGCGGCACGTACCACCAGGTCGTCGAGATGTCAGGGCACCGCTAGCCCAGGGCGACGGGCTCGCGCAGCCTGCCGGCGACGTGCGAGCCGTCCTCGACGCGCAGGACGAGCGTGTACCGCCCGGCGCGCGCCGCGCCGGCGAGCTGCATCGTCGCCCGCCCGCGGCGGATCACCGCCCGCCCGGCCGCGACGGTGCGCGAGCCACGGACGAGCCGCAGCCGGGCGACGGCCGCGCGCGCCGTCGCGAGCTTCACGGTGCAGCGCACCTTCGGCTTGCGCTTCTTGCCCACGATCCTGCAGCGGACGGTCGCGTTGCGACCCGCAGCGCCCGATGGCCCCGCGGGACCCTGCGGCCCCGGTGCGCCGTTCGCTCCGGCCGGTCCAGGCGGGCCGGCGGCACCCTCGGCGCCCGCGGCGCCGTCGGCGCCGTTCGCACCGTCCGCGCCGGCCGGTCCCGTGCCGTTCGACGCCGCGGTGCCGGTCCCGCTCAACGGGATGGTCGTGGGACTGGTGGGTGCGTCGCTCACGATCCGCAGCTGCGCGGCGCGTGCGCCGACGGCATCCGGCGCGAAGCGAACCCGGACGCTGCACGACGCGTCGACGGGGACGGGGGCGGCGGTGCACGTCTGGCTGCTGATCGAGAAGTCGTCGGGGTTGGTCCCGGCGATCGAGGCGCCGGTGACCGTCAGCGGCGCGTCGCCGTCGTTGGTGATCGTCACGCCGCGCGACGCGCTGACCGTGCCGAGCGCCTGCGGGTCGAAGGCGAGGCTCGCGGGCGACGGCGTCGCGGCGGGCGGCGGGGCCTGCACGTGCAGCACGGTGGCGCCCTGCGTCCCGTTCACGCCGTCGAGGGCGATGCGGTAGACGGTGCCCGCCACCGCGTCGAAGTGCGCGCGCGTCGCGACCTGCGGACACGGATCGACCGTGTGGACCGCGCCCTCGGCGACCGAGGTGAGCGCGTCGAGGGCGGTCCCGGTGTAGACCTCCAGGTCGGCCTCGAAGGCGGTGCCGCACGTGTCGACGTCGACGGGGCCGTCCGCGATCGCGGTCCACGTGAACCAGAGCGAGCTGCCGCCCGCGTCCCCGTTGTGGTCGGGCTCACCGGCCTCCTTGCTGGCGAAGCGGTTCGACCCCGTCTCCGTGTCGTCGAACCCGCTCAGCTGCGCGGGGTCGGCGAAGGGATCGTTCGCCGGCGGCGCGCCCTGCTCGATCGCGAGCGCGACCGCGCCGACGTTCGTGTTCGTGCCGGCGACGGCGATCTTGTAGGTCGTGCCGGCCACCGGCGTGAACGAGACCTGGCTGCGGGACGGACAGGCCGGCGAGGAGAGCGAGCTGTCGACCGGCGTGAGCGCGTTGACGGCGCTGCCGGTGTAGACCGCGAGCACGGTGCTGAAGTTGCTCCCGCACGTGTCGATGATCACCGGCAGGCCCGAGGACGCCTGCCACGAGTACCAGACGGACCGAACGGTCGCTGCGCCGGCGTGGTTCGGCTCGCCCGCCTCGACCGTGGCGAAGCGTGTCGTGCCCGCCGCCGAGACGGACGGGCCGGTGAGCACCGTCGCCGCGCTGAAGGCGTCGTTGGCGGGCGGAGGGCCCTGGTGGACGTGGAGGACGATGCTCCCCGTCGCGCCGCCCCGGCCCTCGACCGCGATGTCGTACGACTCCCCTACCTCGGCGTCGAACGTGACGAAGCTGCGCGTCGGCTGGGCGCACTGCGCGCCGGCGTCGTCGGCCGCGCCCACGTTCAGCGGCCCGGCGTTGCGGATGACGCGCAGCGTCGTGTCGAACTCGCTCTCGCACGTGTCCACGATCACCGGCCCGTCCGCCGGCGCAGTCCACCGGTACCAGACGTTGGCGCCGCCGCCGAACGGGTCGATGGCGGTGTCGCCGGGCTCGAGCGTCGCGAAGATGTTGTCTCCGCCCGCTGTGACGTCCGGGTCGTTGGAGAGGTTCTGCGCGAGCCCTCGGTCGTCGTTCGCGGGCGGCGGTCCGGTCAGGAGGCGCAGCGTGAACGTGCCCTGCGCCGGCGGCCCGAACAGGTCGCCCTCGCCGGCGACGGCGATCTTGTACGGCGTTCCGGCGATGGCCTTGAACGAGGTCTTCGAGCGCGAGTTGCCGCCGCACGCGCCGGAGCTGTGGTTGCGCGCGACGAACGTCAGCGCGTTGACCGCCGAGCCCTTGTAAACCGCCAGCACCGTCTCGAAGTTGCTCGTGCACGTGTCCACGCGGGCGGTCTGAGTCGCCGCGGGCGTCCACGAGTACCAGACCGACGCGCCCGCGAAGTTGCTCGGGTCGTGGTTGGGCTCGCCGGTCTCGAGCGTCGCGTCGACGTTCGTCTGCGCCGCGAGGTTGACCGCCGTGCCGCTGATCGGCGTCGCGTTCGCGAAGTTGTCGTTGGCCGGCGCGCCGAGCGCCGTGGAGGGCGCCACGGCGAGCACTGCGATGGTCAGGGCCGTAGCCCGGAGACCGGCCACGAACCGACCTGACCACCGGCGTCGACGGAACGCAAGGGGCCAGGCCGGGCGTGGACGGATGTACGAGCTAGTTCAGACGCTCCACGAGCATCGCCATGCCCATGCCGCCGGCGACGCACATGGACTCGATCCCGTACTGCTTGTCCATCGTCTCGAGGTCGTTGAGCAGCGTGGTCATGATGCGGGCGCCCGTCATCCCGAACGGGTGGCCGAGGGCGATCGCGCCGCCGAACGGGTTGAGCTTCTCGGCGTCGATCTTCAGGTCCTCCATGCAGGGGACGATCTGCGCGGCGAAGGCCTCGTTGATCTCGACGACGTCGATGTCCTCCATCGTCATGCCGGTCTGCTCGAGCAGCGACTGGATCGCCGGGATCGGGCCGAGGCCCATGATCTCCGGGCGGATCGCGGACACGGACGAGGCGACGATGCGGGCGCGCGGCTTGAGGCCGAGCGACTGCGCCTTCTCCTCGCTCATCACGAGCACCGCGGCGGCGCCGTCGTTGAGCGGGCATGCGTTGCCGGCGGTGACCGTGCCGTCCTCGCGGAAGGCGGGCTTGAGCCCGGCGAGCTTCTCCATCGTGGTGCCGGGGCGCGGGCCGTCGTCCTTGGTGACCTCGCTGCCGTCCTCCTTCTTGACGGCGACGATCTCCTTGTCGAAGTGGCCGCTCTCCTGCGCGTCGACCGCGCGGTTCTGCGACGTGACGGCCCACTCGTCCTGCGCCTCGCGCGTGACGCCGCAGCGCTCCGCGACGTTCTCCGCCGTCAGCCCCATCGGGATGTAGACGTCGTACAGCGACCCGTCGCCGCCCGCGAGCTTCGGGTGCTTCATCTCGTCGGGCATGCCCGCGCCGAGCCCGGCGCGCGAGACGCCCTCGACGCCGGCGGCGATGTACTGGTCGCCCTCGCCCGCCTTGATCGCGTGGAAGGCCATCCGCAGCGTCTGCAGCGACGACGCGCAGAAGCGGTTGACGGTGGTGCCGGGGACGTGATGGTCGATCCCCGACAGGAGGGTCGCGTTGCGCGCGACGTTGTAGGCCTGCTCCCCCACGGACGACGCGGCGCCCATCATCACGTCGACGGTCTCGCCGAAGTTGACGTCGGGGTTGCGCTCCTGGAGCGCACGGAGGGGGGTTGCGGCGAGCTCGTCCACGCGAACGTCGGTGAGCGAGCCCTTGAACGCGCGGCCGATCGGCGTCCGGATGGCGTCGACGATGACAGCCTCGGGCATGTCCTGCTCCTCTGTCGGTTGTGCCCTCGGCAGTCGCACTCCACGAGGGCTGTTTCACCCCGGCGTCGCACTCGCCGGAGCCTGTATGGCACCTCAGAGGATATCCGTCGGCGGGCCGCGGAGCGGCGCGGTCCCCGCTACTTGTACGCGGCGAGGATCTCCGCCGCGGCCCTCTGCCCCGTCTCCACGGCGCCGTTGAGGTAGCCCTGGAAGTCGATCGAGGTGTGCTCGCCCGCGAAGTGGCACGCGCCGAGCTTGCCCTCCTGCTCGCGCTCGGCGCCCGCGAAGAGCTGGTACTGCCCGACCTTCCAGTACGAGTACGAGCCCTTCGTCCACGGATAGCCGGGCCAGAAGTCGAGCGTCGCCTTGCCGTTCCACTTCTTCGTCAGCCCCGGCATGACCGGCTCGACGCGGCCGAGGAACGTCCTGGCGAGCGCGAGCGGGTCGCCGCTCTGCGCGGCGCCGACCTTGCCGCCCGTGTAGTTGACGAGGAGGCCGCTGCGGCCGAGCTGCGCCCGCGAGACCTCCCACGTGTTCTGGTAGCCGCGGTCGGAGAACGTCTCGCCGTTCGTGCCCTGGCCGTTCCAGATGCGGTCGGTGAACTGGACGTGGAGCTTGGAGTTGGTCCCCATCCCCATCTGCGCGATCGCGGTCCTCTTGCGCGGCGTGAAGTTCGCCTGCGTGATGTCGACGCCGGCGCGGATCATCGAGAACGGGATCGCGATGACGGCGTGGTCGGCGACGACCCCGTACGTCGCGGCGCCGTTGCGGAAGGTGAGCTTGTAGGTGCCGTCCGCGCACTCGCGGATCGCGATCAGCTCCTGCCCCGTCTCGATCGGCCCGTTGATGCGCGCCGCGAGCCCGTCGGTGATCTTGTCGTTGCCGCCGGCGACGTGGTACTTCTCGTTCGACGGCCCGAAGATCCGCAGCTGGCCCTGGCCGGAGTACCCGAGCAGGTAGAGCATGTTCAGCGTGCTCTGCTCGGAGGTCTCGCCGCCGTACTCGATGTTGTACGCGACGTCGAGCAGCTCGGCCAGGCGCGAGGAGACGGGCCCCGCCACGTCCTGGATGTACTTCGACAGCGGCGTCTTGTCGAGCTGGCGCCCGCGCTCGGTCGAGAGGTTGTAGAGCGTCGGGTACGACGCGGCGGAGACATCGGAGTGGATCGTCTGCCAGATCTTCTTGAGGTCGTTCGTCGCGTCGACCCACTCGTACGGCCTGCCGTCGAAGTAGCCGAGCGGCTCGGTGCCGTTGACCTCGCCCTGCAGCAGGTTGTCGAGCTTGAGCCCGAGCTCCTGCGCGAGGTTGCGGATCGCGTTGTGGCTCTGGTCGATCAGCTCCCCGCCGTGCTCGTACTGCTGACCGTCGGCGAACTGGTTACGGCCGGTCCAGCAGCGCCCGCCGATCCTCGTGTTGCCCTCGTAGATCGTGACGCGGTAGCCGGCGCGCGAAAGCTGGTAGCCGGCGCTGAGGCCGGCGAGCCCGGCGCCGACGATCGCGATCCGCGGGGTGCCCGCGGCGCCGGCGGGCCGGGCGAACGGCACCGCGCCGGCCGCGGCCGCCAGGGCCCCGGCCGCCCCGGCGCGGCGCAGGACCTCCCGGCGCGTCAGGCCGTCGTGATCGGCCGCGACCTGCGCGGCCATGACTTCGATGCGAGAGAGGAGCGGCGTGCGTGCCATATGGGCGACGCTACTCCCCGGTCTTTTGCCGGTGTGGCCAACGTCAGGCGCACGGACCCGCCGCTGAGTACGGGTCAGGGGGGTCGTTCCCGCGCTGTCCGCCGTCCGGCACGCGCAGCGTGCTGCGGCTCGATCGGAACGTCCCGTCGGCCTGGCGCCAGCGCACGGTGAAGGCGTACTCGCCGGGGCCGGGGACCGCGCTGTCGACCCGCGCGACGCCGCGCGTGTCGTCGAGCGTGAAGGCCTGCGTCGCGCCGTTCAGCGTCACCTCGCCGTCGCCGCCGCGGCGACCGCGCGCGTAGACGCAGATCCTGGCGTTGCCCCCGGCGTCCTTGGCCCACGTCGCGTAGAAGCCCTCGGTCACGCCCCCGCCCCCGCTGTCGCGGCCGACGAACGCGGGGTCGATCGCGGCCAGGAACCGGTCGGCCGCGTCGCGCGACAGCGACGCGATCCGCTTCTCGCACGCGATCTGCTGCGCCGCGCCGACGGCGATGCGGGCGGCGAAGCGCTCGCCGGCGGCAGTGATCCGGCTGAGCCCCGGCACGGCGCTCCAGCGGGCGGCCTCCCCGCTGATCGCCGCGCAGTCGCGCGAGCTGCGGACCCGGGTGTCGCTGTCGATGGGCACCGCGGTCGTCACGGCGCGCTTGTAGACCAGGCCGTTGCGGCCCACGCGGAAGCGCAGGCGCAGCGGGGGGCCGCCGCGGGCGGCGCGCGTCGCGCGGACGGCGACGAAGCGGATGGTGACGGTGTCCCCGCGCTGCTTGGCGCGCACGGCCGCGACCGAGAAGCCGGCGGGCAGGGCGCCGGCGGCGCGGCGGACCATGAGGGTGCCGACCGCGGCGACGCGCGCGTCCAGGCCCATGCGGACCTCGACGCGGCCGAGCACGACCTCGCCGGCGCCCGGACGCGGGACGACGGCCTCGATGAGGTTGCCGTGCGACTTCGCCGACGCGGCGGGAGCCGCGACGAGGAGGGCGGAGAGGAGGACGAGCGCAGCGAGCGCGGATATGCGCAGCGGCCGTCCGTGGCCGTTCTCGATCATGCCCGGAAGCTAGACGATGTGCCGTTGCGCCGTCAATCGGAGCGTCAGGCGAGCCGCTTGCCGAGCAGCGCTGCGTGCTTGCCGACCTCGCTCGCGTACTCGGCGAACTGCGAGGCGTAGAGCGCCTGCGGGCCGTCGCACAGCGCGATCTCCGGGTCCTCGTGGACCTCGACGATGATCCCGTCCGCGCCCACCGCCGCCGCTGCGCGGCTCATCGGCTCGACGAGGCGCCGGTCGCCGGCGGCGTGGCTCGGGTCGACGACGACGGGCAGGTGCGTGTGGAGCTTGAGCCACGGGATGGCGCCGAGGTCGAGCGTGAAGCGCGTGGCCGTCTCGAAGGTCCGGATGCCGCGCTCGCAGAGGATGACCTCCTCCGTCCCCTCCTTGAGCACGTAGTCGGCGGCCATGAGCAGCTCGTCGAGGCTCGAGGACAGGCCGCGCTTGAGGAGGACCGGCTTGCCGAGCTTGCCCGCCACCTCGAGCAGCGCGTAGTTCTGCATGTTGCGCGCGCCGATCTGGACGACGTCGGCGTGGTCGTGGATCGCCTGCGCGTGCTGGGTGTCGAGCAGCTCGGTGACGACGGGCAGCCCGGTGGCCTCGCGCGCCTCGGACAGGATCTCCAGCGCCTCCGCGCCGAGGCCCTTGAAGGCGAACGGCGAGGTGCGCGGCTTGAAGGCGCCGCCGCGGAGCATCGAGGCGCCGGCGGCCTTGACCGCCTGCGCGACGTTCAGCGTCTGCGTGCGCGACTCGACGGTGCACGGGCCCGCGATGAGGCAGAACGTCTCGCCGCCGCCGACCTGCCGCCCCGCGATGTCGAAGCGCGACGCCTCGTGGTGGCTGAGCTCGGAGGAGGCGAGCTTGTACGGGCGGGAGATCGGGACGACGCGGTCGACGCCCGGCAGCCCCTCGAGCCCGAGCTCGGCGACCCCCTGCGGATCGCCGATCGCGCCGATGGCGGTGGTCAGCTCGCCGGGCATCACGACGACGTGCACGCCCGTGGTCTTCAGGCGGGCGCGCACGGCGTCGACCTGCTCCTCCGACGCCCCGGGTGTCATCACGATCATCATGCGATCGTGATGGTAGGGCCGCCGTGCTTCAGCAGATCAGCCTGACGTTCGACTTCGCGCGGGACAGCGTCTTGCGCTGCCGCGCGAGGCGTCGCGTGAGCCGCCGGCGCGTGGAACGACGGCGCGCGTGCAGCAACGACCGCTTCGTGGCCTTGACGTTCTTACCTGCGGCCGACTGCTGCTGACGCGCGGCGCGGCACTCAGCCGTCGGGCCCGTGGGTGACGGCGGTGGCGGCGTCGGCGGATAGCCGACGTCGAACGAAAGCGGCTGCGGCCCAGCGACGGGCGACGCGTCGGTGGAGGACGAGGCGAGCCAGAGGCAGACGAGATAGCTCCCCGCCTCGTCCTGCTTCGTGGTGGCCGGCACGCTGAAGTTGCCGTTGACGGACTCGCCGTCGATCAGAGAGCTCCCGCTGTCTGCGTCGTACGTCTGGGCGCACGGCGCGCCGCCGGCGCCGCGGATCGTCGCGTACACGCGCTTCGGCGACTCGCTTGCGCCCGTGACGGTGATCGTCGCGGTCTGCCCGGGTTCCGGCCGCCCGGGGTCGATCGTCCCCGTGATCGTGCCGGTAGGGCTTCGAAACGTGATCGTCTGCGTGATCGGGGAGACGCCCTGCGAGCTGCTGTCGGCGATCCAGATGCAGAACATGTACGTGCCCGCACCGCGCCAGGTCTTGACGCCGGAGAGCGAGTAGCTGCCGTTGACGTCGGAGCCGTACTCGTAGTCGTACGAGCTGTCCGACACGCCGTACCAATCGCCGGAGTCCGATTCCGCGCTCGGGGCGCACGCCGCTCCGCCCGGGTTGCGGTACTTGACGTAGACGGTCTTCGGCGTCGAGGTGGCACCACTGATCGTGAACGTGCGCGGGACGTCCGCGGCGGGATCGGAGTTCCCCGACGTGTCGGTGAAGCTCAGGCTCGCGCTGTCGGCCAGCGCCTGCGCGCACAGCGCAGCGACCGCACCGAGCGCGAGTATCGTCGCGAGGCCGCAGCGCGCGACGGCGCTGCGGCGCGGATGGGGGAACGATGGCATTGCGCCTCCGGGGTGGTGGATCAACGGGCGAGGGTCGCGTGACGGTGTAGGGGACGGACGGCGAGCGCGACGCGACTTCGATCGACGACGAGCACGCGCCCAGGACGCTTCACGTCCCGGCGTCGTCGCCCGGTCAACTCGCCGCGCAGCACGTTCAGGGCGACGCGTCGCCCGAGGTGTTCGTCGTGCGCCACGCAGACAACGCCCGCGCCCCCCTCGCCGAGGATGCCCTCGAAGGTCGCCTCGCCGACACGGACCCGTTCGTCACCCACCGGGGCACCGTAGGCCGATCACGTCCGCGGGTGGGATCGAACATCTGTCCATTCTTCTGATCGAGAGTGCGTCAGTGATCATGGGACACGGTCTAATCGGCGACGTCCAGGAGTTCCTCCCGCGCGCCCCGCCGTCCCAGCGCACGTCCTGGTCACCGCGGGGGCGTGTGCGCCGTCCGGGTGGATATCCCTCGCTGGTACGGCGTCCACGGGGAGCCCGTCGGCCAATGGCACCTCGAGGCGTGGCCATGCTCGAGCCCGGGAGCGACACCAGCCGGACGATCACCATGACCGCGTACAGCTCGTGCGGCAAGGGGGGAAGCATCCGGATCCAGGCGCGAAGCTGCGCGTCATGCGGTTCGCTGGCGCGGGGGCTGGACGCATGTCGTAGTCGCCGCGGCTTGCGCCGTCGCTTCGTTTTCTGGTTGAGTCGCCGTAGCTGAGGCCAGTTATAGAACTGGATCATCAATTCGAGGGCCCCTCATCGGTGAGGAGTCCAGAGGGGACTTTCAGTGCAGCGCATGACCCGCCTGCTCCGACACGCCGCGAGGAACCCGGTGCAGTACCTCGCGCTCTTCTTCGCGCTCGGTGGTACCTCGTACGCGGCGGCGACCATCTCGGGTCGTGACGTCGCCGACGGATCCCTCACTGGCGCCGATGTCCGCGACCACTCGATCACCTCCCGCCAGCTCGCGCCCGGTGCGGTCGCGCTGGCAGCCGCCTCGCGGCGGGGGCGGCGTGGACCGCGCGGCTTCCGGGGCCGCCAGGGCCCTCCGGGGCCAATCGGACCCATCGGCCCCGTCGGACCCCCCGGCCCGGCCGGCGCGCCGGGCACCAGCGGCGTGGAGATCGTGTCCGCGGCGACCGGCAGCTCCAGCAGCGACACGCGCAGCGGGAGGGTGGACTGCCCCGCGGGGAAGAGAATCCTCGGCGGCGGCGCTGACGTCGACTCCGACAGCTCTCCCGCGCCGCACGTGTATCTGACGGACTCGATCGGCAGCCTGACGTCCTGGCAGGCCAACGCGGCCGAGGACGAGGGCGGGGTCGAGGAGAACTGGCACATCACGGTGTACGCGATCTGCGCGAACGTCGGGTGACCGCGACGATGCTCCACAACTGGACCCGCCGGCGCCTCGCCCGGCACGTCGCGCAGAACGCGATCGCCTACGCAGTCATCGCGGCCTCTCTCGGAGGAAGCGCCTACGCCGCGTCGCAGTACGACGGGCGCGACGTCGTGGACGGCACCCTGACGGGCAGCGACTTCCAGCGGCGATCGCTCGCGCGGGGCGATCTCGCCGTCTCGGCCGAGGCGGCAAAGCGTGGCCGCCGCGGCCCGCGCGGCTTCCGCGGCTTCCCCGGCTCGGCGGGTCCCGTCGGCCCGCAGGGACCCATCGGCCCAGCGGGCCAGCCGGGCGCTACCGGCGGCAGCGGGCTCGCCGGCCGGAGACAGGTCACGGTCAGCAGCAGCACAGATCCCGCCGACTCCAAGAGCATCTCCGCACTGTGTGCGCCGGGGAAGATCGCCGTGGGCGCCGAGACGCAGACCTCGCCGTCGCACGGCATCTACATCAACCAGAGTGCGCCCGGCACGACCGGGGACCAGTCGGGATGGTTCGCTACCGCCGTCACCGACCAGGCGCTGAGCCCGGACCAGATCTGGTCGCTGCGCGTGAGCGTGATCTGCGTCACCGCGCCGCCGGCGGGCTGACCGGCCGGACGCGCTCTTACAGACCCAGATCCCGCACGCCGAGCTCGTCGGCGCCGAGATGGTGCGCCAGCTCGTGGCGGACGGTGATCGTCACCTGCTCGCGAAGCAGGTCCGGGTCGTGCCCGAAGTCGCGGCGCAGCGTGTCGCGGAAGATGAAGATCTGGTCGGGGACGTTGTCGCGGGCGACCCCGTCGCCGCGGTACAGCCCGTAGGCCCCGTGGCGCCGGCCGGCGTCGGAGATCATCACGCCGACGTTGCGCCGCAGCGCCTCCTGAAGGAGGTCGGGGAGCTCGTCGAGCGCCTCGCGCACGAGCTCCTCGAAGTCGTCGTCGCGGAACGGGTCGAGCTCGAGGAACTCGCCCTCCCCCGGCTCGGCCGCCAGCCCCTCGCGGGCCAGGCGCTCGGAGCGCTCGACGACGCGCTCGAAGTCCTCCTCGGACTCCGGCTCGCGCCAGTCGGCCATGCGCAGCCCGATCGTCACGAAGATGCCGCCGATGACGGCGAATCCGGTCCCCACCACCGCGAGCGTCTCGAGCGCCTTGACGACGCTGTTGGGGCTCCACCCCTGCAGGGCGACGACGACCGTCAGCCCGACGCAGAGCGCGACCGCGGCCGCGAAGGCGATCCGGCGCAGGGCGGGAGGGCGCGCCATCGCCGCTACCGCATCGTCCTCGAGATCACGAGCCGCTGGATCTCGTTCGTGCCCTCGTAGATCTGCGTGATCTTCGCGTCGCGCATGTAGCGCTCGACGGGGTACTCGGTCACGTAGCCGTAGCCGCCGAGGACCTGGACCGCCTCGACCGTCACGCGCATCGCGTTGTCGGACGCGAAGAGCTTGGCCATCGAGGAGTACTTGGCGAGCAGCTTGTCGCCGCGGTCGGCCAGGGCGCACGCCTTGTAGAGGAGCTCGCGCGCGGCGGCGGTCCCGGTCTCCATGTCGGCGAGCTTGAACGCGATCGCCTGGTGCTCGTTGATCGGCTTGCCGAAGGTGATGCGCTCCGCGGCGTACTGGCGCGCGTAGTCGGTCGCGCCCTGCGCGATCCCGACCGCCTGCGCCGCCGCGCCGAGGCGCGTGCGCTCGAGCGTCCCGAGCGCGACCGCGAGCCCGCGGCCGACCTCGCCGATGACGTTCTCCTGCGGGACGCGCACGTCCTCGAACACCGGCGACCCGGTCGGCGAGCCCTTGATGCCGAGCTTGTGCTCGAGCTTGCCGACCGACAGCCCGGGCCGGTCCTTCTCGACGACGAACGCGGTGATGCGGCGGTTCGCCCGGTCGGTGGTCGCGAAGACGACGTAGAAGTCGGCGATCCCGACGTTGGTGATCCAGTTCTTCGTGCCGTTGATCACCCAGTCGTCGCCGTCCTGCACCGCCGTCGTGCGCATCGACCCCGGGTCGGAGCCGGCCTCGGGCTCGCTGAGCGCGAACGCCGGCGAAAGGTCCCCTGTCGCGCACCTCGGCAGGAACCGCTGCTTCTGCTCCTCCGTGCCGAAGAGCTGCAGCGGCAGGGTGCCGAGCTCCTGCACCATGAGGATCAGCGCGCTCGACGCGCACACGCGCGCGATCTCCTCCACGGCCATCTGCAGCATCAGCGTGCCGGTGCCGGTGCCGCCATAGGCCTCCTCGAACGGAAGGGCGAGGATGTCGTTCTCCGCGAGCAGCCGGCGGACGTCCCACGGGTACTCGGCCTTCGCGTCGATCTCCGCCGCGCGCGGCGCGATGCGCTCCTGCGCGATCTGCCGAATCGTGTCCCGGAAGTCGAGGAACTCCTGGGGCACGCTGTACACGTCGGTCACCGTCTGCATCGAGACGATGGTACGGCGGTGCGACGGCGCGCCGGAGGGGTAGGGTCACGCGCGTGGCCACCGGCTCCTCGGTCCTGCCCTTCGCGCGGCGTCGCGATCCACGGGTCGAGGTGCGCCCTGCGCAGCCGGGGGAGCCCGTCGCCCGCACGCTCGACGAGGCCGGCTTCGGCCCCCACGTCGCGCGGCTGCTCGGGTACCCCCGCGACGCGCCGTCGGGCGAGATCCTCGTCGCCGCGACGGGCCGCGGCCGGCTGGTCGGCGGCGCGTGCACCGCGTCCTTCGGGGAGACGGGATGGATCGGCGCGCTCGGGGTCCTGCCGCGCGCGCGGCGGCGCGGAGTCGGCGACCTGCTCACGCGCGCGTGCGTGGACTGGCTGACCGAGCGCGGCGCACGCACGTCGCTGCTGTACGCGACGGAGATGGGGCGGCGCGTGTACGAGCGCGCCGGGTTCGTCGCCGAGGCGCCGGCGCGAGCCTGGCGCGGGACGCCGCCCGGCCCGACCTTCGGCCCGTCCGGCGCGGCGCGCCGCCTGCGCCCCTCGGACCGAGAGGCCATCCTCGCCCTCGACCGCGCCGCCTCCGGCGAGGACCGCTCCGCCGTACTCGACCAGCTGCCGGCGCTGCTCGGCCTCGCGCTCGAGCGCGACGACGGCACGCTCGCCGCGTTCGCGCTCAACACGCCGTGGGGCGCGGGCCCGGCGGTCGTCGCCGCCGACCACGACGCGGGGATCGCGATGCTGCGCGCGCTCGTGATGGAGCCCCAGCCGCTGACGCTCACCGTCCCCGACGACAACATCGGCGTCGCGACGGTGCTGCGCGAGTGGGGCTTTCAGTGCGTCAACACCGCGCTTCGCATGCGCCACGGCCCGCCGGTCGGTCATGATCCGTCGAAGATGTTCGGGCTGTTCAACCTGTTCTTCGGATGAGCGACACCGACGTCGTCGTCGTCGGGGCGGGACTGGCCGGGCTTGCGGCGGCGCGCGCGATCGTCGCCGCGGGGCGCGACGTCGTCGTGCTCGAGGCCCGCGACCGCGTCGGCGGGCGGACGCTCAACGAGCCGCTCGGCATCGACGGCAAGGTGGTCGAGGTCGGCGGGCAGTGGGTCGGCCCGACGCAGTTCCGGCTGCTGGAGCTCGCGCGCGAGCTGGGCGTCGAGACGTTCCCCTCGCACACCGAGGGCACCTCGAGCATCGAGTGGCGCGGCGAGATCAAGCGCTACAAGGGGCTGATCCCGCGGCTCAACCCGGCGATCCTCGTCGACTACGAGCAGGCCCGCCGGCGGCTGGACCGCCTGGCGCGCTCCGTCCCCCTCGAGGCGCCGTGGACGGCGCCGAACGCCCGCGAGCTCGACGCGCAGACCTTCCACACGTGGCTGCGGCGCAACGCGCGCACCGCGGGCGGCCGGGTGTTCTTCGAGCTCATCTGCGAGGCGGTGTGGGCGGCCGAGCCCGCCGACGTCTCGCTGCTGCACGTCCTCTTCTACATCCACTCCGCCGGTGGATGGGAGGACCTGATCGGGACCGAGGGCGGTGCGCAGGAGGCGCGCTTCGTCGGCGGCTCGCAGCTCCTCTCGCTGCGGATGGCCGAGCGGCTCGGCGACCGCGTCCAGCTGTCGACGCCCGTGCGGAGGATCGCCTACGACGACGACGGCGTGACGGTCGGCGACGTGCGCGCCAAGCGCGTCGTCGTCGCGCTGCCGCCGACGCTCACCGCGCGCATCGACTACGACCCGATCCTCCCCGGCCACCGCGACCAGCTCGTCCAGCGGATGCCGCAGGGGACGGTGTGGAAGTGCATGGCCGTCTACGACGAGCCGTTCTGGCGGCGCCAGGGCTGGAGCGGCTTCGGGACGAGCGACACCGGCCCCGTCCGCCTGACCTACGACAACTCGCCGCCCGATGGGTCGCCCGGTGTGCTGCTCGGGTTCCTCGAGGGCGACTTTGCGCGCCGGGCGGGGCTGATGCCCGAGGCCGAGCGCCGGACCGCCGTGCTCGACGTCTTCGGGCGGCTGTTCGGCGAGCGCGCCCGCGCGCCGGAGCGCTACATCGAGAAGTCGTGGGCCGAGGAGGAGTGGACCCGCGGCTGCTACGGGTGCTACATGACGCCCGGCGGCTGGACGTCCTTCGGCGAGGCGCTGCGCGCCCCCATCGGCCCGATCCACTGGGCCGGCGCCGAGACGGCGACGATCTGGAACGGGTACATGGACGGCGCGGTGCGCTCGGGCGAGCGGGCCGCGGCCGAGGCGCTGCGCGCGCTCGAGGACGTGCCGGCCCGCGTCACCGCGTAGTGCGCGTCCTGCTCCACGAGCACATCGATCCGGCGCTCCTCGGCGAGCTGCCCGACAAGGTCGAGCTGCTGCCCGCGGGGCGCTTCGCGGAGGCCGAGGTGATGGTCGACCCGCGCGACGACCTGCTCCCCCGCCTCGCCGACGCGCCCGGCCTGCACACCGTGCTCGTCACGTCGGCGGGAACGGACTGGATCGAGCCGCGCCTGCCCAAGGGCGTCACCCTCGCCAACGCGCGCGGCGCGCGGGACGCCGCGGTCGCCGAGTGGGTCGTCGCCGCGGTCCTGGCGATGGAGAAGCGGCTGTTCGAGCAGGACCGCCTACGGCGCTGGTCGGACCGCTTCAGGCTGCCCGACGTCGAGGGACGGACCGCGCTGATCCTCGGCCACGGCTCGATCGGCGAGGCGGTCGCGGCGCGGCTCGTGCCGTTCGGCGTCGACATCGTGCGCGTGGCGTCGCGCGCCCGCGACGGCGTGCACGGCGTCGACGAGCTGGCCGAGCTGCTGCCGCGCGCGGACGTGCTGATCGTGCTCGTGCCGCTCACCGGCGCGACGCGCGGCCTGATCGACGCGCGCGCGCTCGCGCTGCTGCCCGACGGCGCGCTCGTCGTGAACGCGGGCCGCGGCGCGGTGCTCGACACCGACGCGCTCGTCGCCGAGCTGAAGGCCAAGCGCCTGCGCGCGGCGCTCGATGTCGTCGAGCCCGAGCCCCTGCCCGACGATCACCCGCTGTGGAGGGCGAAGAACGCCCTCCTCAGCCCGCACGTCGCCGGCGACTCCGCGCGCGCGGACGAGGCCGCCGTCCGGCTGATGGGCGAGCAGCTGCGCCGGCTGGCGTGGAACGCGCCGCTGCTCAACGTCGTCGAGCGCGGCGGCTGAGCCACACCACGAACCCGACCAGGACGAAGACCTGGACGGGCGTGAGCAGGACGAACTTGATCGACGCGAAGATCCCGCCGAGCAGCGGCCACGGCTGGTCGCCGTCCTGGCCGATGGTCATCAGCAGGTTCGCGTTCTCGATCGCGTCCGAGATCGCGGCGGCGATCGGCAGCGGCACGAGGAACGCCCAGCGCCGCCAGCCGAGCGCGTCGACGAGCGCGCGGGCGGCGAGCGAGAAGAACGCGCCGTACGCGATCAGGAAGCCGTAGTCGAGCCAGAGCGAGAGCTTCGCGTCGTCGCGCCCGCCGGGTCCCCACTTCCCCAGCGTCTCGCGCGCGTGGTCGGACGTGAACTCGACCTCGAACGGCACGATGCCGGGCCCGCCGGTGTCCTTCAGCTTGCCGTCGATGACGCCCAGCGCGACGAAGAAGCCGAGGGCGAGGAGGCCGGTGACCCAGAGACGCGTCCGCATGCAGGTATCGTCGCCGCTCCCGTGGACGACTACGCGCGACTTCGTCACGCAACGGCGCACCTCGACGCGCCGTTCGCGCTCGTCGACCTCGACGCGTTCGACGCGAACGCCGCGGACCTCGTGCGCCGCGCGGGCGGCAAGCCGATCCGCGTGGCGAGCAAGTCGGTGCGCTGCCGCTCGCTGCTCGAGGACGTCCTCGGGCGCTCCGGCTTCTCCGGCGTCATGGCGTTCACGCTGCGCGAGGCGCTGTGGCTGCGCTCGCACGGGCTGCGCGACCTGCTCGTCGCCTACCCGACGACCGACCGCGCGGCGCTGCGCGAGCTCGCGCAGGCGCCGGAGGAGATCGCGCTCATGGTCGACGACCCGGCGCAGCTCGACCTGATCGACGCCGCCGTCCCCCCGGACGGCCCGCCGATCCGGCTGTGCCTGGAGCTCGACACGTCGTGGCGCGCGCTCGGCGGCCGCGTTCGCGTCGGCGCGCGCCGCTCGCCGCTGCACACACCCGAGCAGGCCGCGTCGTTCGCGCGGCACGTCGCGGCGCGGCCGCGGTTCGCCCTCGTCGGCGTCATGGCCTACGAGGCGCAGATCGCCGGGGTCGGCGACGCGCCGCCGGGCAAGCCGATGATGGGCCGCGCGATCCGGACCATGCAGCGGCTCTCCGGCCGCGAGCTCGCCAAGCGCCGCGCACGGGCGGTGAAGGCCGTGCGGGACGTCGCGCCGCTGGAGTTCGTCAACGGCGGCGGCACGGGGAGCGTCGAGCGCACGGCGCGCGAGCCGGCGGTCACCGAGGTCGCGGCGGGCTCGGGCCTCTACGCCCCGTCGCTGTTCTCCGCCTACACGAGCTTCGCGCCGCGCCCGGCCGCGCTGTTCGCGCTGCCCGTCGTGCGCCGCCCGGGCCCGGGCGTGGCGACCGCGCTCGGCGGCGGCTACATCGCCAGCGGCGCCGCCGGGCCGGAGAAGTTGCCGCTCCCCCACCTGCCCGAGGGCCTCGCGCTCGACCCGCAGGAGGGCGCCGGCGAGGTCCAGACCCCGCTGCTCGGCAGCGCGGCCGACGGGCTGCGCGTCGGGGACGTCGTCTTCCTGCGCCACGCGAAGGCGGGCGAGCTGTGCGAGCGCTTCGACGAGCTGCACCTGGTGCGCGGCGACCGCGTCGTCGGGACCGTCCCGACCTATCGCGGCGAGCAACAGACGTTTCTGTAGCGCACGCTCGCCAAAGCTGTGGCATCCTGCACAAGCCGCGTCACAAACCTGGTCAATGCTCACCATCCCGCTTCTCGCCTCCGCGCTGTTCCTCTCGACCTGGCTGATCGTGCGCGTGCACGTGCGGCGCCGCGCCGAGGCCGGCCGGTGGCGGGTCGTGACGCGGACGCTCGACGACGGCTCGCGGCGGGTCATGCTCGCGGGGCCGGACGGCGGCGAGCGCGTGATCCGCGAGCTGCCGGCTACGCTCGACGGCCAGGCGCTGGAGGCCGAGCTGCGCGAGGCGCGGTCGAGCGCGTTCGGCGAGGCGCTGCGCCTCAACGACCCCCGGCCGGCGCGCCCAGCACCCGCCGGACGTACGCGTTCGTGAAGCGACCCTGCGGGTCGAGCTGCGACCGCACCGACTGGAAGCGCTCCCACTCCGGGTAGAGCGGCGCGAGCGTCTGCGCCGTGTGGAAGTGGCGCTTGCCCCAGTGCGGGCGCGCGCCGTGCTCCGCGCCGATCGCGGCGACCGCGCGGAAGTAGGCCTCCCACGGCATCCCGACGTAGTTGTGCACGGCGATGTAGACGGTCTCGCGCCCTCCGGCCGGGCTGAGCAGCGCGTCGTCGCCCGCGACGAAGCGCAGCTCGACCGGGAAGATCACCGGGTGGCGGCGGATCTCCTCCATGATCGCCCGCAGCGCGTCGCGCGCCGCGGCGCGCGGGAACGCCTGCTCCATCTCGGTGAAGCGGACGTAGCGCGGGCTGACGAAGATCCGGTCCGAGCGGTCGATGCGCACCCGCTCGGCGAACGTGCTCGTCATCGTGCGACTGATCGTCGGGATCCAGTCCGGGCGGCGCTTCGCGATCGCGCACGCGAGGTGCAGCGCGTGGTTGTTGAGCAGGACGTCCTCCGCCCAGCGCTGCGCGGCGCCCGGCGGCTGCGCCGCGTTCGACACGACTTCGTTCGTGCGCGTCAGCACCGTGTCGCTGTGGGGGAACGAGTAGAACTCGAAGTGCCGGGAGCCCTCCGCCAGCTCGTCGAGCCGGTCGAGGACGTCGTCGAGCTTCGCGGGGGCGTCGACGCCGCGCATGACGTACGCGCGCGCGCACCGCAGCGTCAACTCGGTGATCACCCCGAGCGCGCCGACGCTGACGCGCGCGGCGAGCAGCGCGTCGCCCCCGTCGAGCTCGTGGACCGTCCCGTCGCCCGCGACGAGCTGCACCGCCTCGATGGCGGAAGACAGGTTGCGCAGCTCGACGCCGCTGCCGTGCGTGCCGGTCGCGGTCGCGCCCGCGATCGACTGCGCGTCGACGTCGCCCATGTTCTCCAGCGCCAGGCCGAACCCGGCGAGCGCGTCGGAGAGCGCGTGCAGACGGACGCCGGCCTGGACGCGGACGCGCCGGCGGCCCGGGTCGGCCCACACCACGCGGTCCATCGCGTCGAGGGACAGCAGGACGCCGTCCGTGAGCACGGCGTCGGTGAACGAGTGACCGGCGCCCGCGACGCGCACGACCTGCCCGGCCCGCCCCGCCCGCCGCACCGCGTCCGCGACCTCCTCCGTCGATCGCGGCCGCACGACCGCGGCGGGGGCGCACGCCTGCTCCCCCGACCAGTTGCGCCAGATCAACGGACGCGCGCCTCTACCGCTTCGCGCCGAAGCCCGCCACCCGCAGCGCGGCGCGGACGCTCGCGCGGCGGCGGGTGGCATCCGGTCGCGCGACGGCGACCCAGAGGATGCGACGGCCGCGCACGCCGAAGAGGACGCGGCGCGAGCGATCGGTGGCGAACACGCCGGGCGCGACGCGACGGCGCGCCGGGAACGCGCGGCGCAGGCGGCGCGTGGCCATGCGCGGCCCGACGCCGCGGAAGCGGTGGCGCGGCCCGCTGCTGACCACGAGCCGCGGGCGCCGGCGGCGGTCGAGGGCGACGCCCATGCGCCCACCGCCGTCGACGCAGTACTTCAGCGACCGCCTCCCGACGAGCGCGCCCTGCAGGCGCAGGTTCTCGTACGGCAGGCCGAGCAGGAGCAGGCCGATGCCGAAGCGCGACACGGCGAGCCGGCGCGGCTGGCAGGGCCGCGCGAGCGGCTGCTCGGCGCTCGGCGGCGCCGGCCGGCCCGCGGGCGCGGCGCCGGGCGGCGGCTGCGCGTCGGCGAGCCGCACGAGCCCGCCGAGCACGCCGACGTACGCGCTGCCGTCGGGCCCGAGCGTGACCGGGGCGTAGTTGTTGTTGTGGCCCAGCCCCTCGCCCGCGAGCGCCTTGAACACGGTCCGCCCCGTGCGGAAGTCGAGCGCCGTGAGGTACCAGACGTCGTCGCCGTCGTCCTGCGGCTCCTTGGTGTAGATGTAGACGAGGCCGTTGGCGAGCGAGAGCTTGGGCACCACGGTCGGCGAGTGCTCGTCGGAGTGCCAGACCTTCGTGCACGTGCGCGCCTTCATGTCGTAGTCGACGCGCTCGACGCCCGGCGAGGTGGTGTTCCCGTTCTGCGTCACGGTCGGATTGGTGTAGCCGTAGTTATTCTCGACCACGATCGCGTTGCCGGCCATGATCAGCGAGTTGTCGGTGGAGCCCGCGCCCTTCTCGAACACCGGCTGGCGGCAGATCTCCTCCCCGCTGCGGCGGTCGTAGACGACGACGTCCATCGGGTCGGCGTTGTCGGTGATCGCGACGGTGCCGTTCGTGCCGATCGTCGGCGTGGTGCCCGAGCCGGCGCTCGACTGGCCGGGCTTCTGCGCCCCGCCGTTCGGATAGGCCTGGCGCCACACGACCTGCGGCGTCCCGTCGGGACCGGCGGCGAAGCGGTACAGCGCGCCGTCGGTGACGATGTAGACGGCGCCGTCCTCGTCGACCGCGAAGGAGTTCGAGATGACCTCCTTCGTGTCGAACGTCTTGATCGTGTCGGCGTCCCGCGCGACGCTGCCGACGACGCCGGACTTCGCCACGAACCACATGCGCCCCGACCAGTCGGGCAGCACCGAGACGATCTTGTCGTCGGACGCGAGCACGCCGTTGAGGTCGACGTCGCGCTCGATGTTGAAGCCCGGCTGCTCGGTCTCCTCGACGACGTAGAGGTGCCGGTCGGTGGTCGGCATGATCGCGCGGTCGCGCTCGTCGAGGTAGAAGTAGCCGCCGCCGCTGAAGTCCTGGAAGGGGTTGGCGGCGCCGAGCTGGCGCGCCGGCAGGTTCATCGACGCGAGGGTGGCCAGCGTGATCGGGTCCTTCAGCGCGAGGACCGGGCGATCGAGCCCGACGCAGACCGTCACGATGCGGCCCTTGGAGTCGAACGTGACCGAGGCGCAGTCGCGCGACTCGAACACGTCGCGCCGCGTGATCCCGCGCCCGAGCGGCCCCGGCGTCGCGTACGCGTCGGTCATGTACGGGTCGTCGTGGATGTTCGAGCGCCCGTTCGGGGCGAGGAACGGGTGCTGCGGGGAGAGCGCGGGCGCCTCGACCGGCTGTGGGTCGGCGGGGGCGCCGATGAACTCCGGCTCGTTGTGCGAGCCCTCCGGGATCGCCTGCTGCGCGTACGCGGCCGGAGCGGCCAGGGGCGCCGTGGCGGCGGCGACGAGCGCGAGGAGGGCGCGGCGCATCTCGGCGCGCGAGTCTAGGCCTCCGCGCGCTCGCGCGCGTCAGGCGCCCGACTTGGACTTCGCGCGGGCGCGCTTCGAGTCGCGGCGCTTCGCCGCCTCCTCGAGCGGGACCTTCGCCCCCTGCTCGAAGAAGAACACCATCAGGGACATCCGCGTCGCGTCGCCGTCCTTGATCCGCTTCTGGGCCTTCTGCGACACGGCCTCGATGCGGTCCTGCGCATCCATGAGGATCTCGGAGACCTCCTTGATGCCGTCCTCGTCGAGCGGCAGCGAGTAGTTCGAGAGGTTCGCCTCGGCGCGGTCGAAGCCGCCCTGCATCGCGCCGCGCCCGAGCTCCTCGACGAACGCGTTCAGGTCGGCGTCGACCAGCGCCTCCTGCACGACGCGCGGCAGCTCCGACCACAGCTTGTTGCCGATCTGCGGGCGGGCGGCGAGCTTGTAGTGGTGCTCGACGGCGCCGCGCACCTGGCGCGTCTTCTCGAGCTTGATGAAGCCGAAGTCCTTGAGGGTCCGGACGTGGTAGCTGACGTTCTCCAGCGGCAGCCCCAGCACCGCGGCGAGCTCCTTCGGCGTGGCGGTGCGCTCGTCGAGGATGTGCAGGATCTTCATCCGGATCGGATGCGCGAGCGCCTTGACCAGGCGGGGATCGTCGATGTCCACGATTTGTGCGTTCATCCGGGCCGTTTCCAGTCTATGGTCGGTGGGAGAGCGGATTCAACGTGCCGGCCGCATAATGGCGTAAGAACACTACACCGGTCAGGTCACGTGCGCGAGCGGCTCGTCTCGCCAGATGACCGGCGGTGCTGCCATTCGTAACGATCGCTCCGGACGTTAGCCGGAGACGGTCAGGCGCGTCGGGTCGAAGCCCGCGGCGGTGAGCGCGCCGAGCAGCGTCCCGAGCAGCAGCCCCTGGACGTCCTCCTTCGTGAGGTCGTGCTCGCGCACCCAGTCCAGGCAGACGCCGTCCATGTACCAGAGCCACGCCCTGACCGCCGTGCGGACCTTCGGCGGCGGCGGCCCGTCCGGCGAGATGCCGGTGAGGATGCGGCTGGCCGTCTCGCCGCGCACGCGGTCGATGAGCTCGCGGACCTCCGGGATGCCGGCGCTGCGCAGCAGCTTCTCGTACGCGCCCCCGTTCTCCTCGATCCACTGCAGGTACGCGTCGATGGCGGCGGTGAGCTGCGCGACCGGCGGCAGCGTGTCGTCGGTCGAGATGCGCCGCACGTGCTCCTCGGCGGCCTGCGCCAGGACCGCCTCGAAGAGGTCGCGCTTGCTCGGGAAGTAGTGGTAGAGCAGCGGCTTCGAGATTCCCGCCTCGCGCGCGAGCTTCGCCATCGAGAGCTCGTCGTAGCCGTGCGTGGCGAACAGCGCGGTGGCCTCCTCGAGGAGCTGGCGGCGCCGCTCGTCGACGTTCAGGCGCGTGTACGCGGGGGTGCTCACCGGAGGGAGTCTACGGATCGCGCCCTCAGCGCGACGGCTTCTTGACCCGTGGTCAACTGCTTGCTACCGTGCCGTGCTGACCGATGGTCGACAGTGACGGCGAGAGCGTGGAGGCGGAGATGACGGACGACGGACGGGTCGCGCTGCTGGAGCGGCGGACGGAGCGGCTGAGCGAGAGGGTCGAGAGGCTCGAGGCCGCGCTCGCGGCGCGGGGCCCCGCGGTGCCTGAGGCAGCCGCGTGGCGCCCGCGCGCTTCCGCCGACCGCCCCGCTCCGCCGCCGCCGTCGGACGCCGCCGGACGCGGCGGCGCCGCCGGGGCTCCCGGCGCGAAGCCGCTCGGCTGGCCGCGCGTCGCCGCCGCGACCGCGCAGCACTCAACGCGCGGGCCCCTCCCCGCCGCGTCGCAGCGCGCCGGCCTCGAGGACCTCGTCGCGGGGCGCGTCCTGGCGTGGGCGGGCGGGCTCGCGGTCTTCGTCGGGCTCGTGCTGCTGTTCGCGGTCGCCGTGTCGCGCGGCTGGGTCGGCGAGGGCGTGCGGACGCTCATCGGCGGGCTCGGCTCGTTCGCGCTGGCGGCGACCGGCGCCTGGCTGCAGGAGCGCCGCGCGCGCACGGACGCCGCCATGGCCGCCGCCGCGGCGGGCATCGCGGGGCTGTTCGCGACCAGCGTCGTCGCGGCGCGCGTGTACGAGGTCGTGCCGGTCGAGGTCGCGCTGCTGCTCGTCCTCGCGACCGGCGCCGCCGCGACCGCGCTCGCCCTGCGGTGGCACTCGCGCGGGATGGCGTGGCTCGGCGTCGTCGGCGGCCTCGCCGCGCCGCTGCTCGTCGGCGCTCCCGCGGGCGGCGGGACCGCGACGCTCCTCTTCGTCGCCGCCCTCGCCGCCGCCGCCATCTGCGTGCATCGCGCGTGGGACTGGCTCGGGCTGGCGGCGTTCGCGGTCGTCACGCCGCAGTGGCTCGCCGGGCTGTCGGAGCACCCGGTCTCCGCGGCGGCGACGTTCGGGACGCTCGCGGCGTTCGGCGCGCTGTTCGCCGCCGCCGCCGTGGGGCACGACCTGCGCACGTGCGCCGACGCGCCGCGGCCGGCCGCGCTGCTCCTCCTCGCGCTCAACGCCTTCGTCACCGCGGCCGCCGGCTGGGCGATCGTCGGCGAGGACGTCGGGGCCACCGCAGCCGATGTGTGGCTCGCGCTCGTCGCCGCCGCACACCTCGCGCTCGGCGTCGCGCTGCTGCGCCCGCGGCGCGCGACGCGCACGGTCGCGATCGCGGCGCTCGGCCTCGGCGCGGTGGTCGCGGACGTCGCGATCGCGCAGGCGCTCAACGGCCTCGTGCTCGCGCTGGTGTGGACGGGCGCGGTCGCCGGCTTCGCCGCGCTCGCCCGGCGCGTGCGCGCGGGGGCCCTGGAGGAGGCCGCGCTCGCGACCGGTCTCGGCGCGCACGTCGCGCTCGCGCTCCTGCACATGCTCGTCGTCGAGGCGCCGCCGGAGGCGGTCGCGGCCGGCGAGGGCTCGGCCGCCGCGGCGACGGCGGTCGCGGCCCTCGCGGCCGCCTGCCTGACCTCCGGAGCCCTCCTCGACCGCCGCCCGGTGTGGCGCGATCTCGTGAATGCGCTCGGCCTCGCCGCGCTGGCGTACCTCGCGGCCGTGGCGCTCGACGGCGCCGCGCTCGTCGTCGCGTGGTCGGCCGAGGCGGCCGCGCTGGCGTCGCTGGCGCGGCGCGCCAGGAGGCGCGAGGCGCGCGACGAGGCCGAGGCGCCCGACGCGCGCGACACCCGCGACTCCGCGGCGGCGCGCGCGGCTCGGCCGCCCGCGGCGGCGCGCGCGGCGCGCCCGCCGGAGTGGGTCGCCGGAGCCGTGGTGCCTCTGCAGCTGGCCCTGGCCCTCGCGGGCGCCTACTTCCTCGCCGCTCCGTGGCGGGCCGTCCTCGACGGCGTCTCCGACGTGCGCGCGGCGGTCGTCTCGCTCGTCGCGGTCGCCGTGGCCGCGGCGATCTCCGGCGAGGCGGCCAAGGAGGGCGTGATCGCCGACGGGGATCCGGACTGGCGGCTCGTGCTGCACGGGGCCAGCCTCGTCGCGCTGGCCTGGCTCGCGATCGTGACGCTCGACGGTGCCGTGCTCGTGGCGGTCCTGGCGGCCGGCGCGGCCGTGCTCGCCGAGCTCGGTCGCCGCACCGGCGACGACCCCGCCGTGGCGGGCGCGGCGGCCGTCCTCGGCCTCGCGCTCGGCCACGCGGTCGCGATCGAGGCTCCGCCGCAGGCGCTCCTCGACGGCGTCGACGACCTCGCCGCCGCCGCGGTCGCCCTCGGCGCGTGCGCGATCGCCGCGCAGCGGATCGCTGCCGCCGTCCCGTCGCCGTGGACCTGGTTCGCACCCGCGGCGGCGGCGCTCCACCTCGCCTCGGTCGCGCTCGTCACGACGACCGGCGCCGGCGAGCGCGCGCAGATGCTCCTCTCCGCGCTGTGGGCCGCCGTCGGCGTGGCCACGCTCATCGCCGGGCTCGTCCGCGACGTCCCCGCGCTGCGCAGCGGCGCCCTCGCGGTGATCGGGATCGCGCTCGCGAAGGTCTTCCTCTACGACCTCGCGACGCTCGAGGCGATGGCGCGCGTCGCGTCCTTCCTCGCCCTCGGCCTGCTGCTGCTGGCCGGCGCGTTCGCGTGGCAGCGGATCCGCCCGCGGCCGCTGCCCGACCTGAGGGAGGCTCCGCCCGGCGCGCGCGGGTGACGGTGGCGGCTAACGTCCCGCGCCGTGCGACGCCTCGCGCTCCTCCTCGCCGCGCTCGCCGCGCTGACGATCGCGCCCGCCGCGCACGCGGGCGAGCTCACGGCGGGCGCGGGACGCGCCGACATCACGCCGCCCACCGGCTACTACGCGATGGGCTGGGTCCGCTCCGACGCCGTCCTGCGCGGTCAGCACACGCGCCTGTTCGCGCGGGCGATCGTGCTGGAGCGCGACGGCAGGAAGGTCGCCCTCGTCAGCGAGGACCTCGGCGCCATCGCCGGCGGCGTCGTCGCCGAGGCGGCCGACCGGCTGAAGGATCGCGGGTTCAGCGAGCAGAACGTGCTCGTGTCCGCGTCGCACACGCACGCCGCGCCGACGGGCTACTTCAACTTCTCCACCTACAACACGGTCTTCATGACGACCGGCACGCCGACCGACCAGAACGTCGCCGGCGACCGCGACCCGCAGCTCTACGCCTTCATGGTTCGCCGGCTGGCCGAGGCGATCCGCCGCGCCGACGACGACCGCGCGCCCGCACGGCTCGGCTGGTCCTCGACGCGCCTGATCGGCGTCACGCGCAACCGGTCGATCGAGGCGCACCTGCACGACCACGGCATCGTCAAGGCCTACGGCGAGGGCCGCGTGGAGGACGACCCACTCGGGCCGCTCCACACGATCGATCCCGACGTCCACGTCCTGCGCGTCGACAAGGTCCGCGGGAGGCGGCGGGTCCCGATCGGGATGTGGACCACCTTCGCCAACCACGGGACCGACAACCCGTACACGTTCAACGTCTACAACGCCGACCACCACGGCTCGGCGACGCGCGTCGCCGAGGACGCGATCCGCAAGCGCGCACACGTCCCGAGGGGTCAGGAGGTCGTCAACGCCTACGGCAACACCGACGAGGGCGACATGTCCTCGGGCCTGGACCGCCGCGGGCCGGCGTGGGCGGACGAGGTCGGCCGGCGCGAGGCGGCCGCGATGCTCGACGCGTGGGCGGTCGCGGGCCGCAACGCCACGCGCGAGCCCGTCCTGGATCTGCGCTGGACCCGCGTGTGCTTCTGCGGCCAGGCGACCGAGGGCGGCGAGGTCGACGACCGGGCCGTCACCGGGCTGCCGCTGTTCACCGGCTCGGAGGAGGGCCGCGGCCCGCTGTACGACGAGACCGGCGTCCCGTTCGAGGATCGCCGCGCGCCGGTCACCGACGAGCACCAGGGCAACAAGATCCAGGTCGCTCCCGCGAGCGAGGGAACCGTGCCGAAGGGCGTCCCGCTGATGGTGCTGCGCATCGGCGATCGCGCGATCGGCAGCATCCCAGGCGAGATGACGGTCGGGATGGGCGAGCGCGTGCGCGACGCGATGCTCGCCGCGGCCGCCCCGAGCGGCGTCAAGCAGACGGTCCTCTCCGGCCTGGCCAACGAGTTCCTGCAGTACTTCGTCACGCCGGAGGAGTACGACCGCCAGCACTACGAGGGCGGCTCGCAGCTCTACGGCCGGCTGGCCGCGAACCTCCTCAAGGTCCAGCTCGCCGACCTCGCCCGCCGCCTCGCGAGCGGCGAGCCCGCACCCGAGCCGTACCCCGCCGACCCGCGCAACGGGGTGAGTCCCGACGCCCCGCCGTTCGAGCCGGGCGCAGGCGAGGCGCGCGAGCTCGAGCGCCCCGCGCCGACGGTGCGCCACCTCGAGCACGCGCGCTTCGCCTGGCAGGGCGGCCCGCGCGGCACCGACCGCCCGCTCGACGGCGCGTTCGTGCGCGTCGAGCGCCGCGTTCGCGGCAGCTGGCGCCCGTACGCCGACGACCTCGGCCTGCAGATCATCTGGCGCGTCGACGACGAGGGGCGCTACAGCGCCGAGTGGGAGGTCCCGCTCGACGCGCCGCGCACGACGTACCGGTTCCGCATCACCGCCAACCGCTACGAGCTGGCCAGCCGCGAGTTCGGCGTCGTCGCCACGAACGACCTGGCGGCGAAGGTCGAGGGCGGCCGCGTGAAGCTGCTGTACCCCGCGAGCGAGCTCACGTGGCACCCGCCGCAGGCGCACCGCGTGGTCGTCGCCTTCCGCGATGCGCGCGGCCGCCGCGTGCGCCGCTCGGGCCTCGACTCCGTCGCGATCCCGCCGGGCGCGATGCGGATCGCCCGCGGCGAGGCGCGCGACGGCTACAACAACACGGTCAGCGAGGAGATCGCGCTGCCGTGACGGGTTCGGCCGACCACTAGACGGCGAAGTGCCTGGGTACGACCCGGGAAGACCACTCAGGGGAGGACTGTCGATGGCCGAAGACGAGCAGACCGCGCAGGCCGACGAAGAGGGCGCGCCGAGCGCCGCCTCGCGGGCGAAGGACAAGGCCGAGGCCTGGGAGGAGGCCAAGGAGAAGGTCGCCAAGATGGAGGAGGAGGACGAGCCTCCGAAGGACCTCAAGGACTGGCCCGACGACGAGGCCAAGTACATCACCTACGGGGGCGGCGAGGGCGACCACGGCTACGACGAGGGGCCCGAGAAGAAGCTCGGCCCGTCGAGCCTCGAGCGCCACGAGGACGGCTCGATCACCATCGAGGGCGAAGAGGTCGACAACCCCGACGACTACAAGGCCGAGGAGCCCGCCGACGTCGCGACCGACGTGCCGGGCAGCGAGAAGTCCGAGTCAGGCGACGACGACGGCGAGGACGCCGACGACAGCGGCGACGACGAGAAGGACGAGGAGTAGCCGCTAGGCCAGCGCGGGCAGCGGCGCCGCCGCCTCGAGCAGGCGGCCCGCGGCCCCGGCGTCCATCGGCCGCGCGAACCGGAACCCCTGCGCCTGCTTGCAGCCGAGCTCGCGCAGGCGGTCGGCCTGCGCCTCGGTCTCGATCCCCTCGGCGACGGAGTCGAGGCCGAGCGCGTGGGTCATCTGCACGATGCCGGCGACGATCAAGCCGCTCGTGCGCGGGCCGTCGCCGAGCTCGGCGACGAACGAGCGGTCGACCTTCAGCCCCGTGATCGGGAAGCGGCGCAGGCGGCTCAGCGACGAGTAGCCGGTCCCGAAGTCGTCGAGCACGAGGCCGACGCCGAGCGCCTTGAGCGCTCCCAGCACGTCGGGCCCGGCCGGGCCCTCGTCCATGAGCGTCGTCTCGGTGATCTCCAGCGCGAGCAGCGCCGGGTGCAGCCCCGTCCGCTCGAGCGTCTCGGCCACCAGCGCGGGCAGGGCGGGGTTGCTCACCTGCCGCGCGGAGAGGTTGACGTGCAGCGTCACCTCGCGGACCGACTGCCACGCCGCCGCCCGCGCGCACGCCTCGCGCAGCACCCAGGCGCCGATCGCGCCGATCAGCCCGGCGTCCTCGGCGACGCCGATGAACCGGTCGGGCGGCACCAGGCCGCGCTCGGGGTGCCGCCAGCGCACCAGCGCCTCGAAGGCCTCGATCTCGCCGTCGGCGAGCCTGACGATCGGCTGGAAGTCCAGCGTCAGCTGGTCGCGCGCGACCGCCTCGCGCAGGTCGCGCTCGATGCGCACGCGCTCGAGCGTGCGCGCGCGCAGCTCCTCGTCGAACGTCTCGAACCGCGCCCGGCCGCGCTCCTTGGCCAGGTACATCGCGGTGTCGGCGTTGCGCAGCAGCTCGCCCGGGGCCTGCGTGCCGCCCTCCGCCGACGCGATCCCGACGCTCGCCGTCAGGTGGTGCTCCTCGCCGTCGAGCACGAACGGCTCGTCGAACGCCTCCACCAGCCGGGCCGCCACCGCCGCCGCGCCCGCGCCGTCCGCCACGCCCTCGCACACCACGACGAACTCGTCGCCGCCCAGGCGCCCGACGGTGTCCCCTGGCCGCACCGCGTCGACGAGCCGCGGCGCGACCGCGAGCAGGAGCTGGTCGCCCGCGTCGTGGCCGAGCGAGTCGTTGACGACCTTGAACTGGTCGATGTCGAGGAGCACGACCGCGGTCGTGCCCTCCCGGCGCCCGCGCGCCGCGAGCGCGTGGGCGAGGCGGTCGAGGACGAGCGTGCGGTTGGGCAGCCCGGTGAGCGGGTCGTGCAGCGCGCGCCGGCGCATCTCCGACTCGGCCTCGGCGCGCTCGACGGCCGCGGCGAGCGTGTTGGCGACGGCCTCGAGGAACGTGCGCTCGTCCGGCGCCGGCTCCCAGTCCTCCCCGCCGCGCACCGCCAGCGCTCCGTGGTCCGCGCGGCCGGCGACGCGGACGCTGAACGACGCCGGCGACGGCTCGAAGGGCGCCGGCACGAGCTCGGCGGCCTCCGCGCCGAGCACCGCCGCGACGCACTCCGCCGCCGCCTCGAACAGCGCGGGGAGCGCCATCCCCTCGAGGGCGAGGCGCCCCAGCCGGGCGATCTCCTCCTGCTGGCGCGCGTAGCGGCCGAGCCGGTCCTCGGTCGCGCGCCGCGCGGTGATGTCGGTGATCAGCGCGAAGGTCCCCGCGAAGCGCCCGCGCTCGTCGGCCAGCGGCGACGCGGAGACGAGGCCCCACACCTCGTGGCCGTCGCTGTGGCGCCACTTCAGCTCGTACGTCTCGCGCACGCCCGCGCGCCGGCGCTCGAGCGCGTCGTCGAGCAGCGCGGCCCCCTCCGCGTCGGTGAACGCCTGCGGCGGCTTGCCCAGCATCTCCGCCGCGTCGCGGCCGAGCATCTCCGCGAGGCTGTCGCTGACCGAGACCGTCCGGTCGGCGTGGTCGAAGACCCACACGCCGTCGCGGCCCTGCTCGAGCAGCCACCGGTAGCCGTCGTTCGCCGCGCGCAGCTCTTCCGCGGCCCGGCGCTGCGCGGTCACGTCGAGCACGTGGCAGATGAAGTGGTCGCGCTGGCGGCGGGTGGTCGACAGGCCCCAGTTCGTTCGCCCGTCGGGCGTGACCCACGTGCACTCGCGCGGCGTGAGCCCGTCGCCCTCGGCGATCTGCAGCAGGTCGTCGAGGCGACTGCCGACGACGTCCTGCTGCTCGCGTTCGAGCAGTTCGCACAGGGGCTGGTTGACCCGCTCGACGAGCCCGTCGAGGCCGACGATGGCGATGCCGAACGGTGTGTCGTCGTGGAGCGGCAAGGCCGCGCGAGCCTACTTCGCGCCCCACTGCCGGTCGGCGGCGGCGCGGCAGATCGCGACGACCTCCTCCGCGGAGTCGGTGACCTGCAGCAGGTCCAGGTCGCCGGCCGAGATCGTCCCCGCGGCCAGCAGGCGGTCGCGCATCCAGGCGACGAGATCGCCCCAGAACTCCGTGCCCACGAGCACGACGGGGAAGAAGCGGATCTTGCCCGTCTGGATGAGCGTGAGCGCCTCGAACAGCTCGTCGAGCGTCCCGTAGCCGCCGGGCAGCACGACGAACGCGCCCGAGTACCGCACGAACATGACCTTCCGGGCGAAGAAGTAGTGGAACTCCAGGCACGCGTCGAGGTAGTCGTTGGGCGGCTCGGCCCGCGGCAGGTCGATGGTGAGCCCGATCGAGCGCGCGCCCGCCTCCTGCGCGCCGCGGTTGGCGGCCTCCATGGCGCCCGGGCCGCCGCCCGTGATGACCGCGAAGCCCGCCTCGCCCAGCGCCCGGCCGACCTCGCGCCCCAGCGCGTAGGCCGGATGCCCCTCGTGCGTGCGCGACGAGCCGAAGACCGCCACGGCGCGGTAGACGCCGGTCATCGCCTCGAACCCGTGCGCGAGCTCGTCGCGCATCCGCTCGACGCGCTCGGCGTCCGTGCGCTCGGACTCGACGCTCGGCAGCTCGGCTGCGAAGAGCTCCTCGTCCGGGTCCTGCGGGTGGCGCCGCTCGATCACGCGGCGGCGCCGTCCCGGCGGTTACAGGCCCTTGGGATGCCGGACCGTGAAGCCCGACGGCGAGCGCATGGCCTTCTGCCAGCGCGAGCCGTTGTCGCCGCGGCCGCTCGTGTCGAAGCGCAGGCCGGCCACGACCATGTAGATGTGCCCGGAGTTGGTGTAGAGCGTGATCCACTCGCCCTTGCCGGACTCGCCCCAGTTCGTGAAGGAGCCGGAGGGCATCGGGCTGTCGAGGAGGTCACCGCCATGGAGGGCATAGGACACCGAACCAGAGCAGTCGTACCCGCTGTCCTCCCACTTGCCATGCCCGCCGCCGTAGCGGTACGGCTTGAAGGCGATCTTGTTGCCCGCCTCGATGACGTCCTTGACGACCTGCGGCGCGTTCGCGGGCGGGATCGCGAGGCCCTCGGGGGTGAGGGCCGCCTTGCTGCCCGGGGCCTCCTGGCCGGCGACGCTGGCGCGCTGGCGGGCGTCCTTGGCGTCGGCGCTGAAGCCGCCGCTGCCGTCGGAGGGCTTGAGGGCGAGCTCGATGCGCTGGACGTCGCGGCCGGTGACGACGCCGTTGACGGCGAGGCCGAGCTCGCGCTCGACGGTGCGGACCTTGACCCAGGTGCGATGGCCGAAGACGCCGTCGGTGCGGCCGGGGAAGCCGGCGCGGACCAGGAGCTGCTGGAGCGCCTTGACGTCCTTGCCGCGGTCCCCCTCCCGCAGGGTGCGGTCGCCGAGCTTCGCCTGGGCGGAGACGGCGAAGACGCCAAGGGTGGCCACGACGGCGAATGCCAGCGTGGCGATCAGGGGTATGGCACGTCTGGGACGGAACGACAGCACTGCTTCGACGACCTCTCTTTCGGGGGCGCCTACGGGGTTAGCTGTCGGGCTCGCGCAGAAAGAGCAGCGCTACGTCACGCTCAGGTGACGATTCGCCCCAGGCCGCCGTCGCCCTGCAAGGGCGTGACGACCAATGGATCCCCCGCTCTCCGACGATCGTCGCCGGAGACTCGGCTGGTCATAACAACGGCGCACACCATAGCTTCTTGCGGTGACGGAGCGAATTGGCGCAGAATCGCTCGTATGGGATGCTCGTCCAGCGGAGGGCCTCCGCGCCTGCCTATAGGCTCAAGGCGCGGGTTCAAGCCGCCGATCTGAATGTTCGTGCGTTCCCGCATCCTGCTCGCCCTCTCGATCGCCCTTCTGGCCCTGGCTGCGGCCCCGGTCGCGTCGCCCGCTGCCGAGCTCGGCGTCAACGTCAACGGCGCGGTCACCGGCGGGACGCCCGAGAACTTCAAGGACCTCTCGGACACCGGCGCAAAGTGGGCCCGCCACTTCGTCTTCTGGGACGACCTCGACGACAAGGGCATCCGGATCTACGAGGCGATGGCCGCCAACGAGGAGCGGCTCGGGGTCAAGACCCTGTTCACCGTCGCCAGCGCCCGCGGCCAGCAGCCGGGCGACAAGCAGGCCTACGCCGACTTCGTCGGCCGCCTCGCCACCCGCACCCAGGGCCTCGTCGACGCCTTCGAGATCTGGAACGAGGCCGACGAGGGGCTCTTCTGGAACGGCGGCCCGCAGCCCGCGGCCTACGTCGACCTGCTCAAGCGCAGCTACGCGGCGATCAAGGCGGCCGACTCCAAGGCGATCGTCGTCTTCTCGCCCACTGTGGGCAACAACTTCGGCTACGTCCAGGACGCCTACGCCGCAGGCGCGAAGGGCAACTTCGACGCGATGGCGGTCCACACGGACACCGCGTGCCTTGACCAGCCGCCCAGCGCGTACTACCGCGAGGAGGACGGGCGCCTCGGCCGCTTCACCTTCCTGGCCTACCGCGAGGTCCACAACGTGATGGTCGCCAACGGCGACGACAAGCCGATCTGGATGACCGAGTTCGGCTGGTCGGCGGCGCAGCACACGTGCGAGTTCGGCTCCGGCGCCGGCAAGAAGCCCGCCGGCGTCCCCGAGGCCGACCAGGCGAAGTACCTGCTCGCCGCCATGAACTGCATGGAGCGCGACCCGTTCGTGCAGGTCGCCATGTGGTTCAACAACCGCGACCTCGTCGACGACAAGAAGATGGCCAACATGTACGGGCTGCGTCGCTTCGACGGCGCCGCGCGGCCGGCCTTCGACGCGTTCAAGACGTGGAACGGCGGCGGCGGGCGCTCGAGCGAGGAGTGCGGCGACTTCAGCGGGCCCGCGGTGCGGATCCTCGAGCCGGCGACGGACGCGGTCGTGCCGCCGAACTCCCCGCTCTACATCCGCGCGCAGTCCGGCGCCGGCGACCTGAGCCGCATCCGCTTCCGCGTCCCGAATACCCAGTTCGCCGAGCTGCGCTCGATGGCGCCCGAGCCCAACGGCGCGGCGGAGATCACGTGGGAGGAGGCCGCCCGCCTCGCCCCCGGCAAGTACACGCTCGAGGTCGTCGCGTTCGACCACAGCGGCAACCCGGGCGAGCCGGCGACGATCCAGTTCGAGAAGATCAGCCCGAGCGCGCCCTTCGGCGGCCTGCTCGCCGCGAAGTTCGCCGGCGTGAAGATGAAGGGCCGCGGCCTGTCGCGCACGATCAGCGCGCCGCAGCTCCAGGGCATCCTCGGCGGCGCGCTGCGCGTCGAGTGGCTGCGCAAGACGAAGGTCGGCAAGCGCTTCAAGTGGATCCGCTACCACGCCAAGACGGTCGTGGCGCGGCGCCCGATCTTCTTCAAGCAGAAGCTGCGCCGGAGCGGTCTGTGGCGCGTGCGCCTCGTCTACCTCGGCAAGCCGCCGGTGCGCAAGACGTTCACCTGCTGGCTGCAGTTCAGGACGACGAGCAGCAAGACGCGGCAGGTCTGCCCGCGCGGCGCCGTGAAGTTGCTGTAGCTCCGCTGTCCTACTGACGAACGTCTGCCCTGGACGTCGTACCTTCAACGCTGCCCGCCGGGCGGCCGATGACTGCATCGATGGTTCCCCGTCTCCTGACCCTGCTCGCTCTCGCCGCCGTGCTGGCGGTTCCCGCGTCGGCGCCCGCCGCCGAGATGGGCCTGAACATGAACGGCGGCGCCGCGGCGTCGAACGCCGACAACTGGTCGATGCTCGACGACACGCACCCCGCGTGGGCGCGCCACTTCGTCGTGTGGAACGGCCAGTCCTCGACCGACGGCGGCTACGACGACATCGTCGCCCAGGAGGAGCGCCGCGGGATCAAGACGCTGCTCGTGGTCACCGGGCTCGGCGGGACGCACGCCGAGGCCCGCGCGTACTCGGCGTTCGTCGGGAGCATGGCCGCGCGCTACAAGGGCAAGGTCGACGCGTACGAGATCTGGAACGAGGCCGACGAGCCCGCCTTCTGGCCCGGCGCGCCGGACCCCGCCGGCTACGTGACGCTGCTGAAGGCCTCCTACACGGCGATCAAGCACGCCGACCCCGGGGCCCGGGTCGTGTTCTCGCCGCTGACCGGCAACAACTACGGCTTCATGGACGCCGCGTACGCCGCCGGTGCGAAGGACTACTTCGACGCCGTCGCCGTCCACACCGACACCGCGTGCTCGGTGGCGTCGCCGACGTGGTTCTACCGCGAGGACGATCGCTTGGCGCGGTTCGTCTTCCTCGGCTACCGCACGGTCCGCGAGACGATGCTCGCCCACGGCGACGACAAGCCGATCTGGATGACCGAGTTCGGCTGGTCGGCGACCTCGCGGCGCTGCGACCGCGGCCGCTGGGCCGGCCAGAAGGACGCCGGCGTGCCCGAGCCCAAGCAGGCGCTCTTCCTCCGCGAGGCCTACCACTGCCTCGCGGAGGACCCGTACGTCGAGGTCGCGATGTGGTTCAACAGCCGCGACGTGCGCGGCGACGGCTCCGAGCTCGACTCCTACGGCCTGCGCCGCGCCGACGGCAGCCACCGGCCCGCGTACGACGCGTTCAAGGACGTCGTGCGCGGCATCGACACCGTCACCGGGCCGTGCGGCGACTTCGTCGCGCCGAAGGTGAACGTCCTCTTCCCGCCGCCGGGCTACATGTTCGGCGACCGCGACCGGCTGTACATGCGGGCGTCGTCGCCGGACAAGGACGTCAAGCGCATCACGTTCGCCTACAAGACGCCCGACGGGCAGCTCCAGAACCTCAGCCATCACTCGGGCCAGGACGGGCTGCCGCTCGACTTCGACCGCGGCATCCCGAGCTTCCGCTGGTTCGGCGCGCTCAAGCTGCCGTTCGGCGACCACACGCTCGTCGTCCTCGCCAAGGACGTCAACGACAACGAGACGCGCATCGAGGTCCCGGTCAAGAAGGTCAACCCGGCGACGCTCTCGCCACAGCCGGTGAAGGTGTCGAGGATGGCCGTCAGCGGCCGCGGGATGCGCCGCACGATCCGCGGCGAGATCACCTCGAAGCTGCCCTTCGCGATGTCCGGCCGCGTCCGCGTCGAGTGGCAGGCGTTCCGAATGGGCCGCTGGAAGAAGATCCACGGCGGCTCGCGCAACGCGCACCGGCCGTTCGTCTTCCGCCAGTCGCTCAAGTACGCGGGCCGCTGGCGCGTGCGGGTCGTCTACGACGGCCAGCGCCCGTACCGCAGGACGCGCAGCTGCTGGGCGTACTTCAGCACGAGCAGCGCGCGCGTCCGGCAGACGTGCGCGACGAACCTGAAGAAGTCGCGGCGCCGCTAGGCGCCGAGCGCGCGGATCAGACGTCCGGCTTCTTCGGGCGCGAGCCGACGGAGCCGGTCGCGGTGGCGGCCCCGGCGGCGGACTGCCACGCGCTCTTGGCCGGCCCGAAGCGGTTCGTGACCTCGGTCGAGCGCGCGTCGAACTGTGCCCACGCCGGCGTTTCGGTGACCGCGTCATAGGGTCCGCTGACGTACTCCTCGACCGCTTGGTCGGCGAAGTTCAGGCCGTCGAGCGACGACTGCACGACACTCATCATCTGCTGATGCTCGTCGGTGACGGACGCGGGCGGGACGAGCGCCTGCATCGTCGAGATCGTCTGCTCACGGTCGCCCCGGAAGCTGGCGATCTGCTGCTTCGCCTCGAGCGGCGTCAGCGAGTCGACCGAGTGAAAGAAGGCCCGCGTGCGGTCGCGGTCATGGAAGTAGTCGTCGATGGCAGCCTGCATCTGGCTGCGGTACGCGGCGGGCTGCGCTGCGTCGCCCGCCTGGCGCTCCTTCGCCGCCTCCCAGCGCCGGACGCTGCGACGCCATGCGCGGAGCCTGCTCTTCGCGTTCGTGACGACCGAGTCGATGTCGTCGATCGCGCCGTCGAGCGCGGCCTGGTCCGGGACGACGGGTGTCGAGGACGCAAGGTCGAGTGCCTGCACCTGCGCTGCGGCCGTCTGCACGGCCTTGCTCGCCTCGGTCAGCTCGTCGTGGATGTCGTCCCACTCGCCGAGCCCGGTGTCACGGAGCTCGGCTAGCTTCGCCATGCCGGCGAGGTAACGGTGCTCGGCGTCGACGAGCGTGGTCGCCGGCGCGCGGTAGCGCGCCTTGTCGACCCCGGCGATGTTCGTCTTCGACGTCTCGAGCGCCGCGAGGTGGTTCTCCGCGGCCTCGCCGGCGCTGTTGACGTCGTCGATCTTCTCGGCCGCGCGGGCCTCGTCGAGCGCGGGCTGCATCTCGGTGCGACTCGACGCCAGGGCGGTCGCGGCGCTGTCGCCCCCACTGTCGCCGCCGCCGCTGAGCAGCACGACGACGATGACGGCGGCCAGCGCGGTGACGCCGAGCGCCCCGCCGAGGATCTTGTAGCGATGACGGACCAGGAACGACTCCGTCGGCGGTCCCGCCGGCGGCGGGGTCATCGGGAGCCCGCCGTTGGTCGGCGGCGGCCCGACCACCATCGGTGGCGGCGCGGCCGGCGGCGGTGGCGGGGGCGCGATGCTTGCGACTGCGTGCTTCTTGCGCTTGAGCGCGACGATGGGGACGTCCGTCTCCACGGGCGGCATCTGGCTCGTGACCGGCTCGGACGCGTCGACCCGCGTGCCGCATCCCGGGCAGAAGCTCACGTTCTCGACGCTGCGGCCGCAGTTCGGGCAGTCCTGGGTCATCTGCGAGGTCCTTGGGCTGTGTTCGCGGTTGTTCGGGAGACGGCGAGGCCGACGGCAGGCCGGAGCGCCGTGACGCTCCGCCACGTCCGGCGCGGGATCCAGGTCGCGGCGCGCAGCACCCAGGCGAGCGGCGGCCGCGGCTGCAGCCCCCGCGCGGCGCGGCGGGAAGCCCACCAGGCACCAGCCGCACCGGCGCCCGCGCCGACGAGGAGCGGGCCCACCACGGTGCTGAGCGCGCCCGGGCCGAGGCGCAGGCCGCCGCTGAAGCCGAGCATGTCGCCCTCCAGGGAGACTGTCGCTGCGCCGCGGGCGACGAGCAGGCCGATCGCCCACGGAACCGCGACGAGGGCGCCGTAGGCGGCCGCCTGACCGCGCGACGTCGCGCCCAGGCGTCGCGCTGCCGTCGCGCCGCCCTCCATCAGCGCCGCCACGATCACCGCGAGCAGGGGCAGCCCGACGAGCATCCCGAGCAGGACGCGCGGATCGGTCGTCGCACCATAGGACGCGGCGGTCTCATCGACGCTGTCGAAGAAGGAGGCGCTGCCCGCGTAGTGGACCTCGTAGACGACGCCCTGGAAGAAGTAGAGGACCAGGACGATCAGCGTCGGCAGCAGGAGGATCGCGCCCAGAAGAGCGGCGCGGCCCTCCGCCGAGGAGAGGCCCAGCACCACCGCGAGCGCGGCGACGCCGAGCAGCACCGCTGCCACGGCGCCCGACCCGGGGCCGGCGCGACGGAGGAGGGGCTCGCCCACAAGCCCGACGGCGAGGAGCATGAGCGCCGCCACGAGGGGAGTCATGGCCTGCTCGTCGACGGCGAAGGCTCCGAACCAGAGCAGCAGGTAGACGGCGATCACGCCCGCGAGCGCGGACGCGGCCCGCGCGAGCGCCCAACCCGCCGCGGCCGCGAGGTCGAGAGCGGGCACGCCGAAACGGCCCTGGGCGCGCTCGGCGACGGCCGCCGGCGCACGGCGCCCCAGTACACGCGTCATGCCGCCGAAGCCGCCCGCGACCGTTCCCCATGCGGTGCCCCAGAGCAGGGTTCCGAGGATCTCCGCGTGCACGTCCGATCCCAACGCGTTCGCGAGCGCGGCGAGGACGCCGAACGCCGGGCCGACGGCAGCCCCGGCGATCAGGGCGTCGCGCACGGACGCGGCCCGGGCACGGTCGGCCGCGGCCCAGCCTCCCAGCGCCAGCGCGACGAGCGGGACGACGGTGAGCGTCGTCAGCGGGAGATGCAGGGTGGCGCTGCCGGAGGCGGTCCCGAGGAGCGGTAGGTCGGCGATGTCGGCGCTCGCCACGAGGGACGCTCCGAGAGCGAAGCCGAGGGCCGGAATGGCGGCACCAGCGTCGCCCGCGGCGCCGAAGAGCAGCGCGAGCGGCAGCAGCGCCGCGACCAGCGCGACCACGGCCCCCAGCGCGGCCGGCGCGGCCCAACGGGCGCCGCCGGCCGGCAGCGCGAGGATCGGCGCCGGCGCGGTTGCCCGCACGTCGACAGCCGGCGCCGGAGCGATCGGCGGCGGCGCGGGTACCGAGGCCGGCTCGGGGGCGAGGGCGCGGGAGGGAGCGGGGGTCGGTGCAGGGATGAACACCGCACGCGGCAGCGGCGCGGCCTGCACGGGCGCGTCCGGCACGATCGCGTCGTCAGGCGGGTCGTCGAACGAGACCACGAGCCGGCCATCGGGCCGGCGGCCGGGCGCGGGCGCGGCCTCGCCCGGGTCCGCGGGCGTGGCTTCAGAGGGTGCCGCGGTCGCGACGAGCTCGGGGAGCTCCCCGCCGCAGGTGCCGCAGAACCGGCCTGTCTCCAGGCGGGCGGTCCCGCACGATGGGCAGAAGTTCGCGAGCGCTGTGGTCATGGAACCTTCTCCACCAGCCCGTAATCCGGGGCATGGGGATAGGGGCGACGCTAACCGGGCTGAAGCAGGGCGTGGTGGGTTTGGACGAATGTCGTATAGCGGGCAGTTGCGCCGCCGCGGGCGAGGTCCATAGGGTGATCGCAGGAGGTGCCGCCATGGCCCGAAGGATCATCACCGAAGAAGACCTAGCTTCCGATCAGCCCACGCTCGTGGCGGGCCCTGTGGTCCAGGCGCCGCCGCCGCTGTTGAACGGGGGCGGCACGATCATGCCGCCCCCCGCGGGACCGCCGATGATCCCGCCACCCGTGCCGGCCGCTCGCGGCGCCCTCGGCCCGCTCGCGATCGTGCTCGCGGTCATCGCCGTCCTCGTTGTCGGCGTCGCGAGCTTCTTCGGGGGTCAGAGCACGCGGGCCTCCGATCCGGAGATCGACCAGCGTCTCGCGGAGCAGTCACAGCAGCTGACGAGCCAGCACCAGCAGGAGCTTGCGTCGGTCGAGCGCGACATGCGCCGTGACTTCCAGCGCAAGCTCGAGGCACGCGTCCTGCGCGCCGAGCGCCGCGGCGAGGCCCGCGGGCGGATGGAAGGCCGTCAGGAGGGCGTGAGCCAGGGGCGCAACGAGGGCTACCAGCAGGGGCGCGAGGCGGGCGAGCGCTCAGGTTTCGAGCGCGGCACGTGCTACACGCCCGGCACGCACATCTACGTCTGCTGATCGGATGGCGACGGCCCCCGGCTGGCGACCGGGGGTCGTCGAGGCCCTCTACGCGCACGCCTGCGGCGCGGCGGCCGGTGGCTCGGCGGCCGGTGTCCTCGTCGGCCGCCTTCCCAGCGCGAGCGCACCGATGGACGTCGTGGGCGCCATCGCCCTCGGCGACTCACGCCGTCCGATCCTCGACGCGTCCTCGTGGCAACGCGTGGAGTCGGCGCTGCACGTCCACTACGCCGGATCCGAGGTCGTGGGCTGGTACGTGAGCCGTCCCGGGGCCGGCACAGACGCCCACCACGGCGACATCCTCGCGCACCAAAGCTGGTTCCCCGGACCCCGTGTGCTGCTCGTCCTCGACCCGACGCTTCACGCGGGTGCGCTCTATGTCGGGTCCCCCGCCGGGCTGCACCTCCTTCACCAGGGACCACTCGACGCGGGCGTCGCGACCGCCGGCGTGGCCGCCGCCGCAGCCGAGGCCGAGGCGGAGGCCGCGGCGCGCTGGCCGCGCGGGGCCACGCTCGCCGCCGCGGTCGTGGGCGTCCTCCTCGGGCTGCTGATCTGGCTGGCGGCGGGCGCCGACGCGGGCGTGCTGGCCGCGAGGACGCCGTAGCGCGTGGCCGGGCTGCGACAGCTCGGGGCGCTTCGCGGCGGGACGGTCGCGTGCGTCTCGCTCGTGCTCACCTACTGGACGCTGAGCGCAATCGCTGCCGTCGCGGGCTCGAGCCCGGACCGGCCACCGGCCGCAGCGCCCGTGACCACGGACCCGGCACGCGCCGAGCGCTCCAGGGCGCCGGGCCCGTCGCGAGCTCAGCAGCGCGCGCGGGCGGCGGCGCGACTCGCGGGGCGAGTCGTCGTCGTCACGCTGCGCTCGCCGGCTCCCCCCGGCGCGCTGCTCCGGGCGGTGAAGCACGGGGCGGTCGCGGGCGTTCTGCTCGACGGCGCGAGCATCGAGACCCGCGCGCAGGTGCACGAGACGACGGCCGCGTTGCAGCGGGCGGCGCAGGCGGGTGGCCGGCCACCACTCCTCGTGCTCGCCGAGCAGGAGGGCGGGGCGCGCCGCGCCTTCGGTTCGATCGGGCCGAGACGGGCCCCGGCGGCGATCGCCGACGACGACGACGCATTCGCGACCGCGCGCGAAGAGGGCGCCGATGCCGGATCGCAGCTGCGCGAGCTCGGGGTCAACGTCGACCTCGCTCCCTCGCTCGACCTGCCCGGGATGCCGGGCGCCGGACCGGCCTCGGCGAGTTGGGGACGGACGTCGGAGGACGTGGCTGATCTCGCGTGCGAGTTCGCCAACGGTCTGCGCGCCGGCGGGGTCGTCCCGGCACTCAAGCATCTCCCCGCGTCGGGCACCGCGACCGAGGACGCGCTCGAGCCGTACCGGCGCTGCCTGGCCTCGGGCGCGGCGCTCGTCGTGCTCGCCCCGGGGCCGGCGGCGGTGGAGCGCGAGGTGCGGGAGCGCGTCGGGTTCGACGGCGTCGTCCTGGATCTCTCACCGGCGCGGGCGGGCGACGCTCCTTCCCGGCTCAGGCGGGGCGTCGACCTCGTCGTCGTGGAGAGCGACGCCGGCGAGGCCGGACGCGCTCGCAGGGCGATCGCGGCCGCCGTAGGCGCGGGCCGCGTGAGGATCGGCGCGCTGCGCCGTGCGGGCGAGCGCGTCGGCCGGCTGCGAGAGGGCGTCTCGTGAGCGACGACGTCGAAATCCGCCTGCACTCGCGCGAGCCGGTCGAGACGATCCGGCTGCGAACGCCCGCGCTCCTGTACGAAGGCCGGCGGCTCCCGCTGCGCAACGGCCGGCTCGTCGCGGGCCGCGACCCCGGAGCCGACCTCGTCCTCAATGGGACGGACGACATCGCGCCGCTGCAGTTCGAGCTGAGGCACTCGGGCGGTGAGACGACGATAGTCTCGGCCGCCGCGGGCACGCTCCTCAACGGAGAGGCCGTCGAGGAAGGCGAACACGTCCTGCAGACGGGCGACGCGATCACTGCTGGGCGGCACACGAGCCGCTTCCTCACCGGCCACGAGGTCGACCTCCCTCGCCTCGACGCGCCTGAGGACGAGCCCGACGCGGAGGTGACGCTGCGGCGGGTGCGGGTCGGCAGCGACCCCGGCAACGAGATCGTGCTCTCGCACGCGATGGTCTCAGCGCACCACGCCGAGGTCGTCCGTACGCCGGCCGGCATCGAGCTGCGCGATCTGGGTACGTCGACCGGAACGCGGATCAACGGACAGCACGTCGAGCGCTGCTTGCTCGTGACGGGGTCCGAGGTCGGGATCGGCCCCTTCCGGCTGGTCTTCGACGGCGCGACGCTCGTACCGTTCGAGCGCGGCGGCCTGCGGCTCGAGTCCCGAGGCGTGACGGTCGACGCGGGGCAGAAGCGGATCCTGCAGCCGACCGTGTTCGCCGTCGACCCCGGGCAGCTCGTAGCGGTCATCGGCGAGTCCGGCGCCGGCAAGAGCACGCTGCTCCGCGCCCTCGCCGGGATCGAGCGCCCGACGTTCGGCATGGCCACGCTCAGCGGCGAGGACGTGACCGTCCGTACGCTCGACGTGGGCTATGTGCCCCAGGACGACATCGTCCACGGCGCGCTCACCGTCGTGGAGGCGCTGCGCTTCGCCGCCCACCTGCGCCTGCCGGCCGACGCCGACGAGGCGCGCATCGAGGCGCGCGTCGCCGAGGTCATCGCGGAGCTCGGCCTCATGCCGCACGCGCACACGCGCATCGACCTGCTCTCCGGCGGTCAGCGCAAGCGAGTCGGCGTGGCGACGGAGCTCCTGAGCGACCCGCCGGTCCTCTGTCTCGACGAGCCGACGTCCGCACTCGACCCGCATCTGCAGCGGCGGATGATGAAGCTCTTGCGCCGCCTGGCCGACGGCTCACGCACCGTCGTGCTCGTCACGCACGCAACACGCGATCTCGACATGTGCGATCGCATCGCGGTGCTCGCATCGGGCGGCGTGCTCGTCTTCCACGGCACCCCCGCGGAGGCGCGCAGCTTCTTCGGCGTGTCCGACCTCGGCGATCTCCATCCAGCGCTCGAGCAGCGACCCGCGGCGGAGTGGCAGGCGCGCTTCGAGCAGCAGCCGGAGCGCGTGGCCGCGGCCGGCGCGCTCCTGAGCTCGCCGCTCACAGCGGGGGCGAACGCTCCGCCGCGCCGGCACCCTCTGGCGCAGGCAGCGGTCCTTACCCACCGTTACGCGAAGCTGCTCGTCCGCGACCGTCGCAACCTGACGATCCTCCTCGCGCAGGTCCCGGTCCTCGCGATCGCGATCGCGCTGCTCTTCCAGCTGGACGTCCTGACCGACGTACGGCAGTCGAACCAGGCGGGGCAGCTTCTCTTCATGCTGGTCACGACGAGCGTCTGGCTCGGCTCCATCCTGGCGGCCCGGGAGATCGTGAAGGAGTCGGCGATCGCCGCGCGAGAGGCGGCCGTGGGCGTGCGCCTGTCGGCGTACCTGACCTCGAAGCTCGTGCTGCTGCTCGGCCTGGCCACCGGGCAGGCGATCGGGCTCGCGCTGCTGGTGCTGCTGCTCAGACCGTCCGGCGAGAGCCCCTCGGCGCTCGCGTCGCTCGTGGCGATCCTGGTCCTCTCCGCATGGGTCGCGGTGCTCACCGGCCTGATCGTGTCGTCGCTCGTCTCCACGCAGGACCAGGCCTCGAGCTTCGTCCCGCTACTGCTCATACCGCAGCTCCTCTACGGCGGGGCGCTGGTGCCGATCGCGTCGATGAACCCCCTCCTCCAGTGGCTGTCCTACGGCGCGATCGCCCGCTGGGGGTATGACGGGTCCGCGTCTGCCTTCGACCTCGACGTGCGGATCGCGGCGGATCCGGTGTTCAGTCGGGTCAGCCGCTACGGCGAGGACTTCGCGTCGGCGGCGCCGGGCGTCTACATGCTCGGCTTGCTCGCGCTCGCCCTGGCGCACCTCGCGATCCTCACGCTTGTAGTGCATCGACGTTTGTTCGATCACTAGTGCACTTGCTTTCCGTACAACACCATGGCTACGCTCGGACGACGATGATCAGCCCCCGGAGCAGACGCCTGATGGCGGACTACGAATCGATCCGCGCGACCTACTCCGGACACGACCGGGTGACGGTGGAGCCGCTCGGGCCGCTCCCGCCCGAGATCTACCGGGTGACGTACAGGCTGCGCGGCCTGACGCTGCGCGGCGACGTCCCCGTCCCCGTCGAGGAGCACGCGGTCGAGATCCGCCTTCCGCTGGGCTATCCCCGCGACCAGCCGTACTGCGTGGCCGTCACGCCGGTGTTCCATCCCAACGTCGCGGGCCACTACTGCATCGCGGATCACTGGTCCGCCGGCCACTCGCTGACCGACGTGATCGCGGAGATCGGCGACATGATCCAGTACCGGAACTTCAACATCCAGAGCCCGTTGAACGCGGTCGCTGCGTACTACGCGCAGCAGCACCCGTACCTCTTCCCCGTCGGCTCGGTCGAGCTCGGCGCTCCCGATGTCGAGATCAGCATCGGCAGCGCTGCCGGCGGCACCGCGGCCTGAACCAGACCCCCGGAGGATCAGAGGCACATGGACATCACCGTCGTCGACGCCACGGGCAGCAAGAGCGAGGAGGCAACCGTCCCCCCGAACACCGCGGCGGGACGTGTCGTCGCAAAGCTCGTCGAGTTGATGGAGCTACCGACGTTCGGCCCCGACGGGCAGCCGCTCTCGTACAAGTTCCATCACAAGCAGTCGGGGCGGCAGATCGGCGACAACGAGACGCTGGCCCAAGCCGGCGTGCGTGACGGCGACGTCGTCCGCCTCGTCGCGGAGATCACCGCAGGCTGACGTGGCGGCGTCCGACCGCCTGAACATCGACCTCGCGCAGTCCGACGGCCGGTACGACCGGCAGGAGCTGATCACGTGGTGGGACCAGTCGCTGCTCGGCAACGCGCGCGTCCTGGTCCTCGGGGCGGGCGCGCTCGGAAACGAGATCGTCAAGAACCTCGCGCTGCTCGGCGTCGGGACGATCGTCGTCGCCGATCTCGATCGCGTCGAGAACTCCAACCTGTCGCGGTGCCTCTTTTTCCGCGAGGAGCACGAGGGCATGCCGAAGGCCTCGGTCGTCGCTGCCGGCGCGCGCGAGCTGAACCCGCAGATCGACGTCGTCGGCGTCGATGGAGACCTCCGCCTCACGCTCGGCCTCTCGGCGTACCGCGACGCCGACGTGGTCGTGGGCGGACTCGACAACCGCGAGGCCCGCCTGCATGCCAACCAGGCGTGCTGGAAGACGAGCACGCCGTGGATCGACGGCGCGATCGAGGGCCTGCTCGGCGTCGCCCGGACCTTCGTGCCCCCCGAGTCCGCCTGTTACGAGTGCACGATGAACGAGCAAGACCGGCGACTGCTCGCCGCCCGCCGGGCGTGCTCGCTCCTCACGCGTGAGCAGATGCAGGGCGGGCACGTCCCGACGACCGCCACGACCTCGAGTGTCATCGCCGGCATCCAGGCGCAGGAAACCGTGAAGCTGCTGCACCGCGAGACCATCCCGTACACGTTCGCCGGCCGAGGCTTCGTGTACAACGGACTGACGCACGATTCCTATGTCGTGACGTACGCGCGGGACGAGTTGTGCATGAGCCACGACACCTATGACCTCGAGCGATCGCGCTCGATCGCCCACCGGACGCGGTTCGGCGACGTCCTCGCCGACGCGGTCGACGTCCTCGGCGAGGGAGCCGTGCTCGACCTCGAGCTGGAGCTGGTGGTCACCATGACGTGCCCCGCCTGCGCGCTCGAGACGGTGGTGTGCCGCCCACTCGAGGAGCTTGCCGCGGGCGCGGCGAGCTGCCCGCGGTGCAGCGAGGAGCGGACCCTCGACGCGCGGCATCAAGTCGACGCGGACACGCCGGTCCTCTCGGAGAAGACACTCGAGGAGGTCGGCATACCGCTCGGGGACGTGCTGACCGCCCGGAGCGGCGAGCGGCGCCACCACTACGTCGTCGAGGAGGCGCTCGTCCGTGCCTGAGGTCTACGTGGCCGGCATGAGCCGACGGACGCGGATGGCGATCTACGACCACGTCTTCGCCGCCGATGACCGCGAGGTGGGCGGCGTGCTCGTCGGGCATCGCCAGCCCGGCGAGCCCGCGCTCATCAGGTCGTCGGTGCCCGCGCTGGAAGCCGAGGGGGACCTCACCCGCCTGACGTTCACGCACGAGGCCTGGGCCCGGGTCCACGAGATCATGGAGGCAGAGCACCCCCACGAGGAGATCGTCGGGTGGTACCACTCGCACCCCGGCCACGGGATCTTCCTCTCTGACCACGACGAGTTCATCCATCGCAACTTCTTCGCGGACGAGTCGAGCATCGCGTACGTCGTCGATCCGCAGCAGGGGCTCGAGGGGATCTTCGGGTGGCACGACGGCGAGCTCGTGCTCTTCCAGCAGGGCGAGACCTTGTACACCGGGACCCGTGAGGCGCGCGCGCGCGCGGACGAACGACAGCGCGGAGTCGGGCGACGCCACCGGCGCGTCCCGCGTGCCGCACCGCCGCCGCCGCCGCAGCAGCCGCAGCCGCAGCCGCAGCCGCAGCGGTCGGTCCCCGCCCCCGCACGCGGTGACCGCGGCTACCCGCTGCTCGGGTACCTGCTGCCCGGAGCGCTCGGCCTCATGCTCGGCCTGCTGGTCGCCCTCGCGCTCGCGGGCGGTGGCGGCGGGAGCTCGGACACGGAGCGACCCCAGTCGCCGTCCTCCTCCGGAACGTCGCAGCAGAGCGAGGCGCAGCGGGCGGCCGAGCTCGAGCGACAGCTGCAGGCGGAGGAGGACGCGCGCCGGCGCAAGCAGCAGCAGGGCCAGGGCGGGCAGTTCGACGAGGGCGCCGTACCGCCGTCCGACGACTCCGACGCGTCGCAGTGCGCGCAGATCGGCGCCTGCGACGGGCAGGTCGTCCCGTGAGGTGCCCGGCCTGCGCGGCCGAGAACGACGACAAGTCGCGGTTCTGCGTGTCCTGCGGCGCCCCGCTGCCCGAGCACCGCGAAGCCAGGTCGGCCACCGTCGCCGCAGACCGTGCTGGGTACGCCTGCCCGTACTGCCACAGCGCGCTCGTCGAAGGTCAGCCCGCCTCCCTGTGCACCGAGTGCAGCACGCTGCACCACCCCGACTGCTGGACCGAGAATGGCGGCTGTGCCGTCGCGGGATGCGCCGGCGGCCCGCGCAAGGCGACGCCCGCTGCCGCGCCGCCCGCCCCGGCTGCGCCCGCCCCGGCGACGACCGGCGCGGCCGCCCCGCCGGCTTCCGTCGGCTCCTCGGCCGGTCGCAGGACCACGCTCGTCGCCGTCGTCGCGGCGTGCCTCCTCGCGCTCGCCGCCGCCGGCATCGCCGTCGCGCTCGTCGCCACGCGCGGCGATGACGAGGGCGGGTCTCCGGCCCCTGCAGCCGCCGCCGTCACCTCGACGACGTCGACCACGGCGACGACCGCCGCGGATGACCGCCGCGAACGCGAGAAGGCCGACCAGGCGCGAATGGCGCGCGTCGGCGACCCAGACGGCGCCAGCGACCGTCAGATCGAGAGCGCGATCGAGCGTACGCTCAAGCGGCACCACATCGCGATCAACCGTGGCCAGTGGCGGGTGGCGTACCAGACGCTCTCGCGCGCGAAGCGCAGCCAGAAGCGCGCGGAGGCCGCAGCTCAGGGACTGCCCGACGGCGTCGCGAAGTACCGCTCGCAGTTCCGGTACGAACTGGAGGGCCAGATCCTCGCCTCGTCGACGACCGTTCGGCTCGTCAGCGTCGACCCCGACACCGGCGAGGCCACGATCGAGCTTTCCATCCCCAAGCGCAACGGTGGCTGCTACAGCGGCACCACCTGGGCCGTGTTCGAGAACGGCGGATGGCGCTACGACCTCGGCTCCACCGGCCATCCGGACCGTCCGACGAGCGGGTCCGGCGTTCTCCAGTCGAGGTCGACGCCATGCTGAGACCGCAGGGCAACTTCGATCGCGACCTGCGGATCGTGCTGTCCCGCCCCTTGCCGGCCGTGGTCGCGCTGCTGCTGGGTGCGCTGCTGGGGCTGACCGGCGGCGCCGCCCTCGCCGGCGGCGGGGACGACAACGGCGGGGGCAACCAGGCCCAGGGCACCCCGGCCACGACCGCAACGACCGGCAAGAAGCCGAAGGAGGACGCGTTCGACGATCAGGGTGATCGCGGCGGCGAGGATGGGCCCGAGAGCGAGGGGGACGCGAAGAAGACCCCGGCGAAGGACAAGCCACGCGGCATCGCCGGCGGCATCGACGAGGCGAACAAGTTCGCGGAGGACGCGGGCGTGCGCATCGGTGTCGCCATCGCACCGCTCGAAGGCGGACGCGTCCGCACGGCCGGCGACGTCGGCGACTTCCAGGCGTGGAGCACGATGAAGGTCCCGGTCATCGCGGCGTTCCTGCGTAGCCATCCGCAGCCGAGCGCCGCGAACCAGCAGGACATCAGCATCGGCATCGAGCAGTCGAGCAACGAGGGCCCCCGCCACCTCTATCAGCAGATGATCAAGGAGGACGGCGTCGACGGCGCGAACGCGCAGCTCGTGAAGATGCTGCAGGTCGGCGGCGCGTCCATCACGGGGCTGCCGACGCAGATAGATCCTTCGATCGACAGCATCGCGTTCGGCGAGTCGCGCTGGACGCCCGCGTCGGCCGCGACGTTCTTCCGCGCCCTGGCGAACGGCTGCCTGCCGATCGCGGCGGACCACGCTCGGCTGATCCTCCAGCACATGCACGACGTCTCCGTCGGGCGATGGGGGTTCTTCGACGCGCTCCCGGCCGACCGGCTGTTCGTCAAGGGAGGCTGGGGAGCCGGGTCCAGCGGCTGGACCGTGTCGCAGATCGGGGTCCTCGGCCGCGGCGACGACGGCTACGTCGTTGCGGCGATGACGGAGCCGTCGAGCGAGCAGGCGGGGCACGAACTCCTCAAGCGGGTCGCGTCGCGCATCGTGGGCGCGACCGGCGCGCCGAAGGCGGGCGGTCAGCTGCCGCGCCGCTGCGCATGAGCACGGAGCCGCCCTCCGGCCAGCGCGACAGCCTGCTTGTCGTGTTCGCGCTCGGGGTCGCCGGCGTCGCGCTCATCGTGGTGCTCGCGGCTGTGGCCTACCTCACGCTGAAGGACGACGACTCCCCCACCGCCACCACCCCCGCGAGCGCGTCGGCGACGAGCACCACCGAGCGCGACTCCGGCGACGATCCGAAGCCCGCGCCACCCCGGACCCGAGCGACGCGAGTGCAGCGCTGGCGGCTGTTCCAGACCGGCGCCGATCCGGGAGAGAGCTTGCCGGCGGCGATCTGCCGCGCGCAACCGAGCCGCCTCTACTGCTGGACGCCGAACGACGGCTACACCATCGTGCTCCCCGCCGCGGCGGCGCCCTTCAGGGTCCCCGCCGACGAGAGCGCCAACAGGGGGAACGTCCCCGGTGGCGCGCGACTCCTCCCGGCGGGGGGCCGAATGTCCGCCGGCGCCTTCTCCTGCACGAACGCCGGACCGCTGGAGTGCGAGAGTCGCAGCGGTCACGGCTGGGTGCTCCCGCGGTATCGCGGATTGCCCGAGCTGTACTGATCGGGCGGCGCGCGATCAGCCGTCGTCGACGGCCGGGATCGTCCACTCCACGCTCTCGGTGCCACGCGTGCAACGTGTGAACGTCTCGTCGCCGGTCACAGGGCAGTCCCATCCGGCGGACGCTCGGCCGGCTGGCCCGGCGGAGATCATCGAGCGCGCCGCGTCGCAGCTCACGCCCGTCGCCTCGACGTCCGTGACGGTCATCGTCCCACCGCCGGGATCGTCGACGTCGAACGATCCACACCGGCCGCCCGCCCCCTCCTCCGGATCGTCTCCGCCGGGGATGGCCCACGAGATCCGCTGCGGCCCGCGGGTGCACGCGGTGTTGAAGTCGTCCCCGGTGACTGGACACGTCCAGCCCTCCGCAGCGCGTTGCGCCGCGCCGGCCGCGACGACCGTCTGAGCGACCGAGCAGTCGACGTTGGTGGCGCGGATGCTCGTGGCGCGGCCGTAGCTGCCGCAGTCGACCTGCGTCGCCACCGCTGGCGTGTCGCCGCGCGGGATGCTCCACGCTACGCGTCTCTTCCCGCGCGTGCAGGAGGTGTAGTAGCGATAGCCGGTGACCGGGCACGTCCAGCCGGACGAGGCCCGGCCAGTCGGGCCGCTGTCGATCAGGTCGCGGGCCTCGTCGCACGGGACGCCGGCAGCGGTGATCTCGGTGGCTCGGAACGGCCCGGTCGGACCCTGCGCGAGGTAGGAGCCGCAGTCGCGACTACGCACGGGACGCGGGCGTTCCGCGGTCTGCCGCGCCGTCCGCTCGTCGCGCGCCTGCTGGCGCAGTGCCTCGGCCCGCGCGGCCGCGAGCCGCTGGCCCTGCACCGCGTCCGAAGGCTCGTCACCCCCGCAGCCGGCTGCCAGCGCGAGCGCGGCGACCGCGACCCCCGCGCACAGCCGCGCGATCACCCTCGTATGGCTTCGAGCACCGATCGCGCGATCGCGCGGTAGCCAGCCGCGTTCGGATGGATGCAGGCGTCGTGCAGGGGGCTCAGGAGCCACGTTCCGCGGCTCCGCCGGATGCACCCGTGGCCGGCGAACGAGGGCGGCGTCACCACGTGGACGCGCGGCACCCCGCGCGCGGCACCGCGCAGCGTCGCGTTGAGCTCGGGGATGACGCCCCCGATGTCGATGTCGGGCACGTAGTACAGGACGAAGTAGATGCGGGCCGACGTCTCGTCCGACAAGCGGCGCAACACCTCGCGCACGTTCCGCTTGGTCCCCCGTTCCTCGAGCCGGCGCTTGAGGACGCAGGCGATCCGGACCGCGCAGCGCGGGTCGCTGATGACGTCGTTGGCTCCCATCGTCAGGAGGACGAGGTCGGGGTCGTCTTCGATCGTGGCGTCGAGCCGCAGGCCGAGCGCGGAGACGTCGCCGCGCGTCTCCTCCCTGCTCAGCCAGTCAGCCGGCGTGGAGCCGCTGACCGCACGGTTCTTGAAGCTCACGTGGCGGCCGCCGGTGTCTGCCGAGCCGAGCTCCGCCGCGACGATCGCCGGCCAGGCCCGCCGTGGGTGATCGCACCGCTCGGTGGGCAGGCGCGGGACGCAGCGCCCGACGACCGTCGGCAGCATCTCGCTCATCGCGAAGCCGGCGGCCGTCGAGTCCCCGAGCGCCCGGACCACATACGTATCGGCACCCGCGGCGATCGCCGGCGATGCTGCTGCGACGGCAAGCGTCGCGGCCGTCAGCCGTAGTCCACGGCGCGACCTCGACATGGCGGTCCTCATCCGCGCGGGCATCATTGCGCGATCATACGGCTCGCCGCGGCCGCCGGCGGATCCGTCGCGGGGTCAGTCGCCGACGAACACGGGCGTGCCGACCTTCACGCGCCCGAAGAGGTCCATCACGTCGCCCGGGCTCATCCGGACGCACCCGTGGGAGGCGGCCGTGCCGAGCGAGCCGATGCTCGCCGTCCCGTGGAAGCCGACCGCGCCGTTGAAGCGGATGAACGCTGCCTTCAGCGGGTTGCGCGGGTCGCCCGGGGGGATCGTCTGCCCGGCGAGGTCGCCCGCCCAGTCCGAGGTCGGAACGTTCCACGAGGGGTTGCGGACCATCGACTGGATGGCGTACCGACCGAGCGGCGTCGGATAGCCCGGCTGACCCACGGCGACGCGGTAGGTCTGCGCGAGCTTGCCGCGCTGGAAGACGCGGACCGACTTGGCCGATCGGGAGACGGTCACGACAACCGGATTGGCGTCCCAGACCTCCTCCCTGGTCACCTCAGGCTCGATCGGAATGGTGCGCGCGATGAGCGTGCGGCGCCCACGCGGGTCGAGCAGGACGCGTCGCAGCCTCCGCTCGAGGACGGCGCCGCCTGCGAGCCGCCGCCCCCGCCTCGCCTCGGTCACGGAGACTCCCTCCGTCCCCAGCTCGAGCGCGGCGTCGACGGGCCGGCGCGACACGTCGCGGTGGATGCGGGCGACGAACGCCGAGACCGCCCGCTTGTCGAGCGTGATGCGCGCGTCCTCGTCGTGATCGATCCGTCCGCCGGTGATCCGTCGCCATCCGCGCTGCAACACGTTGCCCCCGCGCCCCGCCTCGTGCGCGCGACGGACCGCGTCGTCGAGACCCAGCCGCACCTTCGCGCGGCGCGCCGAGAGCGCGAACCGGCGCTTGCCGACGCGGACGCGAACCGACCGGTTGAGCGCGGGGCGCAGACGCGCGTAGACGCGCTCGATAGCCTCGCGCTCCGTCAGCCCGCCGACGTCGACGCCGGCCACGCGGACGCCGTGGGCGATCTCGTCCTCGCCCTGCTTGTCGGCCCACGCGAGCGTTGCGAACCCGCCGGCCGGAACCAGGATGATCGCAAGGAAGACGAGGACTCGGACGCGGGTCATGGAGGACGGGGCGGCACCGCGGGCGCCGCGGGCGAGAGTGTAGAGCCGGTCGAGTGGCACCCCTGCAGCCCCGGTTGCAGGAGATCGCCGGCCGCCGTCGAAGGCGCCTGGTTCCTCGCTCCCCGATCAGCAGCGCGGGCGGGACGGCAGCGGGCGCCGCGCGACGTGCTGCTCGACCCAGCGCGCGATCTCGCTGACGTTGCGCGTGCCCGTCGCAAAGCTTCCGTCGGCGGGCTGCGTGATGATGCCGACCGCGACGGGGTGCGCGCCTAGTTCGAGGACCCCGACCTGACGCACCATGTAGGCGCCCGAGGCGTCGGGTCCCCAGCCCCCCTTCAGCTGTGCCTTGCGACCGACCGAGCCGAGGCCCCAACGCTGCGACGCGATGACACTGCCCATGAGCGTCAGGATCTCGGTCGCGTTCGACACGCACGGGAAGCCGGCCATGAAGCGCACCTGCGCGCGCAACGGCCACACGGTCTGCCCGAACGGCGTGAACCCCGCGCGCACGCGCTGGGTCTGCACGCGCGTCGTCGCGTCTCCCGCAGCAGCCAGCTGGCGCTGCACCGCGCGGCCGGCCCGCGTCCCGCCGCCGAGCCGTGACCACAGCTGCTCGGCTGCCGCGTTGTCTGACGCCGTGATAGCGCGTCGCGCGAGCCCCCGAGTCGTGCCGTCGGGCGCTGCCGAGAAAGCCGCCGCGACGAGCGGGACCTTGATCGTGGACCACGCGACGCCCGACCGGACACTTCCCGCCTCCTCGACTCGCTGCCCGACGCCGAGCGGCGCCACCGCGACCCCACTGCGCCCGCCAAGCCGGGACACGAGCTTTCCAAAGCTCGCCTTGTCGGCTGCGGTCAGCAGCGTGCCGTCACGCGGCGGCGCCGCATCACGAGGGCGCGCGTCCTTCCGTTCCTCCTCAGCGCGCGCACCCTGCTCCTCGGCGGCGAGCTGCTTCTCGAGGTTGTCGAGCTCCGACTGGTTCTGCTCGACCTGGTCGGCGAGGTGGTCGGTGACGGCAGCCCGCTCGTCGGGCTGAGGCGCAGGCGGGTCGTCGCCGCAGCCCGCCAAGGCCAGGGTCGCGGCCGCCGCGAAGAGCATCAGGATGGCGTTCCGCCGTGTCATCCGGATATGAGCCTACGCAGCACGACGGACAAAGGTGCGTCGGGAGGCATCCGTCGCAGAGCCATCGCTGAGTGATCTGGACGGATGGACGATGGACGGGCATGGGGGAGGGACCCTAGGTTCGCGCCGATGCGCCTCTTTTACCGGTCACTCCCGCTGCTCGCGGGTCTCGCGGTGCTGCTCGGCGCCACCGGCTGCGGCGACGACGAGGCCTCGCAGGCGACCCAGGACCAGCGGCTGGCCTCCGCACGGGATGAGGCGAACCGCCAGCGCGAGCTCGACGACCAGCTCCGCCGTCAGGAAGCGGAGAAGGAGCGCCTCAAGCGCAAGCTCGACGCGATCCGCAGGCGCAACCGCGAGAACGCGCAGACGACGCCGTCGTCGACGCCCCCGCCGCCGCCGACCGCGGCCGGCGGATCGACCGCGTGCGGCGGCGGGCTCACGGTCGGACCGAACACGTCCTGTCCGTTCGCGCGCAACGTGCGCGACGCGTACAACGAGAGCGGAGGCGACTCGGTCGTCAGCGTGTACAGCCCCGTGACCGGCCAGAGGTACACGATGACGTGCTCGCCCGCGGGTGCCCTGACGGCGTGCCGCGGCGGCAACAACGCCTCGGTGTTCTTCGACTGAACGATGGCGGGACGTCGACGATGAGCGTCGCATCCACCGCTCGCTTCTGTCCGAGCTGCGCAGCTGCGCGCCAGGCGGACGAGCGCTTCTGCGCGAACTGCGGGGCGGCGTTCCCGGACGCTCCGGCCGCCGCCGCCCCCGCCGCGCCCCCGGTCCCGGCCGTGTCGGCAAAGCCGGCTACGAAGACGCTGCCGCCCGTCATGATGCCGCCGGGCACCGTCCCCCCCGCGGCCTACGAGCCCGGCCGCCAGCCCGCGCAGGCCGCCCCGCTCCGATCGGGCAAGCGGCCGCCCTGGGCGATCGTCGCCGGCGTGGCCGGTCTGCTTGCCGTCGCGGGCACGATCACAGCCGTGCTCCTTCTAGGCTCGGCCGGGCAGAGCTTCGACGACGGGTACCGCACCGCGCTCGGCGACTTCGGCGACGCGAACGTCTCGCTGTCGCGCAGCTTCGGGACCCTCGAGCGCAGCGCCGACCGGAGCCGCGAGGCTTCGGCCGCCGCGGACGCCCGCCGCGAGCTCGACGCAGTCAGCCGGCGCCTCGCCGCGCTCCCCGCGACCGGTGGCGAGGACGAGCAGCTGAACGCGGCGATGATCGCGGTGGCGGCTGAGATCGCGTGGCTCGAGGACATCGAGCGCGACGGCGTGACGGGGCGTGCGACCGAGCTCGCGCTCGACCGCATCAACCGCCTGCTGTCGGGGCTGCGTCCGCCGGTCACCCCGATCGACGCGAACGCCGTCCTCGACTAGCAGCTCAGCCGGCGCCCTCGACCACGCAGTCGAAGGCGCCGTGCTCGACCCGGCCGAGCGTGTCACGATCCGAGCGCGGCCGCCGCGACCGCGAGCGCGATCCGCGCCCGCTTCTCGATCGACGCCGTCTGGACGAACTCGTGGGGCGCGTGCGCGCCGCCGCCGCGGGGGCCGAGGCCGTCGACGGTGAGCGGGATGGCTCCCGCGAGGTGGCTGGCGTCGCTCGCGCCGCCGCGCGCGCCGGGATGGAGGGGCGCGCCGCCGAGCAGCTCGCTCGCCCGGCGCAGCGCGGGCGCCGCCGCCTCGCGCGCGTCCATCCCCGGCCAGCGGCGCAGCAGCTGGGGCTCCAGCCGGGCCCCGCCGACCTGTTCGGGGATGGCCGCGATCACGCGGTCGAACGCGTCGGAGGTGTGGGCGCGCAGGTCGGAGATGACCTCGCCCCGGGCGGGGACGACGTTGAACGAGTCGCCGGAGCGGATGATCGTCGGCACCGCGGTGAGGGCGTCCGCGCTCTGGGGGTCGTGCGTCGCCGCGATCGCCTGGGCCGCCACGGCCAGGGCGAGCAGCGCGCTGACGCCGGTGTCCGGCGCGCTGCCGGAGTGCGCCTCCTTGCCGTGCGCGCGGACGCGCAGCGTCCCCGCCGCCTTGCGCTTGACGACGACCGCCTCCTCCCCGTCCGGCCCCAGCTGGCCGGCCTCGAAGCACAGGCAGGCGTCGAACCCGGCGAATCGATCGAGGTGGGCGAAGGGGACCATCCGCCACTCCTCGTCGTTGACGAGCAGCAGGACGACCTCGGCGAACGGCGGCGCGCCCTCCCCCTCGGCGAGCGCGCGGAGCAGGCCCGCGGCGATGACGTCGCCGCCCTTCATGTCCACCGTGCCCGAGCCGACGAGGTGGTCGCCGTCGGGCGTCAGCGGCTTGTGGGCCTGGTGCGGGATGACGGTGTCGAGGTGGCCGACGAGGACGATCCTCCGGTCCCCGGTCCCCCGCACGCGCGCCAGGAAGTCGTCGGCGTGGCCCGGCGTCGAGCACGGCAGGCGCTCGATCTCGGCGCCGTCGGGCAGCATCGTCCGCACCACGGCGATCGCCGCCTCCGCCCCCGCGAGGTCGCCGGAGGGCGAGGAGACGTCGACGAGCCGCTTGAGCTGCTCGGGTGCGGCCTGCGCGATGCGCGCCGTCTCGGCGGCGATCCAGTCGTGCACCTACTTCCCGCTCGCGCTGCGCACCGTGTGCGGCTGGCGGAACAGGCTCTCGAACGTCGCGTCCGGCACCTCGAAGCCCAGCCGGTCGAGATAGCCGCTCGACTCGAGGCTGACGAGGTCGTGCTCCTTCGGCCGGGTGGGGTCCGGGAAGCCCGGGTCGCCGCCGACCTGGCACGGCGCCGTCGCGACGACGCCCGGGTCGGGCAGCGAGGGCGGCTCGAAGTTCGGGCGCTGCCACTCCATCGCGCGGCCGATGTTGTAGGCGTAGCGGTGGCGCTTGTTCAGGTGGCCGAGCGCGAACCGGTAGGAGATCAGCTTGAGGATCGACTCGAAGCCGAGCGTCGCGTGCGACACCGCGCCGCGCTTGACGAACGGGCTGATGGTCACCGCCGGGATCCGGAAGCCCATCTGGCCCCAGTCGTCCTCCGGCTTGGCGCTCTGGCGGTCGTCGGGCGTGCGCGGCGGCGGGACGTGGTCGAAGAAGCCGCCCCACTCGTCGTACACGATGAAGAGCGCGCCCCGCCTCCACTGCGGCGACTCCATGAACGCGTGCACGACGTCGGACATGAACGCCTGGCCGAGGCGGATGTCGCCGTGCGGGTGGTCGTCGGCCGAGACGCCGTTGCCCCCGCCGCCGTCGCGGAACGGCGGGTCGACGTAGGAGATGTTCGGCAGCGTGCCGCTCGCCGCGCGGGCGTAGTAGTCCTGGATGTTCTCGGTCCACCCCACCCCGCGCGTGCCGTACAGCGCGGCGAACGGCAGGTCGGAGTTGAAGTACTTGGCGGTGACGTTCTTGCTGAGCGCGCGGTCGAAGATCGTCTCCCACTGGTAGCCGAGCGTCTCGGCCGGGATCTCGTTCGTCCGCACCCCGCCGGCCTGCGCGCCCCACATGTAGTGGCGGTTCGGGTACGTCGAGGAGAGGATCGAGCAGAAGAAGCGGTCGTGGGTGAGGAACTCCTTGGAGGCCGGCGCCATGAACGGCAGGTCCTCCTGGAGGTAGTAGCCGATCGCGAACTCGTCGCTGCCGGTGCCCTCCGCGTTGCCCATGACGAAGCGGTCGTTGCGCCCGCCGTTGTACTGCCAGCGCCCGCCGTCCCAGCCGTGGTCGGGGTCCGGGTGGTCGCAGCCCTGGAAGTCGGGCGTGAGGCGGTAGGTCGGCAGGAGCTTGCCGTCCTTGTCGGGGTACTGGAGGCCGGCGTTCTTGGCGTCGGCGTCGTCGCGCCAGCCGAAGTAGTGGTCGAACGAGCGGTTCTCCATCATCAGGACGACGAAGGTGTCGATCGGCAGGTCCTTCGGCGACGGCAGCTTCGTGCGCTGGCGCTTGGCCGCCTCGGCGACGAGGTGCTGCGTCGGGAGCACGTTCGCGAGGCCGATGCCCCCCGCGGCCGCGGCGGTGCGCGCGAGGAACTCGCGGCGGCGCAGCCCCTCGCCGGGCGCGTCGGCCTCGAGCCGCTCGAGCGCCTCGCCGTCCGCCAGCTCGCCGGCGCCCTTCACCTTCAACCTGGATCGCTCGGGCCAGCCGCTCACGGCTCGACCACCTCCTCGCAGTCGTACACGCCCTCCTCCACCGCGTCGACGATCGCGGTGTCGTTGCCGGGGCCGCAGTTGATCGTGTCCTCCTCGCCGTCGCGCGCCTCGATGCGGTCGTCGCCCTCGCCGCCGTAGCGGTCCTCGGGACGCCGGTCGGGCGCGTCGCGCGGGTTCGGCGCGATGCCGAAGGTGTCGACGCCGGGGCCCCCGACGAGGACGTCGTTGCCGGCGCCGCCCTCCAGGCCGTCGTCGCCGTCGCCGCCCTCGAGGCGGTCGTCGCCGGCGTCGCCGAGCAGCTCGTCGTTCGCCGCGCCGCCCAGCAGCGTGTCGTTGCCGCCGAAGCCGAACAGCAGGTCGTCGTCGGCGCCGCCGTCGATCTTGTCGTTCGCCGCCCCGCCGTTGAGGCGGTCGTCGCCGGCGTCGCCGAGGATGTCGTCGCGCCCGCCGGTGCCGAAGACGTGGTCGGAGCCGTCGTTGCCCTCGAGGTGGTCGTCGCCCTTGCCGCCGTTGAGCCGGTCGTTGCCGGCGTTGCCGAGGACGCGATCCCTGCCGCCGTGGGCGAAGACGCGGTCGTTCCCGCCGCCGGCGAGGATCCGGTCGTTCCCGCGGAAGCCGAGGATCCGGTCCGCGCGCGACGTGCCGAGCAGCCGGTCGGCCTTGCGCGTGCCGCTGATCGACTTCGCCGCCGCGGGGAGCGCGGCGAGCAGCGAGAGGAGCGCGGCGACCGCGAGCATCCGGCGGAGCATGGCGGCGGACGATACGCACGCGTACGCTTCGGCGCGTCGATGACGCGTGAAGACGAAGCGCTGCTCAAGCCGCTGCTGCGCTCCGCCGCGCGGCGGACGCTGCACGACGAGGACGACGGGATCCTCTCGGTGCTGCGCGACGGCGATCCCGACTCGCCGGGAGCCGCGGGCGCGAGCCGGTTCGAGGGCGTCTACGGGCCGGTCTACGACCGCGTGATCCAGAGCGACTCGCTGCGCCGCCTCGCGCCGCTGGCCTACGGCGACGCCGGCCCGGTCCCCGACCTCGACGGCTTCGCGCGCCTCGTCGCGCAGGGGACGGCGAGCGAGGCGAAGGGGCCGCCGCTGCTGCTCGACGTGCCGTGCGGCGGGGGGACGATGCTGCCGCGGCTGCGGAGCCAGGGGTACGCCGGCGTGGTCATCGAGAGCGACCTGGGCGCGGCGATGCTGCGGCGGGCGGGCGAGCTGCGCGACCGCCTCGCCGACGGCGCCACGGTGCTGCTGCGCGCCGACGCGCAGGACCTGCCGCTGCGCGACGCGACCGTCGACGGGGCCGTGAGCCTCAACGGGCTGCACTGCATGCCCGACCCGCGCGCGTTCGTGGAGGAGCTCGGGCGGGTCGTCCGGCCCAGCGGCCGGCTGTTCCTGATCACGCTCGTCAGCGGCGGGACGCGGCGCGCCGACCTCTCGATCCGGATGGGGCGGCTCACCGGGATCATCCCGACGGCGCCGCCCAAGCGCGCGACGCTGCTGCGGTGGATGCGCGCCGCGGGCTGGCGCGACATCGAGCCGCTGGGCGGCAAGGGGCTCGTCGGGTACGCGGCGACCCGCGGGGAGTGAGCACCGCGGCTCGCCTCGCCGCCGCCGCGGCGGGGCTTTTTGTCGCGACCGCAGTGGCCGCGCCGGCGCAGGCGCGCGCCCCTCGGTTCGACCCGCCCGCCCACTCGGACGCGCGCGACGCCGCCCCGCTCGACCTGCGTCGCGTCGCCTTCGGCCAGCGCGACCTGCGGATGGTGCTCGACGTCCGGACGCGCCGCGCGTGGCCGACGCGCGCGCTGCGCGGCGGCAGCTCGCTGTGCGTCGTGCTGCGCGGGAGCGGGCGCGTCTGCGTCGTCGCCGGCGCGCGGCGGGGGGCGGTGCTGCGGCTGACGCCCGACGACGGGCCGCCGCGAGCGGTGCCGGGGGCGGTGCTGCGCCGCGACGCGCGGTCGCTGCGCGCGGCCTTCGCCCCGCGCGCCGCCGGGCTGCGCGTCGGGCGCGTCCGCTGGGCGGTGGAGGCGCGCGACGATCGCTTCCCCGACCGCGGCTTCCGTTCGACGACGGTCCGGGTGCTCGGTCAGCCGTACTGCTTCGGCGCCGCCGCGCGCGACCGCACGCGGCCGTGCCGCAACGCGTCGCTGCGCAGCGTCGTCTTCCCCCGGCCCGCCGAAGCGTTCCTCTGGGACAACTCGCCGTGCCGCCGGCTGCGCCGGCACGGGGTCTTCCAGCCGTGCGAGTTCGGCGTGACCGACGGCTCGCGCACCTCCTCCTTCGCCCTCGTCGGCGACAGCCACGCGATGCACTGGCGCGCGGCGCTGCAGGTCGTCGCGGAGGCGCGACGGTGGCGGGGCGTCTCGATCGCGCGCCCGGGATGCCCGTTCAGCGTGCGGATCCCGCGCAGCCCCGCCCTCGGCCCCGGCCAGTGCGCGCGACTGCATCGGGAGACCCTCGCGTGGCTGCGCGCGCGCCCGGAGGTCGAGACGCTGTTCGTCTCGAACTGGGCGCCGCCGGGGTCGGCGCCGATCGGCGGCAATCCCGGCTACGCCGGCGGCGCCGCCGACTTCGGAGCGATGCTCGACGGCGTCCCGCCGACCGTGCGGCGCATCTACGTCCTGCGCGACATCCCGGGGACGACGCTCGGCTCGGTCGACTGCGTCCGCATGCGACGGCACGCCCGGCGTGCGCTCGCCGGCGCGTGCGGCGCGCGCCGCTCCGCCGTCCTCATCCCCGACCCCGGCGCGGCGGCCGCACGCTCGCGCGGCCCGCGCGTGCGCGCGCTGGACTTCACCCGTCACCTCTGCGGGCCGGCCCGCTGCTTCCCCGTCGTCGGCGGCGCGTACGTCTACAAGGACCTCGACCACATGAACGCGGTGTTCGCGATGTCGCTCGGCCCGTACGTGCTGCGGGCGTTGCGCGGCGGCCCCCGCGCCCGCGATACTGCCCCGCCGTGACCCACCGACGCGTTCTCCCCCTGCTCCTCGCCGTATCGCTCATGGCCGGCCTCGCCGCCGCGCCCTCCCAGGCCGCCGCGCCGCCGAAGGGCAAGTACAGCTGCATCATCCCGCGGCTCCCGACGCCGTTCTACGCCGGCTACCTCTACATCCTGTCGAGCACGAAGTACCGGGTCGAGAACGAGAAGGGCCGCTACACGACGAAGGGCAAGCGGATCATCTTCAAGACCGGGCCGCACAAGGGGAAGTGGAAGAAGGTGACGTGGGCCAAGGACGCGAGTGGCACCCCGTACATCACGCTCGAGCGCAAGGAGGAGAACGCCCAGGCGTGGGAGTGCAGCCGGATCTCGGGCGGCTGAGCGACGAGTCGTGCCCGACCGCCTGCACTTCACCGAGGACGACGAGGCGAACGCGCTCATCGCGCAGGACCCGATGGCGCTGCTCGTCGGCTTCGCGCTCGACCAGCAGGTGACCGTGCAGAAGGCGTTCGCCGGGCCGCTCGCGCTGAGGGAGCGCCTGGGGTCGCTCGACGCCGCGGCGATCGCCGACGCCGACCTGGAGGCGGTCTTCCGCCAGAAGCCCGCGATCCATCGCTTCCCGGGCGCGATGGCCAAGCGCGTGCACGACCTCGCCGTCCACGTCCGCGACGTCTACGACGGCGACGCCGCGCGGGTGTGGGAGGACGCGGCCGACGGCGACGCCCTGCGCGCGAACCTCGAGGCGCTGCCCGGCTTCGGCGAGATGAAGGTCAAGGCGCTCGGCTCGGTGCTGGCCAAGCGGTTCGGGATGGCGAAGGCCGAGGCGCTCGTGCCGTGGCACCCGACGCTCGGTGACGTCGACTCGCCCCAGGCGCTCGCCGACTACCAGGCCGCCAAGCGCGTGCACAAGCAGGAGTGGTCCAAGGCGCGGTCGTGACGACGCGCTCGCGCACCAGCGCCGCCGCGCTCGCGCTCGTCAGCGCCGCGTTCGCCGCCGCGGCACCAGCAGCCCATGCGGCCGACCGGAGCGTCCTCGTCGGCACGGAGCACGTCGCCCTGGCCGGCGACGACGTGATCGCCGCGTCCGCCGCGCGCGACCAAGGCGTGGTCGTGTCGCGCATCGGACCGCGCGGGCGGAGCGCACGGCTCGCCCGGTTCGCGCCGCCCGAGCCGCGCGACGGCGTCCACGCGGTCATCGCCGTGGCGGCGTCGGCCACGACGTGGGCGGTCGGCCTGAAGTGGGTCCGCATCGAGTCCGGGGAGAACGGCGGAACCATCGACCTGGCCGAGCGCGTGGCCGAGGGCGCCGTCACCGGCGGCGCGCCCCGGATCCTGGCCGGCTGTCGATCGCCGCGCGAGCTCGACGACCCGCTGGTCGTCGCCGTCGCCGGCGACGACGTCGCGTGGTCGGACGCCGCGTGCGACGGCGCCGAGGGCGTGTGGCTGGCGCCCGCGGGCGGCGCCGCTCCGCGCTTGGTCTCGAACGGGCACGGCGTCGCGCTCACCGACCGGCTCATCGCCCGGTACGAGGGCAGCCCGCCGTCGATCATCGTCAGCGACCGCGCCGGCGATGCGGTGCAGCGCGTCGACGCGAGCGACGTGTCGGGCTTCGCGCTCGCCGACGACGGCGTGGCCGCCGTCATCGCGACCGACCGGCCCGGGTGCCCGACGAGCTGCACGATGTCGGTGATGCGCCTGGCCGGCGCCGACCCGGTGCGCCCCGGGCTCGTCCACACGCCCACGACGGTCCCGGTCGGAGGTAGCGACACGCTCGTCGCCGGCGCCGGCCGCGTCCTCGCGCAGCGGGCGCGGGGCAACGGGCTGGTCGCGGTCGATCCCGGTAGCGGCGCGACGTCCTACGCAGGGCTGCTCGGGCTCGACTTCGACGCGACCCTCCCGGTCGCCGTCGACGCGACGCAGGCGATCTACACCGCGCCTCGCTGCGACGGCCGCATCGAGCTGCGCTTCGAGACGACGTCGCCGGAGGGCCCGGCGCGCATCGGCGCGGTGCCGTGCCCGGTCCGCGTCGCCTCCCGGATCGCGCTGCTCAGCCGGCACCGGCGCCGCGCGACGTTCCGCGTGCGCTGTCCCGCCGGCTGCAGCACCGGCCTCGACGCGGCCGTCCGCGGCCGCTACGTCGGCACGGCGTCGTTCACCGTCCGCGCCGGAGAGACGAAGACCGTGCGCATGCGACTCGAGTCCGTGGCGCCTCTGCGCGGCCTCACGCGGACCACGCTCGTGCTGACCGAGGACGAGCCGCGCCCGCGCGCGCCGCGCCCCGCACCTCTCCGCGTCGCCGCCCGGGTCGTCGGCTGAGCCCAGTGGTCACGTTCGGCGCCGGCGCAGCAGCCGGCCCAGCTCGCTCACGCCGCGCACGAGCCGGTCGTCGGGCACGCCGGAGAAGCTCATCCGCGCGTGGTTGGGCTCCTGGTCGACCGGGAAGAAGGTCGCGCCCGGCACGTAGGCGACCTTGGCCTCGGGCAGCAGCGTCTCGGCCATGAACGCGGCCGCGTCGAGGTCCTCCGGGAAGGTCAGCCAGATGAACAGCCCGCCGTCGGGGCTGGTGTGCCGCACGTCGTCGGGGAAGGTCTCGGCGATCGTCGCGAGCATCAGGTCGCGCTTGTGGCGGTAGACCGGGATCGCCGCGGCGATGTGCGCGTCGATGTCGTACCGGCTGAGGTACTCCGCGGTGGCGGTCATGTTGAGCGTGCTGTTCTGCGTGTCGGCGGCGAGCTTCAGCAGGGTCAGGCGCTCGAGGATCTCCGGGCTCGCGAGCGCCCAGCCGAGCCGCATGGCGGGCGCCAGGATCTTGGAGAAGCTCCCCAGGTGCAGGACGCGGCCCTCGGTGTCGAGGCTCTTCAGCGTCGGCAGGTGCTCGCCCTCGTAGCGCAGCGCCCGGTAGGGCGTGTCCTCCACCACGAGCAGCCCGTGGGCGTTCGCCAGCTCGATCAGGCGACGGCGGCGGGCGAGGCTCATCGTGACGCCGGCCGGGTTCTGGAAGTCCGGCACCGTGTAGATCATCGCGGCGTCCGGATGGGCGGCCAGCACCTCCTCGAGGTGGTCGGTGTCCATCCCCTCCTCGTCGGTGCGCACCGGCGCGTACGCCGGCTCGGTCGGCGCGAACGCGATCAGCGCGCCGAGGAACGTCGGGTTCTCGGTGACGATCACGTCGCCGGGATCGACGACGAGCTTGGCCGCGAGGTCGAGGCCCTGCTGGCCGCCCTGGATGATCAGGACGTCGTCCGCCGTGCACGGCATGCCGTCCCGGCTGAGGCGCTCGGCGACCGCCGCGCGCAGCTGCGGGAGGCCGTTCGTCGTCGTGTACTGCAGGGCGAGCGCGCGGTCGGGCACGAGGATCCGCGCGTAGACCTCCTGCAGGTCCGCCACCGGGAAGAGCGCCGGGTCGGGATAGCCGCCGCCGAAGGAGATGATGTCCGGGTCGGCGCCGAGGCGCAGCAGCTCGCGGATGGCCGACGGCTGGACGCCGCGCATGCGCCGCGCGTACGGGACGGTCACGAGAAGGTCAGCCTGCTGTCGCGCCCGGCGCGGATCGCCGCGAGGTGCTCGTCGAAGTTGACGCTGTCGAAGAGCGAGGCGCCGTCCTCGATCGCCCCGCGCAGCGCCGCCTCGCGCCGCTCGATCGCCTCCGCCGCCTCGAGCACCGCCCGGATCTCCTCCTCGCCCCCCACGACCAGGCCGTCGTCGTCGCCCAGCAGCAGGTCGCCCGGGCGCACCTCCACCGCGCCGATCGCGACGGGCACCTGCACGACCGGCACGGCCCGCGCGGGACACGCGCTCGGCACGGCGCCGCGCGCGTAGACCGGGAGGTCCATCTCCGCGAGCCTCGGGCTGTCGCGGCACATGCCGTCGATGACGATCCCGGCCACGCCCCGCCGGAGGGCCTCGGTCGCGAACAGCTCGCCGGCGACCGCGTGCTCGTCGTTCCCCCGCACGACCAGGACGTCGCCGCGCCCTGACTGCTGCAGCGCCGCGAGGACGGGCATCAGGTCCTCGCGGGCGTCGACGGTGAGCGCGCGCCCGACGAGGCGCAGCCCTGGCCGCACGGGCCGCAGCGTCCGCGGCAGGACGCGCAGGCCCGGGCCCGCGTCCACGAGCGAGGTCGTGCTGACGCCGGCCAGCCGGCGGAGTGTGTCGTCGGGGGATCGCGCCGTCATGGGCGCCGACGATACGCCGTCAGGCGCGCACGCGGAACGCCTGCTTGACGACGGCGCTGACGGCGCCGGTGGCGTCGCGGGCGCGGACGCGGAGCGTGTGCCTCCCGGGCTTCAGGTTGCGCAGCGCCTTGCGCGCGCCGCACGCCTTCCACTTGCCCCGGTCGAGCTTGCACTCGAGCTTCAGCGCGCCCTGGCCGCCGCCGGCGCGCAGCGTGAACGTCGCCGTCCGCTTCTTGACGCGCGCGCCGACGATCTTCGCGACGGGCCTGCCGCCACCGGCGCCGCCCGGCGGCAGCCCGCCGCCGTCGGCTCCCGGATCACCCGAGCCGGCGCCGCCGTCGCCGCTGCTGCCGCCGCCGAAGCCGCCCCCCGTGCCGCCGGCGAAGCCGCCCCCGCCGTCGCCGTTCGTGCCGCCGGAGATCGCCGTCGCGAGGCTGAAGTACGCCGTCACCGACCGGTCCCCGACCGCGTCGGTGATCGTGCAGGTCCCGTCGCCGACGACGTCGCAGCCGCTCCAGAACGCGAACTCCGAGCCGGCGTCGGCGAGCGCGAACAGCGTCGCCTGCGAGTGCGTGGGGACGGTCGTCGAGCAGGTCGCCCCGCACGACAGGTCGGGCCCGGTGACGACGCCCGTGCCCGCGCCGCCGCGGGCGACGACGATCGTCGCGGTCGGTCCCGTACCGCCGTCGCCGCCGCCGCCGCCTCCGCCGCCGCCTCCGCCCCCCGTGTCGTTCGGGGCGAAGTTCGCCTTGACGGTGCGGTCGGCGTTCATGGTCACGTCGCACAAGCTGTACTCGAGCTGGTCGCAGCCCTCCCACGAGACGAAGTGGTGGCCGGCGGCGGGGGTCGGCTGGAGCGTCACGGTGTCGGTCTGGATGACGTCCTCGGTGCAGTCGTCCGGGCAGCTGATGCCCTGGCCGCTGACCGAACCCGAGCCGCCGATGGTCACGGTCAGCCGCTTGGTGGGCGCGGGCGGCGGCGGGCCGAACGTCGCGGTGACGGTCACGTCGGCGCTGACCGTGACGGTGCACTCCGGGCCGTCCGGGCTCGTGCAGTTCGTCCAGCCGTTGAAGAACGACCCGGGGAGGGGCTCGGCGGTGAGGGTGACCTGCGCCCCGTCGTCGACGCGTCGCGTGCAGTCGTCGCCGCAGCCGATCCCGTCGCCGCTGACGTAGCCCTGCCCGGTCCCGGCGCGCGCGACCGTGAGCGTGCGGCGCGGGACCGGGATCTTCGCGAAGGTGGGATGCACCTCGCGCGAGGCGGCGACCGTGACGGTGCACTGGCTGCCGGCGACCGAGTCGCAGTCCGACCAGCCCTCGAACGTCGAGCCGCTCGCCGGGGCCGCGGTGAGCGTGACCTGCGTCCCCTGGTCGACGAGCTGCTCGCAGTCGGTGCCGCACTGGATGCCGCTGCCCGTGACGGTCCCGGTGCCGGTGCCGATCCGGCGGACGGTGAGCGCGCGCTTCGTCGCCGGCGCCGAGCCCAGGAAGCGCGCGACGGCGACGTCGTCGCGCTGCTGGAAGACGGAGGTCGCTCCGCCGACGGTGAGGCGGCCGTCCGGCGCCACCGCGAAGCCCTGTGCCTCGGCCTGCGCGCCGGGATCGGGCGTCGCCGTGGCGACGCCGCCGGGCGCGAAGGTGGCGTCGGGGTCGCCGTCCGCCTCGAGCCGCGCGACCGCCAAGGTCTGCCCGCCGCCACCCCCGACGAGGATGCGCCCGGCGCCGTCGTGCGCCGCGCCAGCGGGGAGCGCGCACAGCGAGCCGAGGTCGAGCGGCGCGACGCCGTCGCCGGAGAACGTGCCGTCGGGCGAGCCGCCCGCCGTCAGGCGCATCACCGCCGTCCGGCAGCTGCCGCCTCCCTCGTCCTCGAGCCCTGCGACGACGATCCTCTCGGACGGGTCGACGGCGAGGCCGAGCGACGCGACCGAACGGTTGAGCTCGGTGAGGAGGTCGGACGCCGTCGCCGCTGAACGTCCCGTCCGGCGCGCCGGCCGAGGTGAAGCGCGCGACGACGGCGGGCTGCCCGCCGACCTGGCGGTCGATCGCGTACCCGGCGAGCACGATCCTGCCGAGCTCGTCCACCGCGATCGCGTCCGCGGTCACCTCGACGGTCGAGGGGAGCGCGACCTCCGCGACGCCGAACGCCGCGTCGCGGACGCCGTCGAGCGTGAACCGCACGGCGGCCATCGACTTCTCCCCCGACTGCACGTTCTGCGCCGTGGCGCCCACGACGATGCCGCCGCCACCGATGGCGATGGCGTCCGGGACGTCGTTCAGCTCGCCGGGCAGATCCGCGCCGACCCAGCCGTCGCCGCCGCCGAACGTCGTGTCCAGCGCGCCGGCGGCCGTCAGCCGCAGCACGACGATCCCGCCCTCGTCGCCCGCTCCGTTGGCGGCGAGCAGGATGCGGTTCTGGGCGTCCACCGTCACGGCGTGGACGATGAGCACCTCGTCGACTCCCGGGTGCAGGACGGGGAGCGCGATGCCGTCGCCGCCCCCGAACGCCGGGTCGAGGTTCCCCGCGGCCGTGTACCGGACGACGAACCCGTGCGGGATCGGGCTGTACGGGCCGCCGCCGCGGTTCGGCGCGGTGTAGCCGACGACGATCGTGCGGCCCTCGCCGTCGACGGTCATGCCGTAGGCGCGATCCGGCCCGTCGTCGCGGATGCCGAACTGCACGGTCCGCCCGTCGTTGTAGTCCTCGTCCGTCTGCCCGGCGCTCGTCAGCCGCGTCGCGATCGACGTGTACCGCGGCGTGTAGTCGAGGTAGTTGTGATCGAGGTAGCCGACGACGTACGGGCGCCCCGAGGCGTCGACGACGAGGTCGCGCGGCTGCGAGGCCGCCTCGTCCTGCGTGAGCAGGATGCCGTCCTGGCCGAAGGCGCCGTCGAGGCCGCCTGCGTCGCCGAAACGAGCCACGTAGCGGTCGTCGCGGGTCTTGTCCGCGTAGAGCTGCAGGTTCGCGGCGCCGGCGACGACGATCCGTCCCTGCGCGTCGACGTCGACGGCGGCCGCGAAGTCCGGCCGGGCGCCGACGTCGAACGTGAGCAGCCCGTCCCCGCTCAGCTGGGAGTCCGGCGCGCCGCCGGACGTGTAGCGGCGCACCACGCTGTCGCTCACGGCATTGTCGGCGCCGGCGACGAGGACGCGGCTCTGCGCGTCGGTCGTGACGTCCATGGGCACGAAGTGGTCGCCCGCGGCGCCGGTCACCCTCGCGACGCCGTCGCCGCCGAACGCGGGGTCGAGCGCGCCGGCGGTCGTCAGGCGCGCGACGGTCGGGCGACTCGTCTGGTCGACGGCCTCGTCCGAGTATCCGGCGAGGACGACCCGTCCGAGCGGGTCGACGTCCGTCCCGACGAGCGACTCGCCCGCGCCGCCGAGGTCGACGACGTCGCGGCCGTCGCCCGAGAAGCCGGTCGACGGCTCTCCCGCCGCGGTGAAGCGCGCGACGCAGGTGTCGAACTGGCCGGAGAACCCGATGGTGCAGGGCGCCGCCACCGTGGCGCGGCCGGTCGGCTCGACCGCCAGCTCCGGGCCGCCGAACGTGTAGCTGGTGAACGCGACCTCGACCGTCCCGTCGCCCCCGTAGCTCCCGTCCGGCGCGCCGAGCGCGCCGAGCCGCGTGAGCCGCACCTCGTCCGGGGTCGGCTGGGCGGCGAGGTACACGCGGTCGAGGTCGTCGAGGCCGATGCCGACGGCGAGGTACGCGTCGCCGTCGCGCACGATGCCGCCCCGCCCGAAGTCCGCGTCGAGCTGGCCGCTCGGAAGCAGGCGGGCGACGAATCCGCCGCTGAGGACGACGAGCCGCCCGTGGGAGTCGAGCAGCGCCTCGCGCGGGGCCGACGGGGCCATGCCCGCCCCGCTGCCGAGGTCGCGCACGTCGACGCCGTCGGTCGAGAAGGTCGTGTCGAGATCGCCGGGAGCCGCGTCCGCCGCGGCCGGCGCGGCCACCGCCGCGACCGCGAGGGCGACGGCGAGCGGCCGCAGCCGACGCCCGATGCTGCCGTCCGTGACGCACCGCATTGCGGCAGTGTGGAGGCCGGAGCCGGCGACCGCCCTAGGCGGGGCACCCCAGTCTTTTGCCGCTCAGCCGCTTCCGGGCGGCGGGCGGTGCCAGATCGTCACCGTGGTCGTGCCGTCCAGGAAGACCTCGTCGATGCTCCGGGCGAGCAGCAGCTGATCGCTGCCGCGCTCGAGGTTGCCGATGATCGTCACCGGGTCGTTCTTGACGACCCCCGGCGCGAGCAGCCCGAACGCCGGCTCCCACAGGCTGCTCTCGTCGACGAAGTTCTCGGTGCCGCACTGGCCCGTGGTGACGTACTGGTTGAACTCGAGCGGGCCGCCGGTGTCGAGGATGAGCTTCGCCGAGGCGAGCGGATCGACCGGCGGCGAGCCCTCGACCCGCGGGGCCACGTCGAACGACAGCGCCACCCTCATCGTGCTGTCCTGCGTGTGGTCGGCGTTGACCTCCGAGTGCCCCGTCCCGTCGGGCGGCGGGTCCTTCGGGCAGGTGAAGTCGTACACGGTGCCGCCCGTGTACGCCTGCCAGTGAAGTGGCCCGGTGCTGGCCTCGGCGACGCCGAAGATGATGTTCTGGGCGTCGAGGTCGTAGTGGAACTCGCCGTGGATCTCGCCGGTGATGACGAGCTTCGCCTCCGAGCTGAAGTCCAGCTCGAAGCGCAGGCAGTTCTCGATCTTCTCCATGGTGGCGGCGTAGCTGCCCTCGTCCAGGCCGAGCAGCTGCACCGTCCGCTCGACCTGCAGCATCCGCGCGACGGCGGCCAGATCGTGGTCGTCGACGCAGCGGTGGTACGCGCGGTCGGCGGCGTTCTTGAGGATCTGGCTGAGCAGGTCCAGCATCTCGTCGACCTCGGCGGAGAGCTGCTGGTCGATGCCGAGCAGCTGCGTCATGCGCCACCAGCCGAGGGCCTTGGCGAACGCGTCGTTCATGGCGTCGTCGCTCGTCAGCGCGGCGCCCAGCGCCGGCTTGACGATCTGGCCGTAGTACGCCCGGGCGACCGCGACCTGCGTGTCGGGGTCGTTCCGTCTGACCGCGTCCTGCATGTCGGCTTCGAGCTGCGCCTGCGTGCTCGCGGGGGCGCGGTCGTGCACCGCCGCCTGCTCGTCGCCGCTCATGTCGCCGGCGCCCGGGATCGAGAAGTGCAGGAGCGACAGCGTCAGGCCGCCGCCGGGGTCGGGCAGGAGGCGGAAGTCGCTGCCGTCGCCGTCTGCGGTGAAGACGACGAGGCGGTCGGCCGGCGGCACCTCGCCGGCCGGCTGGATCTCGAGGCCGGCGGCCTTGTTGAGCATCAGCCCCTCGGGTTCGAGCCTGACCGCGCCGACGAGGCGGCCGGGCATGCCGGCCAGGCCGGTGACCGGGGTCATCGTGATCTCCGTCGGGCTGAAGAGCGCGTCGGCGGGCAGCGTGAGCGTGTAGACGGTGCCGCTGTCGTCGGTCGTCGTCACCGTGCCGCCCGCGACGTCGACGAACTGGGTGACGCGCGAGCCGGTCTCCAGGGTCGGGGTCACGTCGAGCGGGTTCGTCGCGCGCGGGGCGGGGTTGCCGATCACGGCGCCCTGATCGATCGCGACGCCGGTCGGCGGGCCGGCGCCCGGCGGGCCCGCGCCGGGAGTGGCCGGCAACGCGACCACGACCGCGCCGCGCGAGGCGCGGCAGTCGTTGCCCTTCCGGCGGTCGGCCTTGCGCCGCGGCTGGACGACGCACGCGAGCAGCCGGTAGCGGCCCCGCGGCGTGGTGCGCGGCACGACGAGTCGCGTGCGCCCGCCGAGCCTCGCCGTGCGCGCGAGCCGCTTCAGCTTCGGGCGCGGCGCGAGGGCGACGTCGCTCCGGCTCGCCCGCGCGTCGCGCGACAGCAGGAACCGCAGCCGCGCGGCGCCGGTCCGGCGGCCGGTCCGCCGGACGGTCCACGTCACCGTGAAGGCGCTGCCGGGCGCGGCGGTCGCGGGCGGGTCGCCGACGGCCGCGGCGCGCAGGTCCCACGGCGCCTTCTTCGCCGCCCCGGCGGCCTGCGCGACCACGAGCGCCGAGAGGACGGCAAGCGATACGACGGCGCATCCGGTGCCTCGCACGGCCGGGAATGGTGCCACGCCGAGCGCCCATGCGCCAGCGCGATTGGGCGTCAGTCGCGTCGTGGCGGGTTGCCGCGATCGCTCGCGCGCCCCTCTGCGCGCCGGTACGCTCCGGATGGTGAAGCGCGCCCTCGTCATCGTCCTGGCCGCGGCTCTCGTGGCGCCCGCGGGCGCGTACGCCGGCGCGGTCAACCTGCGCGTCAACGCCGACACCGGGCCGGGGACGAAGGTGCGCCAGGCGACCCTGACCTGCGACTCGGACGGTCCGCGCGCCACCGGCTTCCTCCGTGGCCGCGACGCGGCCGAGCTGTGCCGTCGCGCGTATGCGCTGGAGCGGTTCCTCGGCCGTGGCCCGGAGCCCGGGCGGCAGTGTACGCAGCAGTACGGCGGGCCCGAGCGGGCGCTCGTGCGCGGCAACGTCAGGGGGACCGCCGTGAAGCGACGCTTCAAGCGCACCGACGGCTGTGAGATCGCGGACTGGCGGCGGGCGCGGCTCCTGCTCCCCCGTCCGGCGTCGGGCTGAGCCTCGCGGGGTGCGCCGCGTCCTGATCGCTGCCGCGGCCGCGGTGCTGGTCGCCGGCTGCGGCGCCCAACGGCGCGGCCATCCCCGCTCCGGCGCGGACGAGGCGCCGGACCGCACCGCGGCCCCCGCCGTCCGCGTGGGCGCGGAGGAGCTCGATTCGCCGGCCGGGCGCCGGCTGCGCGGCCTGCGGGTCGGCCTGATCGCAAACGCCGCGTCGGTGACCAGGGACGGGCGGGCGTCCGTGCGGGCGCTGCGCGCCCACGGCGTCCACGTCGTGCGCCTGTTCGCTCCCGAGCACGGGTACCGGGGGCGTGGCGGAGCGGGCATCCGCCAGCGCGGCGGCCGCGCGTTCGGCGTGCCCGTGGTCAGCCTGTACGGCGCGCACTACGCGCCGACGCCGCACGACCTCCGCAGCCTCGACGCGCTGGTCTACGACCTCCAGGACGCCGGCGTGCGCTTCTACACCTACGTCTCGACGGAGATCCTCGCGTTGCGCGCGGCCGCCCGCGCGCGCGTGCCGTTCGTGGTCCTCGACCGCCCGGACCCGCTCGGCGGCGAGCTCGTGGCCGGCCCGGTCCGCCGCGGCCCGCCGACGTTCGTCGCCACCGCGCCCGGGCCGCTGGTGTACGGCCTGACGAGCGGGGAGATGGCGCGGTACGTCAACGCGCACAGCCGCCCGCGGGCGAAGCTGACGGTCGTCCCCATGCGCGGCTGGCGGCGGGAGATGACCTGGCCGCAGACGGGCCGTGCGTGGACGCCGCCGTCCCCTGGCCTGCAGACGGCGCAGGCCGCGCTGGCCTATCCCGGCACCGCGCTCTTCGAGGGGACCGTCCTGTCCGTCGGCGGCGGGACGCGCCGCTCGTACCAGATGCTCTGCGCCCCGTGGCTGGGCGCGCGCGACCTCGCGGCGCGCGCCTCGAAGCTCGGGATCCCCGCCACGCCGATCACGGTCGTCCCCCACCCGGTGCCGAGCGCAAGGGACCCGAAGTTCCGCGCCCGCCGCTGCCGCGGGGCGCTGCTCCACCCACCGGGCGACCGGGAGGTCGACGGCTACCGGACCGGTCTCGGGCTGCTGCTCGAGCTGCGCAGATCGAGGCGCTTCCGCTGGCTGCAGCACGGCGCCCTCACCGACGCGGTGCTCGGCACGCCGCTGCTGCGCCGCCGCGTCGACGCGGGCTGGTCGCTTGCGCGGATCCTCGCCGCAGAGGAGCGCGCCGTCCGCGCGTGGCGAGCCGCGCGCAAGCCCTACCTGCTCTACTGAGCGCGACGCCGCCGACGCGATCCTCGCCGGTGAGCGACCCGCCGGCGTGCGCGTCCCCGACGACTACCCGACGGAGTTCTCCGCGAGCGTGGCGCGGTGCGTCGGCGCCGCGGGGCAGCTCGGCCCCTGAGCGCGGCGGACGCCCAGGTGGTGGTCCGTGTCCGCGCATCCGGATCGAGGCAAAAGCGCAGCAGCACGCAGCTGCTGCCTGCGGGTCGAAGCGGAAGCCGCGAGGGTGGCCGGGTGGGCGGGCGGGCCGCGCCGGCGCGACCGCGCAGGAACACCGCCGGGACCGCGGGCGCGGCGCGGACGCCCTACCCGAGGACGGCTTCGAGGCGGCGTTCGAGCGCTCCCGCGAGGGCGTCCCGGACGGAGCCCTCCTCGAAGCGCTCGACGAGCTCGGCGAGGAAGCCCTCGACCACGACCCGCTCGGCGGTCTCCTGCGGCAGGCCGCGGGAGCGCAGGTAGAAGACCTGGTCGGGGTCGATCTGGGCGATCGCCGCCGCGTGCGTGCAGCGCACGTCGTTGGCGAGGATCTCCAGGCCCGGGATCGCGTCGGCGTGCGCCTTCTTCGACAGGAGGAGGTTGCGCGACTCCTGGAAGGCGTCGGTCTGCTGCGCGCCCTCGTCGACCTTGATCATCCCGCGCCACACCGCGCTCGACCGCGCGGCCAGGATGCCGCGAAATGCCAAATCGCTCGTGCAGTTCGCGGCCGCGTGCTCCTGCGTCGTGTCGAAGTCGAGGTGCTGGCGCCCGCGCGTCGCGTACGCGCCGGTGACCTTCCCCGACGCGCCCTCGCCGTCGAGGATCGTGTTCTGGAAGACCTTGCCGTTCGCGCTGCCGAAGCCGAGCACGACCCAGTCCAGCGCGCCGTCGCGGGCGACGCGCGCGCGCTGGGTGCCGAAGACCAGCGACTTCTCGTCGAGGTCCTGCGCGGAGATGAAGCGCAGCGACGCGTTCTGCCCCACGACCAGCTCGACGACCGTCGTCACGAGGCCCGGCGCCTCGCTGGCGTACTGCTCCCACACCTCGGCCTCGGCGCCCTCCTCGAGCACGACGAGCACGCGCCAGTTCAGCGCGGTGCCCTCCGCGGCCTGCAGCGCGCTCAAGACAATCGGCGCCTCGAGGTGCGTGTTGCGGGGCACGTAGACGAACGCGCCGCCCTCCCACTCCGCGGCGTTGCGCGCGACGAACACGTTCTCGTCGTTGGAGACCACCTTGCCGAGGTGCTCCTCGACCAGCGAGGGGTGCTCCTCGACCGCCTGCGACAGGGGCATCACGAGCGGCCCCTCGACGGCGGCGGACTCGACCCGCTCCCAGCCGTGGTCGACCTGCGACAGCCGCACGGCGCCCTCCGGCGCGTCCAGCACCACGGGGTGCGGGGCGGAGGGCGAGACGGGAGCGGTCGGGTACGAGGCGAGGTCGAAGCTCTTGAGCTCCGTGAACTCCCAGCCCGGGATCCCCTTGTGGCTCGGAAGCTCGATCGCGCGCCAGTCCGCGACCGGCGTGCTAGCCAATTGAGCCCTCCATCTGGAGCTCGATGAGGCGGTTCATCTCCACCGCGTACTCCATCGGCAGCTCCTTGACGATCGGCTCGATGAAGCCGTTGACGATGAGCTTGGAGGCCTCCTCCTCCGTCAGCCCGTGCGACTGGAGGTAGAAGATCTGCTCCTCGCCGACCTTGGACACCGTGGCCTCGTGGCCGACGTCGACGTCGTCCTCGCCGATCCGGATCGTCGGGTAGGTGTCCGACCGCGAGTCCTCGTCGAGCAGCAGCGCGTCGCAGACGACCTTCGACTTCGACCCGTGCGCGCCCTTGCCGACCTCGAGCAGGCCGCGGTACGACGAGCGCCCGCCGTCCTTGGAGATCGACTTCGCGAAGATGTTCGACGTCGTGTTCGGCGCGGCGTGGACGATCTTGCCGCCCGCGTCCTGGTGCTGGCCCTTGCCGGCGAACGCGATCGACAGGATCTCGCCGTGCGCCCGCTCGCCCATCAGGTAGACGGACGGGTACTTCATCGTCAGCTTCGAGCCCAGGTTGCAGTCGACCCACTCGACCGTGGCGTCGGTCTCGGCGACCGCGCGCTTGGTGACGAGGTTGAAGACGTTGCCCGACCAGTTCTGCACGGTCGTGTAGCGGATCCGCGCGCCCGGCTTGGCGAACAGCTCGACCACCGCGGAGTGCAGCGAGTCCGACGAGTACGTCGGCGCCGTGCAGCCCTCCACGTAGTGCACGTAGGAGCCCTCGTCGGCGATGATGATCGTCCGCTCGAACTGGCCCATGTTCTCCGTGTTGATGCGGAAGTAGGCCTGCAACGGCATCTCGACGCTGACGCCCGGCGGGACGTAGACGAACGACCCGCCCGACCACACGGCGCTGTTCAGCGCGGCGAGCTTGTTGTCGTTCGGTGGGATGATCGTGCCGATGTACTCGCGCACGAGGTCCTCGTGCTCGCGCAGCGCGGTGTCCATGTCCATGAACACGACGCCCTGGGCCTCGAGCTGCTCGTTGACCTGGTGGTAGACGCTCTCGGACTCGTACTGCGCGCCGACGCCGGCGAGGAACTTGCGCTCGGCCTCCGGGATGCCCAGGCGGTCGAAGGTCTTCTTGACGTCCTCGGGGACGTCGTCCCACGAGCGCTCGGCGCGCTCGGACGCCCGGACGAAGTAGTGGATGTCGTCGAAGTCGACCTCGGCGAGCATCGGCGAGCCCCACGTCGGCATCGGGCGGGCGAGGAAGTACTCCAGCGACTTCAGGCGGAAGTCGAGCATCCACTGCGGCTCGTTCTTGAACTCGGAGATCTTGCGGACGATCTCCTCGTTGATCCCCTTCGGCGCCTTGTACAGGTAGTTCTCGGCGTCCGAGAAGCCGTAGCGCTCGGTGTAGTCGCTGTTGATGCCCTGGAGGGCTTCCTGCTCGGCGATGGTCTCAGGGGTGGCCATGTGTGCTGTTCGTCTCCAATACCAACTGGCGGAGTCTGAATTCTACTCCACGGCTACCCGGACCCGGCCGTCCTCCACCGTGACCTCGAAGGACTCGACGGGCGCGTAGGCCGGCAGGTTCAGCGGCCCGCCCGTCCGCAGGTCGAACCACGAGCCGTGGCGGGGGCACTCGACCGCGCAGCGGGAGGCGTCGATCTCGCCCTCGGCCAGGTCGCCGTTGTCGTGCGAGCACCGGTCCTCCATGGCCAGGACCGTCCCCTCGCAGTTGACGACCATGATCTCGAGGTCCTCCCACTCCACCCGCCGGATCGCGCCCGGCGGCAGGTCGGAGAGCGCGCAGACGTCGAGGATCTCGGCCATCGGGCGAGAGTAGGACGGCGGCTCGTCGCGCGCGGACAGGAAAAGCGGACGAATGATCGATGTTCCGCGCGCCGCGGGCTGATCTAGGGTCGCCGGAGCCGCGCGCGCGGGCTCGTACGCGCGCAAACGACGCAGCGCGAGGAGCGCCATGACGTCCGCCGTTCGCCCGTTCGTGATCCGGCAAGCCCGGCGTCTGGCCCTGTCGACAGCTGCCTTCTTCGCCGTGTTCGCAGCCTCCGCGGGCGCGGTGCCACCCGCGGCGCCGAGCCAGCCGCTCGACGCCTACGTCACGGACGGGGACGTCCACGCGATCGTCCGCAGCGGCGATACGGTCTACCTGGGCGGCAGCTTCTCGCGGGTGGGGCCGAGCACCGGCGGGGGCGCGGCGCTCGACGACACGAGCGGCGAGCCGGATCTGAGCTTCGCGCGGCCGAACGGGAACATCCACGCCGCCCTGCCTGACGGTTCCGGCGGTTTCTACATCGCGGGCGCCTTCACCCGCGTCGGCGACGAGCTGCGGGACAGGCTGGCTCACATCGACGCGGACGGGAACGTCACGTCCTGGAACCCCGGCGCGAATGACGACGTCCGCGCGCTGGCGATCTCCGGCTCGACCGTCTACGCGGGCGGCGCCTTCACCAGCGTGGCGGGGCGGACCCGCAACCGTCTGGTCGCGATCGACGCCGCCACCGGCACCCCGACCGCTTGGAACCCCAACGCGAACAGCGACGTCTACGCGCTTGCGGTCTCCGGCTCGACCGTCTACGCGGGCGGCCTCTTCACCACCGTCGGCGGGCAGACGCGCAACCGTTTGGCGGCCATCGATGCCGCCACCAGCACCCCGACCACGTGGAACCCGGACGCGAGCAGCGCCGTCTACGCGCTCGCGGTCTCCGGCGCGACCGTCTACGCGGGCGGCTTCTTCACCGCCATCGGCGGGCAGACGCGCAACCATTTGGCGGCCATCGACGCCGCCACCGGCACCCCGACCACGTGGAACCCCAACGCGAACCACCCCGTCAACGCGCTGGCGGTCTCCGGCTCGACCGTCTACGCCGGCGGGAACTTCACCACCATCGGCGGGCAGACGCGCAACCGTTTGGCGGCGATCGACGGCGCCACCGGCACCCCGACCACGTGGAACCCCAACGCGAACGGCGACGTCAACGCGCTGGCGATCTCCGGCGCGACCGTCTACGCCGGCGGCGCCTTCAGCACCGTCGGCGGGCAGACCCGCCTCCGTCTGGCGGCGATCGGCGCCGCCACCGGCACCGCCACCGGCTGGAACCCCGACGCGAACGACCCCGCGAACGCGCTGGCGATCTCCGATTCGACCGTCTACGCCGGCGGGAACTTCACCTCCGTCGGCGGGCAGAAGCGCAACCGCTTGGCGGCGGTCGACGCCGCCACCGGCACTCCGACCGCGTGGAACCCCAACGCGAACAGCAGCGTCATCTCGCTTGGGATCTCCGGCTCGACCGTCTACGCGGGCGGCGCCTTCACCACCGTCGGCGGGCAGACCCGCAACCACCTGGTCGCGATCGATGGCGCCACCGGCATCCCCACCGCGTGGAACCCCGGGGCGGGAGACGACGTCGTCGCGCTGGCGATCTCCGGCTCGACCGTCTACGTGGGCGGGTTCTTCACCACCGTCGCGGGGCAGACGCGCAACCATCTGGCGGCGATCAACGCAGCCACCGGCACCCCGACCGCTTGGAACCCCGACGCGAACAGCGACGTCTACGCGCTCGCGGTCTCCGGCTCGACCGTCTACACGGGCGGCGCCTTCACCACTGTCGGCGGGCAGACGCGCAACCGTCTGGCGGCGATCAACGCCGCCACCGGCACCCCGACCACGTGGAACCCCCACGCGAACAGCACCGTCAGCGCGCTGGCGGTCTCGGGCGCGACCGTCTACGCCGGCGGCGCCTTCACCACCGTCGGCGGGCAGACGCGCAACCGTCTGGTGGCGATGGCCGCCGCCACCGCCATCCCGACCGGCTGGAACCCCGACGCGAACGGCAACGTCTACGCGCTGGCCGTCTCCGGCTCGACCGTCTACGCCGGCGGCGTGTTCACCACCGTCGCGGGGCAGACCCGCAACAACCTGGCCGCTATCGACGCCGCCACCGGCACGCCGACCGCCTGGAACCCCGACGCCGACAACGCCGTCTTCGAGCTCACGGCCTCCGGGGCGACCGTCTACGCCGGCGGCAGCTTCCGTACCGTCGGAGGGCGAGCGCGGCGTGGGTTCGCCGTGTTCGGCGTCCCGGCTCCCGCGAGCACCACTCTGCCGCAGCTCTCCGGCCAAGCGCTCGTCGGACACGTGCTCACGTGTTCCACCGGCGGATGGACGGGCTCTCCCTCGAGCTTCGCGTATCGGTGGCTGCGCGACGGGAACGAGATCGGCGGGGCGACCAACCCGAGCTACACCCTTACGTCGTCCGACGTCGGCCAGCTCATCGCGTGCCGCGTGACGGCGCGGAACGACACGGGCGCGACCAGCGTGCGCAGCGCGCAGATCGTCCCGGCCTCCGCCCCGCAAGGACCGCAGGGAGTGCAGGGAGTCACCGGCGCCACCGGCGAGGACGGCGCGCCGGGCGCCGCCGGGACCATCGGCCCGACGGGCGCCGTCGGCCCGGCGGGCCCGCTCGGCCCCACCGGACCGGCCGGGCCACCCGGTGCGAACGGTCGCGACGCCACCGTCGTCTGCCGCCCCAAGCGCACCGGCCGCGCCCGCAAGCGCAAGGTGGCCGTCAAGGTCCGATGCACGGTGACCGTCGCCCGCTCGGCCGGCGTCACCCGCGTCCGCGTCCGGCTGACCCGCGGCGACCGCGTGCTGACGACGGCCGGGCGCCGCACCGGCCGGCGGGCAGCCGCCGGCCTGGTCACGCTGCCGCTCGCCGGCAGGCCTCCGCGGCCGGGCCGCTACCGCCTCACCATCATCGAAGACCACTACGGCGGCGGCCGGACGATCCGCAGGGTCTCGATCACCGTGGCGTGATTGCCGGTGCAACTTTTGCGCCGACCTGCCGTTCATAGGGACATGACCACGAACCGTGCCCGCGCCTATGGGCGCGTGATGACCCTGATCACCGAGCTCGGCCCGGCCAAGCTCCACGCCGACGAGCAGCAGGCGATCCGCGACGCCGCGGACGCCCTCCTGTTCGCGTTCGACATCACCACCGACGCGGACGCCAAGGCCGCGCTGAACCACCTCGACGACGTGATGGACAAGCTCGTCGAGAGCGAGCGCCTGCTGGCGGACCGCGCACAGGCGATCCTGGACCTGGTCGAGGCCTGCGGGCCGCAGACCGAGCCGCTCGCCCTGCCCGCCGCGGCCTAGCCGCTCGAGAGCAACCGCTCGTGCAGGCGCTGGAGCGTCTGCGCGGGCGGGACGCCCAGCTCGTCGCGCAGCAGCGTGCGGACGCGCTCGTAGGCGAGCAGCGCCTCGGCGACGTTCCCGCGCGCGGCGAGCGCCTCCATGAGCAGGCGGTGGCCCGACTCGCGGAACGGCGCGAGCTGGACCAGGCGACGGCCTGACCGCTCGGCCGCGTCGAGCTCGCCGCCGCCCATCCCGAGCCCGATCTCCCCGACGCACTCGAGCGCGCGCAGGCGCATCTCGTCCAGCTCGCCGCGGATCTCGGCCGCCCACGGCGCGTCGTGGCCCGGGAGGAAGCCGCGCGTGGCGGTGTGCAGCGCGATACGGGCGGGCGCCCACCCGCGCGCCCAGTCGGCGGCGGCGACCGCTGCCTCCGCGCGGTGCAGCCCCTCGCGGGCGGCGTCCAGGTCGACGAACGCGTCGGCGGGCAGGGCCAGGCGCGGCTGCTCGCCGGTCGTCACGGCCTCCGGGCCGAGCACGCGGCGCAGCCGCGAGAGCAGCGGGCGCAGCGTCACGTCGGTGGCGCCCACCGCGTCGGCCAGCGCGTCGCGCCCGACGGGCACCGCCCGGTGCACGACGAGGAACACGAACAGCAGGCGCCCCTGGCGCGCGGGCAGCTCGTCCTCGACCCGCCGTCCCTCCCACGCCACCGCGAGGCGCCCGCAGACCTGCACCCGCGTGGTGCTCACGCGCTGCAACCTACCTGCAACGCGCGTGCGCGATCCTTCCGGGCATGAGCACCAAGGTGATCAACTGCGAGTGCGGCCAGACGGTCCGCGCCGACACCGACGACGAGCTGGTCGCGATGGTCCAGGGCCACGTCCAGCAGGACCATCCCGAGCTGGTCGGCAAGCTCAGCCGCGAGGACGTCCTCGCGATGGCCGAGCAGGCGTGATCCCGGCGACGAGCGCGTCGTAGATCGCGAGTGCCCGGCCGACCGGGTCGGGCACGTCGCCACCGTCGATGAGGAAGCGGTAGACCATCGGCCCCGCGAGCAGGTCGATGAGCAGCTCGGGATCGAGGTCCGCGCGCACCTCGCCGCGCTGCACCGCCCGCGCGATGAGCGCCCGCAGCGCGTCGCGGCGCGACTCGACGAGCGTGCTGCGGAACACCGCGAACAGCGCCTCGTCGTTCATCGCGTCGACGAGCAGCCGCGGCAGCATCACCCGTTGGGACGCGGATGGCTGCGCCGCGTACGCGACCTGCCACACCGCCGCCAGGTCCTCGCGCAGGGTGCCGGTGTCGGGCAGCTCGATCTGCGCGTGCAGGTGCTCCATCGCCGCGCGCACCAGCGCCGTCTTGTCCGGGAAGCGGCGGTAGATCGTCGCCTTCCCGACGCCCGCGCGCTGGCGGACCGCGTCGACGCTGAGACCCTGGAACCCCGCTTCGACGAGGAGCTCCAGGGTCGCGGCGACGATCGCGGCGTCCGCCTCGGCCGACCTCGGCCGGCCGGGCGAACGCGATGCGGCCGGGCTGCTCACGCGGCGGCCGGCTCGGGGACCGCGACGGCGGTGGCGCGGCTCTCGCGGCGCGGCAGGAACGTCGCGGCGAGGATCGCGCCGGAGAGCGCGACGGCCGCGGCGACGATCGCCGTGGTGTGCATGCCGCTGACGAACGCGTCGATGGCGGTGTTCGCCAGGTCGTGGTCGCCGGAGGCCAGCGCGCCGCTGAGCGACTCGCGGGCGGCCTCCGGGGCGTCGTCCATGCCCGCACGGTAGCCCGTGGACAGCACGGAGCCGAGGACCGCGACGCCGAGCGCGCCGCCGACCATCCGGACCGTGTCGTTCATGGCCGAGCCGACGCCGGCCTTCTCCAGCGGCAGGACGCTCATGACCGACTCGGTGGCGGGCGCCATCGACAGGCCCATGCCCGACGAGAGCAGGACCATCGAGAGCGCGACCGGGCCGTAGCCGTTGCCGGCGTCGGCCAGCGCCATCGCCGCGAGCCCGAGCGCGACGCCGGTCATCCCGGCGGCGACGGTGAGCCGCCGGCCGAACCGCGCCGAGACGACGGCCGACAGCGGCGCCGCGACGATCATCCCGCCCGCGATCGGCAGCAGCCGGATCCCCGCCTCGAGCGGCGTGTAGCCCAGGACGCCCTGCATGTGCTGGGTCAGGAAGAAGATCGACCCGAACAGGGCGAACGAGGTCAGGGCCAGCGCCCCGCTCGCCGCGCTGAAGGCCGGCAGGCGGAACAGGCGGACGTCGAGCATCGGGTGCTCGGCCGTCAGCTCGCGGGCCACGAACCCGGCGAGGAGGACGAGCGCCACGCCGAACGCGACGAGCGTCGAGGGCGACGCCCAGCCGTCGGACGGCGCCTGGATCAGCCCGTAGACGAGCGACCCGAGGCCGAACGTCGAGAGCGCGGCGCCCGGCAGGTCGAGCGGGGGCGTCGACGGGTCGCGCGACTCGGGGATGAGCTTCGCGCCGATCGCGAGCGCCGCGGCGACGATCGGGAGGTTCACGAGGAACACCGAGCCCCACGAGAAGTGCTCGAGCAGGAAGCCGCCGCCGGTCGGGCCGATGGCGACGCCGAGGCCGAAGACGCCGGCCCAGATGCCGATCGCCTTCGCGTGCTCGGAGCGCGGGAAGACGTTCATGAGGATCGAGAGGGTCGCGGGCATGATGAGCGCGCCGCCGATCCCCATCGAGGCGCGTGCGGCGATGAGCATCGCGGCGCTGTCGGAGACGGCGGCGATGGTCGAGGACGCTCCGAAGAGGACGAGGCCGGTGAACAGCGCGCGACGACGGCCGAAGCGGTCGCCCAGGCTGCCCATGGTCAGGAGCAGGCCGGCGAAGACGAGCATGTAGCTGTCGACGATCCACTGCATCTGGCCCGTGGTGGCGCCGAGGTCGCGCTCAATGGTCGGGATCGCGACGTTGAGGATCGTGTTGTCGACGCCGATCACGAGCAGCGCGACGCTCAGGGCGCCGAGGATCCACCAGCGGCGCGGGTCGGGGGTAGCGGTGGAGGTCATGAGCGGGCGGCGTCCTTTCCGAGACTTCGCTGTATCGAAACTTGGACGTACCGTAACTCAGGACGTTCCGGAACGCAAGCGTCTCGTTTTTGTGTGTGCGCAGCCGCACACGCGACCTCGGGGGTGCCTCTCCGAGGCTTAGGGGATCCCCCGATGTCAGCGGAACCGCGATTCCGGATCCTGCTCGCCACATGAACGAGAGGAGGACCCCATGACACGGACCCAGCGCTGGACCCTCGTGGTCGTCTGCGCCGCCACCGCGATGCTGATGCTCGACATCGCCGTCGTGAACACCGCGCTGTCGCGCATCGCCGAGGACCTCCACACGGGACTGTCCGGCCTGCAGTGGGTCGTCGACGCCTACACGCTCGCGCTCGCCAGCGTCGTGCTGACCGCCGGCGCCCTCGCCGACCGGCTCGGCCGCAAGCGCATGTTCATCGGCGGGCTCGCGCTCTTCACGCTCGCGTCCGGCGCCGCCGCGCTGGCGCAGGACATCGTGTTCCTCAACAGCGCCCGTGCCGTGCAGGGCCTCGGCGCCGCCGTGATGTTCGCCGTCTCGCTCGCGCTGCTCGCCCAGGCGTTCCCGGGCGACAAGGAGCGCGCCGGTGCCCTCGCCGCGTACGGCGCCACCATCGGCGGCTCGTTCGCGGTCGGCCCGCTCGTCGGCGGGGCGCTCACGTCCGGCCTCGACTGGCAGTGGATCTTCCTGATCAACATCCCGATCGGCCTCGCCGCGATCGCCATCACCCACCGGTTCGTCGTCGAGTCGCGCGACCCGAAGGGCCGGCGGATCGACTGGACCGGCCAGGCGCTGCTCACCGGCGGTCTGTTCCTGTTCGTGCTCGCGCTGCTGCGCGGCAACGAGGACGGCTGGACGAGCGCGCTCATCCTCAGCGAGATGGCAGGGGCGGCGATCCTGCTCTTCGCCTTCGTCCGCTACGAGCTCGAGGTCCGCGAGCCGATGCTCCCGATGCGGCTGTTCAAGAACGCGTCGTTCACGGGCGCGCAGGTCGCGGCGTTCGCGATCTCGGCCTCGTTCTTCGCGATCTTCCTCTACATCACGCTGTACCTCCAGCAGGTGCTGGGGCTGAGCGCGATCGAGGCCGGCCTCGTCTACCTGCCGGGGACCGTGATCATGTTCGTCGTCTCGGGCGCGACGGCCGCGCTCGGCGAGAAGGTCTCGCCGCGGCTGATGATCGGCGTCGGCCTGACCCTCGTCGCGGCCGGGATGCTGCAGATGATGCTGACGATCGACGTCGACTCGTCGTGGAGCGCGGCGCTGCCCGGGTCCATCCTCGCGATGATCGGCACGGGGCTCTTCAACCCGGCCGTGACCGCCGTCGCGCTGGGATCGGTGCCGGTCGAGCAGAGCGGCCTGGCCGCGGGCACGAACGACACGTTCCGCCAGGGCGGCATCGCCCTCGGCGTCGCGTTCCTCGGCGCGATGGTCCCGGCCGCCGACGCGTTCGGCGGCGACCCGGCGAAGTACGTCGACGGGCTGCACAACGCGCTGCTGGCGAGCGCCGTCCTGCTGGTCATCGGCGCGGTCGCGTCGGTCGTCCTCATCCGCGGCCGGTTCGCGGGCGAGGCCGGCGGCGCGATGGTGGCCGAGCCGGCGGCGGCGTAGCCGGCGAACCCCTTCGACAACTCGCAAAGTGTGAGAAACCCGCGTAGGTCGCGGGTTTCTCGCATGATGCGAGTTGTCGCGCGGGGCCCGACGCGCGTTCAGGCGTCGGCGATCAGGCGCACCGCGTCGTCGGCCGACATGACGGTCCCGGCCGTCCAGGCGGCGCGCGCGACCGACGGCTCGAGGGCGCTCCGCGCCGTCGCCAGCGTCGCGTCCCGGTCGGACCGCGCGTGCTCGGGCAGCACGGGCCCGGTCTCCGCCCGCAGCGTCTCGGCCGCGGCGAGCATCCGGACGGCACGGGCGGGGTCGGCGAGGGTGGCGGCGCACTCGAGCGACGCGGCGATCCCGCCCCGGCTGCCGATGCGAACGCTGGCGCGCAGCGCCTCGTCGCAGAGGCGCGCGGCGCGCTCGGTCTCGCCGGCCTGCGCGGCGAGCCGCGCGAGCGTATGCAGCGGCCCCCAGACGCCCTCGACGTAGTCCAGCTCGCGCGCGACGTGCAGCGCCTCCTCGGCGAGCATGCGGGCGGCGTCCGGCTCCCCGCGCGCGAGCGCGGCGCGCGCGAGCCAGTCGAGCGCGCGGGTGACGCCCTCGCCGTCGCCGCAGCGGCGGTGCAGGCCGAGGCTCTCCTCCATGAGGTCGCGCGCGCGGTCGGTGTCGCCCTCGTCGAGCGCGAGCTGGCCGAGCCGCAGCAGCGGCCACTCGCGACGGAACGGCCCGGACCGGTCGCCGCCCAGGACCGCGAGGCTGCGCTCCAGCAGCTCGCCCGCGGCGGGCAGGTCGCCGCGCTCGGCGGCCGCGAGCCCGAGGTTGAACAGGCCGTACGCGGTGCCGCTGAACGTCCCCTCGACGCCGGCGGCGGCCGCGACCTCGACGCCCTCCTCGAGGAGCTCCCGCGCCCGCGCCAGGTCGCCCTGCTCGCGTGCCAGCTCGCCCGCCGTCTGCAGCGCCTTGGCGCGCAGCGCGGACGGCTCGCGCGTCGCCGCCGCGGCCTCCTCGAGCCAGCGCCGTCCCTCGGCCGAGCGGCCGCGGACGTACCACAGCCCGAAGAGCGCGCCCGCGATCCTCAGCGCCTCCTGCCGCGGATCGCCCTCGGCCAGCGCGCGCGCCATCGCCGCGCGGAAGTTGCCGAGGTCGGCCTCGACGCGATCGAGCGCGCCGCCCTGCGACGGGCCGGCCAGCTCCGCCTCGGTCGCCTCGGCCAGCTCGGCGTAGAAGGCGCGGTGCCGCGCCTCGGCGCCCGCGCGCTCGCCCGCCTCGTCCAGGCGCTTCTCGGCGTACTGCCGGATCGTCTCGAGCAGGTGGTAGCGCGCTCGTCCCTCGAGCTCGGACTTCGTGACCAGCGACTTCGCGACCAGCGCGACCATCGGGCCTACGACGTCGCCGTCGCACACCGCCTCGGCGGCGTCGAGGCCGAAGCCGCCGCGAAACACGCCCAGCCGGCGCAGGACGAGACGCTCGGGCTCGGTCAGCAGCTCGTCGCTCCAGGCGACGAGCGCGTGGAGCGTCTGCTGCCGTTCGGGCGCCGCGGCCGGCCCGCGCATCGTCAGGCGGAACCGCTCGTCGAGCCGCGCCTCGATCGCGTGGACGTCCAGCGAGCGCACGAGCGCGGCGGCCAGCTCGATCGCCAGCGGCATCCCGTCTAGGCGCGCGCACAGGCGCTCGACGATCTCGTCGTGCTGGTCCTCGAGACGGAAGTCCGGCGCCGCCGCGCGGGCGCGCTCGGCGAAGAGCGCGAGCTGGTCGGCGCCGCTGAGCGGCGGCAGCGCCCAGCTGCGCTCGCCGGGGAAGCCGAGCGGCTCGCGGCTCGTCGCGAGGATCCGCAGGTGCGGGCACGCCGCCGCGAGGCGCGACGTGAGCTCGGCCGCGGCGGCGACGACGTGCTCGCAGTTGTCCAGGACGACGCACATCGACCGTTCGCCCAGGGCGGCGGCGATCGCCGCCGCGGCATCGTCGCCGGGCGCCAGGCGGACGCCGAGCGCCGCCGCGGTGGCCGGCCCGACGAGCCCGGGCTCGGCGAGCGCCGCCAGCTCGACGAGCCAGCTGCCGTGACGCAGGTCGCGGGCGACGGCATGGGCGGCGCGCAGGGCGACGCGGGTCTTCCCCATCCCACCCGTGCCGGTGATCGTCAGCGCCCCGGGCTCGCGCAGCTGCTCGACGAGCCACGCGACCTCCTCCGCCCGGCCGACGAAGCTCGTCGCGTCGCGCGGGACGTCGTGCTCGGCGCGCGCGTCGTCGGCGGGCGCGGCGGCGAGGAGGTCGCGATGCAGCGCCTGGACGGTGCCCGAGGGGACCGTTCCCAGCTCGTCGCGCAGCGCGCGGCGCAGGTCGTCGTAGACGCGCAGCGCCTCGGCGGCATCGCCGCGGCGCGCGAGCAGCTCCATGAGCAGCCGGTAGCCGCTCTCGCGGAACGGCGCGCGGTCGACGAGCGCGCGCGCGGCCTGCTCGGCGCCGAACCCGCCGCTGCCGACGTGCAGCCCGCTCGTCGCGACGAGCTCGAGCGCGGCGTGGGCGACGTCGTCGAGCTCGCGGCGCCGCGCCTCGACCCACGGCTCCTGACGCGCGGGAAGGAGCCCGGGTGCCAGCCGGTCGGCGACGGCCTGCGCGCGCGCCGACGCGCTCGGCCAGTCCTCGCGGGCGGCCGCCGCGCGCGCCGCGGCGAGCTCGGCCTGCGCCTCTTCGACGTCGACCCACACCGGCCCCGGCAGCTCGAGCGCGACGGGCCCCCGCGTCCCGACCTCGGCGGGAGCGATCGCGGCGCGCAGGCGCGACAGCAGCGTGCTGAGCACGGCCTGCGGATCCCCCGGCGGGTCGTCCCGCCAGATGGCGTCGACCAGCTTGTCGCGGCTCACCGCCCGCCCGCGGCTCAGCACGAGGTACGTCAGCAGCGTGCGGCACTGGCCCGCGGGGACCGCGGCGGCGACGTCGCGCCCGTCGATCCGCACCTCCAGCCCGCCACACAGGCGGATCCTCGAGCGCGGATCCGGCTCGCCGTTCACGGTGAGCGCAACGCTACCCGCCGCCGCCGGCCGCTGTGCAAGGTCGGTTCAAGGTCGGTGGAAGGAGGCCGGCGCAGAGTCGCCGTCATGAAGAGAACCGCGCTGCTCCTCGCCGCGACCGCGGCCCTCGCCACCGCCTCGCCGGCCTCGGCCGCCGCGCCGCGCATCGTCGACATCCTCTCCACGCCCGGCGACGGCGGCGTCAACGTCGTCGTCACGACGCGGGGGCCGGTCGTCTCGTCGCTGCACGTGTGCGACGTCGAGGCCATCGTGTGCGTCCCGGCGCAGCGCATGATGCGGCGCACCTGGGTCGCGACGCTGCCGGCCGGCGCCACGCACGTCGGCGTGATCGGCCGCTGCGGCGCGATGTACGCGCTGGGCGCGGCGGGCTAGCGCTGCGCCTCGGCCTCGGACGGGGGCGTCTCCGCCTCCCAGTCCACGGCGCCGCCCAGCGCGGCGCTCTTGAGCACCTTGAGGCTGAGGAGCGCGCACTTCATGCGCGTGGCCGACACGTCGATGCCGAGCAGCTCGAGGATGAAGTCGCGGTCGAGGCGGACGACGTCGTCGACCTTCATCCCCTTGACCTCCTCGGAGGCCAGCGACGCGCTGGCCTGCGAGATCGCGCAGCCGTGGCCGCTGAAGCGCAGGTCCGTGACACGCTGCTCGTCGTCGACGATCAGCTGCACCTTCAGCTCGTCGCCGCACAGCGGGTTGTTGTCCTCGAACTCGAGGTCCGCCGTCGGCAGCTCGCCGAAGTTCCGCGGCCGCTTGTAGTGATCGAGGATCTGCTCGCGGTACAGGTCGTCCATGCGTGCCGTCTCAGTCGGCGTCCGGCTCGTCGCCGGCGCAGTGATCGTCGTGGCTGGCAAGGACGCAGACCCGAAGGAGTCCCTCCAGGGACTTCGAGTGGTCGAGGACGCCGCCAGGCGCGGCGAGCGCCAGCCGGAACGAGTCGGATGTCGGCTGGGGCGGCACTACCCGAAGATCCTTTCGACCTCGCCGAGCGCGTCGACGAGGCGGTCGACGTCGTCGCGCGTGTTGTGCGCGGCGAACGACGCGCGCGTCGTCGCGCTGACGCCGAGGCGCTTCATGAGCGGCTGCGCGCAGTGGTGGCCGGCGCGCACGCAGACGCCGTGGCGGCCGATGATCTCCGCGATGTCGTGCGGGTGGGCGTAGTCGAGCGCGAAGGAGACGACGGCGCCGCGTGACTCCGCGTCGGGCGCCCCGAAGATCGTGATGCCGCGCACCTCGCCCAGGCGCTCGAGCGCGTACCCGACGACGTCCTGCTCATGCTCCCGGATGGCTTCGATGCCCAGCGACTCGATCCAGTCGACCGCGGCAGCCAAGCCGACGCCCTCGACGATCGGCGACGTCCCCGCCTCGAACTTCGCGGGCGGCTCGGCGAAGCGGATCTCGTCGAACGAGACCGAGGCGATCATGTGCCCGCCGCCGATGAACGGCGGCATCGCGTCGAGCAGCTCGCGCCGCCCGTGCAGGACGCCGATCCCCGTGGGCCCGTAAGCCTTGTGCCCGGTCCACGCGTAGAAGTCGGCGTCGATCGCGCGCACGTCGACGGGAAGCTGCGGGACGGCCTGCGAGCCGTCGATCAGGACGAGCGCGCCGGCGGCGTGCGCGCGGCGCACGATCTCCTCGACCGGGTTGATCGTGCCCAGCACGTTGGAGACGTGCGTGACCGCGACCATCCTCGGCCCCGTTGCCAACACGGCGTCGAGCTCGTCGAGCCTCAGGCGCCCCTCGTCGTCGACGCCGACGACGTCGAGCTGCGCGCCGCGCTCGCGGCAGATCATGTGCCAGGGGACGATGACCGAGTGGTGCTCCATCTCGGTCACGACGACGCGGTCGCCCGGCTGGAGGTTCGCCCTCCCCCACGCCTGCGCGACGAGGTTGATCGCCTGCGTCGCGTTGCCGGTGAGGATCGTCTCCCGCGAGGACGCGCCGACGAGCTCGGCGGCGCGGGTGCGGCCGGCCTCGAAGCGCTCCGTGGCCTCGACGGCCAGCGGGTAGACGCCGCGGTGCACGGACGCGTTGTGGCTGGCCATGAAGTCCGCCATGGCGTCGATCACCCGGCGCGGCTTCTGCGACGTCGCCGCGCTGTCGAGGTAGACGAGGCCGTCGCGCTGCAGGACCGGGAAGTCCGCGGCGACGGACGCTGTGGCGAACGTGGCCACTACGCGCTCGCCGGCGCGAACGCCTCGCGGATCTTCGCGTAGCCCTCGCGCTCGAGCTGCTCGACGAGCTCGGGGCCGCCCTCGGTGGCGATGCGCCCGTCGAACACGATCGAGACCCGATCGGGCTTGATGTGGTGCAGGATCCGCTGGTAGTGGGTGATGATCAGGACGCCCATCTGCGTCTCGTCCTTCACCGCGTTGACCGCCTCCGCGACGACGTTCAGCGCGTCGATGTCCAGCCCCGAGTCGGTCTCGTCGAGGACGGCCATGCTCGGCTTCTGCAGCGCGAGCTGGAGCATCTCCAGGCGCTTCTTCTCGCCGCCGCTGAAGCCCTCGTTGAGGTAGCGCGAGGCGAACTGCTTCGGGATGTTCGTGAGCTGCATCGCCTCCTCCACCACGCGGCGGAAGTCCTTGAGGGAGACGGGCTCCTCGCCGCGGTGCTCGCGGTGCGCGTTCATGACCATCCGCAGGTACTTGGTGATGGTCACGCCGGGGACGGAGACGGGGTACTGGAAGGCCATGAAGAGGCCCAGGCGGGCGCGCTCGTCGGGGTCGGCCTCGGTGATGTCCTCGCCGCCGAACAGGATCTGCCCCTCGGTCACCTCGAGGTTGGGGTGACCCATGACGACGTTGGCGAGCGTGGACTTGCCGGAGCCGTTCGGGCCCATCAGCGCGTGGACCTCGCCGGGCTTCACCGTGAGGTCGATCCCCTTGAGGATCTCCTTGTCGCCGGCGCGGGCGTGGACGTTGCGGATCTCGAGGTCAGGCATCGGTTCCAATCTGGATCAGTTCGGGCTGCTTTGCGTCTCGGTGCGAGAAGGCGACGAGCTCGGCGAGGGTCGTGCGCTGGAGTGCCTCGACGACGCCGCCCTGCACGCGCATCCACAGGAGCTTGGTCGCGCACAGCTCGCCGTCGTCGTGGTGCGAGCAGAGGACCTTCCCGCTGTCGGGGCGGTCGTCGACGAAGCACGACATCGGCGTCACCTGGCCCTCGAGCGCGAACACCGCCTCGTCCATGCGGATCTCCTCGGCCGGGCGGGACAGGCGGTAGCCGCCGTGCGCGCCGCGCCGCGCCTCGACGAGGCCCGCCTTCTTGAGGAGCGCGACGATGCGCTCGAGGTACGCGAGCGGCAGGCCCTCGGCCTCGGCGATCGCCTTCAGCGAGACGGGGCCGGACTGCTCGCCGCGGCCGAGCTCGACCAGCAGCCGCACGCCGTACTCTGCCTTCGTCGTGAAGATCACGGGACATATCCTACCGTCCAGGTCGGAGAACCCCGGCGGCCTTTGCGCCTCCTCCCAGCCGATAGGAGCCCCGAACCCCGTGAGCGCCTCCGCGTCCGATCTCCTCGCCCGCCTCGACCAGCTCGCCGAGCGCGTCCGCGAGGCGCGCGCCGCCGCGGAGACGATCGCCGAGGGCGACCCGACGGCGATCGCCGAGCTGGACGCCGAGGTCGACGCGATGGCCCAGGACGTCGCGGCGCTGAAGGCGATCAGCGGCGGCGGCCCGGCGACCGCCTAGCCCGTCCCGCTACGGCCACGGCTGTGGCGTGTGGAACAGCTTGAGGAAGATGTGCTCGTCGTAGAACGTGCTCTCGGCGGTCTGCACGGTGCGGTGGAACACCTTCTGCGCCCACAGGTGCGGCGTCCCCTGGCCGACCGCCGCCCAGTTCGAGACGCGCCACAGCTCGCCCTCCTGCAGGTTCCAGATGTACTCGCCCGGACCCGCGTGCGTGTGGCGCCAGCCGCTGTACCACGTCGGCTCCGTCACCGTGTACGGCGGCGGGGCGTCCTCGCCCTCGCAGGTCACCGTGAACTCGGCCTTGCGCGAACCGGGTGACAGGTCGACCCTCAGCTCGGGGATGTCCGGCGCGTCGTTGCCGACGAGGTTGATGTTCACGCGGAACGAGCTCACGAACACCCGCAGGTCCTCATCCGTCTGCGGCTCGCCGGTCCACTCGCGCGTGCAGTACTCCTCCGACGAGGATGCGGCCGTGATGTCCAGCCGGGGGAACGTCCGCGAGGTCGGCGCGAGGAAGGTGCCGAGGCTGAACACCGAGCGCGTCGGCGTTGCGACGGTCACGCTGTTGATCCTCGGCACGCTGATCCCGTCGTCGAACCGCTCGGTGATCGTGCCCTCGACGCCGAACTCGAAGTGCAGGCACTTCTCGATCTTCTCGGGGATGATCGTCGGCGAGTCCCACAGCCAGGCGACGTCCCGGATCCGGACGTCCTCCCACATCATGAAGCCCTCTTCCGCCTTGTTCTCGGCCTGGCAGCGCTGGAACGACTTGTCGTAGTGGTTCTCGAGGACCTCGTCGAGGTTTCTGAAGTCGAACAGGAACTCCGGCTTCAGGAGATCCTGGACGTCGACGAGGTGCGCCGTCTTCTCGAAGTCGAGCGCCCGGCGCATCGCGAGGATCGCCTTCGTGCGGTCGGTGAGCGCGGCTTGGATCGTCGGCTTGACGACGCTCGCGTGGTACTCGCGCAGGAGAGCGGCGAGCGGCTCGCGCGGGATCTCGCTGCCGTTCGCCCGTGACTCGTTGAGGATCTGGCTGCCGCGGTTGTAGAGGTCGGCCTGACCTTCGCCGAGCTCCTTCTCGGCCTGGTTGATGCGGTCCTGCATCGAGCCGTTGCCGAGGCCGGCCCCGCTGAAGTGGGTGATCGGCAGCTTGATCGCGCCCGTGTCCGGGTCGAGCAGCGCGTTGTGCAGGAGGTCGTCGTCGCCGTACCAGCCGAACGGGGACTGGCGGTCGAGCGGGACGGGCTGCGCGGGCGTGATGGTGAGCGTCGCGGGCTCGGCGAGCTGCAGGCCGTCGGGCGCGAACTGCACGCCGCCCACGAGCCCGCCGCTGAACGGAAGGCCGGTCGCCGACGCGAGCGGCGTCATCGTGATCTCGAGCTGGTCCAGCAGGGCGCCGTCGGGGATCGTCAGCTGGAACGCGTTGCCGTTTGCGTCCGTCGCGTTGAGCGTCCCGCCCGTCACCGGCAGCGTCGCGGTGACGGCGCGGGCGGTGTCGAGCGTCGGCGCGAAGGGGCCCGAGGCGGAGAACGGCGCCTCGGTGACGACGTCGCCGGCGAGGTTCGGGAAGCCCGCGGGCCCGCCGGAAGGAGGCGTCATGACCGGCGGGGCCGGGGGCTTGGCGGCCGTCACGACGAGGGCGCTGCTCGCGCGGCAGGCGCGCCCGACGCACGCGAGGACGCGCCACTGGGCGGCCGCGGTCGACGCGGGCAGGACGACCCGCACCGAGGCGCGCTTCGTGCGCCGTGCCTTGATCGTCACGCGCGCGCGCCGCAGGCGCCGGTCCGCGGCATTACGCTTCGCGTCGCGGGAGAGGAGGAGATCCAGGCGGACCTTCGCCTTCCTGGAAGCCCGGTTGCGGAGGACGACCTTCGCCGTGACGCTGCCTCCCGCGGCGACCGTCGACGGCCTCAGGCTGGGCACGCCCGGCTTCACCGCGGCCGAAGCGACCCCGATGGGAACCAGCAGCGCCGCGACTGCGATCAGGCCGGCAAGCCACGCGCGTCCCTGCGCCATCCCGGAAATGAACCAGCGTCACCCCGGTTTCGTCAAGTCATGTCAGCGATCGCACACGGCCAGAAGCGCGGCGGCGGCCCGGTGGGCGCTAGCTAGGGCTTGATGCGGCACGCCCGCGGCAGCTGGTGCACCGAGCGCGGGTCGGGCGCCGCCGTCTCCCCCGGGACCGGGTTGATCTTGCAGAACGCGTACCGGCCGCGGTCCCAGCGGATCGCGGCTCGGTACGGGATGGTGATCGCGCCCTTCGCGCCCTTCTGCTTGCCGCCGGCGACGATCTCCCGCACCACCGCCTCGCAGCCGTAGACGAGGCGGGCGGCGTCGGTGTCGGCGCCCGGGACGGGTGTGCAGCGCGCCGGCGCGCCGGACGCGTCGAAGCGCTGCTTCGCGTCCGCGCCGATCGCGGTCTCGACGGACTGGAGCGTCGTCGCTCTCGGCTCGCCGACCGCGAAGGTGCCGCGACGCGGGCGCTCCTCGGCCTTCAGCCGCGCGAGCCGGGCCGCCGCGCGCTGCTCGAGCTCGCGCTGCTCGGAGGACGCCCGCCGATCCTTGCTCTCGTCGATGGCCGGCGCGATGGTGAGCGCGGCGACCACGCCGAGCAGGACGAAGACGCCGGCGCCGATCGCGACCTTCCGCCACGGGACCGGCGGGATGTACACGTCGCGCGGCGGCGTCCACACGTGCAGCCACGCGCCGAGGATCTCCAGGCGGGTGGCGCGGGGTGTGTCTCTCACCGGCATAGACGTTTTGGGGGTGAGAATGCTACCGTACGTCGTCGTGGAGCGCGAGGCCCTGCTCGCCGCAGACGTGCAGCCGGGCGGCCGTCCTCCGTCCCCGCCGCCGCTCGACCTCGTCCAGGCGTTCGTCAACACCGTCGACCGCGAGCACGGGCCGGACCTGCTCGACGACGAGGAGGGGCTGGCGGAGTGGCTCGGCCGGCGAGGACTCGGGGGGCAGCCCCCGCGGAGCGGCGACGGTCGCGGCGCGCGGACCGCGCCGGCCCCCGTCGGCCCAAAGGACCTCCTCCGCGCGCGCCAGGCGCGGGAGGCGCTGCGCGAGATCCTGTGGGCGAACGGCGGGGAGGACAACGACGTCACGGCCGCCTACGCCACGCTCGACGCGGCCGCGGAGCGCGCGCGCCTGCGGCCCCGCTTCGCGAGCGGCGGCCTCGAAGCGAACGCGGGCGGCGTCGACGGCGCGCTGGGTGTCGTGCTGGCGGCCGCGTTCGCGGCGATCGTGGACGGGAGCTTCGCCCGGCTGAAGGCGTGCCCGCGCGACCGGTGCGGCTGGGCGTTCTACGACCGCTCGCCGGCGGCGTCGGCGACATGGTGCTCGATGCGCGTCTGCGGCGGGCGCGAGAAGGCGCGCTCGTACTACCGCCGCCGCCGGCGCGGCTAGCGCCGCTCGCCGACGAGCAGCGCGAGGCGCAGCGCGCCCGTGCGCAGCGCGAGGGGGATCCGCGCGAGCGACGACAGGAACGGGCGCTCCGGCCAGGCGCGCGCCACGAGCCGCGGGTCGCGCGCGAGGACGGTCGGCAGCCGCCGGGCCACCACGGCCCACGTCCGTACCGCGCGCGCGGACAGATCCTCGAAGCCGGTGACCGCGAAGCCCGCGCGACGCAGCAGCACGGCGTAGTCGCTCGCCGCGTGCAGCTGCGGCAGCCGACCCTCGCGGCAGATCGGGTCGAGGAGCAGCCGCCGCTCCGCCGCCCCCGCCCGCTCCCGCGCCAGCCAGTCGACGACGGCGACACGCCCGCCCGGCCGCACCACACGCGCGAGCTCGCCGAACACGCGCGGCTTGTCGGGCATGTGCGAGAGCGACTCGATCGCGATCGCCGCGTCGAACGCTCCGTCCGTCAGCCCGTTCGCCAGCCAGTCGCGCACGATCAGCGTCACGCCCTCCTGGGGCGGCGCGGCCGCGGCCTGCGCCGCTGACAGCGTCAGCCCCGTCACGATCGCGCCGCGCTCGCGCGCGAGCAGCCGCGCCGTCGCGCCGTAGCCGCACCCGACGTCCACCACGCGCGACCCCGCCCGCACGCCCGCCGCGACCGCGACCCGCTCGCTCAGCGCCCGCGCCGCCACCTCCGGCGGCTCACGCCCCGTCGTCCACAGCCCGTGGTGGACGTGCTCGCCCCAGACGCGGCGGTACAGCTCGTCGAGGACGTCGTAGTGGCGGGCGACCGCGTCGGGGATCCCGGCGACGCTACAGCCGGTGCGAGGTGAGCGTGGCCGTCACGGTGCTCGTGGCGCGCACGCGCAAGCGGACCCGGTAGTCGCCGCGGCGCAGCGGGTCGGCCGAGAGGTTGAGCCGCACGACGCGGCCCGAGGGCACCGGCCGGGCGGGGTAGCGCTTGACGACGCGCTTGCCCCGCAGGACGGTCACCGTCACCGTGCCCGGCTCGGTCAGCCGGTAGGCGATGCCGAGGTTGCGCCGGTCCACCCCGCCGAAGGCCGGGCGGCGCAGCTTGAACAGCTGCAGGACGCGACACGAGCGCGCGCGGTGGAACGTCGGCCGGCGCGTCCAGCGCCCGTGGCGCCGCCGGAGCGTCACGCGCCGCACGTCGCCGCCCACGCGGTAGCGCACGAAGTAGTAGCCGTCGCCGACGTTCCGCCGCTTGCGGTTCGCCTTGCCGTCCCACGTGAACGAGCGCGAGCGATCGCGGAAGCGCGCGACGAGCAGCGGCCCGACGACGCGGCGCCCGCGCGAGGTCTTGAACACGTCGACGTCGACGCGGTCGGTGCGCGAGCGCGAGGCCAGCCGGGTCACGCCGGTGAAGCTCAGACGCACGCCGCGGCCGTCACCGCGCGCCCCCGCGGAGCGCAGCACGCGCGAAGCGGTGCACGCCGTCGGCGCCGGGCCGCTCGGCGGCGGCGCGGGCGGCGGGACCTGCTCGACCGGCGGCGGCGCCTGCTCCTGCTTGGCGTCGGCCGGCAGCTTCCCGCCGGTCAGGAAGTCGAACGACGGCGCGTTGTCGAACGGATAGAGGAACGACTGCTCGGGCTGATCGGCGGGCACCGTCGACGCGAGCACGAACGCGGTCGCGTCGTAGAAGCGCGAGTCGTCGCCGGCCGGGACCTCCTTCGGCCGCTGGTCCTTCCCTGTCGGCCCCTCGAGCGCCTTGAGCTTGGAGCGCGGAACGCGCAGCTCGATCGTCCCGTCGGCCTGCGACACCTTCCCCTGGATCTCCTGGTCGCCCGGATACGTCAGGCACGTCTGGTTGGCGCCGCACGACACGGACGTGGTGACGAAGTCGTTGAATCCGAAGCGGAACCCGTCGTCCGGCGACCAGCGCGCCACCGCCGCGGCCGACCGGAAGCCGTTGATCCAGCGGAACACGAAGAGCAGGTTCGTCGCGCGCTGGTCGTCGAGCGCCTGCTGGAGGGCCGCGTCCGAGAGATCGGCGACCTTCAGCGTGACGTTGAAGCCGCCCCCGCTCACCGCCGCGCCCGAGTCGACGTCGCGCTCGGGCCCGACCTTCACCGACAGCAGGTCGGGTCCCGGCTGCGCCTTGCCGGCGGCCGGCTTGTCCGGGCACGGCGTCGGGTCGCTCTGCGGGCAGGTGCGCGAGTAGTCGGTGATCGCGTCGCCCTTCGCGTCGTCGCGGGCGTTGGCCAGCGCCGGGCCCTGGGCGGGATCGATCGTCTCGCCGTCCAGCGTCGGCCCGCCGATCTGGTTGAGGACGGCCGGCGTGGCGAGGACGCCTGCGGCGTCGTCCGGCCTCTTGTAGCCCTGGTTGTAGACGAGGTGCAGCGTGTGCCGGACGCGGTTGAAGTCCAGCGCGAAGAAGTCCGCGAGAGACCGGTCCCCCTGCGTGAGGATGCACGCGGTGCCGTTGAGGCAGATCGAGTCGTAGTGGAAGGGGTGCGTCGTCGCCTTGACCTGCGCGACGTCCGGAGTCGCGCTCAGCGCGTTCAGGGTCTGGGAGACGTAGACGTCCCAGCTGCCGCGGAACCCGATCGGCTTGCCGTCGTCGTCCTCGCCCGGGCCGACGTTCGGGTCGCCGTCGGTCTCGGACCCGTAGTAGCTGACCGCGATCCGGCCGGGCTTGCCGCCGGCGGCGATCCAGGCGAACACCGTCGTGCGCACCGCGTCGCGGTCCATCTGGATCGGCGGCTCGACGGTGGCCTGCACCTCCGTCGACTCGGTCTGCGCGCCGTTGACCGGGTTGACCTCGCTGCCGGCGGCCAGGCACGTGTCGAGGTTGCCGATCTTCAGGACGGAGACGTACGTGTGGAAGCTCTTGTTCTCCGCGTAGGCGATGTAGATGTTGCCGGCCTCGTCGTTGTCCGACGTGGTGAACAGCGACGGCTCGCCGGGCGCCGCGGCGATCTTGCAGTTGTGCCACGTGTCGCCCTCGTCGGTGGAGACGGCGAGGAACACCTGGTTGTCGCGGTGCCAGGAGAAGTACGGCACGCGGCCCGCGGCGGCCCCGTCCGGGTTCAGCGACGCCGGCAGCGTGTGCATCGGCCCGGGGAAGCCGGGGTTGGTCGAGGTCGCGGGCTTCGACGGCGCGTAGTTGACGCCGCCGTCGTCGGAGCGCTGCACGACGACCTGCCGCGGCTGCTGCTGGTTGTAGGAGAGCAGGACGCTGTCGGCGTCGACGAAGGTGTGCCACTGGCGGTCGACGCCGGGGATCGACTGCGAGCTCGGGCTGCTTCTCATCGTCCGTCCGACGTCCTGCGAGGAGGCCGTCGCGAAGTTCGTCAGCGGGCCGAGGCCGGAGTAGGCGTAGGTGAAGTTGCCCGCCGCGTTGCGCTCCGGTGCCGTCGCCAGGCCGCAGTCGCCACCGCCGCCGAGCGCCTGCTGACCGCGCGGCGGCTCGCCCATCAGGTGGAACTGGTTGCCGCCGTCGCGCGAGACCTGTGCGTAGTCGACGCCCTGCGAGGCGCCCGACGGGCCGCACGTGTAGATGTTGCCGTCGTTGTCGATCTCGATGTTCGGCTCGGACTCGTCGCGCTGCGGGTCGGCCGGCAGCGTCGCCGAGAACGCGAGGCCGTTCGCGGGCGCGGAGGCCAGGCCGTCGACGCCGGCGGGCGCGGACTCGGGCGGCGGGGTGCGCAGCGAGAAGCCGGACGGGAAGTCCGCGGAGTCGTAGACGGCGGTCAGGCCGGGGCCGGTGTCGATGAAGACCGGCACGACCTGGACGGAGACCCGCTCGCCCGCGGCCAGCGTGCCGGTGATCGGGACGATCGTCTCGTTGAGCGTGGGCACGCCGCCGACGAGGAGCGACACCTCGTCGACGCGCCCGATCACGCGCGGGTCACCGCTGGTGGGGATCGCGAAGATCGTCACCGAGACGCCGACGCCGACCACGACGCCGGTGGCGTTCGGCGAGGTCCAGAACCAGCGGAAGACCGCCTGCTTGCCGTTGACCGCCGCGGGCGCGAGGAGTCCGGCGTCCTGCTGGGTCCAGTACGCCGCGAGCGGGTTCTCGGGCGAGTCCTCGTTGGCGATCGGCTCGGTGTCCTGCTCGTTGGGGACGTCGCCGGTCGGCGCCGTCTTGTCGATCGTCGGACCGCCGAGCTTCGTCCCGTGCAGGAAGAACTGGTTCTGCGAGGCGACCGGCGGCTCGTCCTCCTGGGCGAACGCGCCGGGGGCCAACGCGAGCGTCAGCGCGAGGGCGAGGGACGCGACGAGCGCGAACGGGCGTTTCACGCACCGGAACATAGAACCTGCCCTTCTCCGGCGCGCCGGTCAGCGAAACCCCGTGACCCGCCAGTAGCCGCCGAGGCGGCGCAGCAGCACGCGGATGCGCTGGCCGGATGCCTCGAGCTCGACCACGGCGCGGTTGCCGTCGACCTTCGACTCGAGGACGCGGACGCTCTTCGGCGGCTCGGACCGCTCGACGTTGCGGCGGCACTCCTCGCGGGCGGCCTCGTCCTTCTTGTGCGTCTGGCTCTCGAGGAAGGCGATGTCCGCGTCCTTGTCGCACTTGTCCGGGTCGTCGCTGGCGACGTAGTTGCGGGCGACCTCCTCGGGCGAGCGCTCCGGGGAGCCGCAGCCGGCGAGCAGGACGGCCGTGATCAGCAGCGCGCGGCGCATCGGCGGCGCACACTAGCCCGGCGGCGTGCTTGCATGCCGCGCATGCGCAGGCGCCTTCTCGTCGCGGCCGCCGCGGTCGCGCTCGTCGCGGGCGGGGTCGCCCTCGCCCTGGCCTCGGGCGGGGACGAGGAGGGCGGCTGCGGCGACGGCTACCCGGACACGCCGCGGTGCATGGCCGAGGCCTTCGTCCTGCGCGACGACGCGTCCAAGTGCGACCTGGTGGAGCCGTCGGTGCTGGCCGAGGTCATGGGCGTCGCCGGTCCGAACGCGCGCGAGCGCTGCGCGAGGCTCGTCACCGCCCGGCCGTCGCCCGAGGAGATCGAGATCCTGAAGGTGGAGCAGGAGGGCGGCCCAGGCGAGGAGGGCGACCCGGGCGAGGAGGGCGACCGCGAGGAGGGCGAGCGCGAGCGCGAGGATGAGGGCGAGGCCGAGGTCGAGTTCCTCGCCGACGGCAAGGAGGGCGAGATCGTCCTGCGCCGGCGCGACGGCCGCTGGAGGATTGTGGCGCTCGGCAAGGGGTAGCCGCGCGGCATGCCGAACGCGATCGTCACCGGAGGGAACAGCGGCATCGGGCGCGCCACGAGCGTCGCGCTCGCGGCCGCCGGGTTCGACGTCGGGATCACCTGGCATCGCGACGAGGACCGCGTCGGGTCGCTGCGCACCGAGGTCGAGGGGCACGGCCGACGTCTGGAGGCCGCCCACCTGGACCTGCACGACCTCGCGGGCGCGTCGAAGACCGTCGACGGGCTCGCCGACGCGCTCGGCGGGCTCGACGTCCTGGTCAACAACGCCGGCTACGGCAGCGAGACGCCGATCCTCGAGATGGACCTCGCCGAGTGGCAGGGCGTCATCGACGTAAACCTGAACGGCGCGTTCGTCTGCGCGCAGACCGCGGCGAAGCGGTTCGTCGCCCAGGGGAGCGGCGGGCGGATCGTCAACGTCACGTCCGTGCACGAGCACATCCCGCTCGAGGGGAGCGGCCCGTACACCGCGTCCAAGCACGGGCTGGGCGGGCTCACGAAGGTCATGGCGCTCGAGCTGGCCGAGCACGGGATCACCGTCAACTCCGTCGCGCCCGGCCAGATCGCGACGCGGATGACCGGCCAGGAGGACGACGCGCCCGCACCGAGCGAGGGCATCCCCGTGGGCCGCGCGGGCAAGGCGGAGGAGGTCGCGTCGCTGATCGCGTGGCTCGCGTCGCCCGACTCCTCGTACGTCACGGGGGCGTCGTACGTGGTAGACGGTGGGCTGATGCTCATCGCCGCTTCGCACCAGTAGATGGACCTGCAGCCCGGCGACGTCTTCGCCGGCCACCGGATCGACGCGGTCGCCGGCCGCGGCGGGATGGGCGTCGTCTACCGGGCCGTCGAGCTCGCGCTCGACCGCGTCGTGGCGCTGAAGACGATCTCGCCGGACCTCGCGGCCGACCCGTCCTTCCGCGCGCGGTTCGTCGCGGAGTCGAAGGCGGCGGCGGGGATCGACCACCCGAACGTCCTGCCGATCTTCTCCGCCGGCGAGGAGCGCGAGATCCCGTTCATCGCGATGCGCTTCGTCGACGGCGAGGACCTGCGGTCGCTGCTGCGGCGCGCCGGCCCGCTGGCGCCCGAGCGCGCAGCGGCGATCGTCGTGCAGGTCGCGGCGGCGCTGGACGCCGCGCACGCCCGCGGGCTCGTGCACCGCGACGTCAAGCCGGCGAACGTCCTGCTCGACCGCGGCGACCACGCCTACCTGACGGACTTCGGGCTGACGAAGCGCGTGCACTCCGAGGCGTCGCGCTCGGCGGCGACGCGGGCGGGCGGCTGGGTGGGGACGCTCGGCTACGTCGCGCCCGAGCAGATCCGCGACGAGCGCGTCGACGCCCGCACGGACGTCTACGCCCTCGGGTGCGTCCTGCACCACCTCGTGACGGGAGCGCCGCCGTTCGACCGGACGAGCGACGAGGCGACGCTCTGGGCCCACCTCCACGACCCGCCGCCGTCGACCTCCGGCCCGTTCGCGGACGTCGTCGCGCGCGCCCTCGCGAAGTCGCCGGCCGAGCGCTTCGCCACGGCGGGCGAGCTCGGCCGAGCGGTCGCGCAGGCGGCCTCCCTGCCTCTCCCGAGCCCGCCCCCGGAGCCCGTCGACGACGCGCCGACCGAGGTGACTCCGCCGCATCGCCTGCCCGGGCAGAGCGGCGCGGTGGAGGAGGCCGCGCCGCCCACGTCGCACCGGCGGGCTGCCCTCCTCGCCACGCTCGCCGTCCTCCTCCTCGCGGCCGGCGCCGGCGCGGCCCTCCTCCTCGCGGGCGGCGACGACGACGGCGACGCTCCGGGCGCCGGCTCGACGACCCGCACCGCTCCGCCGGCCCGCGGGCGGTCGGCGATCGAGGGCGTCGACGTCGGCGCGCGGCCGAACGGCATCGCGGTCGCGCGCGGGTTCGCGTACGTCTCGCGCCCGCGCGCGAAGAACCTCGAGAAGGTCGACCTCTCGCGCTTCGACCGCGCGAGCAAGAGCTTCCGCGTGGGCCCCGGCGTCACCGACCTCGACGCCGGCTTCGGCGCGCTGTGGGCGAGCGGGCGCAGCGACGCCGCGCGCCTGACGAAGATCGACCTCGACACCGGCGAGCAGACGGTCACGGACCTCCCCGGCGACAAGCCCGTGGCCGTCGCGACCGGCACCGAGGACGTGTGGATCGGCATCCGCGGCGAGACCGACGGCGCCGTCGTCCGCGTCGACCCGGACACCGCGCACGTCACGCAGACGATCCCGATGCCGGCGAACGTGCAGGACCTCGAGTTCGGCGGCGAGGCCGTGTGGGTGACGAGCACGGAGGAGGACACCGTCACCCGGATCGACCCGCGCACCGGCGACCAGCGCGTCCTGCACACCGGCCGCGGCCCCGCCGGCCTCACGCACGGCGCCGGCGCGGTCTGGGTCGCGAGCACCGGCGACGCCTCCGTCGAGCGCATCGACCGGCGCGATCCCAGCGACCGCGCGACGATCGGCGTCCCCGGGCAGCCGCGCGCCGTCGGCTACGGCGGTGGCCGCCTCTGGGTCGCCAGCTTCACCACGTCCGAGCTCGTGAAGATCGACGGCGCGACCGGGCGGCGCCTGGGCGGCGTGATTCGCACGGCGCTCAACCCGACGAAGGTCGACGTCACCGACGACGCGGTCTACGTCATCTCCGCGGCGGGCGGGCGGCTCGAGCGCGTCCGGTTCGAGAGCCGCGACGCAGTAGCGTCCGACCCATGACCGTCGACATCGCCGTGTTCGGCGCCACCGGGTTCGTGGGGAAGCTCACCGCGGAGTACCTCGCCAAGCACGCGCAGGACGGCGTGAGCATCGCGCTCGCCGGGCGCTCGCAGGAGAAGCTCGAGCGCGTCCGCGCCGACCTCGGCGTCGACTGGCCGCTCATCGCCGGCGACTCGAGCGACCCCGCCGCGATGAAGACGCTGGCCGAGAGCGCGAAGGTCGTCGCGACGACCGTCGGGCCGTACGCGAAGTACGGCCTCCCGCTCGTCGAGGCGTGCGCCAAGGCCGGCACGCACTACGCCGACCTCACCGGCGAGGTCCTCTTCATGCGCGAGACGATCGACCGCTTCCACGACGTCGCCGCGCAGAGCGGCGCGCGGATCGTGCACAACTGCGGCTTCGACTCGATCCCCTCCGACATAGGCGTCCTCCTCCTGCACGAGGCCGCGCAGGAGGACCTCGAGGACACGACGCTCGTCGTCCGCGCGATGAAGGGCGGCCCGAGCGGCGGGACGCTCGCCTCGATGACCGGTCAGATCGACCAGATGAAGTCGTCGCCGGAGCTCAAGAAGGTTGCCGGCGACCCCTACGCCCTCAGCCCGGCCCGCGACGCCGAGCCCGACCTCGGCCGCGAGAGCGACATCCTCCTCCCCGTCCACGACGACGATCTCGACCAGTGGCTCGGCCCGTTCGTCATGGCCGGCGTCAACACGCGCGTCGTGCGCCGCAGCAACGCGCTGCAGGAGTGGGCGTACGGTAGGCGCTTCCGCTACCGCGAGGCGATGGGGATGGGCGCGGGCCCCGCCGGCCGCGCGAAGGCGACCGCGCTCGCGGGCGGCGTCGGCGCGCTCGTCGGCGCGCTGAGCTTCGGCCCGAGCGCGCGGCGCTCGACCGCGTCCTGCCCTCCCCCGGCGAGGGGCCGAGCGAGGAGGCCCGCGAGAAGGGGTTCTTCAGGATCGACGTGCACACGCGGACGGCCAGCGGCAAGCGCTGGGTCTGCCACGTCGTCGCCCAGGGCGACCCCGGCTACAAGGCGACCGCGGTGATGCTGGGCGAGAGCGCGCTGGCCCTCGCGCTCGACGGCGACAAGCTCCCCAAGCGCGCCGGCGTCCTCACCCCCTCGACGGCGATCGGCACCGCGCTGGCCGACCGCCTCCGCGCCGCGGGCCACACCTACGACGTCGAGCCGCTCTAGCGCACGATTCCCAGCTGCATCGCCCGCATCGCCAGGTGCGAGCGCTTCTGGTTCTGCGGCAGGTCCTCGATGCCGAACGCGGCGAACAGCGCGCGCAGGTGCGCCTTGACGGCGTCGACGGAGAGGAACAGCTCCTCGCCGATCGCCTGGTTCGTCGCGGGCGTCGCGAACTCCGACTCCTTGTAGGGACGGCAGAGCGCCTCGAGCACGCGCAGCTGCGCCGCCGTCAGCGTCGGGGCAGCCGGGCGCCCGCCGGCGGCGACGGTCGGCCGCGAGTCCTCCGGGTCGGGGACGCGGAAGGCGAACAGCGTCTGCCCCACCTGCACGACGTCGCCGTCGCGCAGCCGGTGGCGGCCGGCCACGCGCGTCCCGTTGACCCACGTCCCGTTGCGCGACAGGCCGTCGTCGACGACCGTCCACTCGCCGCCGAGGCGCTCGAGCTCGGCGTGCACGCGCGAGACCTCGGTGTCCCACGCCAGCGCGATGTCGTTCGACGGCCCGCGGCCGATCGTCACCCGGCTCAGCCCCGGGTGCAGGGCGAAGATCTGCTGGCCGCCCGGCTCGCGGCGGTAGACGATCAGCGGGTCGCCGCGGCGCTCGGCGACTAGCCGCTCCTGGAGCTCGGCGGGCGTGGCGGCGTGGCGAGCGAGCGGGCTCTGGTCGGTGCTCGGCACGGAACGATTCTAGGGCTGTCACGATGCGCGGCCCGATGGCCGCCGCCCAGGCTCCTCCCCGCCCTTCGCTGACCGCCCGCGTCTTCCGCGGCGCGCTCGCGACGGGGCTCGGCATCGCGATGCTCACCAGCGGGCTGATCGTGCTCGCGCTCGCGGGCCTGGAGTCCGGGGGCGTGGCGTTCGCGCTCGCGCTCTGCCTCGCGATCCTCCCCGTCCCGATCTACCTCGCGCTCGTGCTGTGGATCGACCGCTTCGAGCCCGAGCCGGTGCGCATGATCGTCATGACCTTCGCGTGGGGCGCGACGATCGCGTGCCTCGTCGCGATCCTCCTGAACACGATCGGCGAGGTGATCGTCTCCGACCAGCTCGGGACCCACGCGGGCGAGATCTACGGGTCCTCGTTCTCGGCGCCGGTCGTCGAGGAGAGCGCGAAGGGCGCCGTCCTCTTCGGGCTCTTCTGGTGGAGGCGCGAGGAGTTCAACGGCCTGATCGACGGCATCGTGTACGCGGCGCTGGTGGGCCTCGGCTTCGCGATGACCGAGAACGTCCTCTACTACGGGCGCGGCGCGGCGGAGGAGGGGATCGTCGGCGCGGTGGTGACGTTCGTCGTCCGCGGGATCATGTCCCCGTTCGCCCATCCGCTGTTCACGGCGATGACCGGGATCGGGCTGGGGCTCGCGGTGACGTCGCGGTCGAAGACGTTCCGCATCGTCGCGCCGCTTGCCGGGCTCGGGCTGGCGATGGTGCTGCACAGCCTGTGGAACACCGCCGCGGGCGCCGGCCAGTTCCTGGGCGTCTACGTGCTCATCATGCTCCCGATCTTCCTCGTGCTGTGGGGCGTGATCGCGCTGGGGCTGCGGCGGGAGGCGAGGCTGATCGCGGCGCACCTGCGCGGCGTGCTGCCCGACGCCGAGGTCGCGGCCCTGTCCTCGCTGAAGGCGCGCAGGCGGGCGCGCAGGGCGGCGAAGCGGCACGGCGGCCGCAAGGCGAAGCGGGCGGTCGCGGACCTCCAGCAGGTCGCGGCCGAGCTCGCCTTCCACCGGGCGCAGGGGCCGCGGGACCGAAGCGGCCAGGCGCGCGAGTCCGCGCTGCTGGCGCGGATCGCCGCGCGCCGGGCCGAGCTCGCGTCCTAGGCCTGCGCGGGCGCCGCGGGCATCGGCATGGCGACCCGCACCGGGCCGATCGCCAGCGCCGCCACCGACCCGAGCGCCGCCGCGACGATCATGAACAGCCACGCGCCGTCGAAGTCCGCGCCGTCGCCGAGGATCGCCACGAGGATGGCGACGCCCAGGACGAACCCGATCTGGCGCGACATCGTGAGGACGGCCGAGCCGGTCGCGAACCGCGTCGGTGGCAGCGAGGAGGCCGCCGCGCTGGCAAGCGCCGGAAGCGTCAGGCCGACGCCGATGCCGGTGACCAGCATCCCCGGGAGCAGCCCGTCGACGTAGCCGGCGCTCGGGTCGAGCTGCCACAGCCACCAGGCGCTGCCGAGGGCGAAGAGCGCGCACCCGGCGCCCGCGCGGAAGCGCTCCCCTGCCCGCTCGGCGAAGCGGCCGGAGCGCGCGGCGAAGATCGCCGCCATCAGCGGCCCGGGGGCGAGCTGGATCCCCGCGCGCAGGACCGAGTCGCCCCACACGCCGGTCTGGAACAGGACGCCGGCGAGGAGCATCGCCGCGAACGCCGCCGAGAACAGGATCGCCGCGAGGTTGGCGAGCGCGAAGCTGCGGACGCGCAGCATCTCGCGGTCGACCACCGGCGACGGGTGCCTGCCCGAACGCGACCAGAACCACGCGAGCCCGGCGACGGCCGCCGCGAAGGCGGCGAGCGTCGCGGTCCCGTCCCAGCCCCAGTCCGGCGCCTTGACCAGGCCGAGCGCGAGCGCGCCGATCGAGCCGGTCAGCAGCGCGGTGCCGAGCCAGTCGGGCCAGCGCGCGGACTCGTCCCTCGTCTCGCGCAGGATGCGCGCGCCGTAGAAGGCGGCGAGCAGCCCGACCGGCAGGTTGACGAGGAAGACGAGGCGCCACGACGCCTCCACGAGCAGGCCGCCGAGCGGCGGCCCCGTCGCCGCCGCGACGCCGCCGACGGCGGCCCAGATGCCGATCGCGGTCGCGCGCTCCTGCGCATCGAACTCGGGGAGCAGGAGCGCGAGCGAGGTGGGCAGCAGGACGGCTGCGCCGATGGCCTGGATGACGCGCGCGGCGACGAGCGTCTCGATCGACGGCGCGATGCCGCACAGCGCCGACGCGCTGACGAAGAGGAGCAGGCCGCCGAGGAACGCGCGGCGCCGTCCGAGCCGGTCGGCGAGCCGCCCCGCCGCCACGAGCAGCGCGGCGAACACGATCGCGTACGCGTTCAGGACCCACGACAGCTCGGCGACGTCGGCGCCCGAGAAGTCCTTGGCGATCTCCGGGAACGCGATGTTGACGATGAAGAGGTCGAGGCTCGCCATGAAGACGGCGATCGAGACGACGAGGAGGACGCGCCAGCGGCGAGGGTCGGCGCCGGCCACGCCCGCTTCGCGGGGCGGAGTCGCGTTCGGTTGCATTTTGCAACCGTAGCTTCGCTGGTAGCATTTTGCAAGTAGATGCCGCACAGACCGTTCGAAGGCCAGAACTGCTCCATCGCGGGCGCGCTCGCGCTCCTCGGCGAGCGCTGGACCCTGCTCGTCATGCGCGAGGTGCTCCTCGGCCGGCGACGCTTCGCCGACATCAAGCGCAACACCGGGGTCGCGCCGAACATCCTCAGCGACCGCCTCGCGACGCTCGTCGACCACGGGCTGCTCGAGCGCCGGGGCACCGAGTACGTCCCGACGGAGAAGGGCCTCGACGTCAACCCGGTCCTCGTCGCGCTCATGCAGTGGGGAGACCGCCACGTCTTCGAGGAGGGCGCGCCGCGCGTCCTCGTCCACCGGACGTGCGGCCACGACGCCTCGCCCGTCCTGCGCTGCTCGCACTGCGACGGCGAGCTCGCGGCGCGGGACCTCCAGGTGCGGCCGGGGCCCGGTGCGTCGGAGGCGCAGCTGCGCGAGCCGTTGCTGCCGGCTCGGTCGTAGGCGCGCTGCGCTCCGCTCGGTTCGCGGCGGAGCCGGTCTCGCTGCTGGAACGGCTCATCGATGGGCTGACCACTCGTTCCCGCGGCCCGCCTGCCGTGGCGGGAAGCGGACGCGCGGGAGCCCGCCTCACGCGCCCCGGCCGGTCGCCGCGAACCCCCACAACGCAACACTCGCGGGGGTGCCGCTCGACCTGTGTCGCGTTGTGGGCGCTATAGCACCCATGAGTGCACACACCCCCCGTGACGAAGCGGCGAGTGTGACGTTATGGGCCCCGGTCGCGCGGAGCGCCTTAAACGACGAGCGCCCCGGAAAACCGGGGCGCTCGAAGAAGCGAAACGTCGTAGGCGCCTACGCCGCGTCGCGCAGCGCGGCCAGCTCGCCGACCGTCGAGAGCCGCCGCAGGGCGCGCTCCTCGATCTGGCGGGTCCGCTCGGCGCTGACGCCGAGGACCTTGCCGGCCTGGCCGAGCGTGTGCTGCTTGCCCTCCGGGTTCGCCCCGAAGCGCAGCTCGATCACGCGGCGCTCCTGCTCGGGCAGCTCGCCGATGGCGCCCATCAGGACCTCGGACTGCCAGGCGTCGGCGACCTCCTCCTCCGGGGAGAGCTGGTCGGCCGCGAGCAGGTCGCCGAAGGCGGTCTCGCCGTCATCGCCCACGCCCTTGTCGAGCGAGGCGGGGGCCTGGTCGGCCTGGCGGATCTCCTCGACCTCCTCGACGGTCAGCTCGGCCGCGTCGGCGATCTCGAGATCGCTCGGCTCGTGGCCGAGCTTCAGCGCGAGCTCGCGCTCGATGCGGGCGACCTTGCGGGCGCGCTGCGACATGTGGACGGGCAGGCGGATCGTGCGCGAGGTGTTCTCGAGCCCGCGCTGGATCGCCTGGCGGATCCACAGGGTGCCGTACGTCGAGAAGCGGAAGCCCTTGCGCCAGTCGAACTTCTCGACGGCACGGATGAGCCCCAGCATCCCCTCCTGGACGAGGTCGCCCAGCGGCAGTCCCTGCCCCTGGTACTTCCGCGCCACGGAGACGACGAGGCGGAGGTTGGAGTTGATCATGCGCTCCTTGGCCGCGAGGTCGCCGCGCTCGATGCGCTGCGACAGCTCGACCTCCTCGGCGGGAGTGAGCAGCGGCCAGCGCCGCGACTCCTGCAGAAGCTGGTGGAGCGGGTCGACAGTGGTGTCAATGGCCTCGGTGGGCCGGAAATCGAGGACGTCGGTCGTCGTCGGAATCCCTTTCTTTCTGCTCTTCTCTTGCGTCTTCAAGTCGTAATCCGATTTCTGTAGTCGGAATTCTACACGAATGTCGTTGCTCACGCAACTGTCCCACGGCGTCCGATTCGAAACCCAAGCGGGCCGCCTCCGTCTCCGAGATGAACGCCGCCTGATGACGTTCGTTTCGGGCCACTAACACGCCGTAACACGACCGGCGGAGGGGCACCGCGCGTTGGGGAACCAGCGCTGGTGCTGTCAGACAGCGTACAGGAATACGACGGCCGGTAGCTCCCCACCTGCTATAGGGGCCGAAAAGGCCCGTACGTGCGGCCTTTTTTTCAGCCGCGACCCGGCGTCGCGACGCGCTCGATCAGCAGGCTCAGCCGGCGGACGCCGTCGGCGTAGAGCGCCGCGACGCGCCGCTCGCGCGGCGGCCGGCGCACCGACGTCCGCACGCGCGCGGTCGTGCGCCCGTCCTTCAGCTGGTCCTCGACCGTCGCCTTCCCGCGCGCCATCCGGGCCACCGCCTCGTCGTCGCGCGCCGACGCCTTGCCCGCCTCGACCCAGGCGAAGCGGAACGCCAGGCCCGCCGAGAGGTAGAGGACGGAGGCCACGTGGTGCTCCCATGGCCCGAGGCGGTTGCGCGTCAGGCGCAACAGCAGCCCGCCGCGGACCGCCCACTTCGCGAACGTGAAGAGCCGGCCCGGGACGCCCTCGTCGAGCGCGTCGCCGAGCGGGCCGAGGCGCTTCTCGTTCAGCGAGGAGAGCACGAGCTCGGCGCCCATGGCCGTGGTCTCGATCGTGCCCAGCGCGTTGCGGCTGGGATCGCCGGGCGGGACGCCGGTCGCGGCGAGCACGAGGCGGTTCGCCGCGGCGCCGGTCGCGACGGCGGTGCACACGAAGATCGGCGGGAGCAGCAGGCGGCTGCGCGCCCACAGCGGGACCGCCGTCGAGGCGAGCAGCACGCCGGTGTACGAGCCCAGGTACGTCCCGAACAGCGCCGTGCTCGCGCCGAGGGCCTTCGCGAGCCGGCGCCGCCCCAGGACGTCCGCCGCGACCGCCGCCCCGCCGGTCGTGCTGAACGCCGCCAGGCACCACGCGCCGAGGTTCATGGCCGACCGCGGCTTGAAGATCCGCATCATGTTCAAAAAGCGCGCGGGCCGCCCGAGATCGAGCACGAGCAGGGGCGCGCCGGGCACGATCGCCGCCATGGCGACCTTGCGCGCGACCGAGGCCGCGCGCTCGTCGCCCGCGAGGTCGGCGGCCACCGCGACGAACGACGAGCCGGTCGCAAGGCCGCCGAGGAAGAAGTACGCGGGGACCTCCCACGTCCAGACCGGCGCGTTGATGAACGGCCCGATCGGCTCGACGCCCTCGGGGATCTCGGTCGCGCCGCGCATCGCCCGCGCCGCGGCTTGGATGCGCTCGTCGGCGCCCGCTCCGTCGCCGGACCTGTACGCCGTGTCGTCCTTGTAGAGGTACGACCAGCGCGCGTCCTGCCACGACTCGCGCGCGAGCGCGACCTTCGCCCCCTCGACCGCGCGCCGCCACGCCGCGGGGCCGCCGCGGCGGCCGACGGCCGGCGTCGTGTCCCGTCCCTCCCCGTCCGCGCCAGAGTCGCCCGAGCGGCGGTGCGCGTCGCGGATGCGCTCCTCCGGAGGGGGTCCCGACGGATGGCTCATCGGCGCCCGCGCCGGAGCAGTGCGCGCGAGGAGCGCCCCTTCGCGTGCGCGCGCGAGAACGCCAGGGCCGCCGCGGCGGCGCCGGCGAACGCGGCGGCCAGCCCCGCCGCGGTGGCGAGGGGCCCGTTCTCCTGCGCCGGCGACTCGGCCTGCGCGGGCAGCCCGAACCGCTCGGGCGGCGCGGTCAGGAGGAAGAAGGCGCCGAGGTTGCCGGCGAGCTGCTCGCCCTCGGCGTCGCCCGCGCCGTACAGGTACGCCTCCGGCCGCCCGCGCTCGTGCAGCTTCTCGACGCGCCCCTTCGCCACCTCGACGAGCTCGTCGTAGGGCCCGAAGAGGATCGAGTCCGTCGGGCACGACTTCGCGCAGGCCGGCTCGAGCCCGTCCTCCAGCCGGTCGTAGCAGAGGGTGCACTTGGCGGCGCGCCCGTCGTACGGGTCGCGGTCGATGACGCCGAACGGGCACGACGGCACGCAGTAGCCGCAGCCGTTGCAGACGTCGGGCTGGACGATCACCGTCTCGAACTCGGTGCGGATCAGCGCGCCGGTCGGGCACGCGTCGAGGCAGCCGGCGTTCGTGCAGTGCTTGCAGACGTCGGACATGAACAGCCAACGGTCGAGCTGCGCCGGCCCGCCGTGCGCCTCGGCCGCCGCGACGAGGTCCAGAGGCTCGTCAAGGCCGTCGAGCCCGCCGGGCGAGCCGGCGCCCGACCCTGGCCCACCCACCCCGCCGTACGCGGGCAGGTCGGGCAGCGGCGCCGGCGACGTCTGCTCGACGAACCGAACATGCCGCCAGGTCGACGCCGACAGCGACCCGGTGTGGTCGTACGAGGACCGCTTGCGGAACGCCGCCCCGTCGGCGGGCAGGTCGTTCCACTGCTTGCACGCGACCTCGCATGCCTTGCACCCGATGCACACCGTCGTGTCGGTGAAGAAGCCCATGCGGCGGGCCTCGGGACGATGGACGGCGACCTCGGTCGGCGCGGCGCTCATGACCCGTGGTCCGCCTGGTCGGTCTGCGCGAGCTTCGTCGGCTCCTCGGGCCTGCCCTCGGTGGTGCCCGCCTGCGTCCCCGCGCGCCGCTCCGTCGTCTCGCCCGACCGCCGCCCCGCGCGCACGTCGCAGCGGAACGCCTTGGACTCCTGGATCGACACGTTGGGGTCGCCCGAGATCGCGATGAGGTCGTTGGCGGCGTCGCCGGTGACGCCCTGGGCGCTGCTCGTGTACGTCCCCCAGTGCCACGGCATGCAGATCTGGTGCAGCACCCGGTCGCCCATCCGCAGCGGCTGTACGCGCGAGGTCACCTTCGCGCGCGCCTCGATCCCCGCGCGCGGGCTGACCACGACCATCCACCCGCCGTCCTCGATCCCCTTCTCGGCCGCGAGCTGGGGATCGATCTCCACGAACATCTCGGGCTGCAGCTCCGACAGCCACGGCAGGTTGCGGCTCATCGGGCCGGCCGTGTGGTGCTCGGTCAGGCGGAACGTCGACGCGATGACCGGGTACTCGTCGTCGCCCGGCGCGACGATCGGGTTGGACGCGTGGCGCCACGTGATCGCCGCCGGGTTGGCGCCCATCTTCGGATACAGGTGGTTGGGGACGGGCGACTCGTACGGCTCGTAGTGCGCGGGCAGCGGGCCGTCGAGCAGGCCGCTCGGCGAGTACAGCCAGGCGCGGCCGTCGGCCATCATGATGAACGGGTCGTCGCCCGAGATCGCGTCCATCCCCTCGGCGTCGTCGGGCGCGACGTAGTCGGGCCGCTTGTCGACCGGGAAGTCGGGGACGTCGTAGCCCGTCCACCGCTCCTGCTCGGCGTCCCACCAGACGTACTTCTTGCGCTCCGACCACGGCTTGCCCGACGGGTCCGCCGACGCGCGGTTGTAGAGCAGGCGCCGGTTCGCCGGCCACGCCCACCCCCACTCCGGCGAGACGCTCCCGCCCTCCGCGGCGACGTCGCCGGGCTCGCGCCGGCGCGTCTGGTTGACGCCGCCCGCGTAGCAGCCCGAGTAGATCCAGCACCCGCACGACGTCGTGCCGTCGGCCTTGAGCTCGGCGAAGCCGGGGACGAGCTCGCCGGTCGTCAGGTCGTAGCCGTTGATCTCGCGCAGGACCTCGTCCGCCGACGGCTCGCGGTCGTCGCCGTGCTCGGAGTACGGCCAGTGCAGGTTGCGCAGCGGCCAGTCCTTGGGGTCCTCCGAGTCCTTGTAGTGCGCCATCACGCGCTTGGCGATGTGATGGGTGAAGTGCAGCTCGGAGCGCGCGTCGCCCGGCGGGTCGAGCGCCTTGTCGCGCCACTGCAGCAGCCGCTGCGTGTTGGTGAAGTGGCCCTCCTTCTCCACGTGCGACGCCGCAGGCATGAGGAACACCTCCGTCCCGATGTCCTCCGGCCGCAGCTCGCCCGAGCGCACCTCCGGCGAGTCCTTCCAGAAGTGCGCGGTCTCGAGGTCGGCCAGGTCACGCACGACGAGCCACTTCAGCCCGGCGAGCGCCCGGCGCTGCAGCCCGGAGTTGATCCCGCCGACCGCCGGGTTCTGCCCCATCACGAGCAGCCCGTCGAGCTCGCCGTCGAGCGCCTTGAGCATCGTCGGGTAGTGCGAGTGGTTGCCGGTGATCTTCGGGAGCCAGGGGAAGCCGTAGTCGTTCTCGGCCGTCGCGGCGTCGCCGAAGTACGCCTTGAGCAGGCTGACGACGTACTTGTCGAAGTGCGACCACCACCCGCGCTGCGAGCCCCCCGACTCGACGTAGTCGGCGAGCGTGACGTCGCCGTCCTTGCCGCGCGGCATCGGCAGGTAGCCGGGGAGGATCTCGTACAGCGTCGGGATGTCGCTGGAGCCCTGGATCGACGCGTGCCCGCGCATCGCCATCACGCCCCCGCCCGGCCGGCCGATGTTGCCGAGCAGGAGTTGCACGATCGTGCCGGCGCGGATCATCTGCACGCCCGAGCTGTGCTGGGTCCAGCCGACGGCGTACGACAGCATCGTCGTGCGCTCGCGCCCGGAGCTCGCGATCAGCGTCTCGGCCACCTCGAGGAACTGCTCCTTCGGCACGCCGCACACCCGCTCGACCATCTCCGGCGTGTAGCGCGCGTAGTGGCGCTTCATGATCTGGAAGACGCAGCGCGGGTCCTGCAGCGTCTCGTCGCTCTTGACGTTGCCGGTCATCATCCCGGCGCCCGTCCGGTCGCTGAAGGCCTGCGTCGAGTGCTCGCGCTGCCCGGCGGCGGCCGCGACCTCGCCGCCCTCGTACATCCAGCTCGAACGGTCGTACGTCCCGCTGTCGGGGTCGAAGCCGGAGAACACGCCCTCGAGCTCCTCGGGGCCCTGGTAGTCGGCGTTGACGATCGTCGCCGCGTTCGTGTACGCGACGACGTACTCCTTGAAGTAGGACTCGGTCTCGATGATGTGGCGGATCAGCCCGCCGAGGAACGCGATGTCGCTGCCCGCGCGGATCGGGACGTGCAGGTCGGCGATCGAGCTCGTGCGCGAGAAGTGCGGGTCGACGTGGATGATCTTCGCGCCGCGCTCGCGCGCCTTCATGACCCACCGCGAGCCGACGGGGTGCGCCTCGACGATCGACGAGCCCTGGATCCAGACGCAGTCGCTGTTCTGGAAGTCCTGCTGGAAGTTGGTGGCGCCGCCGCGCCCGAGCGAGGTCCCCAGACCGGGGACCGTGGAGGAGTGTCATATGCGCGCCTGGTTCTCGATCTGGATGGCGCCCATCGCCGTGTAGAGCTTCTTGAGGAGGTAGTTCTCCTCGTTGTCGAGCGTGGCTCCGCCGAGGTGCGCGAAGCCGAGCGTGCGGTCGACCTTCCAGCCGTGCTCGTCGCGCTCCTCCCAGTGGTTCTCGCGCGCGGCGACGAGCCGCTCGGCGATCATGTCCATCGCCGTCTCGAGGTCGAGGTCCTCCCAGTCCGTCCCGTGCGGGCGGCGGTACCTGATCTTCGTCAGCCGGCCCGGCTGCTGGATGAGCTGGCGGGAGGCGGCGCCCTTCGGGCACAGCGTGCCCTGGTTGATCGGCGAGCGCGGGTTCCCCTCGATGTCGACGAGCTCGCTGTCGCGCGTGTACACGAGCTGGCTGCAGCCGACCGCGCAGTACGGGCAGATCGACTCCGTCACCTTCAGCCCCGCGATGCGCGAGCCGGCCTTCTTCGTCTCGGCCGACGCGGCGCTCGCGCCCAGTCCCCAGTCGAGCGCGCGACCGACGACCGGGAGCTCGCGCAGGCCTTCGAAGATGCGTGGCCGACTCGACGCCATTCAGGAGGCGGGAACGTTACCGCCGCGGCCCGGCCCGAGGGCCGTGTGGTAGAGGGCCAACAGTGCGGCCACGAGAAGTGGCGCGCCGGCGCCCGTGACGATCAGGTACGCGGTCAGCGTCGCGTCGGGGGCGGCGGCCTCGGCGATGGTCAGGTCGGGCAGGACGAAGTACGGATACGGGACGAACGCGCCGCCGACGAGCCCGAAGAAGTACCCGGCGAAGACGAGGATCGCGGCGCGCGCGAAGCGGCGCGTCCACAGCGCGACCGTCCCGAGGAAGACGAGCAGGCCGCCGATCAGCATCGGGATCACGACGGGGTCGGTGAGGCGGTCCTCGACGTACTCCACCTGGCCCGCGAGCGCGACGGTGAAGGCGATGGTCAGCGGCAGGACCAGCGCGCCGCTGATCAGCGCCGCGCGGCGGAACCACTCGACGACCTGCGGCCTGCGCGCCGCGGCGTACGCGGTGAGGACGACCGAGCTGAGGTGGGCGACGGCGGCGAGCGTGAGCGGGATCGCGGTCAGCGCGACCGCGCTCGTGTAGAAGGCGCTCTCGAGCTCGTCGCCGCGGATGTAGCCGGAGACCGGCGCGACCGCCGCGTAGCCGAGCCCCGCCGCCGCGACGACGCTCGAGACCCCGAACCCCCACGTGGAGACGGTCCGGTAGCGCTCGGGTCCGTGGTGCAGCATCGCGTACGCCGCGCTGCGGATCACGAACATCACGAGCGCCGCGAGGACGAGCGGGATGAGCGCGGTCGCCAGCACCGCGAGCGCCTTGGGGAACGCCGCGATGATGCTGACGAGGAAGAACACGAGGAACAGCCCGTTCACCTCCCACACCGGGCCGAAGTAGCCGAGCGCGGTCTCGCGCAGGTCCTCGCCGCGGCCCGCGAAGCGGGCGACGAGCACCCACAGGCCGACGCCGAAGTCCGCGCCGGCCAGCAGCGCGTAGAGCGCCATGCCGACCCACGTGAACGTGTAGGCCGCGTCGTCCATCAGCTCGGCTGCGCCCTCGCCCGCCGCGGCAGCAGCGCCAGCTCGCTGCGCAGCGCGCTCACCAGCACGACGCTGAGCAGCACGTACAGCAGCGTGAACACGAACAGCATCGCGTCGACGAGCGACGACGTCGTCAGCGACTCGCTCACCCTGCGGTACCCGTAGACGATGTACGGCTGGCGCCCCATCTCCGTCACCACCCACCCCGCCTCGATGGCGACGAACGACAGCGGCCCGCAGGCGACCAGCGTCCGCAGCACCCACCGGTTCTCCAGCAACGAGGGGCGCCGCCAGCGCCCGAACCAGTAGGCGAGGAAGCCGATGGCCAGCAGCGTCCCGATCCCCACCATGACCGTGAAGCCGTAGCGGACGGGCGCGACGGGCGGGCGCTCGTCCTCCGGGAACTCGTTCAGCCCCTTCACCACCGTGTCCGGGTCGCGGCCGACGAGCAGGCTGAGGCCCTTCGGGATGGTGATGCCGAAGCGGTTCTCGCCGTCGATCACGAGGCCGCCGATCGTCAGCCCCGCGCCCTTCTCGGTCTCGCGCAGGTTCTCCATCGCCGCGAGCTTCGCCGGCTGGTTCTCGTGCAGCAGCCGGCCGGCGAGGTCGCCGCCGACGCCCAGCGGCAGGATCCAGAAGGCGACGAGCGTCATCCCCAGCGCCAGGCCGGCGCGCTCGTACGGCGTGCGCCGGCCGCGCAGCATCGCGGTGCCGTAGACGGCGGCGCACGCGAAGCCGGTGGCGACGTACGCGGCGCCGATCATGTGCAGCACCTCGCCGGGCATCGACGGGTTGAAGACGGCGTCGACGATGTCCGGGTCGGTGAACTCGCCGTTGACGTACCGGAAGCCGTCGGGCGTGTTCATCCAGGCATTGACCGAGACGATGATGAACGCGGACAGCAGGCCGCCGATGCAGACCGGGATCAGGCACGCCCAGTGCGCCCATGGCGACAGCCGGTCGCGGCCGAAGAGGTAGAGCGCGAGGAAGATCGCCTCGAAGAAGAACGCGTAGGTCTCGAGGCTGATCGGCACGCCGATGACGGGTCCCGCGCGCTCCATGAAGTCGGGCCACAGCAGCACGAGCTCGACGCTGATGACGATGCCGGAGATGACGCCGATGACGACGAGGACGGTGAACGTGCGCGCGATGCGCTCGGTCAGCCGCTGCCAGACCGGGTCGGGGCGCTTGAGCGCGACGAAGTGCGCCATCGCCATCAGGGCGGGGAGCCCGACGCCGAGCGCGGCGAAGACGATGTGGAACGCCAGCGAGATGCCCATCTGGGCGCGGCCGGCGATCAGGTCATCCATCGCCCGACGACCGCCTCCACGCGGTGACGCCGATGGCCAGCACGAGCGCCATCCAACCGCTGACCAGCGCCACGTCGATCCACCCGGAGGTGAGCCACGTGGCGAGCATGCGCGGCTACCTGGCCGTGGTCGTGGCCGGCGTGCGCGCCGTGGCGCCCGGCGTGCCGTCCGCCGGCGGCTGGTCCCCCGCGTCCGCGCGCGCGGGCGACTGCTCCTCCGGCTTGGCGTACAGGTAGTAGTAGGCGCCGGCGACGAAGATCGTCGCGCCGACGAGGTTGCCGACGAAGGCGAAGATCCAGTTGTGGATCGCGTCCCACCAGCTGATCCCGTCGACGCCCGAGAAGATCGCGGCGGGCAGGAAGAACATGTTGGCGACCACGTGGTCGAAGCCCATCGCGACGAAGGCCATGATCGGGAAGAAGATGGCGAGGATCTTGCCGGCGATGTCCTCGGCCGCGAACGCCATCCACACGGCGAGGCAGACGAGCCAGTTGCAGCCGACCGCGCGCAGGAAGATCTGCCACTCGGTCTCCTCGATCGCCTTCTTGTGGGCGGTCGAGGCGAGCTTGGTCAGCGACGGGTCGACGCTGAGCAGCCCGGTCTGGTCGGCGAGGAAGTAGGCGACGAAGAGCGCGCCGAGCAGGTTGCCGATGAGCACGAACCCGAAGTTGTGCGCGATGTCGGCGAACGACGCGCGGCCGCGCATGGCGGCGAGCGGGACGAGCGCCATGTTGCCGGTGAGCAGCTCCGAGCCCGCGATGACGACCAGGATCAGCCCGAGGCTGAAGACCGCGCCGCTGAAGAACGTCGACAGGCCTCCCCACACCTTCGGGTCCAGGCCCGCGGTGACCGTGATGGCGAGCAGGCCGCCGAACGCGATGTACGCGCCGGCGAGGAAGCCCGCGACGAGCGCCTTGTCCCATGAGAGCCGGGCCTTCTGCTGGCCCTTCTCGACCCCCGCCTGTGCGATCGCCTTGGGATCCTTGAACGCCACTACGCCGGCGGCAGTACCCGCTCGCCGCCGCTGTAGACGTTGACGCGCCCGTTTCGGGCGAATCCGGCGAGCGTGATGTTGCGGTCCAACGCCAGGCTGACCGCCAGCGACGTCGGCGCGCCGACGCCGACGAGGATCGGCGCCTGCGCCACGGCCGCCTTCTGGACGAGCTCGAAGCTCAGCCGGCCGGAGACGCAGAGGACGCTCTCGGCGAGCGGCAGCAGCTCGTGCTGCAGCGCCCACCCGACCACCTTGTCCATCGCGTTGTGGCGCCCGACGTCCTCGCGCGCGACGACGAGCTCGCCGTGCGGCGTGAACAGGCCCGTCGCGTGCAGCCCGCCCGTGGCCTCGAAGCCCGGCTGCGCGGCGCGCAGCAGCTCCGGAAGCCGCGCCAGCACCTCCCGCGCCACCCGGGGCCCGCCGCCGAGCCGCGGCGCGTCCACGGCAACCTGCTCCAGCGCGCCCTTGCCGCACACGCCGCACGAGGACGTGGTGTAGAAGCTCCGCGTGCCCGGGTCCTTCAGCAGCGGTCCGTGCACCTCGACGATGTTGGCCGCCAGGTCCTCGGTCGGACCGGCCGGCCGGGCGCGGTCGATCAGGCCCTCGCCGTGCAGGAAGCCGAGCGCCAGCTCCTCGTCGTGGCCCGGCGTGCGCATGGTGACGGCGAGCGCCCGCCCGTCCACGCGGACCTCGAGCGGCTCCTCGACGGCGACGACGTCCTCCGCGCCCTCGACGAGTATCTTTCGGTCCATGCTGCTCGCTGACTTTCTGGGTTGGAACTCCGACGACTGGGACGCGACGCTCGGCCTGGCCGGGGTCTTCTTCGTCTTCTTCCCCCTGCTCGTGAACGGCATCGTCGTCTTCATCGCCGCCCAGGTGATCGGCGAGCGTACGCAGAACCAGGCGTACGCGCGCGGCGAGGACGTCGACAAGTCCTCGCCGGGCTAGCCGGTCGCCGCCGCCAGGGTCGCCCGGCGGCTCGTCGCGACCGCGGCACCCGTCGCGCCGGCGACCACGGCGGCCACGAGCACGGCGCGCCAGCCCTCCGCGTCCGCGAGCGCGCCTCCCACCGCCGCGCCCAGGGCGATCCCGCCGACGAGGGTGGTCAGCGGCCACGTCAGGGCCTCGGTCGCCGTCCCGGGCGGCGCGATCGTCGAGGCCAGCTCGTTGCGCGTGGCGATGATCGGCGCGACGAAGAGGCCGGCCGGGACGATGAGGAGCGCCATGGCCGCCATCGACGGCGCGAGCAGCGCCGGCAGGAAGCCGAGCGGGAGCAGGACGGTGAAGCGCAGGTGCGCGCGCGCGACCGACGTGGCGCGCGGGCGCACGCCGTAGGCGAAGCCCCCGGCCGCGCTGCCGATCGACCACGTCGCGAGCAGGATGCCCGCCAGCTCGCGATGACCGTGGGCCTCGCTGAAGGCGGGCAGCGAGACCTCGACGGCGCCGATCCCGAAGCCGACCGGCAGCATCGTGATCACGAGCGCGCGGATGCCCGGCGAGCGCAGCGGGCCGAGGAGGTCGCGCTCACCGTCGTGCGGCGGCGGCTCGCAGTCGGCGGGCAGCAGCGCGACGAACGCGAGCGTCCCGGCGATCACGGCCACCGCTCCCACCGCGAGCGCGGCCGCCGGGCTCAGCACCGCGACCACCACCGCGACGAGCAGCGGCGCGGTGACGAACGAGATCTCGAGCAGGACCGAGTCGAGCGCGTACGCGGACTGCATGAGCTGCAGGTTGTCGCGCAGCAGCTGCGGGAACCGAGCGCGCATCACCGACGGCGACGGCGGGAACGACGCGCCCGTCAGCACGGCGGCGACGACGAGCGCGGCCGTCGGGGCGTGCGCCTTGCCGAGCACGATCAGCACGACGATGCCGGCGGCGTGGCCCGCGGCGAGGAGCGTGAGGACGCGAGGCCCGCGCCGGTCGACCCACCGCCCCATCAGCGGCGCGCCGATCCCGATGCCGAGCGCCATTCCGCCCGCGACCGCGCCGCCGGGCCCGAACGATCCGGTCTCCGCCTTCAGGAACAGCACGAGCGCCAGCCCGTTGATCCCGATCGGCAGCCGGCCGACGAGGGTCGCGAGCTCCAGCCAGCCGATGCGCCCGGCGCGCAGGACGGCGAGGTAGTCCCTCACACGCCGAGCAACCGGCGCAGGTACCGGCCGTTCTCGACGGCGAAGCCCTCCCAGTCGTTGTTGTAGTAGGCGAACACGTCGACGTCCGATGCTAGGACGCGGATGCGGTCCGCCCACTCCGCGATCTCGCGATGCGAGTAGTTGCCGCGGCGTCCGCGGGCGCCCCAGTGGAAGCGGATGAACGCGAAGTCGGCGGTCGGCTCGAGCGACGGCGGCTTCGGGAGGTTCGGGCGGTCCGGCCAGGTGAGCGCGACGTTGCGCTCGCGCAGCATGTCGAGGACCGGCTCGACGAACCACGTCTCGTGGCGGAACTCCATCGTGTGGCGGCCGGCCGGGAGCGCCTCGAGCCACGCGTGCAGGCGGTCGTCGTCGCGCTTGAAGTCGGGCGGGAGCTGCCAGAGCACCGGTCCCATCTTGTGGTGGCCGACGAGCGGCGCGATGGAGTCGTAGAAGCGGCGGAAGCCCTGGTCGCGCTCCTGCAGGCGCTTGATGTGCGTCAGGTAGCGGCTGCCCTTGATCGTGAAGACGAAGTCGTACGGCGTCTGGCGGATCCAGTTGGCGACGACGTGCGGCTTGGTGAGCCGGTAGAACGTCGCGTTGACCTCGACGGTGTCGAACCACTGCGCGTAGGTCGGAAGCCACCGCGACGGAGGGCAGCCCTGCGGGTACACGGCGCCGCCGCGCCAGTGGGCGTAGTTCCAGCCCGAGCAGCCGATGCGGATCTGCGTCACAGCGCGGCGCGGAGCGCCCGCGCGTCCTCGTGCAGCGTCTCGCGCAGCGAGGGGTTGTGGAGCGCCGCCGCCGGATGGAACATCGGGAACAGGCGCCAGCGCTCGGTCTCGACGACGCCGCCATGGACGGCGGAGATCTTCGCGTCGGGCGCGAAGTGCGCGAGGGGGTGACGGCCGAGCGGGACGACGAGCTTCGGCTCGATCACGTCGAGCTGCGCGATGAGCCAGGGCAGGTAGTGGCGGACCTCGGTGATCTTCGGGTCGCGGTTCTTCGGCGGGCGCGCCTTCACCACGTTCGTGATGAAGACGTCCTCGCGGACCAGCCCCGCCTCCTCCAGCAGCCCGTCGAGCAGCCGCCCGGCGTTGCCGACGAACGGCCGCCCCTGCTTGTCCTCCGACGCGCCCGGGGCCTCGCCGACGAAGACCACCTCGGCGTCCGGGTTCCCCTCGCCGGGGACGAGGTTCGTCGCCTCGTTGCAGATCTCGACCTCGTCGCACGGCAGGTGAGCGGCGATGTCGCCGGCGATGGCCTGCAGCCTCTGTGCCTTCACGCGACCCCCATCTCGGCCAGCAGCTCGCGCATCCGCTCGCCCGCCTTCGGCGCGTCCGCGCCGCGGTTGTTGTTGAACATGACGCGCACGATCTCGGCGTCGGAGGCAAGGCCGGTCGCGCGGCCCGCGAGCTCCTTGAGCTCCTCCGGCCCGTAGTCCCACGCGAAGCGCTCGGCGACGGTCTTGCCCGACTGGTAGCCCTGGACGTTGCGGCCGTGGGCGCGGAAGTACGCGAGGTCGTCGCGGGTGACGGCGTCGACCGGCGGCATCATCGTGATCGCCTTGCCCTGCGGCGAGTCCGTGCACACGAACGCGGCGCCGTGCTCGCTCAGCCAGCCGAGCGTCCGCTCGAGCCGCTTCTCCTCGACCCACCCGCGGTGGCGCAGCTCGATCGCGACCGGGCGCGGCGCGAGCTGCTCGACCAGCGGCGCCAGCTCGTCGAGGTCGTGGTCCTTCGGCTTGAACGAGGGCGACAGCTGGAGGAGGAACGACGACAGCTTCCCGGCCTCCTCCAGCGGCGCGACGGCGGCGAGCGTCTCCTCGAGCATCGCCTCCTGGAGCTGCGGCGTCAGCGTCACGCGCCCGCGGTCGTTGGTCGTCGCGGCGTCGCGCACGCCGGTCGGCAGCGACTTGAGGTCGGCCGCGTGGCGCGACAGCAGCCGGTGCAGCTTGACGTCGAACGTGAAGTCGTCCGGCGTCTGCGTGACCCACCGCTCGACCGTGCGCCGCTCGGGGACCGCGTAGAAGCTCGAGTTGACCTCGACGGCCTCGAAGTGGTCGGCGTACCAGGCGAGGCGGTCCCGGGCCGGCAGGCCCGGCGGGTACCACTCCTCGACGAACCCCGGGTCTGCCCACGAGGAGGTCCCGACGACGATCCGCCCCGGCACGACTACCTCGCCGCCTGGCTGCCCCTGTACGCCGGGTCGCGGATCCCCTGGAACGGTCCCGTCGGGCGGATCCCGCCGCCGGCGTTCCACGGGTTGAACCGCAGCGCGAACGACGCCTCCTGCGACAGCCGCTCCCCGAGCCGCAGCCGGCCGAACGGGCTCCAGCGGCCGTTGAGCGGCGCCGTGGCGAGCTCGAAGTCGGGTCGGCGCGGCAGCGCGCCGACGAGGGCGAGCCGCTCGCCGAGGCGGTAGGGCAGCACGCTCGAGTAGCTCTGGCCGTACGGCCCGAGCGGGCCGGGCAGGATCAGGTGGTGCAGCAGCGGCGCGTCGACGGACGTGACCAGGAGGAAGTCCTGGTGCCGGCGCGGGCCGTGGGCGTCGAGGATCCGCACCGCGAGCCCCAGCACGTCGGGCAGCGGCTTGGGCAGGCCGACGCCGCGGGACAGGCGGACGATCGCGCGGTGCTCGCCCGGCACGTCGAGCAGCGGCGCGCCGTGGTCGCCACCCGAGACCGAGAGCGTGCCCTCGTAGGCGATGCCGTCGGGATGCAGGCTGCGCCCGCCGCGCAGCTGCGAGACGGCGCGCCAGAAGCGCGCCGTCGGGCCCGGGGCCGGCGGGGACGGAGAGGCGGTCGGAGGAGGGGCGGTGGTGGCGATGCGAAAGCGCTACCCGGCCATCAAGTTCGCGACGCATGGTCCGACTTCACCGGTGAGATGCCTGGCGCGGCGCCCACCACCATGTCCCTGCGCGTCCGCGACCGCGTCGCGCTGATCGTCGAGGCCTTCGCGCCGCTGCCCGCCACGGTCGCCGCGACGGCGAAGGCGCAGGCGACGCTGCTGCTCGACGACGGGCCGATCCCGGCCCGGATGCTGCACCGCCGCCCCGCGGCGCTGGAGACCGCGATCGACGGGCGCCGCTACCGCGCCGAGGGCGAGCTGGCGATGGTCGCGCGCCGGGGCAAGGCGCGCGAGGACGTCGTCGCCTTCCACTTCGGCGACGGCCGCCGCCTGCGCCCGCGCGAGACGCGCGCCCCCGCGATCCTGCCGGTCACGCTCGTCCCCGTCCGGGCCGAGGTCGCGCCGTCGCGAGGCCTCACGCTCAACGTCTCGGCCGGCGGCGCGCTCGTCCGCGGACCGGCCGAGCTGCAGAGCGGTCACGAGCTGCTCCTGCACCTCCACCTTCCGAGCGAGGAGCTGCCGATCCCCGCCAAGGGGGAGGTCGTCCGGCGCACGAACGACGGCCTGCTCGGCGTGCGCCTGGATCGGATGCGCGACGCCGACCGCGAGCTCGTGCTGCGGTGGATCGCCGGCCAGTCGGTCCGGTAGCGGGCTAGAAGCGCAGCGCGGCCGCGATGCCGTCGTGGTCGGTCAGGTCGTTGTGCCGGCGCACGGGCAGCACCTCCGCGTCCTGCTCGACCGCGAACTCGACCGCCCACTCCACGAGGTTGGGATGCGCCACCATCGTCTCGCCGTCGACCGGGCACGTCCCGCGCTCCTCGGCCAGCGCCCACCGGCAGCGCGGGCAAACGACGCCCGGGCGCTCGACCCCCGGCTCGATCAGCAGCGTCCCCACCCGGCGCTCGTACAGCGCGGGCAGCACGTCGACGATACCCCGCACGCCGTTGGCCCCGACGCGCTCCAGCGCGTCACGCTCGCGGTGCGTCTCGTCCTCGCGCAGCAGCGGGTCGAGGCGCTCGCGCACGTCCGACACCGACTCCCAGTCCGCGCCCGCGTCGAAGCGCCCGGTGATGCGCTCGCGCAGCGGCGCCGACAGCTTCTCGGTGAAGGCGGCGAAGTGGCGGGGCGTCGTCCCGACGTAGATCCGCCTGTAGTCGCGGCCGCGGTCGGACTCCTCGAGCAGCGCGGCGACGGCGCGCAGGAAGGCGTCCTCCTCCATGCCGACGCTGCGCTCGTAGCGCTTGGCCGACATCCCGCCGCGCGACGTGCGGCCCCCGTGGTCGCTGGACTCGTGCTCGACCTCCTCGAGGCGGTCGCCGAAGCCCTCCAGCAGACGCGCGTCGTTGCCGTCGAGCAGCAGGACGGCCCAGTGCTCCGCCGGGCCGACCTCCGCCAGCGGCTCGATCGCGGGCCGATCGGCGATGGTCACGCGCGAGTCGACGGGGCGCGGGAGGCGCAGGACCTCGAACAGCCCGTCCGGCCCGCAGACGAAGAGCGCGAGCGCGTGCGCGCCCTCCGCCCAGCCGTCGTCGAGGTTGGCGTCGAGCTCCTCGCGCGCGCGGCTGACGTCGGCGCGCAGCGCCATGTGCGCGTCGTGGTCGAGCTCCTCCTCGCCCTCGACGGCCCGGGCGGCCTCGTCGAGCAGCGAGTTCACCGCGGAGCGGCGGTTCTCCGGAGCGTGGAGGTTGGCGGTGGGATCGAGGTTCAGGTACAGGGACAGGACCCGCGCGCCCGTGGCCGGCTCGAAGGTGGCCAGCCGCTGGAGGCGGTCCTGCGTCACGTCGCTGGTCTGCATGGACGGCATGGCGCAGCGCTACCCCCGGCCGCGGCTCGTCAAGCGTCGCCGGGGCCCGTCAGGATGGCCGGGCGTGCGCCAGGCGGTCCTTGTCGACGGGCCTGGCGCCGAGGACCTTCGTGGGGATGACCAGGAGCGCGCCCTCGTCGGCGTCGAAGTCCTCGTCGTCGCTCTCGTGGCCCTCGAGCTCGACGACGACGCAGTCCTCGAAGTCGGCGCCGCGCTCGACCATGTAGCGGTACAGCCCCTCCTCGTCGGGGAACACGCTGACGCCGCGGCGGGCGGCATCGGTGATGGAGCCGCTGCCCTCGCAGGCCGGGCACTCGTCCTTGTAGCGCAGCTCCCCGTGGCACGACGGGCAGTCGTCGCTCGGCCCGTTCTCCTCGCACGACGCGCACTCGTGCCACGTGACCCCCTCGCCGCCGCACTTGTCGCACCGGCCGCGGACCGCCCCGTCCCAGGGCTCGGACGTCTGCTCCTCCGGCCGCAGGAGGTCCTCCGGGTCGCGGTCGCGCGGCTGGATGCGGAAGAAGCGCCGCGTCAGCGATCCGGCCCCTGCTCCTCGTCCGCCTCGCCGTACTCGGCACCCGACCTGTCGCTCTCGGCCTCGGGACGGAAGGCGTCGCTCAGCGGATCGCCGCGGCCGTCGCCGTGCTGCGCGTTCTCGACGAGGTCGGCCTCGGCCTGCTCGAAGCCCTCGGCGACGCCCCCGCCGGCCTCGTACACGGGGCGCATCGCGGGGTCGAAGTCGCCCTCGTCGCCCGCCGTGCCGCCGATGTGGCCGGCCGCGGAGGCCGCGGCGGCCTCCTCCTCGCGCACGATGTCGCTGTCGTCCTGTCGTCCTTCGGTCATCGGTTCTCCTCTCGGGTCACCACCACGCGGCTACCCCGTGTGACGCCGGGTCACGCGGGTAGCCCCACATCATGGCCACCAGCATCAACGAAGTCATGACGCACGACCCGCGAACGGTGTCGGCGGACAGCACCTTGACGGACGCGGCGCGCTTCATGCGCGACGACGACCTCGGCGCCCTCGTCGTCGAGCGCGAAGGCTCCATCGCGGGGATCGTCACCGATCGCGACATCGTGGTCGGCGCGATCGCCGACGGCCGCGACCCGAGCTCGACGCGGGTCGCCGACGTGGCGACGGACACCGTCGTCACCGTCACGCCCGACCAGAGCGTCGAGGACGTGCGGCGGCTCATGCGCGAGCACGACGTCCGGCGGATCGTCGTCGAGCAGGGCGGCCGCGCGGCCGGCATCGTCGCGCTCGGCGACCTCGCCGTGGACGGCGACGCCGAGGCGGAGCTGACCGACATCAGCGCGGCGTCCCCCAACAACTGACGGCGCCGCGGGCCCTTCGCGCCGCCGCGCTGGCCGGCGCGGCGGCGCTCGGCGCCTACGCGGCCTTCGTCGAGCCGCGGCGGCTGCGCGTGCGCCGGGTCGAGCTGCGGCTCGACCGCTGGCCGCGCGCCTACGACGGCTTCCGCCTGGCGCTCGTCTCCGACCTGCACGCCGGGACGCCGCACGTCGGCGTCGAGCAGGTCGAGCGCGTCGCGCAGCTCGTCGACGCCGAGGGGCCGGACCTCGTCGCGCTGCTCGGCGACTACGTCGACGACGAGGCGGCCTTCTCGCAGGCCGTGCGACCCGCCGACGTCGCCGGCGCCCTCGCGCGGATCCGGGCGCCACTGGGGCTCGTCGCCGTGCTCGGCAACCACGACTGGCGGACGGGCGGCGAGGCCGTCCGGGCCGCGCTGCTCGAGGCGGGGATCACCGTCCTCGAGGACCGCGCGCGCCAGCTGCGCTCGGCGCGCGTCCCGCTGTGGGTGGTCGGGCTGGCCGACGCGACCGAGCGGATCCCCGACCTTCCCGCCGCCTTCGCGGAGGTGCCTCAGGAGGCCGCGCTGATCGTCCTGAGCCACGACCCCGACCTCTTCCCGCGCGTCCCCGCGACGGCCGCGCTGACCCTCAGCGGCCACACGCACGGCGGGCAGATCGACGTGCCGGTGCTCAAGCGCCGCGTCATCCCGTCGCGCTTCGGCGACCGCTACGCGCACGGCCACGTCGAGGAGGACGGCCGCCACCTGTACGTCACGCGCGGGGTCGGAACCAGCGGGTGGCCGCTGCGCTTCCGCGCCCCGCCGGAGGTCGTGGTGCTCACGCTGCGGGCGCATTGACTTCCGGTGCGCCGCCCGCGTAGGGTCGATCGCGCAGGGGGACCCCCACATCTCCACGGAAGGAGGGGAACCCTTGCGTTCCCTGTTCATGCTCGCCGCCGTCGGCGCGGCCCTCATGGTCGCTGCGCCGGCCTCCGCACTCAGCCCGTCGACGTTCGAGAGCACGGACGGCAACCTGGTCCTCGACGCCGACGGCAAGAAGGACTGGTGCGTCGAACGGCCGCTGGTCGGCCTGTGCGACGACGACAAGCGCGCGCCGAGCTTCAAGCGCGGCAACGACCTCCCGAGCGGCCAGGGCGACGACTCGTTCGGCGAGGGCACGAAGGAGGACACGGCGGTGCCGACCGTCGTCGACGGCTCGATCCCGCCGAACAAGAGCGACCTGCTGCGCTTCTACGTGGCCAACGAGAACGTCGGCTCCTCCCCCTTCCTCTACCTGGCGTGGGTGCGTGCCAACACGCTCGGCAGCGCGAACATGGACTTCGAGTTCAACAAGCTGCGGACGCTCAGCTCCAACGGCAAGACGCCGGTGCGCTCGGCCGGGGACATGCTGATCACGTTCGACTTCGCGGCGGGCGGCAACGTCGTGAAGCTGGGCCTGCACCGGTGGGTCACGGCGGGTGACCCGGCGACGGTGTGCGAGGCCGACAACGCCGTCCCGTGCTGGGGCAAGCGCCGCGATCTCAACGGCTCCGGCGCGGCCGACGGCTCGGTCAACAACGGCTTCTCGACGTTCGACCCGATCGCCAACCAGCAGGTCGTCGACCAGGGCTTCGGCGAGGCCGCGATCGACCTCACGAAGGCGCTCGCGCTCGGGCCGGGACAGTGCGATGCGTTCGGCTCGGCCTACCTGAAGAGCCGCTCGTCGACGTCCTTCACCGCCGCGACCAAGGACTTCGTCCCGCCGACGGGGGTCGACATCAACCTCTGCCAGCCCGCGACGGTCAACGTGAAGAAGGTCAGCCCGTCCGGGACCGGGCTGGGCGGGGCGGTGTTCGAGCTCTACCGCGACAACGGCACCGCGCCGGGCACGCTCGACGCGGGCGACACGAAGCTCGGCACGTCGGTCACCGACTCGAATGGCGACTGCGACTTCGCGCCGCTGACCGGCACCGGCACGATCGCCCTGATCCTGCACGAGGTGTCGCCGCCCAACGGCTACACGGGGGCGCCCGATCAGGCGTTCGGCGTGACGTTCACCGCGACGGCCCAGACGATCACCAAGCAGTTCGTCGACCAGCCGGTGCCGGGGCGCATCCACATCCAGAAGCGCGACGACGCCGGGAACGCCCTCGCGGGCGCCCGCTTCACGGCGTTCAAGGACGTGGCGCCGCTGAAGGCGGCCCAGACCGACCCGATCAGGCCCGGCGCGGAGGACACGACCGCGAGCGGGAACTGCCTGACGGGCGCCGACGGCGTCTGCGAGATCACCGGGCTGCCGCCCGAGACCTCGTACTGGGTCGTCGAGACGACGACGCCGGCCGGCTACCAGACCGCGCCGCCGCAGTACGCGACCCTGGGCATCGGGCCGCGCGCGAACGAGGGTCCGTTCTTCGCGCTGAACTTCGTCGATCCGCGGCGCCACCGGGTGGTGGTGATCGTCTGCCACGAGGGCATGGACACGCTGGACCCGAGCCCGGTGACGATCAGCGGCGTGACGAAGACGTCCCTCGCCACGCCGCCGGCCGGCTTCACCCAGAAGCAGCTGTGCGACGCCGGCGGCGCCAGCTTCGGGAGCAGGTCGCACGGGACGCTCACCGCGAGCGTGGCCATCCCGGGCCACTAGCAGGACATGACCGCGCGGATCGTCGCCTTCCTGCGGGAGATCGGGATCCGCGCGGAGCCGGCCGAGCTCGGCGGCGAGACCTTCCTTCCGGGGATCGCCGTCGAGCGCGGAGGGCTGCTGTACGACGAGCCGCGGCTGACGTGGCCGGGCGACCTCCTGCACGAGGCGGCGCACATCGCAGTCGCCCCGCCGCAGGCGCGGCCGCTGATGAGCGGCGACGTCGCGGTGCCCGGGCTCGACATGGGGATGCTCGAGAAGGCCGCCGTCCCGTGGTCGTACGCGGCGGCGCTGGCGATCGGCATCGACCCCGCCGTGGTGTTCCACGCGGGCGGCTACCGCGGCAAGTCCGAGGGCCTGCTGCGCACGTTCGGCTTCGGGGTGTACCCGGGCCTGAACCTCCTCGTCGACGCGGGCATGACGACGGTGGAGGCGTACCCCCGCATGCTGCGCTGGGTGCGCGACTAGGCCGGCGGGTCGCGGGGCTCGAGCGGCTTGACCGCCGGTCCGGCCAGGACCTTGCCGTCGACGTCGAAGCGCGAGCCGTGGCACGGGCAGTCCCAGGATCGCTCGGCGTCGTTCCACTTCGTCAGGCAGCCGAGGTGCGTGCAGCGCAGCGAGACCGAGTGCAGGCCGCCGGCCTCGTCGCGGTAGACGCCGATCTTGCCGAGCCCGCTGCGCACGACGCGGGCCTCGCCGGCCGGGACGTCCTCCGCCGACCACGCCTCCGCGGGCTTGAGCCGGTCGCCGAAGAAGTGCAGGCCGACGAGCGTGTTGATCTGCGCGAGCTTCGGCGCGCTGCGCACGCGCGCGCGGTTGGGGTCGAGCTCGGCCGCGTACGGGTTCTCGCGCCCGGCGATCAGGTCGGTGAGCACCATCGCGGCCACCGTGCCGTTGGTCATCCCCCACTTCTGGAAGCCGCCGGCGACCCACAGGCCGTCGGCGCGCGGGTGGTAGCGCCCGATGTACGGCAGGTGGTCGACCGGCATCCCGTCCTGCGTGGACCAGCGGTAGGGGAAGTCGGCGACGCCGAAGTGCTCGCGGCCGAAGGTCATGAGCTGCTCGTAGCGCTCGGGGTCGGCCTTCGACGCGCCGGTCTGGTGGCCCTCGCCGCCGATGAGCAGCCAGTCGCCCCACTTGCGCACCGACCGGGTCGGCTGGCCGGCGGTGATGAGCATCGCGTCCGGCGCGGGCTTGGTGGGCTTGCCGGCGACGATGTAGGACCGCGTCGCCTCCAGCCGCGCGAAGAAGACGCCGCGGTCGAGCAGCGGGTACTGCGTCGCGACGACGACGTGCCGCGCGCGCACCGTGACGTCGCCCTCGACCTGCACCTCGTGCGGCGAGCCCTCGCTGACGCCGGTGACCATCGTCGACTCCAGCACGGACGAGCCGTCGCCGTCGACGAGCGCGGCGAGCGCGCGCGTGTACGCGGCCGGCTGGAACTGGGCCTGGCCGTCGAGCCGCGCCGCGGCGGGCACGTCGAACGGCAGCGGCACGTCGGTGACGAGCTCGACCGGCAGGCCGGCCTCCTTGCCCGCCTCGACGACCTGCTCGACGGTCGAGACCTGCGACGCCTCCGCGGCGTACGTGTAGTCGGGCACGCGCTCCCACGAGCAGTCGATCGCGTGCTCGCGCACCAGCGCGTCCATCCGCTCCAGCGCCGCGACGTTCGCGTGCGCGTAGGCCCGCAGCGCGTCCGCGCCGGCGATCCGCCGCACCTCTGAGAGCAGAGTCTCCTGCAGCGCGCTCGCCTTCGCGGTGCTCATCCCGGTCGCGGCCCCCGAGACGACGCCCTTCTCCAGCACCGCGACGCGCAGCCCCTCCTGCTTGCAGAAGAGCGCGGTCGTGATCCCCGCGATGCCGCCGCCGATGACGGCGACGTCGACCTCGAGGTCGCGCTCGAGCGAGGGATAGGCGGTGGGCGGAGCTTTGTCGATCCAGAGGGAGTCGGTGGCGCGCGGGGCGGTCATGACCCCCGCCTACCCCACCTCCACCCGCATGGCACGCGCAAGCGCGCCACCCAGGACCTGCCTGGCGCCGCCGATCACGACGGTGAGCGGCCCGCCGAAGGGCTGGCGCTCCAGCACCTCGAGGTCGTCGCCCAGCGCGATCCCCCGCTCGTCGAGGTAGCGGAGCATCGCGGGGTCGGAGTCCGAGACCCGGACGAAGCGCCCCCGGGCGCCCGCGTCGAGCGACTCCAGGGAGCGGGTGTCGGCCTCGTCGATCGCCAGGTCGACGGACGGGATCGGGTCGCCGTGCGGGTCGTGCGTCGGGTCGCCGAGCTTGGCCGCGATCCGCGCCTCGAGGTCCTCGGAGATGACGTGCTCGAGCGCCTCGGCCTCCTCGTGCACGCGGTCCCACGGGACGCCGAGGTGCTCGGCCAGGTACAGCTCGAGCAGGCGGTGGTGGCGCAGGACCTCCAGCGCGACCCGCTGCCCCTCGCCCGTCAACCGGACCCCGCGATAGGGCTCGAGGTCGGCGAGCCCGAGGTCCGCGAGCTTGCGGACCATGCTCGACGCCGAGGCCGGCGTGACGCCCAGCCGCGCCGCCAGGTCGTTGGTCGCGACCGCCTCGCCGCCCGAGCGCGTCTGCAACGCGTAGATCGCCTTCGCGTAGTCCTGGACCGCGGAGCTGACGCCCTCGGCCGTGGTCACAGCGCCACCAGCAGGCTCGTCCCGAACATGACGGCCATCCCGCCCAGCAGCCCCGCGACGGCGCCGGGGTGCAGCGTGCGACCGGAGTCGTCGCGCAGCGTCGGCGCGAGCTGCACGATGACCTGGACGATCGCGCCCGCGCCGAAGCCGAAGAGGAACGCGGCGACGCTCGCATTGAAGGCGGCGGCGCCGATCCACGCGCCGAGGATGGCCGGCGCGCCCGCGACGAGCCCGAGCAGCGCGAGGCGCCCGAGCGACGGCTGCTCGTCGGCGAGCGGGGCGACGATGGCCAGGCCCTCGGTGGTGTTGTGCAGCGCGAAGCCGACGACGAGGAACGCGCCGAGCGCGAGCGCGCCGACGGCGTAGGAGGAGCCGATGGCCACGCCCTCCCCCAGGTTGTGCAGGCCGATCCCGGTCGCGACGAGCAGCGAGAGATGGCCGCCGCGCCTGCCCTTGCGCCGGGTCGCGAGCCACCCGGAGACGCCGGTCAGCGCGAGGTAGGACACCACCGCGCCCACCACCACGAGCGCCGCGCCGCCGAAGGCCTGCGAGCCCTCGCCCGCGAGGTCGAAGCCCTCGAACGTCGCGTCGACGGCGAGGAACGCGAGCAGGCCGACGGTGATCGCCATCAGCGTCCGCAGCCACCCGGCGGGCACGCGCCGCAGCCACGGCAGCCACAGCATCCCGAGCGCGACCGGGATCACGCCGACATACAGGCCGAGCAGCGCCATGAGCCCGAAGAACGACAAATCGGCGTCGGGCGTCTCGGCGGCGGAGTCGATCGCGTGGGTGATCGTGCCGCCGGTCGCGGTCACGAGCGTGACGTCGTAGGCCTCGCCCTCGTTCCACGGGTAGGCGATCCGCACCGTCGCCGTCCCCAGCCGCCCGATCTCCTCGTCGGCGCCGGTGAACGGGACGAACGCGTCGTTGACCTGCGCCTGCGCGATGCGCACCGCGTCCGGGCCGTCGTTGCGGATCGTCAGCTCGATCGCGTCCGGCTCGAGCACCGTCCGCTCGACCGCGACGTCCTCGATCGGGATCCCGTTGCGCTCGCCGAGGCCGGGGCCGTCGAGCAGGGCGAACGCACCGATCGCGGCGGCGATGAGCAGCAGCGGGACGAGGCCGAGCACCCACGCCGGCGCGCGCACGCCCGCGGCCTGCATCTACTCGACCACCTCGAAGAACCCCTGCCAGCCCAGCTCGGTGAACTCGGACTGGTGCGCGTGGAACATGAATCGGCCCGGGCGGTTGAAGCGCAGCTCCAGGATCCCGCGCTGGCCCTGGCACTGCATGACGGTGTCGGTCAGCTCGACCGGCTGCAGCGAGGTCCCCGTCGGGAAGTAGTGGAAGAAGTTGCCGTGGACGTGGAACGAGTTGATCGGGTCGAACTCGGTCAGGTTCGCCAGGTAGATCCGCGTGAGCTCGCCGCGCCTGACGCGGATCGGCGGGTCCATGTACGCGAAGCCGATCCCGTTGACGGCGTAGATCTCGTTCTCGCGGTCGAAGTTCGTGTCGAGCCCGTGCATGACCATCACGAGCTCGTCTGCCTCCTCGCGCCCCTGCTTCGGGTCGATCACGAACGCGCCGTACAGCCCCTTCTGGATGTGCTCGGCCAGCGGGCGGACGTGGCAGTGGTACAGGTGCAGGCCGAACGGCTCGGCGTCGAACTCGTACACCGTCGTTCCGCCCGGCGGCACCTCGCCTTCGCCCGCGCCGGCCACGCCGTCCATCGACGCCGGATGCAGGCCGTGGAAGTGGATGGTGTGCGGATGGATCGTGCCGTTGCGGAACGTCACCCGCAGCCGCTCGCCCTCGCGGGCGCGCAGCGTCGGCCCCGGCAGCCGGCCGTTGTACACCCAGGCCTCGAACTTCACGCCGGGCGCGACCTCGATCTCCTTGACGCCGGCGACCAGCTCCCACTCGCGCAGGACGCGGCCGCTCGGCAGCCGGGTCGTCTTGCCCCAGTCGAAGTCGCGGAGGATCTCGTGCGGGTCGAACCCGTTGCCGGCGAAGTCGACCGTCCCGTGGAACGACGCGTGGCCCATCTCATGGCCCTCGTGCATGCCGTGCTCCGCCGCCCCCGCGGCGCTCTGCAGCACGGCTGCGCCCGCCCCCGCGATGGGGAGCGAGCAGAGGAGCCCACGTCGAGTCAGTCGTGCCACGGCGGAGATTATGCCATGCCTGAATCTCCGCCGTGGCGTGGCGCAATCGCGCTAGTAGCTGAACTTCCCGTTCAGCTTGTGGGTCTGGGTGGCGTCCGGGTTCGGCGCGGTGCCCTTGAACGTGAACTTGCCGGAGGCGCCCTTGTACGCGCCGGTCCCGCCGGTGATGCGGCCGTCGGTCGCGTCGAACGTCGCGCTGCCGTCGGGCTGCACGGTGACGGTGTCACTGAACTTGATCTGCAGCGTCCCCTTCGCGAAGAACGCGGTGCCCCTGACGTTGACCGATCCGTCGGGGTTGGCGCCGGTGGTCCGCACGACGGTGGATCCCGGCCCGAGCGGCCCCGGCGCGATGGTGCCGGCGTAGACGGCGTTCTCGCCGATCGTCTCGATGAGGCGGACCTTCACCGTCAGGTTGGTGAACTTCACGGTCTTCTTGCTCGCGCCGTCCGCGGCGAGCGGGATCGCGAGGACGGCGACGAGCGCGACGAGCAGTGCGACGGACTTCCTGAGCATCGATGCTCCCTTCCAGGGGAAATGGACGACCGACGCTAACGGCCGCGCTCCCTGGGCGGGGGAATTTCTCGGAATGCGCGCTAGCAGGGCGTCGTCGCGCCGCGCAGGCGCAGCGTCGCGCCGCCGACGTGCAGGCGGGTCGGGTCGTTCCCCCTCACGACGTAGACGCCCCCGCGTGTGGGAGCGCTGGCGACCGTCCTGCCCTTCCGCGTCATGGTGACGACGGCCACGCCGGGCGGCGCGACCCCCAGGACGCGGACGCGCCGTGGCGGCGTCCGGTCCGCGCAGACGTCCTCCGCGAAGAGGCCGCGCCGGCCCGCGCGGACGGAGCTCGCGCACGTCAGCTCGGGTCCCTCGAACGCCGAGAAGCGCGCGAACAGGCACGTCTGCTCCGCGCCCGGAACGAGCCTGAGCCTGAAGCGGCCGATGCGCGCGGCGCGGCTGAGATCCGCCCGCAGGTAGAACGGCTGGACGCGGACGTCCTCGCGCTCGCCGCGGGTCAGGCGGTCGGCGCTCGTCCGAGCGTGCTGCATGATCGGGAGGGCGAGGACCGAGCCGGGCACCGGTCGACGGCAGTCCGCGACCTCGCGCGCGAAGAGCGGGACGTCGAACAGCGGGGCATCGCGGGGCGCCCGCAGCAGGCGCGGGCACATCGTGCCCATCCCCTTCGACAACCTCGCCGGGCGCCCGTTCGACTGCCGCAGGCGGCGCCGGCCGAGCGGCCGCGCGAGGGCGACCCTCGACGTCGTGTACCGCATCTCCTGGGTGCAGGCCACTCCCTCAGGGAGGTCGACGCGGACGAGGGGGATGCGGATCACGACGAACCGCTCCCGCTCGGTCACCTGCGGCCGACCGGGCCGCGTCTCGCAGTGCGGCTCCTCGTGCGAGACCGCGACCGTGCGCGCGTCGTCGGACACGTCCGCGATCGTCCAGGGGATCGATGGACCGGACGTGACCTGCTCGGCTGCCGGGGCGGCCCGCTCGCCCGCTGCGGCGCACCCCGCCGACGCCGCGAGGATGCCGAGAGCCAGGTGACGCGCGCGCACCGGCTCATGATGGCGGAGGAGGGCGTCGGCGGGGTCCGGTCGGTCGCGCGGCGGCGATCAGCGCCGCGGGAGGGCGACGGTGAGCGTCGTCCTGCGCGGCGCGCCGGTCGGCGGGCGGAGGGTCACGACGAGCTTCGCGCGCCTCGCGCCGCGCAGCCTGCGGCGCACCGGGGCGGGCAGCGTCAGGCGGACGGTCCTCGCGCCGCCGGCGGCGACGCGGAAGCGCAGGACCGCGCGCTTCGCGGCCGCGGCGGCCGAGGCCCGCGTCCCGCCGGCCGGCGTCACGACGGCCGTGCCGGCGCAGCCGGCCGGGCAGCTGGCCTTGAAGGTGACCGTCTTCGCACCCGGGCCGACCTTGGGCTTGGCCGGCACGAGCGGCGCGATCAGGTCGTCGCCGTCGTCGACCGGCTTCGGCGGGACGAGCGGCGCGATCAGGTCGTCGCCGTCGTCGACGGGCGGCTTCGGCGGGACGACGAGCGGGGCGATGAGGTCGTCGCCGTCGTCGACCGGCTTCGGCGTCGGCGCCGGCGTCGTGCCCGCGATCTTCGTGAAGGTGATCGTGCCGGACCACGCGAGCGTCGCGCTGCACCGCTCCCCCGGCGCCTGGGAGTAGCCGGGGCAGTTGCCGGCGAGCACCTGGCCCGGCTGCGGCTTGACCACCTGGACGATCTTGCCCATCCCGACCGCGTCCGGCGGCAGCTCGAAGCGCTGCTCGAACAGCGACATGCCGCCGGCCGGCTCCCACAGGCTGTGCGGGTCGCCGTCGGTGCCGAGCATGTCGAACGGCTCGGTCTTCTCCCCCGTGCACTGGGCGTCCTCGAACACGACGAACTCGAACGGCGTGAAAGACAGGCTGTAGGGGTCGTCGCCGATCTGGTCGAGGCTCGAGGTGCCGAGCGCCTCGTCGCGCACGTCGGCACCGTCGCACGTGATGTGCAGCGAGTGCTGGGGCGAGCTCTGGTCGATCGCGCGCTTGAGCGTGCCGTTGAGCGTCGTCGGCTGCGTCGGCACCTCCGAGACGCCGATCAGCTGCCCGGCGTCGTCGAAGCGGACGCCGTCGAGCCGCGAGGACCAGTCGAAGGCGGCCTCGGTGGTGCGCGTCTCGATCGCGTCGCTGGTGCTGAAGTCGAGGTTCAGCTTGTAGGTGCCGCTGCCGCTCGCCTCGACGCGGTACTCGGAGGTGGCCTGGGCGAGGCCGGGAGTTGCCGCCAGCGCGCAGAGCGTCGCGGCGAGGGTCGTGCGCTTGAACATGGCCCCACTGTCGGCGTCCGGGGCCGGGAGTACATCGGGGAAAGCCCCCTATCGGCGGGCGAGGACGCGCCGGGCGCGCACGGGGCTGCGGTTGCCCGCCGCGTCCGCGGCGACGGCGCCGACCCGGAGCCAGAGGCCGCGCCGCCCGTTGCGCCTGAGCGCGGCTCGCGCCCGCGGGGTCAGCCGGATGCGCACACGCGCGCTCCGTTGCACGGCCCGCTTCGCGCGCCCGATCGTCGCGTCGCGACCGGCGATCGACAGCCTGAGCTCGACCGTGGCCGGCTCGTCGACGACGACGCGGACCCGGACGCCGGCGCGTCGCAGTGCGGCGATCGTGATGCGGGACGGGGCCACCAGGCGCAACGCGGGCGCGGTGCGGTCGCGCGGGGGGCTGTACGGCGGCGGCGCGGCCGGCGGCGGCGGCTCGGGCGGCGCCGGCGGCGGGGGCGGCGGCGGTCCGGCCTCCGGGTCGGCCGGCGTCTCCTCCGGCGGCGCCGTCCCGTCGGCGACGCGCGCGAACGAGGTCACGGAGTGGCTGCGGGCGGCGGGCGCGTACACGTTGCGCCCGTCCTGGCTCACCACCACGTCGCTGGGGTAGTAGAGCCCGAGCGAGCGCGCGCAGTAGTGGTCGGAGTGGTCGGCCGCGCTGAGGTCCGTCTCCCGCGACCAGCGATGGCCGCGCCAGGAGATGCACCCCTCGCTCCACGTGCGGCCCTCCACCGGCTGCTCCTGCGCGAGGGAGCCGGTGGCGGGACCGCGATGGAAGATGGCCAGCGCCGAGCTGTACTGGCCGGCGACGTAGACGCTGCGCCCGTCGGGGCTCACGGCGACGGCGTGGGCGTACAGCAGCCCGCGGGCGGGCGCGCAGCGGTCGGTCTCGCGGTCCTCGCTGAAGCAGCCCTGCGCCACCAGGCGGCCGGAGGCGGCGTCGCGCGAGAACGTCGTCACCGCGTACGACGCGTAACCGGCCGCGTACGCGTGGGCGCCGTCGGGCGCGACGGCGAGCGCCGTGACGCCGTCCAGCCCACGGCCGGTCACGGCGCAGTCGGCGAGGAGCGCCTGCGCGACGCACCCGTCGGCGCCCGCGAGCTGGGTCAGCGTCCCGTCCGCGCTGACGTGCAGCACCGCGATCGCGTCCGAGACGCGCGAGGCGGCGTAGAGCGTGCCGCCGTGGAGCGTCAGCCCGAACGCGCCGTCGAGCCCGCGCGCGTCCGCGCAGCCGGTGAGGCCCGAGTCGCTCGTCACGGCGTCGTGCAGGCAGCCCTCCGGGCCGGGCGCCTGCTCGAGCCCGTCCGTGGTCCTGCGCAGGACGGCCACCGCGTCGCTGCCGCGACCGGCCGCGTAGACGGTCTGGGAGTCGTCCGCGACGGCGATCCCGGCGACGTGGTCGAGCCCGCGCCCGGCCGTGCATCCGCCGACGCCGCCCTGGCTCACGCACCCCGCCGCGCCGGGCGCCTGGGTCAGCACGCCGGTCTCGGGGTCGCGCGTGAAGACCGCGACCGAGTCGGAGACCAGCGAGCCGACGTAGACGCGGGCGCCGTCCGGGCTGACGGCAACGCCCTGCGCGCCGTCGAGGCCGTTCGCGGTCGCGCAGCCGGTCTTCGCCGTCTGGCTGAGGCACCCGCCGGGCACGGCGCTGAGCACGCCGGTCTCCCCGTCGCGGGCGTACGCGGTCACGGCATCGGAGGTCGACGAGGCGACGTAGGCGTGCCGCCCGTCGGGGCTCAGCGCGATGGCCTGCGCGCTCGTGAGCCCGGGCGCGTCCCCGCACGGCGTCGTCCCGATCGACGCGTCCCCCGGATAGCTCGACAGGCACCCGCCGACGAGCGGGTCCGGCCCGGTGGACGGCGGCGGCCCCGGCTCCGCGAAGAACCGCAGCGACCCGAGCGGCTCGGCGTGCGCCGCGGCGGCCGGTCCGAGGAGCAGGACGGCCAGCACGAGGTAGACGCACCCCTTCGCCACTTCCAATGTATACCGCTAAGGGGGGCTTGCGGCAAGCCCCGGGGCGTGCCGCATAATCGCCGCCGATGACGACCAACGGACATGAAGTGGTGATCGCCGGAGGCGGTCCGACGGGGCTGATGCTGGCGGGCGAGCTGGCGCTCGCCGGGGTCGACGTGGCGATCGTCGAGCGGCGCGCCGGACCGGACCTCGACGGCGCGCGAGCCGGCGGCCTGCACGCGCGCACGATCGAGGTGCTCGACCAGCGGGGCATCGCGGATCGCTTCCTGGCCGAGGGGCAGGTCGCGCAGGTCGCGGGCTTCTCGATGATCTCCCTGGACATCAGCGACTTCCCCACGCGGCACAACTACGGCCTCGGGCTGTGGCAGAACCACATCGAGCGGATCCTCGCGGGCTGGGTCGAAGAGCTGGCGGTGCCGGTCCATCGGGGCCGCGAGGTGACCGGCTTCGCGCAGGACGACGCGGGCGTGGACGTGTCGCTGTCCGGTGGCGGGACGCTGCGCGCGGAGTACCTCGTCGGGTGCGACGGCGGCCGCAGCCTGGTCCGCAAGTCGGCCGGCATCGAGTTCCCCGGCTCGGACGCGACGACCAGCAGCCTCATCGCCGAGGTGGAGATGACCGAGGAGCCGGAGCTCGGCACGCGGCGCGACGCCCGCGGCCTCCACGCCCTCGGCCGGCTCGAGTACGAGATCCGCGACGGCGAGGTGGTCTACAAGGAGGGCGGGCCGGTGCGCGTGATGGTCACCGAGGAGCGCGTCCGGACCGGGGAGCCGACCCTCCGCGACGTGAGCGAGGGGCTCATCGCCGTCTACGGGACCGACTACGGCGCCCACAGCCCGACGTGGATCTCCCGGTTCAGCGACATGGCGCGGCAGGCGGCGGCCTACCGCGCCGAGCGCGTCCTGTTGGCCGGCGACGCCGCGCACGTGCACCCGCCGGACGGCGGGCAGGGCCTCAACACCGGCGTGCAGGATGCGGTGAACCTCGGCTGGAAGCTGGCGCAGGTCGTCAGGCGGACGGCGCCCGAGAGCCTCCTCGACAGCTACCACGACGAGCGCCATCCGGTCGGCGCGCGCGTCCTGCGCAACACGATGGCCGCGGTCGCCCTTCGCCGCTCGGACGACCGGACCAAGGCGCTGCACGACACCGTGGCCGAGCTGCTGAGCCTGGACGAGGCGCGCAAGCACTTCGCCGCGACGATGTCGGGGCTGGGGATCCGCTACGACCTCGGCGAGGGCCACCCGCTGCTCGGGCGGCGCATGCCGGACCTCGACGTCGTCACGACCGGCGGCCCGTTGCGGGTGTACACGCTGCTCCACGACGCCCGGCCGGTGCTGCTCGCGCTCGGCGAGCCCGGCGCGTTGGACGTCGGTGCGTGGGGGGACCGGGTCCGGCTGGTCGAGGCCGAGCACGCCGGTGCGTGGGAGCTTCCGGCGGTCGGGGCGGTGAGCGCTCCGGCCGCCGTGTTGATCCGCCCCGACGGGCACGTCGCGTGGGTCGGCGACGGGACGGACGCCGGGCTGGCGGACGCGCTCACGACGTGGTTCGGGCCACCCGCGACGATGTCGTGATGACGGACGCGGTTGCGGTGGCGCGCGAGGGCGGGGGACCCGAGGTCCTGCTCGTCCACGGCGGCGCGAGCCCGGAGACGACGTGGGGCGCGCTCCGGCCTCTGGCCGCACGCTGGACCCTCGCGCGCGTGTACCGCCGCGGCTACCCGCCCAGCCCGCCGGCCCCGGAAGGCCACCACGACTTCGACGTCGACGCCGCGGACCTCGCCCCGCTGCTCGACGCGCGCCCGCACGTCGTCGCGCACTCCTACGGGGTCCTGGGAACGCTGATCGCGGCGGCGCGCACGCCCGAGCGGGTTCGCTCGCTGACGCTGATCGAGCCGCCGCTGTACTTCGTGGCGGCCGGCGACCCGGACGTCGCGCGCCTGGAGCGGCTCGGCGACGAGGTGCTGACGCACGGCCTCGACGCGGACCCGGCCATGCTGCGCGAGTTCCTCCGGCTCGCCGGCGCGTCGGGCGTCGACGACGGCCCGCTGCCCGACGAGGTCGCCCGCGGCGTCCGCCGCGCCCACGGCGGGCGGCTGCCGAGCGAGGCCCGCCCGGCGCTGGAGGCCATCCGGGAGGCGGGGATCCCGGCGCTCGTCGCCTCCGGCGGCCACGCGCCGGCGCTCGAGCGGATCTGCGACGGCCTCGCCACCGCCCTCGACGCCGAACGGCTCGTCGCCCCCGGCGCCGGGCACTTCGTCGCCGCGGCGCCGGGCTTCGCGGAGCGGCTCCACGAGTTCCTCGCTTCCGCGCCCTGAGCGATCCCTACCCGGCGGAGGCGACGCCGATGGGGCACGAGACCCCGGTGCCGCCCAGGCCGCAGTACCCGTTCGGGTTCTTCGCGAGGTACTGCTGGTGGTACGGCTCGGCGTAGTAGAACGGCCCGGCGTCCGCGATCTCGGTCGTGATCTCCTCGAACCCGCGCTCGGCCAGCTTCGGCTGGAACGCGTCGCGGGAGGCCTCCGCCGCCGCACGCTGCTCGGGCGAGAACGTGTAGATCGCCGAGCGGTACTGGGTCCCGAGGTCGTTGCCTTGGCGCATGCCCTGAGTCGGGTCGTGGCCCTCCCAGAACAGCTTCAAGAGCGCCTCGTATGACGTCAGCTTCGGGTCGAAGACGACCAGCACGGCCTCGGTGTGGCCGGTCCGCCCGCTGCAGACCTCCTCGTACGTCGGGTTCGGCGTGACGCCGCCCGCGTAGCCGACCGCCGTCGTGTGGACGCCGGGCGCCTGCCAGAAGACGCGCTCGGCCCCCCAGAAGCAGCCCAGGCCGAAGACGGCCGTCTCGAGGCCGTCGGGGAACGGGGGCTTGAGCGGCGTGCCGAGGACCTCGTGCGACGCGGGGACGGACATCTCCGTCGAGCGGCCCGGGAGGGCCTCCTCGGCGGAGGGGATCTCGAGCTTCTTGCGCGTGAAGAACATGTGCTCCGAGAGTATCTCCGGACCCCCGCGGCGTTACGTCACCGGGAGCTTCTGGCGCTCGGCCTTGCCCTTCGGCCGCGACGGCTCCACGCGCTTGCCGCACACCACCGCGTCGAGGTCCGCCAGGCCCGTCCGCACCGCGTTCATCAGCGGCCACGCGTCGTCGACCATGTCGCGGTCGACGACGATGCCGAAGTCGACGTGGTCGCGGTAGCTCAGGCACGTGATGTTCAGCCCGACGCCGTCGGTGATCACCGACACCGGGTAGTTCGCGACGAGCTGCGCGCCGGCCAGGTACAGCGGCACCGCCGGCCCCGGCACGTTCGAGATCACGAAGTTCAGCGGCCGCACGCCGCCCGCCAGCTGCGCCACCACGCGGTTCGCGCGCGTGAACAGCGCCGGCGGGATGAACTGCGTCGCGTCCTGCATCACGTTCGCGGGGAGCGCCTTGTGGCGCGTCTTCGCGTCCTTCAACACGTCGTGCGTCTTCAGCAGGCGCTTGCGCGGGTCCGGCTCGTTCGTCGGGACCGGGACGATCATCGCCGACACGCGGTTGCCGAACGACCCCATCTCCTCCGCGGTCCGCACCGACACCGGCACCATCGTCACCAGCGGCTCGTCCGGCAGCTCGTCGCGCTCGAGCAGCCACTCGCGCAGAGCGGTCGCGCACGTCGCCACGACGACGTCGTTGACCGTGATCCCGAGCTCGTTCTTGATCGCCTTGATGCGGTCGAGCGGCAGCGAGTCGAACGAGAACCGGCGGTGCGGCGAGATCCGCCCGTTGAAGACCGTCGGCGGCACGGTGAGCCGCTGCGGCGAGCCGAGGATCTCCCCGTCGTCCGAGCCGCGGATCCGGCGGCGCACGGCGCGCGTCACGTTCCCGACCGCTCCCATCCCCGGCACGAGGTTCGCGCCCGGCAGGTCGGGCAGGTTCGGGATCGTCGCCGGCAGCGCGGCCGCCGCGCGCAGCGGCTGCGACGGCAGCCCGAGCACGCCCCGCCCGAGCATCTCCCACTGGCTGGGCTGGCGCTCGCCGAACCGGCCGCGCGGCGTGTCGGGGATCTCGCGGCCGCCGGGCTCGAGGTCGAGCAGGATCCCGAGGATCTCCGCGCCCGAGACGCCGTCGACCGCGGCGTGGTGGACCTTCGTGAGCAGCCCGACGTACTTGCCGCCCTCGATCCCGTGGATCACGTACAGCTCCCACAGCGGGTGCGCGCGATCGAGCGGCCGCGACACGAGCCGCGCCACGGTCTCCGCCACCTGCTTCTTGTTGCCGGGCGGCGGGACCGCGCTCTCGCGCACGTGGAAGTCGATGTCGAACTCGGGGTCCTCGATCCAGTACGGCAGGTCGAGCCCGAACGGGACCTCCGCGAGCTTCCAGCGGAACGGTGGCAGCAGGTGGATCCGCTCGCCGACGAGGCGGCAGACGTCCTTCAGCTCGAGCGTGCCGTCGGCTCGCGTCGACGGGTCGTAGATCGCCAGCCCCGAGACGTGCCCGTAGGTGCTGCGCGACTCCATCGCGAGGAACTGCGCATCCAGGCTCGTCAACTGCCGCATGTCCGGCCCTCTCCTCGAACTCGACTCCCTGGAGAGGACCGTACCTGCGACGCGCGATCAGTACACGTCGCGTTCGCGCGCGACCGGCTCGCGCGCGACGACGGTGCGCCGCGAGCGCCCGAGGAACAGCATGCTGATCAGCAGCCCGAGCGCGCCCGCGCCCATGAGGATGTAGCCGACGGTGGTGAGGTCGACGCCGGAGATGGCGTCGGTGACCGCGAAGGAGAGGATCGCGCCCACGGCGAGGAGGAAGATGCTCGTGCCAATGCCCATGCCCTCCTGAACGCGGTAGCGCTCCGGAGGTTGGTGGGTCAGCCCTCGAAGGGGACCCAGGCGGTGCCGGCGAGGGTGTCGAGCCGGCCGGCCTGCACGCCGTAGTACGAGATCGTGTAGACGCGGTCGCCCGAGACGAGCGCGCGCAGGATCACCGACGTGTAGTCGTCGACCCGCGGGTGTTCGGTGCGGCCGGCCTCGGTGATGCCCGCCGCGCGGTCGACGTGGAGCCCGACGGCGCCGTTGAACGTCTCCTCGTAGCTCGAGGAGTAGTCGTTCAGCGGCAGGACGAGCAGCTTCGTCGCGGGCCACCACAGGAACGCGTGGGGGTCGTTCTGCGCCGCGCTGTACGCGTTCGTCCCCAGCCCCTTCTGATGAAGACGCTTCGGATCGCGCAGGTCGCCGATGTCGAACAGCGAGACCTGCGCGCCGCTCGTACGCCCCTGCGCGTCTCCGTCCAGCCCGAGGCCGATGACGAGGCCGTTGCCGATCGGGTGCAGGTAGGACGAGAAGCCGGGGATCTTCAGCTCGCCGACGACGCGCGGCGCGCTCGGCTCGCCGAGGTCGAGGGTGTAGAGCGGGTCGACCTGGCGGAAGGTGACGACGAGGCCGACGTCGTCGAGGAAGCGAACGGCCTGGATCCGCTCGCCCTTCCCGAGCCCGCCGACCCGCCCGATCTGACGCAGCCCGTTCTCCGTCTCGTCGAACACGGTGACGAAGCTCTCGGTCTCGCCGTCGGGCCCGGTGCCGGGGAGCCACGGCGGGTCCTCGGTCGTCGCGACGCGCATCGCGCCCTTGTACTCCGACAGCGAGTACTGGTTGAGCAGGTAGCCGCGGACGTTGCCGCTGCCGACGTAGCTGGTGCTGTCGGGCTTGGAGACGTCGAACGCGTGGATCGTGGTCGACCGCCCGGGGGGCGCGCCGTCCTCCTGGATGACGTCCGGGGGCGTCCACCGCTCCGTCGACAGGTACATGCGGTTCTGCGACGCGTAGACGGTCGACGCGTCGGCGAGGATCGCGTCGGAGTCGATCGGCGCCAGGCCCTTGTCGAGGTCGATGGTCAGCACCGTGAGCAGCCCGAGGCCCGCGAAGATCTCCGGGCGCCGGACGGACGTGCACGGCGCGAGCGAGCGGCGCTGCGTGCGCCCGGTGTCCGCGCGCGTGACCTCCATCGCCGGCATCCAGCGCCGGAACTCCGGCTCGCCCTCGGAGACGACGCCGGTCGGCGTGGAGACCGTGATGCGCGCCGTGCCGTCGCGCAGGCGCCCGCCGACGATCGTGCCGGGGATGTCGAGCGTGCGGACGACCTTCAGCTCGTCCGTGTCGACCTCCGTCAGCATCGTGCGCGGCACGTACGGGACGAACGCGTCGGGGGCGCTCGAGGGAGCCGGCGCACCGGCCGCCATCGGGCCGTCGATGGTCATGATCGGCCCGCCGAACCCCACGCCGGAGAGCACGAGCAGGCGGTTGCCGCGCAGCAGCAGCTCGTGCCCGTAGCCCTCGAGCGGCAGCGACCCCAGCAGCCGCGGAGAGGCCCCGCTGATGTCGAGCGCGTACAGCTTCTGGTTCATGGCGACGTAGAGCCGGCGCCCGTCGGTCTTGACGGCGTCCGGCTCGTCGACGCCGGCCTCCTGGACGTTGGTGCCGGAGAAGTCGGTGCCGGCCACGGGCGCGGACGGCGCGGCCTCGGCGCTGGGCGCGGGAGACGAGGCGGCGACGTCGCCGCCGCGACGCGCGGGCGCGGGCGCGACGATCCCGCCCTCGAACGCGATCCCGCGCCGCGGGGAGAAGACGTCGGTGCCGAAGCGCTTGACGCGCTTGGTGGCGAAGACGTTCAGCCCGTTGCACGAGCGGAAGACCTTCAGCTGCTTCCAGGCGGGCACGCGGTGGCGCTTCGCCGCGTCCGCCGGCGCCGCGACCCCGAGGGGCACGAGCGCGACGACGAGGAGCAGGGAGAGGCGGCGCACCACGACGCAGCCTAGCGCCGGCGCGCCGCCTCGTCCCAATCGCTACTAGGCGACGCCGTCGGCGTCCTGCGAGCGGATCCACTCCCGCAGCAGGGTGTCGCCGACGCGGCCGTACACGCCGGGGATGCCCGGGCGCGCGCAGCCGGTGCCGAAGCTCGTCGTGCCGACGACGCGCAGCACGCCGCCGGAGGTGTGGCCGAACAGCGGGCCGCCGGAGTCGCCCTGGCAGGTGTCGATGCCGCCCTGCGCGTAGCCGGCGCACAGCATCGTGTCCTCGTCGATGCCGCCGTCGTACGCGTCGTTGCAGGTGGCGTGGTCGACGATCGGGACCTGCGCGTGCTGGAGGACGTCGGGCGAGCTGCCGCCCTCCTCGGTGGCGCCCCAGCCGGCGATCGTCTCGAGCGTGCCCGGCGACCACAGCGCGGTCTCGCCGCTGCCGGAGACCTTGACCGGCGCCTTGGTGGCGTTGCGCGAGAGCTTGAGGAGGGTGATGTCGTAGCCGTCGGTCAGCAGGTAGTCGAGCTCGACGATGGCCTTCGCGACCGCGACGACCTCTCCGCCGGTGCCGTACTGGAGGTTGCCGATGCGCACGTCGATCAGCGGCGCGGGCCAGGCCGCGGGCGACGCGACGGCGGCGCCGGTGAGGGAGCCGCAGTGGCCGGCGGTGAGCACCGTGTCCGGCGAGATGAGCTTCCCGGTGCACAGGAAGCCCTTGCCGAAGTTGATCTGGGCGACGGCCGGATACTGGCCGGCGGTGGCGTCCTGGCCGCCGACGATGGCCGAGGCGGGAGCGGCGGCGAGGGCGGCCGCGAACTTCTCCCACTCAGCCTGCGCGCCATGCGATGCTCGCGCGACCATGAGCGAGACCGACCCCTTCGGGCGCGAGAAGAGCGAGGACCCCCTCGCCGACATGGGCTGGTCGTCCGGTGGGGCCGAGGCGGTCGACGCCGGCCCCGGCGCCGTCGCTCCGCCCGTGACGCCGGACCGCGCCGCGCAGGAGATGCAGGGCCCGCAGCAGCCGATGGTCGGCGTCGGCTCCTCCCCCGGCCCCGCGCCCCGCAGCCGCTATCAGCCGACCGGCGGCTCGACGGTCTCCGGCGGCATCCCCGGCCAGGGGCGCCGGGCGCTCACTGGCTGCTCGTTCGCCCTGATCGGGCTGATCGTCGGGCTCGGCGCGATCGGGGCCTTCGTCGTCCCCGCGGTCATCGACGCTGTCGACAGCGCGAAGAAGACGATCGACGACGCCACGCCGAGCATCGACGTGCCGGACGACGACCCGGGAGGCGGTGGCGGCGGCGGCCACGGAGGCGGCAAGCGCGCGAAGGCGAAGCGGCCGCCGCGCGGCCTAGAGCAGGCCTCCCTGCTGCGGCGCGGCAACCTCGCGCCCGCGCTCGCGCGCCTCAAGCGGATCACGAAGTCCTCGCAGGTGCGGCTGATCCGGATCGACGCGCAGAGCATCGTCGTGCAGACCGCGACGAGCGGCGGGAAGACGAGGCTCGCGCGCGCGACGTGGCAGGGCGACGCGACCGTCCTCTCGACGTCCGCCGGCGGTGGCGGCACGACGTTCGCCTGGTCGGCCGTCGACCCGTCGGCGCCGAACCGGATCGTGCGCGCGATGACGAGGGGCCGCAGCTCGCGGGCGTTCGACTACCTCGTCCTGATCGACGCCGCCGGCCTGCGGTGGTCGGCGTTCCTGAAGAACGGCGGCGGGACGTTCCAGGCGCAGCCCGACGGCAGCGGCGTGAGCAAGGTCGGCTAGTAGGAGGTCGTCTGCGCGGCCCGGCCGGCGCGCAGCAGCTCGATCGCGTCGACGAAGTCGTCGTGCGTGACGTGGCCCTCCGAGCCGCGCGTCATCGCCGCGAGCGCCGCCTCCTGGCACAGCGCCTTGAGGTCGGCGGGCGACATGCCCTCGGTGTCGCGCGCGATCTCCTCGAGGCGCACCGCGACGGTCGGCATGCGCGAGGTGTAGAGGTGCAGCAGCGCGAGCCGGCCGGGCTCGTCGGGTAGCCCGAGCATGATCGTGCGCGAGAGCCGGCCGCCGCGCAGGAGCGCCGGGTCGAGCTGGTCGGGGCGGTTGGTCGCGCCGATGATGAAGATGCCCTTCTGCCCGCCGACGCCGTCGATCTCGGCCAGCAGCTGGTTGACGTGGCTGTCGTGCGTCTCCAGCCCCCCGCGCCGCCCGGCGATGGCGTCGATCTCGTCGATGAACACGATCGACGGGCGGTTGGCCCGCGCGCGCTCGAACAGGCGGCGGATGTTCCCCTCCGACTCGCCGACCCACTTGCTCATCACGTCGGCGCCGGAGACGGGGTAGAAGGAGGCGCGCGCCTGCGCCGCGAGCACCTTGGCGACCGTCGTCTTGCCCGTGCCCGGCGGGCCGGCGAGGAGCAGCCCGGTCGGCGGGTCGATGCCGAAGCGCCGCGCGGACTCGGGGTCCTCGATGATCGCCTGCAGCTGGCGCAGCTGGGCCTTGATCGGGTCGGGCAGGATCAGCGAGTCCCAGCTCCAGTGCTCGACGAGCGGCCGGTCGGTGCCGCCGAGGCGGTCGATCGCGCCGACGAGGTGCTGCGTGTCGAGCTGCAGCTCCTTCCCGCTCTGCGCGGCCTCGCGGAACACCTCGAGCGCCGCCGCGTCGACGACCTTGGAGATCGACGCCGGCGTCATCCCCTCCGTGCGCCGCACCAGCTCGTCGAGGTCGATGTCCTTCGCCGCCGGCCGGTCGTCGAGCTCGGTCCGGAAGATCGCCTTGCGCGCGCCGGCGTCCGGCAGGTCGATGCGGATGTGGCGGTCGAAGCGGCCCGGTCGCACGACGGCGGGGTCGAGCTGCTCGAGGTTGTTCGTCGCCGCCATGACGAGCAGCCCGCGCTCCTCGCGGTGCGCCTCCAGCGACGTGAGCAGCTGGTTGACCGTGCGGCGCGACTCCTGGTCGGGCGTCGCGTCGCGGCGCTGCGCGACCGAGTCGAACTCGTCGAAGAAGAGCAGGCACGGGAGGTTGTCGAGCGCGGTCTGGAACGCCTTGTCGATGTTCTGCGCCGACCCGCCCTGCATCGAGCTGACGAGGTCGCCCGTGGAGACGTGGATCAGGTTCAGCCCGTACTCGCCCGCGATCGCGCGCGCGACGAACGTCTTGCCGACGCCCGGCGGGCCGTGGAGCAGGATGCCGTTCCACTCGATCCCGTACTTGTCGGCGTCCTCGGGGTGCTGGAGCATGAGGCCGACGGTGTCGCGCACCTCCTGCTTGAGCGCGTCCATCCCGCCGACGTCCTCGAACCGCGTCAGCTCGTCGGGCGGCTCGATCTCGAACGAGCCGCCGCCACCCATGCCCTGCAGGCCCTGCATCAGCCCGCCGAGGGGGCCGCCCTGCTGCGGCGGGCGCCGGCGCCGCTGCTGGCGCTGTCGCTGCGGGCGCGCCGCGACACCTTCCGCGGGCTGCGCGGGCGGCTGCCTCTCGGGCTCGCGGTCGCTCAGGTCGACCCACTGGCCCGTCTGCGGGTCGTAGGCCATCGACTTGGCGAACCCGCCCTGGCCGGACATCAGCTGCTCGAAGAGGTCGCCGAACGGCAGCCCGCCGAAGGGGCCGGCCGGCGGCGCGCCGCCGCGGTCGCCGCGCCGGTCGCGCAGCGCGCGCTCCAGCTCGCGCCGCTCGCGCTCCTCCTCCTCGAGCCGCCGGCGCCGCGCCGCGCGTCCCATGCCGCCGGTGATCGCCATGATCAGGAGGAAGGCGCCGAGGATCACGAGCAGGGTGGCCACCCGGCCTCGCTACCCGCTCCGCGCGGGCCCCACGCTCAGCAGCCGAACGCGCCCAGCGTCGCGTCCGAGGCCGACGGCGGCCGATCCCGCGGAGCCGTCGCCCACGCGCGGTTCGGCGCCGCGCCCATCTCGAGGCGCAGCGTCGCGCGCTTGCGGCGCAGCTGCGCGGCGTACAGCCACGAGCGATCGAGCGGCCGGCCGCCGAGCGACGCGCGCTGCACGTAGGGGGCCGTCGCGCCCGCACCGGGCGCCTCGACCGTGAAGCGCTTGCCCCCGGCGAGCTGCACGGTCGCGCGCTCGAACACCGGGCTGCCGACGACGAAGAACGGTGCGCCCGGCGTCACCGGGCCGAAGCCGAGCGCGCTGAAGACGTGGAAGGCCGAGAGCGAGCCGAGGTCGTCGTTGCCGGGCAGGCCGTCGAGCGTCGGGCGAAACAGCGTCCGGATCTCGGCGAGCTCGCGCTGCGCGCCCCACGGCGCCCCCGCGAACGCGTACATCCACGGCACCTGCATGTCGTGCTCGTTCCCGGGCGCGTGCTGGTCGAGCCGGTAGACGGTGCCGAAGCCGGTCGCGCGGTTCTGCACCTCGGCCGGCAGGCGGAACAGGTGGTCGAGGCGGCGCTTCGCCGCGCCGTCGCCGCCCATGCGGTCGAACAGGCCGCGCGCGTCGTGCGGCGCGAGCCACGAGTACTGCCAGGCGTTGCCCTCCTGGAAGCCCGTCTCGTCGGTCGGGCTGAACGGCCCGTACCACGACCCGTCGGCGTTACGCGGGCGGATCCACCGCGTCTCGGGGTCGAGGATGCGGCGGTAGCTCAGCGAGCGCTGCAGCGCCGCTGCCGCGCCCGGGCCGTCGCCGAGGCGGCGCGCGAGCAGGGCGAGCGCGAAGTCCGCGCCGCCGTACTCGAGCGTGGTCCCCGGCCGCATCGGCAGGTAGCCGAGCTGCGCGAGCTCGGCGGGGCGGCGCCGCACGAGGTCCTGCGCCGCCTCGTAGAGCGCGGCCTCGTCCTCGCCGCTCAGCAGCCCCCGGCACGCGGCGTCGGCGATCATCGGGATGGCGGGGTCGCCGCTCATGTGCGCGGCGTCGATGTTCTGCTCGCCCCAGCGCGGCAGCTTGCCGCTCTCGCGGTACGTCGCCAGCAGCGACCGCACCATGTCGCGGTAGCGCCCGGGCTCGATCAGCGCGAGCAGCTGGTTCTGCGCCTTGTAGGTGTCCCAGCTCGAGAAGTTCGCGTACTGCGTGCGCCCGGTCGCGACGTGCGGCTGACCGTCCGCCCCCAGGTACCGGCCGTCGACGTCGGTGAAGACGTTCGGGTGCAGGAGCGCGTGATACAGCGCGGTGTAGAAGGCGCGGCGGTCGAGCGCCGTGCCTCCGTCCACCCGGATGCGGTCGAGCTGCTCGGCCCAGCGGGCGCGCGCTGCCGCGCGCATCGCGTCGAAGCTGCGGCCGTCCGGAGCCTCGGCGTCGAGGTTGCGCCGCGCGCCCGCCGCGTCGACGAACGAGATCCCGGCGCGCATCGTCACCGTCCGCTGCGTCGTCGCGTCGAACGTGACGGAGAAGTCGTCGTGCGCCACGATCGGGCTGCTGAACCGCGCGACGAAGTGGACCGGGTAGCGCCCGCGCGTCCAGCCGGCGATCTCGCTAGGGCCGGTCTGCGTGAACGCGCCGTCGTGCACGCCCTCGACGCTGCGCCGCACGTCGACGATGACGTTCGCGGCCGGCGTCGGCGGGAACGTGTAGCGCTGCATCGCCGCGTGCTCGGAGGCGGTCAGCTCGACCTTCGTCTGCGACGCGTCGAGGACGACGCTGTAGTAGCCGGCCTCGGCGTGCTCCTGCGCGTGGTCGAACGGGGACGCGTAGAGGTTCGGGTCGCGCGAGACGATCGGCCCCACCGTCGGCATGAAGGGCAGGTCGCCGGCCTTGCGCACCCCCGGCCCGCTCAGGTGGACGAGGCTGAAGCCGCGGATGGTCGGGTCGGTGGCGAGGTAGCCGCTGTACGCGAACTCGCCCATCGTGTCGGGGGAGTTCTGGACCATCCCGAACGGCACCACCGCGCCCGGGAACACGAAGCCGGGCGGCGCGGTCCCCACCATCGGGTCGACGTCGTCGACGGGCGCGGCGGCTGCGCTGGAGCAGAACGCCAGAAGTGCGGCGATGGCGAGAGCGGCGACCTTCACGCTCTCACCAACGCCGCGCCGGCGCAGGACTTGCTACTTCGTGACCTCGAAGGCCATCTTCTGGCCCATCCCGTAGTGGCCGGGGATGTGGCAGACCAGCTCGTACCGACCGGGCGGGACGCCCGCTGCCGGGTCTACAGCCCGGCGAGCTTGAGGTAGCCGCGCAGGCTCGCCCGGGTGCGGCCCGCCTCGGCGCTCGCGATCGCGACGTAGCGGACGCGCTTCGGCCCCAGCACGTAGACGAGCTTCGCGCGCGAGCCCTTCGACGCGCGGCGCACGCGGATGCCCTTGCCGAACCCGCGCGTCTTGATCCGTGCCCGCTTCGCGCGCGTGCCCGGGTGCACGCCCTTGGCGATGTGCGTCCGCGCGTTGCTCGCGACGAGGCCGACCCTGCCCTCCGGCGTCAGGACCGCCGCGGTCCGCGCCGTGCGGTTCGTGCCCTTCGCGTCGCCCTCGACGCACCACGTCCACGTGCGCGCCATGCGCCTGCGCGGCTGCGTCGCGCTGCGCAGCACGCGCTCGGTGTCGTCGCCGAGGTTGATGCCGCCCAGGCCGCGCGCCGTGAAGCCGAGGTGCGCGCCGCGGCACTCGACGGCGGGGACGCCCTCGGCGCGCTCCCACATCTGCAGGTACGCCTCAGCGCCGCGCGCCATGTCCTCGATGATCTCGTCGCCCGCGAGCTTGCGCAGGTCCTCGATCCAGTCGGGGTACAGGCCGTAGTGGTCGACGCCGTCGACGTTGATGTCGTAGACGCGCTCGCCGCTGCGCTGCTTGTCGAACGTCACGTCGCCGACGAACGACTTGAACGGATAGGTCACCGGGTTGGGGACGTTCGCGCCGCGCGGCCCGCCCTGCGACCCGAAGCCGTTCATGTCCGCGCCGTAGCCGAAGCCGAAGAAGAACTTGGGGTCGGCCATCGCCTTCGTCTTGCGCCACTTCTCCACGAAGGTCGTCGAGTCCCCGGCGTACGGCGTGATGAACCCGCCGGACTTGTAGATCGCCGGGAACGCGTCGGGCGTGCTCCAGCTGTGGCTGGAGATGATGCCGGAGTAGTCGCGCGCCCGGACGACGTCGATCAGCTGGTTGCGCGCGAGGACGCTCAGGTGGTCGGGGTCGACGATCATGCCCTTGTCGATCATCCGGTTGACGAGGTGCGCGCCGAGGTCGGTCAGGCCCTTGGAGTTGCAGTGCGGCGGCGCCGGGTAGATCGGCGCGGTCCCCTTCGGCAGGAACATGTTGATCCCGTTGGCGACGAGGCTGTCGTCGTTGTGCTGGTGGGGGCTGATCTGCTCGCGGTCGCTCGCGTCCTCCGGCCCGTCGCAGGTGCGCATGTCCCAGTACTGGCCGGTCTCGTACTTGTTGCCGGTGTTGGTGACGGCACCGGTCTCCTTCGTGTCCCCGGCCACGCCGCCGAACGCGTTGTCGAACTTGTTGATGAGCTCCATCTGGCGGACGCCCATGTCGTACGCCTCGTCCAGGCGCTCGTCGACCTGCTGCTTGGTGCACTCGGGCTGGTCGTTGTAGATCCCGCACTCGAAGAGCTTGGAGACCTCGATGCCCATGATCACCGCGAGCTTGCCCTCGCTGATGATGCGCCGGGCCTCGAACGGGTCCCTGACGATCCGGTACCAGCCCTTGCCGGGGCCGCCGCTCTGCGCGTCGATGTAGTCCTGCAGCGCGAACATGTCCTTCGCCTCGAGGCGGACCGTGTCCATCTCGTCGCAGTTGTGGCGCTTGAGCGGATAGACCTCGCACAGGACGGCGTTGTCGACGAGCAGGTTCGTGAAGACGCGCAGGCCGCCCATCCACGCCCGCTCGAGCCACTTGTAGTACGAGTCCTCGTGGGTCAGCGACTCGTTGTCCGGCCAGTCCTTGAACGTCGGCCAGCCGACGGGATCGTGGCGGGGCTTGCCCCCGAGCGCGGTGTCGAGCGGCGCGCCGCCGGTGAAGTGGTCCGGGCAGTCCGTCAGGGCGTACGGCGCGCCGTAGGGGTGCCACGGCCGCCCGCAGTGCACGCTGCCGCCGAGGAACTCGAACGCCATGTGGTGCATGTGCGCGTCGACCGTGCCGCGGACCTCGCCGAACGGCGTCGGCGACGTCGCCGTCTGCCCGGTCGCGCTGACCTCGATCTCCGGGTACTCCGGGCAGCCCTCGGCCGGCACGAACGCCCAGCGCGCCCCGTCGCCGTCGACGAGCTTCAGCGCGTCGCCGTCGAGGCCGAGCGCCTTGCCGCCCGCGTCGGGCAGCGAGAGGCGGAACGCGTCCTTGGTGCCCTCGACCTTCCAGTCGGCGGTGCCGTCGGGCGCGTCGGCGCTCTTGACCGCGGCGTCGCCGCCGGACATGAAGTCGCGCGCCTTGCCGTAGAGCAGGTAGGAGCCCAGCCGCGTGGCCTGCATCCGGAACGGCTCGGCCTCGCCGGCGGAGCCGCCCGTCGCGCGGTAGGCGCCGTCCGCGCCCTTGACGACGAACTTGCCGCCGGAGGCCTGAAGGGCGTAGCAGCCGTGGACGAGCTCGTAGCGGGCGTTGTCCTCCTGCGCCGCGGCCGGCGCGGCGGCGAAGAGGGCAGCGGGAAGCGCGAGGAGCGCGAGCAGGGACAGGCGACGCATCGCGCAAGTGTCCCAGTCCGGCGCCCCGACCGCGCCGCCAGGCGCGCCCGCGCGCGCCGGCCACCCTCAGTCGTCGTCGCGCGGCGGCGGTCGGAAGACGATCCGCTTGAGCTCGGCCACCGCGCCACCGCCGAGGCGCAGCGCGGTCTGGAACCCCTCGCGCCCGAGGTCGCCGGCGTCGAGCGCCTTGCGCAGCTCGTTGAGCGCCGGGCGGTCCTCGTCGCCGGTCTGCTCGCGGCCGGCCTCGAGCAGGACGATGTGGCGCGGGCGGCGCAGGGTCGAGGCGAGGCGGACCAGCGGGTCGCGGTCCTCCGGCCCCAGCAGCTTGGCCGCGACGACCGTGCTCTCCCCCGCCTGCAGCCGCTTGGCGGCGGCGGCGTTGAGCAGCGCCGCGGCTTTCGCGCCGATCTCCTCCTCCGACACCTTCCCGGCCAGCAGCCCGCGGACCTTCGTCGTCGACAGCACCGCCCCGCGCTCCTCGAACACGCGCTGGGCGAACCGGTCGGCCTCGTCCTCGGACCCCGACACCACCATCACCAGGCTGCCCGGCGAGTAGCGCATGCGGTCCGACGGCTGCAGCACGCGGCAGCGCGTCGAGAGGTCGGCGGGCCGCTCCGGCCGTCCCGACCGGCGCGGACGATCCGACGACCAGCCACCCCGCTCGTCGTCGCTGATCTTCACGCTGCGGGCGGAGCCGGGGTTGGTCATGGGACTCAGGGTAGGCGGCGCGCGCTCTTCCGCGGTCAGAGCCGCTTGCGGAGCATCCCGAAGACCCCGCGGAGCACCTTGCGCTGGAGCGCCTTGCCCTCGCGCGAGGTGAGCAGGTCGTCGAGGGGATCGGCCGGCGCGCGCTGCGGTGCGCGGCGGCGCCGTCCCGCCGGCTCCTTCCTCGGGACCGGCACGTGCTCGGGCGGCGGCGCGTCGACCGTCGCCGCCTCGATCCGCCCGGCGAGGATCTCCTTCGCCGACTCGGGGTCGGCGCGCGTCGCGTACCTCGCCCACAGCGGCGAGGCCTGCGCGGCGGCCGCGACGTCGTCGGCGGGGGCCATCCGCGAGCGCGGGCCGACAAGCCGCGTGTGGACGACCGGCGTGGGAACGCCCTTGTCGTCGAGGATCGTCACCGCCGCCTCGCCGATCCCCATCGAGGTGAGCAGCGTCTCGAGGTCGTAGAGGTCCGAGCGCGGGAACGTCGACACCGTCGCCTTCAGCGCCTTGGCGTCCTCGGGCGTGAACGCGCGCAGCGCGTGCTGGATCCGGTTGCCGAGCTGCCCGAGGACCGCGCCGGGAAGGTCATGCGGGTTCTGCGTCACGAAGAAGACCCCGACGCCCTTGGAGCGGATCAGGCGCACCGTGCGCTCCACGGCGTCGAGGAACGCCTCGGTCGCGTCGTCGAACAGCAGGTGCGCCTCGTCGAGGAAGAACACGAGCTTCGGCCGCTCGAGGTCCCCGACCTCGGGCAACGCCTCGAACAGCTCGGCGACGAGCCACATGAGCGCGGTCGACCACAGCGCCGGGTGCTCCTGGACCGCCGCCAGCTCGATGCACGACACGATCCCGCGCCCGTCGGGCGCGGTGCGCAGCAGGTCGCCGACCGCGAGCTGCGGCTCGCCGAACAGCTCCGTCCCGCCGCCGTCCTCCAGGCCGACGAGCGCGCGCAGCAGCACGCCGACGGTCGCCTTCGACACCCCGCCCAGCCCCTCGAGGTCGGCCTTGCCCTCCTTCGACCCCAGGTGCGTCAGCAGCGCGCGCAGGTCGGTCAGGTCGACGAGCGGCAGCTTGCGCTCGTCGGCCAGGCGGAAGAGCAACGCGAGGCTCTGCTCCTGCGTCTCGTTCGCGCCGAGCACCTTGGCCAGCAGCTGCGGGCCGAAGTCGCTGACCGTCGCGCGCACCGGGACGCCCGGCCCGATCCCGCCGAGCGAGAGGAGCTCGACCGGGAAGCTCTCCGGCTCGTAGGGCAGGCCGAGCTCGGCGTTGCGCTCGGCCGCCGGCCCGGCGGGGTCGCCCGCCGCCGCGAGCCCGGACACGTCGCCCTTGACGTCGGCCACCACCACGGGCACGCCGGCGGCCGACAGCTGCTCGGCCATGAGCTGGAGCGTCTTCGTCTTGCCGGTGCCGGTCGCGCCGGCGATGAGCCCGTGCCGGTTGAGCATCCGCAGCGGGACCCGGACGACCGCGTCCTGCGCGACCGCGCCCTCGTGGACGCCGCGCCCGAGGTCGAGCGCCGGCCCGTCGGTCGCGTACGCGGCGGCGATCGCCTCGCCGAACGGCGCGCTCAGCGGTGCTCCCCGATCCAGTCGTCGAGCGTCTGCCAGCGGGCGTAGAGCCAGCGCACGCGCTCGTCCTCGTCCTCCGGGACCTCGTCCGCGGCGAAGCGCCAGAACCGCACGCGCACCGTCGTCCCCACGAGGCCGCCCGCCCACACGTCGCGGATGTACTCGAAGCCGTCGAGCCCGACGTGCGCCATGAGCACGACATCGACCCCGCGCGCCTCGTCGAGCAGCGCGACGGGGCCGCCGAGCCGCGGCGGCAGCACGTGGCGCAGCCGATCGGCGAGCGGGGCGATGTGCGGCTGGCGCTCGGCGATCGCCTTCTGGGCGGCGCGCAGCTTCTCCGGCGTCTGCCGCGTCCCCTCGGGGTAGATGAGGATGCCCTCGCCCTCGCCGAGCCCGTGCGCGAGGCGGCGCAGCTTCGCGATCTCGCCGGCCGGGTCGTCCGACGCGCGGCGCACGAAGTTCGTCGGCACCCAGCGCCCGCCGATGTCGATCGTCGGCAGCATCTGCAGCTCGCGCTTGAGGACGAACCGCAGACCGAGCCCGTGCGCGTGGCCGACGATCGCGTCCGGCAGCGTGTTGTCGATGATGCTCGCGTGGCGGATGAGGATGAGCACCGGCCCGGGCCCGGCGAGCTCGAGGCCCTCGACCTCCAGCCCGAGCCGGAAGAGCGTCCGGATGCCGCCCAGGTGGCTGCGCGCCCAGTGGATGCGCAGGTCGTAGACGAGCTCGCGCCGGCGCACCGAGCCGCGGCCGAGCGGGCCGCCGGTGATCGCGTAGATGCCCGCCAGGCCGGCGATCCCCCGCAGCTCGCCGACGAGGAACCACCAGGCGAACGCGACGAGCCGCACCGCCATCCACGGCTTGCGCCGGACGACCCAGAGCGCGAGGTCGACCACGGCCGCGCCGCCGAGCACGATCGGGAAGAGGAGCGTGAGCGCGACGAACGCGCCCGCCTCGATCGCGATGCCCTTCGCGCGGCGCTGCAGCCGCGCTCCCACGGGGCCGTCGTCGGGGAACAGCGGCCCCTTCCCGACGCCCCGGACGCGCATGCCGCTGACCCTATCGCGGGCGCGCCTACGCGTCGGAGCCGTTGAGGCCGCGGTTAGGCTGCGCGCCTGCGCTCCCCGACCCTCAGGCGCGCCGCGGCCGCGGGCGTCCTCGCCGCCGTGCTCCGGCTGCTGCTCGGTCCCGGAGCGATCGGCTACGACGCGAGCTGGTCGATCGCCTGGGGGGACGCGCTGGCGCACCTGCACGCGCCCGACCACGGCCCGCCGTACGCGCCGACGCCGCACCCGCTCGCGAACGTGCTCGGCCTCGTCGCGTCGCTGTTCGGCGACGCGGCGCCGGAGGTGCTGCTCGGCGTCTCCTTCGTGGCGCTCGGCGCGCTCGGCGTCGCCGCCTTCGAGGCCGGCCGCAGGAGCTTCGGCACGGTCGCCGGGATCGTCTTCGCCGCGATCCTCCTCACGCGCCCGTTCGTCGTCGAGGAGACGCTGATGGCCTCGATCGACGTGCCGTTCCTCGCGCTGGTGATCGCCGCGCTGGCCGTGGAGGTGGGCGAGACGAGGCGCGCCACCACCGTCCTCGTGCTCCTCGCCCTGGCCGGCTTGCTTCGCCCCGAGGCGTGGCCGCTCGCCGCCGCGTACGCGGTCCACGTGCGCACGCCGCGCGCCTTCGCGCTCGCGGCTGCGGCACCCGTCCTCTGGTGCCTCGGGGACCTCGCGCTCTTCGGCGATCCGCTGTTCTCCTTCCACGGCACGCGCGACCTCGCGGGCGTCCTCGACCGCGAGCGCGGGCTCGGCGCGATCCCCGGCTTCCTCCCCGCCAGCCTCGAGGCGATCCTCCGCCCCGGCGTCATGTGGACCGGGCTCGCCGTCGGCGCCGTCGCGCTCGTCGTCGCGCAGGAGCGGATCCTCGTCCCCCTCGCCGTCCTCGCGCTCGGGATCCTCGGCTTCCTCGTCCTCGGCGTGTCCGACCTGCCGCTGATCCTCCGCTACCTGCTCGTCCCGGCGGCGATGCTGGCGCTCTTCTGCGCCGCCGGCGTCTCGCGCCACGCGTGGCTGCCGGTGCGGATCGCCGTCGCGGCCGTCCTGCTCGCCGCCGCGCCCGCGGCGCGCGACGCGATCCGCGACCGCATCGACACCGCCGCCTACGGCCGCGAGCTCGACGCCGACCTCCTGCGCGCCGCCGACCGTGCCGACGCGTCGTGCCGCCCTTTCCGGACGTCGACGAACCGCTCGATCGCGCCGCTGGCGTTCCGCCTCGGCGTGCGGCCCTCGGACGTCGAGCTCGCGCCGCCCATCGCGCCGCGCGGGCTGCTGTTCGCCGCGCGCGCGGAGGTCGTCGTCGCCGACGTCGGCTTCGACGTGAGCCGGCCCGCGGAGGACGTCAGGCCGCCGGCCGCCTACGACGTCGTGGCGGCCGGCGAGTGGTGGACGCTGGGCGCGCGGTGCTGAGCGCGCTACCTGCGGATGACCAGGTCCTGCTGCTCGCGGTCGTAGTAGACCGGGTTGCCGTTGCTCTGGACCTCGCCCGCGATCGACTTGCTGCCCGTGTAGAGCTTGTACTGGCCCGCCTTGAGCTGCTTGCCGATGACCTTGGTCGTCTTCGCGCCGTTCGCGCTGCCGCGGTCGAGGATGAACCGGTTGTCGATCTTGTCGATGACGTAGATCCGGTACGAGACCTGGCCGCCCGACTTGAACGTGACCTTGAAGCCCTTGCCCCGCTGGGGCGCGAGCGGCTTGACCGAGACGTCGCCGATGCCCGGGGGCTCCGGCGGGCCGTACTGCTGCGCCTCGACGTTCGTGGCGCCGCTGGAGAGCAGGCCGATGGCGAGCGCGACGAGGACGGCGAGGCCGCCGAGGGCGATCCACGGGTTGGGCCTGGAACGGAAAGCGGCGTTTGACATTGCGCGACCGTACAGGGATGCGGCCCCTGCCGATAGGCGTTCTTTCCGCCGTGTTCGCCGCGGCGTGCGGGGTCGGCTACGCGGGCTACGTCGGCTACGACTCGACGTTCGCGCTGATCTGGGGCCGCCGCCTGGCCCACGGCGAGAGCCCGCGCTTCGATGGCCCCTTCTCGCCGGCGCCGCACCCGCTGCTGAACGTCGTCGGCGCGCTCCTCGCCCCGCTCGGGTCGGCGGGAGCGGAGCGCGCGCTCGAGGTGCTCGCACTCGCCTCGATGGTGCTGCTCGGCGTCGCGGCGTTCCGGCTCGGCGCCGCGCTCTTCTCGCCGCTCGCCGGCGCGGCCTGCGCGCTGCTGATGATCACCCGGCCCGAGATCGTCACGCTCGCGCTGTTCACGCAGTTCGACGTGGCGTTCCTCGCGCTGGTCGTGCTCGCCGCCGCCTTGGAGGCCGAGAACCCGCGCCGCGCCGTCGCGCCGCTCGTCGCGCTCACGTTCGCCGGCCTGCTGCGGCCGGAGGCGTGGATCATCGCCGGTGCCTACGCGCTCTACCTCCGCCGGCCGAGGATGCTCGCGCTCGCCGCGGCGGCGCCGCTCCTCTGGGCGCTGCACGACGTGCTCCTGACCGGGGACCCGCTGTTCTCCCTGCACGGGACGCAGGACTTCGCCGCGCGCCATCAGGAGGGGAACGGGATCCGCGCCGCGCTGCGCCTGGCGCCGAATTTCGTGCTCGACGTCACCGGCGCCGTCGTCGCGCTCGGCGGCGTCGCGGGGTGGCTGCTCGTGCGCCGCGAGGAGCAGCGTCGCGTCGCGCTGCCCGCGGCGCTGTTCGGGCTGTCCGTGCTGCCGTTCCTGGCCTACGGCGCGCTCGGCCTGACGCTGTACTCGCGGTTCCTGCTGCCGGCCGCGGCGGCGCTGATCGTGCTGTGCGCCGCGGGCGCGACGGGATGGGCCCGGCGCTGGGCGACGCCGCTCGTCGCCGTAGCGGTCGCCGTCTCCCTCCCGTTCGCGCTCGCCGACCTCGCCGACGTGCGGGACGAGCGCTCGCACCGGGCGGACGCCCAGGCCGAGCTCGTCGAGCTGGTGGCCGCGAACAGGGCGGTCGCCGTCCGCTGCGGCCTCGTCCACGTCCCGGACTTCCGGCTGGTGCCGCCGCTCATGCACCGTCTCGACCTGCCGGGCGAGCGGTTCAGCGATCGCGCCACCGAGGCGCGGCCGGCCCTCGACGTCGAGATCGTCGCGCTGCAGCCCGCGGCGGCCGCCGGGCGGCCGCCGGCGCTGGCGCAGTCCGGGAGCTGGCGCCTGCGGGCCGGCTGCTGAGGCCCGTCAACCTCGTCGGGCCGCACCGGGAAACGGTGCGAGAGGTCAAGGTAGGTTCGCGACATGGTCCGCCTGCCGCTGGTCCCCGCCGCCGTGCTCGCCGCGCTCGCGCTCGCCGCGCCCGCCGCCGCCGCTCCCACTGCCGGAGCGCCCGGCGCCGGCGACCCGTACCTGCCGCTCGCCGGCAACGGCGGGATCGACGTCGCCGACTACGCGCTGAAGCTCGCGTACTCCCCCGCGACGCAGCGCCTGGACGGCGTCGCGACGCTGACGATCAAGGCGACGCAGGACCTGTCGCGGTTCGACCTCGACCTGCGCGGGTTCACGCTCGGGACGGTCACGGTCGACGGCGCGCGCGCCGGCGTCGGCCGCGCCGGGCAGGAGCTGCAGATCACACCGGCCAAGCCGCTGCGCAGCGGGCAGACCTTCACCGTCGTCGTCCCGTACTCCGGCACGCCGCAGGAGGTCATCGACGACGACGGGTCGTCGGAGGGCTGGGTGCTGACCGACGACGGCGCGGCGGTCGTGGGCGAGCCGCAGGGCTCCCCCGCGTGGTACCCGGCCAACGACACACCGCGCGACAAGGCCACGTACACCGTCGCGATGACCGTGCCCGACGGGCTGACCGCGGTCGGCAACGGGCTGCTGGCGTCGAAGGTCTCGGGCGGCGGCCGGACGACCTTCACCTGGCGCGAGAAGTTCCCGATGGCGCCGTACCTCGCGACGATCACGCTCGGGCGCTTCGACGTGACCGAGGGGCGGACGCCCGGCGGCATCCCCACGTACGTCGCCGTCGATCCGTCGCAGGCGGCGTCCGCCTCCGCCTCGATGAAGAAGCTGCCGGCCATGGTCGACTTCCTCGTCGACCTCTACGGCCCCTACCCCTTCGAGAACGCGGGCGCGATCGTCGACAACGCGCCGCGCATCGGCTACTCGCTCGAGACGCAGACCAAGCCCTTCTACGACGACGCGCCCGACGAGCTCACGGTGCTGCACGAGCTGTCGCACATGTGGTTCGGCGACGCGGTGACGCTGCGCCAGTGGCCGGACATCTGGCTGCACGAGGGCTTCGCGACGTGGTCGGAGTGGATCTGGAGCGAGCGCCAGGGCAACAAGACGGCCGCGCAGAAGCTCAAGGAGCTCGAGAACACCCCCGCCCAGCAGACGTGGTTCTGGACGCCGCCGCCCGGCAACCCCGGCGACGCCGCGCATCTCTTCGACGGCACGATCTACGACCGCGGCGGGATGACGCTCGAGGCGCTGCGCGAGCGCATCGGCGACGCGACCTTCGTCAAGCTCCTGCGCACCTGGTACACGCAGCACCGCTACGGCGGCATCTCGACGCCCGAGTTCATCACGCTCGCCCAGCAGCTCAGCGGGCGCGACCTCGGCGGCTTCTTCCAGGCCTGGCTCTACAGCCCGGAGAAGCCGCCGGCGCAGTACCTCTAGGCGGCGCCCAGGGCGCTCGGCGCCCACGTGTCCAGGTCGTACGGGGGCGCCCACTCGCGGCCGAGCTTCTCGGGCGCGAGCGCGCGGCCCTCCAGGCACGCCGCGAGCCGCTCGAGCAGCCACAGGTCGTAGGTCCACCCGCCGAGCCAGTCCTGGCTCACGCCGCGGCTCGCGACGAGCCCGTCCGGGCCGGCGACGACGCGCAGGTCGTGCCAGACGTCGGGCGACGCGGTCATCCGCTCGAGCATCGCGGCGACGGCGCCCGGAACGGCGGTCGCCGGCTCGAGCCGCCCGTCGGCAGCGGTGAGCTCGAAGCGCTCGACGCCGACGCGGACGACGCAGAGGCTGCGGTCGCGGCGGAAGTTCATGCCGGGGCCGCGCACCGACGCGTTGCGGTTCAGCCGGATGAAGGCCTGGTGGCCGTTGCGCGTGCCGTCGTAGACGACCGGGTCCCAGCCGGCGGCGCCGTGGCGGGCGCGGTGGTAGCGCAGGCCGAGCCGCTTGCCGGTGCCCTCGTCCTCGGAGTCGTCGTCCTCGGGCACCGCGGCGACGCTCAGCGCGCCGAGCAGCTCCTGCGACGGGACGTGGCCGCCGTCGGCGATGTCGCCGGCGCTGCCGGCAGGCCGGCTCGTCGTCGAGCCGCCATACAGCGGTCCCTGTCGGACACGCGCGAACTGGCTTCGCGACCGGAAGGCGCCCCTGAACCTGAACGCCATGCCGGCGAGGACGCCCACGATGAGCAGCGGGCCGAGCGGGCCCGCGGAGACTTCGGCGATGTCGAGCATGAGCCCACCGTCGACGACCCGCCGCACGGTGGCAGTGTCATGTTGGTCTCGTCATCGGCGCGACCCGGCGTCTGCGCCCGCAGCGGCCATTGCTTTCGCGGCACCCGCCGGGCTAGGGTGGCACGTCCCTCACCGCCGCGCCCACTCAGCCGCGCCGCTCGCCGTCGCCGCGCTGGCCCTACGGGGAGTCGCCGCGGCGGGGGAGACCGCTGCCACTGGTCCTGCTGGACAAGGACCTGGACGTGACGCGCGTCGTGCGCGCGAAGCCGGCCGGCTAGGCCACCGCGGCCTCGTCGAGCGCCGCCGCGACGTCGGCGCGCGAGCGCAGCCCGAGCTTGCGCAGGATGCTCGACATGTGCGTCTCCACCGTCTTCTCGGAGAGCCAGAGCGCCTGGGCGATCTCGCGGTTGCCGAGCCCCTCGGCCGCCCTGCCGGCGACGCGGCGCTCGGCGGGCGTGAGCGCGCCGACGCCGGAGGCCACGTCGCGCCGCGGCCGCGCGCCCGTCGCGCGGAGCTCCTGCCGGGCGCGGTCGGCGAGGCGGTCGGCGCCGGCGCGGGCGGCCGTCTCGAGCGCCCGCGTCAGCAGGTCGCGAGCGTCGGCTCGCCCGCCGCTGCGCCGCCGCTCGGCGCCGAGGTCGGCGAGCACGCGTGCCGACTCGACGCGGGCGCCCGCGGGCGCGAGGACGCGCTCGGCCTCCTCGAGCAACCCGACGCGCTCGTCGCCGTCGCGCACCAGGGCCGCCGCGCGCAGCGCGACGCCGAGCGCCCGGGGCGCGCCGAACGCGCGGGCGAGCGCGACCTCCTCGTCGGCGAGGGCCCGCGCGCGCTCCGCGTCGCCGAGCGCGAGCAGGCACAGGGCCCCGTCGGAGCGCCACGGCAGCAGCGACGGCAGGTCGCGGCCCCACCACGGTTCGTCGCGGCTGCACGCCTCGAGCTCGGCGAGCGCCTGCGCGTGGCGACCCTCGGCGGCGTGCAGGCGCCCGACCGCGTGGCGCACGAGCCCCGACGACATCACGTCCGCCGCCGCCGCCACGCCGGGGTGCGCGTGCAGCGCGGCGACGTCCTCCCACGAGCGGCCGCGCTCGGCGGCGACGTACGTCGCGACCGCGAGCGGCGGGTTGCCGAGGACCGCGCGCGCGTGCAGCTGCGTGCCGAGGTCGAGCGCCGCCAGCGCATCGGCCTCGGCCTCGGCGATCCGCCCGAGTCGCAGCCGCGCCCACGCCCGCATGCCGAGCGCGCCGCCCGCGGCGGCGCCCGCCCCGGTGCGCCGGGCGTGCTCGAAGAGCTCCCCGAACAGCGCGTCCGCCGCGGGAGCGCGGTCGGCGACCACGAGCGCCATCCCCGCGACGATGAGCCCCTGGCCGCCCGGGATCGGGTCGGCCCCGGCGTGCTCGATGCCGAGGGCGCGCTCGGCCAGCGCCGCGGTCGCCGCGGCGTCGCCGTCCGGGCCGGTGGCCGCGTCCCAGGCGAGGAGCGCGAGGACGAGCCGCTCCTGATCGTCCGCGGGCGGACCTTCGTGCGCCCGCAGCCGCCCGACGTGCTCGCGGGCGACCCGCGCGGCCGCGGGGTCGAGGAAGCCGGCGCCGACGATCTCCGCCTCCAGCCGCTGCGCGGCGACCGAGCCCTCGGGCACGCGCGCGAGCGCGCGCGTCAGCGCGTCGGTGGCCGCGCGCCCGCGGCCGGCCATCTTGTGCGCGGTGCCGAGGACGACGGCGCGGTCGGTCGCCTCGTCGTCCGACCTCGCCAGCGCCACCGCCTCCTCCAGGTGCGCGGCCGCGGCGGGGTCGCCGCTGAGCGCCTCCGCCCGCCCGAGCTGCTCGAGCACGGCGCCGCGCTCGGCGGCCGGCAACGGCGCCTCGAGCGCCGCCGTCAGCCAGCGCGCCGCGGCGGTCGCCTCGCCGAGCGCGAACGCGGCGTCGGCGGCGGCGCGCAGGACGCCGGTCGCCCACGGCAGCTCGGCGCGGTCGGCGTGAACGAGGTGCGCGGCGACGCGTTCGGCGGATGCGCCGGCGTCGCGCAGCCGCGCGGCCGCCCGCGCGTGCAGCGCGGCGCGCTCCAGCGCCGGGATGTCCTCGAGCACCGCCGCGCGGATGACCGGGTGCGCGTAGCGCAGGGGCTCCGCGTCGTCGAGCACGTCAGCGGCCACCAGCGATCCGGCCGTGTCACGCGCGGCCCCCGGCGCGAGCCCCGCGAGCGCCGCGGCGTCGTCGACGCGCGCGTCGTCGCCGAGCACGGCGACGGCGCGCGCGAGCGCGGTCGCGTCCGGCGGGAGCCGCCCGAGCCGGAGCAGGACGATGGTGGAGATGCCGCGCGGGCTCAGGCGGCGGACGCGCTCGACGCGCTCGGCCGTCGGCTCGACGCCCTCCTCGCGGAGCTCGTGCACGAGCTCCTTGAGCAGCAGGGGGTTGCCGCCCGTCGCGACCCGGCAGGCCTCGACGAACGCGTCGTCCGGCGGCATGGCGCGGTCCGCACCGGCCAGCCACGTGTGCACGGCGTCCGCGGTGAGGGCGCGAGGCCGCAGGACGACCGCGTCGGGCTCGGCCGCCAGCGCCGCGAGCGCGGGGCGCCCCTCGGCCGCGGCGGGACGCGTCCCGGCGACGAGCGCGACGGGGAGCCCTTCGAGCCGGCGCACCAGGAAGGCCACCGCGGCGAGCGACGCGTCGTCGGCCCACTGCAGGTCGTCGACGACGAGCGCGAGCGGGCCCGCGGCGGCGAGCGCGACGACGAGCCAGTGCAGCGCCTGCAGCGTGCCGTAGAGCGCGTCGGCGTCCGGGAGGCGCCGCGCGCCGGCGTCGCGCGCCAGGACGGGCCTGGCGAGCTCCGCGCCGCCGGCGAACAGCCGCGCCTGCGCCTCGGGGCCGGCCGCGGTGACGAGCGGGTCGAGGAGCTGGCGCAGCACGGCGAAGGGGAACTCGCGCTCGAGCTCGGCGCCCCGCGCGAAGCCGACGCGCATCCCGCGCTCGCGCGCCTCGTCGCGCACCCAGGCGAGGAGCCGCGACTTCCCGATTCCCGCGGTCCCCTCGACGACCGCGAGCGCGCCGCGCCCGGCGGCCGCAGCGTCGAGCGCGCCGGAGAGGGCCCCGAGCTCCGCCTGGCGCTCGAGCAGCTCTCCGGCGCGCACGGCCAGAGCGTAAGCGCCGCGGTCAGCGCAGGCGCACGCCGCGCCTGGCCGTCGCGGCCCCGGCCACGGAGACCGTCAGCCGGTACGCGCCGCGCCTCAGCCGCCGCGTGGGCAGGGCGATGCGCGTCGTGCCCGCCTTCCCGGACACGCTCCGCCGCGCGTGCCTGCCCACGCACCGGCCGCTGACGACCCGGCACAGCGACACGGTGACCCGCGCCGGCCGCGTCAGCCGCACGCGGACGACGAGCCCCGCGCGGCGCCTGACGCTCCGCGGCGCCGAGACGCCGGCGAGCAGCGGCCCGGACGCCGCCGGTGCGGGCCCGCCGGCCGGCGCCGTCGCGCCGCCCGCCGGACCGCCGGCGGCCGCGGCGCGGTCCTGCGGGGCGCCGCCGGGCGGGAGCGGCTTCTGGGCGAGGTCGACGTCGGCCGGGCCCCAGTCCGGATGGCTCGCGCCGGCGGCGAGAAGCCGCTCGGTCAGGCCGCTGCATGTCCCGAGGTCCGACGGGACGTCCACGACCCACACACCGTCCTTGTCGTCGTAGGCGACGGCGTCGCTCGACGGGCTCCACGACGGGCTGTGGACGTCGGAGTCGCGCACGCTCTGGCAGCGGATGTCGCCCGCGGGCGGGTGCACGGCGTCGTCGAGCCACGTCTCGGGGTACGGACCCTCTGTCCACGCCGGCCCGGGCACGGAGAAGAAGTGCAGCGTGTCGGGCGGCGAGGAGAGGCCGTTGGTCATGGCGACGCCGGCGAGCTTGGTGCCGTCCGGGCTCAGCTCGGAGTCGTACTCCATCGCGTTGACGTAGCGGAACCACCACTGCAGGTAGTCGCTGCCGCGGCCCGTCTGCCACGTCTCGAAGTTGTAGTTCGTCATGCCCGACCCGGCGACCAGCACCCGGTCGTTCGTCAGCCACGACGGCGTCCGGACGGAGGTCACGTAGTCGTCGCCGGTCAGCGGCTTGGACCGGTCGCTCGGGGTCACGACCGTGACGTCGCGCCAGTCGTTCCAGATGACGTCGCCGGAGGAGTTCGTGGTGTACGCGGTGGCCCAGTAGGCGATCTGGCGGCCGTCGGGCGAGACCTGCGGGTCGAACGGGCCGAAGAGCTTGAAGCTCTCTCCGGCGATCGTGTTCGTGTCGCCGCCGAGGGCGGCGATCGGCGTGCCCAGGACGCGCCCCGAGCGATCCATGCGGACGAGCATCTGCCCCCGCGCCGCGACGATCGTGCCGTCGTCGGCCTGCGACGGCGAGTCCCACCCGCCACCGGTGGTCACCTGGTACTGCCTGGAGCCGTCCGGGCTGGTCAGCCAGACGTCGCCCCCCTTGAGGAAGACGATGCTGTCCGCCCGGCCGGCGGCGGGAGCCGCGAGCAGGACGAGGGCGAGGAGGGCGAGCGCGCCTGCGAGGCGCCGATATGTCGGGATGGCGAAGGTCACGGCCGCAACCCTCGCCGCCCGCCCCTGGCCCCGCATCGGCAGCGCCCCTTAACTGCGCCCCTGAAGTTTTCGGGGTGAGGCTCCCCTAGCCCAGCTTCAGCGGGCGCGGCAGCGTGAACGTCCGCGCCGTCGCGCGCCCGCCGCGGAGCGTCGGGACCTTCGTCTGCGCGCGCACGAGGATCTCGGGCACGCCCGCCGGCGCCGGGAACTCGGCGCTGAACCGCCCGCGGCGGTCGAGCTTCGCCTTCGCCACCCGCGTGCGCGTCGTGCAGTCGCGCTGGACGAAGATCGCGACGGTCGACCCGCGCCTGGGCAGCGGCCGCGTGACGTGGCCGCGCAGCGTGATGCGCCCGCCCGCCACGGAGAGGCCGTCGACGTACATGCGCCGGTCGAGCTCGAGCGGCACCGACCTGGTCCCGCCCGCCCGCGCGAGGTACTGCGGCGAGCGGAGCCGGCGGCCCGGCCGCTTGACGGTCGCGGCGAAGGTGCCGTCCGGGCCGATCGTCGCGGTGCCGGCGGGCGCCGCCTTGCGCTTGCGGTTGCGGCGGTCGGAGACCAGCAGCTGCACCTGCCGGCCCGCCAGCGCGAGCGCGGCCTGGCCGGTGATGCGGACCTTGCCGCCCGCGCGGACGACGTCGATCAGCGCGAGCTGCGTGCGCCCGCAGGTGAGCAGCAGCGGGTCCGGCTTCGGCGGCTGCGGGACGACCGGCGGCGGGGGCGGCGGCGGCGGCGGCGCGTCGGCCGGCGGCGACGACGGCGCGAGCTCGAACGCGCCGATGTCGCACGCGGCGAACTGCGGCCGCGTCACGCCCCGCTGGTCGGTCGCGAGGCAGGTCTCGCCGCGAGCCGCGTCCTTGGCGGGGCTCGTCTCGCTCAGCGCGCGCGTCGGCGTCGGGCCGCCGTTGTTCGCCAGCGGGGCGAGCCCGGCGTCGGCCACGCCCTGCTGGTCGGCCGGCCCGCCCAGCGAGCACGTCGTCGTCGCCGCGAGGTTCGAGCCGCCCGAGGCGACCGGCCCGAGGCAGTCCTGCGCAGCGCCGTAGGCGGTGTTGCCGTGCAGCAGCGAGGCGGTGACCGTGACCGGGACGCCGCCGTCGACCTTCAGGGCGCCGCCGCCGGCGGCCGGATCGGGCGTGTCGCCCGCCCCCGCCGTGACCGTGTTCTGCGTGAGCGTCGTGTGCACGAGGGCGAGGGATCCCCCCGCGGCGTGGATGGCGCCGCCGCCGGAGTCCTCGTCGTCGCCGAACCCGACGTGATTGCCGTCGAACGTCGAGTTGACGATCGTCATCGCCCCGTCGCTGAGCTCGATCGCGCCGCCGGTGTTCCCGTTCGCCACGGTCCCGGCGCCGTTCTGCGTGAACGTCGACCCCGAGACGTCGATCGTCGCGCCGGTCGCGGACGCGGAGAACGCCCCACCTTCGACGCTGTCACCGTGCGCCTCGTTGCCCGCCAGCAGCGAGTCGACGAGCGCGAAGTGCTGTGCGCCGCCGTTCGGCAGGCACGGCCGAAGCGCGATCGCGGCAGCCTCGCCGGGGTTGACGTCGTCGCCGGTGACGTTGCGCTCGAACCGCGTGCGCTCGAGCCGCGAGTCGATGCTCGTCTTCTTCCCCGACGCCCCGCATGGATCGACCACCAGGACGCCTTGGTCCCGATTGATGGTCGTGTCGGCGAAGAGCGTGTCGGTGATGCGGATCGACGTCGCCAGGTCGTCGAAGCTGGAGGGGTCGAAGTCGATGAGCCCGCGCCCGCGGTCGATCTTGTTGCGGGTGAAGGAGGAGCCGGCGACCTCGAGCGACGCGTTCGCCACGGCGCCCGACGGGTTGACGTCGATGCCGTAGCTGTCGATGGTGTTGTCGTCGAACGTCGAGCCGGTCACGATCACCGCCGTCGTCGTGCCACCGCCCGGGTCGGCGTCGACCAGCGTTCCCGCCGTCGTGTTGTGCAGGAGCTGGGTGTCGACGATCCGCAGCGTCCCGTCGGTGTCCGGCCCGTGCTCGACGATCGCGTTGTCGGACGTGTTGTCGCGCAGCAGCACGCGGGTCAGCGTGAGATCGGTGGGCTTGTCGTTCCCCGATCCCGCGTAGGCGGTCAGGTCGCTGCCGTTGTCGCGCAGCACGCTGTCGGTCAGCGTCAGGTGGGGCCCGGTCCCCCGCACGGCGTAGCCCGTCCCGAGGTCGGCGCCGCGGATGGTGACGCCGGAGATGTCGACCGTCGCCGTGTCGGCGACGCCGTGGATGACCCCGTCGCCGAGGCCGTTCGCGTCGATGACGACGCCCGACGCGCCCGCGCCCTGGATCGTCACCGACTCGAGCACGTCGAGGTCGCCGGTCGCGTTCGCGTCCTCGCCCGCGCCGACGAGCGTGAGGGCGTACGGAGTGGCGTCGGCCGGGATGACCACGGTGTCCGGACCGGCCGTCTCGTTCGCGCTGCGGATCGCGCCGCGCAGCGTGCACGTGGCGCCGCACGGGGCGGCGCCGTCGGCCGTGGTGTTGACGGTGAAGGTGGTGGCGGCGCCTGCCGGCGCAGCGAGCGCGGCCGCGAGCACGAGGGCGACGAGTCCGACGCGAACCTGGGTCATCGGGCGACGCTAACCACCGGACCGCCCGGGCGTCAATCGTGATGTAGTCAGGGCATATGGTCGAGGTGGCGGTCATCGGCGGCGGGTTCTCGGGCATCGGCGCGGCGATCGCGCTGCGCCGCGCGGGGATCGAGGACTTCGTCCTGGTCGAGGCGGGCGACGGCGTCGGCGGCGCGTGGCACTGGAACCGCTATCCCGGGATCGCGGTCGACATCCCGTCGTTCAGCTACCAGTTCTCCTACCGCCAGCGCCCGTGGTCGCGCGTGTACGCGCCCGGGCGCGAGCTGAAGGCGTACGCGGAGGAGTGCGTCGACCACTTCGGCCTGCGCTCGCGCCTGCGCCTGGGCACGATGGTCACGGGCGCCGAGTGGGACGACGCCGAGCACGTCTGGCGCCTGCGGACCGACGGCGGCCAGCCGATCGTCGCGCGCCACGTCGTCGGGGCCACCGGCGTCCTCACCAAGCCCAAGCCGCCGGAGATCCCCGGGCTCGACGACTTCGCGGGCACGGCGATGCACACCGCGCGTTGGGACGACTCCGTCGACCTGCGCGGCAAGCGCGTCGCGCTGATCGGGACGGGAGCGTCGGCGGTGCAGGTCGTCCCGTCGATCGCGCCGCTGGTCGATCAGCTGACGGTCTTCCAGCGCACGCCGATCTGGTGCCTGCCGAAGCTCGACGGCCCGGTGCCCGCCGCGCTGCGCGGCGTGCTGCGCACGGTCCCGGGCGCGAAGTGGGCGATGCGCGGCCTGTCACAGACGTACGTCGAGCTGACGTTCCCGCTCGCGGCGCACTACGCGACGGTGCTGCCGATGGTGCGCGCCACCGAGCGCCTCGCGCTCAGCCACCTCCAGCGCCAGGTCCACGACCCGGTCGTCCGCGACAAGCTCACGCCGCGCTACGGCCTGGGGTGCAAGCGGCCCGGCTTCTCCAACGACTACCTCCCCACCTTCAACCGTCCGAACGTGCATCTGGAGACGTCGCCGATCCAGCGCTTCACGCGCGGCGGCGTGCAGACGGCCGACGGCGAGCGCGGGCCCTTCGACGTGCTGATCCTCGCGACCGGCTTCAAGGTGTTCGAGCCCGGCAACATGCCGCCGTTCCCCATCCGCGGCCGCGACGGCGCCGACCTCGAGACGTTCTGGTCGGAGAACCGCTACCAGGCCTACCAGGGCGTCAGCGTCCCCGGCTTCCCCAACCTGTTCACGATCCTCGGCCCGTACGGCTTCAACGGCGCGTCGTACTTCACGCTCATCGAGAACCAGTCGCGCCACATCGTGCGCTGCCTGAAGCGCGCGCGGAAGCTGGGCGCGACGAAGATCGAGGTCACGCGCGAGGCCAACGACCGCTACTTCGGCGAGATGCTCGGCCGCCGGCACCGCCAGATCTTCTTCCAGGGCACGTGCAGCACCGCGAACTCGTACTACTTCGACGCGCACGGGGACGTCCCGTTCCGGGCGTCGCCGACGCTCGAGGTGATGTGGCGCAGCGCGCGCTTCGACTTCGACGACTACGCGTTCGCCGGCGCGGGCGTCGCCGCCTGACTCGCGGGATCGATCAGGATCTTCGCGTGGCGCTCCGGGTCGCCGAGGGCGCTGAACGCCGCGTCGACGCCCTCCAGCCCGACCTCGCCGGTGATCAGCGGGCGCGGGTCGACGTCGCCCTCGGCCAGCATGTGCAGCGTGTCGCGGAACTCGAGCGGCGTGTAGCCCAGCACGAACCGCAGGTCGATCTCCTTGTTGATCGCCATCGCGGGGCGGAAGCGGTCCTCGCCGATGCACACGCCGACGACGACCACCCGTGAGAACAGCGGCGCCTCGCCGATGATCGACTCGATCACGCCGGGCACGCCGACGCACTCGAAGATCACCGGGTGCTTCGGCCCGGCGCCGAGCTTCTCCGCGGCGCGCCAGACGTGCCACCAGCCGACGGGGAGCCGCCCGAGGCTCTCGCGCGTGCCGACCGCGAGCTCGAACGCGGCGGGCATGTCGTTGAGGTGGCCCCTCGCGTCACCGGCGGCATAGGGCGAGGTGACCTTCGGATCCACGACGACGTCCGCGCCGCACACCTTCGCAAGCGCGCGGCGGCCGGCGGAGAAGTCGCTCGCCACGACGGTGCGGACGCCGCGCGCCTTCAGCATCAGGATCACGCCGAGCCCGACCGGGCCGCACCCGATCACGATCGCCACCTGACGGCGCTTGACCTCGCCGCGGCGGACGGCGTGGAGCGCCACCGCCATCGGCTCGGTGAGCGCGGCGACCTCGGGCGAGAGCCCGTTCGGGACGGGCAGCATGAGCGCCTCCTGGGCGAGCAGCTGCTCGGCGTACGCGCCGGGTGCGTGCACCGAGAGGCCGACGGTGTCGACGCCCTTCTCGCCGCGGATGAGCGGGAGCGCGACCACGGGCGTCCCCGTCGGCACCTCCTGGCGGCAACGCGGCCCGTACTCCGCCACCTCGCCCGAGAACTCGTGGCCGAAGACGATCGGCTGGCTGGAGCGCCCGAAGCGGTCGTAGCCGGCCTGCTCGGCGAGCTCGGCCCAGTCGTCGAGGCCGTGGCGCGCGTGCAGGTCCGAGCCGCAGATCCCGCACCGGACGACGCTGAGGCGGACCTGCCCCCGCGCCGGCGTCGGCTCGTCGCGTTCCTCGACGCGCAGCTCGGCGTTCTGGCAGACGACCGCCTTCATCGGCCCGACTCTTGCACACACCCGCGCGCAGCCGACGCCCCGCCGGTCGAAGGGCTACCTTCCGGCGCCATGAACGTGACCCGGATGCTCACCACCCTCGCCGTCGCCCTCCCCCTCGCGCTCGCCGGATGCGGCGACGACTCCGACTCGGGAGGCGGCGGAGGCCAGGACGGCAAGGCGCTCTACTCCGGGGCCGTGAACAAGCTCGACACGCTGAAGAGCGGCAAGCTCGACGCCAACCTCGTCACGGTGCTGCGGGCCAACGACCAGAAGCTCACGGTCAGCGAGAAGGCTGCGTTCGCCGAGGCCGGCGGGACGAAGCTGCCGCAGTTCGACATCGACATCCACGTCGAGGACCCGAACGGCAAGCCGCAGGACACGAGCGCGATCAACGACGGCAAGGACTTCTACGTCAAGCAGCAGGGTGCGTCGGAGTTCGAGGCGCAGGGCGCGCAGGCGCTCGACGCGGTGACCAGCACCTACAAGCGCGAGCAGACGGCGCTGGGCTCCGGCCGCGTCCCGCTCCTGTCGCTGACGCCGGGCGACTGGGCGAAGTCGCCGAAGGTCGACGGGACCGAGACCGTCGGCGGCGACGAGCTCAAGAAGATCACCGCCGACCTCGACGTGCCGAAGTTCCTCAAGGACCTCGAGACCGGCAAGGAGAGCGACGTCGGCCTGGGCGTCACGCTGACCCAGGACGCGCGCAAGCTGCTCGAGCCGGGCGCCGACGTCAAGACGGCGACGCTCGTCGCGCTGGTCGACGACGACGGTCGCCTGCGCCGCCTGACGGCGAAGGTGGACGGGAACGTCGGCGGCGGCGTCAACGTCGACTTCGACCTCCAGATGAGCGAGCTGGACGCGCCGCAGGAGATCGCCGCGCCGTAGCTCACGGCGCGCGCAGCCAGACCCGCGCGCCGTTCAGCGCGAACGCGGGCCGGTACTCGCGCGGGTCGATCAGGCGCAGGAACGTCGGGTCGAGCACCTCGACGCCGGGAAGCGTCACGAGCGCCGCGGGCGGCCGCTGTCGGACGGCGGCCGCCCGCCGGCGCACGTTGTCGTCGCGGAAGCGCAGCGACGGGGAGTCGAAGAGCGGCGTGTTCGCCCGCCGCCCCGCCAGCCAGTAGATGCCGCCGCCGCCGCCGGCGACGAGGATGCGGTCGCCCGCGCGGGTGTGCGCCCGGACGAAGTCGGCCACCGCGTAGTCGACGACCTGGGGCTCGAGCGATCGCCCCGACGGAACGTGCGCCGCGCCGGACGTGGCGCGCTCGGCTCGGACGACGCCCTGCCACAGCGGCAGCGCGAGTGCGACGACCACGAACGCCCAGCGCACGCGCGGTCGCGGGATGCGCTCGGCGACGTACGCCACGCCGAGCGCGAGCCCGCCCGCGAGCGCGAGCAGCGCGGGGTAGTAGTGGTGCGGGAACTCGTAGCCCGCGAACTTGATGCGCCCCCAGCAGGCCGCGGCCCAGGCGATCAGGGGGAGGGCGACGCGGCGCAGCCGGCGGTCGGCGCACGCGAGCGCGAGCCCGGCCAGGCCGGCCAGCCACAGCTTCGGCAGCGGGACGTCGAACGTCCCGTGGCTGACGGAGCTGCGCAGCTTGTGGTGGGCGGTCGCGACCACCTGGTCCCACATGGCGTCCCACGCCCCGGCGGCGGCGATCCAGATCAGGAGAGGCACGGCGATCGCCGCGGCGCCGGCCGCGCTGAGCGCGAGGCGGTTTGGCCGGGCCGGCCCCGCGCCGCGCCACAGCTCGAACGCGGTGAACGGGAGGACGACGGCGAACGAGGGGTTCATCGCGACGGCGGTCCCCGCGGCCGCGCCGGCTGCGACCGCCGCCGCCCGGCTCCCCGCCGAGCGAGTGGCGAGCCACCACGAGCCGACTATGAACGGAAGGGCCAGGTGCTCCGTGTTCGGCACGTCCCCCTCGAACGCCGGCAGGCCCGCGAAGAGCGCGAACGTGGCCGCGACGAGCACCCCGGCCGCGCGGCCGGCGTAGTGCGCGACGTACGCGCCGAACGCGACCGCGCTCAGCACCGCGCCCGCCAGGAAGACGACGCGGACCGCGGTCATCGACGTGCCCGCGCCGAGCCGGATCAGCGCGAACAGCAGGTAGGTCATCGGGCCCTTGTTGTTGGCGGCGTCGACGTACGGCGTCCCGCCGTCCAGCAGGACGTCGGCGACGTACAGGTACTGCCCGGCGTCGAGCCCCACCGCATGGCGCCAGCTCGACACGCGTGCGAGCGCCGCGGCTGCCGTGAGGGCGGCGAGCGCGGCGGCGGCCCGGGCGGCGGTCGGCAACGTCACGGGCACCGCCGGCAAGGGTATGCGCCGGAAATCTGAGACTGGACTGAGACCCGCAGGCCTTGCCCGCGTCGACCCCCACGGGTTACGGTCGGTTCACGGACGGCACGACGCAAGGAGCTTTCGATGGGACTCATGGATCGAATGAAGGGCGCGCAGGCTCAGGCCAAGGAGGCCATGGGCAACGCCGGCGGCATGGGCGGGATGATGGGCGGCGCGGGCGGCATGGACATGGGCGCCCAGGCGGCCGAGGCGCAGAAGATGCAGAAGATCGCGCAGGCCGGCGTGGAGGCGCCCGGCGTCATCCACGCGATCAGGCCGAGCGGCCAGACCGAGTTCGGCGGCGGCCAGAAGGTCGACTTCGACGTCTCCATCCGCCCCGCGGCCGGTGACCCGTTCCAGACGACGATCACCCAGTCGATGCTCCCCGCGCAGATGGAGGGGATGTCCGAGGGCATGCCCATCACCGTCAAGTACGACCCCGACGCGCCCGCCGTGGCGCTCATCTACGGCTGGTAGGGGAAGAGACCATGGGCTTCTTCAAGGCCGCGAAGGACGTCAAGAACCTCACCCAGCACCACGGGGGCATGCCGTCGATCCGCGGGTCCTTCAAGGACATAGCGTCGATGGCGGACGACCGCGGCGAGGGCGAGGTCATCAAGAAGGGCGTGCCGACGAAGGCGATCGTCAAGGGCTTCGCCGAGCCGGTCCCGGGCGACCGGTTCGCGATGCACATCCCGCTCGAGATCCACCCGCCCGGCGGCGCGCCGTACACCGTCGACTACGTCTTCCCGACGACGCGGATGAAGGCCGCGATCACCGTGGGGATGGAGCTGCCGGTGAAGGTGCTGCAGGAGGATCCCTCGCGCGTGGCGGTGCAGTGGGACGCCCAGCAGGCGTCGATCGCCGCGGCCGGCGGCGACATGGCCGCCGTCATGAGCGGGCTGCACTCGACGTACAACGGCACCGCCGACGCGGCGATGCGGGCCGCTCAGTCCAACGCGGCGGCCGAGGACCCCACCGCGAAGCTCCAGAAGCTCACGCAGATGCGCGACTCCGGCCTCATCACGGCCGACGAGTTCGACGCTAAGAAGAAGGAGATCCTGGAAGCAATGTAGAGGCCATCGACGGCATCGGTGGCCCCACCTGACCGCCGTGCTCGGCAACCAGCTCGCCGAGCGCGGCGGCCGTCCGCGGATGCGTCGTCCCGTGGATGAGGACGCGCGTGTCCGGACCCTTCGCGTCGAACCGCATCGTCAGCCGGAAGACGGATTCGAGCCAGCTCTTGAAGAGCAGCGCGAACCCGAGCGTGGTGACGATCATGATCTTCTGCGGCCAGTCGAGGTAGCGCTTCTCGAAGGTCAGCGAGTTGTACGACTCGTCGACGAGCTCGTACCCGTCGCTGCGCAGCGCCGCGGGCGGCTTGGCCTTGACCTCGGCCATGTGGAAGTCCGGCGGGCCCTGCGCGTCGAACTGGATGTTGATCTCGTCAGACATGAGCGCAAGCCTCCTCCCGTTGCGGTCGCGGAGTCAAGACGGCCGGGTTCGTTTGACGCTCCTGACCGCTAACCGCGATACTGCGCTTGTGCGCGCCACGGTTCTTGTGACCGCCGTCCTCGCCACGATGGCGCCCGCTTCCGCTTCGGCCGCGGAGGAGCGGCTGACGCCGGAGGGCCCGTCGACGATTCGCGCCATGTGGCTGGGTCCGAGCACGGCGGAGGGAAGGCCGCCCGAGATCATCACGCGCTGGTCGGTGACGGTCGGGGCCGGCGGCCGCGCCGGGCGCGTGCGACTTCGCGTGCTGGCGAGCGGCTCGCGCGCGACGGTCCGCGGCAACGGCGCGTGGGAGTGGCTGCCGGCCGAGCCGGGAACGTACGAGTTCCCGGCCCCGCACGTCCCGTTCGACTACCGCGACAACATGCTCGCGCTCGACCAGGAGGTCGGAGGCCACGCGCTGATCACGTTCCACCCCGACGACCCCGGCAAGGACACGTTCAGCGACGTCGGCGAGCTGCAGAACCTCGACGTCTTCCGCCCCCCGCTGGCCGACGACGCGCGCGACGTCGAGCGCACCGAGCGCCGCCAGGGCGAGGAGCTCAGGATCTGGGGGAAGACCGAGAGGGACCTCGACGGCGACGGGCTCGGCGACGAGACCGAGGACGTCGGAGACCTGACCGCCTTGAGCGCGCGGGTCAGCGACTGGCGCGACGGCTACGCGATCGTCACGGCGCGCGTGCGCAACAGCGGGACGACCGTGCGCAACATGCCCGCGATCGCCTTCCCGCAGCCCATCTCCGACGCCCACTGCGTCGGCTGCCCCGTACCCCCGCTCGCGCCGGGAGAGGAGACGGAGCTGGCGCTCGCCGTCAACGTCTCCGGCGAGGGCGTGCGAGGCCCCGTGCCGACGCAGGTCGAGGTCGCCAGCGAAGGCCCGGACACGAACCCCGCCGACAACGTCGTCGCGCTGACGCCGAACCTGACCGTCAAGGCGGTAACCCCGCCTCGCAACCGCGGAGCGCCGGGCGTCACCGTCGCGGTCACGACCGACCTCCCGGCGACGGTCCGCGTCGCGGCCCGCATCGCCGGAGTCCGCCTCAAGCGCACGGTCGAGTTCGCCGCCGCCGGAACCCGAACGATCCGCCTAACGCCGAAGAGCCGAGCAGACCGTCAGAGGCTCAAGCGAGCGCTCCGCCGGCGAGGCCGCCTGACGGCGGTCGTCACTGCCGACGCCGCCGGAGGAGCTTCCGCGCGGCGTCGCGTGGTGATGCGCCGCTAGCGCCCGACGAACCCTCTGGCTCCGGCGAGCTGTCGCGCGGGGCGGGCTTCCACCTGCGACCTTCGGGTTATGAGGTGAAGGTAGGGGGGTCGAGTTGCCTGAAGTTCCCGCAGTTTGGGAGAGATTTCTATGGTTCGCGAGGGGTGGTTCATCTCAAATTGGAACCACATTGGAACCACGAGATGGTCGTCGAGGCTTTCCGACCGGCGGTGAGGACGGGCGAATCGCGGCGCGGCTGACGTCGGCTTCGACGGCCACCCGGTTGCGTTAGCGGCGCGCCGGAGGAGCCGCTTCCAGCGGGAATGTTCCAAGCCTTCAACCAGAGCGCCCGGGAGCCATCGGTACCCGTCTCGTAACCCGGATGGTCACGCGTCCACGCTCCGCTCCCATAGCCCGATCTCCTCGTGCTCGTCCCGCTTCGGCTCCACTTCGGCGTAGCGCAAGCTTGACCGCTCGAACTGCCTGAACTGCCAGATCGCGGCGTCCATATTCCGAGCGTGGAAGAGGCCCAGTTCGCTGAGCAGGTCGAAGTCCTTGATCGTGAGCCCAGTGACCCTCTCGAAGAGCTCCGGGTCAAGGGACTCGATCACGTCCTTGAGAGCTTTCTCACGGAAGTCAGTCCCGTACATGAACACCGGCACCCGCGCGAGGAACTTCTGCAACTTCTCGCGGATCTCCCTCCGCTGCTTCGCGGCCGCCGTCTGCTGGCTCTTCTGCTTCGGGTCGAGCTTGCCGCCTTGCTCGCGCTTCGCCTTCTTCAATGCTTTCGTGGCGGTGACGACCTGCTCCGCGTTCTGAACGAGCGCGCGGAAGTCCTCGATCTGCGCGAGCTTCTCCATCAAGTCCTCGTGGGCAAGCACAGCCGAGAGGGTGCGCTCGTTCACCTCAACCAGGACCGGCGAGTTCCACTGACGTGCGAGTGCCGTCGCTCCGATCCCCGCGGTGGCCCAGTCAAGCACAGCCCCGGCGTCGAGCTCGGTCATCGCGCCGCCCTTGAAGCCGAAGATCGGCAGGTAATTGAGGAGCCTGCCGATCGCCTGCTCCGGGGTCTCCTTGCTTTCGGCCGCGAGGCGCAGACCGTATTCGGAGAGTAGGTTGAGCGCGCGGTTCGGGTCGAACTCGAATAGGTAGCAGGTGGGCTTACGCACATCGAGCCCGCCCTCGGGATCTCGGAACGCGAACGGCGACTGCACCCGGAACGCCGCCTGGAAGTACGACTCGGGCGATTTCAGCGAGCGCAGCATCAGGATCGCGCCCCACTCGCGGACGGTGACTCCCGTCATCAGCTTGCCGCAGGAGAGTGTGATCGACCCCGAGCTGTTCTCCTTATTTGCCTTGCCGATCGCGGCCTCGACCGGCGGCAGCGCCTCGGCGCCCTGCCCGGCCTTCGGACCTGCGGCGACAACGATCTCGAACCCCGAGAAGTAAGGGTGCTCAGCGAGCATGTTGCGCATCGCGAAGGACGAGGCGACGTCGGGCATGTACCAGACCGAGTGCTTGATTTGGTCCGTGAACCTCGGATGCTCGTAAGGGAACGGCGGCTTCTGGCCACCGACGATTTGAACCTTGATCTGCTCGGAGAGCTTTCCGCGCAGCATCTCGAGGAACTCGGAAACCCGGCCAGGATCCTCGAAGACACAGTCACCGCCCTCCGGCGCTCCCTTCCCCTCGCCGACGCGCTTCGCCTTGAAGTAGTCGGTCAGCGAGAAACCCAAGAATTCGCCATCCGCTGCCCAGTCTGCGGCTGCCGGCGCAATCTCGTACGCGTACATCTCCATACGTGGCAGCTCGAGATAAGGGTTCGGACCATCGGCATCACTCCAAGCATCCTTCGCCGCCTGCTCGTCGACGTACGTCCAGTTGAAGGTCTGGTCCTCGGTGAACTCGCCGCTGGTGATCGCGCGGAACGGCGTCCCGGAGAGGTAGAGGAAGTGCGCCGAGTCAAGTCCGAGGTCCTCCTCGGTCACTTCCTCCTCGGGCACCTCCGTCTCGACAAGCTCGGTGTCGGTCGGGTCGTAGAGGTCTCGCGCACTGTCGCGCCAAGCACCGAAGTGGTACTCGTCGAGGACGATGCAGTCCCACTCCGTGACATGAATCGATTCGTTGTGGACCTTCACCTGGCCGTCGGGCGACTTGCCGGTCAAATCCTGGAAGGAGGCGAAGCGGACGACCGGCGCTGAGCCCGACAGCAGCTCGTCTGCTGCGTCGATTGGCGTGTCGCGATCGACGAAGTACCAGCCAGAGAGGTCGACGTGACGGAGGAGATCGTCGCGCCACGCGGTCTCGACGGCAGGCTTGTAGGTCAGGACAAGGACGCGCTTCCAGCTCATCTCCTTCGCGAGCTGGTAAGCCGCGAAGGTCTTGCCAAAGCGCATCTTCGCGTTCCAGAGGAACTTCGGCCGACGGTCCGAGCCGGCGTGGCCGCGGAAATAGGCGGCGGTGCGCTCGACCGCGTCGCGCTGCTCTGGACGCATCCCGAACGAGTCGGTGCGCCTGGGCTCGAACGGAATCCCTGAGCGAACCGTGTTTATCGCGGCGCGTACCTCGTCGAGCGTCGCCTCGAACCACTCGCCGCCGGACCGCTTGATTCCGTTGGCGACGAGCGCGGCATGGACGTGGTGATCGAAGAAGTCGTTGCCGTCCTCGCGTGTAGCAGGCTCGTCGAGCAAGATGTCGACACCTTCGAGGTTCGGATAGGCGGTACCGAGCTGCTGCTTGATCCGCTCGCGGGCGCTGCGCTTAGTCGTCTGCCCGACCTTGATTAAGCCTGTTCCGAGCGTGCGGGTCTGGCCGGAAATCCGCTCCCACGGCTCGGCGTCCCTGCCGACGACCGTGTAGGCGTAAATGCGATTAGACATCGCGTCTACGGGAGTCGCTACTTCGCCGGCTCAGGCGCGGGCATCTCCTTGACCTGCGACTCGATGAAAGCGATTTCGTCGCCGGTCAGGCCGTAGCGATCGTAGAGCTCGGCGTCGGTCCACGTACGGTCGAGAGGGACGTCCGGGATGAAAGCGTAGACGTCCCGCGCTGCGTCCTGTGTCGCCTTGCGCAGAGATACGAGGAAGCGCGCAAAGCGACTCCGAAGGTATGCCGAATACCGCTCGGCTTCAGCCTCGTTGTCGAACCGGCCAGCCACCACGTAGCTCTCTGTGCATGCCTCTCCTGGGCCTGCGATAACCGGACGGCCTAGGAACTGCTTTTCAACTGCGGCGCTCGTGCCCTGCACGCGACTCATCAGAACCTTCCAGTCGTCCGCCCAGTCGACGTTACGCGGGATCTCGCGACGCTCGATCCAGGTGACTCTCTGAGATCCGTGAAGCCTGATCGGCTCGATCATCCCTTCGGAGCTCTCAGCGCCGTGGAAGAAGGTCCGCAAGCCGAAGGGCTTCTGGGTGGAGACGCGGGAGTCAAGCGTTGCCTCGGGCTCGCCGTTGACGCGGAAGGCGCGCACTTTTTCCAAGATCCCAACGGCCTCGTTTCGCCTGATCAGCACGTCGTAGGCATCGAGCGCGCGCTCGACGGGTTCGCCGAGCGGATTGCCGTCCCACATGGTCTGGATCGAGCACGGTCCTTCGTATTCGCGGTCCCACAAGAAGTACGAGACGCCGCCCCTGAGCTTCACGCCGGGAAAACCGTCGTACAGCTTCGGGTAGTCCACCAACACTCGGATCCGTTTGTCCGAGAGCATGCGCGCCCGATACCTGTCGAGACCCTTACCACCCATGAACCAGCGGGACGGCGTAATCATCACGACGTAACGAGGGTCGAGCTCGATCGCTCGCTCGACAAAGTGCTGGTAGATCGGCGTGGCGCTGGCGCCATGCCCACTGTCCTCGATCTGATACGGCGGGTTCCCGACGATCACGTCGAACTTCATCTCTCCCATCTCCTCCGTCGGGTACGCGCCGTGGATGAAGGCGTACGCGTAGTTCTCGCGGCCCTCACCGCGTTCTAGGTCCTCGGGAGCACCACAGATCCGGCAGCGGCGCTGCTTGAAGTCGTGCTCGGCGCGAACGAAGGGGATGTTCCCGTCATCCGAGCCGAACTTGATCACCGAGTTGTCGCCGGCCGCGTGCCGCGAGTAGTAGACGGTGCGGCGGGAGATGATCGCGGTGAGCTCCGTGATCGCGCAACCGAAGATCATGTGCCGGAAAATGTGCTCGCGGCGCTTTTCGAAGTCGGGCTCCCACTCGACCAAGCCCTCAAACAGCAAACGCTTGGCGATCTCGCGCAGGAAGACGCCCGACTTCGAGCACGGGTCGAGCCAGCGGGCGTCGGGGTTCCGCCAGACCTCGGGGGGAAGTAGATCGAGCATTGCGTTCGCCAGCTTTGGCGGCGTAGGCACCTCGTCGCTTGAAAGCTGCGCGAGGCACTCGAGGATGTCGGGGACGCGTTGGCGTTCGGCGAGCGTGGGAGTCATGCGGCTTCTCGCCGGGCTCGGCTGGCGAGGGTCGCCTCGGCCCGACAGGCGAGCTCCGAGTAGTGCACGGGAACCCTGTCGCGGCGCGGAGGCGTCGTCAAGAGATTGGGCTCCCGGGCTGCTGGGTCGAGCGGGTGGGACCACTCGCGGATGAAGGTGCCCGTACCGCTGGGCTCGTAGGCGACGAGCTCGATCTCGGAGGCGTCGGCGAGCGTGTCCGCGCGGATGACGTTGGTCGCGAGGACCGCGTCGATCGCGTCGCGGAACCCATGAGTCGTCTGCGAGACGTCGTGTGCTGAAAGGTGCCCGCGTACTACGGACCGCATCCGCTCGCGCGCCTCGATGACGTTGTCGCCGCTAATGTCGATCCCGTAGATCGACGCGAGACAGCGCACGACGCGATACTCGAATCGTTCACCGCGGCCGTAGCGGCGCGGTGTCACGTAGCGGAGCTTGCGGGAGAGGATCGCCACGAGGAAGTTGCCGTGGCCGCAGGCGGGCTCTAGGAAGGTGCGATCGACGTTCGCCGGGGTTTTCTCACCCGGGAGCATCTCCGGCACGAGGTCGAGCATCGCGTTCACCTCGCGCTCGTGTGTATAGACCTCGGCGAGGTCGCGAACGCGCCCGCGGGACCTGATCTGCGAGCAGACGGGTGCGGCCACCGGCGGGCTCTGCGTTGGGTCAATCACACCGCTAGCCAGCGTACCCCTGAGCCACGACGAGACGACAGTCGGGCACCGGTACCAGCCTCCCAACGAAAGCCTGGTCGGGCCGCGACCAAGGCTCCGCACGGCGCGGCGCGGGGACGTTTCCTGTCGGGTTCTAGAGCGGCGCGGGCGTTGAACGCCGGCAGGGGATGTCGAGGGGCGGCCTCGTCGCGTCGGTGGTCGTGGGGGCTCAGCCGCATGCTCCTATGGCGCCGGCAGACGCGACGCCGCAGCATCGGGACCCCAGGACGCTTCTCGCACGTCATGCTGCGATTGTGATGCGAGGGATAATGAGGAGATCCTTTGAGTAGTCTGCGTCGACAAGAAGGTGATCGGAATACGAGGCGTTTCGGAGCTGCTCCGTGAGGTGAGTCGCGGCCGCGATATTTTCGCGGCCGCGATCAGTAGGCTCTGGGACGTGGCGGCGAGCGGCCCTACCGCGTCTGCGGCCGACCGGTCCGCGGACATCCGATTCAAGCTCACGCGCATCGACGCGTACGACGGCCTGGGGCGCCTGGCGCCGGCAAGCGTCGACCTCGTGTGCACATCGCCGCCGTACTGGGGGCACCGCACCTACGACCAGGATCACAACGACCATATTCTCGACGCGTGGCGCAGCGAATGCGGCGAGCGTGTCGACTGCCCTACGTACCAGTGGTATCGCGACCACGGCGGGGTGCTCGGGCTCGAGCCGTACCCCGAGTGGTACATCGCCCATCTAGTCGAGATCTTCGCGCGCGCGAAAGCCGCGCTGAGACCCGACGGCAATATGTGGATCAACCTCGGCGACACCTACTTCGGACGCTGGTCAAGCATACGCCCGAGGGGTCGGCAGGGTTTGGCTGGCGACGGCCGGTCTCGCCGGCGCACACCTTCGGGCGGCTGGTTGCACGACAAGCAGCTTCTGATGCTTCCGGCACGTTTCGCGATCGGCATGCAAGATGACGGCTGGATCCTGCGCAACGATGTGATCTGGGCGAAGCCCCACGTTGCGCCGCGCCCAGAGCGCGACCGACTGCGCTTGTCGCACGAGCATTTTTTTCATTTCGTGCAGCGCACTAAGGGAGGGCGGCCCAGCTACTTCTACGATCTGGCCGGCGCCGAGGACGGGACGCTGGACGTCATCAGCGTGCAGCCACGAAGCGGCGGCAACGGTCACCCCGCGACGTTTCCGCGTGATCTGGTCGCACCGCGGGTCATGTCGTCCTCGCCGCCGGGCGGTGTCGTCGTCGATCCGTTCTGTGGCGCCGGAACGACACTCGCCGTCGCGGTAGAAGAGGGTCGTCATGCGATCGGCTTCGACGTCTCGCAGAGCTACGTCAATGTCGCCAACGCGTATCTTGCAGGCATAGGCGCGCACGCCACCGTCTCATGACCGACCAGCCGCAGCGTCCCTCCCCCGGGGAACTCCCCGACGCGGCCGACGCAGCACTATCCGACCAGGAGCGACAGCTTGTCGCCTGGCTTCAGGCCCCCGACCTCGACGCGGACGAGATCGCCCGCCGTCTCATGAGGGATGCGGATCGAGCTCAGTCAGACTGACGGGACGCTGCCGTTCATCACTGAGCTGCCCGGATTCGGTATCGGGCAGCTCGAGGGCTATAACGGCGTCGGCAAGTCGCTCACCGTCTCGGTCCTTGAATTGTGTGCCGGCGTCAGGCCGCGGATGGAAGCGCGCGCATGGCGCGGTCTGTGCGAGGGCATGGGCCGCCTGAGCGTTACCGCGAGCGAGCTGCGCGAAACGACGACGCTTCAGTGGGTGCTTGACGGCGCGCTGCTCTGGGATCGCAGTAAGGATGCCGACGTCGCGGCGCCGCCCGAGCTCGATTGGTTCGCCGAGGTTCGCGTTGACGACCGTCCGGCGCAGTCACTGGACGAGATCCGGCAACTGTTCGCTGTCGAGCGAGTCAATGGCGACGTGGGCCTGACCGAGGAACTCGCGGGACGCGCCGACGCTGCCGTTCGCGAACTTGACACCTTCGCCACCCGCCTTCTGAGCTCCGACCGGCTCGAAACCGCCGAGAGCCACATCGGCGACCTGCGACGGCTCCTCGACGAGCTGTCTGTCGAGCGCATCACAGAGCGGGCTGAGACCACCGCACGCCTACGCAGCGACCGGGAGGCTGCCGAGCAGGTCCTGCGCGAGGCCATCGACCACCGCGCTCGGGTCGCGGACGCCCTGCGACTGCGTGCTCGCCTTGAAGAGATCGCTGTCCGCGGCGCCGAGCTAGACGCCCAGATCAGCGAACTGGACGAACGCATCACGCCCATGACCGCGGAGCGCCGCGACGTCGCCCATCAGCTGAACGAAGCTGAGAAGGCCGCCGCCCAGACCGAGGAACTCCGCGCGGAGCTTGCGAGCGCGACGCGCAGCTACAAGAGCGCCAATACCCGCCTTCGCAACGTCACGCGTGACCTCGCCACCGCAAGCCAGCGCGCGGGCATCGGTGACGAGGACGACCCGAGCCGCCGACGCTCCGAGCTTGAGCACCACCTCGCTGATCTCCGTCGCCAGCGGCTGGATGTCGACGCTAGCCCAGCGGTGATCGACCTCATCGATCGCCTCAACCCGTCGCTCACGCATGCTGTCGCGCGAGGTCTATCCGAGCAGCCGTTGCTGTCGGCGCCGGCGCGCGCGCCCAGCGCGTGGACGGTGGCCGAGGTAGCCGAGGCCCTCGGCCGTCGTCGCGACGAGCTGAGCGACGTCCCTAGCCCCCGCGACGCGCAGCGCATCGACGACGAGATCGCACAGGTGACCAGCCAGCTCGCAGCACTCCGCGATGTCGAACGGCTGCGTGAGCAGCGTGTCAAAACCGCCGAGCGCCTCAATGACGCTGAGCAGCGCAGCCACAAGCTCACCGAACAGCTCGACCGAACGACCAGTGAACGGCTTGACGAGCTGCGCGACGCGCGGCGTAGGCTCGATGACCAGCTCTCGCAGCTCGGCGGACACCGCACGGTCTTGGTGTACCGTCGCGACGCGCTCGGCGCCCCGCAGGAACGAGACGCGTTGTCCGGACAGCTGGCGAGCCTGCTTGACCAGCTGGGCGTAGACGACAAGCAGCTCGAGGGAACATATGCCGCGGCGCTCCAAGCGGCCGAACAGGAGCGGGATGCGTTCATCCACCTCCGGGACCTCGAACGCGCCGCCGCCGGCGAGCACGAACGCGACCTCGCGCAGCTGCAGCGCGTCATCGACGCGCTGCGCGACGATAGCCGGCACGCTTGGATCGCTGCCGGTCCTCCCCCGCTGCCCGATAACGAGCAGTCGCTCACCGCGCAGCTCGAGGCGGTCGAGCGGCTGCAATCGGCGGCAAGACGCGCCGATGATCGGTTGACTGCGTTCCGGCAGCTGTTCCCAGGGATGCGGGCAAGCCTCGAAGCCGTCGCAGACGAGCTTCGAGGGCGTATCCCGAAGGCCGCCGTCCGCGTCCGCGAGGTCTTCGACTGGCTCGAACGGGACGCTGCTGGCTGGTTCGCGGACGACGACTTCCGCGCAGCGCTGCTCGGCGAGCACGCCACCGGTGTCGCCGTCGACCTGCGTACCCGGCAGGTGTCATGGACGACGGACGCCGATGAGCGTCACACCAAGCCGATCGAGGCACTCAGCAGCGGTGAGAGGGCGTTCGCATTCACGCAGGCGCGCCTAGCGCTACTTCAACAGCGAGCCGGGACGGTCGCCAACCGACTAATCGCGCTCGACGAGTTCGGCGCGTTCGTGTCGGCGAACCGCATCCGGCAGCTCAGCGAGTACCTACACCGCTGGCGCGAGACCCATGAGGGTGACCAAATCCTCGTCATCCTCCCCGCCAACCAGGACTACGAGACGCTGGCACGTGCAACCGATGGCCCGCAGGCCGATCGCTACTCGCGCATGGCCGAGAGCCTGCGCCAGCGCGAGTGGTTCGTCGAGGAGTTCGATGCGGCGTGAGCGCCATCGGCCAGCGGCCAAGCGTTCTACCGTCAATCACCTTCGGGCTCGAGGAGCGGCTGCCGCGGGCCGCGGCCGAGCACCTGCGTGACGTCTTGGTGTCCCTGTGGGAGGCCTGCCATCATCAACCGCCTGCCGGCGTGCGGCCAGATCTCGAGCTACACCGCCGCTTCTTCGATCCTGTGGCGCAGGGCAAGCGGCTGCGCCAAGCGCTGCTGTCGATCGACCCGCTCGACCTGCCCGGTGCGCTGTCGGACGCACAGGCGTTGCCGGTCGATGGCCAGCGGTGGCTGATCACACCGGAGGGCCGGATTGCCATCGAGCTGTTGGGTCGCGCCCTCGACGTCGCCGGCGATGACTCGCAGATCGATCAGGCAATAGCGGCGCGTCGCGAGCGCGATCTGCTGGACTTGTATCGCGACTGGAGCCGTCATCGTCTGCGATCGGTCGTCGATCTGCTTGGAGGCGGTGACAAGCCGCTGCAGGTTCCCGCAATCGGCGCGGTCCTCACGCTCCTGATCAACCGGTGCGACGGCCCGGAGCGGGCGATGAAGCGGTTTGGACCGGGAACCGCTCGCGACGTCATCGACGACGTCTTCCGCTCGTGCGCACACGAGTTCGCCCAACAGCTTGCACCCTCTCAGCGCCGATCCAGCGAAAAGGAGCGACTGATCAGCGGCTGGACGCTCGGAGAGATCACACGGCGTATGCCCGATGCGCTCCACAGCTCCGACGAGCACGGCGTCTACATCGTCGCCGACCGTCGACAAGAACTCATCGGCCTACTCGTTGAGGAGCTGCGTCGGCGCCCTGGCATCAACGAGCAGCTACTTGACGAAGCCTTCGACGCGCTCGTGCGTGAGTTCGGTCGCCGCGCGCAGGCCCTCGCCGGCTACGGCCTGCTCTACGAGCGCCCGGCCGAGACCGCGCGTCTCAAGCGCTCGTTACTGGAGGCATGGGCGGCCCGCGGCCCGGTGAAGTGAAACCTCAGACTCTGTTCGAGGCGCTCGCGGAGATCGCAAGCGAGCACGACCACGCGGATGACGACCACCTGCTCGTCGTCCCAGTCCTCAGCGATGAGGTCGAGAGTCGCCGCGACCTCCTCGCTGAAGTTGCCGAGTTCCTCGGGGGCGTCCTGCTGGACCTGACCGCTGGCGACTACGACGCGGAGATTGCTGCGTACGACGACGCGTTGCTACGCGGCACCGTCGAGCAGTCGCTCAGCTTCGATCGACCCGGCGGGCGCATCGAGACCCAGCTGAGTTACGCCGCCGGACGCCTTGATGTGCAGCTGCAGAGCCGCGGGCGGACGGTCACCGTCCCGTCGCCCGCGGAGACGCAGCTGATGGCGATTGCACGCGCATTGTTCGACGAGCGGCTGCGTGACCATGAACTTGCGCTCGTCCTATACGACGAGAACACCTTCGACGAGACCAGTCAACAGGCGGTGCTGAGCATGCTCACCGGTCTGGGCCGCCAATCGGATCTGCGGCTTGGCGCAACCCGCACGCTTGTGCCGTTCATCCGCTCAAGTGGCCTGGACCGCGATCGTCACTGCCAGTTGTATCGAGGCGTCCGCTACAGCCTCGCCGGTGACTCCATGATCCGCCGCAACCGCACGCGCCATCTGTTCGACACCGTGCGCAAGCTGACCGCCGCGCGGCCGCAGCCGTTGGTGCTCTTTCTCGGTGCGGGATTCTCGGCGTCCTCGAAAATGCCGGTCGGCAACAGCGTGCGCAACACGACCATCCGTCGAATCTGCCAACTGAACGACCCGCACGACGGGCGCACCGACGAGGATCTCGCTGCCGAACTATTCCGGTTCGCTAACGCTCCCGGACGCAACCTCCTCAGCGAGCGAGAGAAGGACATCGGCGAGACTGAGTTCGCACGTACCGCGACGCTTGAGCAGGCCGCCCGCATAGAGCGTGACGTCTTCGAGGTTGTCGTGCCACAGACGATCAGCGACCTTCAGGAGCGTCACAACGCGCGCCTCGCAGACCCGACCTTCCGCCTCGGCGACGCGGTATACGGGCTACACCAGATAATCGAAGCTGGCCGTCGCGTCGTCCTGGTAACGGTCAACTTCGACGAGCTGGCCGAACATGATCACCGCGACGCGCTGGACATCGCGGTGGACGACGACGACTTTACGCGCCTGGCGTCCATCCTCGGCGCCATGCGCCAGGGCGGCGCGCATCCCGACGGAAAAATCCCGCTGCTGAAGTTGCACGGCACGATCAACCGGCCGGAGACCTGCGTGGTCACCGACGAGGAGACGCGCTCCGGTATCACGCCGCCCAAGACCGAAGCGCTGATGTCCCTGGTCAGGAACCTGCCCGAGGGCGAGCGCATACCGTGGGTATACGTGGGCGCGTCGATGCGAGACATCGACCTGGACCGGGTCTTCGGGTTGCGCGAGTTCAACGAATCGGTATCCGAGCGGTGGGTGGCGCCATGGCCAGAGGGGTCCGTGCGGCGCTTCGTGTATGCGAAGAACCGATGGTGGGCGGGTCGAGGCGAGAGCCTGCTAGATCGCACCGTCACGGAGACCGCAGACGCGTTCATGATCACGCTCGCCGAGCAGTGGCCCAACTGATCGGACGCCGCAGGCGGCGCCTGCCCGCATGCTCGTCAGTGCCGGACCTTGGGCCCACCGCGGCGCGGCGAGCCCGAAAGACCGTGATCGTCCAATTACATGGGGACAATCGTGATCCCAAGAGCAGCGACTGATCCTAGGCACGTCCCAGATTGGGGCGACGGCCACCGGTCGCACCTCGGTAGCTCCGGACCTTGAGATCCCGCGCCCCCCGACCATTAGCGCGTCTCTTCGTCAGGTCCGAAAGGTCGCTGGAAGTGCGAAGCCGCCAGACGTGACACACAGTTGCACCGTTGGTGCGTTGTCGACGTGTACACGCGGGAGGGGGTACCGGCAGCGCTCGCGCGACTTGGAGGCATGGGACGAAGAGCACGCCGGCGAGCAGCCACAGCATCACCGTCGAGATCGCCGATGGGGCGACGAGATCATCAGGCGCGGGTCAACGTCAGCGACGAGGTGTGGCGGGAGTTCCGCGACGTCGTGGGCAACGACTCGATCGCGGCGTACCTCGGTCGGCTCGTCGAGCGCGCCGTGGAGCGGGAGCGGGTGCGGCGGGTTCGCGAGGGAACGGTCGATGACCTGCAGCTGCTCGACGCGCTCGAGCGGGCGCGCGAGCTCCACTCGGATCTCACCTCGATCGTCGCGTGGCTGGAGCGGAGGGTGGAGGACGCGCGGAGACATTGAGGGGTGGGTGGTCGTGCTGCTCGCGCGACTAAGAGGCAACTCGACGGAACCCGATCAGACCGTGCCAGAGCAGCTCCGACTTGACGTCTCCCCCTCCGTGTCGCTCGCGGAGCCGCTGCTAACCGCGCCGGTCGCCGCAGAGCTGCTCTCGGTGCGGACGTCGTGGGTCTACGACGCCGCGCGTAGCGGGGAGCTGCCGTGCGTCCGCCTCGGGAAGCATCTGCGGTTTCTGCGCAGCGACCTCGAACGGTGGGTCGCGGAGCAGCGAAGCTAGAGGCCCGGCAGGCGAGCCGGCTCCGCCGAGGCGGGCGCGGAGACGGAACCGAACGCCCGCTCAGCGAACCCAGCCTCACCCCCGGATCGGGCGCGTAGTGCGAGTAGATCTCGGTGGTGCTCGCGTCGGCGTGTCCCATCCAGGCCTGGATCGATCGGAGCGGCGCGCCGGCGGCGGCCATGCGCGTCCCGAACGTGTGGCGCAGCTCGTGGAAGGTCAGATCCTCCACGCCCGCCGCGGCGACGGCGCGGCGGAAGCGCTTGCGGAGCTTGGACGCGTCGCGTGGCCGCTGTGCGGATGCGCGAAGACGAGGTCTCGCTCCCCGCGCCACCGCGTGCGCTGGAAGTGGCGCTCGAGCTCGCCGGCGAGGCGGTCGCTCATCGGGACGCCGCGGCCGCGGTGGGACTTCGGCGAGTCGAACGCTCCTCGGGTGTAGCTCTCGGCCACGCGAACTCGGCCCGCGACCCAGTCGATGTCGCACCAGCGCAGCCCGATCAGCTCGCCCTGACGCAGGCCGGTGATCGCGGCGCACAGGTAGAGCGGGCGCTCGACGTCGCCGAGCTCGTCGTCGGGCACCGCGCGCACGACCGCCTCGAGGTCCTCTCTCGAGAGGAAGCGGAGCCGGCGGTGGGCCGAGCGCGGCGCCTTCGGGCGGTCGACGAGGGCGACCGGGTTCGCGGTCGCCCACTCACGCTTGATCGAGAAGCTGAAGATCCCGTGCAGGAAGTTGAGGTGGTTCTGGATCGTCTTGGCGGAGAGCCCGTCGCGCTTCTTCGCGAGCAGGTAGCTCTCGACGCGTGCGCGGTCGATCTTGTCGAGCGGGCGCCCCCGAAGACCGGCTCGAGGTGCTTGCGCAGGTAGCCGCGGTAGTCGGCGATCGTCGTCCGCTAGCGCTCCATGACGTGCTCGAGGTGGTCGATGTACGCCGTCCCGGCCTCCTCGACCGTGCGGCGCGCGGCGCCGCCGACGACCGTGGTGTTCGCCATGAGCCGGCGCAGCTCGGCCTCGGCCTGCGTGCGCGTCAGGCCGTCGGCCGTCGACGGCCGGCGCTTCAGACCAACTCGCCGCTTGACCCGCCGGCCGCGCACGCGCCACGACCCGTACCAGGTCTCGCGACCCGTGGATCGGCGCGGACGGAGAGCCCTCCGGAGCCGTAGGAGCGCTTCGCTGCAGTCGCCCGCCATACCACGGACTATGTCGCGCAACGCAGCCCATCGCCCCCGCCCAAATTGGAACCACATTGGAACCACGAGCGCCCCGCACCCAAGAACGGCGAAGGCCGCCCTTGCGAGCGGCCTTCGTTCTCAGTCGGCTTCAGCAGGCAGCTGGCGAGAGTTGCCTGCGTTGGTCGGCCTCGATAGCGGGGGCGGGATTCGAACCCGCGACCTTCGGGTTATGAGCCCGACGAGCTACCAGACTGCTCCACCCCGCGGCGTGGGTCGAACTATAGCGCCGGTTGGCGGGCGGTTCTACTCGACTCTTCCGACGTGGCCGGGCTTGTGTGGCTCGTTGCTCGGGCCTGTCTCGCGGGTCTTGCGCGAATAGGTCCTGAAGGCCATGAAGATCGCGACCGCGACGAGGATCGCGAGGCCGAATCCGAGCAGGATCAGGCCGATTCCCGTTCCCTCGTCGGGCGGCTCCTGGGTGCCCCTCTGGGCGAGGATGGTGATGAACGCGAGCACGCTAACCCCCACGGACCTCTTCGAGCTCGTCGTCGCCGGACTTCGCCGTCGACGGGTCGTTCTCGACCTGCTCCGCGAACTCCTCGGGGCTCTCGTCGCCCGTGCTCTCGATCTGCTCGTTCGGGTTCTCGGGTGTCTCCATGCGGCAGGCTCTACCCATGCCGCGCGTTCTGGTCACCCGGACCCTCCCTTTTCCAGCTCTCGACCGATTGGCGGAGCGTCATGAGCTGATCGAGGACCGTGCGGAAGCGGAGGGTGTCCTGTGCCTCCTGACCGATCGGATCGATGCGGGCTTCCTCGATCAAGCGCCGAAGCTGCGCGTCGTGTCGAACTTCGCGGTGGGCGCGGACAATGTGGACCTCCCCGAAGCCAAGCGGCGGGGGATCGCCGTCGGCGTGACTCCCGGCGTCCTCACCGACGCGACCGCGGACCTCACCATGGCGCTGATCCTCGCCGCGACGCGAGGCCTGCCGGGCGCGGCGCGGGACGCGCGCGACGGGAAGTGGCGGACCTGGGAGCCGGCGGGCTGGCTGGGGCTGGAGCTCAAAGGAGCGAGCCTGGCCGTGGTCGGCTTCGGGCGGATCGGGCAGGCGGTGGCGACACGGGCCGAGGCGTTCGGGATGGAGGTCGTGCCGGTGCGGCGGAATGACCCTCTCCCGCAGGCGGACGTCGTCTCCCTCCACGCGCCGCTGACGGAGGAGACGCGGGGGATGATCGGCGCCAAGCAACTGCGAGCGATGAAGCCGGGAACGGTCCTCGTGAACACCGCCCGCGGCGGGCTGATCGACACGGAGGCGCTGGTCGAGGTGGTGAGGGAGGGCCGAATCACGGTCGCCCTCGACGTCACCGATCCCGAACCGCTGCCGCCGAACCACCCGCTCTTCGCACTCGAGAACGCGCTGGTCGTCCCTCACATCGGCAGCGCGACGCACGCCACGCGGGAACGGATGGCGGACCTGGCGGTCGACAGCCTCCTCGCCGGCCTCGACGGGCGCCCGCTCCCGCACCCGGCCGGCGGGTAGGGTCCGCCGCCGCATGCGCGTCGCCGTCGTCGACATCGGGACGAACTCGACCCGGCTCCTCGTCGCGGAGGTGCACGAAGGGCGGGTGGTCGAGGAGCTCGCGCGCGAGTCTCGGGTGACGCGTCTCGGGCAGGGCGTGGACGCCACGGGCTCGCTCTCCGACGAGGCGATGGACCGCGTCTTCGCGGTGCTGGCCGACTACCGCGCCGCGATCGACGAGCTGAAGGCCGACAGGACGACCGCCGTGCTCACGAGCGCGGTCCGGGACGCGTCGAACGGCAGCGACTTCCAGCGGGAGGTGAAGGCGCGCTTCAACCTCGAGGGGCGGGTCATCCCGGGCGCGGAGGAGGCCGCCCTCACCTTCCTCGGCGCGACGAGCGAGCGCGACGACGGCGCGGACGGCGGCGAGTGCGTGGTGATCGACATCGGCGGCGGCTCGACGGAGGTCGTGGTCGGCCGCGGGAAGGACGTCTCGTTCTTCGTCTCCATGCAGGTCGGCGTGGTGCGCCAGACCGAGCGCCACCTCGAGAACGACCCGCCGACGCACGAAGAGCTGACGTCGCTGGCGGAGGAGGTCGCGGCGCGGATCGACGACGAGGTCCCACGGGACGTGCGCGCGCGCGTCAACACCGCGATCGCCGTCGCCGGTACCGCGACATCCTGCGCCGCGATCGACCTCGCGCTCGACCCGTACGACGCGAGCAGGACGCACGGCCACCACCTCCCCCTCGCCCGCCTGGACGAGCTGCTCGCCCGCCTGGCGCAGATGCCCAACCACGAGCGCCGCACCGTCGTCGGCCTGCACCCCGACCGGGCGCCGACGATCGTCGCGGGGGTCGCGGTGTTGATCGAGGTCCTGCGCGCGTTCGGGCTGGAGGAGGTCGAGGTGTCCGAGCACGACATCCTGCGCGGCGCGGCGCTGAGGCTGGCCAACTGAGTGGCTCCGCGCCGCGCGTAGCGCAGGTACCGAGTTTCTCAACACAATCTCGACGAATGTTCGATGGGCACGCCATCAGGGGCCGTCGATACTGCGAGGCGGCCGGGGAAGAGCTCTGCTCCATCCGGCTGCATAGGTCGGGCGAAGCCGCTTAGACGGCGCCTCCCGCCGCCCGACCACCCAATCGGCCCTTTCATGGCACGTACCCCTGCCCGTCCTGACGGGGCCACTTCGGAAGCCGCCCCCCTCGTGGGGGCGGTTTCCTTTTATGGGCTTGACTGACGCTCAGCCGCTGAAGAGGAGCGCGGCGCGGGCGCCGGAGCCGTCGCGCTACAGCCGCCGGGAGACGAGCACCCTGGTCGCCGACGTGGCGCCCGCACGGGCCGTCAGCCGGATCCGGTAGTCGCCGCGCGCGCGACCCCGGGCACCCAGCCGGAGGCGGTGCGTCGCGCCGGCCCGCCGCGCCGTGGGGCCGAACCGCTGCAGCACGCGACGCCCGCGGCGGATCTCGATCGTGACGGTCGCATCGCGCTTCAGCCGGTAGGCGACGCTGAGCGTGCGGTTCGCACGGCCGCCGAAGGCGGGACCGCCCAGCTTGAACAGGCCGACCAGGTCGCACGAGCTGCGGTGGTCGAACCCGGGCCGCTTCGACCACCGGCCGCCACGACGGAGCAACGCCAGCCGGCGCACGTCGACGCGACCGTCCGCGTGTTCGCTGCGGAAGCGCACGAAGTACAAGCCGTCGGTCACCTTCCGCCCGCGCGCGTTCGCCTTCCCGTTCCAGGTGAACGCGGCGAGCGCGTTCTCGAACCGCGCGACGAGCCGCTCGCCGATCAGGCGCCGCCCTCGCGAGGCCTGGAAGATGTCCACCCGCGCCCGCGCGCCCGAACGCTGCGCGAGCGAGAGACGCACGCGGCGGCCGAGCGGGCCCGCGCCGACAGAGCGCAGCGACGCGCTGGTCGCGCACGCCGCGACCTCGGGACCGGGGGGCTTCGGCCCCTCGGGTGGCCGCGTGCCGCCCGGCGGGGTGCCGCCGGGAGGAGTGGTCGGGTTCGTGCTGCCGGGTACGCCGGGGGCGTCATCACCGGCCGGGCCGACCTCCGTGGTCACGCTCGCCGAGTCGTTGGCCGGCTCGCGATCGCTGACGTTGCCGCGGATGTCCGCGCCGTTGACGAGCTCCCCCTCGCGGTCGGGCGTGACGGCGACCGTCACGGTCGCGGTGCCATTGGATGCGAGCGTCCCGAGGGCACACTCGAGCCTCTCGCCCGTCCGCTCGCAGGTGCCCTGCGACGGCTGCACCGCGCCGATCGCGACGTCCGCCGGGAGGTCATCGGTCACCGTCGTCGCCTTCGACGGGCTCGGCCCGGCGTTGTGCGCGGTGAGCGTGTACACGAGCTGCTCGCCGACGCGTGCGGGGTCGGGCGTTGCGCTCTTGGCGATCGACAGGTCGGCGACCGGGCGCGGGTCCTCGAGCAGCAGCTCGGCGTTGCGGTCGTTGATCGTCCCCCGCCCGCTGCCGTCGTTGTCCGGGTCGTTGTAGGAGAGCGTGCGCCCGATCGAGGCGAGCTGCGCCTCGGTGAAGCTCGCGGCGCAGTCGGGCTGCGGCGTCGGGGCGTCCGGGCAGTCGGGCGGCGCGGTCGCGGGCGACGCGTGGTCGATCACCGTGTTGAAGATCGAGAACGTCCCGTCGCGGTTGTCCATCATGTCGACCAGCCGGCTCTGGTTCGGCGGGTCGATGACCGCGGAGGTGTTGATCTCCCACCAGGTGGTGCCGTCGGTGCGGACGAACGGCGTGAGCCGGTGCTCGTGCGTGTGCCCGGGGATGTAGGCGACGACGTTCGGGAACTGGTCGATCAGCTCGACGAAGCTCTCGTGCGCCGCGTCGCCGCCGGCGCATGTCGAGTTCTGCGCGTCGGTGCCGTTGTGCAGGCAGCCGACGCCGGGCGTGTCCGGGTCGTCGTCGGACGGGCGGGGGTCGTGGTCGCAGCCGGGGTTCGGGTCGTGCCCGTGCTCGTCGTCCGGCCCCGGCGAGCAGGCCGCCGCCTGCTCGTCACGGATCTGGGTGCTCATGCTCCGCACGGGGTGATGGCCGAAGACGACGACGATCTCGTCGCGCTCCTTCGCGCCCGCCAGCTCACGCTTGAGCCACTGGAACTGCGGGTCGTCGAGGTTGCCGTTCGACGACCCGGGCGTCGACGGCTGGCCCGGTAGGAGGGTCTCCGCGGTCTGGCCGCCCTCGGAGTTGGTGTCGATCGAGATGAATCGGACGCCGGGCGTCTGCTTCGGATTCCAGGCGTAGTAGGACGCGGCTCCGCCGGACTCCGCGTTCTCCTCCGGATCGACGCGTGCAAAGCCGTGGTCGTCGTCGCCCTCGCCCTCGTCCGATGCGCCGTAGATCTGCTTGATCTGGGGCTTGGAGACGAACTGGCGGCGCGGGTCGGGCGGCACGAGCATCCCGACGGCGGCCGGGGAGAGCAGCAGGTTCGGATCCGGACCGTCGAGGCCCGGCGGCTGCTGCGTCGGGTCGTTCGTCGTCCCCAGCGCCTTGAAGCAACCGGTGGCGACGTCCTCCAGCGCGGCGATCGCATCCTCGTTGCCCTGGACCAGCACGTCGTGGTTGCCGTTCGTGATGTAGAACGGGACGTCCAGCCCCTCGGGGTCGACGGGGATCTGCTGTGCGCGGTCCATGAGCCCGTCGTACTCCGGCCAGTCGATCCAGTCCGGCGCCTGCGGCTGGTCGGGGTCGTAGTAGAGCGGGGTGACGGGGCCGCCGATCGGATAGTCGTCGTAGTCCTGGACGCCGGTGTACTTGGCTCCCTCGGCCGCCGCGCCCGCGGCACCGCCTTCCTGCGCGACGAACGCAGTGCAGCTCGAGCCGAGCGAGGCCGGGTTCGCGTAGTCCGCGGCCTGGCTGAGGCCGCTGTTGAAGTTGAGCGGCCCGTTGCCCTCGAGCAGGTCGCGCACCCAGACCGTCTCGTTGAGGTGCTGGTTGTCGGCCTGATCGCCGGTGAGCAGCGCGAAGTCCATCGCGTTCCGAGTCCCGTCGCCCTGCGCGACCGGGCTCGCCGCGGCGTAGTGGTTGATCTGGCGGACGGTCGCCTCGATCTGAAACGGCGTGAAGCCCTCCTGCGGGCGCCAGGCCGACGACGGGCCCGGATCCACGAACTCCACGCGCGCCGGCGACTCCTCGTCGGCGAGCTGGAAGTCGGTCATCTGACTCACGTAGACGAGCGAGCGGCGGCGCTGGGCGCGGCCCGCCTGCGCCGTCGGGATGCTCGTGTTCGCCTCGTGCGGCCCGTCGCGGACGATGTACGGCTCGCCGGCACCGAGCTCGAGGTCGGTGTAGCCGCCTCCGGGCGCCGCGATGGGCACGATCGTCTGGTCGACGGTGGTGTGGCCCTCGGTGTCGATCCCGCCGAGGTGCGAGGCGCCCGCCGTGCCCGCGAGTGCGGCGAGGACGGAGGCGAGGACCAGAGCCCTCCCGGTGCCGCGGCCGCGCGGGCCTGGCACCTTTCGCTGACTCAGGTTCACCGCGTGCAACCGTATCCTGGCGGGCGTGGCTGCGCGCCGGTTCGTCCCTCCGCTGGCCACCGCCGCTCTGCTTGCCGCCGGCTGTGGCGGTGACCCGCCTGCTCCCCCCTCGCCGCCCGCGAAGCTCACGCACGAAGAGCGCCAGCTCGTGCGCGTCTACGAGGGCCGCATCGAGACGCACTGCATCCGCGTCGCGCGCTCGGTCGTCGACCCGCGCAAGGCACCGACGCCGCGCCAGGAGGAGCGCGCGTTCGCGGCCGCGGACGCCTTCGCCGCCCTCGCCACGCGCAAGCCGAAGGCCCCGATCGACGTGGGCCAGGACCTGCGCCTGTACCTCAGCGACGTCGTCGAGAACCTCGAGGGCTCGAACTGCGACCCGCGGATGGTCGCGCGGCTCGAGCGCGCACTCGACGCGATCCCGAACGAGTAGCGCGCCTAGGCCAGGTTCGACCTGCGCGGGTAGACGACCGTCGGGTCCGTGAGCACGTTCACGAGCGCCGGCTTGCCCGCCGAGAAGGCGCGCTCCAGCGCGGGCTTGAACTCGCCCGGCGACCGCACGAGCTCGCCGTGCCCGCCGAGCGCCTCGACCATCTGGTCGTAGCGCCGCTCGGGCACGAGGTCCGCCGCCACGCTGTAGCCGTAGAGGAACTCCATCGGATGCTTCTCGAGCGCCCAGATCCCGTTGTTGCCCATCACGCCGACGACGTCCACGCCGTGCCGCGAGAGCGTGTCGAACTCCATCCCGCCGAAGCCGAAGGCGCCATCTCCCAACAGCAACACGACCTGGCGGTCGGGGTGCGCGATCTTCGCCGCGAGCGCATATCCAGGGCCGCTCCCCAGACACCCGAACGGGCCCGGGTCGAGCCAGCAGCCGGGCTGGTAGGTGTCGACGACGCGCCCCGCGTAGGACACGAAGTCGCCGCCGTCGCCGATGACGATCGCGTCGCGGTCAAGCATCTCGCCGAGCTCGCGGTACAGCCGCATCGGGTGCAGCGGCGCGCGGTCGTCGTCGAGCTCGGCGCGCTCGGCCTCGCGCTTCTCCGTCTCGACGGACCGGAGGTGCGCGATCCATGGCTCGTGGTCGGCCGAGTCGCCGGAGGCCAAGGCATCGAGGGTGGCGGGAAGCGCTCCGTACAGCTCGGCCGCAACCGATCGCGGGTGGTCGCGCGCAGGTTCGGCAGGCTGGACGACGATGATCTCCGTCTCCTCGCCGAACGACGCGCCGAACCCGAGGCGGAAGTCCATCGGAACGCCGATGACCACGGCGACGTCGGCGTCCTTCAGCCCGGCGGAGCGGGCACGGCTGAAGTACAGCTCGTGATCGGCGGGCACGCACCCGCGCGCGAGGCCGTTCAGGAACACCGGGATGCGCAGCGACTCCGCAAGCCGGACAAGCGCGTCCTCGCCGCGCCCCCAGTACAGGTTCGTCCCGGCCATGATCACCGGACGCTCAGCCTCGCGGAGGAGGGCGAGAGCGGCGTCGGTGTCGGGCGCAGGAGGGCCGGAGGATGGATCGGGAAGAGACGTGGGTCCGGAGTCGTCCGGTGCCTCCATGAACACGTGGTCCAGAGGGAAGTCGACGAAGGTGGGGCCGGTCCAGGGCGTGACAGCAGAGACGAGCGCCTCGTCGACGAGCGATGGGATCTCGGCGGTCGAATCCGCCGTCGTCGCCAGCTTCACCAGCGGCCGCACGAACGGCACGTGGTCGATCTCCTGCAGCGACCCCTGCCCCCAGCGCATCGCCGGCGCGCGCCCGCCGAGGACCACCATCGGCGAGTTGTTCATCGAAGCGGAGGCGATCGCGCTCATCCCGTTCGTGACGCCCGGCCCGGCGGTCAGCGCGCACACGCCCGGCTGCCGCGTCACCTTCGCCCACCCCTCCGCCGCGAACGCCGCGCTCTGCTCGTGGCGGACGTCGACGATGTCGATGCCCTCCTCCCGGCATCCGTCGTAGATCGAGAAGAGGTGGCCGCCGGACAGCGTGAACAGCTTCGTCACGCCGTGCGCGCGCAGGCGGCGCGCGATCAGGCGGCCGCCGTGGAGCGTGGCGGCGGAGGTCTCGGTCGACATGCGCGCGGACGTTACGCCGTGCGCGCGGTAGCTGCGGCGTCCAGCGGCGCGTACAGCCCGACCGGCTCCGTCTTGCCCTTCAGCGTCATCGTCGGCCGCTCGACGAACCCGCAGAACGGCAGCGTCAGGAGCCGCCGCGTCGCCTCGGTGATCAGCATGTCGTCGCCGGTCAGGCGTGTGATCTCCTCGACCCGCGCCGCCGTGTTCACCGCGTCCCCGATCACCGTGAACTCGACGTGCCCGCCGCCCCCGATCGTTCCCGCGAGCACCGGCCCCGAGTTCACGCCGACGCCGACGCGCAGCTCGTCGCCGTACTCCTCGCGCACGGTGCGCAGGATGTCGAGCGCCGCCAGCACCGCGCGGTCGGCGTGATCCTGGTGGCGCTGCGGCGCGCCGAACACGCCGAGCAGCCCGTCGCCGATGAACTTGTTCGCGTGGCCGCCGTGGCGCTCGAGCACCGGCACGACATGCCCGTAGAAGACGTTCAGCCGCTGCACGACCTCCCGCGCCCCCGAGCGCTCCGCCAGCGTCGTGAACCCGCGGATGTCGAGGAACAGCACGGACACCTCGACCTCCTCCCCCGCCAGGTCCGTCGTCCCCTCCTCCAGGACGCGCGCAACCACGCGCGGGTCGACGAACGCGCCGAACGCCTCGCGCAGGCGCTCGCGCTCCTCCACCCCCGCGAGCATCGTGTTGAACGACGCCGCCAGGTCGCCCGTCTCGTCCGCGGTGATCACCGGCACCCGCGTGCCGAGGTCGCCCTCCGTGGCACGGGCGGTGCCGCGGCGCAGCGCGTCGATCTGGTCGAGCACCGACCGGGTCAGCAGCACTGTCAGCTCGAGCGAGATCGTGAACGACACGAGGACGGCCACCGCGACGTCGGCGCCGAGGTCCTGCAGCCCCGAGCCGCCCGACAGGCCGGCGACGGCGACGCCCGTGACGACGTTGATCGACGGCAGCGCGAGGAAGAGCTTCCACCGCAGCGGGATCCGCGTGCCGCCCAGCTCGGCGCCGTCGGGCACGTCGCACGACGCGTCGTCGAGCACCGGCCGCAGCGCGAGCTCCATCGCGAAGAACCGGAAGATGACGCCGTAGAGCAGGCAGACCGTCGCGCCGGCGCAGACGATCAGGAACGAGCCGAGCGAGAGATCGAGGACCCACGCGACGTAGGCGGAGATCGGCAGCACGTTCATCGCGACCGCCGCCCACCGCCCGCGCGCGATGAAGTCGAGCGGCAGCGTCGCCAGCGCCTTCCACGCGGCCACCGCCGCCTCCGCGCTGTGGTCGCCGTGCAGCCACGGGTCCGCCGGACGGACCAGCCGGAACGCGAACGTCGTGGCGATCGCGTTCTCGACGACGATCAGCACGATCGTGGCCAGGACGATGCGCCCGAGCTCGCTCGCGGTCATGTCCTCGTAGAGGCGCAGCAGCACCACGCCGCCGACCCCGACGAGGTACGAGAACGCGAAGACGACGACGAGCGCGGCGCGCGGGTACCGCGGGCCGAGCCGGGTGCAGGCGTTGCGCAGCCAGCGCTGCTGCATCGCCCGATTCTCGCAGCGCGCTACCCGACGCGCCGCGCGGCGGGCATGCTGGCCGCGGCGGCCGCCTCGGCCACGCGATCCTCGCCGGCGAACAGCAGCCGGCCCACGCGCACGACGGGGAGCCGGTCGGCGCCTTGGGCGAGCAGCCGGCGCGCGGCGTCCTCCATCGGCCCGTCGCGGCGGACATCGCCGGCGGCGGCCAGGCAGTCCTCGAGCCCGAGGTTGGCCGCGGCGGCGGCCTCGGCGAGCACCTCCGGATGGTCGAGCTCGAAGCCGCCGCAGAACGCCAGCCGCGTGGCGGCGAGGACGAACGGCGCGGCGCGGCCCTGCTCGGCGGCCAGCGCGGCGACGCGCATCGCCGGACGGACGGACTCCGGGCCGAGCTCCGGCCAGACGAGCGGCAAGCCGAGCGCGTGGGCGCGCTCCTCGGCCACCTCCGTCGGCGGCTGCTCGACCTGCAGGACCTCCTCCAGCACCGGGCGCCAGACCAGGTTCGGGAACAGCCGGTCGACGCGCTCGGCGGCGAGGTAGGTGAACGGCGAGCTCAGGTCGAAGTGGAAGGCGACTCGTGGGGGGCGCGGCCCAGAGGATCGCGGCTGCGTGCCTGGGTCCTGCGCACGCGCGGCGCGTGCATCGGCGAGTGAGATGAGGTCCCCCACGCCACCTTGAACGCCAGTCGGTCGAAGAACTTGCGAAAGACCTAGAACAGACGTCCAAGAAAAGTCCCTGCGGCACCGGTCGCAGGTGTATGGTCGCTCCAAATGCCTGCCGTCCCGCCCCCCAAACGGCATCCCTACAACCAGTGGTCTCCCGACGCCCGTGCGCTGGACCTCGTCGGAGACAAGTGGACCCTGCTGATCATCCGCGACCTCGCCGGAGGACCCAGGCGGTTCGTGGAGCTGCAGCGCGTCCTGCCAGGGATATCCACCGAGCAGCTCCGCTCCCGCCTGAATCGCATGGTGGCTGACGGACTGTTGACCAGGCAGCGGTACCGCGAGGTCCCGCCGCGCGTCGACTACGAGCTGACCGAGCGCGCCCGAGAGGTGCTGCCGGTCGTCGGCGCGCTGTCGCGCTGGGGCTACGACTGGGCCTGGAGCCCGCCACGGCCCGGCGAGGCGGTGGACATCGGCGCCATCCTGCGCTCGGCCACCGGCCTGCCGGTCCCGTCGCGCGCCAAGCCCGGCACAGTCGAGATCGTGGTCACCGGCCGCAGCCGCGGCGACGCCACGTACGCGATGACCGTCGGTCGCGGCGGCATGACGATCGCCGAGCGCGACGCGCCCGGCGACGCCGGCGCCCGCGTCACCGGCTCCGAGCGTGCCTGGATCGAGGCGTTCAGCCCGAACGGCAGCCGCTCAGGGCTCTCCTTCGAGGGCGACGAGCGCCTGGCCGACGTCGTGCTCGAGGTGTGCGGCGCCGCCGCCTCCGCGAGCGGCGCGTCGAGCGCGGTCGCGTAGCGCGACCGCCCCGCCGTCCTTACGCCCGCGCCGTGGCCTTCCGGTCACGGCGCGTGCGCAGCCATCCGCCGAGCGCGCCGAGCCCCGCGCCGAACGCGGCCGTGATCGTGATCAGCAGGATCTCCGGATCGGGCAGGTCGGCCTTCGGCGCCTTGTCGGCGATCCCGTTCGCGGTGAGGATCGCGACGCCGAACAGCAGCCCGCCGAGCAGCCCGCGGTAGAAGCCCTCGAGCCCGCCCTCGTGCTCGTACCCGGCGACGAACCCACCCAGGATGCCCAGCAGCGCCAGCACCGTGTAGACGCCCTCGGACTCGCCCAGGAAGTACCCGGTGATCGCGCCGTAGATGATCGGCACCACCACGACCAGCGCCATCTCGGCGCCGTGGCCGCGCTCGCGCAGCAACGTCACTTCAGGCATCTCAGCCCCCCTTGGAGTAGTCGGCCGCCTGGATGTGCGGGAAGCGCGTGGGCCCGGGCAGGCGCTTCTCCCAGCACGACGGGATGTCGGACGTGTCGCCCTTCTGCGTCATGTAGTCGCCGTTGCCCGGCTTGCCGGTGTTCGAGCAGTCCCAGTTGGCGATCATGAAGCGCTTGCTGACCTCGTCGCCGAGGACCATCGTCGGGTCGGGGTAGGCGTTGCCGCGCTGCTCCGCGGGCCGCGACGGCTGCAGCGCGTTGAACGTCTCGTTGCCGGTCACGCCGAACTGGCCGAGGTAGTGCCCGCGCTCCTCCTCGGTCTGCAGCCCGCCGACGGTGTCGATGACCGCGCCGCCGCCGTTGGAGAAGAAGTCGGTGATCGTGTGCTGGTGGTACTCCAGCCACTCGAGGATCGGGTTGAGCTGCTCGAGGAACGGCTGGAGCTGGCCGAGCAGCGGGTCGGCGCCCTTCAGCACGTCCCGCAGCGCCGGCAGGCCGCGCTTGGAGACCGTGATCAGCGGGTCGAGGTCGCGGTAGAAGTTCGTCAGGTCGGGCGCCAGCAGCCGGACGTCGTGCAGCGTCGGGCGCAGGTCGTGCAGCGCCGGCCGCAGATCGCGCACGAGCGGGCGCGTCTGGCGCGAGAACGACTCGAGGTCGACCATCGTCGCCTTGGACTCGTCGAGGAACGTCGGGAAGATCGAGAACGTCTCGGCGAGCGCCTCCTTCTCGCTGGCCGTCGCCGTGAACGCCTGGTCGGTGTTGACCATCAGCCGCCGCAGCTGGTTCTCGCGCTCGGTCAGCGCGCCGAACACGACCCCCGTGTTGCGCACGAGCCCGCGCACCGCGCGGTCGTGGTCGTTGAGGACCTCGAGCACGTCGCTGCCGCTGGCCACGAACCGCGGGAGGTTGCCGAAGGCGTTGTTGAGGTCGCCGCCGCGGTCGGTGACCGCCTGCCCGGTGTCCTGCTGCCAGGCGCGGAAGAACTGCTGGGTCGGCTTGTCGAGCAGGTCCAGCACCTCGTCGAGCTCGACCGTGTTGTCGACGCGCGCGTCCGGCAGGCGGCCGCCCTCCTTGACGTGCTTGCAGCCCGGCGCGCCGCGCGTCATCTCGAGATACTTCTCGCCGAGGATCGTCTTCTGGCGCTGGATGATGCGCGCGTCCTCGCACAGCGGCGCGTACTTGCGGTCCAGCTCGATCGTCACGAGGCTCTGGTTGCCGTGCGGCGCCTGCTCGAGCGCCTTGACCTTGCCGACGGGGACGCCGGAGCTGCGCACGTCGGCCTCGATGGCCAGCTGGTTGGCCTCGGGGACCGCGACCGTGAACTGGTAGCCCTTCGGCTTGAGCGGGACCGGGCCGCCGAAGGCGAGCCAGAGGAAGAGCAGCAGCCCGAAGCACGACAGCGCGAAGAGCACCATCGTGAGCAGCCGGCCGAGGGTCGGTGCCTGCTTCTGCACTAGCGCTTCCCTCCCCGGCGGTGCTTGGCGCCCCGCGGCAGCGGGAGGTCGGGCAGGCTGTTGAGGACCTGGTTCTGCAGCTGGTCGAGCAGGACGTTGTCGGCGCCCTCCGGGCAGACGCGCGGGTCGAAGATCGCGCCGGTCAGGTTCTGCAGGAAGCCGAGCTCCGGCTCCTCGCTGATCGTGTTCTTGATCGTCTGGCAGGTCGCCTGGATGGCGGTGGGCCGGAGCGTGCCGCCGTTGTCCGACGTGGAGAAGAGCGAGCCGCCGACGTGGCCGAGCCACGCGATCCAGTACAGGTAGCCCTCGTCGCGCGTGGCCTTGCTCGGGTCCTCGCGCCCGTCCTTGTTGTAGCCGAGCATGTTGAAGAGGTGGTTGAGGACCACGAAGCTGCGCGTCAGGTCCGGCGTGCTCGTGGCCAGCCGGCTCGCGGTCGGGCGCAGGTCGCGCACCAGCGGGCGGATGTCGCGGACGAACGGGCGCACCTCGTCGCGCAGGATCGGCGTGCCCTCCTCGGCCAGCGGGATCAGCGAGCGGTTCGCGGCGTCGAGGTTGCGGACGGCCGGGGCGAGCTTCTCCGTCGCCGGGCGGAGGATGTTCGCGAAGCGCTCGACCTTGCCGAGCGTGTCCGTGGTCTGCTCGAGCGCCTCGGGCAGCCGGTCGACGGCCTCGGTGATGTTCGTGTCCTCGGCGGCGAACGCCCGGAAGACCCGCGCCGAGGAGTCGACCAGCTGGGCCAGGTCGTCGTCCTTGGTCGCCAGCTCGGTGTTGAGCTTGTTGAGGTTCGTGATGAGGTTGCGCAGGTTCTCGCGCCGCTCGGCCACCTTGGTCGTGATGCGCGCGATGTCGCGGTGCGTCGGCTCGAAGCGCTCGAACACCTCGCGCAGGTCGTCGCCGCGGCCCTTGAGCCCGCGCGCGGCGCCGTCGAGCAGGAGGCGCAGGTAGTCGCGCGTGTCGTCGTCGAGCATCGCGAAGATCTCGTCCGGGTTGACGTCGGGCTCGGTGTTCTTGACGGGCAGCGTGTAGCCCGTCTTCGCCGCCTTGCCGTCGCCCGGCGTGACCTCGATGAACATGTCCTTGAGCGCGGTCTTGGGCCGCAGCAGCGCCTGCGCGTCCTCGCGGATGAGCCCCTTGTACTTCGGGAGGATCTGCAGCTCGACGATCGCGCGCCCCTCCTTGAGCTCGACCTTGCCGACGTCGCCGATCTTCACGCCGGCGACGCGGACGGTCTGGCCCTGGCCCGGCATGACGGCCTGCGCCGTGGAGAACTCGGCCTTGATCGTCTGCGGCTTCTCCTCGACGACCGGGAAGCGCAGCCGCTGGTTGGCGAGGATGTAGCCGCCGACGCCGATGGCGATGATCGCCAGGACGATGATGGCCGCGAAGTCGCGTGCGTGGTCGCGGATCGCCTTCTTCACGGCTAGCGCCCCCCCTTGCCGATCTTCGCGATGTCGGACGGGAGGACGGGCTTGTCGGAGACCTTCAGCTCGCCGTACTTGCCCGTCCTGATCAGCTCGCCCTTCAGCCAGGTGGCGGCGATCTCACGCGACTTCTTCTCGATGTCCGCCGGGGCGGGCCGCACCTTGAACGAGGCCGGCGGCGCCCCCTCCTTCGTGCGCAGGTCGGGCTGCTCCTGCGTCTCGCACGGGACGTCGGGCCGCAGCGGCGAGCGGCCGGCCGGCTTCGGCGGGTTCGCGCCCGCCGGCGGGCGGTCGGTGAGCAGGAACTTGCCGCCGCCGAGCGTCGTGGCGTACTGCGCGGAGTTCAGCGAGACGCGGAAGTACTGGCCGTTGGCGTCGAACGCGCGGCTCTCGCCCGACAGGCCGACGAGCGGCTTGGGCTGCTCCTCGAAGATCGGGCCGACCGACGGGAAGTCCTCGTCGACGATCTTGTCGTGGCTCCACGGCAGGATGACCTCGTTCTGGCAGCTCGACGCGGGGCGGACCTGCTCGAGCAGCGGGATCGTGGCCTTGTTCAGCTGCGCGAGCGCGGGCACGGTCGGCCGCAGGTCGGCGGCCAGGCCGCGCAGCTCGTCCTCGCCCACGAGGCCGCGGAGCTGGCGGACGAACGGGATCTGCGCGTTGATGGCCGGCAGGCTCGACCGCACGCCGGGGCGCAGCGCGCGCACGAACCGGCGCAGCGGCGGGAAGGCGTCGTTCAGCGCGGCGAGCGCGGTCTGGCCGACGCGCAGCGTGCGCGGCAGCTCGCCGAGCGCCCGCTGCAGCTCGTCGCCCTCGGCGGAGAACGCCCCGGCGGTGATCTTCAGGTCGGTAATGAGGTTCTGCAGCTGGGGCTTGTTGCGCGTCAGCGCCTTGGCCACGACGCCCGCGCCCTTCACGTAGCCCGACAGGTCGTGCTCGAAGCGCCCGTGCATCGCGTCGTTGACGATCGCCGTGTTCTTGTAGGCCGGCTCCCAGTACCGCGTCGTGCGGTTGATGGCCGCCGAGCCGCCGTTCGAGTACGCCTTGTTCAGCTCGGCGAGGACGTTGCGCAGGTCCTCGCGCGTGTTCGACTGCAGCGCGGTGAGGATCTGGTCGAACTGGGTCGCGTTCGACGCCTGGCCGAGCGGGATCGTCTCGCCGTCGCCGAGCTCGGGCGCCGACGGCGACCCGGGCTGCAGGTCGACGAAGAAGTTGCCCTCGAAGAAGATGCGCGGGCGGATCTTGAGCGTCGCGTCCTTGTGGATCGGCCGCGCCTTGTCGGCGATCTCGAGCTTGATCCGCGCGGCGCCCAGCTCCCCCTCGCCCGGCTCGACGCCCTCGACCTTGGACACCTTGCCGACGTCGACGCCGGCGATGCGGACCTTGGCGCCCGGCTTGAGGTTCTGCGCGTTCGGCACGAGCGCCTCGACGTCGTACTTGCCCCGGAAGGGGATCTCCTTCGTGAAGGCCAGGTACGTGACGACGACGGTCACGATGACGGCGATGATCGCCACCGCCTCGTAGCTCAGGCCGCGCTTGACGTTGCGCCTCATGGGTGGCCCACCCGCCGCAGGAACTCGTTGTCGTAGTCGGTGTGCGCGGCGCGGCCGCCGGGGATCGTCGTGAACGTCTGGCCCTCGGGCAGCCGCGGCGGGCGCTGGCCGGAGCCGCGGCCCTGCTTGTCCCACTTCTCGAACGTCCCGCCCTTGACCGGCGCCTCGCCCGGGAACTTGTTCAGCAGCTGGTCGTAGACCGTGCGCTTGTAGAAGTCGCCGTTCTCCTTGTTGGCGCCGTAGGGGTAGCCCTGCTGGCCGGCGGTGCAGTCGAGGCGGCCGTCGGGCATGATCGCGTCGCTGCCCGCGGCGTTGTAGTGCGCGTACTGGCGGATGCCGTCGGGCTCCTTGAGGCCCTTGCCGTTGGCCGGCTCGTTCGCGCCGAACGCGCTCACGCTGTCGTTCTGGTGGGAAGTGCTGTTGAGCAGCACGCGCTGGGCCTGGCCGATCGGGGTCGGCGCCGAGAAGTGCTCGGCGACGACGGTCCAGAAGATGTTCCAGTAGTTGCAGCCGGTGACGAACGGGCCGACGTAGCGCAGCGTCGGGTTGAGCGTCGTCACCGTCGCCGTCAGGCCGCGGATCGCGCCGTTGGTCGTCGGCGAGTTGGCGAGGTCGCGCAGCGCGCCCATCGTCTCCTGCAGCTCGTCGTTGAGCTCGACCGAGCGGCGTGTGACCGGCGTGCCGACCTCGAGCGCGCGGTTGAGGTCCGGCAGCGCGAGGCGCAGCTCGCTCGCCGCCGCGTCGAGGTCCGCGGACATCGCGGCCGTGTCGCGCAGGAACGGGCGCTGGACGCGGAAGGACTCGATCGACGTCTGCATCGTCGGCGGGCTCTTGGAGATCGTGTCCTTGAGCGCCTGCGGGTCGCGCGAGATCGCGTCGAAGGTGTCGGCCTGCGCCGTGAACGAGTGCGCCCACTCGTCGGCCACCGGCGCGACGACGCGCGTGAAGTCCCCGAGCTCCTTGAAGAAGTTCGGCAGGTGCGTGCGCTCGTCGGAGAGGTTGGCCATGACGGGCCGCAGGACGCCGAGCAGCCGCGGCAGCTGCTGGATCGTCGTGTTGAGGTCCTGGCCGCGGCCGGCGAACGCGGTGCCGAAGCCGGTCAGGTTGCGCTCGGTGCCCTCGCGCGTCGGCGCGTCGTAGATGTTGTAGAGCTCGTCGAGGTCGGTGGCGATCCGCGTCTGGTCGGCGGGGATCCGCGCGCCGTCGGGCAGGTCCTTCTTGCTCGTGCCACGCTCGAACTGGATGATCTTCAGCGCGAGCGGCGCGCGCGGGCGGACGAGGATCTTGGAGTCCACCGGGTAGGGCGAGGCGCTCTCGTCGAGCTTGAGCTGGATGATCGCGCCGACCTTGCCGTTGCGCAGGCGGCCGGGCTTGAGGTCCTCGACCACGCCGATGCGGAAGCCGCCCTCGCGGACCTCGACGCCCTTGTTGACCTCGGCGCCGTCGGGCAGCTCGACGTACACCGTCCGCGACGGGACGAACGGCAGGCCGTTGTTCGCGTTGTACGCGAGGAACACCGCGACCACCACGACGAGCGTGGTGACCGCCCCGACGAGGACGGGGTTGGCGACGATGGATGCGCTGCCGCGTCTCATGAGCCGAGGAGGAACTCCATGAGCTGCTCGTTGTTCTTCTTCTCGTCGCGCTCGCGCGCCGCGGCGGTGCCGAGGTTCGGCAGGTCGCGCACGGCCGGCGGCGCGACCTGCGGCGGCTTCGGCGCGTCGCCGCCACCGCCGGCGCCGGGCAGGATGTCGTCGAGCTTGGGCAGGTTCACGGGCGGCTTTGCGTCCGGCTTGGAGCCCGACCCGCCGCCGGCGTCCCCGCCGCCGCCGGAACCCGAGCCGCCGTCGCCGGAGCCGCCGCCGTCACCGGCGCCCGGCCCGCTGCCGCCGCGGCGGCTGCGCCGGTCGGTGGCGAGGTCGCGATCGACGGGCGCGGTGCGCCTGCGGTTGTTCGGGTCGTCCGACTCCGGGCCCTGGTCGTTGCCGTCCCAGTTCGGCGGCGCCGTCGGGTCGGTCGTCTTGACGCCCAGGGTGTTCGGGCCGAGGAAGCGGCCGCACTGGTCGGCCACCTTGGCGCCGCTCGCCTTGTCGGCGTACGGCGCGCACGTGCCCTCGAAGACCTGCGCCTGCAGGATGTGCGTCTCGCCGTCGTGGAGGTTGACGGCGAGCGTCTGGTCGAACGTGTACTGCAGCAGCGCCTCAAGGCCGGTGTAGCCCTTGCCGCCCGGGCTGCGCGGGTCGTCCTCGATCGCGTTCTTGCGGTCGTCGAGGTGCTCGAGGATGATCGCCAGGTTCTTGCCCAGCTCGGGCACGCCCTCGGCGTAGTTGCTCAGCTGCTTGACCGTCTCGCGCGCGGGGCCCGCCGCCTGGCTGCCGGTCTTCGACGCCTCGCCGAGCGCCTTGAGCGCCGGCCGCGTGGCGTCGGCGAAGGGCGGCAGGTTGCGGAAGAGCTGGTCGAGCTGGTCGGCGCTGGCGGCGAGGTTCTGCAGCGCCGGCCCCTGGCGGTCGGCCGTCCTGCCCAGCTCGAGCATCGTCGGCTGCAGCTCGGCCAGGAAGGTGGGCAGCTTCTGGAACCCGCGGCGGATGTCGTCGTCGCGCTCGGCCGACGTCCGGGCGGTGTCGCGCGCCTCGAGGACCCAGCGCGAGACGTCGCGGCGGTTGTCCGACAGCGCGGCGACGACGCGATCGGCGTCGCGCGTCAGGTCGGCGAGCACCTGGTTCTGCTTGGCCAGGATGTTGAGGACCTTGTTCGTCTCGCGCAGGGCCGGGTTCGCGCGGCGCAGCGTCTCGTTGAGGTTCTCGGCGTTGCCGGCGACGGTGGCGCCGAGCTCGTTGATGATCAGCCGCAGGCGCTCGCGGCGCGGGCGGCGCATGATGTTCGCGACGAGGTCCGGCGGGACGGTCGACGACGTCCGCTCGACCTTGATCATGCTGCCCGGCTCGAGCTTCTTCTTCGAGGTGCCGGGGTTGCAGTTGATGAAGTACTCGCCGACGAGCGACTGCGGCTGGACCTCGCAGCGGGCGTCCTCGCGCAGCGACCCGAAGCCCGTCTCGGTCACGTCGAAGGTGACGATCGCCCGCTTGGTCTTCATGTCGACGTCGAGCTTCTTGAGCTTGCCGGCGCGCACGCCGGCGACCTTGAAGTCGCCGCCCTCGATCAGGCCGAAGGCGTTGTCGAGCTCGACCTTGTACTCGCCGAGGCCCTCCTCCTCCTTCGCGCCCGTGGACAGCCCGACGAAGGCCGCGCCGACGACGAGGAGGAGCCCGATGAGGAGGATCCGCTTCATCTACTTCCCCGGCAGGATCTGGTTGGGGTCGCAGTTGTAGTCCTCGCTCGGCTTCCACGGGTTCGACTTGTCGTCGGCCGGGTGCTCGGCGGCGCCGGGGCAGCGGTTGCGCTGGTCCCCGCGGGTGTTGATGTTGTTGATGCTCGGGCGCAGCTCCTGCGGGATCGGACGCAGGATGCCGTCGATCTGCGAGAAGGCGTTGATGTACGTGCCGACGCGGCTGACGCCGCCGAGCGCGTCGTAGAGGCCGGAGTGGCCGAAGTCGTCGAACCAGCCGGTGAGGTCGACCGAGTAGGGGCGGGCGTAGGCCAGCTCGGGGACGGACTCCTTGAGCGCGTCGACCGACTCGGGGAACGCGCCGCGGCGCTCCTTCCCGTTGGCCTGGACGGGGCCGATGGCGATGTCGCGCAGCGGCACCTGGCCCGCGGTGAGGTCGACGAGGTCGTTGTCCTCGCCCGCTTGGCGGACGAGCTTCGACAGGTCGCGGATCGTCGGCCGCGCGTCCTGGGCGAGCGGGCGCAGCTCGGCGAAGAACGGGCGCAGGCGCTTGGCGACGGGCTTGGACTCCTCGACGAGCGGGCGCAGCTCGTCGAGCGCCGAGCGCAGGTTGACGAACGTCGTGTTGGCGCGGCGCATGAACGGGGGCAGCTGGTGGATCGCGTCGGCGAGGTCCGTGCGCTTGGCGGCGAGGTCGCCGGTGAAGTCGGCGAGGTTGTTGACCAGGCCGCTGAGGTCGTCCTTGCGCGCGGCGAGCGTGGTGACGAGCTCGTCGGAGGAGACGATGAAGCGCTCGAGCGACGGCGTGTCGCGCGTCAGCTCCTCGAACAGGCGGCTGGTCGCGATGAGCTGCGGGTTGAGGTACAGCCAGCCGCGGTTGGCCTCGCGCGTCCTGCCGCTGTACTGCGTGCCGAACCCGCGGATGACGCCCTGCAGGTCGCGGCGCGCGTCCTTGTCGAACGTGCTGATGAGCTGGTCGAGGTCGACCGCGGAGGTCGTCTCGGTCGCGCGGATCATGCCGCCGTCGTCGATCTTCGTGCCGCGGGCGCCGGCGAGCTGCAGGTCCACGTACCGGTTGGCGACGCCGGACAGCGAGGTGAGGCGGATGACGGCGTGGGTGCCCTCGCGCAGCGGGGTGTAGGCGCCCTTGGTGATCTTGAGCTTGACCCGGGCACCGCCGTGGTTGGTCAGCTCGATGTCGTCGACGCTGCCGATCTGCTCGCCCGCGATGCGGACCTCGTTGCCGCGCACGAGCTGGGAGGCGTTCTCGAATTCGGCGTACACGACGTAGTCGTCGCCGCTCCCCTTGAGGAGCACGACGGCGACGACAGCCACCGCGGCAACGAGTGCCGCGATCGCGAGTACGCGACCGATCTGCCTTGAGTTGCGCAGGTTCCTGCCTCCCCTTCGAGGCGCCGCCCCCCGCGCCCCAGTTCAAAAACGTGCCGGGACGGTAGTGAGCGCCGTCACACAATGTCAAAAGGGAACCGTCGCGCTACCGTGCTCGCAGAGGCGCACGGACGCGCAACTTCGCCGTCTCCGGCGGGTTCCGACACCGCCCATTCTCCCAGGAGGAAGCTTCCGCGCATGTCGTCCAAGACGCCGATCACCCTGCTCGCCGCGATCGTCGCGATCGTCGCGGTGCTGGCCTTGCCCGCCGCCGGCGAGGCGAAGACCAACATCGCCGTGGGCATCGGCGACCAGAGCCCGGAGACCTTCAACAACGCGAACTTCAAGGCGCTCAAGATCAAGAAGGCGCGGTACTTCATCTCGTGGGACGCGATCGACAGCCCGGAGAAGCTGCGGCTCGCGAACGAGTGGCTCATTGCGGCGAAGCAGGCCCGGGTGCGGCCGCTCTTCCACCTCGACGGCGTCTTCAGCGACAGCGCCCCGTCGCCCTCGGTGTACAAGAAGAAGGTCAGGGCGCTCGTGAAGATGTACCGCCGCGGCACGCAGGGCCGCGCCTCGGTGCCGGACTGGGGCGTCTGGAACGAGGCCAACTCGAAGACGCAGCCGGTCTTCAACAAGGCGTCGCGCACCGCGAAGTACTTCCTCGCGCTGCGCTCGGTGTGCCGCGGCTGCACGATCGTCGCACTCGACCTCCTGGACGCCGGCAACATCAACGGCTACATCAAGGGCTTCTACCGCGCGCTGGGCAAGAAGAAGTCGCTGGCGAAGATCGTCGGGATGCACAACTACGGCGACACCAACCGCAACAAGAACAACACGCGGCTGATCATCAACGGCGTCCGCAAGTACAACCGCCGCGCGCAGTTCTGGATGACCGAGACCGGCGGGATCTCGCTGCTGCAGTCCGAGCGGCCCGCGGGCTCGGGGCGCCTTGTGCCGTCGCGCGGCCTGGACTGCGACCCGGCCAACCCGGCCAAGGCCGAGAAGCGTCAGGCCAAGGCCGTCGCGAAGATGTTCTCTCTGGCCAAGAAGTACCGCAAGTACGTCAAGCGCCTGTACCCGTTCAACTTCTTCAGCACCGACTGCGACAAGAGCCTGCGGTTCGACGCCGGGCTCATCCGCAAGGACGGGAGCAAGCGCCCCGCGTACAACACGCTGCGCCGGGCGATGCGCAGCTTCAAGCGCTAGCCGGGAGGCTCGCGCGGAGGTAGCGCCACAGGCTGCGGCCGTAGTCGCGAGCGAGGTGCTGGGCGTCGCGGTAGACCAGCACCCCGCCCAGCGCCGGGTAGCACAGGCGCTCGTCGCAGAAGAAGCGCGTCAGGTCGACGACCTGCGCCCGCCCGCCGAGCTGCGACGCGGCCTCGGCGGCGGGGTCGGGCCGCAGCGCCTCGTCGCGGGGCAGCGCACACGCCGGCCCGGGGCGGCGGCGGCGCGAGATCGCCCGGGCCACGCACGCGTTCGTGTCGTAGCGCATGTGCGGGTTGTCCCTGATCACGACGACGTGCTGCACCGACGGCGGCAGCGCCTCGAAGGCGGCGCGGTAGCCGGCGACGCCGCGGTCGAACCCGGTCTGCTCGCCGGACGGCGCGAAGACGTACGTCGACGAGTTGATGAAGTAGACCGTGCGTACCGCGGGGTAGCGCTGCAGCCAGGCGTTGACGCGGTCGCCCCACGCGTAGCAGTCGGCCTTGCGCTCCTCGCTCACGTTGATCCGGTCGACGTGCGCGAACGGGCAGCTCGCCAGCGTGAGGCTGACGGCGCGGCGCCGCTGCGACGCCGCGAGCGGATCGACGACGGCCCGCCAGACCTGCGCGTGGCTGTCGCCGATGAGCGCGACGGTCGTCTTCCGGCCGCGCGAGGCGGTCGGGAACCAGCACGAAGCCCCGGGGTCCTGCACCGCGCGGGTGCGGATGCACGCGGGCCCGTGCTCGAGCACCGCGACGTCGGGGTGCGGCGTGACCTTGACGCGATGCGGCGAGCCGCACCCGTTCGCGGGATCCAGCGCCGCGGCGCCGCGGCACGAGGGCGCGGCCGTGCCGGCGGCGGCGTACGGCAGCAGCGCGCACGCGGCGACCGCGAGCGCGGCGGCGCGGCGCGAGCGCCTCACCCCGCGGCGGCGCGGTCGCAGACGATCTCGTCGAGCCCGTCGCCGAGCGCCGAGACCGGCAGCGCCTCGTCGCGGGCACAGACCCGCGCGAGCGCCTCGCGCTTGCCGTCGCCGGTGACGAGCAGGACGGTGTGGCGGGCACGGGCGATCACGGGGAGGGTCAGGGTAATGCGCTCGGGCGGCGGCTTCGGGGACCGGCGGATGGCGATCACCGGCGCGTGCCGCGACCACGCCTCCGGGTGGTCGGGGAAGAGCGACGCGATGTGCCCGTCCGGCCCGAGCCCGAGGACGACGAGGTCGAAGACCGGCTCGTCGCCGAGCGCGGCGACCAGCTCGCGCGCGTAGAGCCAGGCGGCGTCCTCCGGGCCGAGCTCGCCGCGCGCCGCGCGCACGTGCGCGCCCTCGCCGAGCGACTGGCGCAGCATCAGCCCGTTGGACTCCGGGTGGTCGTTCGGCACGCACCGCTCGTCGACGAGCCAGAACTCCGCCTCGCCGGGCTCGGCGAGCTCGTAGGCGCGGCGCGGCGACGTCCCGCCGGCGAGCGCGACGTGCCCGCGCGCGGGCACCTGCGCCGCGACGTGCCGCGCGGCCGCCTCGGGATCGGGGAGGACCGTGAACGCCGTCACCCGGCGAAGGCCCTCGCCGCGCTCAGCGCGGGGCCGTACGTCGGGTCGCGCAGCAGCGCCTGCCGTATCCCCTCGCCGAGGATCCCCGGCTCGCCGCGCGAGGCGCCGAGCACCGTCCACTCCGCCTCGTTCCCGTCGGGAAAGCGCCGCCGCGCCTGCAGCCCGCCCCTGCCGCGGTCGAGCGCCAGCACCATCCCGTCGGCGGTCTCCAGCGTCACGCCGGCCAGGCCGCGCACGCCCTGCTCGGTCGGCTCGGTGCGCAGCCGCACGTCGCCGCGCCGGGCGCGCGCGCGGCCGTGCAGCGCGCCGTCGCCCGCGGTCAGCGCGGAGGGCTCCCAGCCGAGGCGGCTGGAGAGCCAGCCGAAGAGCAGCAGCGCCGCGACCGTCGAGTCCGGGTGGTGGCGGATCGTCACGGCGCTGATCTTGCGCAGGTGCCCCTGCCACGGCGGCGGGTCGAACGTCGCGGCGATCCGCTCGCGCCACGGCGTGGTGCGCAGCCACGCGAGGTCGACGACGTACGTGCGCTCCGACAGCTCGGCGGCGCGGTCGAGCGCGCGGTGCGGATCGGGCTCGTCCACCGAGTCGCGCAGCACGACCTGCGCGAGGCCGCACAGGGCGTCCACGCCGACGTCGTGGCCGTGCGGCGCCCACACCGCGGTCGCCACGTCGGTGATGACCAGCGGGTCGAGGATCCGGTCGAGGCGCTCGAGGTGCTGCTCGCCCAGCTCGAGCAGCACGTGCTCGCGCACCGCGTCGCCGTCGACGTGCGCGCTGGCCCGCGCGGAGAGCTTCGTCCGGCCCGGCTCGACGGCGCACAGCACGGTCCTCGAGGCGTGGTAGCGCCCCACCTTCGAGAGCCGGTTCTCCACCTCGCCGCGCCACTCGCGGTCGACGATCGTGACGAGGTTGAGCACGCGCGCGGGAACGGCACGGTCCTCCTGATGGCGCTCGGCCTCCATGGTGCGCAGCGCGGCCTCGATCTTCGACGGGCTGGTGTCCTCCTCGCTCCAGACGGCGTCGGACATGGCTCAGATCCGCCGCCACCGGTCCTCGCCGCGCAACAGCGCGCGGGCCTCCTCCGGCCCCTGCGTCCCGGCCTCGTACTCCGGCACGTCGCCGTCCAGCGCTGCCCAGCCCTTCAGCACCGGGTCGATGATCCGCCACTGCGCCTCGACCTCGTCCACGCGCGTGAACAGCGTCGCGTCGCCGCGCATCGCGTCGAGCAGGAGGCGCTCGTAGGCCTCGGGCGACTGCGACAGGAAGCTCGTCCCGTAGAGGAACTCCATGTTCACCGGGCGGATCGACATCCGGGTGCCCGGGATCTTGGCGCCCAGCGACAGGGAGACGCCCTCGTTCGGCTGGACGGTGAAGACGAGCTCGTTCGGCTTGACGCCCACCGAGCCCGCCTGCTGGAAGGCGAGGTGCGGGACGGGCTTGAGCGTCACCGCGATCTCGGTCACCTTGCGCGCCAGCCGCTTGCCGGTGCGCAGGTAGAACGGGACGCCGGCCCACCGCCAGTTGTCGACCTCGAGGCGCAGCGCCGCGTACGTCTCCGTCTTCGAGTCGTCGGGCACGTCCGGCTCGTCCAGGTAGCCGGGGGCCTCCTCCCCGGCCACGACGCCCGCCGCGTACTGCGCGCGGACCGCGACCTCCTCGATGCGCTCGGGGACCGGCGGCGGGATCGACCGCAGCACCTTGACCTTCTCGTCGCGCACCTGGTCGGCGGTGAACTGCACCGGCGGCTCCATGGCCAGCAGCGTGAGCAGCTGGAGCATGTGGTTCTGGACGAGGTCGCGCAGCGCGCCCGACTGGTCGTAGTAGCCGGCGCGGGTCCCGATCCCGATGTCCTCCGACGCCGTGATCTGGACGTTGTCGATGTAGTTGCGGTTCCAGACCGGCTCGAACAGCCCGTTCGCGAAGCGGAACGCGAGCATGTTCTGGACGGTCTCCTTGCCGAGGTAATGGTCGATGCGGAAGACCTGCTGCTCCTCGACCACCGCCAGCACGCGCCGGCTCAGCTCCTGCGCCGACTCGAGGTCGTGGCCGATCGGCTTCTCGATGACGACGCGGACCTCCGCCTCCTCGTGGCGGTGCAGCCCCTGCGCGCCGAGGTGCTCGACGATGACCGGGAAGAACGAGGGCGCCGTCGAGAGGTAGAAGCAGCGGTTGAGCGGGACGCCCGCCGCCTCGTCGAGCTCCTGCAGCGTCTTGTCGAGGCGCTCGTAGCCGCCGGGATCGTCGAACGGCGCGACGACGTAGCGGATGCCGTCGACCATGCGGCCGAGCACGTCCTCGTCCGGCTCGCGGCGCGAGAAGCGCTTGATCGAGTCGACCGCCTGCTCGCGGAACTCGTCGTCGCTCATCTCGCCGCGCGAGGCGCCGACGAGCTGGAAGCGCTCGGGCAGCGCGCCCTCGTGGGCGAGGTTGTAGATGGCGGGCAGGAGCTTGCGGCGGGCGAGGTCGCCGGTCGCGCCGAAGATGACGAGCGTCGTCGGGTGGACCGGCAGGCGCTCCAGGCCCTCGGAGAGCGGGTTGGCCTGGGGCTCCGCCGTGGCGCTCATCCCGCCCCCGCTACTTCCTCGTGACCGCGTGGCCGCCGAACTGCGCCCGCAGCGCGGAGAGCATCCGGTGGGTGAAGTCGCCGTTGCCGCGGCTGTAGAAGCGCGCGTAGAGCGAGGCGGTGATGACGGGCGTCGGGACGTCCTTGTCCATCGCGTCCTCGATCGTCCAGCGCCCCTCGCCGGAGTCGTCGGTGTGCGCGGTCAGGCCACCGAGGTCGTTGCCCTCCTGCTCGAACGCGCGCGCCGCGAGCTCGCACAGCCACGAGCGCACGACCGAGCCCTGCATCCACAGGTGGGCGATCTTGGCCTTGTCGAGGTCGAATTCGCTCTTGTCGAACAGGTCGAAGCCCTCGGCGTACGCCTGCATCAGGCCGTACTCGATCCCGTTGTGGACCATCTTCACGTAGTGGCCGGCGCCGCTCGGGCCGAAGTGCGCCCACCCCGGGCCGTGCTCCTCGTCGCTCGGCGGGGCGAGGACGTCGAGGATCGGGCTCAGCCGCTCCACCGCCTCGTCGGGCCCGCCGACCATCATGCAGTAGCCGACGTCCAGCCCCCACACGCCGCCGCTCGTGCCGACGTCGACGTAGTGGATGCCCTTCGCGCCGAGGTCGTCGGCGCGGCGCTTGTCGTCGGTCCACTTCGAGTTGCCGCCGTCGATGATCGTGTCGCCCTCGTCGAGCAGCTCGCCGAGCTTCGTGACCGTCTGCTCGGTCGGCTCGCCGGCGGGGACCATCACCCACACTGACCGGGGCGCGTCGAGCTTCTCGACGAGCTCCTCGAGCGAGGCCGCGCCCTGCGCGCCGTGGCCCTCCGCTCGCTCGCGCGCCTCCTCGCTGAAGTCGAACGCGACCGCCTGGTGGTCGGAGTCGCGATGGATGCGGTGGACCATGTTGCCGCCCATCTTCCCCAGCCCGACGAAGCCGATCTGCATCAGCCCACCTCCCCCGCCAGCCGGCGGATTGCCTCGGCCGGGTCGCCGTCGAGCCGCACGCGCTCGGCCGGCAGGCCGTGGGCGCGCAGCGTGCGCGCGTCGCCGACCGCCTGCGCGTGCTTGAGCTGCTCGAACGTGAACGCCTTGTCTGGGATCGGCTTGTCCTCGCCGGCGTCGTGCACGAGCTGCAGGAAGCGCCCGGTCGCCGTGCCGCCCTTGTGGTACTGGCCGGTGGAGTGCAGGAAGCGCGGCCCGTAGCCGAACGTCGTCGTCGCCTTCGTGCGCGCGCGGATCGCGGTGCGCAGCTCGGCGGCCGCCGCGTCGACCTCCGCGCTCGGCGGCGCGTAGGCCATGATCGCGACGTAGGCCGGCGGCTCGGCGCCCTCGAGCAGAGTCGCGATCGCCTCGCGCGGCTCGGCGTACGGCTCCTGCGCTCCCTCCTCCAGCGCCCTGGACGTGTTGTCCTTGGCCTCCTGGACGTTGGGCTGGTCGAACGGGTTCAGCGCGAGCGACCAGCCGGCGACCGCGGTCGCGAACTCGGCGGCGAAGAAGATCCGCCCGAGGTCCTCGGGGCCGCGGACGGTGACCATGAAGACGGGGTGGCCGGCGGCGAGCAGGCCGTCGAGCTCGTCGTCGCCCTCGCCGCGCAGGTGCACGAAGACGCGGTCGTCGCCGTACTCGTCCGCCGCGCCGAGCGGCTCGTCGGCCACCGGCAGGATCCCGCGGCCGTGCTTGCCGGTCGACTCCGCGACGAGCTGCTCGGCCCACAGCCCGAACGACGCGATCGACTCGGTCACGACGAGGGTGAGCTTGTCCCGCCCCTCCTTTGCGAGCGCGCCCAGCGCGACGCCGAGCGTCAGCGCGGGGCTGTCCTCCGCGCCGCGCGCGGCCTCCTCGGCCACGGCCGCGCCGTCGAGCAGCGCCTGGAGCGGGGCGCCCATCAGCGCCGCGGGCACGATGCCGAACGGGCTCAGGGCGCTGTAGCGCCCGCCGATCTCGGGGTCGGCGAGGAAGGTGCGGCGGAACCCGCGCTCCTGCGCGAGCGTCTCCAGCGACGAGCCGGGGTCGGTGATGGCGACGAAGTGCCGGCCGTCCGGCTTCTGCGCCCAGAAGTGATCGGCGAGCGAGCGCGTCTCGATCGTGCCGCCGGACTTCGTCGAGACCACGTAGACGGTCGTGTCGGGGCTCGTCCTGCTCTCGACGTCGGCGATCGCGTCGGCGTCGGTGGAGTCGAGCACGTGCAGGTTCAGGCACGTCGGCTCGAAGCTGCGCGCGAACACCTCGGGCGCGAGGCTCGACCCGCCCATCCCGAGGACGACCGCGTCGGAGATGCCCTCGTCCTTCAGCTCGTGCGCGAACGCCTCGAGGTCGTCGACCTGCTCGGCCATCCGGCCGGCGATGTCGAGCCAACCGAGGCGGTCGGCGAGCTCGGGCGTGCCGGCGTCGCCGCCCCACAGCGTCGGGTCCTTCTCCCAGACGCGCCGCACGACGTCCTCGGCGCGGGCGCGCTCGGCCTCGGCGCTCACGGCGTCCGCGAGCGCGCCGGGGATGTCCGCGGCGAAGAGCAGCGACGCGTCGCTCACACCTGGCTCCGCTTGCTCTCGATCCCCTCGAGCAGCTTCTCCATCGGCGTGACGAACTTGTCGACGCCGTCGCTGAGGAGCTTCTTGGTGACGTCCTCCATGTCGATGCCGGCGTCGGCGAGCTTCCGGAGGTCCTCGGTGGGGTCCTCCAGCGCGGTGTCCGGCTGGATGTCGCCGTGGTCGGCCGTGGCCTTCAGGGTGTCCATCGGCATCGTGTTGACCGTGTGCGGCGCGACGAGCGTGTCGACGTACTTCGTGTCGGGATACGCCGGGTCCTTGACGCCGGTCGACGCCCACAGCGGGCGCTGGACGTTCGCCCCCGCCGCGCGCAGCTCGGCGAAGCGGTCGCCCTCGAAGATCTCCTGGAACTTCTTGTACGCCGCGCGCGCGTTGGCGACGGCGGCGATCCCGCGCAGGTCGGTGCGGTCGAGGTCCTCCAGGCGCTTGTCGACCTCGGTGTCGACGCGGCTGACGAAGAAGCTCGCGACGCTGTGGACGTCGATGCTCTTGCCCTCGGCGTGGCGGCGCTCGAGCCCCTTGATGTACGCCTCGGCGACGTTCGCGTAGGACTCGACGCTGAAGAGCAGCGTGACGTTGACGTTGATGCCCTCGTAGATCGCGTCCTCGATGGCCGGGACGCCCTCGTCGGTGGCCGGGATCTTGATGAAGATGTTCGGGCGGTCGAGCTCCTGCCAGTACTCGCGCGCCTGGCCCAGCGTCTTGTCGGTGTCGAACGCGAGGTCGGGGTCGACCTCGAGGCTGACGAAGCCGTCGGTGTGCTCGTCGTAGACCGGGCGCAGGACGTCGGCGGCGGCGCCGACCTCCGCGACCGCGATCGTCCGGAAGATCTGGCGGGCGTCCGCGCCCTCGCGGGCGAGCTTGGCGATCGTGTCGTCGTAGGCGTCGGCGCCGAGGATCGCCTTCTCGAAGATCGCAGGGTTCGACGTGACGCCGCGCAGGCACAGCTCGTCGCGCAGGCGGGCGAGCTCGCCGCTGACGATGAGCTCGTGCTCGATCGAGTCGAGCCAGGGGGCGGTGCCGGCCGCGACGAGCGCGGCGAGGCGGGGGTTGACGTTGACGGCTGAGGTGCTCATGCGGTCCTCTCGATTGCGTGCAGCTCCTGCGCGGCCAGGAGGGCGGCCCCTCTTACGCCGGCGTGGACGCCGTGCCGCGCGAGCTCGATCCTGGTCTTCTCTCCGACGCCCGGCAGGGCGAGTCGCCGGGCGGCCGCCTCGGCGGGCCCGGTCAGCAGCTCGCCGGCCGTCGACACGCCGCCGCCGATCACGATCAGGTCGGGGTCGAAGAGGTTCAACACGTTGGCTATCCCCACTCCGAGGCGCTCGCCAACGATGCGGATGGCGTCGATCGCCTGCTCGTCCCCCGCCTTGGCGCGTTCGACCACCTCGGGGCCCTTGCCGATCCCGCGCTCGGTGCCGAGCTCGTCCAGCTCCCGCCCGGCCGCCCAGGACTCGAGCGCGTCGGGGTGCGGGAACCTCTCGGGTGCCGGCGGCGCGCCGTTGCGGACGTCCGCCGCGATGATCATGTGCCCGAGCTCGGGCGCCGCGCCGGTGGCGCCGCGGAAGATCCTCCCGTTCAGCACGACCCCGCCGCCGACGCCGGTGCCGACGGTGATCATCACGACGACCTTCGCCACCGGCTGCTGGTCGTCGTCGAGGGCCTCGGCGAGCGCGGCGCACGTCGCGTCGTTGTCGACGAAGACGGGGGTCCCGTTCAGGCGCTCGGAGAGCACCTCGCGCAGCGGGACGTGCTGGAGCGGGACGTTGACGCTGAACTTGGCGCTGCCCGTCGCGAAGTCGACGACGGAGGGAACGGCGATGCCGATCGCGTCCGCGCGCCCCTTCGCCGTGACGATCTCGGCGAGCTGGTCGAGGAACCGGTCGGTCTCGTGCGTCTCGGTCGCGGTGAGCGAGACCTCCCCGAGCGTCCCGCCTTCGAGCGCGGCGGCGGCGATCTTCGTGCCGCCGACGTCGACGCCGATGATGCGATCGCTCACGGGGTGGACTCTACGAGTCTCGCGCGGCGGGCGCCCGTCGCTTTACGATCTTGGGCGCCCGGGTGGTGGAACTGGTCAGACACGGCGCGTTTAAACCGCGCTGCCCTCAGGGCGTGCGGGTTCGAGTCCCGCCCCGGGTACTTCGGTGGAGAGCGATGAGTTCGACCAGCGATGGAGGTCTACAGAGGCATGACTGATTCCACGCAGACCCGCACGACGATCTCCGAGCTCGGTGTGGCGATGTTCAGCGTCGCCGACCAGGACGCCGCTCTGGCGTTCTACACGCAGAAGCTCGGCTTCGAGGTGCGCGCCGACATCCGGTTCGGCGAGAACGACGCGATGCGCTGGCTGGAGGTGGCGCCTCCGGGCTCGACCGCGCGCCTGGCGCTCAACCCGCCGATGAACGGCCAGCCCGGCGGCAGCTCGATCGGCGTCGAGACGCCCGACGTCGCCGGCGAGTACGAGCGCATCAAGGGTCTGGGCGACGTCGACGTCGACGAGCACCTGATGGACATGCCCGGCACGCCGCGGATGTTCAGCCTGCGCGATCCGGACGGCAACAACGTCTGGGTCGTCGAGGCCGCGCCCGCCCAGTAGAGCGCGACTGCCGCTAGCCGTTGGGGACGACGTAGTCGAAGCGGATCGACGTCGTCCCCTTCCGGCCGCGCAGGCGATAGGTCTGCGCGGCGTTGACCGGCAGCTGCCTGAACGTGAAGCCGAAGACCCGGCGCGGGAGCTTGACCTCTCCCTCCTGGATCTTCGCCTCGAAGCGCCGCATCCACTCCTTCGCGACGCGATGCGCGGTCGGGCACCTGCCGCCGGTGATCGTCAGCCTGAAGACGCCGAACGTCTTCGGACCGCCCGGCTCGAACGGGTAGCGCAGGTCGGCGGACTTGCAGGTGAGCGTGGGGCGCGCGTCGGCGGCGGCGGCCGGGACGAGGAAGGCGACGAGCGCCAGCGCGGTGGCGAGGAAGAGGCTGTGGCGGCGCATCCCCGCCGATGTTAGGCGGGCAGCGCGACGCGCGCCTGACTGCGCGGGCCGAGGACGATCGCGCGCCGGAAGTAGCTCGAGGGCTGCGGGTCGATCGCGTGGGGCTGCGTCCGCTCGACGACCATCCGCAGGACGATGCGCATCTCGTAGAGCGCGAAGGCCGCGCCGAGGCAGCGCCGGATCCCGCCGCCGAACGGGATCCACGAGTACGTGTCGGGCGCGTTGTCGAGGAAGCGCTCGGGCCGGAACTCGAGCGGGTCGGGGTACACGTCGGCCCGCCGGTGGGCCGACACGATGTTGCAGGCCATGACGGTCCCCTTCGGGATCCTGTGGCCGAGGACCTCGATCGGCTCGCACACGAGGCGGTCGAAGAGCGGGATCGGCGGGCGCAGGCGCATCGTCTCGTGGATGACGGCGTTGAGGTACTCGTCGCCGTCGGGGAGGTCCGCGCGCAGCGCGGCGAGCTTGTCGGGGTGCGCGAGCAGCAGCTCGACCGCCCACGCCAGCGCGGTCGCCGTCGTCTCGTGCCCGGCGAGCAGCAGCGTGACGAGCTCGTCGCGCAGCTCGTCGTCGGTCATCGGCTCGCCGTTCTCGTCCCGGGCTCCGATGAGCATCGACAGGACGTCCTCGCGCTCGGAGACGCGCGGGTCGGCCCGGCGCTCGCGGATGAGCGCGTAGAGCGAGGCGTAGATGCGGTCGCGCGTGCGCGCGGCGGGCGTCCACGACCGGCCCGGCCCGAAGGTGTTGCGCAGGAACGGGACCATGCTCGCGGGCGACGCCAGCATCGCCAGCCACTTCTGGATCTGCTCGCGCGCCTCGGCGAACGCCGGCCCGGCGTCGAAGCCGAAGACGGCCCGCAGGATCACGTCGAGCGTGATCTGCGCGAACTCGTCCTGCAGCTCGAACGGCTCGCCGCGCGGCCACGAGGCCATCCGCTTCTCGGTCTCGCTCGCGATGAGCTCGCCGTAGCTCTTCATCCGCTCGCCGTGGAACGACGGCAGCATGAGCTTGCGCTGACGCAGGTGCGTGGCGCCGTCCAGGAGCAGGATCGAGTTGGGCCCGAAGACCGGCTCGAAGAGGTCGAAGCCGCGCGCGGCGCCGGCGCGCAGCACGTCGCGGTCGCCGGTGGCGATCGCCTTGATGACCTCGGGGTTCGACACGAAGACGTACGCCATCGAGGCGTCCCCGCCGAGCCCGCGCAGCGTGAACATCTCGCCATACGTGCGCTCGCACTCGCGCAGCAGGGCGGTCGGCCGCAGCGCCCAGCCGAGCGCCTGGAACCAGCCGGGCGTCCGCGGCCCGGGCGGCAGCCCGTCGACGACGTCCTCCCTCGAGACGACTCCCGCACCCACGGCGGAGCTTCTACCCGCGCGAGCGGCGAGCGGGTGTGAGACGACACACAGCGCCTACGCGCAGGGAGCGGGCGTCGTCGCGCCGACGGCGAGGCACGTCCGGCGGATCGTCGGCGCCTTGCCCTTGCGCACGGTGAGCGTCGCCGCGCGGCCCTTGAAGCCGGCCTTCGTCACGAGCACGCGCACGATCGCCCCCTTGCGCAGCCGCCGCTTGACGAGGAGCGCGTCGAGCTTGCGCGTCCCGGCGCGCGCGCCGGTGACCGTTCGGCCCTTGCGCGGGCAGCCGTTGCCGGTACAGCGCACCCGGATCGTCTCGCCGCCGGCGAGCTTTTGCACGCGCAGCTTCGCCACCCGCGTGACGGCGCCGCGGCGCTTCGTCCCGAAGACGATCTTCGCGGCGAGCGCCGGCGTCACCGTCACGGGCGGCACGACCGGCGGCTGCGGCGGCGGAGGCGGGGCGGCCGGCGTGGTGAAGGTGAAGTCGGCGCCCGCGGTTTCGCCCTCGGCGTTCGCGGTCCTGGCGCGCGCGTGGTACTCCGTCGCCGGGGCGAGGCCCGAGATCGACACGCGCTCGGTCGCCGACCAGGCGCGCGACCCGACCGCCGCCGAGGCGGTCTGCCCGTACGCCGCGCTCGTGCCGTAGTCGAACGTGAGCTGCCCGGCGCCGCGCGGATCGACGTCGGCCCGCAGCACGGCGCTCGTCGGGCTGTCGGCGTCGGCGCCGGTCGCGCCGAGCCGCGGCTTGCCGAACACGAGACGGAGCACGCGGGGGTTCGACCGGTCCGACGCCCACATGTCGCTGTCGTTGCCGGGGGCGACCTTCAGCGGCTCCGCGCCGGCTGGCGCCGTGAAGAAGGAGAACGCGTTGCTGGCGACGTCGATCCGCGCGAGGTTGCCGCTCTGCCACCCCGTCACGTACATCGCGCCGTCGAACCCGGCCGCGAGGCCGAACGGGGAGGTGAGCGTCCCCCCGCTCGGCGTGAGGACGGTCGCGGCTCCGCCGTTCTGGGCGGCCGGGAAGCGCGCGACCTTGCCCGAGCCGAAGAGCGAGGTCCACACGTTGCCCGCGCCGTCCACGGCGACGCCGTCCGGGTTCGAGCCGGGAGTCACATTGGTCGTGCTCTCGATGGTCAGGGAGGCGTTGAGCGTGATGCGGCGCACGACGTCGCCGTCGAAGTCCGGCGCGAAGAGCTTCCCGCCGGCGACCGCGAGGTCGAACACCGTGCCGCGACCGGCGAAGAAGGTCATCGCGCCGGTGCCGTTCTCGTTGACGAACGCGACCCGCGAGGGCGCGGCGCAGAACCCGGGATCCGCGGGGAGCGAGAAGTAGAGGGCGCCGTTGCCGCCGGCAACGATCCCGACGGGCGGGCAGTCGGAGACCGCGCTCGTCGACACGTCGTGAGCGGTCGGCGTGGCCGACAGCGCGTCGAACCAGACGAGCTTGTCCGCGCCCGGAACCTGCGAGACCGTCACCCAGACGCGCCCGCCCGGGCCGACGGCCACGGTGCCGGGCGCGCCGCCGACCGCGAAGCGCTGGAGCAGCTTGCCCTGGAGGTCGATGCGGGCGACGCTGTGGGCGTTCTCCTCCGAGACCCAGACGTTGCCGTCGGGGCCGAGCCGCACGCTGTGCGTGTTCGACGCGAACCCGGCGTACTGGACGAACTCGGCGCCGTGCGCGGGCGCGGCGACCACGCCCGCCAGCACGAGCGTGGCCAGAACACCTGTCGCGACGCGCGTCATCGCGCGACTCTACGCCCGTTGCGCGCGTCGTGCAGGAGCCCGCGCGACCGCCGACGGCCTCATGCGAGCGTCGCCTCGACCCCGCGGACGTCGCCATCCTCGTCGACCAGCGTCGAGGCGACGACGAAGCCGTGCCGCGCGAGGTCCTCGCGCAGCAGGTCGGCCTGGTCGCCGCCGAGCTCGAGCAGCAGCGCGCCGCCGCGCCGCAGGAACCCGGGCGCCCCCGCGACGGCCCGGCGCAGGAGGTCGCCGCCGTCGTAACCGCCGTCGTAGGACAGCGGCGACTCGAACGTGAGCGTGTCGCGCTGGAGCAGCGAGAGGTCGGGCGTCGGCACGTACGGAACGACGCCGACGACGACGTCCACCGCGCCGGCGAGCGCGGGCGGCAGCGGTGCGAAGAGGTCGCCCGCGTACGCCTCCACGCCGTTCGCGCGCGCGCACGCGACCGCGCGCTCGTCGAGGTCGCAGGCGACGACGCGGGCGCGCGGGCGTCGCGCCATCAGCGTCGCCGCGATCGCCCCCGCGCCGGTGCACAGGTCGACCGCGACCCCGTCACCGGGCAACCGCTCGACGGCCCGCAGCGCGAGCTGCTCGCTCTGCGGGCGCGGCACATACACCCCCGGATCCACGCGGACGGCGATGCCGCAGAACTCGGCGCTGCCCGTGATCCACGCCAGCGGCTCCCCGGCGAGCCGCCGCTCGACCATCGCGGCGAGCAGCGCGTCGTCGCCCGCCGCGCGGGCGAGCAGCTCGTCCGCCTCCTCGTCCGCGGCGATGAACCCGTGGCCGGCGAGCAGCGCGGTGAGCGCGTCGGGATCGGAGGGTGCCGGCACGCGCGCAGCATGGCGCGGGGATCGTGAGAGCGCTCTGAGAAACCGCCGGTACGGGGCCGATCCGCCGCTACGCTCCGCGCAACTTCCCGAATCCCCGGGAGTTTCCGAAGCACACGCGTGGAAGCAACTGCCCTCAGACATGCCGGGGCCGCGGGACTCCGCGGGCCCACCCCCCTGCTCCGCCTCCAGTCGGACGAGCGGCTGATCGTCCTTGTCCGCAGGGGCAACAACGCGGCGTTCGAGGCGCTGGTCGCGCGCTACCAGTCGCGGCTGCTCGCGTTCTGCCGGCACATGCTGGGCTCGCGCGAGGACGCCGAGGACGTGCTGCAGGAGGTCTTCGCCGCGTCGTTCAACGCGATGCTCGCCGACGACCGGCCGATCAACGTGCGCCCGTGGCTGTACCGCATCGCGCGCAACCGGTCGCTGAACCACCTGCGCCGCCACACCGCGATCGGCGTCGACAGCATGGACGTCCACCTGTCCGAGGGCGGCCTCACCACCGCGGACAAGGTGCACAAGCGCGAGGAGTTCCGCCAGCTCATCGGCGACGTGCAGGAGCTGCCCGAGACGCAGCGCACCGCGTTGCTGCTGCGCGAGATCGACGCACTCTCCTACGAGCAGATCGCCGAGGCGATGGAGACGACGGTGCCCTCCGTCAAGTCGCTCCTCGTGCGCGCGCGCGTGTCGCTCGCCGAGATGTCCGAGGCGCGGCTGCTCACGTGCGACGAGGTCCGCGAGGAGCTCGGCGAGGTCGCCGAGGGCCTGGTCAAGATGAGCGCGCCGGTACGCCGGCACCTGCGCCAGTGCGATCGCTGCGCGAACTTCCGCAAGCAGCTGCGCGAGACGAACAAGGCGCTGGCCGCGGTCATGCCGGTCGGCCCGCTGCTCTTCCTCAAGAAGGCGATCCTCGCCCACCTCGGCACCACGGCCAGCGCGGCCGGGTCGGCCACCGCGACCACCGCGGCCGCGGGCGCCGGCGGCGCGGGCGGCGCGGGCGTGCTGTCCGCCACCGTGGCGACCGTCGCCTCGAAGGCCGCCGCCGGCATCGCCGCCGCGGCGATCGTCACCACCGGCGTCGTGGAGGTCAAGCGGGCGCAGGTGCCCAAGCCGCACCCGCCGGCGGCCGCCGCCGTCGCGCCGCCCGCGATCCCCGCGCCCGCTCCGGCGCCGAAGGTCATCGCCCAGGCGCCGGAGACGCACGCGGTCTACGCCAGCAAGCCGGTCGTGGTCGACGAGAAGCCGAAGATCGAGACCGAGCCGGTCAAGCACGAGCCGAAGGTCACCGAGCCCGCTCCCGAGACGACGACCGTCGCCGCCGCGACGACCGAGGAGAAGCCGGCGGCGACGACCGACGCCGCGCTGCCGACCGGGCCCGTCGACCAGGGCGTCGACACCACGGCGCTGCCCGACGAGCCCGCCGCCGACGGAACCGGCTGGCACCCGGCCGAGGAGCAGCCCGCGGCGCAGCAGCCCCCGCCCGCCGAGCAGCAGCCCGCCGCCGCGCAGCAGCCGCCGCCGCCGCCCGAGCAGCAGCCGCGCCAGGAGCCGGCCGACCAGGCCGCCCCGCCCGCCGAGCCCAGCGCCGGCGACTCGCAGTACACCGGCGGCTGAGCCGCCTACCCACGCTGTCACGTCGACGCGCACGCCCCGCGACTAGGCTGGCGCGCCGTGCCCAGCGACGAGATCAACTTCGACGACTTCCTCAAGGTCGACATGCGCGTCGGTCGCGTCCTGGCCGTCGAGGAGTTCCCCGAGGCGCGCAAGCCGGCGTGGAAGCTGCGCATCGACTTCGGGCCCGAGGTCGGCGAGAAGCGCTCGAGCGCGCAGATCACCAACTACGCGCGCGCAGAGCTCGAGGGCCGGCTCGTCGTCGCCGTCGTGAACTTCCCGCCGCGCCAGATCGGGCCGGTCCGCTCCGAGGTCCTCGTCCTCGGCGCGATGCGCGGCGAGACGGTCATCCTGCTCGAGCCCCGCGAGGGCGCCGAGCCGGGCGACCGGATCGCCTGACCCGCTACGCCGCGGCCTGCAGCCCGATGACCTTCAGCCGCCGCGACAGCGCCGTCATCGCGAACCCGCGGACCTCGGCGACGGAGGCGCCCATCAGCGCCTGCTCCTCGTCCTCCGGCGCCCACGGCGGCCTGAGCACCCCGTCGGCCGCGGGCGCGACCTCGACGAGCGTGCGCTGGATCGCCTGCTCGTACTTCGGGTCCTCGCGGGCCATGTCGCGCAGGAAGCGCGCGCCGAACGCGACGTGCCGGTGCTCGTCGCGCGCGACGTTGATGAAGCCCTCGACGAACCCGGGCAGCGTGCCCATCCGCTCGTTGTAGTCGATGATGAAGTGCTGGCCCGTCAGCGCCAGCATCCCCTCCACGACCATGTGGTAGATCGTGATCGCCTCGACCAGCGCCTCGGTGTCCTCCGGCTCGACCGCGAGCCGCTGCACGCGCGAGCCGAGCATCTCGTCGAACACGACGCCGAACTGGTCGCTCAGGTGCCCGGACGTCTCGGTCAGCCGGTCCTGCAGGTTGTCGGACTCGAGCACGCCGACCTCGGCGTAGAAGCGGTCGAAGAACGCGACGTGCCGCGCCTCGTCGGCGATCTGCGTTCCCAGGAAGACCCGCGCCTGCTCGTCGGGGATCGCGCGCATGATCGGCCCGAGCTCGGCCGCCACCCGCTGCTCGCCGACGAAGAACGAGGAGAGGCCGTACATGCGCATGTACCGCTCCTCGGCGGAGAACTGCTCGTGCCACTGCTCGCGGTCGCGCGAGAAGTCGATGTCCTGGGTGGCCCAGTGCTGGCGCTCCCACAGCTGGTAGAGGTCGCGATAGGAGAGGAGCTGCGCGTCGCTGACGGCGGGATCGGATGTCGCGCGGAAGTCCACCCGTTCGGTGCGGTGCATGCGCGCGACCCTACGCCCCGACGTCGAACAGCGCCTCGAGATCGTGGCGCGAGAACGCCTCGAAGGCCACCATCGTCTGCGTGCGCACGACGCCGTCGAGCACCGAGATCCCCTTCGCGACGACGTCGGCGAGCTGCTCGTGGCGATGGAGATGCACCATCGCCACGAAGTCCCACTCGCCCGTCACCGAGTACGCCGCGCCGACGCCCTCGATCTCGGCGAGCGTGCCGCCGAGCGTCGCGAGGGCGTCGCGCTCGGCCTCGATGAGCACGATCGCGTGCGTCATGCCGTGTGCGACTGGCCCGGCTGGAGCACGACGACCTGCGCGTCGGTCTGGCCCTCGGCGTCCGACTTGAACGCCTGCGCGTCGGTCTCGATCGGCGGGAACGTGTCGTAGTGGCACGGGATGGCGGTCCGGGGCTGGATCAGCTCGACCGCGGTCACCGCGTCGAGGCGGTCCATCGTGTAGTGGCCGCCGATGCACACCAGCGCGACGTCGACCTTGTCGCCCCGGCGCGCGACGAGCTGCAGGTCGCTGAACAGCGCCGTGTCGCCGAGGTGGTAGATCGTCTTGCCGCCGATGTTGATGAGCAGGCCGGCGGGCATGTGCGGCGTGCCCTTCGGCGAGACCGCGGTGTGCCACGCGGGCGTCAGCTTGACCCAGCCCCAGTCGAACTTGACGGTGCCGCCGATGTTGGGGTCGAAGACCTGGTGGTCGTCGCCGAGGTCGCCCGAGATCTCGTTGGCCAGCTCGACGATCGCGACGACGGGGGCGCCCGTGCGCCCCGCGATGTCGACGGTGTCGCCGATGTGGTCGGCGTGCCCGTGCGTGAGGAGGAGGTGCGTCGGGTCGACCTCACCGGCCTCCTTGGCCGCCTTCGGGTTGCCGGTGAGGAACGGGTCGATGAGCAGCCGCGTGTCGCCGTCCTCCACGAGGAAGCAGGAGTGCCCCAGCCACGTGATCTCCGCCATGTCAGTCTCCCTTTCGTTGTCTCATCAGCTCGTGCGCCAGCTCCAGCCCCACCGCGACGCCGACGAGCATCCCCAGCCCCGCCTCCTCGTCGACGAGCGCGCGGACGGCGGCGAAGCGCTCGGCCGGGTCGGTCAGCGAGGTCGCCCGCGTCAGCTCGGCCTCGTGCGCCGAGCCGAACCAGCCGCCCTCGGCGAGCGCCGCGCTCAGGACCTGCTGCAGGCCGGGCGCGGCGTGCGTCACGATCTCCTGCGCGTGCGCGAAGCGCTCCGGATCGCCGAGCGCCGCGACGGCGGCGTCGACCTCTTCGGCCGTGTAGGACGGGCGGTCGGCCACGAACCGGGATCATAAGGAGCGAATGCCCATCGCCCTCACCAGCCTCTCCCACGGCGCCGGCTGCGGCTGCAAGCTGCCCGCCGCCGCGCTGCACCCGATCGTCGCCGCGCTGCCGCGCTCCGCGCACGCGGACGTCCTCGTCGGCTACGACACCTCCGACGACGCCGCCGTCGTCCGCCTGCGCGACGACCTCGCGCTCGTGCAGACCGTCGACTTCTTCACGCCGATCGTCGACGACCCGTACGACTTCGGGCGCATCGCCGCGACGAACGCGCTGTCGGACGTCTACGCGATGGGCGGCACGCCGGTCAGCGCGCTCAACCTCGTCGCGTTCCCGCTCGAGGCGCTCGGCGGCGAGGTGCTCACGGCGATCCTGCGCGGTGGGCACGACGCGGTCGAGGCGGCGGGCGCGGCCATCGTAGGCGGGCACTCGATCGACGACCCCGAGCCGAAGTACGGCCTCGCGGCGACCGGGACGGTCCACCCCGCCGAGGTCACGACGAACGCGGGCGGGCGTCCGGGCGACGCGCTGTTCCTGACCAAGCCGCTCGGCGGCGGCGTCGTGAGCACGGCGGCCAAGCGTGGGCTGGCGAGCGACGGGCTGATCGCCGCCGCGGTCGAGGTGATGACCACGCTCAACGACCGTGCGGCGGCGAGCGCGCGGGCCGCGGGCGCGCACGCGGTCACCGACGTCACCGGGTTCGGGCTGCTCGGGCACCTGCACGAGCTGGCCCTGGCCAGCGGCTGCGCGGCGGAGGTCGAGGCGCACGCGGTGCCGGCGATCGACGGCGTGCTGGAGCTGCTGGCGAGCGAGGACGTCGTCTCCGGCGGCACGCGGCGCAACCGCGAGTGGGCGAGCACCTTCGCCGACGTTCAGGTCGACGGGCCGCGAGCGTGGCTCGTGACCGACGCGATGACGTCCGGCGGGCTGCTGGTGGCGGCGCCGGAGGGCTCGGGCATGGCGGGCGCCCGCATCGGGCGGCTGACCGCCGGCGCGCCCGGCGCGATCAGCGTGGCGTAGCGCGCGCGAGCAGCAGACCGACGAGCGACCCGGCCACGACGCCGGTCGCCGTGGCGACGACGCTGACCTCCGGCCGCGCGACCGGCATGAGGACGAGCAGCGCGAAGATCACCGCCGGGCCGAGCAGGTCGACGTCGTCCTCGTCGCGCGTGCGCCGGCGCTCGAGCAGCGGCGCGATCGCCCACGCGCACAACAGGCCGAGCGCGCCCGCGCTGGCGCCCATGGCGACGGGGTCCTCGACGGCCTTGGCCAGCGCCATGCCGCCGGAGGCGGCGAGCAGCCACGTCACGATCACCACGAGCGGGCCGTTGCGCCGCTCGAGCAGCCAGCCGAAGACGCCGACGGCGCCGAGCGCGGCGAACTGGTACCAGCCGTTGAGGTGCACGAACGGGGCCGTGAGCACCTGCCACCACTCGCCGACCGGCGCCACGACCAGCCGGTAGCCCTCGTCGCGCAGCGGCACGAGCGCCAGCCACCAGAGGCAGCCGATCGCCGCGATGGTCATGGTGGCGACCGGCCGCTTGAGCTCGTCGCCGCGGATCCCGGGGATCTCGCCGGTGCGCAGCGGCCCGAGGCCCGACACCGGCTTGCGCCGGCGCTTCGGCGTCGCCTCTCGATCCGGCCGCTCGATCTTCGGCGCGCGCTTGCGCAGCCGGGTGCCGCAGTACGGGCACTCGGTGATGTACGGGCTCACCTGCGAGTTGCAGTTCTTGCAGACGACGAAGAGCTCGGGTGAGCTGGCCATGCCCATCCGATGATACGCCGCCGGAAGAAGCGCTACGCGGGGTCTGGCGCGGCGGGTGTCGTCGCCGCCACGATCTCGGCCATCACCTCGTGCAGGTCGCGGTTGGCCTCGAAGACCACGCGCTGGCGGTGGGCCCCGTTCCCGCGCGCGAGGAGATCCTCGAGGGCCTCGAAGTGATCGGCGGCGCCGAGGTCCTGCGCGTGGTCGACCAGGCGGTCGAGCAGGCGCCTGGTGAGCTCGGTCGTCGAGACCCGCTCGCGCTCGGGCAGGTCGATCAGCTCGCCGCCCAGGCCGTGGCGCGCGGCGAGCCACTTGTTCTCGTCGAGCATCTCCCACGGGTAGTCCGAGAGCGGGCTGCCGGCGTCGAAGTGCTCGGCCAGCTCGCGGACCATCGCCTGGGTCAGCGCGGCCAGGCCGAGCGTGTGCTCGACGCGGGTCTGCGAGTCGCAGACGCGGATCTCCACCGTGCCGAGCTTCGGGTGCGGGCGGACGTCGTACCAGAGGTACGTGTAGTCCTCCATCACCCCCGAGTCGACCATGAAGCCGATCCGCGCGTCGAAGTCGGCCCAGTCCTTGTACGCGGGCGGCACCCCGACGCGGGGGAACGCCCGGAAGATCGGCGTGCGCGCCGACTGCAGCCCGGTGTGCGTGCCCTGCCAGAACGGCGAGTTGGCCGACAGCGCGAGCAGGACCGGCAGGTGCACCCGCATCCCGTTGGCGACGTGGATGGCCTTGTCGGGGTCGTCGAGCCCGACGTGCACGTGCATCCCGAAGATGAGCTCCTGGCGCGCGACGAAGCGCAGCGCCTCGATCAGGTCGCGGTAGCGGGGGCGCGCGGCGATCCGCTGGTCCTCCCACTTGGAGAACGGGTGGGTCCCGGCCGACCCGATCGCCAGCTCGTGCTCCTCGGCGCGCTGGCAGACGTGCCGGCGCAGCTCGGTCAGCTCCGCGCCCGCCTCGGCGATGTCCCGGCAGGGCGAGGTGGCGATCTCGCACACGGACTCCATGAGCTCGGGCTTGACGCGGTCCTCGCCCTCCGTCAGGAGCTGCTCGATGCCGCTCGACAGCGCGAGCGACTCGGCGTCGACGATCATCAGCTCCTCTTCGATGCCGACGCTGTAGCCGGCCGAGGTGAAGTTGTGCTCCATGTGCGCGGCGGAACGGTACCCGGAGTACCGTTCAGACCATGGCAACGACCGCGGACATGACCACTTCACGCCTCGAGGAGCTGCTCGGGGACGACGCCCAGGATCTCCTCTCCCACGAGTCCCACACCTTCCCCGCCTCGCAGCTGCATCTGCCCGGCCCGGACTTCGTCGACCGCGTCTTCGTCGACTCCGACCGGCCCACGAACGTGCTGCGCAACCTGCAGTGGCTGCTCAGCAGCGGGCGCCTCTCCGGCACGGGCTACGTGTCCATCCTCCCGGTCGACCAGGGCATCGAGCACTCCGGCGGCGCGAGCTTCGCGCCCAACCCCATCTACTTCGACCCCGAGAACCTCGTGCAGCTCGCGGTCGAGGGCGGGTGCAACGCGTTCGCGTCGACGCTCGGCGTCCTCGGCGCGGTGAGCCGCAAGTGGGCGCACAAGTTCCCCTTCATCGTGAAGCTGAACCACAACCAGCTCCTGACCTACCCGAACGAGTTCGACCAGATCATGTTCTCGTCGGTCAAGCGGGCGTGGGAGATGGGCGCCGCGGGCGTCGGCGCGACGATCTACTTCGGCTCCGAGCAGTCGTCGCGGCAGATCGTCGAGGTCGCCCGGGCGTTCGAGGAGGCCCACCGGCTCGGGATGTTCACCGTGCTGTGGTGCTACCTGCGCAACTCGCAGTTCAAGATCGAGGGGACCGACTACCACCTCGCCGCCGACCTGACCGGCCAGGCCAACCACCTCGGCGTCACGATCGAGGCGGACATCATCAAGCAGAAGCTGCCGGAGAACCGCGGCGGCTACGGGGCGGTCAGCGGGCTGAACGGCGCGTACGGCAAGACGCACAAGCTGGTCGACGAGAAGCTCACGACCGACCACCCCATCGATCTGACGAGGTACCAGGTCATCAACTGCTACCTGGGCCGCGCCGGCCTGATCAACAGCGGCGGCGCGTCGTCGGGCGAGAGCGACCTGCAGGAGGCCGTGAAGACCGCGGTGATCAACAAGCGAGCGGGCGGCATGGGCCTCATCAGCGGGCGCAAGGCCTTCCAGCGGCCGATGGACGAGGGCATCGGGCTGCTCAACGCGATCCAGGACGTCTACCTGTCGCCTGAAGTCACGGTCGCGTAGCGACTCTGCAACAGCGCACCCGTTCCGGCCGGAGCGGGCTTAGCGTTCGTGGGCGATGCGCCGAATCGTCCTTCTCGTCGTCCTCCTCGCGCTCGGCTCGGCCTACGGCGTCGGCCGGCGCGGGACCGACGGCAGTGCGGCGCAGGATGGCCGTGTGACGCGGGTCGTCGACGGCGACACGATCGTCGTCGGCGACGAGCGGGTCCGCCTGATCGGGGTGGACACGCCGGAGAGCGTGAAGCCCGGCACGCCCGTGGAGTGCTTCGCGCGGGAGGCGAGCGCGTTCGTGAAGAAGCTGCTCACGGGGCGCAACGTCCGGCTGGAGCTCGACGTCGAGAAGCGCGACCGGTACGGCCGGCTGCTCGCGTACGTGTACCGGGACGACCTCTTCGTCAACGCGGAGCTCGTGCGGCGCGGGTACGCGAGCGTCGCCACGTTCCCGCCGAACGTGCGGCACGTCGACGAGTTCGTGCGGCTCCAGCGCGAGGCGCGCGGCGCGTCCCGCGGCCTCTGGCGCGCCTGCTGACGCCGGTCGCGCCGTGACGACGGCCCCTCATCGGTCTACGATCGTCGCTCGTTGAGCGAACCGAGGAGCGCGCGATGTACCAGGTCACGCTGACCAACAACTCGAACGTGTCGGTCGGGTTCATGGGGGGCAACCAGATCATCCCGCCCGGCGACAAGTGGCAGTCCGGCAACCTCGGGGACATCGGCCTCATCATCCCGACGCGAGGTCCGCTCCACTTCCACGACATCGCCAACACGCACATCCCGGGCGACTCGGGCGAGACGTGGGGCGTGCTGATCGCCTACCAGGGCGAGGAGTTCGTCGGCCGCTACGAGGGCGGCGGCCAGCTCACCGTGGTCATCAACCAGTACTACCAGGCGATCCTGAGCGGGATGGACCTGCGGCAGGTCTCGCTGCCGGCGATGGAGCTCGCGGGCGCGACGGTCACGGCCTGAGCGCCGCAGCGTTCCCACCGGCGAGATCGCCCGCTGTACCTGCTCGAGAGCGAGCGTGCCGGGGGTGTTCGCGTGCGGGGACGTCCGCCCGCCGCCACCCGCCGAGTCCCCCACTCGTGTCACAGTCGCCCCCGGCGGTGCCTCTTGACGGTTGACGGGTTCAACGGAGAGAGGAGATCGCTGTGCCGGCGGATGACGGGAGGGTGCTCGAGCTGGTGCTGTTCAACCTGCAGCCGGGCGCGTCGCGGGAGCAGCTCCTGGCGACGGTCGATGCGGTGACGGCGTGGATCGCGGAGCAGCCGGGCTTCGTGTCGCGCTCGCTCGCGGAGGACCGCGATGCCGGCCGGTGGATCGACGTCGTCTGGTGGCGGTCGATGGACGAGGCTCAGGCCGCCGCCCAGCGCGCCATGACCTCGGAGTCCTGCGCGCCGATGTTCGCGCTGATCGACATGGACTCGACCCTGATGGTGCACGGCGAGCGCGTGCACGCGGGCTGAGGTGACGCCCGACGAGGCGCTGGACCGGCTGCTCGCGTTGGACGCAGAGCTTCGCCTGGAGGCGTACTACGGCGAGCGGTCGGTCTTCTACAACCCAGGCGGCGCCGCGCCGCTCGGGGTCATCTTCGCGTCCGTCAAGGAGGACGACGGACCGAACGACAAGGCTGCGCGGCTCTCGCGGCCGGGTGTCTGGCGGCTGGCCTTCGCGATGGCGCCGGATGCGTTCGCGGGCCGGTTCGGTCGTATGCCGGCGCGGCCGGCGAAGGGTCACGCGGTCGCGTTGCCCGAGTGGGACCTCACCCGGCTCGACGCGCTCACGCCGCATCCCGTCTACGCGTGGATGGGCTGGGTCCAGATCCTGTCGCCGTGCCCGGCCTCCTTCGACGCGCTACAGCCACTGCTGGCGCGGTCGCTCGACCGCGTGCGCGCGAGATGGCACCATCGTGGCCGTGATGCGACCCACTGAGCTCGACCGCCTCGTCAGCCGCGCGCAGCGCGGCGACGCGGCGGCGCTCGAGGAGCTCTGCGCGCGTGCGCGCCCGATGCTCCAGCGCCACACGCGGCGCCTGCTCCGCGGCTCGTCCGCCGATGTCGACGACGCCGTCCAGGAGGCGCTCATCCTCGCGTGCGCCCGCATCGGGACGTACCGCTGGGAGGGCTCCTTCGCCGGCTGGTTGTACGCCATCGCGACGCGCAGCATGCTCCGCGGCGCGAGCCGGACCGCGGCGGAGGCGCGCACAACGGTCGAGGTCGCCGAGCGCGCGCTCGTCACCGAGCACGACCCGATGACCGAAGCGGAGTGGTCTCTGGTGGAGCAGGACCTGCACCTCGCCTGCACGATCGGCGTCCTGGAGGGGCTGTCGCCGGAGGCGCGCCGGCTGTACCTGCTCGGCGAGGTTCTCGCCGTCCCCGATCGCGTCGGAGCGGAGGTCGCCCAGGTGCCACCCGCGACGTACCGCAAGCGGCTGGAGCGAGCGCGCCGCGCGGTGGCGGACGTGGTCCGCGAGCGCGCCGGCGGCGACTACGACCCGCAGCAGCTCGCCACAGCCGCGCGCGAGCTCGACGACCTCGCGCGCCTGGGCGAGCTGCACCGCGCGCATGCCCGGGGCGCGAGCGCGGCGGGAGCGGTCCGCGCGCTCGAGCGCGTGGCCCCGACCCTCGCGACGTGACGCGCGGGGCGCAGCGCACGCCGACGGGTGGCGGGCCGATCTTCCGCCGCCCCAGACGCTCGGGACCTGAGGGCGGAGCCCGATGTCCGTCTGGGCGGTGGAACGGTCGGCCCGCCGCCCCGCCACGACGGTCGGGTCCGCCGGCGCGTGGTTGGGTGGGCCGCTGCTCCGACGATGACGGCAGGACGCCGCGGCATGAGCAGGCCCGGAACGCCCAGCCCTTCGTAGGGTGGCAGGGATGAGCTTGATTGACGTCGCCGGTGTCGAGGTTCCTCGGGTGGGGCTCGGCACGAACCGCTTGACCTCCACCGCCGAAGGCGTCGCGTTCATCCGGGAGGCAGTGGCTGCCGGGCTGCGCCACGTCGACACCGCGCACCTGTACACCGGTGGCGACAGCGAGGAGGCGATCGGGCAGGCGCTCGGCGGCGGGCGGGACGACGTCCTCGTCGCCACCAAGGGCGGCTACCGGCGCGGCGAGGGGCGGCCGGAGGTCCTTCGAGCGCAGATCGAGCAGAGCCTGCGCTCCCTCCGCACCGAGGCGATCGGCCTGTATTACCTGCACCGCATCGACCCCGACACGCCGCTCGAGGAGAGCCTGGGCGAGATCGCCGCGCACGTGGAGCGCGGCGACATCCGCCACGTCGGCGTCTCGGCGGTCAGCGTCGACGAGCTCGAGCGGGCGCGGCGGGTCGTCCCGATCGCGGCCGTCCAGAACGAGTACAGCCTGGCCGAGCGCGACCACGACGACGTCGTCGACCACTGCGCGGCCGAGGGCATCCCGTTCGTCCCGTACTTCCCGCTGCGCGGCGGCGGCCGGAGCGTCGACGAGGTCGCCGAGCGCCACGGCACCAGCGCGAACGCGGTCAGGATCGCGTGGCTCCTGCGGCGCTCGCCGACGATGGCGCCGATCCCGGGCACGCTGTCCCTCGCGCACCTGCGCGACAATCTGGCGGCGCTCGACCTCGAGCTGACCGACGACGAGGTCGCGGCGCTCACCTGATGCGGATCGCGACCTGGAACGTGAACTCGCTCAAGCAGCGGCTGCCGCGACTGCTGCCCTGGCTCGACGAGCGCCGTCCCGACGTCGTCTGCCTGCAAGAGACCAAGCTCACCGACGACGCGTTCCGCGAGCTGATGCGCGACGAGCTGTCCGACCGCGGCTACGAGGTCGCAGTGCACGGCGAGGCCGCGTGGAACGGCGTCGCGATCCTCTCGCGCGTCGGGCTCGACGACGTCGTCGCGGGTCTCGAGGGCGGCCCCGGCTTCCCCCACCCCGAGGCGCGCGCGGTCGCGGCCACGTGCGCCGGCGTCCGGGTCGTGTCCGTCTACGTCCCGAACGGCAGGACGCCCGGCTCCGACCATTACGCCTACAAGCTGAAGTGGCTCGAGGCGCTCACGCGGATCGTCGCCGCCGACGCGAAGCGCACCGTCGTCTGCGGCGACATGAACATCGCCCCCACCGACGACGACGTGTTCGACCCCGACGCCTACGTCGGCCAGACGCACGTCACCCCGCCCGAGCGCGACGCGCTCGCGAGGCTCGAGGCCGTCGGGCTCCACGACGTCGTGCGCGATCGCTGGCCCGACGAGCGCGTCTTCACCTACTGGGACTACCGCGCCGGCATGTTCCACCAGGACTGCGGGATGCGGATCGACCTCGTGCTCGCCGGCGACGACGTCTCCAAGCGCGTGAGGGCGGCGTGGGTCGACCGGCACGCGCGCAAGGGCAAGGGGCCGAGCGACCACGCGCCGGTCATCGTCGACCTGGACGAGGCGCCGGACGGCGACATCGGCCCGGTCGTGCCGCCGCCGTCGCGTCCCGCCAAGCGCGGGACGAAGAAGCTGCCCCAGGCGCGGGCGGGCGGGACCTAGTCCTGCTTGCGGTCGCGGTCGCGCGACGGCTGCACGCGCTTGGGCTCGCCCGGCATCTTCGGGTAGTCGGGCGGGTACGGCATGTCGCCGTCGCCCTGCTCGGCGTACAGGTCCAGCAGCGGCTCGAGCGAGTGCGAGACGTCATCGATCGCCGCGTGCGGGTCCCCCACCTCGGCGAAGCGCTGCGGCATCGACGCGACCGTGAAGTGCTCGGGCTGCACGCGATCGAGCTCGTCCCAGGCGAACGGCGCCGACACCGGCGCGCCCGGCTTCGGCCGGATGCTGTACGCCGACGCGATCGTCCGGTCGCGCGCGTTCTGGTTGTAGTCGACGAAGATGCGCTCGCCGCGCTCCTCCTTCCACCACTTCGTCGTCACCTCGCCGGGCAGGCGCCGTTCGAGCTCGCGGCCGAAGGCGATCGCCGCGTGGCGCATGTCGGTGAACGTCCAGCGCGGCTCGATCCGGACGTAGATGTGGATCCCGCGCCCGCCCGACGTCTTCGGGAACCCCGCGTAGCCGAGGTCGGCGAGCAGCTCGCGTGCGGTGGCGGCGACGCGGACGGCGTCGTCGAAGTCGGTGCCGGGCTGCGGGTCCAGGTCCAGCCGCAGCTCGTCGGGGTGGTCGACGTCCTCGCGCCGCACCGGCCACGGGTGGAAGGTGATCGTCCCCATCTGCGCGCACCATCCGACGACCGCGATCTCCGTCGGGCACACCTCGTCGGCCGTGCGGCCGGAGGGGAAGCCGATCGTCGCGGTCTCCAGGTAATCGGGGGCGCCCTTCGGGACGCGCTTCTGGAAGAACGCGTCGCCGCCGCGCGGATCCTCCCGGGTCGCGAGCACGACCCCGGGGTGCACCCCCTTCGGCCAGCGCTCGAGCGTCGTGGGCCGCTCGCGCAGCGCGCGCATGATGCCGTCCTCCACCGACACGTAGTACTGCACGACGTCGAGCTTCGTCAGCTCCGGCGTGCGGTCGGTGGCCGGGAAGATGACGCGGTCGGGGCTGGAGACGCGCAGCTCGCGCCCGCCCGCGTCGATGAAGGTCTCCTTCGCCACAGCGGGCGAGGATGGCAGGAAAGCCGCGTACAGTCGTGACATGAAGCTCTCGGCGGGGTGCGCTGCGCTGATCGCGCTGGCGTTCGGTGCGTCCGCGCCGGTTGCCTCGGCGTCGACCGCGTTCGTCGAGGTCCCCGCCGTGAACGCCGGCATCCACACCTTCCGCTACGCGGCCGCGCCCGGGGAGCGCAACGACGTCACGGTGGAGTTCCTCGCCGGCGTCGGGAGCTTTCACTCGGCCCTGCGGATCTCCGACGGCGGGGCCGTCATCGAGCCGGGCAACTCGTGCCGGTCCATCGATCCCCACGCCGTCGAGTGCAGGATCGACGAGCGCACGGCGGGCGGCTACGAGAACTCGTTCGACAACCATCTCCTGGACCTCGGCGACGAGGACGACGCGCTGCGGTTCCGCCCCTCGCCGGCGACCGACACGTCGGTGCACACGGACGTCGACGGCGGGCCGGGCGCGGACACGCTCCACGGCACGCGCCTCGGGCGCGTCCTCGGCGGCCCCGGCCCGGACCACCTGATCGCTCCCGCCGCCGGGTTCGACCTGATGCACGGTGGCTCCGGAGCCGACGTGCTGATCGGCAGCGACAAGTACGACGAGCTGACCGGCGGCGCTGGACCCGACCGCCTCGTCGGCCGCGACGGAGACGACCACCTCTTCGGCGACGACCCCTTCGCGACGATCGCGCCCGCCGACGCACAGGACTCGCTGGACGGTGGGGACGGGAACGACTTCCTCAACGGCGGCCCCGCTGTGAACGCGGTCGCCTGCGGTCCGGGGGCGGACGTGAGCATCGTCGCGCTGGCCCGCGACGTCGTCGGGTTCGACTGCGAGCGCGTCGCGTTCATGGTCGACGAGGAGTTCGAGATCTGGTTCAGCTTGCGTCCGCGGCCGGTCGCGTGGCGCGGCAGCACGGCGCTGTTCCGGGTGCCGTGCGCGCAGCTGGAGCCCCCGTGGGGCTACGGGACGCCCCTGCCCTGCGACGGCTCGATGACGCTCCGTGAGGCGAGCGGCCCGCGCCGCCTCCTGGGACGCGCCGCCGTGCCCGGGAACCTGGCCGCGATTCCCCTGAGCGCGCTCGGCATGCGGCTGGCGCGTCAGCCGTACGGCGTGCTCGTGACCGTGACGCTCCACGGGCACGCGATCGGCCCGCCCAACGGGTGGACGTTCCGCCTGCGGCGTTCCGCTGGGTAGACCGTGGCGATGCGACCGAGCTTCGTGACGCCGATGAAGGCCGTGCTGGCGCAGGAGCGGCCGGCCGGCCCCGGGTGGGTCTTCGAGCGCAAGCTGGACGGGATCCGCTGCCTGGCGGTCAAGGACGGCGGCCGCACGCGGCTGTACTCGCGCAACGAGCTCTCGCTGAACGACCGCTACCCGCCGATCGCCGCGGCGCTGGACGCCGATCCGGCCGACGGGTTCGTGATCGATGGCGAAGCCGTGGCGTTCGTCGGGGGCCGCGACCGCTTCGGCGGCGGCGAGGACGCCCAGCTCTTCTACTACGTCTTCGACGTCCTGATCGCCGGCGGTCGCGACGTGCGGTCCCGTCCGCTGGAGGAGCGGCGCTCGGTGCTGGAGGGCGTGCTGCGCTGGCGCGACCCGCTGCGCATGACCGAGCAGCTGCAAGGCGACGGCGCGGAGCTGCTCGAGGACGCGTGCCGCGAGGGCTGGGAGGGTCTCATCGCCAAGCGGCTCGGGACGCCGTACGTCTCGACGCGCTCGCGCGACTGGCTGAAGCTCAAGTGCACGCGCGCCCAGGAGCTCGTGATCGGCGGCTTCACCGCGCCGCGCGGCGCACGGACGGATCTCGGGGCGCTGCTCGTCGGCCACTTCGACGGCGACCGTTTCCGCTACGCGGGCAAGGTGGGGACAGGCTTCAAGCGCGAGACGCTGCGCGAGCTGTCCGAGCGGCTCGCCCCGCTCGTGCGCGACACGTCGCCGTTCGAGCCCGAGAAGGGGATCCCGCGAGCGGCGACGTGGGTCGAGCCCGAGCTGGTTGCCCAGATCGCGTTCATGGAGTGGACGGGCGACGGCCGCCTGCGCCATCCCTCGTTCCTCGGCCTGCGGTTCGACAAGAGCGCGCGCGAGGTCGTGCGCGAGGAGCCGTAGCGGGGACTGTCCTGCTTGACCGTCGGTATCCGACGCCGATCCAGGACAGCTTGCGCAGTCGTCCTGGTTGACCCCCGGCCGGTGCGGCCGGAGCAGGACGGCGCGCCCGAGCACCACTGACGCCGGCGGGCGGCGGCCCGACCTCCCGCCCGCCAGACGCTCGGGACCTGAGGGCGGAGCCCGATGTCCGTCTGGAGGGTGGGATGGTCGGACCGCCGCCCTGCCGCAACGGCCGGGTCCGCCGCGCGCCGCCGGGAGGGACGGCGCGGCGGCGAGTAGGCCAGGACGCGACACCCGAGGTCAAGGTGAGCGGCGCCGCGCCGATCTACGTGCCTGTTGTGACGTACGTTCACCGCTGTCCGTTCTGTGGGTGGGAGCGTCAGGCCGCCTCCGAGACGATCCTCGAGCCCGCCTGCGACCGCTGTGGCGGCTCGCTGCGCGCTCTGCAGCCCGCCGAGGTCGATCAGGTGCGCGAGGAGGATCGGCTCGGCCACGTCGCCTCGGCCAGCCGCTCCGACGGCACCGCGATCTTCGCGCTGCTCGTCACGGCGCCGTGGGCGCTGCCGCTGCTCGGCGTCAAGCTCGGCGACATCGCCTTCCTCGTCCCGCTCGTCCTGCTGGCGTTCTCGGCCGCGCGGCTGCAGGCGCGGACGGTCACCGAGCCCGGCCACGGCCCGGTCTGGCGCTCGCTCGCGCTCTCGGTCACCCTCGCGGCCGCCGCCTCCGGCGTCATGGTCGCCGCGGCGATCGCCACCGGCGGCATCGGCCGCGCCGGCTTCTACCTCGGCGCGGGCGCCTCGGCGCTCCTCGTCCTGGCCGCCGCCGGCCAGGCCCGTCGCGGCCTGAACGGCGCCCCGACCACCCGCGTCCTCGACGCAGCCCTGCTCGCGCTCCTGCTCGGCGGCCTCGGCGCGTGGATGCTCGTCGTGCGCGGCGGGCACTCCGACGTCGCGCTGCTCGGCATCGTCGTCCTCGACCTCGTGGCCGTCGTCCTCTTCGCGCTCGGCGCCGCGTCCAGCGGCCAGATCCGGCGCGCCCCCGGCGCCTGGTGGATCGTGCTCGGCACCATCGGCATCACCATCGGCGACGGCCTCGTCGCGGGCGGCGCGGCCGGCCTCGTGCCCGACCTCTCCTCCCTCACCGCCATGCTCTGGGCCGCGGGCGGGTTCGCCTTCGCCACCGCCGCCGACCTCGGCCTCACGCCCAAGCGCGGCGAGGCCCGCACCCCGGCCACGATCGGCCGCGCCTGGATCGCGGGGCGCATCGTCCTGCCGCTCGGCGCGGTCCTCGCCTTCCCCGGCGCGGCCGTCGCCCTGCTCCTCGCCGGCGAGCTCCCCGTGGCGGGCGCCGTCTACTTCGGCGCGTGCACGCTGGCCGCGCTCCTGCTCGCCTTCACGCGCCAGGCCTACCTGCTCGTTGAGCGCCAGCGGGCGGTCGTCCGCGAGCGCCGCATCCGCGAGGTCGCGACGCGCCGCAACGAGGAGCTCGAGGCGCTCACCGGCCTGGCCACGACGATGACGCAGACGCTCGAGGAGGGCCCGATCGTCGAGCAGGCCCTCGGCGTCCTGAAGACCGCGGCGCGCGCGACGAGCGCGGCGCTGCACCTCGAGCGCGAGGACCGGTTGCGGCTCGCCGCGATCGCCGGCCGGTGGCACGCCGAGCACCCGTGGACCGACCGCTCCGCCGCCGGCGTCACCGAGCCCGTCGTCGAGCGCCGCGGCCGCCGGGCGATCCTGCGCCTCCCGCTCGCCGCCCGCGGGCGACGCATCGGCGCGGTCACCCTCATCCGCCCCGAGGCAGACCCCTTCGACCCGCAGGCCGTCGAGCTGCTGCGCCTGCTCGTCGACCAGATGGGCGTCGCGGTGCAGAACGCGCGCGACTACCGCGAGAAGCTCGAGCAGGCGATCCGCGACCCGCTCACCGGCCTCTACAACCGCCGCTTCCTGCTCGAGGCGCTGGAGAAGGAGGTCCAGCGCAGCGCGCGCTACGGCTCCGAGGCCTCGCTCGTCATCTTCGACGTCGACGACTTCAAGCTCGTCAACGACCGCTACGGCCACGCCGCCGGCGACGACGTCCTGCGCGCCGTCGGCCGGCTCGCCGAGGCCCACATCCGCCCCGCCGACAGCTTCGCCCGCATCGGCGGCGAGGAGTTCGCGCTGCTGCTGCCCGAGACCTCGCAGCTCGAGGCGCTCCTCGTCGCCGAGCGCGTGCGCACCGCGATCGGCCGCGAGAAGATCATCGGCGACCGCAAGATCACCGTGAGCGGCGGCATCGCGTCCTGCCCGTCGGACGCCGGCGAGGCCGAGGAGCTCCAGCGCCTGGCCGACGGCGCGCTGTACTTCGCCAAGCGCAACGGCAAGGACCTCTGCGCCGTGGCCAGCGAGGTCACCGCGACCGACGGCGGCGAGGCGGCGGCCACCGAGGGGATGGTCGCCCACCTCTACGCGCTCGTCGCCATGATCGACGCGCAGCAGCTCCACACGCGCGACCACTCCGAGAACGTCGCCGCCTACACCGTCGCGATCGCCCAGGCCCTCGGGCTCGGCCGCGACCGCGTCGTCAAGCTGCGCCGCGCCGCGATGCTCCACGACGTCGGGAAGATCGCGGTCCCCTCCGCCGTGCTCTCCAAGCCCGGCCGCCTGAGCGAGGACGAGTTCGCGCAGATCCGCGAGCACCCCGTCGTCGGCGGGCTGATGCTCTCCCATGCGGGCCTGACCGAGGAGTCCACCTGGATCCGCGGCCATCACGAGCGCGTCGACGGCGGCGGCTACCCGGACGGCCTGCGCCGCTCGCAGATCCCGCTCGAGTCGCGCATCCTCTTCGTCGCCGACGCCTTCGAGGCGATGACGTCGGACCGGCCCTACCAGCCGGGCATGCCGGTGGAGGAGGCGCTGGCCGAGCTGCGCCGGTGCGCCGGCACGCAGTTCGACGCCCGCGTCGTCACGGTGCTCAGCGAGCTCGTGCGCAGCGGTCGCCTGTCGGTCCTGGCCCTCCGGGCCGAGTAGCGCGGCCACCCCCGGCGGGGCCTGACGGGCTAGGCTCTGAGGCGCAATGAGGATGCGCCAGAGCCTTGCTCAGCTCGAGCGGGCGTTCATCGAGGAGTCGCAGGTCGACCGGCAGCGGCGCGAGGCGCTGCGCCGCCAGGCGGCCCTGCGCTCGCGCCAACGCCAGATCGACAAGGTGCAGAAGCACAGCACGATGCGCTTCGTCGCGCTCGTGCTGACGCTCATCGCGACCGCCGTCATCGTGACGGTCGCCATGTTCCAGACCCTCTACATCGTCTTGGGCTAGCGGCTCCTAGCCGTCGCGCAGCGAGTCCAGCGCGCGGTCGACCTCACCGCGGACGTCGGAGCCGCCGGCGGCCACGCCCCGGCGCTCCTGCTGGATCTCGAGGTACACCTCGCGGCGGAACACGGGCACGTCGCGCGGCGCCTGGATCCCGATGCGGACCTTCTCGCCCATGATCGACAGCACCGAGACCTCGATGTCGTCGCCGATCATGATCGACTGGTTGGACTTCCGGGTGAGAACGAGCATTTCTCCTACCTCCCTGCCTGGAGTACATCCTACGGTTGCCTCCTTCAACGCACGGGACGCCCGGACCTTGCGCTAGTCTCCCGCGCGATTTCATGGCTCGTCGATCGCTGCGCCCGCACCTGAACCAGATCCGTAGTTGGGTCCGCCAGGAACGCACCGACGCCTGGATCGCCCACCAGCTCGAGGTGACCGTGCAGCAGATCCAGTCGTTCAAGCGTGAACAGGGCCTCGAGCCCGACGGCGAGCAGGCCGAAACGGCCGCCGGGGCAGACTTCGACGACGAGATCGACCTGCGCGCCGAGGACGACGCCGCCATCGCCGCCGAGCTCGACGCGGCCGAGGCCGAGCGCGCCAAGGCCGCCGCCGAGGCCGAGGCGGCGGGCGACGCCGAGGAGGGCGACGACGCCGACGGCGACGAGGCCAAGCCGCGCCGGCGCCGCTCGCGCCGCGGCGGGCGCTCGCGCAGCGGGAAGAACGGCGCCGGCGCGATCGAGGCCACGTTCGACCACGGCGAAGAGGGCTACGGCCTCTGGCTGGACCCCGCCGTGGCCGACAACCCCGTGTACGCCGAGCACTGGGCGGGCCACCGGCCCGTCGAGGTCACGATCGAAGAGGACCGGATCGTGATCCGCCGCGCGGGCGCCACCGACGACGAGTAGCCGGGTGGCCGATCGCGGCGAGACCGCGCTCGCGTTCATGCGTGAGACGCGCGGCGCCGTGGCCGACCGCGTCGAGGAGCACCCGCTGGGGACGCTCCTCGCCACGCCCTCGCTCGACCGCGTCTGGAGCCTCAACGCGCTGAGCGTCTCCGGCGCCCGGCCCGACCTGACGCTCGACGGGCTCGAGGCCGCGCTCCTCGACGCCTTCGGCGACGCGCGATGGGCGAGCGTCGAGCTGCACGACGCGGCCACCGCCGCCCGCATCGAGGCCGAGGCCCGCGCGCGCGGCTGGACGGTCGAGCACGAGGTCGTCATGGACCTGCGCCGCGAGCCCGACCGGGTCGTCGACACGCCGCCCGTCCGCGAGGGCACGCGGGAGGAGATGCTCGCGCTCGCCGACCGCTGGTTCGCCGAGGACGTCGAGAGCCAGGGGCCGGAGGCGCTGACGCAGCTGCGCGCGTACGCCCGCCGCGAGTGGGACGCGCGGCCGACGCGCGCGTTCGTCGCCGGCGACGCGGAGGCGATGACCAAGCTCTGGTCGGATGGCAGCACCGCGCAGGTCGAGGACGTCTACACGTCGCCGCAGGCGCGCGGGCAGGGCTACGCGCGGGCGCTCGTGACGCGCGCGATCCAGGAAGCGCGGGGCGCTGGACACGACCTGATCTTCATCGTCGCCGACGCGGACGACACGCCGAAGGAGCTGTACGCGCGCCTCGGCTTCGACCCGCTGCACGCCATCACGCGGGTCGTGCGGCGCAGCTAGGGCTCTTCGAGGACCCGCTGGCCGCCGGCGTAGTCGCTGGCCTCGCGCAGGTACCGCGCGAACGCGGCGTCCGCGGTCACCCGCGGGTCCCAGGCCTCCGGATCCTCCGGCGCGACGCGCGTGGCGATCTCGATGACCCATGTCGTCCCCTGGTCGTAGAGGGCGACGAGCTCGTCGCTCTCGAAGCGGCTGCCGAGCCGCCGGCGCAGCTCGGCGACCACGCGATCGACGATCCGCTCCAGCGCGCGGCGGCGGTCGGCGGGGGCGTCGCGCAGGAGGCGCTCGCCCTCCTTCCACTGATGCATGGCGGTCAGGAACGCGTCCGGGGCGGTCACCGCCCCGAGGCTAGCGGCCCTTCGTGCGGGGCAGGCCCTCGACGACGAACGCGCGCTCGCCGGGCTTGACCATGCCGAGGCGGCGCGCCTCGTTCTCGAGCATCCGCGGGTCCTTGAGCTGGTCGCGACGGGCTCGCAGCCTCGCGTTCTCCTGCTTGAGAGCCGAGACCTCGGAGCCGCGCTGGGCGGACTCCTGCCGCGTGTGCCACCACGACCGCAGCGGGTTGACGTACAGCGCCATCACGCCGAAGAGCACGAGCAGGAGCGCGATGCGCCCCACGCGGTCCCAGCGGATCGTCGGGCGCGCGGGAAGTCGCGGGGTGCGGGCGGCGGCAGCCATCAGACGCACGTTCGCCGCCCCCGCACGACCTCCTTCCCTGCAACTGATCCTGCGTCAGCCGCGCGGAGGCGCGGAGGGCGCCGGAGCGTCAGGTGGAGCGGAAGACGCTGCGCCCGGGGAACGTCGCGTCGGCGCCCAGCTGCTCCTCGATCCGCAGCAGCTGGTTGTACTTCGCGACGCGGTCCGACCGTGACGGCGCGCCCGTCTTGATCTGGCCGCACCCGGTGGCGACGGCGAGGTCGGCGATCGTGACGTCCTCCGTCTCCCCCGAGCGGTGCGACATGACCGCCGTGTAGCCGGCCTCGCGGGCCATGGCGATCGCCTCCAGCGTCTCGGTCAAGGTCCCGATCTGGTTGACCTTGATGAGGATCGAGTTGCCCACGCCCGCCTCGATCCCCCGCTTCAGCCGCTCGGTGTTGGTGACGAAGAGGTCGTCGCCGACGAGCTGCACGCCCGAGCCGATGCGGTCGGTGAGCGCCTTCCAGCCGTCCCAGTCCTCCTCGTCCATGCCGTCCTCGATCGACACGACGGGATAGCGCTGGGCGATGCCGGCCCAGTAGTCCGCCAGCTCCGCCGACGACAGCGTGCGCCCCTCGTGCCGCAGCTCGTACGACCCTCCGGAGAACACCTCGCTGGCGGCCGGGTCGAGCGCGATGGCCACGTCCTCGCCCGCGGAGTAGCCCGCCGCGTCGATGCCCTCGATCAGCATCTGAAGGGCGGCCTCGTTCGAGTCGAGGTCAGGGGCGTAGCCGCCCTCGTCGCCCACCAGCGTGGCCAGCCCGCGGTCGTGCAGCGTGCGCTTGAGGGCGTGGAAGACCTCCACGCCGGCACGCAGCCCCTCGGAGAACGACCCCGCGCCGACGGGCACGATCATGAACTCCTGGAAGTCCACCCTGTTGTCGGCGTGCGCGCCGCCGTTCAGCACGTTCATCATCGGCACCGGCAGCACGTGCGCGGCCTCGCCGCCCAGGTAGCGCCACAGGGTCATGCTCTCCTCGGCGGCCGCCGCCTTCGCCGCCGCCAAAGAGACGCCCAGGATCGCGTTGGCGCCCAGCCGCGCCTTGTTGGGCGTGCCGTCGAGCTCGACCATGCGGCCGTCCAGGCCCTGCTGGTCCGCGGCGTCGAACCCGCGGAGGGCGTCGGCCAGCTCGCCGTTCACGTTGGCGACCGCGCGCGAGACGCCCTTGCCGGCGAAGGCGTCGCCGCCGTCGCGCAGCTCCACGGCCTCGAACTCGCCCGTGGACGCGCCGGACGGCACGATCGCCCGCCCGGCCGCGCCCGACGCCAGCGTCAGCTCGACCTCCACCGTGGGGTTGCCGCGGCTGTCGAGCACCTGCCGCGCGTGCACCTGCCTGATCTCGCTCACCCGGTCCCGCCTTCCATCTCGTCCCTGAACCTGTCCGCGGCGGCCCGCAGCGCCAGCTCCGGATCCACCCGCAGCTCGCGGGCCAACGCCACGGCGGCGAACAGCAGGTCGCCCACGGCGTCGAAGCCCTGCTCGCGGCCGGCGGGCTCGCCGGCGGCGGGGCCGGCCGGAGCGGCCTCCAGCGCGGCCGCCACCGCGCTCTCGAGCCGCGCCCGCGCGCCCTCTGGCGGCCACTCGCGGCCCGCGCTGTCCGCGCGCCGCAGGAGCTTGCGCGCGTAGAGCGGCCCCGGCAGCGTCTGGGGCACGTCGCCGAAGGGCCCGGCCTCGCGGCCCGCCTCGCCGCGCTTGATGTCGTCCCAGTTGCGCAGGACCTCGGCGGCGTCCTCGACCTCCACGTCGGCGAAGACGTGCGGGTGGCGCCGGATCAGCTTGTTGCGGCAGTGGTCGGCCACGGCCGCCAGGTCGCCCGCCCCGCGCTCCTCGAGCAGGAGCGACAGGAAGTGCACCTGGAAGAGGACGTCGCCCAGCTCGTCGAGCAGCTTGGCGTCGTCGCCCGAGTGCGCGGCGTCGGCCAGCTCGTAGGCCTCCTCCACCGTGTGCGGCACGATCGAGCGCTCGTCCTGCTCGCGGTCCCAGGGGCACTCCGTGCGCAGCAGGCGGGTGATCTGGTCCAGGCGCTGGAGGGCGGCCGCCGGCTCACCCGCGCCGACTCCTTCCACGCGACTGACCGTCTTCTACCCGCTGGGCGGTTCGCTCGGCGCCGGCGCACCGGGCGGGGCGCCGCCCTGGCTGGGCGGGACCTGCTGCGGCGCGCCCTGCGGAGCCCCGCTCGGCGGAGGCGCGCCCTGCTGCCCGCCGGCGCCCGAAGTGGGCGGTGCGCCCTGCGGCTGGGCCGGCGGCTGGGCGCCCTGGCCGGTGCTCGGGCTGGGGCCGTTCTTGCACTGGGTGGTGGTGAAGCCCTTGGCGCAGTTTGTCTTGTCGCGGTACCTCTTCTGGAAGTCCTTGACGAAGTCGTTCAGCGCCTTCTGCTGCTCCTGCGACTTGAGCAGGTTGCGGATGGTCTCGGTGGCCTGCGCCAGCGTCTGCTGCGCGGCCGGGGTGATCTTCGTCACCTCGAAGACGTAGTAGCCGAACTGCGTCTTGACCGGGCCCTCGGTCTCGCCCTTCTTCGCGCCGAAGATGGCCGCGTCGAACGCCTTCTCCTGGGTGCCCTTGGTGACGCCCGGCAGCTTGCCGCCCTGAGCCTTGGAGGCCGTGTCGACGGAGTACTTCTTGACGACGTCCTTCCAGGCCGTGCCCTTCTTCAGCTCGCCCAGCGCCTCCTTGGCCTTGTCCTCCTTCTTGGTGAGGACCACGAGCAGGTCCCGGCTCTCGGGCTGCGCGAAGCGCTTCTTGTTCTTGTTGTAGTAGTCGCTGATCTCGTCCTGGGAGACCTTGCCCTTGCTCTCCGTCACCTTGGCCTGGAGCTGGTTGGTGAGCACCGACAGACGGACCTGGAACAGGAGGTCCTCCTCGGTCCGGCCGGAGGTCTTGAGGAACTTCTGGTAGTCGGCCGGCTTCGGGAACGCCTGCTTCTTCTGGTCCTCGAAGGTCTTCCTGACCTGGACGTCGGTGACCTTGACCCCGCGCGCCTTCGACTCCTGCTCGAGCCACTCGGCCGAGATCAGGAACTGCATCGTCTGCTGCTTGAGCCCGTCGTAGGCCTGCTTGCACTGCGACTTGAGCTGCGACGTGGGCGGCTTCTGCGCGCCCTTCGGCAGCGGCTGCCTGGCCTTGGCCGCGATGCACTTGGTGAAGTTCGGCGGGTCGGGGACCGCGGCGGCCTGCTGGTCCGCGTCGCCCGGCTGCCCCTGCGCCTGCTGCTTGGCGGCGGCCTCCAGCCAGTGATTGAAGCTCGCCTTGGTGATGGTCGTGTCGCCGACCTTGGCGACGCCGTTCGACGGCACGCTGTCGCCGCAGCCGGCGACCAGAGCGGTCAGCGCAAGCGCGGCGAGGACGAATGCGATGCGAGTGTGTCGAAGCAAGAGGAAGCCCTGTTTAGAAAACGACCGTAAAGCGCGCATAAGCGTCGGCCAGTACTCCCCCCTGCCGACGCGGCGCTGATAGTAGCGGAAGGAGGTCAAGCGGTCGGCGGCTCGCTGGCCACCTTGAGGATCAACTCGGCGCAGGTCACGAGGGCCGCGAACCGCTCGGCCGGCTCGTCGGGCATCCTCAGGACGACCGTGCTGCGGCCCGACTCGTAGACCGCCTCGGGCAGCTCCGCCCGCAGCTCCTTGACGGCGGGCGAGTCGAGCTCGATCGGCGCGACGCGCAGCTTGCCGCCGTGCAGGTCGACGGTGCGCGCCCCGGCGCGGCCGAGCTTGATGCGCGCGTCCTGGAGCTTGATCAGGTTGTCGAGCGGCTCCGGCACGGGCCCGAAGCGATCCTCCAGCTCCTCGCGCAGGACGATCAGCTGCGCCACCTCGCGCGCGCCCGCCACGCGCCTGTGGATCTCGATCTTCGCCGCCTCATAGGGCACGTAGTCGCCCGGCACGTAGGCGTCCACCGGCAGGTCCACGCGCACGGGCTCCGGGGCCTCGTCGGCGGAGCTGCCGCCCAGCGCCGCCACCGCCTCGTCCAGCATGGCCACGTACAGCTCGAAGCCGACCGCCGCCACGTGCCCCGACTGCTCGTCGCCCAGCAGGTTCCCGGCGCCCCGGATCTCCAGGTCGCGCATCGCGATCTTGAAGCCGGAGCCCAGCTCGGTGTAGTCGGAGAGCGTGGCCAGCCGCGCCGCGGCCTCCTCCGTCAGGGCGGCCGACGACGGATAGAAGAGATACGCGTACGCGCGCTCGCGGGAGCGGCCCACGCGGCCGCGGATCTGGTAGAGCTGAGCCAGGCCGAGCATGTCGGCGCGCTCCACGATCAGCGTGTTGGCGGTGGGGATGTCCAGGCCGGCCTCCACGATCGTCGTGCACACCAGCACGTCCGCCCCTCCGCGCAGGAACTCGAGCATCACCTTCTCGAGCTGGCCCTCGGCCATCTGCCCGTGCGCGACCGACACACGCGCGCGCGGGTGGATCGCGCGGACGCGCTCGGCGGTCTCGTCGATCGTGTCCACGCGGTTGTGGAGGAAGAACACCTGCCCGCCGCGCGCGACCTCGCGCTCGATCGCCTGCTTCACCAGGTCCTCGTCGTACTCGCCGACGTAGGTCCGAACCGGGCGCCGGCCCTCCGGCGGCGTCTCGATCACCGAGATGTCGCGCAGGCCCGCCAGCGACATCTGAAGCGTCCGCGGGATGGGCGTGGCGGACAGCGACAGCACGTCCACGCGCAGCCGCAGCTGGCGCAGCAGCTCCTTCTGCTTCACGCCGAAGCGCTGCTCCTCGTCCACGATCAAGAGACCCAGGTCCTTGGGACGGACGTCGCGCGACAGCAGCCGGTGGGTGCCGATCAGGATGTCCACCTTGCCGTCCTGGAAGTCGCGCACGGCGGCGGTCGCGTCCCTGGCCGACCGGAATCGGGAGACCATCTCGATCCGCAGCGGGTAGTCGCGCAGGCGCTCGGTGAACGTGCCGAGGTGCTGCTGGGCCAGGACGGTGGTGGGCACCAGGAACATCACCTGCTTGCCGTCGGTGGCCGACTTGAACGCCGCGCGCAGCGCCACCTCGGTCTTGCCGTAGCCCACGTCGCCGCAGATCAGACGGTCCATCGGGCGCGCCTCCTCCATGTCGGCCTTCACCTGCTCGATGGCCTCCAGCTGGTCGGGCGTCTCCTGATAAGGGAACGCACGCTCGAAGTCGAGCTGCCACTCGGAGTCCTGAGGGAACGAGTGGCCGGCGCGGCGGCGGCGCTCCGCGTAGAGATTGATCAGCTCGCCGGCCAGCGCCTCGGCCGCGCGGCGCGCGCGCATCTTCATCTGCTCCCACTGCTTGCCGCCGAGCTTGGACAGCGGCGGGTCCGACGCGTCGGCGCCCACGTAGCGGCTGATCTTGTGCAGCTGGTCGCTGGGCACGAACACCCGGTCGCCGCCGCGGTACTCCAGCTCCAGGTAGTCGCGCGTCACCCCGCCCACCGTCTTCGTGTCGAAGCCGGTGAAGCGCGCGATGCCGTGATCCTCGTGCACCACCGCGTCGCCCGCGCGCAGGTCGGTGAACGACGCGATCGCGCGCGAGCCGGTGCCGGGACCGGTGCGCCGCTCCGCGCGCCGGCGGCGCAGGAGGCGGTGCTCGGGCAGGATCGCAACCTTCATCCCGGGCGCCAGGAAGCCCTCGTGCAGGTTGGCGGCCGCGAACGTCAGGCCGGGCTCGTGCGGAGCCGGCTTGCCGTCCAGGAAGGCCGCCCGCACGCGCGCGAGGTTGTAGGCGGCGCGCTCGGCCTCGCCGCGCCGCGCCCACGCCACCACGGCGCGGTAGCCGGAGTTGACGAGCTTCTCGAGCTCCGGCTCGGCCTCGCGCAGGGAGCGCGCGGCCGTGTCGGCGCCCTGCGCGCGGAACTGGTGCGGCTGGTCGCCGGAGATGCTGGACAGCTTGAGGGCGGCCAGCCGGTCGAGCGCGGCCCGGACCTCGTCGGGCGGGACGTAGAGGTGGTGGGCGTCGGCGTCGTGGAAGCTGGTGGAGACGTCCTGCCAGAGGTCCGCCAGCGACGGCTCGACCTCCTCCTCCGCGGCCACGGCCACCAGCGCACCGTCGGGCAGCAGCGACAGCAGCTCGCGGAAGCGATCGACGGGGAGCAGCTCGGCGATGTCCGGCCGCTGGTCGGGATCCTCGTGCGCGGCGATCTCCGCAAGCTCGCGGTGCTCCGGGCCGATCTCGGCGGCCGGCGCGATCTCCACCCGCTCGGCCTCCTCCAGCGAGCGCTGCGTGAAGGTGGAGAAGAACGTGAGCCGCTCGACCTCGACGTCGAACAGCTCGCAGCGCACGGCGCGCTCCTCGGTGGCGGGATAGACGTCCAGGATGTCGCCGCGGATGGCGAACTGGCCGCGGTCCTCGACCTGGTCGACGCGCTCGTAGCCGCAGGCGGCCAGCCGCGCCGCGGCCTCGTCCAGGTCCAGCAGGCCGCCGCGCTCGAGCGCGAAGCCGTGCGGGCGCAGCTCCGGGTCGGGCACCTTCTCGCAGAGCGCGGCCGCCGAGGCCACCACCACGGCCGCGCCCGCCTCGGGCGCGGGGTCGAGCAGCGCGTCGAGGGCGGCCACGCGCAGTCCCACCAGGTGGGGCGCCGGCGCCAGGTGCGACTCGTAGCGCACGCCGCGAGCGGGATAGATCCGCACGGTGCGCGGCGCGAGGAACGCCTTGAGGTCCACGGCCAGGTCGCGCGCCGCGCGGTCGTCGCCGGCCACGACCAGCGCGGGCCGCGCCGGCTCGGCGTCCAGCAGGGCGGCGAGGAGGTACGGGCGCATGCTCTGGGACACGAAGGCGCGCTCGCAGGCGCCTGGCAGCGCGGCGTCGGCCAGCGTCGTTACGTCGGCGTCCTCGTGGGCGTATGTGAGGAGGGAGCGCAGGGACATGGGCATGCGGAAGGACCGCGCTTCGGTGCGCGGCCCCAGTGCTCGCTCAGTCTAGGCGGGGGTTGTGGCTCGCGGGGCGGGCCGTGGCTCGCCGCCAAAGCAGCGATAGGGGGGTGGTCCGGGCCGGGTTTTTCTCCACCTCTTTATCGCTGCTTTTCCGGTCCCGAGTCCGCGTCCGGAGGCGAGGTGACGAGCCGCTCCACCGCCCGCGCGGCGTCGTCCACCAGGGCCTGGACCTCGGAGGCCGGCTCCCGGAAGCGGCCCAGCACGTACTTGGAGACGATCTCGGGGTCGGTCGTGTCAGGGCGGCCGACGCCCACGCGGACGCGGTGGAAGTCGGCGCTGCCCAGGCCCTGCTTCA
>DASVQN010000029.1:0-76918 GCA_036389155.1 Solirubrobacteraceae bacterium
CGTGTTGCGGGGCGATACTGCTAGTACGGATCCTTCGGCGACCGATTATCGGTCAGCGAGGGGCGCAGGCGCAACGTGAGCGTCTCGATCGCGTCGGCGAGGTGGACCGGCGCGATGTTGTAGTCGCCGCGCTCGACGCGCAGCTTGTGCGCCTCGAGCAGGACGTCGGCGTGCGTGTGGCCGGCCGGCGGCTCGAAGCGATAGGACGCCAGCTCGATCAGGAGGCCCAGCGGGTCCTCGAAGTAGATCGAGTCCATGAAGCCGCGGTCCTTGACGCCGCTGTGCTTGACGCCCGCCTCGTCGAGGCGCTCCACCGCCTGCATGAACGTCGCCTGCGACAGCGCGAACGCGAGGTGGTGGACGCAGCCCGGGTCGGTCGGCGTCCGCGACCCGTCGACCTCGCGGTCCTCGTTGGTGAAGACGGTGATGAGCCGCCCGTCGCCCGGGTCGAAGTACAGGTGGCTCTCGTTCGGGTTGTCGAGGTTCGGCTGCTCGAAGACGAACGGCATCCCGAGCACGCCCTCCCAGAAGTCGATCGAGGTCTGCCGGTCGGCCCCGGTCAGCGTGATGTGATGGACGCCCTGGCTCTGGAGTCTGCGCACGGATCCGACTTTGTCACAGGAGCCGGCCCCCGGCGCAAGAGGTAGATGTGTCGCCGACCGAGACCGACGAGGAGCTGCTGGCCGCCGCGGACTCCGATCCGGAGGCGTTCGCCGCGCTGTATCGCAGGCACGCCGCCCCGCTGCTCGGCTGGGCGATCCGCCGCACCCACGACCGCGAGAAGGCCGCCGACCTCGTCGCCGAGACGTTCGCGGCCGCGCTGGAGGGCTGCCACCGGTTCGACCCCGGACGCGGGAGCGCCGCCGCCTGGCTCTACGGGATCGCCAAGCACCAGGCGGCGCGGCTGGCCGAGCGCGGCGCGGTCGAAGATCGAGCGCGACGGCGCCTGCGGATGAGCCGGCCGGCACTCGACGACGACGAGCTCGACCGGGTCGTCGCCGCGGCCTCGCCCCCGCTCGACGGCGCGCTCGCCGACCTGCCGCCCGATCAGCGCGCCGCGGTCCACGCTCGCGTCGTCGACGGGCTCGACTACGACGAGATCGCCGCCGCGGGCGCCACCACCGAGGCGGCGGCACGCCAGCGCGTCTCGCGCGGCCTGGCCACCCTCCGCCGCCGCCTCTCCTCCTCCTCGAACCCTCCGGAGGCCGACCGATGACCGACTTCCTCGCCGACCTCGAGCGCGAGCTGCGCGCCGCCCACCCCCGCCGCGGCGCCGCCCGGCGCCGCGCGACCGCCGGTCGCGTGCTCCGCGCCGCCCCCGCGGCGCTCCTCCTCGTCGCGGTGCTCGCGGGAGCGACCGCCTTCGTCCTCTCGGTCGGGCACGACGAGCGGCGCAGCAGCGCGCCTGCCACGCCGCCCCCGCCGCAGATCCAGCCGCCGTCGCCGGCGCCGAAGGACCGCCGACTCGTCGTCCTCAACGGCACGACCGTCCCGGGCCTCGGGCGGGCCGTGGCCGACTTCCTCTCGAGCAGGTGGGGCCAGGCGACGGTGACGAACGCGGCCCGTCAGGACGTGTGGCGCACGATCGTCCGGTTCGCCCCGGGGCACGCGAACGACGGCAAGGCGCTGGCCCACAGCATCGAGGCGCAGCCGAGCCCGATGGACCGCGAGACGCGGGCGCTCGCGCCCGGCGCCGACCTGGTGGTGGTGGTCGGGCGCGACGTGCGGGGCGCGAGGATCGCGTACCTGCGGGCCGCCGCGACCCGCGAGGTCGTGGGCACGGTCGCGATCCTCGAGCGCAACGCCGGCCGCTCCGCGTTCTCGATCCACGCGAAGCTGCGGCGCACGGACTTCGACGCCGTGTGGCTCGTCAGCGGCCCCGGGGAGCGCCCGCGCGGCAGGCTCCTGGGCTACGTCGGCGGGGCGAAGGGCACGTCGACGCTCGACACGATGTTCCTCGCCGACACGCGCGGGCGGCGCATCGTGATCAGCCGCGAGGGCAGCGGACGGCCCGGGCCGCGCCCGCGAGACATCGTCGCGTTCGTCGACCCCTAGGCCTCGCGGGCGATCGGGCACGACATGCAGCGCGGGCCTCCGCGGCCGCGGCCGAGCTCGCCGCCGGCGATCCGCAGGACCTCGACGCCCGCGTCCTCGAGCAGACCGTTCGTCCGCGCGTTGCGGTCGTAGGCGACGACGACGCCCGGCGCCACGGCGAGCACGTTGTGCGCGTCGCTCCACTGCTCGCGCTGCGCGTGCAGCTCGCCCGGCGGCGCCTGGAGGAAGCGGACCGGCGTGTCGAGCAGGTCTGAGAGCGCGTCGCCGAAGGAGTCGCCCTGCTCGGCCGCCAGCCCGTCCGCCGTGAGCCGCAGCCGCCAGGGCCTGAGGAACGACTCCGCGTGCGGGTGGGCGATCACGGCGTCGTGGTCGACGAAGGTCATCACCGTGTCGAGGTGCATCATCGTGCGGTCGACCGGCAGCTCGACCGCGAGGACGTCCGTCGCGATGCCCTGCGCGAGCAGATGCGTGGCCATCGCCTCGACCTCCGACGGCGGCGTGCGCTCCCCCATCCCCACGAGCACGCGACCCGGCGCCGGCACGAGCAGGTCGCCGCCCTCCACCGTCCACCGCGGCTCGATGACCTTCGCGTCGTCCGGCTCGGCGAACAGGGGGTGATGGCGGTAGATCGCGGCGAGGTGGAGCGCCTCGCGGCGTCGCGCGGGCAGCCGCATCGACGCGATCGACACGTGCTCGCGAACCCACACGGAGCTGTCGCGCACGAAGAGCTGGTTGGGGAGCGGCGCGAGGGCGAACGCGTCGGGGGCGCTCGCGCGTGCGGCCAGCGTCTCGCGGGCGAAGGGCAGCTCGGCGAACGTCAGCCCCGCCACCAGCACCCGCGCCAGCGCCGCCGGCGTCTGCTCGTCCAGCCACGAGCGCAGCCGCGCCCTCGTCACCGGCCCGCACGCGGAGGCGAGCGCCGTCTCGTCGAGCAGCTCGGTCCGCGCGGGCTCGAGCGCCAGCACGTCCTCGAGCAGCGTCGTGAGATGCACGACGACGACGCCCTGGTCGCGCAGCACGCCGGTGAAGGCGTCGTGCTCCTCCCGCGCGCGCTCGGGCCACGGCACGTCGTCGAACAGCAGCTCGTGCATGTTCTGCGGCGTGATCCGCTCGAGCTCGTCGCCCGGGCGGTGCAGGAGGACGCAGCGCAGGCGCCCCGCCTCCGAGTGCACGCCGCGGGCGACGGCGACCGGCGTCGGGACGTCCAAGCCGCGTCAGCTCCAGCGGGCGACGAAGTCGCGGGCGAGCTTCGAGTCGCCGAAGTGGCCGCGCCTGGCGAGGGACCTCATGCGCGAGAGCGTAAGGCGATCCATCAGGCGGCGCGGCGTTCGCCGGGCCAGCGCGTACTGGATCGTCCCGGCGCGGGTGGTCGCCAGGTCGCGCACGGGCCGGCCGAGCGCGGCGCGCACGAGCGTCGCGGCGGCGTCCTCGAGCCGCTCCGCCGGCACCGCGCCCTCCAGCGCGACGCCCTCCTGCGCGGAGGCCTCGTGGATCGGCGTCCGGATGTAGCCCGGATAGACGGTCGTGACCGTGATCGCGTCGCCGTGCTCCAGCCGCAGCGTGTCCGAGTACGCCGTCAGGCCGCGCTTGCTCATGCAGTAGGCGGGGGCGAACGGGATCGCCAGGTGGGCCAGGCCGCTGGCCACGTTGACGACGCGGCCACCGGACGCGCGCAGCGCGGGCAGCGCCGCGGACGTCACGCGCCACGGCCCGATCAGGTTGATGTCCAGCACCGCCAGCGCCGCCTCGTCCGGCGCGCGGCCGGCGCTCTGCGGCGTCCCGACGCCGGCGTTGTTGACGAGGACGTCCAGCCCGCCCAGCCGCGTGATCGCCTCCTCCACGGCGGCGTCGACCGCGGCCTGGTCGCGCACGTCGCAGGCGACGATGTCCTCGGCCGCGTTCAGGTCGAGCCCGACCACCCGCGCCCCGCGCGCCCGCAGCGCGTCGGCGGTGGCCGCACCGATCCCGCTCGCGGCGCCCGTGATGATGACGCGCGCGCTCATGCCGCCGCGAGCTCGCGCGCCGCGACCGGCTGCTCGAGCCGGTAGTCGGCCGGGTCGAACGTCGCCAGCCGCCGGCGGAACCTCCACGTCCAGTCCGGCCACAGCGTCGCGTTGCGCCCGGTCGCGTCGATGTACCAGCTCGCGCAGCCCGTGTTCCACACCGTCTTCTCCATCCGCGCGTCGATCTCGGCGTTGTAGCGGGCCTGCACGTCCTCTCGGACCTCGACCGTCGCCGCGCCCTGCGCCTTCATCGCGCGCAGCGCGCCGAGCACGTGGGCGATCTGCGACTCGATCATGTAGACCATCGAGCTGTGGCCGAGGCCGGTGTTCGGCCCGGTCATGAGGAAGAGGTTGGGGAACCCGGCGACCGTCGTGCCCAGGTACGCCTTCGGGCTGCCGTTCCAGACCTCGTCGAGCGTCCTGTCGCCGCGGCCCCGGACGAACTTGCCGACCGGCATGTCCGCCACCTGGAAGCCCGTGCCGAAGATGATCGCGTCGACCTCGACCTCGGTCCCGTCGCCGGCGACGATCGTGTTGCGGGTGACGCGCTCCACGCCACCCGTCAGCACGTCGACGTTCGGCTGGCCGAGCGCCGGATACCACCGGTTCGACGGCAGGATCCGCTTGCAGCCGATCGTGTAGTCCGGCGTGACCTTGGCCAGCAGCTCGGGGTCGGAGATCTGCTCGCGCTGGTGGCGGCGCGCGATCCGCTCGGGCAGCTTCATGAGCCTCGGGTTCTTGGCGAAGCCCAGGACGAGCAGCTCGCGCAGCGAGTAAGCGGTGCCGCGGACCAGCTTCTGCGCCGCCGGGAAGGCCTTGTACAGGCGCCGCTCCAGGCGCGTGGTCGGCCGGTTGGGGTGCGGCATGACCCACGGCGGCGTGCGCTGGATGACGTGCAGCCGCTCGACCTCGGGCTGGATCGCCGGCACGAACTGGATCGCCGACGCGCCGGTGCCGACGGCAGCGACGCGCTTGCCGCGCAGGTCGAAGTCGTGGTCCCAGCGCGCGGAGTGGAACGTCGCGCCCTCGAAGTCCTCCAGGCCGGGGATGTCCGGGATGCTCGGCTCAGCCAGCCCGCCCTGCGCGGCGACGAGCACCCGGCCGGTGTACGTGCCGTCGCTCGTCTCGACGGTCCAGCGCTGGGCGCCGTCGTCGTAGGCGGCGTCGGTGACGGTGGTGTTCAGCCGGACGTGTGGGCGGACGCCGAAGTCGTCGGCGCACCGCTTGAGGTAGGCGCCGATCTCGCCCTGCGGCGAGTAGGTCTGCGTCCAGTCCGGGTTCGGCGCGAAGGAGAACGAGTACAGGTGCGACGGGACGTCGCAGGCGCAGCCGGGATACGTGTTGAAGTGCCACGTCCCCCCGACGTCGTCGCCGCGCTCGAGGATGACGAAGTCGTCGAAGCCGGCCTCCTTGAGCCGGATCCCCATGCCGAGACCGGAGAACCCGCTCCCGATGATCACCACGTCGTGCTCAGACACTCGTCTCTCCCTCGTAGCCCTCCCTACAGAGGTGTAACCTACAGTGGTGTAACCTAAACGCCTGTGAGTACGGGCACACGCCTCCCGGCCGCCGCGCGGCGCGAGCAGATCCTCGACGTGACGAAGCGCATCGCGCTCGACCGCGGCTTCCACGCGGTCTCGATCGACGCCGTCGCGCGGGGCGCGGGCATCAGCCGCCCGATCGTCTACGACCACTTCCACGACCTCCCGGGGCTGCTGGCGGCGCTCGTGCGGCGCGAGGAGGCCCGATCGCGCGAGCAGCTCGCGGCCATCGTCCCGTCGCGGACCGAGCCCGGCGACCTGCACGGTGCGCTGCTCGACGCCCAGCGCCGGTACCTCGAGGCCGCGCAGGCCGACCCCGACACCTGGCGGCTCGTGCTGATGCCGCCCGAGGGCGCGCCCGAGCTGTTGCGCGACACGATCGCCACCGGCCGGACCGAGGTCGTCGAGGGGATGACCGCGACGCTGGCCCCCGCCCTGGCCGAGCGCGGCGTGCCCGACCCCGAGCTCGTGGTCCGGACGATCTCCACGCTGGCCGACGAGTCGGTGCGGCTGCTGCTGACCGACCCCGAGCGCTATCCGATCGCGCGGCTGCTCGCGACGTCGGCCTGGATGCTCGGCCGCCTCGTCTGAAGCGTCCCGAGGCGGTCGCGGCCCGCGAACACGGTCACGCTGGGGACGGCGCGGCGCAGGCGCACCCGGACCGCCGTCGTGCGGCCGACGTGCACGGTCCTCGACCGGCCGACGACCGCGCGCCCGCGTCGCAGGGTGAGGGTGGTGCGGCAGGCGGCCAGGCGGCAACCGATCAGCACGCGCACCGTGCCGTCGCGGCGCAGCGTCGCGCGCGCCCGGCGCAGGACGAGCGGCGGGCGCACCGCGTAGACGCAGCTCGCGGTCGCCGCGTGGCCGACGACGTCGCGCACGGTCACCGCCGTGCGACCGCTCGCGCGCAGGCGCACCGCGCCTCCCGGGGGCGTCGCGAGGCCGGAGCCCTCGTCGCTCGCGCTCCAGCGCCCGAGCACCGCGGCGCCGCGGACGATCGCGCGCGGGCAGGTGAGAGCGACCGCGGGCGCCGACGCGTCGACCTGCACCACGCCGCCGCCCTCGGGCGACACGTTGCCCGCGCGATCGCGGACCGTGCCGGTGAGCGGGCCGGTGGCGGCGAGCGTCGCCGGCGCGGCGGCCTCGACGCCGCTGCCCGGGCTGCCGTCGGGCAGCGGCGGGTCGGCCGCGAACAGCGTCACCGCGGCGAGGTCGCGGAACCACGGCTGCGCGGGCGTGACGGCCGGCGCGGGTGGCGGCGTGCGATCGACGACGACGGGCGCGGACGGCGCCGACCACTCGCCGTCCTCGGCGCGAACGCGGTACGTCCACGTCCCCTCGCGCTCGAACGGCAGGTCGAACGAGGTCGAAGGGATGCCGGAGGCGAGCGTCCTCCACCCCTCCGCGCCGGCGTCGCGGTGCTGGAGCGTGAAGGTGGCGCCCTCGACGGCAGGCCACGCGATCGCGACGGCCGACTGCGTGAGCGCGGCGCTCGGCGCCGGCGGGCCGGGCATGGGCGGCGCCGGCGCGGCCTCGCGCCCGAGCGCGCGCTGGATCGCGTGCCACGCCGGCTTCGGCGCGTAGTCGACGTCGAACGGCATCGCCTGCTCGGAGGGCGCCCGCCACCCGTAGGCGTCGGTGAAGCCCCAGGTCGTGATCCGGAAGCACGCCGGCTGCGCCTGGCACGCCGCGGCGAGTGTCCAGTAGGCCTGCGCCTGCCGCGCGAGGTCGCCGCCGATCTGCATCGTGGTCACGTCCAGCTCGCTGAGGTGCACGTCGAGCCCGAGCGCGCCGAGCCGCGCGATGAGGTCCTCCGTGTCGTACTGCAGCGGCGCGATGCCGTAGGTGTGGTTCTGCAGCCCGACGCCGTCGACGTCCAGCCCGCGCACGAGCGCGACGAGCGCGTCGAACTTCGGGCCCGGGACGTCCGCCGCGTACTCGTTGTAGAAGAGCCGGGCCGACGGGTCGGCGTCGCGCGCGATCCGGTAGGCCTGCTGCACCCAGTCGTCGCCGATCGAGCGCTGCCAGACGCAGTCCTTGCGAGCGCCCGCCGCGTCCAGCGCCTCGTTGACGACGTCCCACGTCTCGACCTCGCCCTCGAAGTGGTCCATGACCGTGCGGATGTGGTCCTCCATCACCGCGAGCAGCTCGTCGCGGGTCCAGGTCCGGCTCGTCAGCCACGAGGGCTCCCAGTAGTCCTCGCACCAGATCAGGACGTGCCCGTGGACCCGCTTGCCCGCCCCGCGCGCCCACGCGACGATCTCGTCGGCGCGGGCGAAGTCGTACTCGTGCGGCTGCCGGTGCAGCGCGGCCGTCTTCATCGCACTCTCGGGCGTCGCGGCGTCGTGATGCTGGGTGAACGTGTCGCGGTACGCGCTGCCGCCGAACGCGAACCCCGCGTCGTTGATCGCGGCGCCGAGCTGGACCGGCCCGGAGCGGTCGTCGGCGCCGGCGGGAGCCGCCGCCGCGAGCAGGACGAGGAAGGCCAGGACGGCGACACGCCGCATACCTCCTCATCGGCAGCGCGCCGTCCGCGCTCTAACCGGTCCCGTTCGTCGTCGAGTACTCCGCGAAGCGCTCGGCGACGCCGGCGGGCACGTTGGCGCGGACCAGCACGCCCTCCGGCGTGTCCTCGCGCTCCACCTCGCCGGCCACGTCGTGCAGCTCGGCCAGGCGGCCGCCCTCGGCGTAGGGCAGCAGCAGCTCCATCGGGCGCAGCGTGCGCTCGAACTCCGCCTCGATGCGGTCGCGCAGCTCGTCGAGCCCCTCCCCCGTCACCGCGCTGACGAGCACGCCGTCGGGGTGGCGGTGGGCGAGCTCGCGGCGGCGGTCGTCGCCGAGCAGGTCGGCCTTGTTGAGGACGAGGACCCGGCCGCGCTCGACGGCGCCGATCTCCTCCAGCACGTCCTCCACCGCGCGCACCATCGCGAGCATCTCCTCCTCGTCCTGCGACGCGTCGACGACGTGGAGGATGAGGTCGGCGAGGCGCGTCTCCTCCAGCGTCGCCCCGAACGCCTCGACGAGCTGGTGGGGGAGCTTGCGGATGAACCCGACGGTGTCGGTGAAGAGGTACTGGCGCCCGCTCAGCCGGGCCGAGCGGGTGGACGGGTCGAGCGTGTGGAAGAGCCGGTCGCGCACGCCCACGTGCGCGCCGGTCAGCGCGTTGAGCAGCGTGGACTTGCCGGCGTTCGTGTAGCCGGCCAGCGCGACCTGCGGCAGATGCCCGCGCTCGCGCTCGGCGCGCATGACCGCCCGCGAGGCGCGCACCTCGACGAGCCGGCGCCGCAGCGCCGCGATGCGGTCGCGGGCCAGCCGGCGGTCGATCTCGATCTGCCGCTCGCCCGGGCCCCTGGTCGCCGCGCCGCCGCCCGCCGCGCCGATGCCGCCGGCGAGCGAGTCGAGGTGCGTCCACAGCCCGCGCAGGCGGGCGAGGTTGTATTCCAGCTGGGCCAGCTCGACCTGGAGCTTGCCCTCCGCCGTCCCCGCGTGGTCGGCGAAGATGTCGAGGATGATCGCCGTCCGGTCGATGACCGGAACGCCGAGCTCCTTCTCGAGCGTCCGCTCCTGACGAGGGCTCAGCTCGTCGTTGCAGGCGACGAGGTTCGCGTCCGCCCGCTCGAGCTGCTCCTTGACCTCCTGGACCTTCCCGGGCCCGAGATAGCTGCCCGGATGGGGCTGATCGCGGTGCTGGACGGATTGGCCGACGACCGCGACGCCGCCGGTCTTGAGCAGCTCGCGCAGCTCGCCGAGGTCGTCGCCCTCGTCGAGGACGGCGATCAGGAACGCCCGCTGTTTCGCGCGTGCCGCGCGCTGCTCGTTCGACTGTGCCATGCCCCCTCCATGGTATGGAGCGAGGGGGCCATGCGGTCATCGACCGGTAGTCAGCTGCAAATCATTCTGCGCGGACCTTGCTTTATGGGTCGCGTTGCGTATAGGAATAGACGCCGTCGCCGAGGTAGCTCCGTTCCGCCCCCGCATGACCCCGCGCCCCACCCTCATCGCGCTGGTGGTCGCGGTGAGCGCGATGCTCCTGGTCCCGCCCGCCGCGCCCGCCGACACCCACGCTCGCAAGCAGGCGACGCGCAAGGGGCATGCCGCTCCGCACCGCGCCAAGGCGAAGCGTCGGGCGCACAAGCGGCACACGTTGAGCCGGACCGCGAAGCGCCGGACGTCCGACCACCGCGCCCCGTTCGTGGCCGACGCCGCCGCGACGCCGATGACGGCGCCCGCCGCGCTCGCGCCGGACGATCCGCTGGCGCCGCTCGGCAACGATCCCAACTCGCCGCCGAAGGCCAACTCTCAGAAGGTGACCGTCAAGCGCGACCACGCGAAGCGGATCACGCTGACCGGCGACGACGCGGACGGCGCCCAGTTCCTCGAGTTCGCGATCACGAAGGCCCCCGCGCACGGCACGCTCTCCGGCGCGCCCCCCGAGGTCGTCTACACGCCCGACGCCGGCTACCTCGGCCCTGACCACTTCGTGTTCAAGACCAGCGACGGCCAGGGCCTGAGCAACTCCGGGCAGGTCACGATCACCGTCGTCCCGCTCGGCGCGGCCCCGATCGTCACCACGTCGGCCGGCTGCACCGCCTACACCGAGCAGGGGCCGTCGGTCGTCGTCGACGGCCAGGTCACGGTGTCCGACCCCGACGACGTGCTGCTCGACAGCGCGCGGGTCCGCATCACCACGGGCTTCCAGGGCGGGGACAACCTCCTGTTCACCGACCAGAACGGGATCATCAGCTCGTACGACGAGAACGCCGGCGTGCTGACGCTCAGCGGCGACGCGACGGTTGCCGCCTACCAGGCCGCGCTGAGCACGGTCCGCTACCGCAACGTCGCGAGCGGCAACGCGAACGCGACGAAGGACGTCGAGTTCACGGTCAACGACGCGGGCAACGACTCCGCGCCCGCCGTCAAGCAGGTCTGCGTTACCGGCGGCGCCGGAGGCTCGGCCAACCGCCCGGTCGGCGAGACGAGCGAGGGCGGCCTGTCGTACCTCGAGAACGACGGCCCGCTGCCGGTCGACAGCGGCTTCGTCGTCGGCGATCCCGACTCCACGACGCTCTCGGGCGCGACGGTGAAGTTCGTCCCGCTCGTCTCCCAGGCCGTCGACGAGAACGGCGACCCCGTCGGGCCGCCGACCTCCACCGCGACGTTCGCGCCGGGCGAGGACGAGCTGGCCTTCGTCGACCAGAACGGCATCACCGGCGTCTACGACGACGGCACGGGGCTGCTCACGCTGAGCGGCCCCGCCTCGCTCGCCGACTACGAGACCGCGATCCGCTCGGTGACGTACGAGAACTCCTCCGAGGACCCGTCGGACGCGACGCGCAGGATCCAGTTCCAGCTCACGGACTCCAGCGCGCTCAACTCGACGAGCGTCCGGCGCGACGTCTTCATCACGCCCGTCAACGACGCGCCGGTCGTGACGACCAGCGCCGGCGTCACCGACTACACCGGCTCGGCCACCGCGGTCGACACCGGCCTCACGGCCATCGACGTCGACGACGACGACCTCGAGAGTGCCGTCGTGCGGATCACGAGCGGGCTGCAGGACGGCGACGAGCTCGCCGTCGCCGCTCCTGCCGGAGTGGCCGACGCCTACGACTCGACGACCGGCGTGCTGACGCTGAGCGGGACCGCCTCCGTCGCCGACTACCAGACGGCGCTGCGCTCGATCGCGTTCGGCCACACCGGCGGCGACCCGTCGGGCGCGCGCACGGTCGAGTACACGATCAACGACGGCGAGCTGGACTCGGGCACCGCCTCCAAGGACGTCGAGGTCAACGACCCGCCGGTCCTCGCGACGACCTCCGTCGACGCGGTGGCGTACACCGAGAACGACCCGGCCGTCGCCGTCGATCCCGGCCTCACCGCCGCTGACGTCGACTCGCCGCAGCTCGCCGGCGCGACCGTCGCGATCTCCTCCGGGTTCGCCGCCGGCGAGGATGTCCTGGCCTTCGCCGACCTGGGCGGCATCACCGGCGCCTACGACGACACGACCGGCGTGCTCACGCTCAGCGGCGCCGCCTCGCCGGACGACTACGCGCTCGCCCTGCAGTCCGTCACGTACGAGAACTCCTCGGAGGATCCGTCGGGCGCCACACGCACCGTCACCTTCCGGGTCGACGACGGCGCCGTCTTCAACAGCCTCAGCAACGAGGTCACGCGCGACGTCGCCGTCACCCCGGTCAACGACGCGCCGCAGGTCGTGACGTCGGATGGCTCGACCGCCGCGACCGAGGGCGATCCCGCCGTCGCGGTCGACGGCGCCCTCACGGTGACCGACGTCGACAGCACGAGCCTCGAGAGCGCTCAGGTGAGCGTCAGCTCCGCCCTGCAGGCCGGCGACGAGCTCTCGTTCACCGACCAGAACGGGATCACGGGCGTCTACGACTCCGGCGTCCTGAGCCTCAGCGGCACCGCCTCGGTCGCCGACTACGAGGCCGCGCTGCGGTCGGTCGGCTACGCCCACACCGGCGACGACCCGGTCGCGTCCAAGACCGTCGACTTCACCGCCGGCGACGGCGAGGTCTCGTCGAGCCCGGCGACCAAGGAGCTGGCGGTCACCGGCGTGAACGACAAGCCGTCCCTCGACACCAGCGACACGGCGCTCGCGTACATCGGCGGGGACGGCGCGGTGGCCGTCGACGACGCCATCGCCGCGACCGATCCGGACTCGGCGCAGCTCGGGGGCGCGACGGTCGCGATCACCGCGAACTTCGTGGCCGCCGAGGACACGCTCGCGTTCACCGACCAGAACGGCATCACGAGCGCCTACGACTCCACGACCGGCGTGCTCACGCTCACGGGCCCCGCCTCCGTCGCCCAGTTCCAGGCCGCGCTGCGGTCGGTCACCTACGAGAACTCCTCCGCGACGCCGACCACCGACACGCGCACCGTGAGCTTCCAGGTCGACGACGGAGCGGCGACCGACAACCTCAGCGACGCGGCGACGCGCGACGTCTCCGTCAGCGCGGGCAACGGCGATCTGCGCCCGGTCGTCACCTCCTCCGCCGGCACCACGACCTACACGATCGGCGACCCGCCGACCGCGCTCGACGCCGGCGTCACGGTGACCGACGCCGACGACGCGAACCTCGAGAGCGCGGTGGTGCGCGTCGCCACCGGCTTCGAGGCGGGCGACACGCTCATCTTCGTGGCGCAGGCCGGGATCACGGGCCTGTACGACCCGCTGACCGGGATCCTGACCCTGAGCGGGACGGCAACGGTCGCCGAGTACGAGACCGCGCTGCGCTCGATCACCTACAGCTACACCGGCGAGAACCCGTCTGGCTCGCGGACCGTCGAGACGAAGGTCAACGACGGCGACCGCAACTCGAACGCCGGCCTGCGGGCGCTCGAGATCAACTCCCCGGCCGGGTAGCGGCGGGCAGCACCCGCGCGAGCGCGCCGGCGTAGCCGGGCGCGGGCTCCAGCGACGCGACCTCCGTGCCGAGGCACGCCGCACGGCCGGTGTCGAGCACGCTCGCCACGTCCGCAGAGGCCGGCGGCACGGTGAGCCCCACGCCGAGGGCCTTCAGCACCGCCTCCTTGGCCGTCCACAGGCGCAGGAAGAGCGCGCTGCGGTCCGGCTCCGCGGCCTCGGCGAGCCGCGCGCGCTCGTCCTCCGAGCAGGTCCCCTTCGCGAGCAGGCCGACGTCGATGTCCCGCAGCCGTTCGACGTCGACGCCGATCTCGGCGCCCTCCGCGATGGCGACGGCGGCCAGGCTCGCGGAGTGCGCAAGGCTGAACGTCACCTCGCGGCCCGCGACGAACGGCTTGCCGCGCTCGTCCTGCTCGATCGCCACGTCGCGCGGGGCGACGCGGAGGCGCTCGCCGAGCAGCTCGCGGACGAGGACGTGCGCCCCGGCGTACCGACGGCGCCGCTCGTCGCCGACCAGCTGCGCGGCCCGCGCGCGCTCGCCCGCCGACAGCACCGCGGCGTCCGCCGGCGCGCCGCCCGCGAGGTCGGCGAACCACACCTCGACGCCCTCGAACGGGCTCGCTGCCTTCGACGCCCCGGTCACGCCAGCGGCGCCCGGCGCGGCGGGGGGAGTGGCGCGTAGGACGGCTCGAGCTCCTCGACCGGCAAGACGATGACGCCCTCCTCGGGGTCGCCCACCCACGAGCCGAAGCCCTCGGCGAGCGCGAAGGCGGCGTAGGCGGCCGCGCACGCGTCCAGCTCGTCGACCGTCCGCTGCCACAGGCCGCCGTCGTCGTCCACCACGCCGCGCAGGCGCAGCGCGGCGATCCGCTGCTGCAGCCCGCCCGGCGTGCGCTTGGGCGGCGGGCGGTGGCCGAGGAGGGAGCAGAAGACCGCGTCGGGATACGTCTCGCAGACGCGGCCGTGGCGCAGCGCGCCCTCGCCCACCGGCGCCTCGACCGCGCCGCCCGTCTCCGGCCGGTAGAGGCCGAGCGAGGACAGCGCGGCGAAGAGCTCGAACCCGACGCCGATCCACGCCTCCCAGCGCGACAGCGCCTGCCCCGCCGACGGCACCGGGTACAGCGGCAGCCGGCGGCGGAAGAGCAGCGCGTCGCAGACGCGGGCGCGCTCGTAGCGTCCCTCCGGGAGGCCGAGCCCGGCGCGCAGCGCGCTGCCGGGGGCGAGGAGGTCGAGCCGGTGCCCGGACGGCGCGTCGATCGCCACGACGGACTGGCCGCGGCCGAACCCCAGGACGGTCCGGGCGATCCGCTCGACGCTCCCGGGCTCGTAGAACGTCGCGACGAGCTCGCCGGCGTCGGCCCCGCGCCGCTCGTGCAGCGTCACGAGCTGCTGGTTGTCGGCCCCGGCCGAGACGTCGATTCCGCAGTAGCGCATAGCCTCCCGCCCCGAATGCTCGCGCAGCGACTGGCAGAACGCGCTCTGGAGCTCGTCGACCTCCCCAGCGAGTCGCGCGGCGAGGCGGCGATCGCGGCCCACGTCCGCTCCGTCCTCGGCGCCGGCGACGCCGGCGACGAATGCATCGTCGTCAACCCGGACGCCCGGATCGTGCTCGCGGGCCACCTCGACACGGTGCCCGCACAGGGCAACCTGCCCGGCAGGATCGAGGACGGGGCCGTGCACGGCCTCGGCGCCGCCGACATGAAGGGCGCGCTCGCGGTCATGGTCGAGCTGGCGCTCGCCGGCGCGCCCTTCGGCTTCGTCTTCTTCCCGCGCGAGGAGCTGCCGCACGTCGAGTCCTCCCTCACGCCGCTGCTCGAGCGCGAGCCGGCGCTGCGCGACACCGACCTGGCCATCGTCATGGAGCCGACCGCGAATGCGCTGCACGCCGGGTGCGTCGGGAACATCAACGCGCGCGTGACCACGCGCGGGAGGAGCGGGCACTCCGCGCGCCCATGGACCGCGGAGAACGCCATCCACGCGCTCGCCCCCAAGATCGCCGCGATCGCCGAGCAGCCCTACGAGGAGCGCGAGTTCGAGGGGCTGACCTTCCGCGAGGCGATGTCCGTCGTCCTGGTCGAGGGCGGGATCGCGCAGAACGTCATCCCCGATCTGGCCGTCGCGACCGTCAACTACCGCTACGCGCCGGGGCGCACGCCGCAGGAGGCCGAGCAGCGGCTGCGCGAGGTCGTGGGCGACGGGCTCGAGGTCTTCTCGAACGCCCCGTCGGGCGCGGTGCCGCGCGGTAACGCGGTCGTCGACCGCCTGCGCGGCATGGGGCTCGCGTGGGAGCCCAAGCAGGCGTGGACGCCGGTCGCCGAGTTCGCCATGGCGGGCGTCGACGCGATCAACTTCGGTCCCGGCGAGCCGCGTTTCGCGCACACTCGCGACGAGCAGGTGGAGATCGCGGCGATGGTCCGTGCCCACGAGACGCTGGAGGCCCTGTGCGCCTGAGCCCGGTGCTGCGCGACATGACGACGTACCCGTTCGTCCGGCTGACCGAGGCCAAGCGGCGGCTCGTCGCCGCCGGCGTCGACGTCATCGACTTCGGGATGGGCGAGCCGCGCGAGGAGACGCCGCACTTCATCCGGGCCGCGGTCGCGCACGAGATCGGGGCCGAGCCGGTCAGCACGTACCCGGCCGCGGCGGGCCTCCCGACGCTGCGCGCCGCGATCTCCGGCTGGCTCGAGCGCCGCTTCGGCGTGGCGCTGGACCCGAACACGGAGATCATCCCGACGCTCGGGACGAAGGAGGCGATCTTCTCGCTGGCGCAGGTGATCGACGGCGCCGTCGGCGTCCCGACGCCCGGGTACCCCGTGCCCGCGCGCGGCGCGCTGTTCGCGGGGCGCGAGGTCGTCGAGGTGCCGCTGCGGCGCGAGAGCTGGTGGCTCCCGGACCTGGACGCGCTGCCGTGGGACCGCCTCGGCCTGCTCTGGCTGAACACGCCGGGGAACCCGACCGGCGTCGCCGCGCCGGTGGCGTTCCTGGCCGAGGCCGCCGAGCGCTGCCGCGAGCACGACGTCGTCCTGGCCTGCGACGAGGCCTACAGCGAGCTGTGGTTCGAGGGCCCGCCGCCGGCTTCGGCGCTGCAGGCGGGGCTGGCGAACGTCGTGGTGTTCAACACGCTCTCCAAGCGCTCCTCGATGCCCGGGTACCGCAGCGGCTTCGCCGCGGGCGACCCACAGATCATCGAGGCGCTCAAGCGCTACCGGCCGAACGTGGGAACAGCGCCGCAGACGTTCATCCAGCGTGCGTCCGTCGCGGCCTGGAACGACGAGGAGCACGTGGTCGCGACGCGCCGGCGCTACGCGGCCAAGCGCGACGTCGTGCTCCCCGCGCTCACGGCGGCGGGGCTGGAGCCCGCGGGCGGCAACGCCTCGTTCTTCCTGTGGATGCGCGCGCCCGAGGGGTTCGCGGAGCGGGCGCTGGAGCGCGGGATCGTCGTCGCGCCGGGCGACTACCTGGGGCCCGGCGGCGAGGGGCACGTCCGCGTCGCGCTCGTCCCGACGCTGGAGGAGTGCGAGCGCGCGGCCGCGGTGCTCACTGCCCCGAGTGCAGGACCTCGTTGAGGCCGCCCCACGCGCCGCTGCGCTGGTGGGCCTCGACGGCGCCGGTGACGCTGTTGCGGCGGAAGAGCAGGCCGGACGCGCCGCTCAGCTCGCGCGCCTTGACGACCGTGTCGTCGGGCATCGTCACCCGCGTGCCGGCCGTGAGGTAGAGGCCGGCCTCCACGATGCACTCGTCGCCGAGCGAGATGCCGATCCCGGCGTTGGCGCCGAGCAGACAGCGCTCCCCGATCGCGATGACCTCGGTCCCGCCGCCGCTGAGGGTGCCCATGATCGACGCGCCGCCGCCGATGTCCGAGCCGTCGCCGACGACGACGCCCGCGCTGATGCGGCCCTCGACCATCGACGCGCCGAGCGTCCCGGCGTTGTAGTTGACGAAGCCCTCGTGCATCACCGTGGTGCCCTCGGCCAGGTGGGCGCCGAGGCGGACGCGGTCGGCGTCGGCGATGCGCACGCCGCCCGGGACCACGTAGTCGCTCATGCGCGGGAACTTGTCGACGCCGTAGACCTCGAGGTGGCGGCCCTCGGCGCGAGCGCGCAGGCGGACGCGGTCGAGCTGCGCGAGGTCCACCGGGCCGAGGCTGGTCCACGCGACGTTGGCCAGGACGCCGAAGATGCCGTCCATGTTGAGCGCGCGCGGCCTGACGAGCCGGTGGGAGAGCAGGTGCAGGCGCAGGTAGGCGTCGACGGCATCCGCGGGCGGGGCGGCGAGGTCGTCGAGGACGGTCGTCACCGGCGCGACGCGCACGCCTCTGAGCTCGTCGACGCGCTCGGTGTCGGGCAGCCCGTCGACGGGCGACGGGTCCGCGTAGAGCACGGGCGCCGGATACCACGCGTCGAGCGTGCGGCCGGACTCGAGATCCATCGTCGTCAGGCCGTGGGCGGAGGCGGCGGGCATCGGCCGGGGACGGTACTACCGCGCGCGTCACGATCCGCGTCCGCTGACCTCCGCCACCCGTCCGGCGCCGCTGAAGCCGCCCCGCTCGACGGCCGATCCACCCGGTGGTGTCGCTCCGCCTCCGCCAGGCCGTCCCGCTCCTCGTGCTTGCGACCGTGTTCGTCGCCACGGGCGTCCACCGCTACCGCGACGTCCGCGCGGCCGCTTCGACGGAGCCCGCGGGCCGCGCCCCGAAGCCCTTCCCGGCGCACGTCGTCCCCGCGGCGCCCGGCCTCCCGCAGTACGCGGACGGCCCGCGCACGCGGATCCGCCAGCAGGTCGCGTCCGCGAACGCGATGTGGACGACGACGTTCGCCGCCGGCGGCGAGACCTACGAGCGGCCGGACGTCGCCGACGGCGTGCCGTCCACCTGCCGGCCGACCGGCGGCTGGGCCGGCGTCTACTGCGGCGAGGACAGCACGATCGTGATCGACGTCGACGCGCACCTCGCGCGCCACTCGGCGGTCGGCGGCGGCCTCTCGGACCTGGCGCTCGGGTACATCGTCGCCCACGAGGTCGGGCACCACGTCCAGCGCCTGCGCGGAGCGACCGCGCCCGCGGACATCGCCGGGGCGCAGCGGATCGAGCTGCACGCCGACTGCCTGGCGGGCGTGTGGGGCAAGGCGGCTGGGCTCCCGCTGCCGCCGACGTGGATCTACGGCTCGGACGCCCAGCACGGCAGCGCGCAGAAACGCGTCGAGGCGCTGAACGTCGGCTACCGCAGTGGCCGCCCCGCCGACTGCGACGTGATCTGGTCAGGCGCCTGAGGGATCCAGCTCGCCGCTGAACACGGGCACGGCCCAGCCGGTGAGGTCGACGTGCAGGTCCTCCCCCACCTCGACCTCGAGCTCGCCGCCGTCGAGGCGCACGGTCACGGGGGAGTCGCCGCCGCGGAGCACGTAGGCTATCGCCGCCCCCGAGGCGCCCGTGCCGCTCGACATCGTCTCCCCCACGCCGCGCTCGAAGATCCGCGCGCGGATGATCCCGGGCTCGAGCTCGGTCCACCACGACACGTTCGTGCGGCCGGGCGCGAACAGCTCGTGGTGCTCGATCGCCGGGCCGATCGCCGGGAGGTCGAGCCGCTCGAGGTCCTCGACGGAGTCGACGCGGATCGCGCACTGCGGGTTGCCGACGAAGACCTGCTGGAAGCGGAAGCCCTCTACTTCATTTGCGATCCCCAGCCGCGCCCGTCCCATGTCGACGCGGCAGGTGCGCTCGTCGAGGATCGTGGGGCGGATCTCCCCGGCGACCGTCTGGATCGAGAACTGGGTCGCGTCGGTCCAGCCGCGGCGGTGCAGGTACATGATCGCCTCGCGCGCGCCATTCCCGGACAGCTCGGCCTCGCTGCCGTCGGGGTTGAAGATCCGCAGCCGCGCCACGAACCCCGGCTCGTCGGGCGGGAGCAGCACGAGGACGCCGTCCGCGCCCACGCCGGTGTGGCGGTCGCAGATGCGCGCGACCGTCGCGGCGTCGAGCTCCTGCTCGACGATCACGTAGTCGTTGCCGAGCGCCTGCCACTTCTCGAACCTCACCCCTCGCCCTCCACGTCCAGGATCATCGCGGCCACGTCGCTCGGCCGCTTCCCGGTCACGTCGACCAGCTCCACCCCGGGAAGCTTGCGCATCCACGTGAGCTGGCGCTTGGCGTAGTTGCGCGTCCGGCGCTTCATCGCGTCGATGTCGCCGGCGAGCAGCTCCTCGAACCCGAGCGCCTTGCGGGCGGTCTCCGACGCGCCCGCGGCGTTCGCGCGGCGCACCTCGTCGACCGCGCCGGAGGCGACCATCGCGTCGACCCGTGCGTCGATGCGCTCGTACAGCGCGTCGCGCTCCATCGTCAGGCCGACGAGGCGCGTCGGGTGGCGGGTGTCGGTGGTCCACAGGCGGCTCGGGCCGTCCGGCGGCTCGAGCTCGCCCAGGTCGTGCAGCTCGAGGTAGCGGATGATGCGCGAGCGGTCGCGCGGGTCGACGCGCTCGGCCGCCCACGGCGCCCGCCGCGCGAGCTCCGCGTGCAGCGCCTGCGGCCCGCGCTCGACCATCGCCTCCTCCCAGCGGTGGCGCAGCTCGTCGGGCGGCGCGGGGCGCAGGTCGAGGTCGGCCAGCGCCGCGCGCAGGTAGAGGCCCGTCCCGCCGACGACGATCGGCGTCGCGCCGGAGCCGAGCAGGTCGTCGATCTCGGCGTGCGCGAGCTGCGCGTACTCGCCGGCGCTGAACCGAGCGTCGACCGGGAGGAAGGAGACGAGCCTGTGCTCGAGGGCGCGCTGCTCGTCGGGCGTGGCGACGCCGGTCAGCGTCTCCAGGCCGCGGTAGACCTGCAGCGCGTCCGCCGAGACCGCGACCGGCCGCTCGCCGCGCGCGCGCAGCCGCTCGGCGAGGGCGAGGGCGACGCCGGTCTTGCCGACCGCGGTGGGCCCGAAGAGCGCGAGCAGCACGGCGGCGAGTATGGCGCGCCGAGCGGCCGCCGCTCCGCCCGGCGCGAGCGGCCCCTCCCGCCGGCGCGAGCGGCCCCTCGCCGAGTACCTTGGATCGCATGGCGATCCACATCGGCTCCGGGCTCGCGACCGGCGGCGAGGCCCGCGGGTCGGGCGTCGAGGCCGCGCTGCAGGCGCGCGAGGGTCTCGCGGGCGAGCGCGCGGACCTGGTCGTCGTGTTCGTCGCGGGCGGCCACGTGCGGCAGGCCGCCGCCGTCCTGGAGGGGATCCACGAGGCGCTCGCGCCGCGGGCGCTGATCGGGTGCGGCGCCGGCGGTGTCCTCGGCGGGCGCCGGGAGGTCGAGAGCGGCACCGCGGTCGCGGTCTGGGCCGCCGCGCTCGGCGACGGCTCCGCGGAGACGTTCCACGCGGAGGCCGAGCAGATGTCGGAGGGCGTCGGGATCGTCGGCTTCCCCGACCTCACAGGCGCGGCGGGCGCGATCCTCCTCCCCGACCCGTACAGCTTCCCGACCGACCCCGTGCTGCAGGACCTGGCCCGCCGCACGCCCGGGGTCCCGATCGTGGGCGGCGTCGCGAGCGCGCGCGCCTCCGACGACGGCGGCGCACTGCTGCTGCACGGCGAGGAGGTCGTGGCCGGCGGCGCCGTCGGCGTGCGGCTCGACGGCGTCGAGATGCTCCCGTGCGTCTCGCAGGGCGCGGCGCCGGTCGGGCCCGAGCTGACGATCACCGCGGCCGAGGGGCAGATCATCTCCGAGCTCGCGGGGCAGCCGGCGCTGGAGAAGCTGCGCGAGGTGATCCTCGACCTGCCGTCCGAGCAGCGCGAGCTCGTCGCGCGCGGGCCGCTGCTCGGCCTGGTCATCGACGGCGGCAAGCCGGAGTACCTGCAGGGCGACTTCCTCGTCCGCGGGCTGGTGGGCGCGGACCCGGACGAGGGGACGATCGCCGTCGGCGCGCTCGTCGAGCCCGGCCAGGTCGTCCGGCTGCACGCGCGGGACGCCGACTCCGCCGACCGCGACCTGCGCGAGGCGCTGCACCTGCGCCGGGAGGCACTCGGCGGCGCAGAGCCCGCGGGCGCGCTCGTCTTCACGTGCAACGGCCGCGGCCGCGCGATGTTCGGCAGCTCCGACCACGACGCGGAGGTCATCGGCGACGAGCTGGGCGACGTCCCGCAGGCGGGGTTCTTCGCGGCGGGCGAGATCGGGCCGGTCGGCGGCGGGTCGTTCCTGCACGGCTTCACCGCGACCGTGGGAGTCTTCCCGGCATGAGCGGCGAGGCCGCCCCACCCGCCGTCACCCCGACCCTGGGAGTCTTCCCGGCATGAGCGGCCACGTCGCTATCCACGGCGCGCGGGTGCTGCTGACCGGCGCGACCGGTGGCATCGGGCAGGCGATCGCGCGCGAGCTGGCGGGCCGCGGCGCGAAGCTGGTCCTCACGGGCCGCAAGGCGGACGTCCTCGAGCCCCTCGCCGCGTCGCTCGACGCGCGCGCGCTGCCGGTCGACCTCGCCGACCGCTCGGACGCGGCGCGGCTCGCGCGGGAGTGCGGCGACGTGGACGTGCTGGTCGCGAACGCCGCGCTCCCCGGATCCGGGCTGCTCGACTCGTACACGACCGAGCAGATCGACCGCGCGCTCGACGTCAACCTGCGCGCGCCGATCCTCCTCGCCCACGCCCTCGCGCCCGGCATGGTCGAGCGCGGCGGCGGGCAGCTCGTGTTCATCGGGTCGCTCGCGGGCAAGTCGGCCAATGGCGGCGGGTCGATGTACAGCGCGACGAAGTTCGGCGTGCGCGGGTTCGCGCTGGCGCTGCGCCACGACCTGGCCGACCGCAACGTCGGGGTCACCACGATCAACCCCGGCTTCATCCGCGACGCGGGGATGTTCCACGACTCCGGCGCGAAGCTGCCCCCGGGGGTCGGGACCAAGCGGCCGGAGGACGTCGCCCGCGCCGTCGTGCGTGCGATCGAGGACGACCCGACGGAGATCGACGTCGCGCCCGTCGCCCTGAAGGCCGGCGCGGCGTTCGCGGCGCTCGCCCCGGGCGTCGCCGACGTGGTGACGCGGCGCCTCGAGCGCCGCGCGCGGGTCGCGCAGCAGCTCGCCGACGCGCAGGCGTCGCAGCGCTGACGGCCGTACGGCCCTCCGGCTCAGAACAGCGCCTGCTGCGCCTCCCTCTCCTCCGCGCGGCGCCGCTGCGCCGCGGCGCGCTCCTCGGCCTCCCGCTCCCGCGCCGCGGCCAGGCGCCTGGACCCCGCCGCGCCGTTGCCGGGAGCGGCTCCGTTCGCCTTCGCCACCCCCCGCAGATCCCGCGGCCAGGTCCCGTCCCGCAGCTCGTCGCGCCGGACGAGGTTCGCGAGCCTCCGTCGCTCCGCCGGCGGCGCGTACGCGCCGCGGCGGTAGAGCTCCTCGTATCGCGGGAGGAGGTCGGGCCGGTACGAGCGCAGCCAGTCCATGAAGATGTGCCGGACGTCGCCGCGCAGGTGCAGGGCGATCCCCCCGATCCCGGTCGCGCCCGCTTCGGCGGCCAGCGTGAGGATCCGCTCGACCTGCTCGGGCGCGTCGTTGATGCCGGGCATCAGCGGCGCGACGAGGATCCCGCACGGGATGCCCGCCGCGTTGAGCGCCGCGACCGCCTCCATCCGCGCCTTCGGGTTCGGCGTGTGCGGCTCGCTCGCGCGCCACGCCTTCTCGTCCATCGTCGGGATCGAGAGGTTCGCGTGCAGCGGCGCCACCTCCGCGACCTCCTTCATGAGATCGAGGTCGCGGAGCAGCAGCGGCGACTTCGTGAGGATCGAGCACGGGTTGGCGAAGTCGCGCATCGCCTCCCAGATCCCCCGCATGAGCTTGTAGCGCCCCTCGACCCACTGGTACGGGTCGGTGTTCGTCCCCATCGCGACGTGCTCGCGCTTCCACGACTTGCGCCCGAGCTCCGTCCGCAAGACCTCGGGCACGTTGACCTTGACGACGATCTCCTTCTCGAAGTCCCGCCCGGCGTCGAGGTCCAGGTACTTGTGCGTCGGCCGCGCGAAGCAGTTGTGGCTCACGACGCCGTTGGAGATGAAGTCGCCGGTCCCGGTGGTGATGTCGTAGAGGCGCGTCGCGGCGCCCATGGGCTCGATCGACACGACCCGCGTCCGCGCGTCCGACTTCAGCGCGAACCCCTGAACCTGCCTCTTGCGCGTGATCGCCGGGTCGGTCGAGTGGAAGAACCGCAGCCGCTCGCGCAGACCGCCGCGGAGGCGCACGCAGCTGACCCCGTTCGCGCTCGGCGCCTCCTCGACCACGTGGAACCCGAAGTGGCGGAAGCATGCGAGCGTCCAGTCGAGGATCGCGCGGTCCTTGTTCGAGATGCGAAGCGCCTGCCGCCCGCATGAACCCTCGGCGTCGAAGATGCCGGCGAGGAACCCCTTCCGCCAGTCGTCGCTCGGCGAGAGCGGCCACCGGATGAGCTCCGTGATCGTCTCGACGTTGTACCGGGTTTGCGTCCGGATGCCGGTGATCGGCCGCCGGGTGGCGGTCGCGTCCGCGAAGGCGAACTTCGGCGCCCAGACGCCGAACCCGACCAGGTACTCCTGCGCGCGGTCGAGAGCCTCCCCGTCCGCGAGCGCGAGCCGGAAGGCGCTGTGGACGTAAGGCCCCCGGCCCGGAGGTGTGTACACACTTGACCGCAGGTGTCCGTCACCGCGGACCATCCCGCACAGATAGCCGCGCATGTAGTCCTTCGTCTCAGGGGGCGGGTGAGCGAACTTCCCGGTGCCCAGCAGCTCGTTGTTGAGCGTGAGGTGCGGCCGCGTGTTCCACCCTTGCTGCGCGCCGGTCACGTACTTCCAGCCGCGACCAGTCAGGAAGCGGTGATCCCCGCTTGTGATCAGCACCGTCCCGTCTTCGAGTTCGACGCGGTACGCCGGCTTGATCGTCTCCCAATGCTGGCGCACCTCCGTCTCGACGTACCGGCGGTACCTCCCGCGCGCCTCCGTTCCGATGATCCGATCGCCGACGGCGAGATTCTTGATCGCGCGCGTACGGCCGTCGGCCATCAGAATGGGCGTCTCGCCCCAGGTGCAATAAACGCAGGCATGCGAGCATCCGCGGTACGGGTTGATGGTCCAGCGGAACGGAACCTGGGAGACCTCGGGCACCCGGTTGAGCGCGGACTTCGCCCGGATCTCGTAGAAGCGGGTGTCGAGTGCCTCCGGCGCGTCGAAGCGCCGAATCACCGCCTCCTCGCGGTAGCCGGGCAGCCGGCGCCGCTCCTCCTCGTCGACTCGCAGGTTGTCCCATCGCACGAACACATGTTCGCATATGGCGGAGACGGATGGGCTCGATGACCGCGCCGGCGGCCCGCGGCGGGCATGATCGTCCTCATGCCCGCCGCCATCGCCCCCGCGACCCACGAGGACCTCGACGACGTCCTGGAGCTGTTCGCCGGCTACCAGCGCTTCTACACCGGCGACGCCCGGCCGGACGACCACAACCGCGCGTTCCTGACGCGCTTCCTCGCGCCGAGCGACGACGGGCTCCTGCTCGTCGCGCGCGACGCCGGCAGCGGCGAGGCCATGGGCTTCGCGAACCTCTACTGGACCTTCAGCTCGACCCGGGCGACCGAGCACGCGCTGATGAACGACCTCTTCGTGTCGGAGAGCGCGCGCGGGACGAACGTCGGCCACCAGCTGATCGAGGCGGCGCGGGACGCCGCGGCGCAGCGCGGCATCGACGGGTTGAGCTGGATGACCGCGCTCGACAACCGCCAGGCGCAGCGGCTCTACGAGCGCTTCGACGCCGACCGGAGCGTGTGGTTCGAGTACGAGGTGTCCAGCCGGCGCAGCTGACGCTCCACGTACGGCCGCGCGCGCCTCGCCCCGCCACGGGAAGCGAACGCGCCTTGCAGCGCCCGCAGGCGCGCGACGACGAGCCGCTCGTCCGGCTCCCAGCCTCGCGAGCGGCACTGGCGCAGCCACTCCGCAGGCGCGAGGTGCCCGCGCTCGCGATTGCACCGACGGCACGCCGCCAGCTCGTTCTCCGCCCACGACGGCCCGCCCTTGACGCGCGGCACGAGGTGGTCTGTCGTCGGCCGGCGCAGGCGGTCGAACGGCTCCGCGCACCAGGCGCACCGCGCCCCCTCCCGCTCCAGCGCGGCGGCGAGCCGCTCAGCGCGCCCCGGCGCGCGCAAGCAGCGACTCCTCGCCCGCCAGCGTCTGCGACGTCGCCGACGCGACCTCCACCTGCACGATCTCGCCGGGCGCCCCGAGCCCGCTGAAGTTCACGACCTTGCCGTGGCGCGTGCGGCCGCGGAGCTTCGTCGGGTCCGTCCGCGACACGCCCTCCACGAGCACGTCGAGCGTCCGCCCCACGAACCGCTGCGCCCGCTCGCGCGCGCGCCGCTGGACGACCTCCACCAGGCGCTCCATCCGCTCGACCGCGACCTCGTGCGGCACGAAGTCCTCCACCAGCGACGCGGCCTCCGTACCCCGCCGCGGCGAGTAGATGAAGGTGAAGGCGCCGTCGTAGCCGACCGCCTCGCACACCTCCAGCGTCTCGGCGAAGTCCGCCTCGGTCTCCCCCGGGAAGCCGACGATGATGTCCGTCGTCAGCGCGACGTCCGGTACGTGCTCGCGGATCATCGCGACGCGGTCCAGATAGCGCTCGCGCGAGTAGGTGCGGCGCATCGCCTTGAGGATCCGCGTCGACCCGGCCTGCAGCGGCAGATGGATGTGCTCGCACAGCGACGGCAGCTCGGCGTGGGCCAGGACGACGTCCTCGCGCATGTCCTTCGGGTGCGGCGACGTGTAGCGCACGCGCTCGATCCCCGTCGCGTCCACCGCGCGCAGCAGCTCGCTGAACGCGCGGCGCTGCGGCCGCAGGTCGCGCCCGTAGGAGTTGACGTTCTGGCCGAGCAGCGTCACCTCGCGCACGCCCTCGACGACGAGCCGCGCCACCTCGCCGACGACCTCGTCGAACGGGCGGGACACCTCGAGCCCGCGTGTGGAGGGGACGATGCAGTACGAGCAGCGGCAGTTGCAGCCGACCGAGATCTGCACCCAGCCCTGGAAGTCGCGGGCGCGCTTCATCGGCAGGTGGCCGGTGAAGCCCTCGAACTCGAAGAAGCCCTGGGCGGTGAGCGAGTCGGACGTCAGGAACTCGGCGAGCTTGTGGACCTGGCCGGGGCCGAACGCGACGTCGACGAACGGGAACTGGCGGAACACCTGGTCCTTGACGGACTGCGCCCAGCAGCCGCCGACGCCGATGACGCGCTCGGGGTCGCGCCGCTTCAGCGCGGCCGCCTGGTTGAGGTGGGCGACGAAGCGCTCGTCCGCCTTCTCGCGGATCGAGCAGGTGTTGAAGAGGATGAGCTCGGCGTCGTCCGCGCGCGGCGCCTCCTCGTAGCCGAGCGACTCGAGCATGCCCTTCATCCGCTCGGAGTCGTGCTCGTTCATCTGGCACCCGAACGTGGTCACGTGGTAGCGCTTCATCGGCGCGTCAAGGGTAGTCGCCGCGCAGCCATCCCTCGACGACGATCCACGCCGGGAAGCCGATCGCCACGAGCAGCCCGAAGGCGATGAGCGCCTGCGCCAGCGGACCGGCCGGACGGCCGCGGCCGACGAGCGCGAACTCCATCGCGCGCGCGGCCGCGACGAGCAGCCCGGCCGTCGCGACCGCCAAGACCACGCCGAGCGCCGCCGGGCCGATGATCTCGCCCCACGTGTCCGGATACGTGCAGCACGGGTCGCCGTCGGGGACGGACGGATCGGGCCGGTCGCCGAGCGCCGCCAGGCCGAACGCGGCGAGCGCCGCCGCAGCCAGTGCCCCAGCCGCGACGATGCCGCCGACGACGAGCGCGGCGGTCCTGCGCACCCAGGGCGGCAGCGCAGTCCACGCGCGCGGCACCGGCACGCGCCCGCGGACGAGGCTGCTGCTCGCCGCCCACGTGATCGCCGCGCCGGCGACGAGCAGCACCGCGTAGACGAGCGCGGTGAGGTCCGTGTCGAACGCGCCGCGGATCGAGATCGCGGCGAGGACGACGAGCGTCCCGGTGAGCAGGGCCAGCAGCGGGGCGAGGACGAAGCGGCGCACGCGCGCATCCTGGCGCGCGTGTGTCAGTGCGATGTGGGGAACGGGCAAGGGGCGCGGCCGACGCGCCGGCAGCGTCTACTTCGCGTACTCGACCGCTCGCGACTCCCTGATCACGGTCACCTTGATCTGGCCGGGGTACTCGAGCTCCTGCTCGATCTCGCGGGCGATCTCGTGGCTGAGGAGGGTCATGGCATCGTCGTCGACGGAGCCCGGCTCGACCATGATCCGGATCTCGCGCCCGGCCTGCATCGCGTAGACCTTCTCGACGCCCGGGTGGCGCTCGGCGATGTGCTCGAGCTCGCGCAGGCGCTTGACGTAGGACTCCAGCGACTCCCCGCGCGCGCCGGGGCGCGCCCCGCTGAGCGCGTCGGCGGCCTGGACGATGACCGCCTCGACGGTCTGCGGCTCGACCTCGTTGTGGTGGGCCTCGGCGGCGTGGGCGACGGCCTCGGACTCCCCGTGCCGGCGCATCAGCTCCCCCCCGACGAGCGCGTGCGGGCCCTCGACCTCGTGCGAGACCGCCTTCCCGATGTCGTGCAGCAACGCCGCCCGGCGCGCGGTCTTCGCGCTGGCGCCGAGCTCGTCGGCCATCAGCGCGGCCAGGTGCGCGCACTCGACCGAGTGGGCGAGCACGTTCTGCCCGTAGGAGGTGCGGAACTTCAGCCGGCCGAGGATCTTCGTCAGCTCGGCGTCGAGACCCTGGACGTTCGCGTCGAACGCCGCGCTCTCCCCCGCCTGGACGATGTGGCTCTCGAGCTCGGACTTGGCCTGGTAGAAGGCCTCCTCGATCCGCGCCGGGTGGATGCGCCCGTCCTGCAGGAGCTTCTCGAGCGTCATCCGCGCGACCTCGCGGCGGACACCGTCGAAGCCGCTCAGCACGACCGCGTTCGGGGTGTCGTCGATGATGAAGTCGATCCCGGTCAGGTTCTCGAGCGCGCGGATGTTGCGGCCCTCGCGGCCGATGATCCGGCCCTTCATGTCGTCGGACTGCAGCTGGACGACCGAGACCGTGGTCTCGGCGGCGTGCGACGCGGCGAGGCGCTGCATCGCGATCGCGAGGATCGAGCGCACGCGCCGCTCGGCGTCCCGCTTCGTCTGCTCCTCGATCTGGCGCAGGACCTTGACCGCGTCGTGGCGGGCGCGGTCCTCGACCTCCTTGACGAGCTGCGCGCGCGCCTGCGCGGCGCTCAGGCCCGAGACGCGCTCGAGCGCGCGCTCGTGCTCCTGCCGGCGCTCCTCGAGCAGGCGGCGCTCCTCGTCGAGGCTGGTGGACTTGGTCACGAGCTCGGCCGACCGGCGCTCGAGCTCGGCGGCGCGCTGCTCCAGCTCGGCGGCGCGCTGGCGCAGCTCGGTGGCGCGCTCCTCGAGCTCGCGCTCGCGGACGCCGTTCGTGGCGGCCTTGGCGGCGGCGCCCCCGCGCCCGCCGGACGGTGCCGCGGGCGACCCGCCCCCGGGGCGACGGAAGACGGCCGCGGCGACGATCAACGCCGCCCCCACCACCGCCGCCGCGATCACCAGTTCCATTCGTTGTCCTCTCCCCGGCGGGGCAGGCTCGCGCCGGGCCCCGTTTCTCGTCTCGATGAAGTTGGAGCGAGGGGAACGGGCCCGTGCGATGGCACCGGGGCAGGCGGGAGCGGCGCGATCGCCGCGCTTCAGGCGTTACGAGGTCGTGGCTTGGGTTCGCGCCGGGCGCGTGTCGCCCGGGTCGTCGGGTCGCGATGTCTGAAGCTTCGGGGTCAAAACTGCTCTTTTGCTGCCCTTTTCATGCCCTCACGGGCCCAATCACTTCGCTTCGCCGGATCGTAGTGTGCGCGCGCGGACCGCGCAACGACGCGATGAGCGCCGTCATCGTCGGATCGCAACGCAGCGGGCGGAGCCGGGACAGTGCTTCGCACGGACCGGCTCCGCACGATGCGTCGGCGTCCGGCGAGAACCGCTCATCGGTGCTCACGGATGGCGTCGTAGGCAATCTCGAGGTCGTAGCCCTTGCGGACCAGGAACCCGAGGGCGCGGTCGCGGTCGCGGTCGGTCGCCGGCGGCTCGCGCCAGCGGCGCTGCAGGAGCGCGAGCGCCGCGTCCAGCTCGGTCCCGAAGTCGCGGCCGCGCAGCGCCGCCGCGACGTGCTCGCGCTCGACCCCCAGCTCGACGAGCTTGCGCTCGATGCGGTCGCTGCCCCACCCGTCGAGGCGCACGCGATCCTCCACGAACCGCTGGGCGAACCGCGCGTCGTCGAGGTAGTCCTGCGCGACGAGCTCGGCGACCACGGCATCGACCACGTCCTCGTCGACCTCCTTCTTCAGGAGGTGGCGCCGCATCTCGGCCACCGTGCGGTCACGGTGGCCGAGGAAGCGGTACGCCTTGTCGAGCGCAGATTGGAGGCGGGCGTGAGGGGCCGGCCCGCCGAGGTGGTCGCCTGAGTGGGTCATCGTCGCTCCGGAATGCGGCGGGCGGAGCCGGGACAGTGCGCCAGCACGGACCGGCTCCGCGCGGCGCATAGCCGCCCGGCGAGAACCGCTCAGGCGGCGGCGACCGCGGGGACGTCGGGTGAGAGGTCCTCGGGAAGCCCGGCCTCCGGGTCCGGCTCGATCTCGGCCACGAGGTCGCGATCCAGGCCGAGGGCGGCGTAGACCTTGTCCTCGATCTCCTTCGCGATCTCGGGGTGCTCGTCGAGGAACGCCTTGGCGTTGTTGCGGCCCTGGCCGAGACGCTCGTCGCCGTAGGAGAAGAACGAGCCCGACTTGATCACGGCGCCGTGCTCGATCCCCAGGTCGAGGATGCAGCCCGACGAGGAGATCCCCTTGCCGAACTCGATGTCGAACTCCGCCTGCTTGAACGGCGACGCGACCTTGTTCTTCACGACCTTGACGCGGACGCGGTTGCCGACGGCCTCCGTGCCCTCCTTGAGCGTCTCGATCCGGCGGATGTCCAGGCGCTGCGACGAGTAGAACTTCAGCGCGCGCCCGCCCGGCTGCGTCTCCGGCGAGCCGAACATGACGCCGACCTTCTCGCGGATCTGGTTGGTGAAGATGCAGAGCGTGCCGGAGCGGTTCAGGTTGCCGGCGAGCTTGCGCATCGCCTGCGACATCATCCGCGCCTGCAGGCCGACCGTCGTGTCGCCCATCTGGCCCTCGAGCTCGGACCGCGGCGTCAGCGCCGCGACCGAGTCGACGCAGATCAGGTCGACGGCGCTCGACCGCACGAGCATGTCGGCCACCTCGAGCGCCTGCTCGCCGTAGTCGGGCTGCGAGACCAGCAGCTCGTCGATGTCCACGCCGATCCGCTGGGCGTACAGCGGGTCCATCGCGTGCTCGGCGTCGATGAACGCGCACACGCCGCCGAGCTTCTGGGCCTCGGCGATGATGTGGTACATCAGCGTCGTCTTGCCGGAGGACTCCGGCCCGAAGACCTCGACGATCCGCCCGCGCGGCACCCCGCCGATCCCCAGCGCGAGGTCGAGCGAGAGCGCGCCCGTCGGGATCGCGTTGACCTTGACCTGGGCGCCCTCGTCGCCCATGCGCATGACCGTGCCCTTGCCGAACTGACGCTCGATCTGGGACAGCGCGCCCTGGAGGGCGGCGTCACGGGCCTTCGCGGCCTTCTCCTGCTCGCTGACGGGGGGCATGCGGACAAACCTCTCTTCGTATCGGACCGGGAAGTGTGGAAGGCGGGCCGGACGGAAGACTCGCCCCCCGCAGCGCGAGCCTGCGAAGGCTCAAGGCAGAGCGACGCGCGCCGACGAACCGGGGGCATGGCGGTCTCACCCCAGGCCCTCCGCCGCAGCTCCCTCGGCAGGCGCCTGTTCCTGTCGCTCCTCACCATGCTCCTGCCGCTGACGGTGCTCTCGTCGCTGGCGCTCTACACGCAGTGGGGCACGACGGGCACCCAGGCCCGCATCCAGCGCGAGGCGGTCGAGGAGCTCGCCCACCTCGCACGCGTCCGCGACGCGCTCGAGCGCGTGCGCAGCGCGCCCCGCGAAGACTCTCAGGCACGCGCCTCGCTCACCGCCGCCATCCGCGACCTCCAGAACGACGTGGACGAGCCGCGGGAGCGCACCAGCGCCGCCCGCGCCGCCCAGGCCGCCGCCACGAACGACCTCGAGGGCGTCGCCACCGCCCTCGCCGGCGTGCGCGGCGGCGTCATCGGCGAGCTCGACAGCCGCTCCGCCCAGGCCCACGCCCGCGGGCGGCGCACCGTGATCGCCCTGCTCGCGATGCTCGTCGCCAGCCTGATCGCCGCCGTGCTGCTCGGCCGGCGCATGCGCGAGTCCATCACCGCCCCGCTCAAGGCCCTCAGCGACGCCGCGCGTCGGACCGGCAACGACGACTTCTCCCGGCGCGTCGAGGTCGGCGGCGACGACGAGCTGCACGACGTCGCCGAGGCCTTCAACGGGATGATGGAGCGCCTCGTCCGCGGCCGCGACGAGCTCGTCCACCAGGCGTTCCACGACGCCCTCACGGGCCTCCCCAACCGCGCCCTCTTCCGCGACCGCACCCAGCAGGCCCTCGCCCGCGCCCACAACCGCCGCAAGCCCACGACGGGCAAGGTCGCGGTCCTCTTCGCCGACCTCGACGACTTCAAGTCGATCAACGACAGCCTCGGCCACGGCGCCGGCGACCAGCTCCTGCGCGAGGTCGCCAGCCGGCTCTCCACGACGCTCCGCCTGGAGGACACGATCGCCCGCCTCGGCGGCGACGAGTTCGCGATCCTGCTCGAGGACCTCCCCGACGCCAAGGCCGCGGAGGCCACCGCCGGCCGCCTGCTCGCCGCCCTCACGCTCCCGATCCGCCTCACGGCCACCGGCAAGGACGTCGTCGCCCGCGCCAGCATCGGCGTCGCCCTCAGCCACGACCCGGAGGACACGGCGGAGGACCTGCTGCGCGACGCCGACGCCGCCATGTACGCCGCGAAGAACGGCGGGCGCAATCGCCACCGCGTCTTCGAGACCGACATGCACTCGCGCGCGCTCGAGCGCTTCGCGCTGGAGGGCGAGCTGCGCCGCGCGCTCGACAAGGGCGAGCTGACGCTCGACTACCAGCCCGTGCTCGAGCTGGCCACGCACCGCGTCGTCGCCGTCGAGGCGCTCGTGCGCTGGCGCCACCCCGAGCGCGGGATCATTCCGCCGGGCGACTTCATTCCGACCGCGGAGGAGACCGGCCTCATCGTGCCGCTCGGCCGCTGGGTGCTCCAGCAGGCGTGCCGCTGCGCGAAGACGCTCCAGGCCCGCCCCGGCGCGAGCCCGGACCTCGTCATGAGCGTCAACCTCTCCCCGCGTCAGTTCCACGACCCCAAGCTGGTCGAGGACGTCGCCGACGCGATCGAGGCCGCGGGCATCGAGGCGACGACGCTCGTCCTGGAGATCACCGAGTCGATGCTCACCGCCGACCTCGACTCGACGGCCGCCACCCTCGCGCGCCTGAAGGCCCTCGGCGTCCGCCTCGCCATCGACGACTTCGGCACCGGCTACTCGACGCTCAGCTACCTGCGGCGCTTCCCGATCGACATCCTCAAGCTCGACCGCGAGCTCATCGAGGCCGGCTCAGGCCCGGACGCCAAGCTGATGAAGGCGATCGTCGGCCTCGGGCGCAGCCTCGACCTCGCCACCGTGGCCGAGGGGATCGAGCGGCCCGAGCAGGAGGCCGAGCTGCGCGAGCTCGGCTGCGACCTCGGGCAGGGCTTCCTCTTTGCCCGCCCGATGTGCGAGGCCGAGCTGACGCGCCAGCTCGACGGTCAGCGGATGCGCAGCCGCACGGCCGAGCCGACCGGCGCGCCGTTGTCCGCGGTCCCCCGCAGCGACAGCCTGTAGAGCCCGCGCGGCGGGATCCGCTTGAGCCTCAGCCGCACGGCCTTCGGCCCGCGCAGGCGCTTGATCGACCGCGACGCGAGCACGACGCGGTCGGCGTCGACGAGCCGCACGCGCAGCTGGGTGACCGTCGCGCCCGACACCTTCATGGCGACGCGCAGGTAGCCGCGGCGCTGCAGCGCGAACCGCGGGACGCGTCTCGGGCCCACGAAGAGCCGCATGTTCCGCGGCGGCTTCGGGACGGCGACCGGTTCCGGTCCGCCCCGGAGCGGCTCGTCCGCCATCACCCGAGCTCCGGCGTCGCACGCGTCGGAGAACGTGAGGCGCTCGCCGCGCGTGACCACGATGTCCCTGCGCGCGAGCACGTCGCCCCCGACCTCGCACGTCAGCGTCCACGACTCCGTCTTCCCCGCGGCGCCCTCCCACGGCCGCGTCGACGGGCCGACGTGCCACGAGAAGCTGCCGGACGGCGGGACGGTGATCGCCGTGTCGATGAAGTCGGGGACCCTCAGCTCGGGCAGGCGCGACTCCTCGGGGCAGTCGCTCGTGTCCGCGCAGCGCTTGACGGTGTCGGTCGTGAAGTCCTTGTGCAGCCGCAGCGTGGCGCCCGGGCGGGCGCTGCCGTTGAGCACCCCGTGATCCGCCGCGTTGGCGGCCTGCTCGGCGGCGAGCTGGAAGGCCTCTCGGATGCCCTGCCCCGCCGGGCCGCCGGTCGGACCGCCGAGGTACTGGTCGACGACGTGCGTCTGGAACGGGCCGAAGAACAGCGGCGCGTTGCCCGCGCCCGGCGCGCCGCTGGACGGCGTGTCCGGCGGGCCGAGCTCGATGGTGTAGCCCATCGCGCCCTGCTCGATGTAGTTCCAGTCCTCTGTCGCCCCGTGGACGTCGTAGAGGTCGTAGCCGACGAGCGAGTCGTAGTCGGTCGCCGCGGCCATCTTGTCGCCGAGCGCCTTCATGATCCCCTCGTCGGGCGTGAACAGCCCGTAATCCTTGAAGCCGGGCTGGCGCAGGACCTGGCCGACGATGTTGTGCGTCGACTGGACGTGCTGGAGCTGGTGGACGCGGGAGAACTCGTGGACCGCCTGCGCCTCGGGCTCGGAGAACGGGCCGGTGCCGCGGTAGGAGTCGCTCGTGTTGTCGCTGCTCGCGCCGGGGCCGCCCCAGCCCGCGCCGTAGTTGCGGTTGAGGTCGACCGGGTTGCGCTGCGAGCACGGGAGGTCCTCCTCCTCCGGCGTCGCCGGGCGGCAGTTGCGCCGGTGCATCGGGTCGGCGCCGCCGGGCGCGGCCTCCGTCGTCCCGCGCGAGACGACGAACCCGTCCGGGTTGACCACGGGGAAGATGAACAGCCGGGTGTGGTCGAGGATCGCGGTCATCCGCGGGTCCTTGCCGTAGTTCTTGGCCAGGTCGAGCGCGAACTCCATGTTCACCTCGCCTGAGGGCCACTCGCGCGCGTGGTGCAGGCCGAAGTAGGCGATCTGCGGGCGCCCGTCGTCCGGCGCGTTGACGTTCGACGCCATCTCGACGCCGACGATCTCGCGACCCTCGATCGACTTCTTGCCCAGCGTGACCTTGCGGACGAGGCCCGGGTACTGCTGGGCGAGCGCCTCGAGATCGTCGTAGTAGGTCTGCAGGACGCGGTAGACGTCGCGGCCGCTCGGCAGGGCGGAGCGCTCGCCGGCCCGCGCACGCGAGGACTGGCGGCGCAGCGCGCCCTCGACGTCGGAGACCACGTCGACGGCGTTGAAGCCGGCGTCGGCCAGCGTCCGGCGGTCCGCCTCGTCGTGGATGACGACCCGCGCGCGCTCGCGCGTGACGTCGTGGGTCACGTCGATGCCGAGGCGCTGGAGGACGGCGACCGACTGCGGGCCGGAGAGCGGGACGTCGGCGAGCGACGAGGCGCCCGCGGCGGGCGCCGCGACGAGGACGAGCGTCGTGGCGAGGAGGAGGATCCGGGTCATGTGAGGGGGATGCGCCTGAGCGCGTCGTAGCGGGCGCCCTTCGGGCCGAGCCGGGAACGGTAGAGGGTGAGCGCGGAGGCGGCGAAGGTCCCGACGTCGCGGATCCCGGGGACGGAGGTGTCCACCCGGGCGCCCTTGCGGACCCGCGCCACGGTCACGTGCGGGCGGAAGGCGCGCTTCTCCGGGGTGAAGACGCCGAGGGCGACGAGCGCGTCGGCCACCACCCGCTGCAGCCCGGCGCAGGCGCCGTCGCCGTCGTGCAGGTCGACCGCGAGGACGCCGGGCCGGCGCGGGGGCAGCCAGGCGGGCTCGGCGAGCGCGAGCGCGCCCACCGGCGCGGCGACGGCCCGCAGCGCGGCGGCGATCGGCTCGGCCTCCTCCTCCGGCCGTTCGCCGAGGAAGGCGAGGGTGACGTGCAGGGACTCCGGAGGAAGCACGCGCAGGCCGTCACGCGCCACCGCGCCCGCCCAGTCCGCCAGCGCCGCGACGACGGGCGGCGGCAGCTCGAGCGCGGCGAAGAGCCTCAGTCGCTCTCCCCCAGCAGCAGCCGCCGGACCATGTGCAGCGCGACGGCGGTCGACCGGTCGCGGACGTCGGCGCGCGAGCCGGGCAGCTGGACCCGGCGGGTCAACCGCCGCCCGTCCGGGCCGGCGACGCCGAAGCAGACCGTTCCCACGGGCTTGTCCTCCGTCCCGCCGCCCGGGCCGGCGATGCCGGTGATGCCGACGCCGAGGTCCGCGCCGAGCCGCTCCGCCGCGCCGTCGGCGAGCGCCTGGGCGACCTCCGTCGACACGGCCCCGACGCGCTCGATCAGCGCCGGGTCGACCCCCGCGAGCGCCACCTTCGCCTCGTTCGAGTAGACGACCAGCCCGCCGAGCACGTACTCGGACGAGCCCGCGAGGTCGGTGAGGCGCCCCGCCAGCAGCCCGCCGGTGCACGACTCGGCCACCGCGATCGTGAGGGAGCGGTCGCGCAGCAGGCCCGCCACCTGCTGGTCGATCGTCGTGCCGTCCTCGGAGAACAGCGTGTCGCCGTGGCGGTCGCGAACGACGCCCGCGAACGCCTCGTACGTGTCCTCCTCCGCCGGCTCGTAGCGCGTGGCGATCTCGATCTCGCCGCGGCGCAGGCACGTGGTGATCTCCATCGCGTCGACCGCGATCCCCTGTCCGCGCGCCACGCGCAGCGTCTCGGCGATCTCCGACTCGGGGATCCCGAACAGCCGCATCATCCGCGAGCGGTACTGCGTGGCCCCCGCGACGGCGGCGCGGAACGTGTCGGTCTGCACCGCCGCGTCCCACATCGGCTGCAGCTCGCGCGGCGGCCCCGGCAGGACCACGACCGCCGGCGCGGAGCCGACGACCAGGCCGGGCGCGGTTCCCACCGGCTCGAGGATCTCGGCCCCTTCCGGCACCATCGCCTGCTTGCGGTTGCCGGCGCGGATCGCCTCCTGGTCGATGTTCGGCCAGCGCTTGGTCAGCCGCTCGAGGATCTTGGCGATCCGCCCCTCGAGCGCCTCGTCGAGCACGAACTCGCGCCCGGTGAACTCGGCGACGATCCGCGCCGTCAGGTCGTCCTCCGTGGGCCCGAGCCCCCCGCTCGTGACGACGAGGTCCATCTCTTCGCGCGCGAAGAAGTCGAGCGCCGCGCGCACGTCCTCCGGCCGGTCGCCGACGATCATCGTGTGCGCGTGGTCGACACCGAGGTCGCGCAGGCGCTCGGACAGCCAGGGCCCGTTCCGGTCGGCGATGATCCCCGTGAGGACCTCGGTCCCCGTGACGACGACGCCCGCGCGGGCGCTCACGTCGTCCCCGCGCACGTCGGCCGGTCGGCCTCGCTCAACGTGCGTCGCCCGCCGCGGGTGAACTCGTAGCCCTGCGGGTCGGCGGCCTGCGGCGGCTGGAACGCGCGGCCGTTGACGCGGAAGCGCACGCTCCCGTTGCCGAGCGTCACGCGGAAGCGCTTGGAGCGGAACGTCCGCGTCGTGCCCGCGGCGATCTCGGTGCCGGGGATGAGGCGCTCGCCGCCGGCGTTGACGAGGCAGACCCACACCGTCGCGGTGGGCGCGATCGTCAGCTGGACGGTCGTGGGAGTGGCCGCGGGCTTCTTCTTCGGCTTCTTCTTGGCGGCGGCGCCCTGCTTGTCGCCCGTCGTCACGCCCGGCGGCGCGGCGGTCGTGTCCGGGTCGTCGTCCCCTCCGCCCTTCCCGATCACGAAGAGCAGCGCGAGGATGAGGACGAGCACGACGCCGACGGCCGCGCCGCGCGGCACGCCCCGCGGCGGCTCGGAGCGGCGGCGGTGGTCGCGCGCCGTGGGCGGCCGGATGGGATGCAGGTCGCCGGTGTCGAGGCGCTCGTGCCGGAGCTTGTACTCCTCGACGAGCAGCTTCGGGTCGAGGCCGAGCGCCTCCGCATAGGTGCGCAGGAAGCTCTTGACGTACGTGGGGCCCGGCAGGAGGTCCCACTCCTCGTTCTCCAGCGCGCGCAGGTACTTGGCGCGGATCTTCGTCCGGACCTCCATGTCCGTGATGTCGATCCGCTGCCGCATCCGCGTCTCGCGCAGCGTGGCACCGATCTCCGGCATCTGAGGAGGAGGTTACTCGGCGTTTGCAGCACCTTCGCGCGAGCGAAGCTGCTCGACGAAGCGGGTGACGTCGCCGGGCGACACCAGGACCTGCCGCGGCTTGGATCCCTCGTAGCCCGAGATGACGCCGCGGCGCTCGAGCATGTCCATCAGCCGGCCGGCCCGCGTGTAGCCCAGCCGCAGGCGGCGCTGGAGCATCGACGTCGACGCGGTGCCCATCTCGGCGACGAGGTGGATCGCCTCCTCGAGCAGCGGATCCTCGTCGGGATCGAAGTCGTCGGGGTCCCCGGCGACGTCGGCCTCCTCCGGCTCCACCTCCTCCAGCAGCTCCTCGCGCAGCTCCGGCTCGCCCTGGTCGCGCCAGAACGTCGTGATCGCCTCGATCTGCTTCTCGTCGATGTACGCGCCCTGGATGCGCTGCAGGCGCGACGAGCCGACCGGGGAGAAGAGCATGTCGCCCTTGCCCAGCAGCGTCTCGGCGCCGTTCTGGTCGAGGATGACGCGCGAGTCGGTCTGCGAGGAGACGGCGAAGGCGATCCGCGACGGGACGTTCGCCTTGATCATGCCGGTGATGACGTCCACGCGCGGGGACTGCGTGGCGAGCACGAGGTGGATCCCGACCGCGCGCGCCTTCTGGGCGAGGCGGATGATCGAGTCCTCGACGTCGGCCGGCGCGACCATCATCAGGTCGGCGAGCTCGTCGATGATGCACAGGATGTACGGCAGCGCCTGGTCGCCGTGCTTCTCGCGGTAGCGGTTGAGCTCGGGGAGGTTGCGCGTGCGCGCGAGCGACATGCGGCTGTAGCGGTCCTCCATCTCCTTGACGAGGTTCTGCAGCGCGTTGGCGGCCATCCGGGGGCTCGTGATGACCGGCGTGAGCAGGTGCGGGACGCCCTCGTAGTGGTTGAGCTCGACCTGCTTGGGGTCGACGAGCACGAGGCGCAGCTCGTGCGGGCTGGCATTGAGCAGCAGGCTGGAGAGCATCGCGTTGACGCACGCGGACTTGCCCGCGCCGGTCGTGCCGGCGACGAGCAGGTGCGGCATCTTGGCGAGGTCGGCGCCGACGGCCTTGCCCGCGACGTCCTTGCCGAGCCAGACGGTGAGCGGGCTCCAGTCGCGCGGGCGCTCGGTGAAGACGTCGCCGAGGTGGACCAGGCGCCGGCGCAGGTTCGGGACCTCGACGCCGACCGCGGTCTTGCCGGGGATCGGGGCGAGGATGCGGATGTCGGTCGCCGCGAGCGCGTACGCGAGGTCGTCCTTGAGCTGGGCGACCTTGCTCATCTTGATGCCGGGCGCCAGGCGCAGCTCGTAACGGGTGATGTGCGGGCCGCTGACCGTGCCGATGACCTTGGCCTCGACGCCGAAGTGGCCGAGCGCCTCGGTCAGGTTGCGCGCGGTCTCGGCCTGCCCCGCGGTGTCCGGCTTGGCCTGCTCGGCGCTCGAGCGGGTCAGGACGCCGTGGCCCGGGACCTGCCACTCGAAGTCGGCGTGCTCGGTGACGGAGGGGCGGTAGCGGCCCTGCGGGGTGAGGTCGTCCTCGGTGATCTCGATGGCGCGCGTGGCGGCCGCCACCTCGGCGGCGGACGGCTCGTCCTCGCCGGCCCCCTCGATCGCGACCTCCTCCTCCGCGGCGGGCGGGATCGGGTCCTCGACGGGCTCGGGCTCGGGCTCCTCGATCGTCGGCTCGAAGAGATCCGGGAACTTCTCCTGCGGGTCGTCGACGATGCGCGACACGCGCGGCTCCTCGTGGACCGGCTCGGGCGGGGCGACGCGACGCGGCGCCGGCCGCTTGACGGGCTTGAGCGACCGCGTCGTGTCGGCGACCGTGGTGCTCGTCGCCTTGACGACGCTCGCGATCGAGGCGCCGGTGAGCAGCAGCACCGCCGCGACGAAGAAGAAGATCGCCAGGACGTCGACGCCGAACCCGCCGACGAGGCGCCCGACGTTCTCCTCCACCAGCTCGCCGACGCGCCCGCCGCTGTCGCCGCCGAGCCAGAGCAGGCCCGCGGCCAGCAGGCACAGCCCGCCGCTGCGGAACGGGCGGACCGCGGGAAGGACGGGGCGCAGCACGAGGATCCCGCCGATCGCCGCCAGAGCGACCGGCACCGCGTACGCGAGGTCGCCGACGAGCCACGTCAGGCCGTCGACGGTCCTCTCGCCGAGGTCGCCGCCGTCGCGCCCGCGGTACAGGACGAAGCCGAGGAAGACCGCGAAGGCGACCAGGCCGAGGCCGATGAGGTCCCAGTGGCGCTGCTCGAGGTGCGGCAGGCCGGACTTGGTGCGGCGGGCGCGGGCCGGCGGCCTGCGCTTGGCCGGCTTGCGCTTGGGAGGGGTCTTCTTCGTGGGCATGGCGGCCCGCTTCCCTTCGACGCCGGGGCCGTTCATCCTGCGTATAGGTCAGGCGCATACGCTGTCCGGCCGATCCGATGAGCGGCTTCACACGCGAACCACGGGTGCTCGTCGTCGAGGATGACGAGGACATCGCCCTCGCCCTCCAGCGCTCGCTGCGCATGGAGGGCTACGAGGTGCGGATCGCCGCCGACGGCGAGGCCGCGCTCGACTTCGCGGGGGCGTTCCACCCCGACCTGGTGGTGCTGGACCTCGGGCTGCCGAAGCTCGACGGCATCGAGGTCGCACGCCGGCTGCGCGCCGACGGCGACGTGCCCATCCTCATGCTGACCGCGCGCGACGCGCTCGAGTCGCGGGTGCAGGGGCTCGACTCGGGTGCCGACGACTACCTCGTCAAGCCGTTCGAGCGCCAGGAGCTGCTGGCGCGGCTGCGGGCGCTGCTGCGGCGCCGCCCGCCGCGCGGGTCGGCGTCGATGGCGGTCGGCGACCTGACGCTGAACCCCGACACGCACGAGGTCCATCGGGGCGAGCGAGCGATCGAGCTGACCCAGCGCGAGTTCGAGCTGCTCGAGTACCTGATGCGCAACGAGCGGATCGTGGTCCCCCGGCAGCGCCTCCTGGAGGAGGTGTGGGGGTACGATCCGTTCGCGACGACCAACACGATCGAGGTCTTCGTATCCAATCTCCGCCGGAAGCTGGAGGCGGGCGGTGAGCCCCGGCTCCTCCATACGATCCGCGGCGCGGGCTACGTCCTCCGTGCATAAGCGCATCCCGATCCGCTGGCGACTGGCCGGCGGCTCGGCGCTGCTGACGCTGATCATCCTGTGCGGCTTCGCGGTCGCGGTCGGGACGCTGACGTCGCACCGGATCCACGACGACTTCGAGCAGGACGTCAAGGACGCCGCGGACAACCTGCGCTCGGAGGTCGAGCTGCATCTCCAGCCGGGCGACGACCGGTTGCGCTTCTCCCCCAACCTGGGGTCGTTCGTGGCCGGCGACGACGACGCGGCGGCGCGGATCGTGCACGGCCTGACCGGCGAGGTGCTGCGCAGCAGCGCGCAGGGCAGCGAGCTCGGGCCGCCGGTGGCGCCGTCGACCGAGGTGCAGGGATGGCTGGTCGAGAACCGGCCGAAGACGTTCGCCGGGGTCGGGCCGCTGATCATCCAGTACGGCAAGCGGCGCGACAGCGTGGAGGCGACGGTGCGGCGGGTGCGCCTGTTCCTGCTGCTGGGCGTGATCGGCGGAGCCGGGCTGGCGCTGCTCGCGGGCCTGATGGTCGCCAAGCGCGCGATGTCGCCGATCGCCGAGCTGACCACGACCGCCCGGACGATCGAGCGCACCCGCGACCCCGACCAGCGGATCCCGAGCCCGGAGGCCGACGACGAGGTCGCCGAGCTGGCGCGGACGCTCGACGGGATGCTGCGCGCGCTGGGCGCGGCGCGCGACGAGCAGTCCGCGATGCTGCAACGCCAGCGCGAGTTCGTCGCCGACGCGTCGCACGAGCTGCGTACGCCGCTGACCAGCGTGCTCGCGAACCTCGAGTTCCTCGCCGAGACGCTGCAGGGCGACCAGGCCGACGCGGCGTCGTCGGCGCTGCGCTCGTCGCGGCGGATGCGGCGCCTCGTGCAGGACCTGCTGCTGCTCGCCCGCGCCGACGCCCAGCGCGTGGCCCCGCACGAGCCGCTCGACCTCGGGCGCGTCGTCGTCGAGGCGGCGGCCGAGCTCGAGCCCGTCGCCGACGGCCACGCGCTCACCGTCGACGCACCGCACGTCGTCGTCGACGGCGCGCGGGACGAGCTGCATCGGTTGGTGCTGAACCTGATGGAGAACGCGATCAAGCACACGCCCCGCGGGACCGCGGTGCGGACCGCGGTGTCGCAGCGCGACGGCCGCGTGCTGATCACCGTCGAGGACGACGGCCCGGGGATCCCCGCCGACCTGCGCGACCGCGTGTTCGAGCGGTTCGTCCGCGGCACCGGGGACCGCGGCGGCTCCTTCGGCCTCGGCCTCTCGATCGTGCGCGCCGTCGCCGAGTCGCACGGAGGAACGGTCGAGCTGGCCGACGCGAACGGCCACCCGGGAACCCGGTTCGTGGTCTCCCTCCCGGCCGTCCGCGAGCCGGCCACCCTCCTCGCCTGACCCCCGCGGTGCCCGGCACCGTGCCTGGCACCGTGCCTGGCACGACGGGTGGCACCGTGCCTGGCACGACGGGTGGCACCGTGCCTGGCACGACGGGTGGCACCGTGCCTGGCACGACGGGTGGCACCGTGCCTGGCACGCGGATGTGCAAAGCGATGTTTGCAAAGATGCGTTTGCATGCCGCGCGACATCCGCACGATCACCGAGCCCGGCGACCTTCGCGCGCTCGCGCACCCGCTGCGGCTGCGGCTGCTCGGGGCCCTGCGCCTCGAGGGGCCGGCGACCGCGTCGGAGCTCGCGCGGCGGTTCGAGGTCAGCAGCGGGCTGACGAGCTACCACCTCCGCGCCCTGGCCCGGAGCGGGTTCGTCGAGGACGACCCGCACGGGACCGGCGGCCGGCAGCGGCGGTGGAAGGCCTCGCACGACGGGCACAGCTGGTTCGTCCCCTCCGAGAAGGACGACCCCGTCGGCTTCGCCGGCCGGATCGAGGCGACGCGCGCGCTGAACGTCGAGGTGGCCCGGCTCTGGGGCGGGCTGCTGGAGAAGGCCGCCCGCAACGAGCCCGACCTCGACGAGCGGTGGCGCGGGGCGGTCAGCTTCCTCGACCGCTGGCTGGAGCTCACGCCGGAGCAGCTGCGCCGCCTCGGCGAGGAGGTGACCGCGGTGCTCGACCGCTTCGAGGCGGAGGAGGGCGCGAGCTCCGACGGGGCCGCGCCGCGGGTCGCCGTGGTCTTCGCCGCGTTTCCCGACGACGGCCGGCTGCCGTGAGCGCCCGCTCGCTCGTCCGCCGGTTCGTGCTCCTGCGCGCGCTGCGCTGGCTGCCGCTCGGCATCGGGCTGCCGTTCTTCGTCCTCCTCCCCATCGACCGCGGCCTCGGCCTCGGCGAGGTCGGCGTCATGTGGGCCGCCCACAGCATCGTCGCGATCATCTGCGAGGTCCCGAGCGGCGGCCTGGCCGACTCGATCGGGCGCAGGCCGACGCTGCTGATGGGCGGCACGCTGACCGCCGCCGCGCTCGCGGGCCTCGCGGTCGCGACGGGGCTCGTGGGCTTCATGCTCGCCACCGCGACGCTCGCCGCCGGGCGCGCGCTCATCTCGGGCTCGCTCGAGGCCTGGTTCGTCGACGAGCTGCGCACGACCGACGCCCACGCGCCGCTGCACCGCCCGCTCGCCGCGGGGTCCACTGCGGAGGCGCTCGGCACGGCGTTCGGCGCCGCCGTGGGCGGCGTGATCCCGCTCCTCATCACCGGCCTGCCCGAGCACGGCGACGCCGCCCTCGTCCGGCTCTCCGTGCCCTTCCTGGCCGCCGCAGGCGCCGCGCTCGTCTACGTCGTCGCCGTGGCCGCCTTCGTCCGCGAGCCCCGGCGCGTCGCGGGCGGCACCTGGCGCGACACCGCGACGGCGACCCGCGACGGACTTCGCGCCGCGCGCGCGTCGCGCAACGTGCGGCTCGTGCTCGGGGTCGCGATCATCGTCGGCCTGGTCATGTCCACGACCGAGCTGCTCTGGCAGCCGCGCCTCGAGCAGCTCGTCGGCGAGGGCAACAGATCGTGGCTGTTCGGCGCGCTCGCCGCCACGTCGATGGCGGCCGCCGCGGCGGGCTCGGCCTCCAGCCCGTGGATCGGGGCGCGCGCCGGCAACCGGCGCGTCTACGCGGGGGCGCTCGTGGCCGCCGCGGCCACGGTCGCGCTGCTCGCCGCGGCGCAGGCCACGGTGCTCTTCTGCGCCGTCTACCTCCTGTACTTCTGGGCGCTCGGCCTCGCGGACCCCATGCACTTCGCGGTGCTCCACGAGTCGATCGAGGGCGACACCCGCGCGACCGTCGCCTCCGCCGAGGGCCTGGCGACCCAGGTCGGCGGCATCGGCGGCAACCTCATGCTGGCGCCGCTCGCGGCCACGGCCGGCCTCGGCCTGGCGTGGGGCATCGCGGCCGCCGCGGCCGTCGGCGGGGCGCTGCTGGCCTCGGCGACCCGCCCGGCCCGCGCGCCGGCTAGACCTCGACCACGACCGGCAGCACCATCGGGCGTCGCCTGAGCCGGTCGTAGACGAACTTCCCGAGGTCGTCGTGCAGGACCTTCTCGAGCAGGTCGACCTCGCGGATCTCCTCGCCGGCGGCGCGCTTGAGCGACGCGTCGACGCAGTCGCGCAGGTCGTCGAGGAGCTTCTCGGCCTCGTCGGTGAAGGGGACGCCGCGGAAGATGACCTCCGGGTCGGCGACCGACTGGCCCGTCTGCTCGGAGATGGTCGCGACGACGACGAAGATCCCGTCCGCCGACAGCATCCGCCGGTCGCGCAGCGCGGCGTCGTTGACGTCGCCGATGTCCAGGCCGTCGACGAAGATCATCCCGGACTGCTCGCGCCCGCCGAACCGCGCGCCGCTCGCGTCGATCTCGAGCGGCAGCCCGTTCTCGCCGCGGAAGATGTTGTCCGGTGACACACCCACCGCCTCGGCCAGCTGCCCGTGCAGCCGGATCCGCTTGTGATCGCCGTGGACCGGCAGCAGGTACCGCGGCCGGACCAGGTTCGCCATGAGCTTGATCTCCTCGACGTAGCCATGGCCGGAGGCGTGGATCGGCTCGTCGCGCGCGGTGACGACCGTGCAGCCGAGCTTGAACAGCCGGTCGATCGTGTCGTTGATCGCGCGCTCGTTGCCCGGGATCGGCGTCGCACTGAAGACGACGGTGTCGCCGGCGCGCAGCTCGACGGCGGGATGGTCGTTGTGAGCCATTCGACGCAGCGCCGAGCCCGGCTCCCCCTGCGAGCCCGTCGACATGATCACGAGCTTGTGGTCGGGGAATTGGTCCATCTCGCGCGGCTGGATGAGGATCCCGTCGGGGATCTCCATGTGCCCGAGCGACTTGGCGATGTTCGCGTACTTCTTCATCGACCGCCCGACGAGCGCGACGCGGCGGTCCAGGGCCGCGGCGGCGCGGATGACCTGCTGCACGCGGTGGACGTTCGACGCGAAGCTCGTCACCACGACGCGGCCGGTCGCGCGCTCGATCACCCGCTGCAGGTGCGGCCCGACGGTGGCCTCGCTGATCGACCACCCGGCGCGGTCGGCGTTGGTCGAGTCGCCGCAGAGCGCGAGCAGGCCCTCGTCCCCCAGGCGCGCCAGGCGGGACAGGTCGGGGTTGGGCTGGTCGACCGGCGTCTGGTCGAACTTGTAGTCGCCGGTGATGAGGACCGTCCCGAGCTCGGTCTTCACGGCGACGGCGCGCGCGTCGGGGATCGAGTGCGTCATGTGGATCGTCTCGATCTCGAACGGCCCGGCCTCGATGATCTCGCCGGGCTCGACGTCCTCGAGCTCGACGTCGCGCAGCTTGTGCTCGTCGAGCCGCGAGCGTGCCATCGCCATCGTCAGCTTGCCGCCGTAGACGGGCGGCGGGTCGTCCATCTCGCGCAGGACCCACGGCAGCGCTCCGACGTGGTCCTCGTGCGCGTGGGTGATCACGATCGCCTCGATGTCGGCCGAGCGCCCGCGCAGGTAGGAGAAGTCGGGGAGCACGAGGTCGACGCCGGGCATCTCCGCCGTCGGGAACCGCAGGCCGGTGTCCACGACCACGAGCCGGTCCTCGTACTCGAGGACGGTCATGTTCTTGCCGATCTCCCCCAGGCCGCCGAGGGGGAGGATGCGCAGGGTGCCGCTCAACGGCGTGCGGCTTCCAGCAGGCCCCGCCGCTCGAGCATCGAGCGCACGACCGCGCGCTCGTCCTCGTCGGCCTCGATCAGGGGCAGGCGCAGCCCGGCCGTGCGGATCAGGCCGAGCATCTCCAGCGCAGCCTTCAGCGGGATCGGGTTGGCGGTGGAGAAGAGCGCCTCGACGACGTCCTGCAGCTCGGCATCGAGCTCGGCCCGCTGCTCGGGCTCGTCCACCATCCGGCGCATCATGTCCCCGACGAGGTGGCTGGCCACGGAGATGATCCCGGCGCCGCCCATGTCGAGCGTGCGGGCGAAGATGTCGTCGTTGCCGGCGTAGACGTCGAGGCCGTCGACGAGCGCCAGGTTGTCGTTGTTGGCCTGCTTGACGCCGGTGACGTTCTCGATCTGCGCGAGCTCGGCCAGCAGGTCGTTCGGCATATCCGTCCCGGTCCGGAGCGGGATGTTGTAGAGGATCACCGGCTTGTCGGTGGCCTTCGCCACCTCCTCGTAGTGCCGCAGGATCCCGCGCCGGTTCGGCCGCACGTAGTACGGCGTGACGACGAGGACCGCGTCGACGCCGAGCTCGGTCGCCTTCTCGGTCATCCACACCGCGTGGGCGGTGTCGTTGGAGCCGGTGCCGGCCACGACCTTCGTGCCCTCCGGCTTCTCGGACACGGCGAGCTCGACGACGCGCAGGTGCTCGTCGTCGGCGAGCGTCGCCGCCTCGCCCGTCGAGCCGCACGCGACGACGCCGTCCGAGCCGTGGCCGCAGACGTGGCGCTGCAGCGCGACGAACGACTCCTCGTCGACGGCGAGCGAGGAGTCGAACGGTGTCGCGATGGCGGTGAGGATGGTGCCCAGGGCGGCCACGACCCTGGACAGTATCCGCTAGCCCAGCGGGTCGCCGCTCGTCATGCCGGGCAGCGGGCCGGACGGCGGGGGCGGCGGCGTCTCGCCCCGCTCGGCGTCGTGGCCCTGGCGGCTGCCGGGCTCGTCGGAGAGCAGCGGGTCGCCCTCGGCCTTCCCGGGCGCGCCGGCGTCGGCGGCGCCCGGAGCGGCGGGGTCGGGCGTCGGAGCGTGCGCGGGCTCGGCGACGGGCGGCGCGCTCGCCTGAGCCTCTGGCGGGGGCGCGGGGGTCGCGGGCTCGCCGACCGGGCGCCCGTGCGCGTCGTACTCGACGGCCGCGCCGCCGCCCCCGCCCGTCGAGCCCTGCTTCTCGTTGAAGCCCTTCTGGACCTCGTCGAGCTTCGACTGGGCCTGCTCGGCCATCTTCTTGGCCTTGTCCATGAATCCCATGGCGCGCAGTCAAGCGGGCGCGCCCGAGGAGCGCAAGGGGCGCGTCACTCCCCGCACTCCGGGACGCCGACCGCCTTCGCCGTCTCCTTGGCGACCCGGCTCGACTCCTCGAGCTCCTTGCGCGCCTCGGTCAGGACGGTCGTCGGGTCGCCGCCGGACTCGAGCTCGTCGATGACCTCGTCGACGGTCTCGCGCCCCTTGCGGTTCGACCGCAGGGCGCGGTCGTGGGCCGCCTTCAGCTCCTCGGGCGGCTCGAGCTTCTCGACGCGCGCGATGGCCTTCGCGTTGATGTCGCGCAGCCGCGTGAGGTAGTCGGCGATCGCCTCCGGCGTCGCGCGCGTCGGCTGCTCGACCTCGTTCGTCTGGCGGTCGGACTCGGTGCAGATCCTCTTCATCTCGGCGCGGTACTCCTCGGGCGAGAGCGCGTCGTCGCCGCCGCAGCCGGCGAGCGCGGCCGCGAGGATGACGGTCACGAGGGGTCGGCGCAGGGCGTCGGTGAATCGCTTCGGGACGCGGGCGTCGTCGCCCTCCTCCCACAGCGTCACGACGAGCAGCTCGCCGCGCGGGACGTCGTGCACGCACACGTAGACGAGCCCGGCGTCCCGGACGTCGCGCACGAGCGTCCGGCCGCGCTCGCCGGGCTCGACGCGGCCTGCCTCCCACGCCCGCGACGCCCGCTGCACGATCTCGGCCTTCGCGTCGAGCGTCCCGCGCACCCGCTGGGCGTAGCGCTCGGCGGCGTGGTCGGTGACCGCGATCAGGACGCCGGCCACAGCAGGTGCTCGAGCCCGACGACCGGCGACCCGGTCAGGGAGCCGACCTTGCGCACCGCGAGCAGCACGCCGGGCATGAACGACTCGCGGTCGAGCGAGTCGTGTCTGATGGTGAGCGTCTGCCCGAGGTCGCCCAGGATGACCTCCTGGTGCGCCACGAGGCCGGGCAGGCGGACCGAGTGGATCGGGACGTCGCCGTCCATCATCTCCGCCGTCCGCGCCGCGGTGCCCGACGGCTTGTCGAGCTTGCGGTCGTGGTGCAGCTCGACGATCTCCGCCTTGGCCATGTGCCTCGACGCCTCCGCGGCGAAGCGCATCATCAGCACGGCGCCGATCGCGAAGTTCGGGGCGAAGAGGACGTTCGCCGGCGACTGGACCCCGCGCACCGCGTCGACGTCCCACCCCGACGTCCCGACGACCGCGTGGACGCCGGCGTCGAGGCAGGCGAGGACGTTGTCGAGCGCCGTGTCGGGCCGGGTGAAGTCGACCACGACGTCCGCGCCGGCGAGGACGTCGGAGAGCGGCGTGTCGAGCGCGGGATCGGCACGGCCGGTCAGCGTCATGTCGTCGGCGCCCTCCACCGCGCGGCAAACCGCCTCCCCCATGCGCCCGGCGGCGCCGGACACCGCGACGCGGATGCTCACGCCGCCGCCAGCTCGGGCGAGACCGGCTCGAGCGCGGCCCGGAACGCCGCCTCGTCGCCTCCGACGCCGGCCGCGCTCAGCCGCTCGGGCGCGAACAGCTCGCCCGCCAGCCCGGCGAGGTCCTCCTGCGTGACGGCGTCGATGCGCTCGACGATCTCGTCCACCGACAGCAGCGGCAGACCGGCGAGCAGCGAGGACCCCATGCGGTTCATCCGCGCGAGCGTCGACTCGAGCCCGAGCACGACGCGCCCCTTCACGTTCTCCTTCGCCCGCGCGAGCTCCTCGGCCGACACCGGCTCGGCCCGCACGCGCGCGAGCTCGTCAGCCACCACCTTCAGGGCGGGGGCGACGTTGTCGGGCCGCGTGCCGACGTACAGGCCGACCTGGCCGGTCCCGGCGAACAGCGACTGGAAGGTGTAGACCGCGTACGCCAGGCCGCGCTTCTCGCGCACCTCCTGGAACAGGCGCGACGAGGAGGTCCCGCCGAGGATCGCGTCGAGCACGCGCAGCGCATAGCGCCGCTCGTCGTCGCGCGCGATGCCCGGCCCGCCGAGGCAGACGTGCACCTGCTCGGTCTCCTTCGTCAGGAAGCGCAGCGTCGCGGGCGTCGGCTCCGGCGGCACGTACGGGGGCGGCGCGGTCGCGCCGACGCGCTCGGCCTCCACCCGCTGGACCAGCGCCACGAGGTCGTCGTGGTCGACCGACCCGGCCGCGGCCACGACGACGTTCTCGGGCACGTAGCGAGCCGCGTGGAACGACGCGAGGCCCGCGGCCGGGGTGGACGCCACGACGTCGGCGCGCCCGATGATCGCCCGCCCCAGCGCGTGCCCGGGGAAGACGGCCTCGCCGAGGACGTCGAAGACCTTGTCCTGCGGGTCGTCCTCGTACATCGCGATCTCCTCGAGGACGATCTGGCGCTCGTTGGCCAGGTCGTCCTCGCCGAACCGCGGTCGCCAGACCATGTCCCCGATGACGTCGAGCGCCTCGGGGACGTGCACGTCGAGCACGCGCGCGTAGACCGACGTGGTCTCCTTGCCCGTGCCGGCGTTGAGCTCGGCGCCCATCGCGTCGAACAGCTGGTCGATCTCGAGGGAGCCGTACTTCTCGGTCCCCCGGAACAGCATGTGCTCGATGAGGTGGGAGAGCCCGGCGTGCGAGTCGTCCTCGCCCGCCGAGCCCGTGCCGATCCAGAACCCGAGCGCCGCGGATCGCACCGAGTCCATGCGCTCGGTGACGACCCGGACACCCGAGTCCAGGACGGTGATCCGCGGAGCCTCCAGGGCTTAGTCGCGGTCGCGATCGCTGTGGCGCCGCGGGCGGCCGGAGCCCCGGTCGCCGCCGCGGTCGCCGCGGTCGCCGCCGCCGCGCCCGCCACGGTCCCCGCCGCGGCCGCCGCGGTCGCGGTCGCCGCCGCGCTCACGGCGCGCGCCGCCGTTGCCGCCGCCGGCGCCGATGGCGCTCAGCTCCTCGGCCGACTTGCCCTCGATCGCCGGGTCGCTCGCCAGGCGCAGCCCGATGCGGCCGCGCTCGCGGTCGACCTCGACCACGCGGACGTGGATCTCGTCGCCCTTGTTGATGACCTCCTCGACCGTGTCGGGCCGCTGGCCCGGCGCGATGTTGGAGATGTGCAGCAGGCCGTCGGTGCCCTTCGACAGCTCGACGAACGCGCCGAACGTCGTCGTCTTGACGACCTTCGCGTTCGGGAACTCGTCGCCGACCTCGACCTCCTTCATCATGGTCGTGATCCGCTCGGCGAGCGCGTCGCCCAGCTCGCCGTTCGACGAGTAGACCAGGACCTGGCCCTCGTCGTTGACGTCGATCTGCGACTCGAACTCCTCCTGCAGGCCGCGGATCGTCTCGCCGCCCTTGCCGATCAGCATGCCGATCTGCGACGGGTCGATCTTGAGCTGGATGATGCGCGGCGCGTGCGGCTTGAGCTCGGTCCGCGGCGCGTCGATCACTTCGGCCATCTTGCCGAGGATGAACGTGCGCGCCTCCTTGGCCTGCGAGAGCGCGTTGCGCATGATCTCGAGCGTGACGCCCGTGATCTTGATGTCCATCTGCAGCGCGGTGATGCCGTCCTCGGTGCCGGCGACCTTGAAGTCCATGTCGCCGAGGTGGTCCTCCACGCCCGCGATGTCGGTGAGCACGACGTAGTCGTCGCCCTCCTTGATGAGGCCCATCGCGATGCCGGCCACGGGCGCCTTGATCGGCACGCCGGCGTCCATCAGCGCGAGCGACGAGCCGCACACCGACGCCATCGACGACGACCCGTTGGACTCGAGGATGTCCGAGACCACGCGGATCGTGTACGGGAAGTCCTCGGTCGACGGGACGACCGGGATCAGCGCCCGCTCCGCGAGCGCCCCGTGGCCGATGTCACGGCGCTTGGGGCCGCGCATGAAGCCGGCCTCCCCGACGCTGAACGGCGGGAAGTTGTAGTGGTGGAAGTAGTACTTGTGCGTCTCGAGCCCGAGGGTGTCGAGGCGCATCTCCTCCTTCAGCGTGCCCAGCGCGGCGACCGAGAGCGCCTGCGTCTGGCCGCGCTGGAAGAGCGCCGAGCCGTGGCCGCGCGGCAGCAGCCCGGCCTCGATGTAGATGTCGCGGATCTCCTCCGTGCCGCGCCCGTCCGGACGCAGCTTGCGGACGGCGATGCGCTCGCGGACCGTGGTCTTCTCGAGCTTGTCGAACGCCTTCTGCACCGCCATGCGGCGCTCGGCGTCCTCGGCGTCCGGCGCGAAGCGCTCGAGCACCTCGGCCTCGACGGCCTTCGTCGCGTCCTGGCGGGCGAGCTTGTCCTCGACGGACGTCGCCTCGTCGACCTTCTGGCCGAACGCCTCGGTCAGCTCCGAGTACAGGCCCTCGTCGATCGAGGGACCCTCGTGCTGGACCTTCTCCTTGCCGGCGGCCTCGCGCAGCTCGTGCTGGGCGGCGCACAGCTTCTTGATCTCGCCGTGCGCGATGTCGAGCGCGTCGAGGATCTCGGCCTCGGGCACCTCGTTGGCGCCCGCCTCGACCATGAGGATGGCCTCCTCGGTGCCGGCGACCACGAGGTCGAGGTCGCTCAGGCCCTCGGCGAGGTCGGCCTCGCTGGGGTTGACGACGAAGTTGCCCTCGATCTTGCCGATGCGCACCGCGCCGACGGGGGTCGGGAGCGGGACCGGCGAGATCATCAGCGCGGCGGACGCGCCGTTCATCGCCAGGATGTCGTACGGGTGGACGTGGTCGACGCTGAGCGGGATTCCGACCAGCTGCGTCTCGTAGCGCCAGTTCTTGGGGAACAGCGGGCGCAGCGGGCGGTCGATCATGCGCGCGGTCAGCGTCGCCTCCGTGCCGGAGCGACCCTCGCGCTTGAAGAACGAGCCGGGGATCTTGCCCGCGGCGTACATGCGCTCCTCGATGTCCACCGTGAGGGGCAGGAAGTCCGCGTCGCGGAGGTTGCCCATGGTCGCGGTGCTGAGGACCACGGTGTCGCCCTGACGGACGACGACGGCGCCGCTGGCCTGCTTGGCGAGCTTCCCCGTCTCGAAGGTGATCTCGGTGCCGGCGATGTCGACCGAAACGGTCTTCACGGCATTGGGATCCATATTTTGTTGTCTCCTCTTGGGCCGCCCGTCGGATTCGGCGTGCCCCGTCTTTGCTTCGTTCTCTTCGTTCCGATCCGGACGGAGGATAGCGGCGTACGTCGCTTTCCTACCTGAAGAGCGCGGGAGTGGTCGTGGCCCCGGCGCGCAGCGCCTCGCGGGTGTCGCGCCGGACCCGCTCGGCGGCCCGCTCGCCGCGGCGATCCTCCTCGAAGCGGCCGAGGTCGAGGCCGAGCTCTCGGGCGAGCGCCCATAGGTGCGGGTCGTCGATCCGCCCCTGGTCGGCGTAGAGCGAGTCGTGGAACGGCCAGAACGCGCCCTGGCTCGCCGCGGCCTCCGCGGCGTGGGCCAGCGCGAGTGCGCGCGGGTGCCTGGCCTTCAGCGCGAGGTGGCGGAACACGACCCGCACGGTCTCGGACTGGAGCCGCTGGTGCGCGACCGCGCAGCGCGGGCAGGTGAAGTCGGCGTACATGACGACCAGCGGCGCGTCGTCGGGCCCGCGGACGTGGTCGTCCGGTCGGATGGCGGGGACCGGTGCGCTCGTGAGGTCGGAGATGCGTACACGGTACGTGCGCATCCACGTGCTGGAGAGGGAGCAGCGCCTCCCGGCCCCACCCGCTGCCGTCTTCCCGTTCTTCGCCGACGCCCGCAACCTCGAGGCGATCACGCCTCCGCTGCTGCGCTTCCGCGTCGTCACCCCCGAGCCGATCGTCATGCGGCCGGGCACGGTGATCCAGTACCGGCTGCGCCTGCGGGGCGTGTCGATGAGCTGGCTGACGACGATCCAGGAGTGGGACCCGCCGCACCGGTTCGTCGACGTGCAGCTGCGCGGCCCGTACGCCCTGTGGCACCACCAGCACGACCTGCGCGACGACGGCGAGGGCGGGACGGTCATGCGCGACACGGTCCACTACGCGATCGGCTTCGGGCCGTTCGGCGAGCTCGCGCACCGGCTGCTCGTGCGGCGCGATCTGGAGGCGATCTTCGACTTTCGCGCACAGCGGGTACAGCGTTTGACATGCGCCGACCTTCGCCCGCCACCGTCATCGCCTTCCTCGCCCTCTGCGTCGCCCTGAGCGGCGTCGCGTACGCGGCGTCGCTGGGGCCGGACACGGTCGGCCCGATCGAGCTGAAGGAGCCGTCGGTCGGCACCGAGCAGGTCAAGAACCGCTCGCTCCGGCGCGCTGACTTCGCGAAGAACCAGATCCCGCGCGGGCCGCGCGGCAGGCAGGGCAAGCCGGGCGCGACGAACGTCGTCGAGCGCCACGCGAGCGGCGACGACGTCCCCGCCGGCGAGATCCGCTCGGTCACCGTGCGGTGTGAGGGCGACGAGCGCGCGACCGGCGGCGGAGGCGGCTTCGCCGGGCCGCCGACGACGAACGACAAGCTCGTCGAGTCGATCCCGGTCGGCGACGCGCCGCCCTCGTCGTGGAGGATCACCCTCTTCAACGGCGCCGAGCGCCCGCGCCAGCCCGTCGCCTACATCATCTGCGCGGCGCCCTGAGCTACGCGGTCTGGGCGCCGGCGGCGAGGCCGTCGAAGATGAGGTTCGCGCCGGGCAGCACGCCGGGGTGGTCGCCCTCCCAGCTCCACTGCACGACGCCCTCGGGGTTCACGATCACGAGCGCGCGGGTCGGCATCCCGCCCTTCTCGAAGTAGACGCCGAAGGCCTTCGACGTCTCCCCCTTGGGCTCGAAGTCCGACAGCTGCGGGATGCTGATCCCGAGCTTCTCCTTGAACGCCTTCTGCGACCAGATCGCGTCGCACGAGACGCCGTAGAGCTTCGCGCCCTGGGCCTCGAACTCGTCGAGGACCTCCTCGTAGATCTGGAACTGGTCCGTGCAGACCGGGCTGAAGGCGAACGGGTAGAAGACGAGGACGCTCGTCTGCCCGAGCAGGCTCTCGCGCGTGAAGTGCTCGCCGCTCTCGTCGCGGAGCCGGAAGTCCGGCGCAGCGGTTCCCGCGGCGATGACCGGCATCGACGGCGCTAGCGCCGCAGGCCGAGCTCGCGGATGAGCTCGCGGTAGCCCTCGAGGTCGTGGCGCTGGAGGTAGTTCAGCAGCCGGCGACGCTTGCCGACGAGCATGAGCAGGCCGCGCCGCGAGTGGTGGTCCTTGCGGTGCGTGCGCAGGTGGTCGGTGAGCTCGTTGATGCGGGCGGTGAGCAGCGCGATCTGGACGCGTGTGTCACCCGTGTCGGTGGGCGAGGAGCCCCAACGGGTGATGATCTCTGCCTTGGCTTCCTGGGTGAGGGTCATGCGGCCGGAAACCGTAGCAGGCCCCTGGCCGCCTCCACGTCGCGCGCCATCTGCTCCAGGAGGGCGTCGACGGAGGCGAATCGCCGCTCCCCGCGCAGGCGCCGATGGAACTCGATCCGCAGCTCGCTGCCGTACAGATCGCCCTCGAAGTCGAGCAGGTAGGCCTCGATCAGCTCGCCCCGGCCGGTCTTGAACTGCGGGCGGATCCCGACGTTCACCGCGGCGGTCCACCAGCCCTCCGCGTCCGGCCCGACGACCCCCGCGCGGCACGCGTAGACGCCGTGCCCCGGCGTGACGTAGCGCGTGTCGGGGACGAGGTTGGCGGTCGGGTAGCCGAGCTCCCGGCCGCGCTTGTCGCCGTGCATGACCTCGCCGCGCACCTGGAACGGGTCGACGAGCAGCGGGTTGGCCTCTTCCACGTGCCCGCCGAGCACGAGCCCGCGGATGTGGCTGGACGACACGATCTCGTCGCCGACCTCGATGAGCGGCTGCACGTGCGTCTCGAACCGCGGGTCGGCGCGCAGCATCTCAGCGTCGCCCTGCGCGCGGTGGCCGAAGCGGAAGTTCTCTCCCACGCTCACGCGCGTCGCGTTCAGCGCGCCGACGAGCACGTCGTCGACGAACTCCTGCGCCGAGCGCGACGCGAACTCGCGGTCGAACGGGATGACGACGACCTCCTCCACGCCCAGCCCGGCGATCAGCTCGGCCTTGCGGTCCAGCCGCGTGAGGAGCTTGGGCGCGGCCTCGGGCCGCACGACGCTCACCGGGTGCGGATCGAAGGTGAGCACCGTGTCCGCGCCGGCGATGACCTCGCGGTGCCCGCGGTGCACGCCGTCGAACGTGCCGACGGCGACGCGGCGTTCGCGGGGCTGGACCTCGGGGAGCGGCGTGACCTTCATCCGGAGCGGAAGCCTACGGTCGGCTTGAGCAGCCCGCCTTCGCGGGGCTCGGCGACCGCGATCGGGCCGTCGTCGTCGACGAGCAGCACGCGGCCCTCCGCCGCTCCCTCGACGGCCACGCCGTGGATCGCCTTGCGCGCGGCGTCGCCGGCCAGGTGCCGCACGGGGAGGATCCGGGCGAGCACCTCGGCGAGCGGGATCTCCTCCCCCGCGCGCTCGACCGCGAACGGGCCGATGCGCGTGCGCCGCAGCGCCTCGCAGTAGGCGTCGCCCAGGTCGGCGACGTAGGAGCGGACGTACGTCCCGGCCGAGCACTCGAGCTCGATCGCCACCCGCTCGCCGTCGCGGCCGCGCTCCTCGGCGCGGTACACGGTGACCTCGCGCTCGGGCACGTCGACCTCCTCTCCGCGCCGCGCCAGCCGGTACGCGCGCTCGCCGCCGATCTTCACCGCGCTGTAGGCGGGCGGGCGCTGCGTGATCCGCCCCGTCGGCAGCACGAGCGGGTCGGGGACCGGCGCGCCGGTCTCGACGATCTCCCCCTCCGGATCGCCCGTGCTCGACGTCGCGCCGAAGCGCGCGGTCGTCTCGTACGTCTTGGGCAGGTCCATGAGGAAGCGCTGCACGCGGGTCGCACGGCCGAGCAGCACGAGCAGCAGCCCGGTCGCGAACGGGTCGAGCGTCCCGGCGTGGCCCACCTTCGGGCCCTTCCTGCCGCCGTGCTCGCGCCGCACCGCGGCGACGACGTCGTGCGACGTCTTCCCGGCGGGCTTGTCGATCAGCAGGACGCCGTCCATGCGGCGGCCCCCTCAGCGCGAGGAGTGGTCGTCCGGCAGCGCGGCGAGCTGCGCCGCGAGCGCCTCGCGCAGGAACGCGACGAGCTGCTCGTCGCCCAGCTCGGTGGTGAAGCCCGCCGCCTGGCGGTGGCCGCCTCCGCCGCCCGCGCGCGCGATCGCCGACACGTCCACCGCGGGGTCGGCCGCGCGCAGCGACACCTTCGCGCGAGCCGCGCCGTTGCCGCCCAGCTCGCGCACGAGCGCCGCGACCTTCGTGCCGGACACGCCGCGCAGGTGGTCGACGATGCCCTCGGAGTAGCTGTCCTCCGCCTCGGCCTCGGCGAAGTGCTCGCGCGTCAGCCTCGACATCGTCAGGTGGCCGTCGTCGAAGCGGCGCACCGCGCCGAGCGCGAGCGCGAGCAGCCGCAGCTTCGCGTACGGGATCCCCTCGTACAGCCGGCGGTAGATCGCGTGCACGTCGACGCCCGCGTCGATCAGCTCGGCGGCCATCACGTGCGCGCGCGTGCCGGTGTTCTCGTACATGAACTTGCCGGTGTCGGTGACGAGCCCGACGTACAGCGCGTCCGCGATCTCCGGCGTCACCTCCACGCCGAGCGAGCGCATGAGGTCCCACACGATCTCGGCCGTGCACGACGCCTCCGGGACGACGTGGTCGATCGTGCCGAAGCGCGTGTTGTCGTGGTGGTGGTCGACGTTGAGGATGCGCAGGTCGGGGTCGCGCAGCTCCTCGGGCGCGCGGTCGATGTTCCCGCAGTCGAGGAAGATCACGACCCGCGTCGCGAGGTCGTCCGGCACGTCGGTGACGACGCCGTGCTCGAGGTCGAAGAAGCGGTACTCGTAGGGCAGCGGGAACTCGTCGGCGCCCACGAACATCGTCGCCTGCTTGCCGAGCAGCCGCAGCACGCCGTGCATGGCGACGAGCGAGCCGAGCGCGTCGCCGTCCGGGTTCTCGTGCGTGACGAGCAGGAAGCGGTCGTTGGTGCGCACCGCGTCGAGCACCCGCTCGCGCGTCCCCGCCGCGGTGAGCTCGGCGCTCACCCGTCGTCCTCCGCGAGCAGCTCCTCGATGTGCATCGCGCGGTCGGTCGTGTCGTCGTAGACGAACTTCAGCGCGGGCGTGCGCTTCATGCGCAGCTCGGCGGCGACGCGGCGCTGGAGCAGGCCGTGCGCGGACTGCAGCCCGGCCAGCGTCGCGGTGCGCTCGTCGGCGCCGCCCAGCACCGTGACGAACACGCGCGCATGGCGAAGGTCTGAGCTGGTCTTGACGTCGGTCACGGTGACGAAGCCGATGCGCGGATCCTTCAGACCCTGGCCCACAGCGTCGCTGAGGACCTCGCGGATCGCCTCGTCGACCCGGCGCATTCGGTCCGAGCTCACACTATCTCCTCGAACGCGGCGACCGTTCGCTCGACACGTACGCCCTGTGGCAGTCGCGCATCGAGGAAGCGCTCTACCCGATCGGCCTGCTGCTCGACCGCGCCCTGCGACCCGCCGACGACCGCGGCGGCGAGCGTCGCCCGCTGCCACAGGTCCTGGTGGTCGACCTCGCTGACGGCCGCGCCGAGCCGCGTCTGGAGCTGCGCCTTGATCGACGACAGGTCCTTGCGCTTGGCCTTCAGGCTCCCGGCGTCGGGGAAGTGGAGGTGGATCGTCAGCAGGGCGACGAACGCCGTCAACTAGGAGAGCTCGCGCTCGACCTGCCGCGTCTCGAAGACCTCCAGGACGTCGCCCTCCTTGATGTCCTGGTAGTTCTCGAGCGTGATGCCGCACTCGAAGCCGGCGGCGACCTCGCGGACGTCGTCGTTGAGGCGGCGCAGCGTGGCGATGCGGCCCTCGTGCACGACGGTGCCGTCGCGGACGAGGCGGATGCGGTCGCCGCGGCGGACGCGGCCGTCGAGGACGTACGAGCCGGCGATCGTGCCGATCTTCGACGCGCGGAAGATCTGGCGGACCTCGACCTCGCCGACCTGGTCCTCGACCTCTTCGGGTGCGAGGAGTCCCTGCATGGCGGCGCGCAGCTCGTCCAGCGCGCGGTAGATGACCGAGTAGCTGCGGATCTCCACGCCCTCGCGCTCGGCGACCTGGCGGGCCTCGCCGACGGGGCGGACGTTGAAGCCGATGATGATCGCCTCGGACGCCGCGGCGAGCATGACGTCGGACTCGTTGATGCCGCCGACGCCGCGGTGCAGCACGTTCGCGTGCACCTCGGTCTGCGGGAGCTTGGCGATCTCGTCCTCGAGCGCCTCGACGGAGCCGGCGACGTCGCCCTTGAGCACGAGGTTGAGCTCCTGCGCGTCCTCCTCCTGCGCGCGGCGGAAGACGTCCTCGAGGGACACCTTGCGGCCGCTGCGGCGGGCGAGGGACTCCGTCTTGAGGCGCTGCGCGCGCTCGGTCGCGAGCTGACGCGCGCGGCGGTCGTTCTCGACGGCCCGGAACGGCTCGCCGGCCTCGGGGACGCCGTCGAAGCCGAGGACCTCGACCGGCTGGCCGGGGACGGCCTGCTTGACCTTCGCGCCGGTGTGGTCGTGCAGCGCGCGGACCTTGCCCCAGTTCGAGCCGGAGACGACCGCGTCGCCCACCCTCAGCGTGCCGCGCTGGACGAGCAGCGTCACGACGGGGCCGCGGCCCGGGTCGAGCTTGGACTCGATGACGACGCCCGACGCCTCGGCGTTCGGGTTGGCCTTGAGCTCCTCGACCTCGGCCATGACGTTGATCGTCTCGAGCAGGTCGTCGAGGCCCTGCCTGGTCTTCGCGGAGACGTCGACGAACTCGGTGTCGCCGCCCCACTCGACCGGCTGCAGGCCCTGGTTCGTCATCTCGGTGCGGGTGCGGGTCGGGTCCGCGCCCTCCTTGTCGATCTTGTTGACCGCGATGAGCATCGGGACCTCGGCCGCCTTGGCGTGGTCGATGGCCTCCTGCGTCTGGGGCTTCACGCCGTCGTCGGCGGCGACGACGATCACCGCGATGTCGGTGACCTTCGCGCCGCGGGCGCGCATGGCGGTGAACGCCTGGTGGCCCGGCGTGTCGAGGAAGGTGATGGTCTTGCCGTCGCGGCTGACCTGGTAGGCGCCGATGTGCTGGGTGATGCCGCCGGCCTCGCCCGCGGTCACCTCGGTGTCGCGGATCGCGTCGAGCAGCGAGGTCTTGCCGTGGTCGACGTGGCCCATGATCGTCACGACCGGCGGGCGCTCGACGAGGTCCGCCGCGTCGTCCTCGGGCGCCTCGACGACGTCCTCGACGTCGTCGGCAGCGCTGACGATCTCGATCTCCTTGTCGAACTCGTCGGCGAGCACCTGGATCGCGTCGTCGCTGAGCGTCTGCGTCAGCGTCGCCATCTCGCCCAGGCTCATGAGCTTCTTGATGATCTCGGGCACCGGGACGCCGAGGTACTCGGCGACGTCCTTGACCGTCGAGCCGGAGTTGATCCGGACGAGGTCGGTGTGGGTCAGCGCGCTCTTGTCGAGCTCGGGAGCGGCCTGCTCCTCGAAGTCGCGGCGGCGCCTGCGGCCACCGCCGCCGCCGCGGCGCTGGCGGTGCTGCGGCGGGCCGCCGCCGGGGCCGCCGGGGCCGCCCGGGCCGCCGGGGCCGCGCCGGGCCGCCTGAGAGTCGATGACGACGCGCCGCCGCCCGCCGGGGCCGGAGCCGCCCGGTGCGCTCTCGCCCATGCGGTTGTTGCGCGTCGGGCGGCCGGCCGCGCCGCCTGCGCCGCCCTGACCGCCGCCGCCGGGCTTGCCGGCGCCGGCTGCTCCGCCCGCACCGCCCGGGCGCTGCTGCTGTTGCTGTTGCTCGGCGCGCTCCTGCGCCTGACGGGTGGTCTGGCGGACGGGGCGCGGCCCGTCACCGGTCCCGAGCGGGCGGGGCGAGTCGCCGGTGCCGCCGATGCGCTGGGCGCGCTGCGGCGGCGCCGCGCCGTTCTCCTTCGGCTTGACCTTCTTGCCGGCGAGCGCGTCCTCGGCCTGCGCACGGTCGACGGCCGAGGCGACGGCCTTCACCGGCAGACCGGCAGCCTGAAGCTTCGCGAGCATGTCCCTCGGGGACATCTCGCGTTCCTTGGCAAGCTCATGAACACGGATCTTCGCCATGCAGTCGCCGAGTCTATCCGGTGCTCGGCCCGGTCACTTCACGCCGGAACGCCCTCCCCCAGGCCCGTCGCTTCGTCGCCTCGGCGAGACAGTCGTCGCCACACACGTACGCGCCGCGCGAGGCGAGCGCACGCGCCTGGTCCTCGATCACACGGCCCTCTTCGTCCACCGCGAAGCGACGGAACGACGACTGCTCGCCGATCCGCCCGCACGCGATGCACTTGCGCCGAGGGGTCACCTCAGCGGGGCGTCCGGCCCCGCGATCTGAGACAACGGACGACGTCCGGTCGTCCTTAAACCTCGCCGGTCGGCTCGGAGGCGTCGGCCTGCGGCTCGAGCTCGTCGGCCGCGGAGCCCGCGAGCGCCTCGTCGGACTCCACCGCGGGCGTCTCGCCGGCGGGAACCGGCTCGGCAGCGAGCGGCTCCTCGACGACCGGCTCGTCGGCGACGGCCACCTCGCCCGGCTCCGGGACCTCCGCCCCGTCTGCCGCGGCGCCGTTGCCGCTGAGGTCGGCGATGCTGTCGGAGTCGATCGTGGCGAGCGCCTGGTGGGCGTCGAGCCCGCAGTAGCGCGACTGCGGCAGCGCGGCGTTCGGGCAGCGCCGCCCGTTGGTGAGGATCGCGTGGCACCGCCCGTCGAGCTCCTCCTCGCCGCCGTAGTCGCCGTCCTGCTCCTCGGTGGCGAACTCGGTCTCCGAGCGGATGTCGATCCGCCAGCCGGTGAGGCGGGCGGCGAGGCGCGCGTTCTGGCCCTCACGGCCGATGGCCAGGCTGAGCTGGTCGTCGGGGACGATGACCGTCGCCTGGCGGGCGTCGTCGTCGACGAGCACCTCGCGCACGCGCGCGGGGCTCAGCGCCTTGGCGACGAACCGGGCGGGCTCGTCGTTGTAGGGGATGATGTCGATCTTCTCGCCGCGCAGCTCGGAGACGACCATGCGCACGCGCGAGCCGCGCGGGCCGACGCAGGCGCCGACGGGGTCGACGCCCTGCTGGTGGGAGACGACGGCGATCTTCGAGCGGTAGCCCGGCTCGCGCGCGACGTTCTCGATCTCCACGAGGCCGTCGGCGATCTCGGGGACCTCCAGCTCGAAGAGCTTCTTGATCAGCTCGAAGTCGCGGCGGGACACGATGATCGAGGGGCCCTTCGTGGAAGGCGAGACCTCCTTGATCACGGCCTTGATGCGGCTGCCGTGGTCGTAGCGCTCGCCGTCGACCTGCTCGGAGCGCGGGAGGAGCGCCTCGACGCGCTCGCGCAGCTGCACGAGGGTGTAGCGGTTGTCGGACTGCTGGACGATGCCGGTGATCAGCTCGCCCACGCGGTCGCGGTACTCCTCGTACATCATGTCGCGCTCCGCCTCGCGGATCCGCTGGAGGATCACCTGCTTGGCGGTCTGTGCGGCGATGCGGCCGAAGTCCTCCGGCGTGACGTCGCGCTCGTCGATCTGGTCCTTGTACTGCTCGAACTTGACGGGGTCGATCTCGGGGTCCTGCGGCTCGACCATCTCGCCCGTCTCGGGGTCGACGGTGGTGTTCTCGTCGATGGTCTCGACGATCAGGTGCGCCTCGAGCCGCTCGGGCACGATCAGCTCGATGACGCGGTAGTCCGCGGTCTCGGGGTCGAGCTCGACGCGCGCGTACTTCGCGCTGCCGGGCTGCTTCTTGTAGGCGGAGAGCAGCGCGTCCTCGAGGGCGTGACGGAGCTTGTCGGGGGCGATGCCCTTCTCGCGCGCGAGCGCGGTCATCGCCTCCAGGATCTCGCGGGACATGTGCCTACTCCTCCACCAGGTTCGATCGCGTGATGTCGGCGTACGGGATGGCGATGACGCCGGTGTCGGCGGCGATGGTCACCGTGTCGTCGGAGGCGCCGACGAGCTCCCCCGTGAAGCTGGAATGGCCGCCGTCGTGGTCGCCGCGGGTGCGCACGCGCGCGCGGCGGCCGATGAAGCGGCGGAAGTGCTGGGGCTTGGTGAGCGGGCGCTTGGGGCCCGGGCTGGAGACCTCCAGCGCGTACTGCTCGCGGAGCTCGGCCAGGTGCTCGGTGACGCGCGCGCAGAGGTCGAGCGTGACGCCCTGCGGGTGGTCGATGAACAGGCGCACCGTCGAGCCGCCGACGATGTCGGCGGTCAGCACCTCGACCTCCGGCTCCGCCTGGGCCAGGCGGGCCTCGATCTGCTCCTGGATTGCACTGCTCATCGTGTCGTTCACCTCTCCCCTGACACAGAGAAAGCGGGCTCGCGCCCGCTTCCGGTCCGGCGCCGCGCACCCAGGAGACCGGGGCGTGCGACAGAAGCTGTGCGTGGGACGATAGCACCGTGACGGAGGTCGAAAACAGGGCAGTTTCCGAGTTCCTCGCCGGGCTGGATGCGCCCTCGCGCGAGGTCGCTCCGGGCGAGTGGGGGCTGACGGTGGAGGCCGCGGGATGGCCGCTCCACGTCGGCCTGGTGTTCCGCGACGGGCTGCTGCGCGCGCAGTGCGAGGCGGTCGGCCCGGACCAGGTGAGCGAGCACGAGCTCTTGTTCCGCAACCGCGGGCTCGTGTTGGTGCGGTACGCGCAGTCCGGCGCCGGCGCCGTGTGGGTGCACGGCGAGCTGCCGCCCGAGCTCGTCGGCGCGCAGTGGCTCGACCGGCTGCTCGGGCTGCTCGTCGAGGCCGCGATCGTCGTCCGCCACCGCGCGGCGTGACCCGCTCCCCGCGCCACTCCCCACGCGCCGTGCTACTCATAGACTGTAGACCGATAAGTGGCGGCCGAACAGCGTTCAGCGACGATGGGGTCCCGCTCTCAATCGCACGCGGCGCTCGGTCGTGCCGTGCGCGACTTCCGCAACGGGCAGGGCATCTCGCAGGAGGACCTCGCCCATCGCAGCGGCATGCACCGCACCTATCTGGGCGGGATCGAGCGCGGTGAGCGCAACGTCAGCTACGCGAACCTGAAGCGGCTTGCTCGGGCCCTTGACGTCCCGGCCTCTCAGCTCCTGGCGCGGGCCGAGGAGCACGAGGACGGCCGGGGCGCGAGCTGAAACCGGCGAGGACGAGCTCCCCGGCCAGCGCGTTGACGCGGACGACGGCGGCGCCCAGCGTGGAGCCGGGGGCGGCGTCGCCCGGCAGCGCCTCGACGCCGACGATCGTGCGGGCGCGGGGCGCGCGCTCGGTGCGCAGCAGCGCCTGGTCGCCCTGGATCCGCTCGACGACGGCCTCGACCTCCGTCCCCGGCGGGTGCGCCAGGGCGATCGCCGGCCACGGCGAGGGGACGACCGAGCGCGGCGACAGCACCGGACCCTCGAGCGTGAGCCCGACGACGCGTCCCGCAACCTCCATCCCCCGCTCCAGCGCCGGCGGCTCGAGCGACGGCTGCCACGACAGCTCCTCCCACGGGACCACGGCGGTGGCCCCGTCGTCGGCAAGCCGGGCGAGCGCGCCGGAGCGGCCGACCGACACGACCTGCGCGCGGCGGACCGTCTCCTCGTCGGGCCGGCCGGCCGGCCGCCGCGCGCACAGGTGCACGACGTCGCCGGCGACGGCGGAGACCCAGCCCTCCCAGCGGTCGGCGGCGCCGGGCCAGAGCGACCGGCGGGCCCCGCCCGCCGCCCGATCGGAGGCGGGCACGTGCCCGACGGCCCCGCGCAGCTCGACCAGGACGCCGAGGTCCCCGGAGGCGGCCACCCGGCCGCGGACGCGCCGCCCCTTCTCGAGCGCCCGGCGGCAGCGCGCCAGCCCGCGCCGCTCCTTGTCCGGCAGCTCCACAGGCTCCAGCGCGCCACCGCGGTCCCCCGTTGAAGGCGACTCCACCATTGGGCGCAGGATACTCATAGGCTCCTCGATTGGGAAAGGGTGATCCCGTGGGCCGCCGGCCCTCCTCACCCCGCCGCCCTCCTCACCACCGGCACCGGCGGCGCGAGCGGGCCGAGCGTCTCGCGCTGGCGGACCTTCCACGCGTCGACCGAGTCGCTGAGCCCGCCCTCGATCTCCGCCCGCGGGACCTCGCGAACCCCTCCCGCCGTCACGACGATCATCTGGATCGGCCTGCCCAGGTAGACCGCGGCGACGTCGATCGCGTCGGCGATCGCCTTCAGCGCGACCATCTTCGCCTGCTCGAGGGAGAGCTCGGGCGTCCCGAGGTGCGCGACCGAGACCATCGCGAAGTCCGCGAAGATGTCGCCGGTCCCGACCGCCGCGTGGCCCTCGTGCAGCTGGTGGTCGCTGCCCGTGCGCGGCACCGAGAAGATCCGCGCGCTCCCGTCCGGATCCAGCCAGCAGAACACGCACGCGAGGTCCGGCGGATGCGCCCCGGGGTGCGGGACGAAGTCGCGCAGCGCCCGCTGCTGGATCGGGATGACCGCGTCGACCAGCGCGGCCCGCGGGTCGGCGGCCGCCAGCACGCGCTCGAGCTCGGCGTCCAGTCGCTCGCCCAGCGCCTGCTGCAGGCCGACGCTGCCCGCCGCCCCCCACGCGATCCGCCCGCCGAGGACGAACAGCTTCTGGACCTCCAGCCGCGTGGGCTGGCCGGCCGCGTCCGTGGTGGCCTGCCCGTCGGAGGCGAGGACGATCCCCTCGCGGCAGCGGATCGCGAGGACGAGCGTCACGACCGGCGGAACACCGAGCGGACCGCGTACTGCGGGTGCCGGTCGTAGATCGTCTCGAGCAGGTCGGCGAAGCTGAGCGAGGTGACGAGTTCGCGGATGCCCCGCAGCGCCTGCAGGCTGCGGCGCTCGCGGTCGGTCGCGTCGGCCACGAGCCGCTCCGCGCGGCAGCGCCCCTCCGGCGTCGCGCGCACGCGGCCCCAGGTGTAGCCGGGGACCGGGACCCGCTCGACGAGCCCGCGACGCGCCAGGGCCTCGACGTCGCGGTAGATCCGCGGGCTCATCGGCCCGTAGTTGTAGGGCACGAACCAGTAGCGCTCGGCCCGCGGCAGGCCCCCTTCCCGTGCGAGGAGGAACAGGGCCTTCTGGACCCGGACGGGCTCGAGCCCGGCGGGCGGCGCGTCGAGCGCCACGAGCACCAGGAGCCAGTCGGCGGGGGTCATGCGCCGACCGTATGGAGAAAGGCGTTACGTGACTGCCACGCGGTGCACCAAGACCGTGACCTCGACGTCGCTCGAGCCGGTGCCGGCCTTCGCCGCCTCCCGCCGCGCGCGGTCGATCACCTTGCGCAGGTCGGCGGCGAGACGGTCGGCCCGGTCCGAGCTCAACGCGACGCTGCCCGAGACGGCCGCGTCGTCGCGCAGCTTGTAGTGGTGCTGGATCGCGCCGCGGCGCGCCGTCGTCCGGGCGAGCTCGACGACCTCTGCGTCGGCGAGCACCCGCACGTGGTAGCTGACGACGCCCAGCGAGGCGTCGAGCTCGCGGGCCAGCTCGACCGGGCTGAGCTCGCGGCCGTCGAGCGCGGCGAGGATCCGCGCCCGCATCGGATGCGCCATCGCCCGCTGACCCTGGACGGGGGTGGGTTCGTTGGATGCCATGCGCAGATGATACTTATGAGTGGCGACGGCTCGCCCGGTGAAGGCACGGCGAAGCAGTCCGGGGGCCTGCTGTCCGAGAGGGACGGCGAACCGCGCGACTAGGCGGTTCTGCGCCGCGCTTGGTCGCGGTAGTGGCGGTAGTCGCCGCGCTCGGGCCTGAGGTTCGACGCCAGCGCCAGCGGGTGGCGGGCCTCCGAGTGGCGGCCCAGGAGCTGCAGGGAGCGGCCGAGGCAGAACAGCGCGTAGTCGTTCGTCGGCGCCTGCTCGACGACCGCGGAGAACTCCTCCGCCGCCGCCTCGTAGCGCTGCGAGCGGAAGAACGCGCGGCCGAGCGCCTCGCGGATCGACGTCTTGTCGGGTGCGAGGTCGCGGGCTCGCGCGAGGGGCACGGTGGCCGCGTGGAAGTCGCCGTCCTCGAGCAGTCGCGTCCCGCGCGTGAAGAGGTCGTACACGCTCTCCATCACCGCAGGAGTGTAGGACCGCCACGGGCCGGTCTGAAGGGCTCCGGGGGCGTGTGGTGCCGGCGGATCGCGCGGCTCAGAACGGCGGCAGCGCCCACAGCGCGCGCACCCGCCCGCGCAGCCCCAGACCGCTGCCGAGCTCGCGCCGCAGCGCCCGCCGCTGCTCGCGCGACGGCGCGCTGGATCCGAACCCGAACCGCGCCGCGCGCACCGTCCGGATGTACGCGGCCGCCTCCGGCGCCCACCGCAGCGACTCCTCCAGCTGGGCCAGCGTCGCCCCCGGCCGCGGCCCGCGGCCCGTCCGCCGCAGCGCGCGCACCAGCTCGGCCGCGGCGGCCTCCGGCCCGTACCGTGCCCGCCACCGCGCCGCCGCGACCCCGTAGGCCGCGCCCCCGAAGACGAACAGCCCGAGCAGCACGCCTCCCACGACGAGCAGCCCGGAGCCGCCGCCGCCCCCCGACCCCGCGTCCTCGCCCTGCCCGAGCGCGCGCGGGTCCTGGGCGCGCTCGCTGCCCCGCGTCCCGCTCGCGCTCCCGCCGTCCGGGTCCTCCTCCTGCCCGTCGAGCGCGGCCAGCTGCGCGCGCGCCGGCGCGATCGCGGGCGTCGGGTCGAACGTGATCCACCCGTAGCCGGGGAAGTACGCCTCGACCCACGAGTGCGCGTCGTAGTCGCGCACGACGTACTCGCCGCGGCTCTCGTCGCGCGTCCCGGGCGAGAACCCCGCGGCGACGCGCGCCGGCACGCCGCCCATGCGCAGCAGCAGGGCCATCGCGCCGGAGAATTGCTGGCAGTAGCCGACCTTGTCGCGGAAGAGGAAGGCGTCGAGCGGAAGCGGGCGGCGGGGCGGCGTCTCGCTGTAGCGGAACCCGCGCGAGAGGAAGGCCTGGATCGCCTTCGCGTACGCGTACGGCGAGGCCGACCGGCGTGCGAGCCGCCGCGCCAGCGCGTACGTCCGCGCGTACGCCGAGCTGCGCACCCAGTCGGTCCCCACCCGCTCGCCGAACCCACGCCCGGCGAGGTACCCGAGCGCGTCGCGCCGGTCGCCGAAGCCGCTGAACACGACGAACGCCGGCGGCGCATCGCGCTGGTAGACGTGCGTCGCCGGATCGATCGGCGGCGGGCCGCCGATCGACTGCGGGAGCTGCATCGAGAGGTACGGCCACAGCGAGGTCGGGAAGTTGGTCCCCGCCGCCTCGATCTCGAGGCGGCGTGGCCGGGGGACGTAGGACTTGACGACGTAGGCGTGCCCGCGCCGCAGCGGCTTGCCGCTCGACACGAACGACCCCGGCGCGCCCTTCACGGGCGTCCGCGGGGCGTTGCGGATGTCGAGCGCCGTCCCGGGCGCGACGAACTGCTCGCTGCTGAGGTTGCGGACGGAGACGCGCACCGTCTGGACCCAGCGCGGCCGCGGCGTGTCGGCCTCCGGGTCGTCCTCCAGCCCCTGCGGCCGCGTCTCGACCCACCGCCGCCCGTCGAACTCCGTCAGCGTCGTCGCCTTCCAGTACGCGCCCGTCCTGGCCTCGATCCGCAGCAGCTCGCGCCCGTCGCGCGGCCAGTCCAGCGGGCCGTAGCGGTGGCTCCACGAGAACGTCGTCGTCCCCCGCTCGCCCAGCGACTGCGCAAGGCTCTCGTAGTCGACCCAGGGCTCCGCCGCATCGAGCCGCGGGGCGAGCGCGAGGGCGACGAGGCCGGCGGCGAGCACGACGACGACCCCGAACGGCGCCTCCCGCGCGGCCACGCGCTCGGCCCACAGCGCCGCCCCGAGCAGGAGGGCGAAGGCGAACCCGTCCAGCCACGGATGCTGCGCGTCGAACTCGACGGCGGGCACCGCGTACAGCACCGCCAGCAGGACGATGCCGAGCACCGGCCGGCGCACGGCGACGACGACGCCGGCGACCGCGAGCGCCGTCCCGCCGAGGAGCATGGCGACCCGGTTCCACTCGTCGACCCCGCGGTAGGGGACGTTCAGCCCGGGCAGCGCCTCGATCCCCTGCCCCAGGCCGTTCGCGAGCTCCCCCCAGCTCTCGCGGTCGAGCAGGTTCAGCGGGACGCCGGCGAGGAGCAGCGCCGCCGCCGCGCCCGCGACCGCGACCGCGACGTCGACCGCCACCCGCGCCGCCCGCGGCAGCCGCTGGGCGAGCAGGACCACGATCGCCAGGCCGATGCCGGCCGCCGCCGCGCCGAGCATCCGCCCGTCCGCGCCCGGCCGGACCATCCCGCCCCACGCCTGCGCGCCGAACACGGCCAGCGCGCCGATGGCGACCAGGCGGACCGCGATCCGCGGAGCCCGGACGCGCGCCGGCGCGGGGCGCACGCCGGCCGGGAGTGCCGCCGCGCTCACGCCGCCCTCCGCGCGCCCCGCGGCTCGACGGCGTACCCCGTGCAGCCCGCGACCGTGAACGCCGGGCGGCGCGCCGCCATCGCGCCGGGGACGACGAGCACCCGGCCCGCCGCCGGCGCGTGCTCGAGCGCCTGCGGCGCCCGCGACGGCACCCGCGCCGCGACGTACACGACGAGGCCCGACCGACCGGCCACGCCGCTCAGCGACGGCCGCCCGCCGAGCGTGACCAGCGCGAGCCGGGCGTGCAGGTGGGGCCAGCCTGCGAGCGTCGGGTCGAGCGCGGTCGCGCGGCGGTCTCCGGGCAGGAGGACCGAACACCCGCCGCGCTGCGCGAGGGCGACGGCGAGCGACGCGCACGCGCGGACCGCCGCGTCGAGCGCCTCCTCCGACGATCCGCGCGCGTCCAGGACGATGAGCGGCGTGCTGTCCGAGTCCGCCCGCAGCCTGCGCTCCATGAGCCCGGCGCCGCGCGCGAGCGCCGGCCAGTAGATCCGCGACGCGGGCGTTCCGGTGCGGTGCTCGCGGACGCCGTCGAGCTCGACCTCCGCCGCCATCGCCGGCCGGCCCCGCCGACGCGCCCCCGCGTCGTCGCCGCCGCCGACCGCGCGCACCGGCTCGGTGCGCGGGAGCACGAGGACCTCGTCGCCCGACCGCGCCCTCACCGTCCGCTCGGTCAGCCCCATGGGATCGCGGAGCACGACCGAGGCGGGATCGAGCGCCCGCCGGCCCCGGCGCGCGAACCGCGCCACGATGCGCACGCGCTGCTCGCGCCGCCCGACCGCGAGCGGGACCGGCTCGGCGAGGAACGCGTCCTCGACGACGCCCGTGCTGAGCGGCAGCCGCCCGGACCGGACCTCGAGCACCACGCTCAGCGGCTCCTCCTCCACGACGCGCCGCGCCGTCAGCTGGCGGCGGACCCGGACGCCGCGCGCGGTCAGGGCGATCCACGCCGCCGCGCCGAGCGGCAGCACGACGAAGGCGACGCCGGGGACGTACAGCGGCTCGGCGTCGAACGTGCCCGCGACGAGGATCAGCAGCAGCCCGAGCGCGGCGGTGGCGCGCGCGGCCGTCACAACGACGGCGTGGCCGCTATCGCGTCGGCGATCGCCTGCTCGGGCGTCGCCTCCACCGCCTCGGGCGCGAGGACGAGGCGGTGGGCCAGCACCGGCAGCGCGAGCGCCTGGACGTCGTCGGGCAGCGCGTGGTCGCGCCCCTGCAGCAGCGCGCGCGCCTTCGCGGCCCGCAGCAGCATGAGCCCGGCGCGCGGCGAGGCGCCCAGCTCCAGGCGCGGATCGTCGCGCGTGTGCTGCAGCAGCGCCACGACGTAGGAGCGCAGCGTCTCGGACGCCCGGACGCGGTCCGCGGCGTTCTGGGCGACGAGGATGTCCGCCGCGCTGGCCACCGGCTCGAGCTCGCCCACGCGGTCGCCGCTGGCGTGCGTGGCGAGCATCTCGGCCTCGCCGCGGGCGCTCGGGTAGCCGAGCGAGATCCGCATCATGAAGCGGTCGACCTGGGCCTCCGGCAGCGGGTAGGTGCCCTCGTACTCGACCGGGTTCTGCGTGGCGAGGACGATGAAGGGCCGCGCGAGCTCGTGCGTGTGGACGTCGACCGTCACCCGCCGCTCCTGCATGCACTCGAGCAGGCCGGACTGCGTCTTCGGCGAGGCGCGGTTGACCTCGTCGACGATGATCACGTTGGCGAAGATCGGGCCCGGGCGGAACTCGAAGCGGCCCTCGCGCTGGTTGAAGACGTTCGTGCCCACGACGTCGGCCGGGAGCAGGTCGGCCGTGCACTGGATGCGGGCGAAGGCCAGGTCCATCGAGCGCGCGAGCGCCCGCGCGAGCGTCGTCTTCCCCACGCCCGGGAGGTCCTCGATGAGGACGTGCCCCTCGGCGAAGAGCGCGACCATCGCGTGCTCGAGCAGGTCGTCGCTGACCTCGACGCCGCGGCGCACGTTCGCAGCGATCCTCCGCGCGACCGCTGCCGACGCGTCGACCTCGTCCTGGCCGACCCGCTCGTCGGGGACGCCGATGCTCACGGGCCGACCACCGCGTCCGCCCGCAGGCGCACCACGGTGTCCAGGATCGCGCGCGCGACGTCGCGCTTTGGCGCGCGCGGGACCGGCGTCTCGGAGTCGGCCGTCACGATCGTCACCTCGTTGGCGCCCGAGTCGAAGCCGATGTCGCCGCGGGAGATGTCGTTGACGACGATCGCGTCCAGGCCCTTGCGGCGCAGCTTGTCGCGGCCGTACTCGAGCGCGCCGTCGCCGTGCTCGGCGGCGAAGCCGACCAGGGTCTGCCCGGGGCGCCGCTCGGCGGCGAGGGTCCCCACGATGTCGGGCGTGCGCGCGAGCGCGACGGTCATGTCCTCCTGGCCCTCCTCCTTCTTGAGCTTCCCGGCGTGCGGCTCCGCCGGGCGGAAGTCCACGACGGCCGCCGCCATGAGGAGTACGTCGCTGGACCCGAAGGAGGTTCGCGCGGCGCCGAGCATCTCGTCGGCGGTCGTGACGTCGACGTAGGTGACCCGGGGGTTGCGCTCGAGGTGGACGTTCGCGGCGACGACCGTTACCTCGGCGCCGAGCTCGGCCGCGACGTCGGCGAGCGCGAAGCCCATCCGGCCGCTCGAGCGGTTGCCGATGTAGCGGACGCTGTCGATCGGCTCGCGGGTCCCGCCGGCGGTGACGAGGACGGTGAGGCCGTCGAGCGGGCGCGGCCCGGCGGAGGGCAGGAGCGCCTCGATCGCGGCGAGGATCTGCGCGGGCTCGGCCAGCCGCCCCACACCGTGCTCCCCCTTCGAGGCCAGCTCGCCCGTGCCGGGGTCGACGATCGTCGCGCCGCGGTCGCGCAGCGCCGCGAGGTTCGCGCGCGTGGCCGGGTGCTCCCACATGTGGTTGTTCATCGCGGGCGCGACGAGCAGCGGGCACGTGGCGGCGAGGGCCGCGTTCGTGAGGAGGTTGTCCGCGAGCCCGTGCGCGAGCTTGGCGATCGTGTTGGCGCTCGCCGGCGCGATGACGTAGGCATCGGCGTTGGCCACGAGCTCGAGGTGGCTGAGCGGGTCGTGCGACGGCGGCGGGTCGCCGGGGAACGCGCCGCGCGCGGGGTCCGGCTCGAACTCGTCGACGAGGACGGGGGCGCCGGTCAGCGCGGCGAACGACGCACGGCCGACGAAGCGCTCGCTCGTCGGGGTCTGGACGACGCGGACCGCGTGGCCGGCCTTCGTCGCGAGGCGCACCAGCTCCAGCGCCTTGTAGGCAGCGATCCCCCCGCTGACGCCGAGCAGGATCCGCGCCATCTCAGGAGGACTACCGGTAGTGGTACTTGATCTTGCCGGCGGCGACTTCCTCCAGCGCGATCGTCAGGTAGTTCTTCGAGGCGGTCTCGACCATCGGCGGCGGGAACTCGTCGAACGTCCCCTCGCCGAGGTTGTGGTAGTAGCTGTTGATCTGCCGCGCGCGCTTGGCGGCGACGAGCACGGAGGCGTAGTTGGAGTCGACGTGCTCGAGGAGCTTGTCGAGGCGCGGGGAGATCATGCCTCTGAGTGTAGAGCCCGGCGGACGATGCCCTCGAGCCTGTCCACCGCCTCGTCGAGCCGGTCGTTCACGACGACCTCGCCGAACTCGTCTTGCGCCGCGAGCTCCGCGCGCGCGACGCGCAGGCGCGCCTCGATGTCCTCGGGCGAGTCGCTGCCCCTTCCGACGAGGCGCGCGCGCAGGACGTCCGCGTCCGGCGGCGCGATGAAGATCTGCAGCGCCTCGGGCATGGTCCGCCGGACCTGGCGCGCGCCCTGGAGCTCGATCTCGAGCACCACCGGGTGCCCCGCGCCGATCCGGCGCTCGAGCTCGGAGCGCAGCGTGCCGTAGCGCCGGCCGGAGTACTCGGCGTGCTCGACGAACTCGCCGGCGTCGACGCGGCGCTGGAACTCCTCGTCGGTGAGGAACCAGTAGTCCTCGCCCTGCGTCTCGCCGGCCCGCGGCTGGCGTGTGGTCGCCGAGACGGCGAGGTCGAGCTCGGGCATGCGCTCGCGCAGGTTGCGGATGAGGGTGCCCTTGCCGACCCCGCTCGGGCCGGTGATGACGAAGACCCGCGGCAACGCGCCTCTAGCGGCGCAGGAGGGAGACCAGCTCGTTGCGCTGGCGCTCCGACAGGCCGCCGATGGTCTTGCTCGGCGAGATCCTGCACGTCACGAGGATCTTGTTGACCTTCACCCGGCCGTACTTCGGCACGGCCAAGAGCATGTCGAAGACCTTGGCCGTCTCGAGGTAGTCCGGGGGGTTCTTCAGGAGGTCCTGGATGGAGATGCGACCCGCCTTCAGGTCCCGCTTCAGCTGCGCGCGTCGCGTCCGGATCTGGTTCGCGCGCTGCAGTGCGTCCATGCGCTGGACGAGGGACCGCTCGGGGGCCGCCGAGTGCTTTGTGGGCGAGTTCGTGGCCGACGGCATGGGCGGCGACTATACCTCTCGCAAGCCGCCCTGCAAGGCGACGTGGAAGAAAATGGATCGACCTGAAGTTGAGGTCGAGACGCATGCAGCCTGGTTGATGGTCACTGTTTGATTTGCAGGCCTTTTAGGACGGGCAGGCGGAGGCGCCCACGGCGTCCTGAACGCGGGCGTATCCTCGAGATCGGGCCGTCGCGGCGAGGCGGCGCGCGATGGTCGCGGGCACCGTGGGACCGCCGTAGACGAAGCCTGTGTAGAGCTGCACCAGCGTCGCCCCGGCCTCTATTCGGAGCCACGCCTCGTCGGCACTCTCGATCCCTCCGGCAGCCACGAGAACGAGCCGATCGCCGACTCTAGCGCGAAGCCGCCGGAGGATGTGCAGTGACTTCCCCGCAAGTGGACGGCCCGACACCCCACCGGCGCCGATCGCGGCGATTTGCGCCGAATCGGACGTTAGATTCGTGCGCTCGATCGTCGTGTTCGTGGCGATGATGCCGTCGAGCTTCAGCTCGAGGGCGAGGTCGGCGACGGCGTCGACGTCGGCGTCCGCGAGGTCGGGGGCGATCTTGAGGAGAAGGGGCTTGGTCGGGACCGCCGCCCTGACCTGCTCGAGCAGCGGGCGCAGGCGCTCGACGGCCTGGAGGTCGCGCAGGCCCGGCGTGTTCGGCGAGCTGACGTTGACGACGACGTAGTCGGCGACGGGCCCGAGCTTCGTCGCGGCGGCGACGTAGTCGTCGATCGCGCGCTCGTCGGGCGTGGTCTTGTTGCGGCCCACGTTGGCCCCGACGACCACCCCACCGCTCCCGCGGCCGCGCGCGCGCTGCAGCCGGCGCCGCGCGGCGTCGGCGCCGCCGTTGTTGAAGCCGAGGCGGTTGATCAGCGCGCGGTCGTCCTTCAGGCGGAAGAGGCGCGGCCTTGGGTTGCCGGGCTGCGGCTGCGGCGTGACCGTCCCGATCTCGACGAACCCGAAACCGAGGGCGCCGAGCTGGCGAAAGCCCGCCGCGTCCTTGTCGAACCCGGCGGCCAGGCCGACCGGCGAGGGGAACGTCAGGCCGAGGGCGTGGACCTCCAGCGCGGGGTCGCGGGGCGCGAGCGCGCGGCGGGCGATCGCGCGCACCGGCGCGGGAGCGAGCGCGATCCGCAGCCCCGCGAAGGTGAGGCGGTGCGCCGTCTCGGCGGGCAGGAGGAAGAGGAGCGCGCGGACGAGGGGGTAGAGCACCGCGCGCTAGCGGCCGCCGGCGCCCGCCGGCGTAGCGGCGCCCTCCGCGGGAGCGACTTCGGCCCCGTTCGGGCCCCTCCGCTCTCCCCCGTGCAGCTCCTGCAGCGAGAGGACGTCGGCGGCTCCCGACTGTCTGGCCTTGGCGATCGCGCGGGTCGCGGCGACGCCGCCCGAGATCGTCGTGATGCACGGCACCCCGTGGACGGTCGCGGCGCTGCGGATCTGCCAGCCGTCGGCGCGCGCGCCGTAGCCCGTCGGCGTGTTGACGACGAGCTCGACCTTGCCCTGCTCGATCCAGTCGACGACGTTCGGGTGGCCCTCGCCGATCTTCGAGATCGTCTCGCACGGCACGCCCATCGCGCGGATCGCCTGGGCCGTCCCGCTGGTGGCCACGATGGCGAAGCCGAGGTCGTGGAGCGGGCCGGCGATGGCGTGCACCGCGGCCTTGTCCGAGTCGGTGACGGTGAGGAAGACCGTCCCGTGGAGCGGCAGCGCGGCTCCCGCGGCGGCCTGCGCCTTCGCGAACGCGGTCGGGAAGTCGCGCGCGATGCCCATGACCTCGCCCGTCGACCGCATCTCCGGGCCGAGGAGCGCGTCCACGTTCGTGAACCGGTCGAACGGCAGGACCGCCTCCTTGACCGAGACGTGGTCGAGCGTCCGCCCCAGGCCGACCTCGGCGGGCAGCCCCAGGTCCGCGATCCGCTCGCCGAGCATCAGCCGGCAGGCCATCTTGGCCAGCGGGACCCCGACCGCCTTCGACACGAAGGGCACCGTCCGCGAGGCGCGCGGGTTCGCCTCGATCACGAAGAGCTGCCCGTTCGAGATCGCGTACTGGACGTTGATGAGCCCGACGACGCCGAGCCCGAGCGCGATCCCGGCCGTCTGCTCGCGCAGCTGGTCGAGCATCTCACCGCCGAGCGAGTGCGGCGGCAGCACGGACGCGCTGTCGCCCGAGTGCACGCCGGCCTCCTCGACGTGCTGCATGATCCCGCCGATCCACACCGACTCGCCGTCGCACAGCGCGTCGACGTCGACCTCGATCGCATTCTCCAGGAAGCGGTCGAGGAAGATGGCCTTGCCGTCCTCGCCGGCCTCGCGCCGCAGGTAGTCCGCCAGCCCGTCGCGCGAGTAGACGATCTCCATCGCCCGGCCGCCGAGCACGTAGGACGGGCGGACGAGCAGCGGGTAGCCGACCTCGTCGCCGCGCTCCAGCGCCTCCTCGACCGAGTGGGCGGTGGCGTAGGGCGGCGCCTCGTAGCCCAGGCGCGCGAGCAGCTCGCCGAAGCGCCCGCGCTCCTCGGCGAGGTCGATGGCGTCGACGCTCGTGCCCAGGATCGCGAAGCCGGCCTGCTCGAGCCCGTGCGCGAGCTTCAGCGGCGTCTGCCCGCCGAACTGCACCACGATCCCCTTCGGCTGCTCGCGCTCGCAGACGGCGATCACGTCCTCCAGCGTCAGCGGCTCGAAGTACAGGCGGTCGGAGGTGTCGTAGTCGGTCGAGACCGTCTCCGGGTTGCAGTTGACCATCACCGCGTCGCGGCCGGACTCGCGCACGGTCATCGCCGCGTGCACGCAGCAGTAGTCGAACTCGATCCCCTGCCCGATCCGGTTCGGCCCGCTGCCGAGGATCACGACGCTCTCGCGGTCGCCGCGCTCGATCTCGTCCGCCCGGCGGCGCTCCCAGCCCGAGTAGTAGTACGGCGTGCGCGCCTCGAACTCCGCCGCGCAGGTGTCGACCGCCTTGAACGAGCGCTCGCCGGAGAACGGCGCCTGCGGCTCGGCGGCCAGCTCGGCGAACTCGGCCAGGAACCACGGATCGATCTTCGTCCGCGCGTGGATCTCCTCGACGCCGGCCCCGCGACGCAGCGCCTCCAGCAGCACGTCGTAGCGGTCCGACGACGGCCGCTCCAGCCGGTCGAGCAGCTCCTCGGGCGTCCCCTCGAGCGACGGCTTGGCGTCGAGCTCGCGCGAGCGCATCGCCTTGCCGAACGCCTGCTGGAAGGTCCGCCCGATGGCCATCGCCTCGCCGACCGACTTCATGTGGGTCGAGAGCACGGCGTCGACGCCCTGGAACTTCTCGAAGGCGAACCGCGGCCACTTGACGACGACGTAGTCGATGGTCGGCTCGAACGCGGCGGGCGTCGCCGCGGTGATGTCGTTGCCGATCTCCTCCAGCGCGTAGCCGACGGCCAGCCGCGCGGCGATCTTCGCGATCGGGAAGCCGGTGGCCTTCGAGGCCAGCGCGCTGGACCGCGACACGCGCGGGTTCATCTCGATGACGAGGATCTCCTCGGTCGCCGGGTTGACCGCGAACTGCACGTTCGACCCGCCCGTCTCCACGCCGACGGCCCGGATGACCTGGAACGCCTGGTCGCGCAGGCGCTGGTAGAGGCGGTCGGTCAGCGTCTGCTGGGGCGCGACGGTGACCGAGTCGCCGGTGTGCACGCCCATCGGGTCGATGTTCTCGATCGAGCAGACGATGACCACGTTGTCGTTGTGGTCGCGCATGACCTCGAGCTCGAACTCGCCCCAGCCGATCACCGACTGGTCGAGCAGGACCTGGCTGATGGGCGACGCCGCCAGGCCGCGGGCCACGATGCGCTCGAAGTCCTCGCGCGTGTGGGCGGCGCCGCCGCCGCGCCCGCCCAGCGTGAAGGCGGGGCGCACGATGCACGGCAGGCCGACCTCGCCGAGCGCGTCCAGCGCCTCGGCCAGGGTGGTGGCGATCGCGCTGCGCGGCATCCGCAGCCCGGCGCGCTCCATGGTCTGGCGGAAGAGGTCGCGGTCCTCGGCGCGCGCGATGGCGTCGTAGTTGGCCCCGATCAGCTCGACGCCGAAGCGCTCCAGCGTGCCGTCCTCGTGCAGCGCCTTGGCCAGGTTCAGCGCGGTCTGGCCGCCCAGCGTGGGCAGCAGGGCGTCGGGCCGCTCGCGGGCGATGATCTGGGCGACCACCTCGGGGCGCAGCGGCTCGACGTAGGTGGCGTCGGCGAACTCGGGGTCGGTCATGATCGTCGCCGGGTTCGAGTTGACCAGCACGACCTCGTAGCCCTCCTCGCGCAGGACCTTGCAGGCCTGCACGCCGGAGTAGTCGAACTCGGCCGCCTGGCCGATGACGATCGGCCCCGAGCCGAGGATGAGGATGCGCTGGATGTCGTCGCGCCGCGGCATCAGACCCGCCCTCCCGCGCCCTCGAGGCTGGCCAGGAAGTCGTCGAACAGGTGGTGCGCGTC
>DASVQN010000030.1:0-142803 GCA_036389155.1 Solirubrobacteraceae bacterium
CGCCCAGCCAGTCCGAGCTTGCATCTACCGTCTTCCATTCCGGCCCCTCCTCGAGAGCTCCAGTCGTCGCAGACCAGAGCCTCAGGACGGGGCCGGACGTCTTCCTCAGCCGTTCACCAGGTCCGTGGGCAGCTCAGCTAGCGGCGGAAGCGCCGCTTGATCCGCCGGCTGCGGTGCTTGGCGCGCTCCTGGAGCGGGCCGAGGACCCCGCGGTGCTCGGGCTGCTCGGCGACCTCGGCGCTGGAGATCGTCAGCCGGATGCGCTTGTTGGTGATCCGCTCCACCTCGGGCGCGTCGACGAAGCGCTTGCGGTCGCCGGTCTTGACGACGATCCCGTCGAAGAGGTGCTCGCGGCCGTGGTGCAGCGCCTTGTCGAACGTCCCGACCTGCACGCCGTCGGCCGCGAACACGGGCGTGCCGCGCGGCAGGACCTGGTAGCCGATCGCGTGCTCGTCGGGGTCCTCGACGTCCATCGGCATGAAGCGTACGCGGCCTACACTTTTCGGGCGATGGCCGAGGAAGAGCCCGCTCCGCAGCCCCAGATCGACCCCGAGATCCTCGCCCGGCGCGAGGCGGCGCTGGCGCACATCCGCCAGTTCGGCGACCCGATCCTGCGCACGAAGGCGCGGCCCGTCGACCAGTTCGACGCCGGGCTACGCGAGGAGATCGAGCGGATGGGCCGGCTGATGCACGAGTCGATCGGCGTCGGCCTCGCTGCACCGCAGGCCGGCGTCTCGCACCGCCTGCTCGTCTACCGCACCGAGCCCGACAGCCCGGTGCAGGCGCTCGTGAACCCTGAGATCGAGTGGACGAGCCGCGACAAGGAGATCGGCGAGGAGGGCTGCCTGAGCCTTCCCGGCGTGCACGTCGAGGTCGAGCGCCCGGTCCACATCCTCGTCCGCGCGCGCGACGGCGACGGCGAGCCGGTGGTCGTCGAGGCAAGCGGATTCGAGGCGCGGGTCATCCAGCACGAGGTCGACCACCTCGACGGCGTCCTCATCCTCGACCGCACGTCGCGCGACCAGCGGAAAGAGGCCGTCAGGGCGCTTCGGGAGAGGGAGCGCGCACGCGAGGCGGCGGCGTAGGCCGCGCGCGTGCGGACCGTCTACCTCGGGACGTCGGACTTCGCGGCCGCAGTGCTCCGCCGGCTCGCGGGCTCGGCCCACGCGCCCGCGCTGGTCGTGACGCGGCCGGACGCTCCGCGCGGGCGCGGCCGCAAGCTGGCGGCGCCCGCGGTGGCCGACGCCGCGCGCGAGCTCGGCATCGACGTCTTCCAGCCCGCGAGCGTCAACGACCCGGAGGCCGTCGCGCGGATCGGCGAGGCGGAGCCGGAGGCGATCGTGTTGTGCGCGTTCGGCGCGCTCATCCGCGAGCCGCTGCTCACGCGCTTCGGCCCGATCCGCAACGTCCACCCGTCGCTGCTGCCCCGCTGGCGCGGGGCGGCGCCGGTCGAGCGGGCGATCATGGCGGGCGACGCGGAGACCGGCGTGTCGATCATCGCGCTGGGCGAGGGGCTCGACGACGGGCCGGTGTACCTCTCCGGCTCCGAGCCGATCCGCCCCGACGACACCTACGGGACGCTCGCCGGGCGCCTCGAGGCGCTCAGCGCCGACCTGCTCCTGCGCGTCCTCGACGAGCAGCCCGAGCCCGAGCCGCAGCCGTCGGACGGCGTCACCTACGCCGAGAAGATCACGGCCGCCGACCGCACGCTCGACCCGGCGCGCCCGGCGGCGGAGCTCGAGCGGGTCGTCCGCGCGCTGACGCCGCACATCGGCGCGCGCGTCGAGCTGCCGGGCGGCGAGCTGCTCGGCGTGCGCCGCGCGCGGGCGCTCGCGGCGCAGGAGGACGCGGGCCCGCTCGCGATCGAGACCGCGGACGGCGTCCTCGAGCTGCTCGAGGTCCAGCCGGCGGGCGGACGTCCCATGGACGCCGAGGCCTACGTCCGCGGCCGGTGACCCGGGAGCGCCTCAGCTCGTCGGCCTGGCTCGCGTGGATCGCCGCGATGCTCGTGACGCCCGGCGTCACGCTGTGGCTGATCGCGCGCCACGCCGTGAACGTCCCGATCTCCGACGACTGGTCCCTCGTGCCGCTGTTCGCCGAACGGGACGCCGGGACGCTCTCGCTCGGCGACCTCGTCGCCCAGCACTTCGAGCACGTGCCGGTGATCCCGCGCGCGGCCGACCTCTTCATGGCGCCGCTCACGAAGTGGGACCTGCGCGTCGAGATGTACCGCAACTTCGGCGTGGCGCTCGCGACCCTCGCGGTCATCGTCGTAGCGCTGCGACGGTCGCTGAGGGACGCGCGGCTCGTCATCGCGTCGGTGCTCGCGTCGCTCCTCGTGTTCTCGCCGGTGCAGTACGAGAACTGGATCTGGGGCTGGCAGCTCGAGTGGTTCCTCTCGAACCTCGCCGCAATCACCGCGTTCTACGCGCTCGCGTTCGTCGTGGACCGCTCGCCGCGGCGCGGAATCGCCATCGCGACCCTCGCCGCCTTCGTCGCGACGTTCTCGCTCGGCCAGGGCCTGCTCGTGTGGCCACTCGGCCTGGCGATCCTCGTGCTGCGCGGCCGGCCGTGGCGCGTGTGGGCGGGAGCGGCCGTCGTCGCGTGGGGCCTGTACTTCGCCGGCTGGCACAACCCCGACGAGCTCGGCTCGAAGACACGATCCCTCGACCTGCCGCGGCAGACGGCCGACTACGTCCTGCAGTACCTCGGCGGCGCGCTCGGCACCGGCAACGCCGTCGCGAGGATCGCCGGCGTCGCGCTGCTGGCGGCGTTCGCGGCCGCGGCCGTCGCGGTGCTGCGCCGGCGCGACGGCGAGCTCCTGCGGCGGGCGTCGACGTGGCTAGCGCTGGGCGCCTACGCGCTGGGATCAGCGATGCTGACCGCGATCTCGCGGGTGGACGAGACCGTGGACGTCCTCAGTCGCTACAGCGTGATGGGCGGCCTGTTCGCGCTCGCGACGGTCGCGCTCGTCTACGTGGTCCTCCCGCAGACCCGGCCGCAGGTCGTCCTCGCCGTCGCGGCGCCGGTGCTCGTCGCGGGCGCGCTGACCGTGCGCGCCGGCGGCGACCAGCTGGGCGTGCGCGCCTCCGGCCACCAGATCTTCGCGACGTGTCTGCGCACGATCACCTCGCCGCGGGACCCCTGCGCGCCCCAGCTCTCGCCCTCCGAGCGGGCCCTGCTGCAGCGCGAGATCGACCTCCACTGGCGCTACGTCGCGTACCTCAGGCGCAAGGGCTGGGCCGGGTTCTGAGCGACGCGAGACGCACCGCGTTCAAGGTCGTCCGCCGGGTCGCCGAGCACGGCGCGTTCGCCGACCAGGCCCTGCACGCCGAGGCGCGCGGGCTCGAGCCGCGGGAGCGGGCGCTGGCGCGGCAGCTTGCGTTCAGCGCGATCCAGCGGCGCCGGACGCTCGACCACGTCATCGCGGAGCTGACGGGCGGGCGGAAGAAGCTCGATCCGCCGGTGCGGGCGGCGCTGCACCTCGGGCTCGTGCAGGTCCTCTTCCTCGACGGGATCCCCGACCACGCGGCGGTGTCGGAGTCGGTCGAGCTGGTGCGGCGCAGCCGCGGGTCCGGGCTGGTCAACGCCGTCCTGCGGCGGGCGACGCGGGAGGGGCGGGCGGTGCTCGACGCGATCGACGACGAGGCGGTCCTGCACTCGATCCCCGACTGGCTGGCCACGCTGTGGCGCGACGCGTACGGGACGGAGACGGCGAGCGCGCTCATGGCGCGCGCGAACGACCCGCTGGAGCTGGCGCTGCGCGCGAACCGGCTGAAGACCACGCCGGAGGAGGTCGCGGCCGCGGTGGGCGGGAGAGTGGCCGAGGGGGACGCCGTCGTGGTCGACGGGCCGCTCGACGCCCACGCGCACCCGCTCTGGCACGCGGGCGCGTACATGCCGCAGTCGCGCTCCTCGCAGCGCGTGGCACCGGTCCTCGGTGCGCGGCCCGGCGAGCGCGTCCTCGACCTGTGCAGCGCGCCCGGCGGCAAGGCCACCCACCTCGCCGCCCTCATGCGCGGCGAGGGCGAGATCGTCTCGGTGGAGCGCGACCGCGATCGTGCCGAGGCGATGAGGACGACGGTGGGCCGGATGGGCGCGACGATCGTGCGCGTCGAGGTCGGCGATGCCGCGGGGTGGGAGGGCCCGCCGTTCGACCGCGTGCTCGTCGACCCGCCGTGCTCGGGCCTGGGGACGCTCCAGGCCAAGCCCGACCTGCGCTGGCGGATGTCGCCCGAGCGCATCGAGGGGCTCGTCGCCGAGCAGCGCCGGATCCTGAGCGCCGCGACGGCCGCTGTCCGTCCGGGCGGCGTGGTGGTCTGGTCGACGTGCACGCTGAACCCGGCGGAGAACGAGGGGCTGCTGGCGGGGCTCGAGGGGTTCGAGGCGACGGAGCGGCTGACCCTGTTCCCGCACGAGACGCGCTCAGCGGGGTTCCAGGTGACGCGACTAGAGTCGACACGGTGAGCGGCAGCGACGTCGAGCTCGGGATGCAGTGCCCCAACTGCCACGAGCCGTGGCTGCGCCCGACGAACCTCGCCGGCCGGTACCGGTGCGTGTACTGCCTGCACCGCTACGAGCTGCGGTCCGTCTGCCCGGACTGCGGGGAGCACTCGACGATCGTGCGGATGTCGACCACGGCGCAGATCAAGTGCGTCCACTGCGGGGGGTCCATGCTGTGCCCGGTCTGACCGGGGTCGCGCCGTCGATCCTCTCCGCGGACTTCGCGCGGCTCGGCGCGCAGGTCGAGGAGGTGATGGCCGCGGGCGCGCGGCTGATCCACTGCGACGTGATGGACGGCCACTTCGTCCCGCCGATCACGTTCGGCCCGATGGTCGTCGGCGCGCTGCGCGAGGCGCTGCCGGCCGAGGCGGTGCTCGACGTCCACCTGATGATCGAGCGGCCCGAGCGGCACGTCGCGGACTTCGTGAAGGCGGGGGCGGACAACGTGACGATCCACGTCGAGGCGACGCCGCACGTCCACTACGCCGTGAGCGCGATCCGCGAGGCGGGGGCGACCGCGGGCGTCGCGCTGAACCCGGGCACGGCGGTCGAAGCCGTGGCCGTCGACGCCGACCTCCTCCTGTGCATGACCGTCAACCCGGGATGGGGCGGCCAGCCGTTCATCGCGGGCTCGGAGGAGCGGATCCGGGCGCTGCGGGCGCGCGCGCGATCGGAGGTTCCGATCGAGGTCGACGGCGGGATCGACGCCCACACGGCGGGGCCGTGCGCCCGAGCGGGCGCGACGACGTTCGTGGCCGGCTCGGCGATCTTCGGTGCCACCGATCCCGGCGAGGCGTTCCGTCAGATCTCCGCGGCCGCGGGACATCCCGTGGCCGCCGCGCCCACGTAGCGGCTACGCGCCGACTGCCGCGCGGCGCGGAGGGGTATCGCGTGGGCATGGCCACGACGGTTCAGGAGGAGCCGCGGACGGGTGCGCACGAGGCGCGGACGGGTGCGCCGCTGCGGCCGGCCCCGCGAGCGCAGCCGCCCCGCGAGGTCCGGATACCGCGGATGCTGGTCGCCGGGTCGGAGCTCGGCTGGCGCTTCCTCGTCTGCATCGCCGCGCTCGCCGTCGTCGTCTACGGCGTCTCCAAGGTCAGCTTCGCCTTCATCCCGGTGTTCATCGCGCTGCTGCTCGCGACGCTGCTCGTCCCGCCCGCGCGATGGCTTCAGCGCCGCGGTGCTCCCCCGGCGCTGGCCACGGCGGTCGTGTTCCTCGGCGCCCTCGCCGCGTTCGCCGCGTTGATCGCGCTGCTCGCGCCGACCGTCGTCAACGAGTTCGGGGCCATCGGCGACCACGTCCGCCAGGGGGCCGACAAGCTCGGCAGGTACCTGGCCGACTCGCCGCTGCACCTCGACGAGGACAAGGTGCAGCGCGAGATCGACCGCGTCGACGACCGCATCCGCGACAACAGCGGCGCGATCACCTCCGGCGTGGTGTCGGGCGCCGCGATCGTCGGGCAGCTCTTCGCGGGGCTGCTGATCACGCTCGTCGTCCTCTTCTTCTTCGTCAAGGACGGCCCGCGGATCTGGGCGTGGGTCGTCCGCCTGTTCCCCGAGACGCGCCGCGACGCGATCGAGCAGGTCGGCGTCGAGTCGTGGGCGGTCCTCACGCAGTACGTGCGCGGCGTCGTCACCGTCGCGACGGTCGACGCGCTGGGGATCGGGTTCGCGCTCTGGCTGATCGGCGTCCCGATGGTGGTTCCGCTGGCGCTCCTCGTCTTCTTCACCGCGTTCATCCCTGTCGTGGGGTCGGTGATCGCGGGCGTCGTCTGCGCGCTCGTGGCGCTCGTCAACGGGGGCCCGGTCGACGCGCTGCTCGTCATCGGCGCGACGTTGGTCGTCCAGCAGCTCGAGGGCAACGTCCTCTACCCGACGATCGTCGGCCGGCGGATGGAGCTGCACCCGATCGCGATCCTGCTGGCGGTGACGATCGGCGGGATCACAGCGGGGATCGTCGGAGCGGCGATCGCGGTCCCGATCGCGGCGGTGGCGGCCGTGGCGATGAAGGTCGCGCGCGAGCAGACGGCAGGCGGGGAGATCCCCGTCGAGACCGTCGAGTGCTAGCCGATCAGCGCGGCGCCGAGGATGTAGAGGGGATAGAGGGCGACCAGCACCGCGCCCTCGCGGCGCCCGATGCCGCCGCGGGCCAGCAGCGTCGCGGCGAGCGCGAACGCGATCGCCAGCGCCGGGAGGTGGAACGCCCGCACGTCGTGGCTGACGGCGAAGGGGCGGACGAGCGCGACGACGCCGAGCGAGCCGGTGAGCATGAAGATCGTCGTCCCGAGCGCGTTGCCGACGCTGATCTCCGGCGCCCCGCGGTAGGCCGGGAGCATCTCCAGCACGAGCTCCTCCAGCGACACCGCAGCCGCGACGACGACGAGGCCGAAGAACGTCGCGGCGATCCCGATCCCGTCCACGATCCGCTCCGTGCCGAGGACAAGGAGCTCGGCGCCCGCGATCAGGCCCGCGAGCGCGAGGAGGGCCACGAGGATGTCGCTGCGCGCGCCCTCGCTCGGCTCCGCGGCCCCCACCCTCAGAGCGGGGAGGACGAGCGTCAGGAGGAGGGCGACGAACCCGGCCACCAGGACCGCCCCGTCGACCCTCGACGCCCGGCCGTCGAGCATGAGCCCGCTGGCCAGCGCGATCCCCACCGCCGTCGCGGCGAGGATCCGCACCGGCGGCGTCGCGCGGAACGGGGCGACGACGCCCGCCAGCCCGAGGCCGAGGGTGAGCAGCAGGATCGCCGACCCGACCGACGCACCGAGCACGACCTCCGGCGCGTCGTTGAGCGTCCCGGACACGCCCGCGGCCGTCGACTCGAGGTCCGCGCCCAGCACCAGCGCGGCCAGGGCGGTGCCGGACAGCCCGGCCGCCGCGGCCCACGCCATCAGCGCCGAGGCCAGCCGCTCGACCGATCCGACGAGGAGCGCCGCGCCGGCGGCGAACAGGGCGGCTCCGACGACCACGTCCACGCCGGGCGATCATGTCACGCGGTATCTGACGTGCGTCACCCCCGGCGACGCCACGACCTCGACCGGCTCGAGCTTCGGGTCGCCGGCGCCGTCGAGGAGGCGGTCCCCGCCACCAAGGAGGACCGGGACGATGTGGAGGTGCAGCTCGTCGAGCAGGCCGGCGGCGAGGTACTGGCGCACCGCGCTCGCGCCGCCGGCGACGTGGACGTCCTGGTCGCCCGCCGCAGCCTGCGCCTGCTCGAGCGCTGCCTCGATGCCGTCGGTGACGAAGTGGAACGTCGTGCCGCCCTCCATCTCGAGCGGCTCGCGAGGATGGTGCGTGAGGACGTAGACCGGCGCGTGGAACGGCGGGTCCTCGCCCCACCAGCCGCGCCAGCTCTCGTCCCACGGCCCTTCGCCGCCGCCGAACATCCTGCGGCCCATGATGTGCGCGCCGATCCCGGCGTTCGCCTTCTCGATGACCTCCGCGTCGGCGTTGCGCTCGCCGCCCTCGCGCCCGTGCGCCTCCCGCCACGCGGAGGTCGCGAGGGCCCACTCGTGCAGGCGCTCCCCGCCCTCGCCGAGCGGCGCGTCGAGGCTCTGGTTCGGTCCGGCGGCGAAGCCGTCGAGGGACATCGAGATCTGGCTTCTGACTTGGCTCATGGTGGTGAAGACCGCTCGCGCGTCGCGAAATCATCGCGCAGGGGCGATCATCCCGGCCATGCCCGAACCAGCTCCCCGCGGCCGCAACCCGTTCGACACGTCCGGCGTCGAGCGCGGCGACGACGGCATCGCCCGCTACTCCGGTCGCCCGCAGTCGCTCGTCCACATGCTCCGCGCGAGCGTCGAGCGCGACCCCGACGGGCTCGCCGTGGCCGAGGTCGGCGGCGACCGGGTCACGTACCGCGAGCTGTGGGACCGCGCCGCGCGCGTCGCCGGCGGGCTGCAGAGCGAGGGCGTCAAGAGGGGCGACCGGGTCGCCATCCGCCTGCCGAACGGCCTCGACTGGGTCCTGGCCTTCTGGGGCGCGCAGCTCGCGGGTGCCGTCGCGGTTCCGGTGAACACGCGCTTCAAGGAGCAGGAGGTCCAGTACGTCGTCGACGACTCGGGCGCCTCCTACGTCTTCGCGGGAGGCGGCCTCCCGGACGGCGAGCCGGTCGCGACCGACGACCTGCAGCCCGACGACCTCGCCGCGATCTTCTACACGAGCGGCACGACCGGGTTCCCGAAGGGCGCCATGTCGTCGCACGCGAACTTCCTGGCCAACAGCGAGAACGCGGTGCGCTGCGTCGACCTGGATCGCGACGCCGGCAACGACCTCGCGACGATCGTCAACGTCCCGCTCTTCCACGTCACCGGCTGCAACAGCCAGCTCATCGTCACGACCGAGCTCGGCGGGCGCACGTTCGTCCTGACGAACCCGCTCGACCTCGAGGGGTTCCTGAAGACGGTCAGCGAGGAGGGCGTCGACATGCTCACCTCGGTGCCGGCGATCTACCACGCGCTCACGCGCCACCCGCTCTTCCAGCAGGCCGACCTCAGCTCGGTGAAGTACGTCAGCTACGGCGGCGCCCCGATCGCCGCCAGCTCCGTCCACAAGATCATGGAGGCGTTCCCGAACGCCCGCGTGGGCAACGGCTTCGGCCTGACCGAGACCTCGTCGCTCACGAGCTTCCTCCCGCACGAGGAGGCGGCCGAGCACGCCGACTCGGTCGGCTTCGCGATGCCGGTCTGCGACCTCGCGATCGACGAGCCCGACCCGGACACCGGCGTCGGCGAGCTGCTCGTCCGGGGCCCGAACGTCGTGCAGGGCTACTGGAACAAGGAGGAGGCGACGCGGGACACGTTCGTCGACGGCTGGCTGCACACCGGCGACCTCGGCCGGGTCGACGAGGACGGCCTGCTCTACATCGTCGATCGCAAGAAGGACATGATCAACCGCGGCGGCGAGAACGTGTACTCGATCGAGGTCGAGTCCGCGCTCGCCGGTGCGCCCGGGGTGGGGGAGGCGGCCGCCGTCGGCGTCCCCGACGACATGATGGGCGAGAAGGTGGGCGCGGTCATCGTCCCCGCCGGCGACGGCGACCTCGACGTCGACGCGGTCATCGCCCACGTCAGGGAGCGGATCGCCGACTTCAAGGTCCCGCAGTACGTGGCGGTCCGCACCGAGCCGCTCCCGCGCAACCCCGGCGGCAAGGTCCTCAAGGCGCAGCTGCGCGACGAGACGGACTGGGGGAAGCCGCTGCGCTGAGGAGCCCGTCGTCGTGGAGCGCCTCGGCGACGATCCCGACCTCTGCCGCGCTCAGGACCGGCGGTCGCGCCCCCAGGACCGCCCGCAGTGCGTCGCCGTGAACCCATTCCACCCCGCGGCTCGCGACCGATCCCTGCTCGAACGTCCCCCACAAGACCACGACCGGCTGGACCCAGCCGCGCCAGCCGGCCCGGCGGAGCGCGAGGGACAGTCGCGCGGCTGCCGCACGCGCACGCACCGCGACGGCCTCGTCGCGGAACGCCTCGTCCGCGTCCTCGGGGCACTGGACGACGAGCGCGTCGCGCCTGACGGCCAGGCGCCCGGCACGGTTCTTCGTCTCGAGCAGGAACACACCCGGGGGCCCAACGAGCACGTGATCGATGTTGCCGCGCCCGGTCTGGATGTCGTTCACCAGCGTCCATCCCGCGCGAGTCAGAGGACGGAGCCTCTCGCGGTGTTGCGTTCGCCCTCGGCGCCTTCGCGCCACCGCTCGATGCGGTGCGGCGGAGAGTCGATCAGCACCACGAGGAGCGTGAGGGCGCTGCCGAAGCCGGCGCCCAGCCAGAAGCCCAGGTGCTCGCCCGCGAAGAGCCCGACGAGCGCGAAGATGCCGAAGAGCAGGGCGGCCCCGACCGCGAAGACCCACCACACACGACGCAGCCAAGCGCGCCGGCGCGCCCGAAACCGCTGTTGAGCGAAGTGGCCGGCAGGAGGCACCATCCGGTTATCGGCTGCTGCGCGCGCAGCAGGAGTCAATGCGGACGAGGCTCGGCGGGCGTGCGGTCGATCGCCGCCAGCAGCCCGCTGAGCAGCGCGGTCGCTCCGAGGTAGCCGAGCTCCACGCGCAGGACCTGGTCGTCGACGAGCGGCAGGACGAGCCAGAGGAGGAACACGACGGCGCAGGCCGCCCAGGCCGCGGCGGCGAGGTGCTGGCGCCCGCGGGCGAGGGCGGCCTGGTTGAGCGTGCCGGCGGCCAGGTGGCAGCCCATGCCCACCGCGACGAGCGCGAGGCCGACGCGGCCGTAGTCGAAGTCGCCGCCGAACAGGAGGTCCATCGCCCACGGGCCGATCGCGAGCAGGCCGAGCGCGACCGCTCCCGCGAACGCCGCGATCGCGGTGACCGTCGTGCGGATCGCGCGCGCGAACTCCGCATCGCCCTCCGTGGCCGACAGCGACGCGAGGTGCGGGAGGAGCGAGGTCTGGATCGCCTGGAAGAGCTGGAGCGGCGCGCGCGCGATGAGGAGGACGTTGAACACGAACCCAGCGAGCGCCGCGTCCGTCGACGTCGCGTCCACGGTCAGCACGGCGGCGTTCAGCAGCGTCTGCTCGGCCAGCATCACGACGAAGACCGCGAGGGCGAACCCGCCGCCCGCCCGCAACGTCGTGGTCGGCGCGGCGCCGCCCGCCCGCTCCCGCCGCGACAGCGCCCACGGCACGACGAGCAGCGACACGAACGGCGCGGCGAGGATGCCGAGCGCGACGACGTCCTGGCCCTCCGCGATCCCGACCGCGACCGCGAGCGGGAAGAGGAACCGCGAGGTGGACTCCATCAGCACCAGCCCGCCGTACAGCCCGAACCGCTGGTTCCCCGCCAGCCAGCCGCGCGCGAAGTAGGACGCCGCGTACGCGAGCACGCCGACGACGAGCACCCAGTAGAGGGTCGAGGAGCCGTCGAAGACGTCGTCCTCGAGGTAGGAGCGCAGGGCGAGCGCGACCACGAGGAAGGCGAGCGCGAAGCACCCCTGCAGCGTCAGCGGCGTCCGCAGCGAGTGCGAGGTCTGCCCGAGCGCCCGGCGCTCCGCGATCGAGCGGCTCAGGAGCTGCTCGATCGGCCGGTAGATGGCGCTGACGATGATGAACATCAGCGACCACAGCAGCGAGACGCCCTTGTAGTCGACCTCGTCGAGCACGTGCGACGCGACGGCGAAGTACCCGAAGGTGACGACGCCGGTGGTCGCGATGCCGATCGAGAGGATGCGGGCGCCGCGCCCGTACGACGACGACTCAGCCAAGCCGGACGAGCAGCATCGTCCACGGGAACGGCGATCGCGCCTCGACGACCTCGCCGTGCCTGGACAGCAGCTGCACGAACGACCGCTTCGACCAGTGGTTCAGGTGGCCGGGCGTGTTCCCGAGGTCGCGCCAGTACGCGCCGCGCGCCATGTTCAGCCCGCGCCACAGCGGCTCGCGCGGCACGGACACGAGCAGGTGCCGCGACGCGACGCGCGCCATCTCGGCCACGGTGTGCTCCGGGTCCGGCACGTGCTCGAGGACCTCGATCGCCGCCGCCAGGTCGAACTCGTCGCCTGAGAACGGCAGGTTCTCGGCCTTCATGACCTTGTACTCGAGGTTCGGCGCCGTCCTGTTCTCCCACTCCGCGTGCAGCTGCGGGTCGTCGAGGTCGATGCCCACGACCTGGCCCTCGACCCGCTGCGCCCACTTGTGCGTCAGCACGCCCTCGCCGCACCCCACGTCGAGCAGCGTCGACGGCGCGGCCTGCACGAACAGCTCCTCGAGCGACCGCTCGAAGCCGGCCATGAGCCGCTTGACGACCGGGTTCGTCGAGCCGTACTTGTCGTAGGTGTTGCCGGTGACCGTGCCCTCGCGGTCGACCGTGACCTGTCCGCTCATACGCGGATGGCCTCGCGCTCCTCGGTCTTCTGCCCGGCGCGGGCGCCGGTCGTGGGCGGCTGGCCCGTCTCCGTCGCCCCCGGCTCGTAGTGCGACGGCGGCGTGCCGAGCTGCAGCTCGATCTTGCGCACGCGCTCGAACACGCGCTGGAGCATCGTCGAGTTCGCGCTCATCAGGTCGCCGATGACGCCGAGCGCTGCCAGCAGCATCGCCGCGTTGAACAGCACCGCGCCCAGGATCAGCGACTGGACGTGGCCGGCACCGTCGCTGTCGAGGTAGAAGTAGAGGTAGCGGCCCCACACCACGAACGCCGCGAAGCCGACGAGCGCGGCGGCGGTCATGAAGACGCGCAGCGGCTCGTAGCGCGCGTAGATGCGGAAGATCGACACCGCGTTGATCCGCACGTAGGACCACATCGACTTGAAGAGCCGCGACTCGCGCGTCTTGGAGTTCGTCCGGATGGGGACGTGGTCGACGGCGATGAACTGCTTGCCCGCCTGGATGATCGTCTCGAGCGTGTACGTGAACTTGTTGACGACGACGAGCTGGAGGGCCGCCTCGCGGTTGTAGGCGCGGAACCCGGAGGTCGTGTCCGGCACCTCGGTCTCCGACGCCACGCGGACGACCCACGAGCCCAGGCGCTGCAGCGACTTCTTCAGCGGCGAGAAGTGCGCGATCTTGTTGACCTCGCGGTCGCCGACGACCATGTCGGCGTCGCCGCGCAGGACGGGGGCCACGAGCTTGGGGATGTCGGCGGCGTTGTACTGGTTGTCGCCGTCGGTGTTGACGATGACGTCCGCGCCGAGCTTCAGGGCGGCGTCGAGGCCGGCCTGGAAGGCGTACGCGAGGCCCTTGTTGTTGGTCAGGCGGACGATGTGGTCGACGCCGTGCTCGCGGGCCACCTCGACGGTCCGGTCGGGGGAGCCGTCGTCGATGACGAGCCACTCGACCTCGTCGAAGCCGTCGACCTGACGCGGCAGGTCGGCGAGGGTGGAGGGGAGGGTCTCCTCCTCCTTGAAGCAGGGAATCTGGATGATGAGCTTCATCAGCGCGACGGCCCCCTAGCCTACTTCCCTTCATGGAGAGCGCGACCCTCACCCGGCCGCGGCCGGTTGCCGCGCCCACGTCCTCCGCGAGGGAGGAAGGACGGGCGAACCGGTGGGCCTGGATCGCGTTCGCACTCCTCTGCGCCGGGGCGATCTGGGGCTTCTTCGCCTTCCCGACGTACCCGAACTACGACTCCTACTACTCGCTCCTGTGGGGGCGCGAGATCCTCGACGGAGCGCTCCCATCGTACGACGCGTACCGGGCGCCGACCCCGCATCCGCTCGCCATCGGCGTGGGCGCGCTGCTCTCGCTGCTGGGGCACGGGGGCGAGCGGATCTGGATCCTGCTCTGCGTCGGGTCCTTCGTCGCCCTGGTGGCGGGGGTCTACCGGCTGGGGCGCGACGCGTTCACGCCGCTCGTGGGCCTCGCGGCGGCGGTGCTCGTGTGCTCGCGCCTCGACTTCCCCTTCTACGCCGCGCGCGGGTACATCGACATCGCGTACATGGCGCTCGTCGTCTGGGCGGCCGCCTTCGAGGCGCGGTCGCCGCGGCGCGGCGTGCCGGTGCTGCTCATGCTCGCCGTCGCGGGGATGCTGCGGCCCGAGGCGTGGCTGATCAGCGGCCTGTACTTCCTGTGGATCGCCTGGCGGGCGGGCTGGGCGGAGCGGGCGAAGTTCGCGGCGCTGGCCGCGCTCGGCCCGCTGGTGTGGGCGGGCAGCGACCTGATCGTGACCGGCGACCCGATGTGGTCGCTGACCTACACGAGCTCGTTCGCCGAGGAGCTCGGGCGCAACAAGAGCGCCTCCGGCCTCGTGCCGTCCATCTGGGAGTTCCTGGTCAAGCTCGACAAGCTCCAGGTGCTCGTCGGCGGCATCGTCGGGCTGTGCCTGGCGGTGACGCTCGTGCCGCGCCGGTCGGCCGTGCCGGGCGCGCTGCTCTCCGTCGGGATCGGGACGTTCGTGCTCGTCGGGCTCGGCGGGTTCAGCGTGATCGACCGCTACCTGCTCGTCGCCTCGATGGTCGTCATCGTGTTCTGCGGCGTCGCCGTCGCGGGGTGGACGATGCTGCGCGAGGGCTCGCGGGAGCGGCGGGTGTGGGCGGGGGCGGCGGCGCTCGTCGTCGCCGCGGGTGCGACCATCACCGCGATCGCCCTGGATCCCGGCCGCCTGCGCCGCGAGCTCGAGTTCCGGGCCGACGCCCACCCCGCCCTGCACGATGTCCTCGACGCCCCCGCCGTCCGGGCCGCGATGCGGTGCGGCCCGATCAGCGTGCCCAACCACAAGCTCATCCCCGACGTCCGCTGGATCCTCGACCTCCCCGACGGGGCGGTGGTCGCGCGCAGCCAGGCGCTGCGCACGCCCCGCCTGCAGCGGCGCATCGCGCGCGGCGGCGTGGCGATCTACCCCAACCAGCGCTCCGCCGTGCTGCGCCAGGCGCTCGTCGAGGACTCCGACGACCCGTTCACCCAGATCCCGCTCGCCGGCTACCGCCGCGCCGCGGTGAGCGGCTACTACTCCGCCTATGTCCGCTGCTAGCGCGCCCCCGCGCAGGCCGCCCGCGCGGCGACGCTCGTCGGAGATGCCGCGGCGCGTCGTGGAGTCCGGCCGCGCGGCGTGGACGGCGAACTGGCCGTGGTGGGTCGCGGTCGCGGCGCTGCTGGTCTTCTCGCTGCTGCTGCGCACGTGGGGCAGCGACCACGGGCTGCCGTACGCCTACAACGCCGACGAGAACTCGCACTTCGTCCCGCGCGCGATCGGGATCTACGGGCACGAGTGGAACCCGGACTACTTCGTCAACCCGCCGGCCTTCACGTACGTCCTGCACGTCGTGTTCACGGTCTGGTTCGGGGGGCGCGACGGCGTCTCGGAGCTGATGGCCACCGACCCGACCGAGGTGTGGGTCGTGGCGCGCACGACGTCGGCCGTCCTGGGGACGCTCGCCGTCTGGCTGCTCTACCTCGCCGGCACGCGGCTGTTCGACCGGCGCGTCGGGCTGCTGTCCGCCGCGCTGCTCGCGGTCGGGTTCCTCCCGGTCTTCTACTCGCACCTGGCGCTGAACGACGTGCCGACGCTGGCGCCGCTGTGCCTCGCGCTGTGGGGCGTCACGGGCGTGCTGCGCCTGGGCCGGGCGCGCGACTACGCGGTGGCGGGGGTCGGGCTCGGGCTCGCCGCGGCGACGAAGTACACGGGCGGGATCATCCTGTTCCCGCTCGTCATCGCCGCGGGCGTGCAGTTCGCGGCGCCGGGCGGGCGCGGCGTCGCGGTCCGCGGCCTGCTCATCGCGGCCGGCTGCGCGATCCTCGGCTTCGTCCTGGCCAACCCGTACGTCCTGCTGGACTTCGGCGCGGTCTGGGACGGGATCACGCACCAGTCGTCGGCGGCCGGCGGCGAGACGCAGGGCAAGCTCGGGCTGACCCACGGCAGCGGCGTCTTCTACTACCTGTGGTCCTTCACGTGGGGACTGGGCTGGATCCCGCTGTTCGCCGCGGCGGCGTCCGTGCCGCTGCTGTGGCGCGACGAGCGGCGGCTGCTGCTCGTCCTGGGGCCCGCGACGCTGCTGTACGTCGCGTTCATGGGGACGCAGGAGCGCTACTTCGGCCGCTGGCTGATCCCCGTGTTCCCCTTCGTGTGCCTGCTGGCGGCCTACGCGGCGATCGACCTCGCCGACCGCGGGGCGGTGCGGTGGCCCCGGCTGCGGCCGACGTTCCTCGCGGTCGGCGCCGTGCTGCTGTGCGGGCAGGGGCTCGTCTACTCGCTGCACATCGGCCAGGTCCTCTCGCGCGAGGACACGCGCAACCTCGCCCGCGAGTGGATGGTCGAGCACATCTCGCCCAACACGAAGATCGTCGTCGAGCCGGTCGTGCCCGACGCCTGGGCCGGCGACATCGGGAACCCGTCGCGCCTGTCGCCGAACGGCAACCGGTGGACGAAGTACCCGACGTCGCGCTCGCGGATCAACCCGGAGGACCCCGACGGCCCGCTGCTGCCCGAGCCCGGGGCCGTCGTGCACATCGAGGACTTCGAGCGGATCCTCGTGCCCGAGCTCGTCGACAAGTACGAGGACCAGGGCTACTGCTGGGTCGTCGTGGGCTCGACGCAGCGCGGCCGGGCGGAGGCCGACCCGGACGAGGTCCCGCAGGCGCTCGCCTACTACAAGGAGCTCGAGCGGCGGTCGACGCTCGCGTACGAGGCGTCCCCGTACGCGCGCGGCGAGGGGCCGGTCGAGTTCAACTTCGACTGGACGTTCGACTACTACCCCCTCGCCTACCACCGCCCGGGCCCGATGATGAGCGTCTACCGCCTCGACGGCGGACGCTGCAAGCGTTAGCGGCCCCTCGGCGTCCAGCCGCCCGCGAGCTGCTCGCCGATCTGCAGGCCGAAGCGCTCGAGCAGCTCGGGCACGGTCTCGGGGCGCATCTGCAGGCCGTGACGCTCGTTGAGCTGGGCGAGGGCCTCGGGGTCGGCCTTGAGCGCGCCTCCGAGCTCGTGCAGCTCGCGGAAGAAGTGCTCGAACCCGGCGGGGGAGATGATCTCGAGGATCCGGCACGGCTCGTCGCCGGCGTTCCAGAAGGTGTGCCACTGGTTGCGCGGCTTGAAGACGAGGTCGCCGGGGCCGGCCTCGACGACGTCGTCGCCGAGCAGCGCGCCCATGCGGCCCTCGAGCACGTAGCTGTACTCGTCCTCGCGGGTGTGCATGTGCAGCGGCGCGGCGAGCGCGCGCGGCGACATCGGGTGCTCGACGAGCGAGAAGCGCTGCGCCGCGTCGGCGCCGTCGATCATGAAGCGGACGCCGATGCTGCCGAGGAAGCCCTCCTGCGCGTCGTGGGGGCCGATGATCCTGGGGGCCGTCGCTTCCATGCCTTCGTTCCTTTCGTCGGACAATAGTGTAGTGCGAAAACGTACGGGCGTCCGCGCCGTCTGTCAAGATGTTCATGCGACACACATGGCTGGTCAAAAGCGCACCTACCGCAAGTCGCGCCGCGCCGAGCTCGAGGAGCAGACGCGCCTGCGCATCACCGAGAGCGCGATGACGCTGCATCAGGAGCTGGGGCCCGCCCGCACCTCGATCAGCGCGGTGGCCGAGCGCGCCGGCGTCCGCCGCTCGACCGTCTACCGCCACTTCCCCGACGACGAGGCGCTCTTCGCGGCGTGCTCGTCGCACTTCCGGGCGGCCAACCCGCCGCCGGACCCGGGCGCATGGGCGGGGATCGCGGAGCCGGCGCAGCGGACCGAGACGGCCCTGCGCGAGCTGTACGCGTTCTACCGGCGGACGGAGGCGATGTACACGAGCCTCATGCGCGACGAGCCCCTCGTCCCGATCGTCCACCGCCTGCTCGGCGGCTTCTACGGCTACCTGCGTGCGGTCGAGGACGGCCTGATGTCCGGCCGCGGCCTGCGCGGAGGCGCCGCGAAGCGGACGCGCGCCGCGCTCGGCCACGCGCTCGCCTTCCCGACGTGGCGCTCGCTGGCCCGCGAGGAGGGGCTCGACGACGCCCAGGCCGTCGCGCTGATGTCCGTGCTCGTCGAGGGCGCCGCCACGGCCGGTTGACGCCGGCGCACGTGCGGTGGGTCCGCGTGCAAGCGCTGAGCCGCTACCCGACGGTCTCCGCGATCAGCGCTGCGGCACGCGCCGCCCCGTCCGCGGCGACCGGGCGGTACTCCACCTCCCGCCCGATCTCCTGCGCGATCGCGGCGGCGATCGCCTCGGGCGGCGCGTCGTCGAAGTCCATCCGCCGCCCGGCGCGGTAGCGCTCGAGACGGTGGCGGACGTGGAAGCTCTGCTCGAAGTGGTGCTTGAGCGGGAAGTAGAGGAACGGGCGCTCGTTGGCGGTGAGCTCCATCGACGTCGTCAGGCCGCCCTGCACCACGGCGAGGTCGCACGCCGCGAGATGGCGGTAGAGGTCCTGGACGTACGGCCGGACCTCCAGGCCCTCGCTCGCCGGCAGCGACCGCGCGTCGATCCGCGGGCCGGCGACGACGATCATGCGCAGATCCGGCACGAGCCGCTTGGCCTCGGGGAACGCGGCGATCACGCGCCGCAGGAGCGCGCCGCCCACGCCCGAGCCGCCGACGGTGACGATGCAGACACGCTCGCCGGGCGCGTACCCGAGCTGTGAGCGCAGCGCCTCGCGCTCCGCGGCCGCGACCGGGCGGAAGCCCGTGACGTAGCCCGCGAACGCGAAGTGCTCCTCGGTCCACGCGCGGATCGCCGGAAGGTCCTCGCCGAAGCGGTCGGGCACGATGTCCTCGGGGTCGCCGACGAAGATCGCGCGGTCGCGGACGCCCGGATGCCGATCGATGTGCTCGATCATCTGCGCGTTGTAGTCCGTCGTCACCGCACGCTCCCGCGCGCCGCCGTCGGGCACGGGCAAAAAGCCGACGAAGTCGGTCAGCCACACGAACGGCGCGCGCTTCTCGCCCGGGTTCTCGTGCAGGTAGTAGTCGAGCTCCCACGCCTCGTCGCCGATCCACGCGTCGTAGCGCGTGTCGCGCACGACGTCGTGGAAGAGCATGAAGTTCGCGGCGAGGATCTCGTCCATGCGGCGCAGCGCCTGGAAGCAGTGCAGATCGTGCTCGGCGGACTCGGACTCCATGTGCGCCGACTCGTTGGCCAGGTGGGCGCTCGCCGGGTGGATGCGCTCTCCCGCGCCCTCCAGCACCCGCGTCACCGGATCCTGGGCAAGCCAGTCGACCTGCAGCTCCGGCCGCAGGCGACGCAGCTCGTCCGCGATCGCCACGTCGCGCCGGGCGTGGCCGAGGCCGATCGGCGACGAGATGTAGAGCACCCGCGGGCGCCCGTCGTCCGAGCGGTGCACGGTCGGGTCGCGCGGCCGGCCGAACGCCCGCTCGGCGAAGCCGCGCAGCGCGACGTTGACCTGCACGGGCTTGCGGGCGTGCGGGAAGTGGCCGGCGCCGCGCACGACCTCGAGGCGCCCACCCGCCAGGCGGGCCAGCGCGCGGCCGTCGCGAAACGGGTTGATCCGGTCGCGGTCCCCGTGCACGACGAGCACGTGCTCGGGCAGGCCGGCCGCGAGCCGACGGAGGGTTCGTCGGTCGTGGTGGACCTCGCCCGTTCCGGAGGCGATGAGCGAGGCCGGGTCGCCGTCGAGCGCCCACCCGATGCCGTCCTCGATCGGCTTCGTCGAATGCGGCTCCGGCAGGCAGCGCGAGATGAACCAGTCGGCGAACTCGGCGTAGTCGTCCCGCCAATGGACGGCGTTCATGTGCCCCCACCAGCGGTAGAAGGGCGCCGGGCGGGCGAAGAGCCGCGCGAACGCGGGCCGGAGCATGATCGGCCAGTGCGACGGCGTGTACGGGAACAGCGGGCCGATGAACGCCGCGCCGTCGACGCGCTCCGGAGCGAGCCGCGACAGCTCGAGCGCCCACTGCGCGCCACGCGAGAGGCAGACGACGAGGGCGCGCTCGACCCCCGCCGCGTCCATCACCGCCAGGCAGTCGCGCGCCCCGGCCTCGGCGCCGTACCGCGCGGGCTCGGTGCAGCGGTCCGAACGGCCGTTGCCGAGGCCGTCCATGACCAGCACGCGGAAGTGGCGCGCGAGGTAGGGGATCTGCATCTTCCAGTGCCGCGAGTGCACGAGCGACCACGTCGGCAGGAGGAAGACGGTCTCCTCGCCCGTGCCGTAGAGCTCGAAGAACAGCCGCGCTCCGTCGCGCTCGGCGAAGCCCTGGGTATCGGGGTAGAGCGCGCGCGTCTGCTCGCGGCGCGCGGCGCCCGCGAGCGCGACCTCGCTCGCGGGCGCCGCGATCGTCACGGCCGAGCCTCGAAGACCAGGTTGAACGGCGTCTCTGCGGCGCGGCGGAAGCGCGTCAGGCCGCTGCCCTCGACCACGTCGCGGATCCGCGCCTCGCCGGCCTGCGCGCCGAGCGCGAGCCCGACCTCCTGTGACAGCGAGGCGGGCGTGCACAGCAGCGTCGAGAAGGCGTAGTACGCGCGGCCGACCGGATTGAGGTTGTCCTCGACACGGTCACCGGCGTTCGGCTCGACGATCATCCAGGTGCCGTCGGGGGCGAGCGTCGAGCGCACGTGGCGGGCGGCGCCGAGCGGGTCGCCCATGTCGTGCAGGCAGTCGAACATCGTGACGAGGTCGTAGCCGTCGCCACTGTACCCCGATGCGGGCTCGGTCCGGAAGCCCACGCGGTCCGCGACCCCGGCCTCCTCGGCGCGGCGACGCGCCGTCTCGATCGACCCCTCGTGGTAGTCCGAGCCGACGAACGTCGAGCGCGGGAACGCCTGCGCCATGAGGATCGTCGACGAGCCATGGCCGCAGCCCACGTCGGCGACGCGAGCGCCGCGCGCGAGCTTCTCGACGACGCCGTCGAGCGCGGGCAGCCACTCGCTGATCAGGTTCGCGTTGTAGCCCGGGCGGAAGAAGCGCTCGCAGCCGTCGTGGACGTCGTGCACGTGCTCGTGCCAGCCGAGGCCCTCGCCGGTGCGGGCCCGCTCGACGATGCGCGGCGAGTCGATCACCGAGCCCAGCGCGAGCTGGAAGAACCCGGGCAGGAAGGCGGGGCTGTCGGGATCGGTCATCGCCGCGGCCTGCTCGGGAGGCAGCGTGTACCGCCCGCTCTCGGGGTCGTACTCGACGTAGCCGCCGGCCGCCTGGGCGTTCAGCCACTCGCGGACGTACCGCTCCGCGGTGCCGGTGCGCTCGGCCAGCTCGGCCGGCGAGAGCGCGCCCGCGCCGGCGAGCGCGCGGTACAGGCCGAGCCTGTCGCCCATCACGACGAGCGCGGCGTTGAGCGTCGCGCCGACCTCCTCGACGGCGCGGAAGACGAACTGCTGGAGCGCGTCCGGGTCGATCTCGGTGCGCTGCTGCGTGGTCGTCATGTGGCCTCTCCTCGGGTCGGTTCACGGCGACCGTAGGCCCGCCCGTCTCCGATCGCATCCGGGGGCCACCTAGTCCTGGGCGCCTCCCCCGGACGGCGACATCCAGCGCTTAGACTCGCGCCATGCTGCTCGGACGCGAGCAGGAGCGGGCCGAGATCGAGCTCGCTCTCGCCCGTGCGCGGGCCGGGGCGAGCGCCGCGCTCGTGCTCGTCGGCGAGCCCGGCGTCGGCAAGACGGCGCTGCTCGATCTCGCCGCGGAGCGCGCCGACGGCATGCACCTCCTGCGTGCACAGGGCGTCGAGTCCGAGGCGCAGATCCCGTTCGCCTCCCTGCTCGAGCTGCTGCGGCCCGCGCTCGGGCTCCTCGAGACGATTCCGGAGCCGCGGCGCGTGGCGCTCGAGACGGCGCTCGCGCTGCGCCACGGTCCGGCGCAGGACCGCTTCGCGGTCGGAGCGGCGACGCTCAGCCTGCTCGCCGCGTACGCCGAGCAGCGGCCGGTGGCGGTCGTAGTCGACGACGCGCAGTGGCTCGACGAGTCGAGCGCGCAGGCGCTGCTGTTCGCCTTCCGCCGCCTGCTCGCTGATCCGGTCGCGGTGTTCGTCGCGGCCCGCGACGGCGCGGCGTGCGTGCTGGCGGGCGGCGAGCTGCCGACGCTGCGGCTCGGCGGGCTGTCGGTCGACGAGGCCCACGCGCTGCTCGGCGGACTCGATGCGGCCACCGCCCGCAGGCTGCACGACGCGACGGCGGGCAATCCGCTGGCGATGCTCGAGCTCGGCTCGGCGACCGACCAGCTCGCGCTGGCCCCCGAGGGCGCGCCGCTGCTCATCTCCGCGAGCATCGCGCGGGCGTTCCTGCGCCGCGCCGACGACCTCGACGGCGCAGCGCGCGGAGCCCTCGTCCTCGCGGCCGCGAGCGACTCGGGCGACCTGGCCCTCCTGGGTCGCGCAGCCGCGCGGGCCGGCCTCGACCTGTCGGCGCTGGCGGCCGCGGAGGGCGCGGGGCTCGTCAGCATGGGCGCCGGCAGCGTGGAGTTCCGCCACCCGCTGGCCCGCTCGGCGGTCTACGCGGACGCGCCCGCCGCGGAGCGCCGCGCCGCGCACCGTGCGCTGGCCATGGCGCTGCCCGACCGCGACGTGGACCGGCGCGCGTGGCACCTCGCCGCCGCGGCCGTCGGTCCCGACGACGCCGCGTCCGAAGCCCTCGAGCACGCGGGCGCCCGGGCCCGTGAGCGGAGCGCGTACGCAGCGGCGGCGGCGGCGTTCGAGCGCGCCGCGCGGCTCGCCGGCGACGACGAGCGGCGCGGGCCGCTGCTCCGGAAGGCCGCCGACTGTGCCTGGCTCGGGGGCCTCGCGGATCGCGCCGAGCAGCTGCTGGAGGAGGCCCGCGCGTGCGCGGAGGACCCCGCGGAGACCGTCAGGATCGATCAGCTCGCCGGCCACATCGCGACGCGCCGCGGACCGATCATGCGGGGCCACGCGATCCTGACGGCGGCGGCGGAGCGCGCCGACCCCGAGCGCGCCGTCGGCATGCTCGCCGAGGCGACCACCGCCTGCTTCTACGCCGGCGACCCCGCCGAGATGCTCGCGGTCGCCGCGCGAGCCCGGGCCGCGCTGCCGGCGGACGCGTCGACGCGCTCGCGCTTCTTGGCGGCGATGGCGGCCGGGATGGCGAACGTGCTGGGCGGCGACGCGGCGGCCGGGGCCGAGGCCATCCACGAGGCGGTCGCGCTCGCCGAGGCCGACCGCCGGCTGGGCGACGACCTCGAGCTCCTGCCGTGGCTGGCGATCGCACCGATGTTCCTGCGCGAGAGCGGCGCCGGCCGCCCGCTGCTCGGCGAGGCGCTCAGCACGGCACGCGCCGGCGCCGCCGTCGGCGTGCTCCCCTTCGTGCTGAACCTCGCCGCCCTCGACCAGGCGACGACCGACCGGTGGTCGGTCGCCGAGGCGACCTACCGCGAGGCGGTCGCTCTCGCGCGCGAGGCCGGCCAGGACACGGCGCTCGCCTTCGCCCTCGCCGGCCTGGCCTGGCTGCACGCCCGCCGGGGCCAGGAGGAGGAGTGCCGCGCGGCCGCCTCCGAGGCGCTGGCGCTCAGCGGGGCGCTCGGCACGCGGCTGCACGAGGTCTGGGTGATCGCCGCCCTGGGCGATCTGGCGCTCGCCCTCGGCGACGCCGCCGAGGCCGCGCGCCATTTCGAGCACCAGCAGCGTGTGGTCGCGGAGCTCGGCATCACGGACGTCGACCTGTGGCCGGGCGCCGATCTCGCCGACGCCTGCCTGCGGCTCGGGCGCGACGACGATGCGCGGGCGGCCGGGCGCGCCTACGCCGCCGCGGCGCGAGCCAAGGGCCAGCCGTGGTCGCTGGCCCGCGCCCTGCGCTGCGAAGGGCAGCTGGCCGGCGACGAGGAGTCCAGCGCCGCGTTCGAGCAGGCGCTCGCCCTGCACGAGCGGACGCCGGACGTCTTCGAGACCGCCCGCACGCGGCTCGCGTTCGGTCAGCGTCTGCGCCGCGCTCGCAGCCGCTCGTCGGCCCGCCACCAGCTCCGCATGGCCGTCGAGGCGTTCGACCAGCTCGGCGCGCGCCCGTGGGCGGACCACGCACGCGCCGAGCTGGCGGCGACGGGCGAGACGGTGCGCCGGCGCGATCCGAGCACGATCGACGATCTGACGCCGCAGGAGCTGCAGATCGGGCTGCTGCTCGCCGCCGGGAGGACGACGCGCGAGGCCGCGGCGGCGCTCTTCCTCAGCCCGAAGACGATCGAGTACCACCTGCGGCACGTCTACCGCAAGCTCGACATCCACTCGCGCGACGAGCTCGCCCGCCGGCTGGCCGAGCCCGATCGGCCGCGGGATCCCCCTACGGCCGCTTGACGCCCCCGCACGTGTGGTAGGTCCGGGCGCTGCGCAGCGTCCGGCCCTTCTTCGTGCGCACGGTGATCAGCACCCGGATGGTGCCCTTCGGCAGCCCGCGCAGGTCGACCCGCGCGCGGATGCGCTTGCCGCGGATGACCTTCTGGCGCTTGCCGTTGATCGTCACGGTGACCTTCTTGATGCGGTCCCCGCGCGGCGCCTTCTTCAGGTGGATGATGAAGTGCCTGCGGCTCGCGCAGCGGCGGGAGCTGGGCAGCCGCGCCGCGCCGTTGTTGCCCGCGGCGAAGGCCGGGCGCACGGCCTGCTCCGGCGGCGGCGCGCCCTCGGCGGCCTCGAACGACGTCGTCCCACTGGGGCCCGAGCCCGGGGCGCCGACCTGCTGGCCGAGCTGCGGGACGGTCAGCGGCGACGGCGACTTCGGGTCGAGCTTGATCGACACCGGGCCGGAGACGTTGTTGCCGTGGTTCGTCGCGTTGCTCGTCGAGATCACGAGCCGCATCTGGTGGCCCTTGCCGAACCGGTAGGCGGTGCCCGGCAGCTCGATCGTCACCGGCTTCGTCACGTCGGCGACGCGCACGGCGGACGAGAGGCCTCGCGGCAGCGTGACGTCCGAGCCGTCGACGTCGACGAGCTTGGCGAAGAGGACGAGCTTCGCGCCCGGGTCGCCGCCCTGCGTCTGGGCGTGCACCGGCGCGTCGAGCGAGACCGTGAAGCGCGGGATCCCGACGAAGTCGAAGTCCGCCGGGAGCGGGTCGCTGGTGAAGGTCGTCGACGAGGCGGGGTCCTCGGGCACGGGCGGGTTCTGGAAGCCGTTGCCGCTGCCCGTCGCCGAGCCGCTGATCGCCGCGAACATCGCGCTGCCGGCCTGGATCTTGTCGGCGGACGTGACGAGCGCGCCGTCGGAGGAGAGGAAGAACGTGCGGTCGGTGCCGGCCGGGTAGGTCGGCGTCTGGCCGACCGCCGGCGCGGCGTCGCCGCTCTCCGGCAGCGCCCAGTCGCGCAGGAACGAGAAGTCGAGCTTCGGCGGGTCGCCGATCCCCTTCAGGTAGAAGTCGAACCACTCGAGCTCGAGCCGGCTCTCGTAGGCCTTCTCCAGGTTCGCTGAGTCGCTCTCCTGCCCGCCGAGGCCGCCGCCGGAGTGGCCGTTGGAGCGCCAGAGCATCTTCACCGGCGTCCCCTGCGCGCGCAGCGCCTGGTAGGTCGCGACCGCCTCCTGCTCGTCGAACAGCGAGTCGCTGAGGCCCTGGGAGAGGAACGTCGGGATGCGGATGCGGTCCATGTAGGTCGCGACCGACGCGTGGCGCAGGAACGCGAGCGTGTCGGGCTGCGGGTAGCCGAGCGTCGCCGACGTCGCGAGCGACGGGCAGACCTGATCGTTGAAGTTCGGGCACGGGCCGAGGTGGCTGGCGTCGGCGTCGCCGCTCTTGACGGGGTCCGCGAACCCGAGCGCCGTGAACAGCACCGGCCAGTCCGACTTGATGACGCCCGGCGTCCCGTACGTGACGCCCTTGACGAAGTCGGTGTTGTTGGGGCCGAGCGAGTAGGAGAGGTCGTTCCACGTGATCTGCGGGTTGAGCGCGTCGATCCGCGGGTCGATGCCGGCGATGGCGAACTGGATCTGCCCGCCGTAGGAGCCGCCGATCATCCCGACGACCGGGTCGCCCGGCGCCTCCTTGGCGATGAAGTCGATCTTCGTGCCGTCCTCGGCGGCCTTCGTCCCGGCCAGGAAGTCGACGAGCTGGCTGCCGGCCTTGCCGTCGTAGTCGGGGTCGTCGAGCGTGATCTTGCAGTCGCTGCCGCCGAAGCCGAGCCCGGAGTAGGCCAGGAAGGCGTAGCCACGGCGGGCGTAGCTCATCCCGAGCGTGCCGAAGTCGTTCTTCGAGCCGCCGAAGCCGTTGGTCGCGAGCATCGCCGGCACCGGGTCGTCCTTCGACGCGCCGACCGGCGTGTAGAGGTCCGCCTCGATCGTGCAGCTGATGTCCCCGTTCGGGCCGATCTTGTCGACGGCGAACCTGAGCGGCTTCTTGCCGGGGTCGGCTGCGGACGCGGTCGCGGGCAGCGCGGCGGCGGCGCCGAGCAGGCAGACGACGAGGAGGCGGGTCAGAGAGCGCACAGGAGGGGACCTCGGGCGGCGGACGGGACGCACTAGAAGGTAGCCCAAAGGAACGGAATCGTTCGCACTACAACGATCCGCGGTGCCCAGGCTGTCGCGAGCTGTCCTGGACAACCCGCGCATACCGCGGGTCAGGCAGGACGGTGCGCGGTGACCTGGGCCTCTGCTGCTTCTCGTCCAGGCCGGAAGGGATTCGATCGGACGGCCCAGCTGTTCATCGCGCACCCGCCCCGTGGATAATCGAGAGCGATGGCGCTTCGTCTGACGCACGTGGGCCCTGGCGTGCACCGGCTGTCGAGCGTGTCGACGAACTGGTACCTGGTCGAGGACGGCGGCCGGCTTACGGTGCTCGATGCGGGCTTTCCGCGCGACTGGCGCGAGTTCGTCTCGGCGTTGTCGCGCCTCGGGTACTCGCCGGCCGACGTCGATGCCGTCCTGATCACCCATCACCATCGCGATCACGCCGGCAACGCGGAGCGCCTGCGGACCTCCGGGGCGCGAGTCTTGTCCCACTCGGCCGACGGGCCGTTCCTGCGCGGCGAGAAGCATCTCAGCGACCGCGGCATCGTGCGGTACATCTGGCGGCCGTGGTACGCGTCCTTCATCGTCGCTGCCGTCGCCAAGGGAATCCTCCGGACGCCACCGGTGGCTCGGCTCGACGAGCTCGACAACGGAGAGGTCGTGGACGTGCCGGGCTCGCCCCGCGTCCTTCATGTTCCGGGGCACACCGCCGGTAGCTGCGCGCTGTTCCTCGAGGAGCGATCGCTCCTGTTCACGGGAGACGCGCTCGTGACCCTCGACGTCGCCCGCGGCCCGCGCGGGCGTCAAGGGCCACAAGTCGCGCGCGGCCCGCACACCGCGGACGCCGACCTGGCGGTCCAGTCACTTGACGTGCTCGCCGCGACGAACGCCCGGACGGTTCTCCCCGGCCATGGAGAACCCTGGGAAGATGGCGTCAGCAGTGCTGTCGAGATCGCACGACGCTGAAGAGGAGCGCCGCCGAGATGCCCAACCGCGGCGCAGCGGTCATCGCTCTTCTCGCTCTCGCGTGCGCGGCGGCGACGTCATCGGCAACCGCTTCCGGCGCCTCGCGCGCCTGCAAGGCGATGGCGGGCAAGAGCGTCGTGAAGACGCCCTCCATCCGCGTCGTCAGCCGCCGGACCCCCGGTCGCAACGGGGGCGAGCCGACCACGACCTACTACGGCTGCGACCGCGCCGCCGGCCCGGTGCACCGCCTCGGCCACACGCGCGGCTTCGACCCGAGCCCCTCAAGCCCGCTGGAGGCGAAGTTCGGGATCGTGAAGACCGCCGGGCGCTTCGTCCTCTTCAGCCAGTTCGAGCAGGACAGCCCCGGGGGGATCCAACAGCACACGCGCATCGTGATCGACCTGCGGTCGGGCAGCCGACGCGAGGTCTGGCGCTTCCACACCGCCGAGTCGAGCACCTGCGCGGACGACAGGCAGGCGTACTTCCCGCGGTCGAAGCACTTCGTGCTCGGCACGAACGGCGTCGTCGCCGGCGTCTACGTCCCGAGCCAGGACGACGAGTTCCGGGAGTGCTACACGCCCTCGGACGCGACCGTCGTGCTCGTCTCGGTCCCCGGGCCATCGAGGCTGCGCGAGCTCGACCGCGGGCCGGTCGCGGACATCCCGTCGCGGTCGTTGAAGCTGACGGGGCGGACGGTCAGCTGGACGCACGGCGCCGAGCAGCGCTCGGCGACGGTGTGAGCCGCAAAACCGCGCGCGGATGTGCGTCGAGCGGCCGGCGGTGCGGCGCAACTCCAGCGTGAGACGCTCAGCCGATCTCCGCCCGGGTGAACGTCCCGTCGAGCACGGTGATGTTCGCCGGCCTGCCGCCGCGCCGCGCGAAGCCGCGCGCGACGGCTGCCTCGTCGGCCGCGCTCAGGTCGGTATGGGCCTCGCCGGGCTCCAGTTCGCGCACCCCGTTGATGGTTGCCCCGTCGAAGCTGAGCTCGAGCACGCCGGCCCCGCGCCTTGCGCGGACGAGGATCTCGCTCAGGGTGTCGGTCGTGGCGGTCCTGCCGGCTCCATTTCGCGCGGTGTATGCGTCCAGGAACCGGGCGACGCGGACGCGGCCGAACTGCTCGCGGACGCCCTTGACGTAGCCCTCGGCGCCTTCCGGCGCGGCGGACGGGTCGGCGGCCTGGATCGCCGCGGCGAGCGCCTTCGTCGGGCCCGCGATCTGCGCCTGGGACTTGGATTCGTGCTTCTGCGTCGACCAGCCGACGGCTGCGATGAAGATCACCGTGACGGCGAGGATGAGCGGGGTCGTGAGACGTCCCGTCGCCCCGCTCTTGGCGGGCCGGGTCGATGGCGAGGCCACGAGGGGGGTGTATTCAGGCATGCCAGGAGCCTTCCGGCTCGAAGGCGTCGTGGCATGAGGAGGCGACCCCTGTCTTTCGCCCTCGGTCCCCCCAAGGCGTAGCGGCCCGCTACGGAGAGCTCCTCACCACCACTTCTTCTCGCGGGCGCGGTCGGTGCCGCCGGTGGTGTCGAGCCCGTCGAGGACCTCCATGTCCTCGTCGGCCAGCGTGAAGTCGAGGACCCGGGCGTTCTCCTCGATCCGCTCGCGGTGGGTGGACTTCGGGAGGACGACGAGGCCGCGCTGCAGGCACCAGCGGACGAGGACCTGGGCGGGCGTGCGCCCGAGCCGGTCGGCGACCTCGGCGACCGTCGCGTCGCCGAGGTGGCGACCGGTTCCCAGCGGGCTGTAGGCCTCGACGACGACGCCCCGCTCCTCGCACGCCTCCAGGAGGCCGCGCCGGAACTCGAACGGGCTGAACTGGACCTGGTTGACGGTCGGCGGGACGTCCGCGGCCTCGCGCAGCTCGTCCAGCTCGGCGACGCTGAAGTTCGACACGCCGATCGAGCGGGCGCAGCCGCGCTCGTGAGCGCGCTGCATCCCGTCCCACGTCCACGTCGGGCCTCCTTCGGGCCAGTGGACGATGTAGAGGTCGACGTACTCGACGCCGAGCCGCTCGAGGCTGCGCTGCGCCTCGGCCTCGGGATCGTCCCTGCGCGGATAGAACTTCGTCGTGATGTAGACGTCCTCGCGCGGCACGCCGCTCTCCCGCAGCGCCCGGCCGACGCTCGCCTCGTTGCCGTACGCCTGCGCGGTGTCGATGTGGCGGTAGCCGGCCTCGAGCGCCCAGCCGACGGCCTCCTCGCACTCGCGCCCGTCGCGCACCTGCCACACCCCGAAGCCCAGCAGCGGGATCTCGTTGCCGTCGCTCAGCGTCCGCGTCGCGACCTCGTTCTCGTTGAGAGCCATGCGGGAGCGTTCCCCGCTCGCGCGGACGGCAATCCGCGTCGCGTACGGCGTTCGTCGCACGGTTGGGGGAGACAAGGGGGTTTCCCCGACGCGGCCCGGGGGGTCGGGCGGCGAGGGTGCGACCCATGCAGACCCGAACCCTCCTCCTGACAGCGCTCTGCGGCGCCGCTGTCGTAGTGCCCGCCTCCTCTGCCTCCGCCGCGAAGATCACGACGGACGGCGACGCCATCGTGTTCACCGCCGCCGACGGCGAGACGAACAACGTCGGCCTCCAGCCCGGCTACGACACCCCCGACCTGATCCGCATCTACGTCGGCTCGAGCTCGCCGGTGACCGAGGTCCCGGCGGGTTGTGACGACCACGCCGCCGACTACGGCTTCGTCGAGTGCCCGACGCCGGCGGCCGTGCGGTACGAGCTCGGCGACGGCGACGACTGGTACGCGTCCTCGTCGGATCTCAAGGCCGGCCTGCGGATCACCGTCGACGGCGGCTCCGGCAAGGACCAGCTGACCGGCGACAAGCTGAACGAGACCTTCACCGGCGGCGACGGCGACGACATCCTCGAGGGCCGCAAGGGCAACGACAGCCTCGACGGCGGCGCCGGCGACGACCAGCTGATCGGCTACTCCGGTGACGACCACCTGATGGGCGGCGACGGCAACGACACGCTCGCTCCGGACGGCTACGAGGAGCCGGGGGCGGACGTCGTCGACGGCGGCGCCGGCATCGACACCATCGAGGGCGACTACAGCTCGCGCGTCAGCGACCTCGACCCGCCCGTGAACATCACGCTCGGCGGCGGCGCGGACGACGGCCGTCCCGGCGAGGGCGACGACCTGCGCGGCGTCGAGCGGCTGATGCTCTCCGACCCGGGCGGACGCGTCGTCGGCAGCGACGCAGACGAGTACGTGAAGCTGCACCAGGTCGGCGCGAACGGCGAGCTGATCGGCAACGGCGGCAACGACGAGCTGCGCGGCGGCGACGGCGAGGACCACATCGACGGCGGCACCGGAAACGACAAGCTCGACGGCGGCTACGGCGATGACGACATCGTCGGCGGCCCGGGCAGGGACGTCGTGTCCGCCGACCTCGCGACCGGCGACTGCGGCCCGCTGTGGTGCAAGTACCCGTACGGCAACGACGTCGTGGACGTGCGCGACGGCGAGGCCGACTCGGTGACCTGCGGCGCCGGGCAGGACAAGGTCGTCGCGGACGGGATCGACACGGTCTCGCCCGACTGCGAGCAGATCGACCGCGCCGGCGGCCCGGCGCCGGGCCCCGGTCCGTCGCCCGCCCCGAAGCCGAAGCCCACCGACCCGGACAACCCGGTGACGCCGGTCAAGACGGCGACCGCGGCGGTGAGGCTCCGGACCGCCCTGAAGCGCGGCCTGACGGTCAAGCTCGACGGCGTCAAGCGCGGGACGGCCGTCAAGGCGCTCGCGGGCGGGCGGCTCGTCGCCCGCGGCAAGGCCCGCAGCGGCGGCAAGGCGACGCTGCGGTTCACCAAGGCGGCCAAGCGGTCGCTGGCGCGCAAGCGGACGGTGAAGCTGACGATCGCCGCGGGCGCGTACCGCGGCGTCGTGACGCTGGCGCGCTAGCGCCGGATCCCGAAGACCGCCCGGCGGCATCGCCGCCGGGCGCTCCGCGTGGTGTGGCGGCGGCAGCGCCGGAGCGCGCGGGCCCGGGCGGCCCGCGCCTTCCGCGCGCGCCGTTGACGGGCCTGCCGCGCCCGGCGCTCGCGCGTCTTCTTGCGGCGCTCGGCGCGCGAGGTGCGCGGCTTGGCGGAGCGGCCGCGCTTGTTCCCGCCGGAGCGGCCGCGCTTCTTGTCGCCGGAGCGGCCGCGCCTCTTGTCGCCGGCGCGGCCGCGCTTCTTGTCGCCGGCGCGGCCGCGCTTCTTGTCGCCGGTCTCGTCGCGGGGCTTGCGGCCCGCGCGGGCGCGCTCGCGGCGCTTGCGCAGCTCCTCGCGCGCCTCGCGCGCCGGCAGCAGCGCCGTCACGGAGTGGTGGCCGGTCTGGAAGAGGTGGCGGCCGTCGGAGATCATCGGGTCGAACGCGCCCGGGCCGCGCTTGAAGAAGACCTTCCCCGTCGGGAGCGACAGCCCGTACGTCAGGCGCTTGCCGAGGTCGGCGAAGAAGACGGCGCGGCCGATGATCGTGGCCGCACCCGAGATCCGCCCGCCCGACCGGAACTTCCACCGCACGCCCCCGGTCTTCGCGCTCAGCGCGTAGAAGTGCCCGTCGTACGAGCCGAAGAAGACGGTGGGTCCGACCTTCGGCACGTCGTGCACCGCCGCCGACGAGTAGACGTAGTTGCCGGTCTGCCGCGCCCACGCGAGCCTGCCGTTGCGCGCCGACAGCGAGTACTGGCGCCCGTCGGTGCTCCCGATGAACACCCGCCCGTAGGCGACGGCGGCGGTCGCGTAGAACCGCCCGGACCGCAGGGCCCGGGCTGCCGGCGACGCCTCCCACACCCGGTGCCCGTTGGTCAGCCGGACGGCGTGCACGTGCCCGCCGTAGTCGCCGAAGTAGAGCTTCCCGTTCGACAGCGTGGGGGAGCCCTTGATCGCGCCGTCGGCCTGGTAGCGCCAGACCGTCCTGCCGTTGTGGGCGTTGAGGCAGTAGAGCGTTCCGCCCTCGGTGCCGAAGTAGATGCGCCCGCGGTGCAGCAGCGGCGAGGACTCCGACCGCGACGAGAGGTTGCGCGACCACTTCACCCCGCCGCGCCTGAGGCGCAGCGACACCACGCGCCCGGCCTTCACCCCGCGCCCGCGCTCGAGCACCGTCGCGTAGAGCGAGCCGCCGCCGATCGCCGGGGAGGAGGCCGACAGGAACCCGATGTCGCGCTTCCACCGCAGCCGCCCGGTGTTCTTGCGCAGCGAGTAGAGGACGCCGTCGTCGGCGAGCTGGTAGAGCGAGCCGCGGTAGATGACCGGCGGGAACTCGAGCAGCGCCGACGCGCGGTAGCGCCAGACCCGGCCCCACGGCCCGCGGACCGGCATGCGCTTCGGCGTGCGGTAGTAGCGCCGGTGGTCCTTCGAGAAGCCGTAGAGCGGCCACTGCGAGCGGTCGGCGGGCTTGGGCTCCTTCTCGACGGGCGCCTGCTCGTCGAACTCGACGTTCGGGTTCGAGACGTTGCCAGGGTCGACGGTCGCGGCGCGATAGACGAGCAACGAGGCGACGGCCCCCGCGACGACCGCGACCCCGAGCAACGCGAGGAGCACTCGCGTGCGGCGGCGGGGGGGAAGCACGCGGGCCATGGTAGGAGCGCGGGGGCGGCGGTCAGGCCGGGGCGGGGGTGAGGCGGGCGCCTCGCGGCGCCCCCTCGGCCGCGGGCGCCGGCTCGCGCGCCGCGAGCGGAACGGCGGCCGCCACCGCCAGCAGCGTCCACAGGAACGGGTCCTCGAGGAACGCGGCATAGACGAGCGTGTGCGCGACGAGGCCGCAGAAGCCGGCGGCCAGGACGGCGCGCGCGACGGCGGGGAGCGGGGGCGGCGCGGAGGGCGGCGCGGCGGCGTCGGCCCGCGGGGGGTCCGCGGCGTCGTCGCGCGCGGCCAGCGCCCCTCGCAGCCTCCCGAACAGCAGCGAGAGCGCGGCCCACAGCACGAACGCGTACCCGATCAGCCCGATCGCGCCCTGCTCGGCGCCGATGGTCAGCGGCGTCGTGTGGGAGACGGCGGCGATCCGCTCGGAGCGCACGTGCTCGCGGACCCGGTAGCGCTCGGCGAACGACCCCGACCCGAAGCCCCAGACCGGCCGGTCGGCGATCATGTTCACGGCGCCCTGCACGAGGTCCACGCGCCCGCTGGTCGAGCGGTTGACGGACGCCTCCGACCCGGTCTTCACGCCGACCTCGTCGCCCGCGAACGCGATCACCCCCGCCGCCGCGACCGCCGCGACGACCGCCGCGCCCAGCACCGGCCGCGCCCGCCAGCGCAGCGCGGCGAGCACGGCGAGCCCGATGAGCAGCGCGGCGAAGCTCGACTGCGAGAGCGACAGCACGAGCCCGCCCCACAGCACCGCGAGGATCACCGCGATCCACACGCCCTCGCGCGGGCGGCGCGACCACAGCAGCGCCCCGGCGAGCCCCGTCATCGTCAGCGCCAGGTAGCGCCCGTAGATGTTCGGGTCGAAGAAGACCGAGTTCACGCGGAAGTACGGCTTGACGTCGTTGGCGTCGAGCAGCTTCGCGTTGGTGATCAGCAGCCGCCCGGTCGCGTACTCGAAGAACCCCACCGCGGCGAAGACGAGCGCCAGCGCGACCATCACCGCGAACGCGCGCACGACGAGCTTCGGCGTCCACGCGGCGTCGAGCAGCAGCCGGAAGAGCAGCGCGAAGGGGATGTAGAAGAAGCACAGGTTTTTGACCGCGTGCGAGGTATCCGTCGAGTAGAGCGTCTGGACCGCGTAGAGGACGAGCATCGCGGCCAGCGCCCACCGCAGCCGGCGGGCGCGCGGGTCCGCCTCGGCGTCGCCCGCGCGCAGGAGGAAGGCGACGCACCCCGCGGCGATGACGCCGTACAGCGGGATGAGCAGCGAGGCGGTCTCGCTGCCGATCGTCACCGGGACGCGGAACGGCAGGACGAAGACGAGCGCCAGCGGGAGGGTCTGCGGCCGCCGGTGGAAGAGCACGACGAGGGCGAGGCCGACGATCGCGAAGGGCACGGCGGTGAACGCCACGAGCGCCGGCGACGGCGCCACCGCGTCGTCGACCTGATCCGAGACGAGGAACCCGAGGGCGAGCGCGGCGAAGCCCAGGGCCGCCAGCATCGCGAACGCCCGGCGGCGCGAGTCGAGCACGAGCGCGGCGCCCGCCGCACCAGCGCCCAGCAGCGCGGCGAGGGTCTGCAGGTCGTCGGCCGCCACGGGGCGGCAACCTAGCGGGCGGGGTGGCCGTTCCGACCGCAACTCCCGCCACCCTCGTGAGTCTGGACCGGAGATGCCCGCCGTGGCCCGACTGCTGATCGCTGCGCTCGCCGCCCTCGCGCTCCCCGCGCCGGCGCTCGCGGCCCCCCCGCCGAACGACGGCTTCACCGCCCCTGGCGCGTTCGAGGGCTACTCCGCCCGCAACGGCTTCCCGATCGAGCGACAGGCCACCGCCGAGCTCGCGGAGGCCACCCCGGACCTCGGCGTCGCCCAGTGCCTGGGCGCCACGTCGATGGCCCGCACCGTCTGGTACCTCGTCCCGTCGAGCCCGAACGTCCGGGAGCTGACCTTCGAGTCCGTCGGCCGCACGACCGACGCGATCGACCTCGCCGCCTTCGTCCAGGAGCGGCCCGGCCCGCCGCCCACGCGCCCGAACGCCTGCGCCGGGATCGGCGTGTTCGGCGACGACGCGACCGAGGACCGCACGACCGCCCTGCGCATCCGCGTTCCCGCCTTCCAGCAGGTCCTGCTCCAGGTCGGCCGCCGCGGGCCCGCGGGCTCGGCCGAAGACGAGCGCGCCCTGCTCACGCTCGAGGAGATCGCCCTTCCGCCGCTCGACGCGCCGCTCGGCGACCGCGCCGGGAACGCGACGCCGCGGATCCCGCGCAGCGGCCAGTCGACGGTGTACCTCGGCGGCGCGACGACGACCGGGGAGGACCCGGCCGTCCCGTCGTGCCCGAGCGTCGCCGGCGTCTGGCGCCGCGCCAGCCCGAAGCGCGTCGGCGCGTGGACCGTGAGCGCCGTCGGCGAGCAGGCCGCCGCCCTCTCGGTCTTCGCCGGCTCGCGGCCGCGCGCCTCGACGCTCCTCGGCTGCGTGGACCGCGACGGCCCGGGCCCGCTCGTCCTTCCCGTGCGCGTGCGCACGAAGAAGGCCGTGTGGATTCGCATCGGGACCGATCGCCCGACGCCCGAGTCGTCGGCGTCGGTCACCTTCCGCGAGGGGATCCGTGGCGACGCCGAGTCCGGCGGCGGCTGCCTGGCCTCCGCGCGGCCGCAGGTCCGCGGCGGCCCGGCACGCGCGTCGCGCAAGGTCAAGCAGCTGGGGCGGACCCGCGCCTTCGAGCTGGCGCTGCGCGTCCTGCGCGGTCCCGTGTGCGCCGCGCGCGTCGAGCTGCGCGGGCCCGGCGGCGTCACCTACGCCCGCGCCTTCGTCCCGACCCTGCGCGGCCGCGGACAGCTCGTCCTCCTGCCGCGCGTCCGGCGCCTGCGCCACGGCCTGTACCGGCTGCGGATCGACGCCGCCGGCCTGGGGGGCACCCGCCGCCTCGTCCCGTCCACCGTCCTCTTCCGCCTGAAGTGAGGAAGGTCCACCTCACCCGCCGCGAGCTCGTCGCCTCCGCCACCGTCGCGGGGGCGCTCGCCGCCGTCCCGCCCGCCTGGGGGCGCAAGCTGCTCGCCACCAAGCCGCGCGTCGGGCCGGGCTCCTTCCTCGACGGCGTCGCGAGCGGCGAGCCGACGGCAAACGCCGTCACGTTCTGGTCGCGGCTGGAGACCGCGCGCCCGCGCTCCGGCGCGCGTCTCGTCGTCGCGCGCGACAGCGGGATGCGCCGCGTCGTGGCCACCGCGATCGTCCCGACCGGCGGCGGCGTCAACGGAACCCTGAAGGCCCGCATCGGCGGGCTGGACCCCGGGACGGAGTACTTCTACGTCTGGGAGTCGGGCACCGGCGTGTCGGAGATCGGCCGCACGCGCACCGCGCCCGACCCGGGGGCGCCCGAGCCCCTGCGGATGGCGTTCTCCTCCTGCCAGCACTGGCCGAGCGGCTTCTACGGCGCCCACCAGCACGCGTCCGGGCTCGCCGACCTCGACCTCTACGTGTTCCTCGGCGACTACGTCTACGAGCGCGCGGGCGCGGACGTCCGGCGCGACACCATCGACGCCGTGGACCTGCGCTCCTACCGGCGCAAGTACGCCCTGTACCGCACCGACCCGGGGCTGCGCGCGCTGCACCGCTCGCACCCGACGGCCCACATCTGGGACGACCACGAGGTCGCCAACAACTACACCAACAACGACCCGCCGCCCGCGGCCGCCCAGCGCGAGGCGGCCTACCGCGCCGCGTTCGAGTGGCTGCCGCGCATGACGTTCCCCCGCGAGCGCCACCGGATCTACAAGAAGCTCCAGTTCGGCGTGCTGGCCGACCTCTTCCTGCTCGACGAGCGCCAGTACCGCAGCGGCAAGAACGACGGCCAGCCGCGCAGCATGCTCGGCGGGGCTCAGCTCGAGTGGCTGATCGCCGAGCTGAAGGCCTCGCGCGCGACGTGGAAGTTCGTCGGCAATCAGGTGGTCGCCGCGGCGCGGCAGGAGGGCGAGGAGCGCGACAGCGGCGACAGCTGGGACGGCTACTCGGAGGAGCGCACGCGCCTGCTCGCCGAGATCGAGCGGGCGCAGATCGACAACGTCGTCCTGCTCACCGGCGACGCCCACGTCTTCATGGCGAGCCTGCTGGCCAGCGACTTCGAGGCGATGGCCGCCAACCCCAACCGCAAGCCGGCGGCCGTGGAGTACGTCGGCGGCTCGGTCACGTCGCCGGGGCCGGACTTCCCCGAGCAGGAGATCCGCGACCGCTCGCCGTGGGTGCAGCAGTACCGTGGTGGGATCCACGGCTACTCGCAGTTCGACGTGCGGGCGGATCGCCTCGACATGGTCTACCTCGACGTCCCGGTCTTCGACGCGGCGCCGAACGCCACGATCTTCGAGCGCTTCGTCCAGCCCGTCGCGGCCAATCGCGTCGAGCGCTCCTCCGGGCCCGCCGCCCGCCGCCGCGTCTAGAGTCCACGCCGCCCATGCTGCGCCGCGCGCTCCCCGCGGGCGTGACGATCGTCGGCGCCGCCGCGGTCCTGCGCGCCGTCTTCCACCCCTGGTACCTGAACTACGACGCGCGCTACGCGCTGCTGTGGTCGCGCGACGTGTGGACCGGGCACCTGCCCGAGTACGAGGCCGACTTCGCGCCGACCCCCAAGCCGCTGCAGGCGCTCGTCTCCTCGATCGGGCTGCCGTTCGGCGACCACGCGGACGACGTGATGACGTGGGTCGTCCTGCTGTCGCTCGGCGCGCTCGTGTGGCTCGTGTTCCTGCTCGGGACGCGGCTGTTCGACACGCCGTGGGTCGGCGTGGTGGCGGCGCTGGTCGTCGTCTCGCGGCCGGTGATCCTGCGCGACACGCTGCTGGCCTACCAGGACATCCCGTTCGCGGCGCTCGTGGTCGGGGCCGTCCTGCTGGAGGCGGGGCGGCCGAAGCGCGGGGTCCCGGTCCTCGTCGTGCTCGGGGTCGCCGGCCTCCTGCGGCCGGAGGCCTGGGTGCTCGCGGGCCTGTACTGGCTGTACCTGTGGCCGGACAGCTCGCCGCGCCGCCGTGTGGCGCTCGCGACGCTCGTCGCGGCCGCCCCGATCCTGTGGGCGCTGACCGACCTGATCGTCACCGGCGACCCGCTGCACTCGCTGCACGGGACGGCGGACCTGGCCGAGGAGAACGAGCGGCGGCGGTCGGTCACGCAGGTCCCGCGCTGGGGCGCGCAGTACCTCGCCTACACGCTGCGCGAGCCGCTGATCCTCGGAGTCCCGGTCGGCCTGACGTTCGCGTGGCTCTACCGGCGCGACCGGCGCTCCGCGCTGCCACTCGTCGTCGCCGCGGTCATGCTCGCCGTCTTCGCGATCGGGCCGATCTTCGGGCTGCCGCTCATCGGCCGCTACGTCCGGACGCCGGCCGTCCTGCTCGCGCTCTTCTACGGCCTGGCCGTGTGCGGGTGGCTGTTGCTGCCGCACGGCACCCGCGAGCGCCGGCTGTGGACGGCGATCGGCGCGCTCGCGCTGCTGGCGTCGCTCGTCTTCGTCCCGTGGAAGCAGGCGGACATGCTGCGCGGCCTGGACCGCCGCTTCGAGCTCGACGGCCGGCTGTACGCAGACCTGCGCGAGGCGGGCAAGGCGCCGGCCGTGCGCCGCGCGTTCGACGCCTGCGGATCGCTGTCGACGGCCGAGCACCGCCCGATCCCGTACATCCGCTTCTGGCTCGACGGCGACCCGGGCAGCGTCGGAACGATCGCTAAGCACGCGAGCCCGCTGAGCGACCTGCTCCTCGTGCCGCGCAGCGCGCGCAACGTCCGGCGCTTCTACCGCACGAACTTCCCCCGGCGGACGGCGCGCCGGCCGCCGGGGTGGCGCACGCTCTACGCCAACCGCTCGTGGAAGGTGTACGCGTCGCCCGGCGGCTGCGCAGCGTCCTAGTCGACGCCGACGTCGACCCCGACCTCGTACATCTCCACGCCGGTCAGCTTGCCGGCCTCGTCCGGCGGCGACATCCCGCGCAGCGTCTCGTCGCCCTTGCGCATGTCCTCCTCGGTCTCGAAGAACACGATGGCGATGCTCCGCCCCGCGTCCGGGTCGATGAGCATCACGAACTTCTTCGCCGGGACCCCCTCCGGCGGCCCGCTCGGGTCGTCGCTGATCCGCTTCGCGTTCTCGCGCAGCGCCTCGCCGTTCGCGCCCTCGAACCTCGCCACCCGTGCGTACATGCCGCTCCTCCTCGTCGGAAGAGCCGACCCTACGCCGTCAGCGCGGGGCGGTGCGCGAGAATCGCATCGCGCCGTCGTCGAGCGAGCCGAAGCGCAGCGTCACGAGGTCGCGGAAGTAGTTCATGTGGACCCGCCACGGCGCACGGGCGCCCTGCTTGGGGAACTTGTCGATGGCGCGCAGGACGTAGCTCGACGTGAAGTCGAGGATCGGCTCCTCGTCGACGTCCGGGTCGCGCTCGGGCACGCAGACGGTGTACCTGTGCTCGTCCATGTGGTTGAGCAGCCGGCACACGAACTCCGCGGTGAGGTCGACCTTCAGCGTCCACGACGCGTTCGTGTAGCCGATGGCGAACGCGAAGTTCGGGACGTCGCTGAGCATCATGCTCTTGTAGGTCATCGACTCCGGGAGCTTGATCTCGTCGCCGTCGACGGTCAGCTGCAGCCCGCCGATCGGCAGCAGCTGCAGGCCGGTCGCGGTGACGACGAGGTCCGCCTCGAGCTCCTGCCCCGAGCGCAGGCGGATGCCCGTCTCGGTGAACGTCTCGATGCGGTCCGTCACGACCGTTGCGCGGCGCTCGCGGATCGCCTCGAAGAGGTCGCCGTCGGGCACGATGCACATGCGCTGGTCCCACGGGTTGTAGCGCGGCTTGAAGTGCGTGTCGACGTCGTAGCCCGGGGGCAGCTGGCGCTCGACGCCGCGGCGGATCAGGCGCTTGACCCGGTCCGGCCAGCGGCGGCTCGCGCGGAAGAACACGGCGGTGAGCGCGACGTTCTTCCAGCGCACGACGTGGTAGGCGCGACGCGGCGAGAGGCGGCGCTTGACGAAGCGCGCGAAGGGGTCCTCGCCCGGCACCGCGAGGACGTAGCTGGGGGAGCGCTGGAGCATCGTCACGTGGCCGGCGCTCTTCGCCATCGCGGGCACGAGCGTCACGGCGGTGGCGCCGCTGCCGATGACGATCACCTTCTTGCCGGCGTAGTCGAGGTCCTCCGGCCAGTGCTGCGGGTGCACGACGGTGCCCGTGTAGCGCTCGATCCCCGGGAGCTCTGGGGTGTAGCCCTCGTCGTAGCGGTAGTAGCCGCAGCAGCCGAAGAGGAACGAGCACGTCAGCTCCAGGCGCTCGCCGGTGTCCGTGCGCTCGACATCGACGGTCCAGCGCGCGTCGGCGCTGGACCACCGCGCGCCGAGGACGCGGTGGTTCAGGCGGATGTGGGGGTCGATGCCCTCCTCCTCCGCCGTCTTGTGGACGTAGCTGAGGATCGCGGGCCCGTCCGCGATCGCCTTGGCCTCCGTCCAGGGGCGCATGCGGTAGCCGAGCGTGTGCATGTCCGAGTCCGAGCGGATGCCCGGGTAGCGGAAGAGGTCCCACGTCCCGCCGATGCTGCCGCGCGCCTCGAGGATCGCGTAGCTCTTGCCCGGGCACTTGTCCTGGAGGTGGTGGGCGGCGCCGATGCCGGACAGGCCGGCACCGACGATCAGGACGTCGACGTGCATCGCCGACGCAGCTTATGAACCTGCGCGTTCGCTTGTGAGCTACACCTCACGCACGCGGTAGGCGCGGGCGACGTGCCGCGGATGCTTCAGCTGCGCGCACACGGCCGCGAGCCGCGGGACGCCGTGGCCGCGGTAGCAGCGCCAGCCGGCGGGGGAGGAGCCGCTCTTCAGGAACGAGCGGACGGCGCCCCGGCCGGGACGGCACGTCAGGCCGTGGTGGACGTGCACGTCGTAGGCGCGGCCGGCCACGGAGACGGGGTTCGGGCAGTTGGTGACGGCCTGCGCGGGAGCGGCGGCCGTGCCGAGGGCGAGCGCCGCGAGCGCGACGAGGATGGTGGGCTTCATGGCGCGACCCTAGGGATCTGCGCGGGGCGCGAAAGTAGGGAAATCCCTACGGCGAACGGGTGCGCTCGTCTTCGATGATCGGAGCATGAAGAACCTCAGCACTCACCTTCCCGACCCCGTCGTGACCGCGTGCATCGTCGCGCCGAAGGGCAACGCCAAGGCACAGCTGGTCGGCGCCGTGGCGGGCGAGGTCGCGGGCTCCGTCGGCCGCGGCGCGGCGGACACCGCGACCAGCCGCACCGCTTCCGGCTCCCCCCTTCCGGGCGGCCCGCAGTCGCTCGGGATGCTCGCCGTCACCGACGACGAGGTCGTCCTGCTCACCGTCCGCCGCGGGATGATCAAGCCGTCGGCCACCGGCGTCGTCGGCCGTGGCGCCCGCGCGGACGTCTGCGGCGCGGAGCTCGGCAAGTGCAGGCTCCAGGCGCCACTGCGGCTCGAGTGGGCCGACGGCTCGGCGTGGGAGCTTGCGGTTCCGCGGTCGGACATGAAGAAGGCACGCGTCCTGGTCGAGCAGATCGCGGCGTGACGCTGCCGGCGTCCGCTGTCGTCCGCGGGCGGACGTAGCGTCCGCCCCATGGGTCGCGCCGCCGGTCCGATCTACCGCGCGCCGATGCGCGCCCGCGACCTCGATCTCCCCGCGGGGGCGGGCGCGGACTTCGGGCTCGAGCACGGCTCTGGGTCGCGCGTTCGCCGAGGACGAGGTCCCGCCCGGCGTCGCGGCGACGTTCGCGCGCCGCGGGCGCAACTTCCAGCGCATCCGCGACGCAGCGGCCGAGCGGCGGACGGCCGAGCTGTGGCCTGCCGCCGTGGTGCGGCCGGACGACTTCGTCTGGACGACGCGGCCGCACGACCCGGGCGAGCCGGCGCGCGACGTCGCCGAGCTGAGCGACCTCGCCGGCTTCGTCCACACCCGCGGCAACGTCTGGCGCTACGAGCCGGGGGCGCGCGGGCGCCGCCATCGCCACCGCCTGCAGGAGGAGACGTTCGTCGTCCTCGCCGGAACGCTCTCGATGTACGTGGGGGAGCCCCCCGAGCGCCAGGACGTCCCGGCCGGCGGCCTCGTCCACATCCCGCCCGGGACGCCGCTGCAGTCGGTCAACCACGGCGACGTCGACCTGCTGGTCTACGCCTACGGCACGCCGCCGGAGGACGAGAACGCCGAGCTGCTGGATCCGGCGGTCTGACGCCCCTTCCCGCGCGGCGCCCGCCGGGTATCGTCGCGCCATGGCACTCGACGCGGACGAGACCGCGCGCGGAGGCTTGAGGCCGTGAGCGGTGCACGCGAGGGCGGCTGCTCGTGCGGCGCGGTCCGGTACCGGCTCGCGTCCGACCCGTTGTTCGTGCACTGCTGCCACTGCCTGAACTGCCAGCGCCAGACCGGCAGCGCGTTCGTCGTCAACCTGCTGATCGAGGCCGACCGCGTCGAGGTGCTCGCCGGTGCGCCGCAGGTGGTCGACGCCCCGCGCGACGACGGCAGCGTGCAGCGGATCCACCGCTGCCCGCGCTGCCAGGTCGCGCTCTACAGCGAGTACGACGCGCCGGGCGTGCTGTTCGTGCGCGGCGGCACCCTCGACGAGCCGCGGGACGTCACGCCCGACGTGCACATCTACACCCGCTCGAAGGTGGGGTGGGTGACGCTCCCCGAGGGGGCGCCGGCGTTCGACGTCTTCTACGAGCCGAAGGACCTCTGGCCGCGGGAGAGCCTGCGGCGGTTCAGCTCACTGCGCGCTTGACGAGCGCCGCGATCTTCTTCTCCTCGGCCGCGGTCAGCTCCTTCAGGGCGTAGTAGGCCGGCCACATGTTGCCGTCGTCGAGGTTGGCCTTGTCGCTGAAGCCGAGCATGGCGTAGCGCGCCTTGAACTTGTGGGCGCTCTGGAAGAAGCAGACGACCTTGCCGTCCTTCGCGTACGCCGGCATCCCGTACCAGGTCCTCGACGTCAGCTCGGGCGCGGTCTCCTTGACGAGGGCGTGCAGGCGCTCGGCCATCGCGCGATCGGTGTCGGGCATCTCGGCGATCTTCGCCAGGACGTCGCTCTCGCCGTCGCCCTTGCCCTCCCGCTTGAGCTCCTGGGCGCGTTCCTTCATCGCCGCTCGCTCGTCGTCCGTGAATGTGCTGGCCTTCGTCTTGGCGGGCATCGTCGCCTCCTCTCGTTGACCTGCGACGGTATGCGTCGTCTCGGCTATGATTTGTAGCACAAATGGTTCGTGACACTGACGATTTCGCCGAGGCCCCGGTCACGGAGTTCGCCGGGCAGCTCTTCTTCCGGCTCTGGCGGGCGACGCACACGCGCACCGCGGAGGCGCTCGGCTCCGTCGGCCTGACGCCCGCGCTGTTCGCGGTCCTGAATGTCGTCGGGGCCCGCGAGGGAGCCATCCAGCAGGAGCTCGGCTCGGCGCTCGGCATCGACCGCAGCACGATGGTCTCGCTGATCGACCAGCTCGAGGGCGCGGGCCTGGCCCGGCGCCGGCCGTCGGCGACGGACCGCCGAGCGAGGCAGGTCACGATCACGGCGAAGGGCCGGCGACTGCTGGAGCGGGCGCGCGGCCTGATCGCGCAGGTCGAGGACGAGGTCCTGTCCGGGCTCACCGCGAAGCAGCGCCAGGAGCTGACGACGCTGCTGCGCCGCGCGCTCGCGTCGGCGCCCGCGCAGCCGCCGTGGAGCGCCGCCGAAGGGGACTAGACGTCCTCCATCGTCACCGCGTCCTCGCCCACCTCGAGGAACTCGGTGTACGCGTCGATCACGGACTCCGGGTCGTCCCACATCCGCAGCTCGCCCTCGTGCATCCAGATCGCGTGGTCGCACAGGTCCTTGATCGACTGGAGGGCGTGGGAGACGAGGACGACGGTGCGGTTCTGCTCGCAGAGCTTGCGCATCCGGCGGAAGGACTTGCGCTTGAAGCGCGCGTCGCCGACCGACAGCGCCTCGTCGATGAGCAGGATGTCGGGGTCCATCGTCACCGCAACGCTGAACGCCAGGCGCCCGTACATGCCCGAGGAGTACGTCCTCATCGGGTAGTCCATGAACTTCTTCAGCTCGGCGAACTTGACGATCTCGTCGTACTTCTCGGCCAGCTCGTCGCGCGACCAGCCTGCGGCAAGGCCACCGAGTACGACGTTCTCGCGGCCCGTCAGCTTGCGGTTGAATCCGACGCCGAGGGCGAGCAGGGTCGAGACGCGGCCGTTGACCTCCACGCGCCCGGACGTCGGCGGCAGGATGCCCGCGATCGACCGCACCAGCGTCGACTTGCCCGCGCCGTTCGCCCCGACGACGCCGAGCACCGACCCGCGCGGCACCTCGAAGGAGACGTTCTTGACCGCGTCGATCTCGGCGACGAGCCGCTCGCGGCGCCCGGCGCGCACGAGCATCGTCCGCAGCGTCGGCTTGCGCTCGATCGGCGTGCGGTAGGTGATCGAGAGGTCCTCGACCCGGATCGCGGGCTTCGGGTCAGAGCCGGACGGCAAATTCCCGCTCCCGGGAGACGAAGAACACGGCGGCGACGAGGAACACGCCGACGGCCCACGCGGTGCCGATCAGCACGTCGTTCAGGGCGGGCGCGTGGTTCGTGTCGATGACGGTGCTCCACGCGCTGATGATGGACGCCAGCGGGTTGACGGTGAGGATCCAGTCGTAGCGGTCCGGAACCTCGTGCGAGTAGTAGAGGATCGGCGTCGAGTACAGCCAGATCCGCGTCGCGTACGGCAGGAAGTTCTTGAGGTCGCGCACGTACACCTGGCCCGCGGCGACGAGCATCGTCACGCCCATCGCGAACACGGCGAGGATGGCCAGGATGGGGATGAGCCACAGCGTCTGCGGCCCCACCGAGAGCCCCGACAGGAAGTGGACGGGGATGTAGATGAGGAACGTCGGGACGAAGCGCAGGAACGCCGTGATGACGGACGAGATCGGCAGCAGCGCGCGCGGGAACGCGGTGTTGAGGATCAGCCGCCCGCCGGAGACGACCGACCGGACGCCCTGGTTCAGCGACTGCTGCACGAAGTAGTAGGCGAACAGCCCCGCCATGAGGTGCGCGAAGAACTCGGGGCCGCGCGAGCCGCTGCGCAGGATGTCGACGAGGACGAAGTAGACGGCCGCCAGCAGCAGCGGGTTGATGACGAGCCAGAGCTGGCCGAAGACGGTGTTGAAGTGCTGGGAGCGCAGGTTGGTGCGGGCCAGCTCGACGGCGAACTCCCGGCGGCGCCACAGCTCGCGGACGTACGAGCCGATCGGCGGCAGGCCGACCTTGTGCGGCTCGTAGACGTGGTGCTCGGAGGTGAACTCGTCCTCCAGGCGGTGCGGGGCTTGGGTCGTCATAGAAGGGGAGGCCGGCCGGCGCGGGTCATCCGCCAGAGGGTCCGCGCGCGGAGGCGCCGGCGCGGGCCGCACGGCTTTCGCAGCCCGTCAAGGTAGCCGCGCAGCAGCGCCTGCCGCTCCCTCGGCGACGCCAGGCGCGGCCACGCGCGCAGCAGGAAGGTCAGCGCGTAGACGACGCCGAGCGGCAGCGGGAGGTGGCGGCGCGCCAGCCAGACGCGGTTGCGCGCGCCGAAGTAGGTCGAATAGGCGTGGCGCGTCGGGTTCGGCGGGGGCGGGGGGTGGAGGACGGCGAGGTCACCCGCGTAGCGGACGCGATGACCGGCGTCCATGACCCGCCAGGCGAGGTCGACGCCCTCGTGGACGAACCTGAACTCCGACGGCCAGCCGCCGACCTCCTCGAACACCGCGCGCGGCATCGCGACCGCGCCCTCCCACACGGCGGTGACGTCGCCGCTGCGCTGCGGGTCGCCGGCGCCGAGGCGCGGCGACCAGTCGGACGAGCGGCGCCCGCCGTCGCGGGGCTCGACGCGGAGCTGGACCAGCCCGGCGTCGCCGAACATCGGGGCGAGCCGGGCGAGCGCGTCGTCGTCGACGATCTCGGCGTCGTCGTCGAGGAAGAACAGGAGGTCGCCGTCGACCGCCGGAACCCCCGCGTTCCGTCCGGCCGGGATGCCACGATCCTCCTCCAATCCGACACCCTTCACCGCCGCGGGCAGGCCTGTGGGCTGCCACCCGTTGCCGACGACGACCACGTCGACCTCCACGTCCCGCTGCCGAAGAAGGGACTGGACCGCCCGGTCGAGCATCGCGGGGCGGTCGCCGCGGGTGAGGACGACGGCGCCCCAGGTGCGCGAGTTCGCGCCGCCGTCCGCGCCGCCCGAGGCGCGCGACTTCGCGCCGCCGCCCCCCTTGCTCATCGCAGCCGCTTCGACGTCAGGATCGCGAGGAGGTGGCCGGCCGCCGTCACCGCCGCGATCGGGACGAGCGCGACGAGGAGCGTCCTCTCCTCGTCGAGGATCGCGAAGACGAGCGCGATCGCGGTGAACTCGATCGCGACGAACGCGCGGTAGAACGGGAGCCGGCCGGCGCTGCGGCGCAGCGTGGCGAGGACGCCGGTGCGGGGGGCCGCGACCGCGACGGTGTCGTCCACCTTCCCGAGGCCCGCCTCCGTCCGGGCGACGTGCACGAGCGCCGTCTCGCCCTTGACGAACAGCACGAGCACGGCGACGACGAGGCCGAGGACGGGCTCGTCGACGCGGATCCCCAGCGCGATCGGCAGCGCCGCCTCCGTGATCCAGTGGCCGAGGCGGTCGAGATAGATACCGACAGGCGACGACTGGCCGCGCCACCGCGCGAGCTCCCCGTCGGAGCAGTCGAGCAGGATCTGCAGCTGGATGAGCAGCACCGCCGCCACGGCGGTGAGCACACCGTCGACCGCGAGCGCCGCCGCGGCGGCGACGCCCGCGAGGATGAACAGCCACGTCACGCCGTTCGGGGTGATCGGCGTGCGGATCAGCAGCCGCGTCAGGTACGGCGAGAAGCGGCGGACGTACAGCCGCCCGGCCCAGTGCTCGCCGCTGTTGCGCTCGAAGATCGAGGGCGGCTGCGTCGCCGCGCGCAGCTCAGCGATCGAAGGCCTGGACGTACGCACGGACGCGCTCCCTCACCTCCTGCTCGCCGAGGTCGAGGTGCTCCAGCACCGTGTACCGGTCGGGCCGGGTGCGCGGCGCGTAGTGGACCGCCTCGGCGAACTGCTCCTCCGCCAGCCCGAGCTCGCCCGGCAGCCGCGGCAGCCCGTGCCGCCGCAGGCACGCGTCGAGCTCGCCCGCGAGCACGGCGTCGCCGCGCAGCCAGGTGACGAAGAGGCTCGCCGCCCCGGCCAGCTCGCCGTGCCAGGCGGTGCCGGGGAAGAGGTGGTCGATGGCGTGGAGGATCTCGTGGTCGCCGCCGCTGCACGGGCGGCTCGAACCCGCCGTCGCCATCGCCAGCCCGGACAGCACGAGCGCCTCGGCCAGCGCGATGAGGAACTCGTCGTCCTCGATCCCGTCGCTGCGGTGCAGCACGGCCATCGCCGCCACGCGCGCGAAGGTCACCGCGACGCCGTCGACCTCCTCGCCGCGGTGCTGCTCGGCCAGGCGCCAGTCGGCGATCGCCGCGAGGTTCGAGACGACGTCGCCGATCCCCGAGCGGCGCATACCGGGCTCGCTGCGCTTGACGTAGTCGAGGTCGACGACGACCGCGATCGGCATCTGGACGCCATAGGAGCCCTTGCGACCCGCGTGCTCGAGCGACGCGACCGGCGACGCGATCCCGTCGTGGGCGAGCGACGTCGCGACCGCGACCATCGGAAGCCCGGCGAGCGACGCCGCGTACTTCGCGATGTCGAGCGAGCGCCCGCCGCCGATCCCGACGACCGCGTCGTGGAACTCGCTCTTCAGCTCGCGGGAGAGGGCGGTCGCCTCCTCGACGCCTCCGGCCACGGTGTGGATGTCGGCGTTCTCGAGCTGCGGGCGCAGCGTCGCCGCGAGCTCCTCACCCTGGCCCGGGCCGACGACGATCGCGACGTGCCCGCCGCTGGAGATGCGGCGGTCGGAGAGCAGCGGCGCCAGGCGCGCGATCGCCCCGGACTCGATGTCGATGGCCAGGGGCGTGCCGACCATGCGGGTCAGCAGCGGCAAGCGACCTCCCGGGCGCGCGCCAGGTCGGCGTGGTCGTCGACCTCCACCCACTCGACGCTGCCGATCGGCGCGGCGCGGACCTTCCCGCCGCGGTCGGCCAGCTCCTGGAAGCCGTCCTCGTAATAGAGCTGCGGGTCGCGCTTGAAGGTCGTCTCGAGCGCGTCGGCCAGCGCGTCGGCGGCGTGCGGCTCGATCAGCGTCACGCCGATGTACTCGCCCTGCGCCGTGACGGGGTCGAGCGCCTTGTTGATGCGGTCCAGGTAGCCGTCTTCAGACAGGTGGACCTTCATCTCCTCCTCGCCCAGCGTCTTCTCGGCGTCGACCGCCAGCACGAGGTCGTCGTCGCCGCGCGCGGCGAGCACGCTCTCCTCGACCGACCGCGGATGGACCGTGTCGCCGTTGCACAGCACGACGCCCTGGTCGAAGTGGTCGCGCGCGCACCACAGCGAGTACGCGTTGTTCCACTCCAGCGCCTTGTCGTTGAAGACGAGCTCGAGCCGCAGGTCGTGCGCGGCCTCGAGGTCCGCCTTGCGCTCCTCGATGCGATGGGACGCGAAGCCCGTCACCACGACGACCTCCTCCATCCCCGCCTGGCGCAGGTTGCGCAGCGCGATGTCGAGGATCGTCCGCTCGCCGTCGACCGGCACGAGCGTCTTGGGCAGGTCCTTCGTGAGCGGCTCGAGCCGCCTCCCCGCGCCTGCCGCGAGCACCATGCCGATCACTGTCCTTCGTCCTCCTCTTCCTCGTAGACACTGCCTCGCTGGCCGCGGGCCGACGACGTCCAGCCCGCGACGCTCTCGGCGACGAACATCACGCCGAAGACGATCGCGGCGATGAAGAACCCCTCGGGCACCACGTCCCACGTCAGCAGCACGACGGCGCTGAAGAACAGCCGCCCGTCCCACCCGAGGCCCGCGAGGTTGACCCATTGCGGCGGCGTCACGCCGCGGTGGCGCAGCCGGTAGACGAGGTCGTAGTGGCGGTAGGCGAGCGCGCAGAGCAGCGCGAACGCGGCCGGCAGCCCGTCGCCTCCCGCGACCGCCCCGATCCACAGCAGGCCCCCGTACTCGGTCAGGCGTATCGCGGGCGGGACGAGCCAGCGGAAACGGCCCTCCTCCGCCCGTCCGGCCGAGAGGCCACCGAGCATGACCGCGAAGATGACGGCCGCGATGGCGACGTCCTCGCCCGCACCCACGAGCGCTGGGACGACGACGAGGAGCGCGGCCAGGGCCGCGAACACGATCGACGGGATCGGCAGCCGCCGCCCGAACTTCCCGAAGGCGTTCGAGAAGTTGCCGTCGTCGCGGTAGACGACGAGCGGCGCGGGGCGCGCGGCGGGCGGGGCGACCGCGCTCATCCCGACACCGACCGCAGGAACCGGCCGGCGAACGTGTAGGACGCGGCGAGGCCGCCCCACGCGAGCAGCACGATGAACGTCACCTTCGCGTCGAGGAGCGCGGCGGTGAGCGAGATGACGGCGAAGCGTTCCCCGATCGGGAAAGCGACCATCCGCTTGATCCACACCATGCCCGGCCAGCGGTCGAGCTTGCGCCAGAGGCCGAGGACGCGGCGGGGGAGGGAGACCGGGCGCGGAGGGTCGACGGCCTGCGCCGCGGCGGGCGCGTCGACTACCGCGCGGGCGGGCGCCGAGGAGCCCCCTTCGGGCGCGGGCGGTCGCGCGCCGGCTCCCACGCGGTCGCTCGGCTGCTCGATCGGCGGGTGCCTCGTCTCGCCGATCACCTGCTGGCGGGCGGCGCCGAACGCGAAGTCCATCTGGTGGCGGACGGTCTGGAGCGTCAGCGCGGCGCCCGCGAGCGCCCAGATGTCATCCGCATGCGTCGCGGCATAGCCGATCGCGAGCCCCGCGAAGACGGCGTACTCCTTGGTGCGGTCGAAGACCGAGTCCAGCCACGCGCCGAGCTTGGAGAACTGCCGCGTGTAGCGGGCGAGCTGCCCGTCGACGCAGTCGGTCGTGAAGGCGATCTGGAGCAGGACGGCCCCGGCGACGAGCCCCCACCGGTCGCCGGTCGCGAATGCGGCCGCCGCGGCGAAGCCGATGAGCACGGACACCGTGGTGATCTGGTTCGGCGTCAGGCCGCGGCGCGCCGCCCACCGCGCCACGTACTTGGAGTACGTGCTCACGAAGAACGTCGTGAAGAACCCGTCGGCCGCTTTCACCGCCGAGTCCAGCAGGACCTTGTCCTCGTCGAAGCGCTGGATGTCGGTCGCGGCACGCTCGACGTCGGCCGCCGAGAGCGTGCGCGCCCAGAACAGCTTGCGCAGGTGGTTGACCGCGACCTGGGTGCCCGAGCGGACGAGGCCGGCGAGCAGCATCGACGTCACGTCGTCGGGCGCGACGGCGACGCGGCGGCGCAGCTCGGCCTCGTCGGCCTCGGAGAGGACGATGTCCTCGGGCCGCTCGGGCGCGAGCTCCTCCGGCCCGGCGACCGCGTCGTCGTCGAGGTCGGCGTCGACCTCGAGCAGCCCGGCGGTGCGGGCGTCGCCGGCCTCCGCCGACTGCCGCGCGGCCATCCGCGCGAACCCGCCGCGCCACATGCCCTCCTTGCGGTCCAGCTCCTCCGCCCAGCCCTCGGGCAGCGGGCCGGCGGTGAGCGTCGCGAGGTGCTCGGCGACGCCGGCGAACGTCGCGCGGTCGTCGGCGCCGACCTTGAGCACGCCGAGGAACGTCGCGGTGGGGCGATGGACGAGGTGGTAGGGCGAGGCGGCGCTCACGACGCGACCGCGCGCGGAGCGGATCCGCGGCGCCGTCGGCCGGCCGAGGTTGTTGACCGTCGCGAGGGCGCCGGTCGCGACGCGGGGGTCGACGGCGAGCCCCGCGAGGACCTCGCGCTGCGTGACGACGTCGCCGAGCGCGACGAGCAGCCCGCCCGTCGACTCGCGGGCGATGCGCGCGATCGTGCGCAGGTCGGAGGAGGGGGAGTCGCTGCGCTCGAGCGACACCGCCGCCCCGCCCAGCGCACGCTCCACCGCGGCGGCGCCGTCCGGCCGCACCAGCACGTGGATCGTCTGGGCGCCGACGCTCGCGATCTGCTCGACGAGGCGGCGGACGACGGTCGTGTCCTCCCAGGCCAGCGTGGCGGTCGGCTCGCCGTGCTCGGCGGCCGCCGTCGCGACGACGATCGCCGTGGTGACGGTCGGCGGAGCCGCCGCGCGGGGAGGCGGCGGGACCGGCGCACCGGTCGCCCCCACCCGGCGCTCGCTGACGTCGGTCGTCATCGGTTCTCGCCCGCCTTCACATCCTGGAAACTAGCCGGGGCGCCTCCCAGGTCGTCGAGCAGCGCGTCCCAGCGGCGGCCGATCTCGGCCACGTCGTAGGCCCTGGCGGCCTCGAGCGCCGCGGCCGCCATGCGCCGCCTGCGCTGGGGGTCGCGCATCAGCGCGAGCAGCGCCTCGGCGAGGGCGTCGACGTCCTCCGGCGGCACGAGGATGCCGTCCTGCCCGTCGCTGACGATCTCGCTCGGGCCGCGCGGGCAGTCGAAGCTGACGACCGGCAGCCCCTTGCTCATCGCCTCGACGATGACCATGCCGAACCCCTCGAAGCGGGAGCTCAGGACGAACAGCGACCCCCGCGCGAGCTCGTCGCCCAGGAACCGCGTCGATCCCATCAGGAGCGCCCGGCCGTAGAGCTCGGCGTCCATGATCTGCTGCTGCAGCGCGGCGCGCTCGGGCCCGCCGCCGTAGATGCGCAGCTGCCAGCCGGGCTCCTCGCGCGCGACGCGCGCGAACGCGCGCACGAGGAGGTCGAAGCCCTTCTGCCGCGTGAGCCGCCCGGCGGCCACGACCACCTCCGCCTCGGGGTCCGCGACGCCGCCGCCGAGCGGCGGCAGCGCGTTGGGGATCCGCACCACCCGCGTGTCGTCGCCGAGCAGCGCCGCGTAGTCGCGCCGGTCGTCGTCGTTGAGCGTGGTCAGGGCATCGAGGCGGCGGTAGTGGCGCCGCATCGCCTTCGCCAGGCCGGGGAGGTGGGAGTGGAAGTTCATGTGCTCCTGGCCGACGGTCACGACGCCCGGCGCCGCGAGCTGGGCGGCGAGCTCGTTGAAGCCCGCGCGCGTCGTGATCAGGACGCCGGAGCGCGTCGCGCGCAGCGCGCGGGCGAGCGCGAGGTCGGTCTGGAGGCTGCACATCGCGTAGACGTGGTCGTCGGGGTGGACGAGGACGCTCGGCAGGCGCGCGAGCAGCCCGCGCGGCTCGTCGACGAGGGCCGTCACGCGGACGCCGGGCGGGAACGCGAAGAACGGCCGCTCGCGCCGCCGCACGACGCTGAGGATCTCGACGTCGTGCGACGTCGCGAGGTGGCCGGCGACGTTGAGGGTCGTGCGGATCGTCCCGCCCATGCCCCACGCGTGCATGAGCAGGATGCGGACGCCGCCGGGCCCGGTCCCCTTCGCCCCGACGTGCAGCAGGCGGCGGACGAGCGCCGTCGCGACGCGGTGCACGCCGATGGCCACCGGCGCGAGGAGGTAGCGCTTCAGCGGCCCGCGGGTGCGTGGCTCGGCGAGCTCGGCCTCGCCCTCCGCCGCCGCCGCGCCGGAGGGATCCTGCGCCCCGACGCGCACCGACAGGTTGTCCTCGACCGTGTAGTACGGCCGGATCTCGCGGCCGCCGACGACCCGCGCCGGGAAGAGCACGACGTTGCGCTTGCCGGCGACGCCGTCGCGGTGCGCGCCGACCCGCCGCTCGCCGGCGAAGAGGTCCCACACGCCCTCGCCGAGGTCCCCGAACGCCAGCCGTCCGTCGCGAGCGGCGACCTCCGTGCCGCGCGTCCGGTGCCGGGCCAGAAGGGGGGAGGCAGGATCGACGTCGACGACGAACGCGTCTTCTTCGACGCGCGCGCGGACGACCTCGGCCCACGGCTCGAGCGGCGCGACCTCGACGACGAGCCGCCCGTCCTCCTCGCGGCGCGGCCGGACGCGCCGGCCGTCGAGCACGACGACGCCGCCGACCTTCTCCGCCGCGACGTCCGCCTCCCACACGCCGTCGGGCACCTCCGCGGCGTCGATCAGCGCCTCGCCGTCGCGCGCGGGGAAGCGCAGCTCGTCGGCGGTCCCGCGCCGGCGCAGCACGACTTCCTCAAGAGGGCCCTCGCCCGGCCCGCGTGCGAGCAGCACGCTCAGCCGCCGGCCGTCGACGACCGCGACGCGACGGGCGGTCTCCACGGTCACGGAGCGTACCGAGGCCCTCGTACGCTGCGCCAAGTGCGGATCCTCATAGCCCTCGTCGTGCTCGCCGTCACCCCGGCCGCCGCGGACGCGGCGTACAGGGGCCCGTGCCGGCCCGATCCCGGCAGCCCGACGTGCACGTTCTGGAACGCGAAGGTCGTCCACGTCCACGACGGGGACACGATCGAGGTCATCGTCGACGGCCGCGACCGGCGGATTCGCGTCACGGGCATCCAGGCGATGGAGATGACGGTCTACTCGAGCATCCGCGCCCGCCGGCGCGGGCGCTGCCACGCCGTCGCCGCGACGAACCGGCTCGAGCAGCTGCTCGGCCGCAGGGGCCGCACCGTCCGCCTCGCCGCGCAGGACCCGGGCAGCCGGAGCGGCAAGCGCCTGCGGCGCAGCGTCGCGTTCCGCCGCGACGGGCGCTGGCAGGACGCCGGGACGATCATGGTGCGCGAGGGCCACGCGCTGTGGCTGAGCAACCCCGTCGAGTGGGCGTGGAACGAGACGTACGCGAACCTGGCCGAGCGCGCGCAGGCCAGGCACCTGCGGCTGTGGGACGCCGACGCCTGCGGCGCGGGGCCCGCCGCCGAGGCCGACCTCCAGGCCCACATCAACTGGGACGCGGAGGGGGTCGACGTCGAGAACCCCGACGGCGAGTGGATCCGCATCGCGAACGGCTCGGGCCGCGACGTGTCGCTCGCCGGGTGGTCGGTCCGCGACTCGGCCCTGCGCCAGTTCGTCTTCCCGGCCTGGGCCACGGCGCGCGCGGGCGGCGCGGTGACGGTCTACGTGGGCGGCGGGCGGGCCCACGACGACGTCTTCTTCTGGGGGCAGCGCCTGCCGGTGTTCGAGAACGTCACCGGCGACGGGCGTCATGTCGGCGACGGCGGGTACCTCTTCGACACCGACGGCGACATCCGCGCGTTCGAGATGTATCACTGATGCCCAACCTCAAGCGCGCGGTCGCGCGCACCCTCGATCTCCCACCGCGGATCCTGTGGCCGTGGGCGATCCCGGGCGCGCCACGCCTGCACGAGCGGCGCTGGCGCAAGACGCTCGACGACGCGCCGGTCGTGACAGCCGAGGAGCACGTCGCGAGCGTGGGCGGGCTGAAGGACATCGAGGAGATCGTCGCCTGCTCGCTCTGCGGCGAGACGCGCGTCCAGCCGCTCCTGCACCCGCGCGACCGCAGCGGCAAGGACCGCTGGCACTACCACGTCGTCCGCTGCCCGTCGTGCGGCTTCCTGTACCGCCTGCCGGGCATCAGGCCCGAGCGACTGGCCGAGCTGTACGAGAAGAAGACCTACAAGAAGTTCCTCACCGGCCACTACTCGGAGAAGCGCATCCAGCGCTACGAGCTGGTCATGGACGCGTTCGACCCGCTCTTCGCCGACGGCTCGGGGCGGCGGATCTTCGACTTCGGCTGCGGCGCGGGGCTGTTCCTCGAGCTCGCCGAGCGCCGGGGCTTCGAGCCGTTCGGCGTCGACCTCTCCGAGACGTCGATCGAGGAGGCGCGCACGAAGCCGAGCGGGCGCAACGCGTACTTCGGCACGCCCCACGACGTCCCGCAGATCGCCGCCGGCGGGTTCGACGTGATCACGCTGTGGAGCGTCCTCGCGCACCTGCCCTGCCCGGTCGAGGACCTCTCCTACATGCGCAGCCTGCTCGCGCCCGGCGGCGCGCTGCTGGTGCTGACCGTCAACGCCAACTCGCTGCTGCTCAAGGCCGCGCGCGACAACTGGAACGGCTTCACGCCGAACCACCTGAAGTTCTTCTCGCCGACCACGCTGCCGCTGCTGCTGCGCAAGGCGGGCTTCGGCGCCGTCGTGTTCCGTCCGATGTACGGCGACGCGGTGGAGTCGGGCTCGACGGAGATGTCCGCGCGCAACGTGCGCCGCCTCAAGCGCGCGGTCGACGACGGCAACCGCGGGAACATGATGCGGGCCGTGGCGTTCGCCGAGCCCGACGCCCCCGCCCGCTGGGGCTGGGAGCGCGACGCGCTGATCCTCTAGCCGCGCTCGGTCCCGAAGCGGAACGAGCGCATCGCGCTGCGGCCGGTCAGCGTGAAGTCGAGGGCGCGCGCGCCGATGCGGTTCGGTCGCCGGTTCTGGAAGGTGAGGATCACGCCCTTGCGCGGTGCCTCCTCGTCCGGGACGACGAAGATCTCGCGCCAGTACGTGTACGAGCCGCTCGTCCCGGTGCGGTAGGCGACCTGGTAGCCGGGGGAGTCGTTGACGGTCGAGCGGCCCTCGTCGCGGATCTGGAACGTCGGGTCGCGCTCGCGCAGGCGCTGCATGTACGTCTCGGCCTGCACCGGCAACAGGCCCTTCGCGACGTCGCCGCGGTACGGCGGCAGCTCCAGCGCGCGGACGGTCACGGTGACGGAGACGCGCCGGCGCCGGCCGGTCAGCCGGACGAGCTCGCCCGCCTCCGGCTTGACCGTGTGCAGCGCGTCGCTGTCGTAGAGCAGGTTGAACGTCGGGTCGCCGCGGTGCACGAGCTGCTTCTCGGGATCGGTGACGGCGGAGTAGACGAGGATCGCCGCGATCAGGAGCCCGACCGCGGCGGCGGCGACGAGCAGCGTGCGCGGCGCGATCCCGAAGCGCTCGCGCAGCAGCGCGGGCAGCGACGGGCCGAACCCGGGGCGGAGCAGCGCGGGCATTCGCGGCGAGGATACGGGCCGCCGTATCCTCCGAAGGGATGGCATTGCGCACCGAGACCGACCGAGTTCACCTGGCGCGAGCCGTCGAGCTGGCGCAGCGTGGGGTCGGACGCGTCTCGCCCAACCCGGTCGTGGGCGCCGTCGTCGTGCGCGACGGCGTGATCGTGGGCGAGGGCTGGCACGACGAGCTCGGCGGGCCGCACGCCGAGGTCAACGCGCTCGCCGCCGCGGGCGCGGACGCCGAGGGCGCGACGCTCTACGTCTCGCTCGAGCCGTGCTGCCACCAGGGCCGCACGCCGCCGTGCACCGACGCGATCCTCGCCGCGCGCATCGCGCGTGTCGTCGTCGCCTCCGACGACCCGACCGAGAAGGCGTCCGGCCGCGGGCTCGGGATCCTGCGCGACGAGGGCGTCGAGGTCGACGTCGCCGACGGCGAGCTCGCCGCCCGCGCGCGGCTGCTCAACCAGGCCTTCCGCAAGCACTCACGCACCGGCCGCCCGTGGGTCCTCTTCAAGTCGGCGATGACGCTCGACGGCAAGGTCGCGACGAGCACCGGCGACTCGAAGTGGATCTCCAGCGAGGAGAGTCGCGAGATGGCCCATCGGTGGCGCGCGACGGTCGACGCCGTGGTCGTCGGGATCGGGACGGCGCTGGCCGACGACCCGCAGCTCACCTCGCGGGTTCCCGGCATCGTCCGCCAGCCGCGCCGCGTCGTGTTCGACTCCGAGGCGCGCCTGCCGCTGGACTCCAAGCTCGTGCAGGCCGCGCCCGAGCTGCCGCTCACCGTCGTCACCTCGCGCGCCGCGCCCCGCGCCGCGACCGACGGGCTCGAGATGGCGGGCGCGGACATCATCGTGGCGACGGGCGAGAACGAGCAGGCGCGCGTGCGCAGCGCGCTCGCGCAGCTCGGCGCGTCGGGCGTCACCGCGATCCTGCTCGAGGGCGGCCCGCACCTGGCCGGCGCGTTCCTCGACGCCGGCGAGATCGACGAGGTGCGCCTGTTCCTCGCGCCGCTCCTGCTCGGCGGGCGCACCGCGCGCGACCCGCTGGAGGGCGAGGGCGCCGAGCAGATCTCCGAGGCGCTGCGCGCGCGGACCCTCGACTGCGAGAGCGTGGGGGAGGACCTCCTGATCTCCTCGCGCCTGAAGGAGTGGTAGGCGCGTGTTCACGGGGCTCGTCCAGGGGCTGGGAACGGTGTCGGAGGTGCACGACACGCTCGACGGCGTGCGGCTGGCGATCGAGTCCCCGCTCGCCGGCGAGCTGAAGGAGGGCGACTCGATCGCCGTCAACGGCGTGTGCCTGACCGCCGTCGGCCTGTGCGCCGGCGAGCGCTTCGGCGCGGACGTCATGCACGAGACGCTGCGCCGCTCCTCGCTCGGCGGGCTGGAGGCCGGCTCCGCGGTGAACCTCGAGCTGCCGCTGCGCGCGGCCGACCGGCTCGGCGGGCACGTCGTCCAGGGCCACGTCGACGGCCTCGGCGTCGTCGCCGGCGCGCGCGACGACGGCTTCGCCCGGGTGGTCACGATCGAGGCCGAGCCCGACCTGCTGCGCTACGTCGTGGAGAAGGGGTCGATCGCCGTCGACGGGATCTCGCTCACGGTCGCGCGCGTCGACGACGCCGGCTTCGACGTGTCGCTGATCCCCGAGACGCTCGAGCGCACGACGCTCGGCCGTGTGAGCAATGGCACGGTGGTCAACCTCGAGGTCGACATCGTTGCCAAGTACGTCGAGAAGATGCTTGGAGCCCACACGACATGACGACACAGACGAAGTCGCCGTTCGCCACGGTCGAGGAGGCCATCGAGGACATCCGCGCCGGGAAGATGGTCGTCGTCTGCGACGACGAGGACCGCGAGAACGAGGGCGACCTCACCCTCGCGGCGCAGTTCGCCACCCCGGAGGCGATCAACTTCATGGCCAAGGAGGGCCGCGGGCTCATCTGCCTGTCGCTGACGCCGGAGCGCTGCGACGAGCTCGGGCTCGAGCTGATGGCGGCCAAGAACGAGTCGTCGTTCGAGACGCCGTTCACGGTGTCGGTGGAGGCGCGCGAGGGCGTGACGACCGGCATCTCGGCCGCCGACCGCGCGCGCACGATCCAGGTCGCGATCGACCCGAAGTCCAGGCCCCGCGACCTCGTCCAGCCCGGCCACGTCTTCCCGCTGAAGTCCAAGCCCGGCGGCGTCCTCGAGCGGACCGGCCAGACCGAGGCCGCCGTCGACCTGGCGCGCCTGGCCGGCCTCATCCCCGCCGGCGTGATCTGCGAGATCATGAACGACGACGGGACCATGGCCCGCGTGCCCGACCTCGTCGGCTACTGCGAGCGCCACGGGCTGAAGATGATCACGGTCGCCGACCTGATCGCCTACCGGCGCAAGCACGACAAGCTCGTCGAGCGCGTCGTCGCGACGACGCTGCCGACCGAGTTCGGCGAGTTCACGGCCGTCGGCTACCGCTCGCTCGTCGACGAGAAGCACCACGTCGCGCTGGTCAAGGGCGAGGTCGAGGGCAAGGACGACGTGCTGGTCCGCGTGCACTCCGAGTGCCTGACCGGCGACGTCTTCCACTCGCTGCGCTGCGACTGCGGCGAGCAGCTGGAGTCCGCGCTGGCCATGATCGAGCGCGAGGGGCAGGGCGTGCTCCTGTACCTGGCGCAGGAGGGGCGCGGGATCGGGCTGCTCAACAAGCTGCGCGCGTACAAGCTGCAGGAGGAAGGCCTCGACACCGTCGACGCGAACCTGCGGCTCGGCCTCCCCGCGGACCTGCGCGACTACGGCATCGGGGCCCAGATCCTCACCGACCTCGGGCTGACGTCGATCCGCATCCTCACGAACAACCCGAAGAAGATCCGCGGCCTGGAGGGCTACGGGCTGTCGGTGAGCGACCAGGTGCCGATCGAGCACACGCCGAACCCGCACAACGAGGCGTACCTGAAGGCCAAGAAGGAGCGCCTGGGGCACATGCTCCACCACCAGGGCCTCGCGCTCGACGAGGAGATGATCCACGAAGAGCATGTCGCCGACGAGGAGTCCGCCGCCGGCGCGGAGCCCGCGGCGTGAGCCACTTCGCGGTCGCCGTCGGCCGCTTCTACGAGGACCTGGCCGAGCGGCTCGTCGCCGGTGCGCGCTCGGCGTTCGACGAAGGCGGCCACGGCTTCGAGGTGTTCGACGTGCCCGGCGCGTTCGAGCTGCCGCTCGCCGCGAAGTACTGCGCGGACTCCGGCCGCTTCGACGGCGTGGCCTGCCTGGGCGCGGTCATCCGCGGTGAGACCGACCACTACGACTTCGTCTGCTCGGAGGCGGCGCGCGGGATCATGGACGTCCAGCTGCGGACCGGCGTGCCGTGCGCGTTCGGCGTGCTGACCGTCGAGAACATGGACCAGGCGCTGGCTCGCACGGGCGGCGGCAAGCGCGACCAGGGACGGCACGCGGCGCAGGCCATCATGCGGATGGCGTCGTTGCGCTCGACGCTGGCCTGAGCGCCCCGTTTCGGGGTACCCTTGACGACATGGGAACCGGCCCGGCCGTCGCCATCCTCGTGCTGACGCTCGTGCACTTCGGCGCCTTCGGGCTGCTGTTCTGGCACCTCGCCGGGCGCGAGATCTTCTCGGTGTTCCGGATCGCCCCGGGGCCGTCCTCCTCGGGCGGCGGCGGCGCGAAGGATCCGGTCCCGTCGCCGGACCCGCGCGGCGATCGGGACGGAGGCATCCCGCTGCCCGACGCGGCGCCCGCGCCCGTTCGGCTGCGCGAGCCCGGCCGGATCGCGGACGGGTACCCGCGGCGCGAGCGGCGCCCGGTGCACGAGCCGGCGCCGCGGCCGGTCCGCCGGCCCGCCGAGCGCCCCTGAAGCGGCTGCCGCGAGGGGCGCTCGCGCCGCGCTACGCTGCGCCCACCGTGCGCGCCCGCCCCGCTCTTCTCGTCGTGACGGCCCTGGCCGCGCTCGCGCTCGCCGCTCCGGCGACGGCGCCCGCCTCCGACGTCGACGTCATCACGGCGTGGGGGAGCGAGGACAAGGCTCTCGACGCCTCCGGCACCGCGCTCAACGCCGGGCTGAAGCGCGCCGAGAGGACGAGGTTCCGCCGCGTCGGCTCGGTCGTCGCCACGCTGAAGAAGATGGAGGCGCTGACGCGCGGCATCCGCACGCGCGTCGCGGCGCAGCAGCCGTCGACGCAGAGCGGGATCGCCGCGCGCCGGCAGGTGCTCGCCTCGCTCGCGGGGTTCGCGAGCTCGCTGAAGAGCCTGCGCCTCTCGATGAAGAGCGCGAGCCGCGGCCGCGTGCTCGCCGCGCGCCGCTACCTGCGCCGCTCCAAGGCCCAGGCCGACGCCGCCGAGGCGGCGGCCCGCCAGGCCATCGCCCTCTTCCAGCAGGGCCAGCGCGAGGCGCAGCCCGCGCCGCCTCCGCCATCGGGTCAGCAGCCGCCGCCCTCGGACGGGACGCAGCAGCCGCCGCCTCCGCCTTCGGACGGGACGCAGCAGCAGCCGCCGCCGTCCGACGGCACGCAGCAGCCCCCGCCGTCCGACGGCGGCTCCGGCGGGACCGGCGACGGCTCCGGCGGGACGGGCGACGGCTCCGGCGGCGGAAGTGGTGACGGCGGGGACGACGGCAGCGGCGACCCCGGTCCCGGGCCGATCGACTTCCCCGACATCCCCCTCCCGTAGGCGCCCCCCGCGGGCCGCGAAGCGGCCCCGTCGCGTAGGCGCACCCCGCCGGCCGCGATGCGGCCTCGTCGCGCGGCTCAGCCCTTCGCGGCGTTCCTCTGCGCCTCCTTGAGGCGCTTGCGCACGATCTGCGGGCGGTCGTTCGGGTTGACCTCCAGGCGGCGCTGGTACATCGTCGCGGCCTCGTCGTAGCGGCCGGTCGCGAAGTACGCCTCGCCGAGGTTGAAGAGCGCGTACCCGTAGGTCGTCGGCTCGGCGGCGTCGCCCTGCGACTCGAAGCCCTTGACCGACTGCTCGAGCAGCGGGATCGCGCCGGCCGGGTCGCCGGCCTGCAGCCGCGCGTAGCCGCGGTCGTTCAGCTCGCCGGGGCTCTCCTGGCCGGCGGACGGCCCCGCGCCGTCCTCCGGGTTGGTCTCCTGCGTCGTCGTCTCGGCCGGGGCGGTCGTCTCGGCGGGGGTCGCGGCCTGCGTCCGGGCCGGCGTCTCGGTCGTCTTCTGCTTCTTCTTGGTCGTCTTCGCGGGCGTGTTGCGCGCGCGGGACGGCGAGGAGCCGTCGTCATCGCTCCCGCCGAGCAGGGCGACGAGCGCGATCGCCAGCGCGACGGCTCCGAGCGCGGCCGCGGCCGTCCACCCGCGGCCCCACCCGCCGCCGCCGGACGACGCCGGTGCGGCCGCCGCGGCCGGCGTGGGATCGAGCCGGCGCGCGCGCGGCTCCGGGGCGGGCACCGGCGCGACCGCTCGCCGCGTCGGCTCCGTCGGCGGATCGCGGCGGACCGGCGCCGCGGCGCGCTCGACGGCGTGCCGCAGCTCCTCCACGAACAGGGCGCACGTCGGGTAGCGGTCGTCGGCGTCCTTGGAGAGCATCCGGCACATCGCCTCGTCGACGTGCGGGCCCAGCCCGGTCTCCGGCATCGGGGCCTCGACGTGCTGGCGCGCCTGCGCCGCCGCGTGCTCGCCCGCGAACGGCCGGCGCCCGCACAGCAGCTCGAAGGCGACGACCCCGAGCGAGTAGCGGTCCGAGGCCGCCGTGGCCGACTCCCCGATCGCCTGCTCGGGCGACAGGTACGCCGCGGTTCCGAGCACCGTGCCGGCCTGCGTCAGCGAGGACTCGTCGGCCAGCCGCGCGATCCCGAAGTCACCCACCGCCAGCCGGCCGCTCTCGTCGAGCAGCAGGTTCGCCGGCTTGACGTCGCGGTGGACGACGTCGCGGCCGTGCGCGTAGTCCAGCCCGGCCGCGGCCTCGCCGAGCCAGGTCAGCGTCTGCTGGCGCGGCACCGGGCCCGCGCCCTCGCGCAGCCGGTCGGCGATCGTCCCGCCGCGATAGAGCTCCATGACGATGAAGGCGTTCTCGCCGACCTCGCCGATGTCGTAGATCGTCACGACGTTCGGGTGGTCGCCGACGCGCGCGGCCGTGCGCGCCTCGCGCTCGAACCGCTGCCGCGAGACCGGGTCCGCGGCGACGTGCGGAGCGAGGATCTTGACCGCCACCTCGCGGCCGAGGACGCCGTCCTCGGCGCGGTACACGGTCGCCATCCCGCCGGTGGCGATGCGGTCGACGACCCGATAGCGATCGGGCAGGGCGATGCTGAGGCCAAGCGGCGGCACGTCGGTCACGCGGTACCCCTCACCCCGCGAAGGTACTCGGCACCCCGGCCGCTAGACTCCTCGCCCGTCATGGCCAAGGTCTGTCACGTGTGTGCGAAGGGCCCCTCGTTCGGTCACAGCCGCAGCCACTCGATGGTGGCGACGAAGCGGCGGTTCAACCCGAACCTGCAGAAGGTCCGCATCCTCGACAAGGGCGCCCCGAAGCGCGCCTACGTCTGCACGCGCTGCCTCAAGGCGGGCAAGGTCACAAAGGCTGTGTAGCCGCCCTCGTGGCGAGCTTCAGCAACCTCGCAAGATTCCGAGCGGTCGTGGCCGCCGCCCTCTCCCACCTCGAGGCGCGACGCCAGGAGGTCAACGACCTGAACGTGTTCCCGGTCGCCGACGGCGACACCGGGGACAACATGGCGCTGACCCTGCGCGCCGTGGTCGACGAGCTGGACCGACTGGTGGCCGAGGAGCAGAGCCGCACGATCGACGAGATCGGCCGCGAGGAGATCGTCGACGCCGTCGCGCGCGCGGCGCTGCTCGGCGCGCGGGGCAACAGCGGCGTGATCCTCTCCCAGCTCATCCGCGGCGCGGCGGAGGAGCTCGTCTCGCGACCCGGCGAGCTGGTCGACCCGACGCTCGTCGGCGCTGCGATGGCCCGCGCCGTCGACCGCGCGTACGGGAGCGTCCGCGAGCCGGCCGAGGGGACGATCCTCACCGTCGTGCGCGAGATGGCCCACCGGGTGGCGCAGGAGCTCGCACACATGCCGAACACGCGGCTGGAGCCCGACACGGCACGGGAGAGCCAGGACGCCGCGATCGCCGCGATCCTCGAGCCCGCGGTCGAGGAGGGCCAGGCCTCCGTCCGCCGCACGCCCGAGCTGCTGCCGGTCCTCAAGGAGTCCGGCGTCGTCGACGCGGGCGGCCACGCGCTGACCGTGATCTTCGCGGGCGTGATCGCCGCCCTGCGCGGCACCGACGCGCCCGAGCTCGAGCATTTCGCGCCCGCTCGCGTCACCCACCCCGAGCACGCGTCGGAGACCTACCGCTACTGCACGAACTTCGCCGTTACCGGCCGCGACCTCGACCCGGCGCCCTTCCGCGAGCGCCTCGAGGCGATCGGCGACTCGGTCCTCGTCGTCGGCGACCCGCACACGCTGAAGATCCACGTCCACACCGACGACCCCGAGGCGGCGACGTCGCTCTTCGACGGTGAGGGGGAGGTCTCGCACCTCGACGTCGCCGACATGCACGCGCAGGTCGCCGAGCGGGCCGAGAAGCTGTCGGGGAACGGCCACGGGCCGCCGACCGAGACGGTCGCGCGCTGCGCCGCCATCGCCGTCGTCGCCGGGGACGGCATGCGGCGGCTGTTCGAGAGCCTCGGCGCGCACGTCGTCGACGGCGGGCCGACGCTGAATCCCTCGACGATGGAGCTGCTCGCGGCCATCCACGACGTCCCCGCCGAGGAGGTCATCGTCCTGCCGAACTCCTCGAACGTGATCATGGCCGCCGAGCGCGCCGCCGAGCTGTCCGAGAAGCTCGTGCTGGTCGAGCCGACGCGTTCGCAGCAGGCGGGGCTCACCGCGACGGTCGCGCTCGACCCGACGCGCAGCGCGGAGGAGAACGGCGTGGCGATGCACGAGGCGGTCGTCGAGCTGTGCATCGGCTCGGTGGCGCCGGCCGCGCGCGACGACGTCCACGGGCGCTTCGTCGCCGGCGACGCCGTGGGCTTCGTCGAGGAGGAGATCATCGCCTGGGGCGAGCCGGAGGCGACGCTCGAGGCGGTCATCCGCTCGCTCGCCCGCGACGCCGAGATCGTCACGTGCATCTCCGGCGACGGCGCGCCGCTGCCGCCCGAGCGGATCGAGGCGATGGCGCCCGACGGCGTCGAGCTCGAGGTGCGCGACGGCGGTCAGCCCGCCTATTGGTGGCTGCTCGCCGCCGAGTGACGCGCCGCCCGCGCCTCGATCCCGTCGAGGATCAGGTCGAGCCCGTAGTCGAACTGGACCTCGCCGCCCATCGACGCCGCGAGCTCGTCGGGCATCCGGGCGATCGCCGGGAACTCGTCGTCCGGCAGCAGCAGGAGCGCCGCCTTGATCCCGCGCCGCTGCTCCGCCGTCAGCTCGTCGGGCCCGAACAGCATCGAGCCCAGGACGTAGACGAACAGCACGCGGAACGTCCGCGCCGCCTCCTCCGGCGGGAAGCCCGCGTCGAGCAGCATCCGCATGGCGGGCTCCGACAGTCGGAACGCCGCCGGCTGCACCATCGGCTGGTGGGCGCGCAGCTGGGGGAGGGCCGGGTGCACGAGGAGCATCTCGCGCACCGCCTTCTGGTGGGCGCGCAGACGGTCGCGCAGCGAGCCGCCCGTGTCCGGCGACCAGTGGAAGTCCTCGACGGCGGCGCCGACGGCGGCGTCGAGCAGCTCCTGCTTGCTGCGGAAGTAGCCGTAGAGGGTCATCGTCCCGGCTCCGAGCCGGTCGGCCAGCCGGCGCATGGTGAGGGCCTGGACGCCCTCCTCGTCGAGCATCTCGAGCGCCGCGCGCGCGATCTCCTCGCGGCCCAGCGCCGTGCGCGTGCGGTTCCCCTTTGACACGTCGGGTCTGCTCACCGTACGCTGCACCGTACAGCGTACGGACAGGGGGTCCTAGACATGCGGACGACGGTACAGACGATGGCGGCGGTGCTGGCGCTCGCGCTGGCCGCGTCCGCGCTCGCGGCGGGCGAGCGCGCGGAGATGTCGATCCCGTTCAAGGCCACGACGCCGCGGACGGAGACGGGCCTGAACCTGGACCTGCGCTACTACAACCCGGAAAACCGCGACGAGAAGCCGCCGGTCATCCAGGAGCTCGCGATCCACCTGCCGCAGGGCACGCGGCTCGACCCCTCCGCGGTGCCGGTCTGCCAGGCGACGAACGAGGACTTCCAGGCGCGCGGGCGCGACGCGTGCCCGCCCGAGACGCAGGTCGGCACCGGGAAGCTCTGGGTCTACCTCGGCGCGCCCGGCGATCCCCAGCCCACCGACCTCGCGCTGTTCAACGGCCCCGGCCAGCTGATCGAGCTGCTCCTGTTCGAGGGGACCAACAACACCGCGGCGCTGGAGCGGCTGACGATCGAGAACGGGGTGATGCGCGCCAAGCCGGCGCAGGTGCCGCCGGTGGGGCCGCCCGAGAATCGCGCCGCTGCGAGCCGGATCGTCTGGGACATCCCCGCGCGCGGCGGCTACCTCGTCACGCCGCCCACGTGCGACGGGACGTGGACCACCGTCGGCGAGTTCTCGTTCGGCGACGGCGGCTCGACGCGCGTCGAGTTCGCGCAGCCGTGCGAGGTGCGGCGCGTCGACACGCCGCCCGTCCTGCCGCCCGCCGTGACCATCCACGCGAGCCCGCGAACGCTCGTCCGCGGCCGCGAGACGAGGATCCGCGTCCGCCTGGAGTCGACGGACCCGGCATGCGTCCGGGGGGCCACGATCCGGCTCGGCACCCGATCGGCCGTCACCGACGACCAGGGCCGCGCCACCCTCGTCGGGAACGTCCGCTTCCTGCGCCGCCCGTGGCTGCGCGAGAGCGGGCGCTGTCAGCGCGCGCGGACGCGGCTGCGCACGGTGCGCCGGTAGGTCCGGCGCGCCCATCATCATCTGGGCGTGCCGCCGACCGCGTTCGCCACGCGCGATCCACTCGACCCTGCCGCCGTCGAGGTCCACTACCCGCGGCCGTCGCGGCTGGCCGCGCCGGTCGAGCACGCCTCGCCGCCCGCCGCCGAGGCGGCGGAGGCGCTCGGGATCGACACCGTGGGCGGCCTGCTGCTCCACCTGCCGCGCGCGTCGGGCGAGGCGCGCACGATCGCCGAGCTCGAGCCCGACGAGGTGGCGACGGTGCTGGTCGAGGTGCGCGGCATCGCGTCGCGCCCCGTCCGGCGCCGCGGGATGAAGCCGCTCGTCGAGGCGACGGTGATGGACGCCACGGGCGTGATGAAGGCGACGTTCTTCAACCAGCCGTGGCTCGAGCGCCAGTACCGGCCGGGGACGCGGCTGATGCTGCTCGGCAAGTACCAAGGGCGCAACCGCTTCCGCGTCAACGCGCACGCCCGCAGCGAGGTCGTCGGCGCGGTGGAGGGTGAGGTCTCCGCGTATCCCGCGACGAAGGGGATCACCTCGACGCAGATCGCCGCGCTCGTCCGCGACCTCGGCGGCTTCGCGAGCGACTTCCCCGATCCGCTCCCGGGCCGTCTGCGCGCCGCCGAGCGCCTGCCGGACCGGCCCGCCGCCGTGTTCGCCGCGCACTTCGGCGACCGCGAGGGCGGGCGGCGCCGGCTCGCGTTCGACGAGCTGCTCGTCGACCAGATCGTGCAGCTGCGCCTGCGCGACGAGCACCGCGAGCGCATCGCCGCGCAGCCGCTCCCCGACCCGCCGACGATGTCGCGGCGCTGGCTCGACGAGCAGCTGCCGTTCACGCCGACGGGCGACCAGCAGCGCGCGCTCGAGGAGGTCGACGCCGACCTCGCGCTCCAGCGGCCGATGCAGCGGCTGCTGATGGGGGAGGTCGGGTCGGGCAAGACGGTCGTCGCGCTGTACGCGATGCTGCGGGCCGTCGAGCACGGGATGCAGGCGGCGCTGATGGCGCCGACCGAGACGCTCGCCGAGCAGCACTTCGCGACCGTGCAGTCGCTGATGCCCGGCGCGACCGTCGCCGTCGCGCTGCTCACCGGGTCCACGCCCGCGTCGCGGCGCAACGACATCCTCAGCAAGCTCGCGACCGGCGAGCTCGGGCTCGTGGTCGGCACGCACGCGCTGATCGAGGAGGCCGTCGAGTTCGCGCGCCTCGCGGTGGCGGTCGTCGACGAGCAGCACCGCTTCGGCGTCCGCCAGCGGGCGGCGCTCGACCGCAAGGCGCGGGCACCATCCCGCCGCGGTGACGCACCGCGAACCGCTGACGGGGATGGTCGCGGCTTCGCTCCCCACGTCCTGCACATGACCGCGACGCCGATCCCCCGCACGCTGCGCCTGGCGTCGTTCGGGGCGCTCGACGTCACGACGCTGCGCGAGCTGCCGCGCGGTCGCCAGCCGATCGAGACGTTCGTCGCCGGCGGCGAGAGCGCCCGGGCGCGGGCCTACGAGCGCATCCGCGAGGAGCTGCGCGCGGGGCGTCAGGCGTACGTCGTGTGCCCGCTCGTCGAGGAGTCCGAGGCGCTCGCCGCCCGCGCCGCGACGGCCGAGTACGAGCGGCTGAAGACGACGGAGTTCGCGGACTTCGAGGTCGTCCTGCTGCACGGCCAGATGAAGGCGCGCGACAAGGCCGCGGCGATGGCGACCTTCACCTCGGGCGCCGCCGACGTGCTCGTGGCGACGACGGTGATCGAGGTCGGCATCGACGTCCCCAACGCGACGGTGATGCTGGTCGAGGACGCCGAGCGGTACGGCATCTCGCAGCTGCACCAGCTCCGCGGGCGCGTCGGCCGCGGTGCGCACAAGTCGCTGTGCCTGCTCTTCGGGCCGCCGGAGTCGCCGCGGCTGAAGGCGCTGGCCGAGAACACCGACGGCTTCGAGCTCGCCGAGATCGACCTCGAGCTGCGCGGGGAGGGGGAGATCACGGGAACGCGCCAATCGGGCCTCGCCCGCTTCCGTTTCGCCCGCCTGCCCGACGACACCGACGTGCTCGAGCGGGCGCGGGCGCGCGCCGAGGTCCTCCTCGACGACGACCCCGCGCTCGAGCGCGTCGAGCACGCGCTGCTCGCCGCGGAGCTCCGCGCGGCGGAGGCGGAGCCCGTCGCGGCGTAGGGTCGCGCGATGCGCATCGTCGCCGGCCGCTACGGCGGGCGCCGCCTCGCCGCTCCCCCCGGCCGCGGCACCCGTCCCACCTCCGACCGCGTCCGCGAGGCGCTGTTCAGCATCCTCGGCCCGCTCGACGGCCGGCGCGTCCTCGACCTCTACGCCGGCAGCGGCGCGCTCGGCATCGAGGCGCTCTCGCGCGGCGCCGCGGAGGCCGTGTTCGTCGAGCGCGACCCGCGCGCCGCGGCGGTGCTGCGCACCAACCTCGAGGCGCTGGGCGCGGACGGCGACGTGCGGCGCGTGGACGCGCTCGCCGCGCTGCGCGACGCACGCAGGCGCGGCGAGACATACGATCTGGTGCTCTGCGACCCCCCGTACCGGCTGGCGCCGGACCTCGGGGAGTCGTTGGGCGAGGCTCTCCCGCCGCTGCTCGCTCCGCAGGCGCGCGTGGTGACCGAGAGCGATCGCCGTGCTCCGCTCGACCTCCACCTCCTGTCCCTCACCGACGAACGACGCTACGGCGACACCGTCATCCGCATCCACACGCCATGAACTCCGCCGCCGCCGCCAAGCGCATCGCCGTGTGCCCGGGCTCCTACGACCCGATCACCAACGGCCACGTCGACGTGATCGGCCGTGCCTCGGAGCTGTTCGACGAGGTCATCGTCGCCGTCGTCAACCAGTCCGTGCGCAAGTCCAAGACGATCTTCGGCATCGAGGACCGCCTCGAGTTCATCAACCGCGCGACGGCGCACTTCGGCAACGTCCGGGCCGAGCCGTTCGACGTCCTGATCGTCGACTTCGCGCGCCAGGTCGGGGCGAAGTGCATCGTCAAGGGGCTGCGCGCGATCTCCGACTTCGAGTACGAGTTCGAGATGAACCAGCTCAACCGGATGCAGGACCCGGAGGTCGACACGCTCTACCTGATGGCCAGTCCTCAGTACAGTTTCCTCAGCTCCAGCGGCGTCAAGGAGCTCGCCACCTTCGGGGGTCACATCGACGGTCTCGTGCCGGACGGAGTGGCAGGTCGCCTGAAGGAAGAGTTGGAGCGCCGCCGAAACGAAGGCTGAACCCATGGACGTCCTCGTTCTCATCGACAAGCTGGACGACCTTGTCCACAACGCGAAGTCGGTCCCCATGACCGACACCGTCCGCGTGGACAAGGAGGAGATCTACGACATCCTCGACCAGATGCGCGCCACGATCCCGGAAGAGATCAAGCAGGCGCGCTGGATCGTCAAGGAGCGTCAGGAGATGCTCGCCGAGGCCAAGCGCGAGGCGGAGCGGATCGTCAAGGAGGCGCGCGAGCGCCAGGATCGGCTGATCTCCGAGCAGGAGGTCACCAAGCAGGCCGAGCGCGCGGCCGAGGACATCATCGAGGACGCGCGCGGCCGCGAGCGGGAGATCCGCCTGGGCGCGGAGGACTACGCCGACGAGATCCTCAACACGCTCGAGGTCAACCTCACGAAGTTCATCGCCGCGGTGCAGCGCGGGCGCGAGCGGCTGGCGGGCCGCGACGAGCCCGTCGATCGCGCCGAAGTCGCCTAGCTCTCGGTCACGCTGCGGGCGACCTGCTCGCCGATCGCGGCGGAGTGCTTGAAGCCGTGGCCTGAGCAGGCCGAGACGAGGTGCACGCCGTCGCGCCGCTCGATCACGAAGCCGCGGTCGGGCGTGACCGTGTAGAGGCAGGTGGTCGCTCTGACGCAGGTGTCGCCGACGCCGCTGATCCGGTGTCGGACGTAGCGGGCGTGGAAGCGGCGCGCCTCCTCCTCGGTGACCGTGCGGTCGCAGGCGTCGGGCGTCGTGGTCGTCGCGTACTCCTCGGACGCGAGCTTGATCGTGCCGTCGATGGCGGGGAAGCCGTAGACAAAGTCGTCGGGTGCGTCTCCGAGCTCCCAGATGAAGATGGGCGCGCCGGCGTGGCGCCCGTCGGCCTCGAACCAGTAGAGGACCTGGCGGTGGACGGCGAAGCCGGTGTCGACGAACTCCCCGACCCACGGGCCCGCGGCGAGGACGACCGCGTCCGCCTCGTAGCGGCCCGCTTCCGTGACGACGGCGTTCGCCGTGACCTCGGTCGCGCGCTCGCCGAAGCGCAGCTCGGCGCCGTGGCGCCGCGCGAGCTCGAGCTGCGCGGCGACGGCGCGCTCGGGGCGTAGGAACCCGGCGCCGGGCTCGTAGTAGGCGCCGCGCTCGTCGCCGGTCAGCGCGAACTGCGGGAAGCGCCGCTGCGCCTCTCCCGCGTCGAGGACCTCGTGCTCGACGCCGTGCTCGCGCGCCGCGGCGATCGTCGTGGCCAGGAAGTCGTCGGCGCCGTGCAGGCGCGCCGCGCGGCGGGCGCCGATGAGGAGCATCCCGGTCGGCGTGAAGATCGTCTCGCCGGTCTCGGCCTCGATCTCGCGCCACAGCTCGTGGGAGCGCTTGACGAGCGGGACGTAGTGGGCGCCCTCGCCGATCGCCAGGCGCGTGATGCGGCTCTCGCCGTGGCTCGACCCGTGGTCGTGTGGCGGATGGAAGCGGTCGATGCCGAGGACGCTCGCGCCCGCCCTGGCGAGCTGGTACGTCGCGGCGCTGCCCATGGCGCCGAGGCCGACGACGATCGCGTCGTACGTGGTCGTCACGTCACGCGGAACTCGCCGAGTCCCTCAGGCTCGACGTCCTCGACGTCCACACCGTCGACCTGCGCACGCGACGGCCCTCGCCGGGCCCACTCGACCATCGACGCGACACCCTCCTCTGCGCCCTCGAACCACGCCTCGACGGTCCCGTCCGGGCAGTTGCGCACCCAACCGGTCACGCGGCGCGACTCCGCCGCCCGTCGCGCCGAGTCGCGGAAGAACACGCCCTGCACGCGGCCGCGGACGACGACGCGCCGCGCGACGCGCGCGCTCACGCCTCGTCGTCGGCTGTCGCGTCGCCCTCGCGCAGCAGCGCGTCGATCTGCCCGAGGTGGCCGCGGACGTTGGTCGCGAGCCCCTCGACGATCGCGGTCGCCTGGTCGATCGACGTCTTCGCCTGCGAGAGCTGCGACTTCACGCGCCGCACGTCCTCCATCGAGCCGAGCGCGCGCTCGACCTCCGTCGCGATCGCGGACGTGTCGACGCCCGCCGCCTCGGAGCGCGCCATCAGCACGCGCGCCCGGGCGAGCTTGTAGCCGAGCTCCAGCGCCGTCCGCGAGCCGTCCTCGGGATCGAAGACCACGAAGAGCTTGTTGCCGTTGAACTCGCGCAGCTCGGGCGTCTTGGACGGCAGCTTGTCCTCGGTCGGCACGACGAAGATGCCGTAGTCGGCGTCGCGGGTGGCGATCGCGTCGTCGAGGTCGGCCAGCGCCTGCTTCTTCGACAACCGGGAGTTCTTGGCCTCGAAGACGATCCGCCCGCGCGGCGGCCCCGCGCACGCGTCGATCGCCACGACGACGTCGCCCTTCTTGCCGCCGACGCCCTTGACGTCGCCGACGGCGTCGCAGTCGTCGCCCTGCCCGCTGGAGATCGCGTCGAGCGCGTCGAAGACCGCCTCCTCGTACGTGCGGCCCTTCGCGGTCCCGCGATCGGCCTCCGCGGCGACCTCGACCAGCTTCTCCTTCTCGGCCCTCAGCGACGCGACCTCGAGCCGCATCGCCTCCAGCCGCTGGTTCATCACCTGCAGCGACGCGGCCTGCTGGTTGGCCGTGTCGCGCACGACCTGCAGCGACGCCTTCTGGATCGCGACGATCGGGTTCGACTCGGTGTCCGTCGTCAGCTGCTTGCGCATGTCCTCGCGCATCTGCGTGGCCAGCTCGGTCATCACCGCGCGCATCCGGTGCTGGACGGCCGTCGAGGACTCGTCGCCGAAGTGCTTCTCCAGCAGCCGCGCGACATGCCCCTCGTCGGCGCCGAAGACCTTGTTCAGCCGCTCGCCGAAGTCGGACTTCAGCCGCTCGAACTCCGCCTTCACGACGTCGGCCTGCGCGCCCGTCGACTCGCGCTCCAGCACCCGCGCGCCGACCTCGATCATCTGCTTGACGAGCCGGTCGACGCTCTCGCCGCGCCGCTCGCGCTCGTGCACCATCTCGACCACGACCTCGTCGTCGACCCGCAGGCCGTCGACGAGCAGCTCGCCGTTGAACGTGCGGACCCGCGAGAAGGGGAGAGTGGTGGCAGCCTCCATGACGCCACCGAAAGTAGGCGCCGGTGCGGACGGAAAACGGGCAGGATCGCCTGCACAGTGACCGGATTCGCCCAAGCCGCCGCCGATGCCGGCCCCGCCCGCCTCCGGGCCCTCGTCGCCGGGGAGCTCGCGCGCGGGGAGAGGGAGCTCGACGAGAAGCGCTCCGGCTACGCCGAGCCGGTCGCGGTCGTGTTCGCCGGCGGCGAGCTGGCCGCGCTGCCCGCGCCGGTCGCCGTGCGCGCCGACGCGCGCGCCGTCTCCGAGCGCGCGTGGCTCGTGATCGCCGCGACGATCGAGGCGCTCGTGCAGGCCGGGGCCTCCGGGCCGCTCGAGGCGGGCGACTTCGAGGGCCACCTCGCGCTGCGCGCCGGCGCCTTCGACCACGAGCTCGCCGTCCTCGCCTTCGACGAGGCGGTCGCCGGCGTCGACCGCCTCCGGGCGCGGGGCGCCATCACGAGCCGGCTCCCCGCCGACGACTGGCGCGAGCCCATCGGCAGCCATCACCCGCTGAAGGTCGCGCACGCCGTCGCGACGCTCGGCGGCCGGCCCAGCGATCCGCGCTCGGTCGAGGAGCACGAGGACGCCGTCCTGCAGATCCTCGGCGCCAGGAGCGACGAGGTCGCGAGGCCGCACGACGACCCCGACCCGCCGCGCCGCATCGCGCGGCGCATCCTCCAGCGGCTCGACGGCATGGGGAAGTGGGGCGGCTACCACACCGAGTTCGCCCACCTCGCCCGCGGGTTCGCGCCGGCCGACCAGAAGCTCGCGAGCGACATCGGGGAGGCGCTCATCGCCGCCGGCCTGCTCGCCGAGAAGCCGAGCGTGGGCCAGCGCCACGTGTTCCTCGACCCCCGCCGCGTGAAGGAGATCCGCGGCCTGATCGAGCGAGGAGAGCTGCCGACGGGGCTAGAGCTTCCGCGGAAGTGAAACCATTGGCGCGTGAACGTCCTCGATCAGGTGCTCAACAAGGCGTGGGTCGGCTACACCCTGACCAACGCAGGGATCATCCGGCCGATCCGGCCGGACAAGCTCGCACGGATCGCGATCACGCTCCAGCGCTGGGGCCCGACCCCCGCCGCCGGCTACACGGCCTCCGCCATCCGCTTCCCGGGCGACGTCGCGATCATCGACGAGCTGGGGACGCTCACGTTCGAGGACGTCCACAAGCGCACCAACGCGCTCGCCAACGCCTTCCGCGACCACGGCATCAAGCCCGGCGACGGCGTGGCGATCCTGTGCCGCAACCACCGCGGCTTCATCGACGCCACCGTCGCCTGCTCGAAGCTGGGCGCCCACGCGCTGTACCTGAACACGCAGTTCGCGGCGCCGCAGGTCACCGATGTCGTCAAGCGCGAGAAGCCGGTCGCCCTCGTCTACGACGAGGAGTTCGCCGAGATGGTCGAGGAGGCCGGCAAGCGCCGCAAGCGCTTCATCGCCTGGTTCGACGGCCCCGAGAAGCCGGACTGCCCCGTGATCGAGGACCTGGTCGCCGAGGGCGACGACTCCGACCTCGATCCGCCCGAGGAGAAGGGCCGCGTCGTCATCCTCACGAGCGGGACCACGGGCACGCCGAAGGGCGCGTCCCGCTCGCAGCCCGAGTCGCTCGATCCGGCGGCCTCGCTCTTCTCGAGGATCCCGCTGCGCGCGCGCGAGCCGTGGATGGTCGCCGCGCCGATGTTCCACTCCTGGGGCTTCGCGCACTTCACGCTCGGGATGGGGCTGGCGGCGACGCTCGTCCTGCGCCGCAAGTTCGACCCGGAGCTGACGCTCAGCGACACCGCGCAGCACGAGTGCACGGTGCTCGCCGTCGTGCCGGTGATGCTCCAGCGGATCCTCGAGCTGGGCGAGGAGACGATCGGCAAGTACGACCTCGAGAAGCTGCGGTGCATCGACGCCTCCGGCTCGGCGCTGCCCGGCGAGCTGGCCACGAAGGTGATGGACGCGTTCGGCGACAAGCTCTACAACCTCTACGGCTCGACCGAGGTCGCGTGGGCGACGATCGCCACGCCGAAGGACCTGCGCGAGGCGCCGGGGACCGCGGGGCGCCCGCCGCGCGGCACGATCGTGAAGATCTACGACGAGGATCAGAACGAGCTGCCGCAGGGCGAGACGGGCCGGATCTTCGTCGGCAACGAGATGCTCTTCGAGGGCTACACGGGCGGGGGGAACAAGGACGTCATCGACGGCCTCATGTCCACCGGCGACGTCGGCCACTTCGACGAGGGCGGGCGGCTGTTCGTCGACGGCCGCGACGACGAGATGATCGTCAGCGGCGGCGAGAACGTCTTCCCCCGCGAGGTCGAGGATCTGCTCGCCGACCACCCGAAGATCGACGAGGCGGCGGTCGTCGGCGTGGACGACGAGAAGTTCGGCCAGAGGCTCGCCGCGTTCGTCGTCTCCAAGGACGGCCTGAGCGAGGACGAGGTCAAGAAGTACGTCAAGGAGAACCTGGCCAGGTACAAGGTCCCGCGCGACGTGGAGTTCCTCGACGAGCTGCCCCGCAACGCGACCGGGAAGGTCCTCAAGAAGGACCTCGTCAAGGCGGACGACGAGGAGTCGGATTCCGACGGCGGCTCGGCGTCGGACGACTAGGCCGCGGCGGTGTCCCAGCTCGCCGAGCTGTTCCTGGTTCGGCGCGAGCACATCGGTGCGCTGCTGGACGCGGCGACACCCCGGCGGCGGTTGCTCCGGCGACCGCGGGACACGTTCGACGACGCCTTCGCGGCTCTCGCGGAGCCGCTCGAGGTCTACGAGGGATCCGGCATCCACGTCGTCGCGGTCCTCTCGTACCTCGCCGAGCGCGGCGCCCCGGTCCTCGAGGGCCGGCTCGCGGGGGCCGCGGCGTCGCTGAGCGAGGCGCGGCAGACGACGTTCTTCCTCTTCACGGCGTCGGACGAGAGGCACCTCGCCGACCTCGACCCGGGTGCGCATGACGAAGCCGAGCTGCGCCGCTACGCCGAGGAGCTCTACGAGCTGGCGGACCCCGCGGCCGGTCCGGCGATGCGCGACGCCCTCGCGCTGCTGCACCGTCGGGTGGCGGCGCTCGACGACGCGTCCGCGCTGCTCCTGAGAGTCGGATAGGAACGTCGACCGCCGCTACCCTGACCAGGGTGGCTGCGCGCACCGACATCTTCGATCTCGGGCGCCTCTCGCTGAGCCCCGGAGAGGGCCGGAAGCTCGACCTGACCGCCCGCGTGGACGGGTTCAGCTTCGGCGGTCAGGAGTACGGGGTGGAGCCTCGCGAGGTGCCCGTCCGCCTCGACATCTCCCGCATGACCGGGAACGGCTACAGCCTGCGCCTGCGTTTCGAGGCCGGGGTCACGGGGCCGTGCATGCGGTGCCTCGGGACCGCGGAGCCGACCCTGTCAGTGGACTCGCGCGAGGTCGATCAGCCGAACGGCGGCGACGAGCTCGACTCGCCGTACGTGAATGGCGAGGAGGAGCTCGACCTGCACGGCTGGGCCCGCGACGCCCTCGCGCTCGCGCTCCCCGCCCAGATCGTGTGCACCGCCGACTGCGCCGGCCTGTGCCCGAAGTGCGGCGAGAACCTCAACCTCAGCCCGCACGAGCACGAGCCGGAGCCCGACCCGCGGTGGGCGAAGCTGCGCGAGCTCAAGCTCGACGGCTAGCACCGCGGCCGTGAACGCGAGTCAGCGACGGCCGAACCGGCCCACAAGGCTGGGGATTGACCTAGCGTTCGCGCGGTGCCCCGCCTCGCCGCGACCGCCCTTCTCCTCGCGCTCGCGCTGACCGGCGCGGCGGTCGCCGCCAACCCGCAGTTCCCCGGGACGAACCCGAACGAGAGCGTGCGCATCCACACGCCCGACGACCCGGAGTTCGACCGCTGCGAGCCGCACCCGCCCGGCGAGGGGACGCAGACGTGCACCGCGGCCTTCAACCAGGAGTTCGAGCGCTTCGGGTTCGCGCCGAACGCGACGCAGAACAGCGCGACGTACAAGAACCCGGGCGACGCGCACGTCGCGCGGCTCATGGCGCAGAACACGACGGCGGGCCGCAACCCGCTGGGCCAGGTCTCGGGCGTCTCGGCCGACCGCGCGTGGAAGTTCTCCACCGGCCGGCCCGACGTGCAGGTGGGCATCGTCGACACCGGGATCGAGTGGGAGAACGAGGGGCTGCGCACGAAGGTCCGGCTCAACCCGGCCGAGCTGCCGACGCCGAACCACAACCGCGCCACGCCGCTCTCCGACGGCGCGAGCTGCGGGTCGTACGTCAGCGCCGACGACGCGAACGGCGACGACGCGTTCAGCGTCCTCGACTACGTCTGCGACTCGCGCGTGAACGCGAACGACGGGCCGCACGGGCGGCCGAACGTCCTCGACGGCGAGGACCTGATCGTCGCGTTCAGCGACGCCGCCGACGACGACGCCAACGCCTACGTCGACGACATCGCGGGCTGGGACTTCTTCGACGACGACAACAACCCATTCGACGCCTCCAGCTACAGCACCGCGGACGGCCACGGGACCGGCCGCTCGGGCGAGGCGGCCAAGCGCACGAACGACGGCGACGGCGGGACGGCGGTCTGCCCGCGCTGCCAGTTCGTCCCCCTGCGCGCGTGGGACTCCTTCGTCCTCGACACGAACAACTTCGGCCAGGCCGTCACGTACGCGGCGGACAACGACATCGAGGTGATCGAGGGCGCCGTCGGCGGCCTCTACAACACGCGCTTCGACCGCGAGGCCTTCGCGTACGCGTACGAGCACGGGGTGTTCTTCACGATCGTCTCCTCCGACGCGAACACCGCCGCCCACAACTTCCCCACCGTCTACAACGAGGCGCTGATGGTCGCGGGCGTCGTCGCCGACCAGCACGGGCTGTCCTCCAGCGACGCCGACTACCCGCAGTCCGCGATCGACTTCTTCGGGCGCTTCGGCATCCCGATCGTCCCCGCCAACGCGCCGGTCGGCACCTGGTTCCGCAACTCCGGGCTGACGCAGTACGGGGGCCACGCGGGGATCGTCATGCCGGCGACGAGCGGGTCGGAGGGGACCGGGCAGGCCTCGGGAGCCGCCGGGCTGCTCATCTCCTACGGGCGCCAGCGCTCGGCCGCCGACCCGCTCTTCGGCCCGCCGCTGAAGCCGAACGAGGTCAAGCAGCTGCTGACGATGTCCGCGGAGGACGTGGTGCCCGAGAACACGGTTGGCGTCGGCGTGCCCGACCCGGCGCAGCTCGGCTGGGACCAGCACTTCGGCTACGGCCGCCCCGACCTCGGCCTGGCGATGGAGTGGATCCGCGATCGGAAGGTCCCGCCGCAGGCGCTCATCACCTCGCCCGACTGGTTCGCCCCGCTGAACGTCGCCAAGCAACACAGCGTCCAGATCCAGGGCCGCGTCTCGGCGATCCGCGCGCCGGCGTACACGTGGAAGCTGCAGTGGGCGCCGGGGATCGAGCCGTGCGAGGCGGAGTTCGCCGACGTCGGCGGCGTGCATCCCCAGACCGGCGCGTTCGCGGGGACGCTCGGCACGATCGACCTCGACGCCGTGCGCGCCGCGCTCGACGCCCGGCACGTCGCGGCGCCCGACCCGACGTGCCGTCGCGCGACCGGGCCGGTGCAGGGCGGCTCGACCGTCGACCCGACCGCGCCGCGGCCGGGCCCCGGCGACCGCGACCCGAACGAGCCCGCGTTCACGGTCCGCGTCGTCGTCACCGCCGGGACCCTGCGCGGCGAGCACCGCAAGACGCTCTTCGCCTACGACGACCCCGACGTGCACGCCGGGTGGTCGAAGCAGCTCGGCGCGGGCGGCGAGTCGTCGCAGCGCCTGTTCGACCTCGACGGCGACAACAGGCTCGACGTCGTCCAGGCCGACTCGGGCGGCGCGCTGCACGTCTTCCGCGCCGACGGCACGCCGCTGCCGACCTTCAACGGCGGCAACCCCGTCCTCACGCAGACCGTCGCGAACCTGCACCCGTCGGCCCCCGCGTACGCCACGGTCGCGCCGCCCCGCGAGGTCCTGCGCACGCCCGCGATCGGCGATCTCGACGGCGACATGGAGCCCGAGATCGTCGACTCGGCCGGCGAGCACGTCTACGCCTGGAACGCCGACGGGACGACGGTGACCGGCTTCCCCGTCCGCCTCGATCCGACGAAGTCGCGGCCGGTCGACCGCACCAAGCAGAACCACGTCAAGCGCGGCTTCCACGCGTCGGCGACCCTCGGCGACGTCAACGGCGACGGGCGACTCGACATCGTCGTGCCCGGGATGGACCAGCACCTCTACGCGTGGGACGGCAGCGGGGCCGCCCTGCCCGGGTTCCCGCGCAAGCTGAAGAAGCCCGGCGAGACGAACGCGGAGGTGGCCGGCGCGGAGGCGGTGACGACCGCGTCTATCGGCGACATCGCGGGCGACGCCAAGCGGGAGATCGTGACGCCGACCAACGAGCTGAGCGAGGAGTCCGGGCCGATCCCGCAGCTCCAGCCGGGCGCCAACCGGATCTACGGCCTGACCGGCGCGGGCGCGATCCTGCCCGGCTGGCCCGCCGAGCCGAGCGGCCAGCTGCCCGGGATCATCCCGTTCTTCGGGCCGAGCGTCGAGAACGCGCTGGGCGACGTCGACGGCGACGGCAAGCAGGAGGCGATCGGGGCGATCACCTCCGGCGACGTCCAGGCGTACGGCGCCGACGGGCAGTCGAAGGTCGACTACAAGCCCGAGCCGGCGACGAGCTCGGAGACGGTCAGCCGCTCGTACGTCGTCAACACGTTCGAGTATCCGTCGGTGGCGAACCTCAACGGCGGCGACACGCTCGAGGTGCTCAAGGGCGGGATCACCATCGAGGGCGTCGCCAACCTGCTCCTCGTCGGGCAGAACGCGCCGTACAACCACGTGATGCAGGCGTGGGACGGGGCGAGCGGCGACCCGCTGCCGGGCTGGCCGCAGGCGGTCGAGGACTACCAGTGGGGCTCCAACCCGGCGGTGGCGGACGTCAGCGACGCGCCGGGCAACGAGGTCCTCGCTCCCACCGGGCTCTACACCGTGCGGAACATGAACGCGCAGGGCATCGAGGGTGCCGGCTGGCCGAAGTTCACCGGCGGCTGGAACATGGCGACGCCGGCGGTGGGGGACGCGGACGGCGACGGCAAGCTCGAGGTCGCGCAGGTCAGCCGCGAGGGCAACGCGTTCGTGTGGGACACCGAGAGCCCGGCGTGCGGGACGAACGACGAGTGGTGGACGTCGCGCCACGACGAGCGGAATAGCGGGTCGTACGGGACGGACGCCCGCCCGCCGGGGACGCCGCGCGGGCTCGTGGCGTCGCGGTCCGGGACGACGGTGTCGCTGGCCTGGACCTCGCCCGGCGACGACTGGCTGTGCGGGCGGGCCGAGAAGTACCGGATCATCAGCTTCGGCGGGCCGATCACCCACCCGACGCAGGGGACCGTCGAGCGCGAGGACGCCACGAAGGCAGCGGGTGCCGGCGAGGCGGTCACGCTGAACGGGATCGGCTCGGGCGAGCACCTGGCGGTCCTCTACCGCGACGACGCCGGCAACTGGGGGCACCTGGCCGAGGTGGCGACCGGCGCGATCCCGGTCGGCAACGCCGCGCCGATCTGCGCGGACGCCGGGCCGCTGACCGTCGCGCGCAACGCCGCGTCGACGCTGCACCTCGCGTGCGCGGACCCCGACGGCGACTCGCTCACGCTCTCGGTCGTGGATCAGCCGGACCACGGGACGCTCGGCGCGGTGGGCGGCGACGGCGACGTGGTGTACACGCCCGACGCCGACTACTCCGGCCCGGACTCCTTCACGTACCGGGCGAACGACGGCACGGCGAACTCGAACGTGGCGACCGTGTCGCTGGTGGTCGCCGAGGAGCCGAACCACGCGCCGGCGTGCGAGGACGTCGGGCCGATCGCGGTCGATCCCGGCGGCTCGCGGACGGTGACGCTGAAGTGCACCGACGCCGACGGCGACCCGCTGCGGCTGTCCGCGGTCGCACCGCCGAAGAAGGGCAAGCTCGGCGCGATCGACCAGCAGGCGGGGACGGTCGAGTACACGGCGGACGCGGGCGCCGCGGGCGAGGACTCGTTCACCTACCGCGCGAACGACGCGCGGACCGACTCGGCGCCGGCGGCCGCGCGGCTGGTCGTCGGCGCCGGCGGTGTGCCGCCCGGCGACGATCGTCCGCCGCCGGTGCGCCTGCCCGACGTCGTGCCGACGCCGCCGATCGTGTGCCGGGCCAGCGGCGCGCTGCGCTCGGCGTCGGTCAGGCCGCGCGCCCGGGGCGGCGGCGCGCGGCTGGCGTTCACGCGGCGGGTACCAGGGGCGGTGCAGGTCGACGTCTTCCAGCAGTCCATCGGGCGGCGGGTGATCCGCGGGCGGCTCGTGGCGCGGTTCGTCGACGCCGCGACCGCGATCGCCTGGAACGGGCGTGCGAACCGGCCGGGCCGGAGGATCGTCGACGGCTTCTACTTCGTGCGCTTCCGGCTGCGCGAGGCCGACGGGAGCACCGACTACGCGCGCGTCGCCCTGCGCCGCTCGCACGGGCGCTTCACGGTCCGCCCGTCCTTCTACGGGCGCAACAGCTGCGGCCTGCTGCGGTCCTTCAAGCTGCGCAGCCCGGCGTTCGGCGGCACGACGCGGCGCGCGCAGGGGATCGCGTTCCAGCTCAACCGCGCGGCGCGCGTGCGCGTCGACGTCCTGCGCGGGTCGCGGGTCGTGCGGCGCTTCCGGGCGCGGCAGCGCGCGGCGGGGCCGATCTTCCGCCTGCGCCTCCCGGTGCGCGGCCTGCGCCGGGGCGACTACCGGTTCCGCCTGATCGCCGTCGGCGGCGGTCGCCGCGTCCGCTCGACGCTCACCGCCCGGCGGCTGTAGCTACAGGAACCCGCCGGTGGGAATCCACGGCCGCAGCGGCGCGTCCAGGCTCCCGCGGATGAAGAACGGGCCGCCCGGCGAGAGGTCGAGCCGCGCCGCGAGGACGGTCCGGACCGCCCAGTCCTGGCCGGCCATGACGTAGTCGACCTCCACCGTCGTGCCGTTGCCGCTGCGCGCGAGGCACGACCACAGCAGGTCGGTCGCGGTCTCCTCGTCGCCGGCGAGGACGAGCGCGACGCCCTCGTCCCGGTGCACGGCGATGCCGCGATCACCGCAGCGGACGACCCCGCCGCCGCTCGCCACGTAGACGGCCAGGTCCTCGGGGTCGTACGCGGCGCCGCGCACCGCGCGGCCGAGCGGGCCGCCGAGCTCGAGCGCCTCCACGCCGGCGTCGGTCGAGCGCAGGCCGGCGGGGATCGCGCTGCGGTCGACGATCCCGGCCGCCGCCACGCACGGCCGGAGGTCGAAGCCCGCGCGCGCGTAGAGGCGCATGGCCTTCGGGTCGGTGGAGGAGGCGATCAGGCCGGCGCGGCTTCCCTCCGCGTACGCGAGCGTGGCGTCGAGGAGCCGGTGGCCGATCCCGTGCTCCTGCACGTCCGGCATGACCGCGAGGTGGGCGAGGCCCCACACGCCGTCCCGGACGTGGGCGATGGCCGTGCCGACGATCCGCCCGTCGTCGTCGACCGCGGCCCAGCAGCCGCCCGGGTCGGTGCCGAGGACGCGCTCGTAGCGGATCGCCCAGTAGCGCCGCGGCTCGTCCGGATCGCGGGAGGCCTCCGGAGGCCAGACGGCGTCGGCGGGCCCGCGCGCCGCGTCGCGGTCCTCGGGGCGCAGAGGGCGGATCTCCATGCGACCGTCTACCCTAGGGCGCCCATGGCCGTCCCCAAGCAGAAGCAGTCGCACGCCCGCACCAGCAAGCGCCGCGCCAACCACAAGGCCGCCGCGCCCACCGTCAACGCGTGCCCGACCTGCCACAGCCCGCGCCGTCCGCACCGGGTCTGCCCGGTCTGCGGGTCGTACGCCGGGCGTGAGGTCGTCGCCGCCTCCGGCGGCCACGACCACGATCACTAGTACGCCGCCCCGCGGGGCCGCTTCGCGCCCCCGCGTGCCGGCGTGGTCCCCGCCACCCACCCCGGTCACCTACTGATGATGTCCAGCCGGTCTCCCGTCATCGCCGTCGACGTCAATGGCGCCGACGACCCTCGCGCCGCTGCGGTGGGTGCCGCCGGGAGCGGCGTCGATGTCCTCGTCTTCGGCCCCGGCGACCTGCCGGGCGTCGACGTCGACGCTCCCGTCTCCATCGCCAAGGCGGCCGATCCCGCGCGCGCCGCCCGCTCCACCCCGGAGTCCTCGATCGTCCAGGCCGCACGCGCCGTCGCCGACGGCCGCGCCGACGCCCTCGTCGCCGGCGGCTCCACCGGCGCCGCTCTCGCCGCGGGGCTGTTCAACGTGAAACGGGCGAAGGGGATCCACCGGCCGGCGCTCGCCGTCCCGCTGCCCGTCCCGGGCGCGCCGGTCACGCTCCTCGACGTCGGCGCCAACGACGTCTGCCGCCCCGAGCACCTCGTCCAGTTCGCGTACATGGGCGCGGCGCTCGCGACGTCCGTCCTCGGCGTCGAGAAGCCGCGGGTCGGGCTGCTCTCCAACGGCACGGAGGAGGGGAAGGGGCGCGACGAGGTCGTCGAGGCGCACGAGCGCCTGCGCGGCATGGACGGGTTCGTCGGGAACGTCGAGGGCTTCGCGCTGACCGAGGGCGTGGCGGACGTCATCGTCACCGACGGCTTCACCGGCAACGTCGCCCTGAAGGTCGCCGAGGGCGTCAGCAAGGCGATGATCGACTTCGTCCGCCGCGCGGCCAACTCGTCCCCGCGCGCGAAGGCCGGCGGCGCGCTGCTCAGGCCGTCGCTGCGCGGGCTCAGGACCGAGCTGGACCCCGAGGCGACCGGCGGCGCGTACCTCCTCGGGCTGCGCAAGCTGGGGGTCGTCCCGCACGGCGCGTTCGGCGCCGAGGGGTGGGCGGAGGCGGTCCGGCGGGCCGAGCGCGGCGTGCGCGAGGACGTCATCGGGCGCACGTACGCTGCCCTGGACGCGGCGGGTGCCCTGAGGCGGGTCCCGGCGTCCGACGCCGCGACTAGCTTGTGACCGCGATGACCCGTGAGGAGATCTTCGGCCTGATCCGCGGCCATCTCGCCGACGAGCTGGACGTCGATCCCGCGCGGATCGACGAGTCGACGCACTTCAAGCAGGACCTCGACGCGGACTCGCTCGACCTCTACACGCTGGTGCAGGAGCTCGAGGATTCCTACGGCGTCCGGATGTCCGACGAGCAGGCGGCGCAGATCCAGACCGTCGGTGCCGCCGTCGACTTCGTCCTCGCCCACGGCGCAGGGCGCGCGTGAGTGCGGAAGCTCCGCGAGCTCCTCGAGGCGCTGCCGGAGGACCTCCAGCGTCAGGTGTTCACGCACGCGTCGTGGACGGAGAAGCGGTCGGACTCCTACTCGCGCCTCGCCTTCCTGGGGGACTCGGTGCTGGCCCTGGCGGTCACGACGTACCTGTTCCCGCGGCTCGACGAGGACCGCTACGGCGCGGGGCGGTTGACGAAGATCCGCGCGCAGGCGGTCAGCGGGCCGTCGTGCCGGGAGGTCGCGGAGCGCCTCGAGGTGCCGGAGCGCCTGCGGGCGGCGGCGCCGGAGGGCGTGGGCCAGAGCGCGGCGACGCTGGTGGAGACCGAGCGGGTGCTGGCCTCGGTGATCGAGGCGGTGATCGGAGCGGTCTACCTGGAGAACGGCTACGACCGGACGGCGGACGCGGTGGTCGAGGCCTTCCTGCCGGAGATCGAGGAGGCGCTGGAGAACCCGGTGGACTTCAAGTCGGCCCTGCAGGAGCACCTGGCGCGCCGCGGTCTGACGGTGGCCTACGAGGTGGTGGCCGAGCTGGGGCCGCCGCACGACCGGACGTTCGAGGTCATCGCGGTGGTCGAGGAGGCGGAGGCCGGCCGGGGCTCGGGGCGCTCGAAGAAGCACGCCGAGCAGGAGGCCGCCCACACGGCGTTGCTGGCGCTCGAGCTCGACGCCGCAGCGCCGGATCCGGCAGAGGACGAGGAGGAGTGAGCGCGTGCACCTGAGGTCGCTGACGCTCAAGGGCTTCAAGTCGTTCCCGGACCGCACGCGGCTCGAGTTCGGCACCGGGATCTCCGTCGTCGTCGGGCCGAACGGCTCGGGGAAGTCGAACGTGACCGACGCCGTCCTGTGGGCGATGGGCGAGCAGTCGCCGCTGGCCGTGCGCGGGCAGTCGATGCAGGACGTGATCTTCGCCGGCGGGCGCGGCGTGCAGGCGCGGTCGGCCGCCGAGGTGGAGCTGGTGATCGACAACGCCGACGGCGCGATCGACCTGCCGATGGGGGAGATCTCGATCCTCCGCAGGCTGGACCGCAACGGCGACGGCGAGTACCGGCTCAACGGCGCGCGGTGCCGGCTGGTCGACGTGCTCGAGGTCCTGTCCGACACCGGCCTCGGCAAGGAGATGCACTCGGTCGTCTCGCAGGGACGCGTGGAGGCGATCGTGACCTCCAAGCCGCGCGACCGGCGGCTGCTGATCGAGGAGGCGGCCGGCCTCGGCAAGCACCGCAAGCGCCGGCGGCGCGCGCAGCTCAAGCTCGAGCGCACGCAGGACAACCTGGACCGCGCGCTCGACGTCGAGCGCGAGGCGCGCTCGCGGCTGCGCCCGCTCAAGCGCCAGGCCGAGGCCGCCGAGCTGCACGAGCGGCTCGAGCGCCAGACGATCGAGGCGCGGTGGGCGCTGGCGCGCGATCTCGTGCGGTCGCGGCGGGCCGCGCTGGGCGAGGCGGAGCGGGCGGCGGCGGAGGCGCACCGCGCGCAGGCCGACGCCGAGAAGACGCTCACCGAGGTCGCCGCGCGGCGCGAGCTGGCCGAGGAGGCGCTCGCGGCGCGGACGGAGCGGCGCGAGTCGCTGGCCCGGCGGGCCTACGCCGCGCGCGCCGCGGGGCAGCGCGTGGAGCTGCGGCTCGAGCAGGCGACCGCCACGGCGACGTCGCTGGGCGAGCGGGTCGCGCAGCGGACCCGGCAGCTCGAGGCGCTGCGCGCGCAGGAGGCCGCGGACGCGCCCGACGACGCCGGCCGCGAGCGGATCGCGCAGCTCGAGGACGAGCTCGCGCGGCTGGACGCCGAGCGCGAGGCGGCGCTGGAGCGCGAGGTCGCGGAGCTGGAGCGCGCGCGGGAGGAGGCTGCCGCCAAGCTCGCGTCGCTGGCCGACGACGTGCGCGTCCGGTCCGAGGCGCTCGCCGCGGCCGACGCCGCGGCGGAGACGGCGCGCGGCGCGCGCCGCGAGGCCGAGCGCGCGGTCGAGGCCGCCCGGCGCGAGGCGGCGCGGGTCGGCGCCGAGCTCGCCGCCGTCAACCAGTTCCTGAGGACTCACGCCGCCGCGCCCGCAGGCGCCCGTGCGCTGTCGAGCGCGCTGGAGGTCGAGGAGGGCTGCGAGCTCGCCCTCGCGGCCGCCCTCGACGGCAGGCTCGGAGCGGCGATCGTCGAGAGCATCGCCGCCGCGGGCGAGCTGATGCAGAAGGGCGGCCGCGACGGAGCGCGGGCGCTGGTCGTCGGCCGCGCCGACGCCGCCTCCGACGACGCCGGTGCGGCGGCCGCCGACTCCGAAGGGGCCCCGTCGCGCGGCGCCGCACCCGCCGCCGGAGGGGCCGCGTCGCGCGGCGCCGCACCCGCCGATCCTCCGCCGCCCTTCGCCGGCGCCGGCCGCGTCCCCTCGCCTGGGCCGGGCGCGCGGCGCCTCCTCGACCTCCTCCGCGGCCCCGACGACGCGATGGCCGCCGCGCGGCGCCTGCTCGCCGACGCGTGGCTCGTCGACTCGCTCGACGGGCTCGACGCGTTCGCGGGCCTGGCGGTCACGAGGGACGGCCGGGCCTGGTCGGGGCGGACCCGCGAGCTTCGGCGCGTCGCCGCGGGCGGGGGCGAGCGCGTGCTGGCCGAGCGCAACCGGCGCGACCGGCTCGTCGCGGAGTCCGAGGCCGCGGTGCAGGCCGAGCAGGCCGCGCTGCGGGCGGTGGAGGAGGCCGGCGCCGCGGTGGCGCAGGCCGACGCCGCCCGCGACGAGGCCGACCGCGCCCGCCGCGACGCCGACCGCGCCCGCTCGCAGGCCCAGGAGGACGAGCGCCGCGCCGGCTGGCTCATCGCGCAGCGGCGCGAGCAGCCCGACCAGGGCGAGACCGCCGTGCGGCGCGCGCAGCTCCAGGGCGAGCTCGCGGCCGAGCAGCGCGTCGCCGAGCGCGCCGCCCGCGAGCGGGCCGAGCGGTCGCGCCGGATCCTCGTCCTCGCCGCGCAGCTCGAGCGCGAGGAGCAGCTGCTCCCGCAGTCGCAGCGGCTCGTCGACGTCCTGACCACGGTCAGCGCCGGCACCGCGTCCGCGCTCGCCACGATGGAGGCCGAGCTGGAGGCCGACCGGGCGGAGGGCGAGGGCGTCGCCGAGGAGCTGCGCGCCTGCGCGAGGGCGGAGGCCGAGGTCCAGGGCCGCCTGCGCGCGCGCAACGAGGCGGTCACGCAGGCGGAGGTCCGCGCGCAGCAGCTGCGTGACCTCGCGGCCGAAGCGGACCAGGAGCTCAGCGGCTTGGCCGAGCGCCTCGGCCTGGCCGCCGAGCCCGCCGAGGACGAGCTCGACGAGGAGGAGGTCCAGCAGCTCCGTGCGCGGATCGAGCGCCTCCAGCGCCGCCGCGAGCAGCTCGGCCCGGTCAACCCGCTCGCCAAGCAGGAGTACGACGAGGCGCTCGCCCACGTCGAGGAGCTCGAGACGATGCGCGAGGACCTCGAGACCGCGCTGCGCGAGCTGAAGTCGGTCATCCGCGAGACCGACAAGCAGATCCGCGAGACGTTCGAGGCGACGTTCAACGCCGCCGCGAAGAACTTCGAGGAACTGTCCGAGCAGCTGTTCCCCGGCGGCCGCGGGCGGCTGCGCCTGGTCCGCGAGGACTCGGGCCCGCGCCCGGTCCTCGGCGGCGAGGAGCAGGCCGCCGCCGCCGACGACGAGGCCGAGCAGGCCGCCGACGCGGAGGAGAAGCCCGACGAGGACGAGGACCTCATGGGCGTCGAGATCGAGATCACGCCCGCCGGCAAGTCGATGAAGCGCCTGACGCTGCTCAGCGGCGGCGAGAAGTCGATGACGGCGATCGCCTTCCTCTTCGCCGTCTTCCTCGCCCGGCCGTGCCCCTTCTACATCCTCGACGAGGTCGAGGCCGCGCTCGACGACGTCAACATCGGCCGCTTCCTCGACCTCCTGCGCAAGTACTCGGACCGCGCGCAGTTCATCGTCGTGACCCACCAGAAGCGCACGATGGAGGCGGCTGACACGCTGTACGGCGTGTCGATGGGGAACGACGGCGTGTCGAAGGTGGTCTCGCGGCGGCTGCCGCGGGAGGAAGCGGCCGAGGCCGCCTGATGGGCAAGCGCGCGCGGCGCAAGGGCATCGAGCCCGAGCCGGTCGCCGAGCAGCCCGCTTCGAGCGACGAGGCCGGCGCGGAGCAACCCGCCGACGGCAGTCCCCCGGAACCTGAACCCGCCGGCGAACGACAACGACCATCCGCGGGCGGGAAGGGCGCGATCTACGACCCTCGGCTGCGCGAGATCATCGCGTACGCGGAGGAGGCGGACATGCTCTACCACCTCCTGCGCTGGACGGTGCTGCAGGGCAAGGTTCCGACGGCGCGCGACTGGCTGCCGCGCGACGACATGCCCCACCCGGACGCCGTCGCGGAGGTCTTCGGGTCGTGGGCGAAGTTCCTGGACTACTCCGGCCTGCCGGACAGCCCGCTGCTCGCACGGCTGCGCACGCTCGAGGAGCAGCAGCGGGAGGTCGAGGCGCGCGAGCAGCAGGTCGAGCGCGAGCAGCAGCGCGCCGGCGACCTGCGCCGCCAGCTCGAGACGGCGCGCCGCAAGCGCGACGAGGCGGAGGCCGAGCGTGGGGAGGAGGCCCGCCGCGCCCAGCAGGCCGAGCGCGCGCTCGCCGACGCCGAGGGCCGGGCGCAGCGCGCCGAGGCGGCGCTGCACGAGCGCCGCGAGGCCGCCGAGGACGCCACCGCCGGCGCACGGGAGGACGCCAGCGAGGACTGGCTCGCCGCGCACGAGGCCGCGCTCGCCGAGCTGCAGGCGATCCGGGCGCACCGCGACGAGCTGGTCCGGCGGGTCGACGAGCTCGAGGACGCCGCGGCGCGCGACCGCCAGGCCATCGCCGAGCTGTCCGCCGCGCTCGGCGACCGGGCCCCGGCCGCCGAGGACGCGGGCCAGCCCGAGGAGGCGCCGAAGTCCGTCCTCGAGGCGGTCCGCGTCGCCGCGGAGACGTGCCCGAACCTCGTCTTCACCGAGTCCGCCTTCGACAGCGCGGCCGACAGCCCGTACCGCCGCCCCGAGGAGATCCTCGAGACGCTCCGCACGCTCGACGCGCTCGCCGAGCGCTACACGGCGGGCGAGATGGGCGTCTCGCTCGGCCAGGCCGCCCAGGAGGCCGGCCTCGCCTGGCGCGCCGGCGTGTCGGAGCTCGCCCGCACCCGCTGGGCCAAGCACTACGTCGTCACGCACGACGGCCACCGCCTCGACCTCGGCCCGCACGTCGCGCTGGGCTCGGGCAGCGGCGCGGGCTTCGTCGCCCGCATCTACCTCCACCTCGCCGACGGAAACGGCGACGTGCCCCGCGGCATCTACGTCGGCCACGTCGGCCGCCACCTGCCCGACACGACGACCTGACGCCCCCGCGGCGGAGCGCCGCGACGTCAGCGCTCCGGCCCGCCCCTGAGCGTCAGCCGCTTCTCGCCCCAGAACGACGCCATGTAGTTGGCGTTGTAGTTCGCGATCTCCTCGTAGCCGGCCGAGCGATAGAGGTGCTCGGCGTCGGGCTGCTTCGGCCCGGTGTCGAGACGCAGGCGCTCGTGCCCGAGCGAGCGCGCGGCGTCCTCGAGCGCCGCCAGCAGCGCGCGCGCCACCCCGCGGCCGCGCGCCTGCGGCGCCACCCACATCCGCTTGATCTCGCCGACCCCCGGCTCCAGCCCCTTGATGCCGGCCCCGCAGATCGCGCGCCCGTCCTCGTCGTAGCCGACGAGGAACACGCCGTGCGGCGGCCCGAACTGCTCCGGCCCGCCGGCGGGCATGCTCGGGACGTCGATCCGCCCGTAGTGCGCCGAGGTCTCGCTGACCATCGCCTCGATCAGCTCGGCGACGATCGGCTCGCTGGGATTCACGGCGCGGAACTCCATGCCGGGAACGGTAGGGTTCACGGCATGGAGCTCGCCGACACCGTCCTCCCCGACCAGGACGGCAACGACGTCCGCCTCGGGGACCTGTGGGCCGATGGCCCGGCGGCGCTCGTCTGGCTGCGCCACTACGGGTGAGTGCACTGTCGCGACCACGCGGTGCAGTTGCATCGCGCTCCTGAGCAGTTCGAGCGGGCGGGCGCGAAGCTCGTCCTGATCGGGCAGGCCACCCCGCGCCAGGCGGCGGCCTTCCGGCGCAAGACGAAGATCGACCTCCCGGTCCTCGCCGACGAGAGCCGCGCCACGTACAAGCTCATGGGCCTGCGCCGCGCGAACCTCGGCCAGCTGCTCGGCGCCAAGTCGGTCATCGCCGGCGTCAGGCACGGCGCCCGGTCCGGCGTCATGCAGGGCAAGATCATCGGGGATGCGGCCCAGCTCGGCGGCGCGTTCGTGTTCGCGCAGGGCGGCGAGCTCGTCTTCGAGCAGCGCTCCGAGCACGCGGGCGACACGATCGAGCCGGAGGACCTGCTCGCCGCCGTTGACGGCGCGAGCGCCGCGCGCAAGGGGTAGCGTCCAGCGGACCCGCTTCCGGAGGGTCCACCATGCGCATTCGCCTGTTCTTCGTCGCCGTCCTCACGCTCGCCGGCCTCGCGCCCGCGACACAGTCCCAGGCCGCGATGCGGTTCAGGACCGTGAAGCTGCCGGGCATCGACGGCAGCGGCACCGAGCCGCGCATCACCGTCGGCCCGGACGACGTCCGCTGGGCGATGACCAACGAGAAGCGCGGCGGTGCCAGCAATCCCGGCCCCGCGCTCGTCTTCAAGTCGGTCGACGAGGGGCAGACGTGGCAGAAGGTCACCGACCCGCCGCAGGCGTCGGCCTCGATCGACGTCGACATCGTCGCGATGCGCACGGGGCGGATCCTCGAGTCCGAGCTGGACTACGGCGGCATCAACTTCCCGAGCGCCGTCACCGACGACGGCGGCAAGACGTGGAAGGAGACGCAGGGCTCCAACCGCCTCGCCGACCAGGACCGCCAGTGGTTCGCCGTCGGGCCGGACGACCCGGAGACCGGCAAGCCGCGCGTCTACCTGCTCTACCACAACCTCGCGTCCGGCTTCGCCCAGCACAACATGTGGGTGGCGACGTCGACGGACGGGGGCGAGACGTTCGGGCCGCCGGTGCCGACGACGGTCCCGGGCCAGCAGGCCTACGCCGACCTGCAGTGCGCCGACTCGGGCGGCCCGTCGTCGATCGCGGTCAACCCGAAGACCGGCCGCATCTACGTCGTGTTCACGACGCGCTCGGGCCCCGGGCCCGGGGGAGAGGGCGGCGAGGAGGGCGAGGGCGGCGTCAACTTCGGCGGCTGCGGCGCCACGCCGCTCGAGTTCAACATCGTCAACGGGACCCGCGTCTGGGTCACGACGTCGCCCGACGGCACGGCCGGGACGTGGGAGCAGTCGCTCGCCGTCGACGACTCGACCAGCGGCCACGTCGTCTCGATGCAGCTCGCCTACGGCGCGCTCGACAACCAGGGCGGGATGTACGTCGCCTATCCCGAGTCGCCGCGCCCGTACCCCGACCTCAGCGGCGCCGCCGTGCGCCTGCGCTGGCAGGACCCGCAGGCCGACGGCACCCTGCGCGACGACAAGTGGTCGGCGCCGGTGACGCTCGTCCCGCCGATGGACAAGGGCGGCAACAACCTCGTGCACCTGGCCGTGGGCGACCCGGGGAAGATCGCGGTCGCCTACTACCACGGCATCGAGGAGCCGGGCGTCGACGCGCCCGTCTGGTACACGCACGTCGCGGAGTCGCGCAACGTCCGCTCCACGTCCCCGACGGTCGAGGACCAGCGCGTCTCGGAGGTCCCGACCCACAAGTGGACGGCCAGCCGGATGATGGGCATCTGCCACGACGAGCCGGGGATCGGCGGCGTGCTGAGCGGCGTCGACTGCGACCGCTCGACCGACGTCTGGGGCATCGCGCTCGACCGCTCGTGCCGGCTGAGCATCGTGTGGCCGACGTCCGGCAAGAACCAGGACGGCACGACCGCCGGGCTGCCCGGCGACGCGCCCGGCACGTACGTCTCCACGCAGACCGACGACAGCCCGGGCCTCTGCGAGGACGAGCGGAGCCTGCCCGGCTCCTCGCCGGGCGCGTTCCTGCCGCCGGGCCCGCCGCCGGAGGGCGTCGGCACCGTCAAGGGCCGCAAGCCCAGCTGCCTCGACAGGCGCCCGCCCGAGTCGAACGTGTTCGGGCGGATCAGCGCCTCGCGGCGCGGCGTGTCGTTCCGCGGCCTCGCGCGCGACCGCGGGTGCTCGGGCGTGCGCAACGTGCGCGTGTCGATCGCGCTGACGCGCTCGCCGCTGTGCCGGTTCCTGCGCGGGAACGGGACGTTCGCCCCGTCGCGCAGCTGCCGGCGCACGTCCTACCTGCCGGCCGTCGGCGGCAAGCGCTTCCGCTACCGCTTCCGCGGGCGCCTGCCGCGCGGGCGGTACTTCGTGTGGACGCGCGGCTACGACAACGCGGGCAACGTCGAGCGCAAGCACCGCAAGCGGAACCTGAGGTACTTCGTCGTGCGCTAGCTTCTCGCGGCCCATGGCCCGCGACTGGCGAGAGCTCTTCATCGTCGACGGCGCGGCCGCGGTGGCCGCGCCGCCCGAGGACGCCGAGCCCGAGAAGCGCCCCCGGTTCTTCCGCCGTCTGCGCGAGAACCTGTCGAAGACGAGGACGGCGCTCGCCGCCGAGGTCCAGGCGACGCTGTTCGAGAACCTCGACGACGAGACGTGGGAGCGCCTGGAGGAGGCGCTGATCATGGCCGACGTCGGCGCGAAGACGACCGCGGAGGTCGTCGCCAAGCTCGAGACCGAGGCCGAGAGCGGGACGATCGAGGGCGGGGAGGCGCTGACCCGGCGCCTGACCGAGCTGCTGGCCGACATCGCGCGCACGGGCGACGACAAGATCGACCTGCGGCACGAGCCCACCGTCCTGCTCATGGTCGGCGTCAACGGGACCGGCAAGACGACGACGCTCGGCAAGCTCGCGTGGCACCTGCGCAACGACCTGGGGCTGAAGGTCCTGCTCGGCGCGGCGGACACCTTCCGGGCCGCCGCCACCGAGCAGCTCGAGGGCTGGGCACGGCGCGCGGACGTCCCGATCGTGACCGGCGCGGAGGGCTCGGATCCCGGTGCCGTCGCGTTCGACACCATCGCCCAGGGACGCCGCGACGGGGCGGACGTGATCCTCATCGACACGGCCGGGCGCCTGCACAACCAGGACCACCTGATGGCCGAGCTGACCAAGGTCCGCCGCGTGATCGGCAAGCAGATGGAGGGCGCGCCGCACGAGACGCTGCTGACCGTCGACTCGACCACCGGCCAGAACGGGCTGCGCCAGGCCAAGCTCTTCGCGGAGGCCGTCGACGTCGACGGGATCGTGCTGACGAAGCTCGACGGCACGGCGAAGGGCGGCATCGCGCTGGCGATCGCGAACGAGCTCGGGATCCCCGTCAAGCTCATCGGGATCGGCGAGGCGCTCGAGGACCTGCGCCCGTTCGACCCGGACGACTTCGCGCGTGCCCTCCTCGAGGCCTGAGCTCGCCGAGCTCCACGTCCCCGGCGACGCGGCCGCGTGGGAGCGGGCCGGGTTCACGGTCGTCGACGGCGCCGTGCCGCTCGGCGGCGTCCGGGTGCTGCCCGGCAGCGACGCCTTCACGTGGATCCTCGGCACGCCCGACGCTCCGGACGTCTCCCACCGCAACGGCGTCACCGGGATCGACCACGTCGTCCTGCTCACCGACGACTTCGAGGCGACGGTCGAGCGGCTGAAGGGCGACGGCCTCGACTACCGCCGCACCCGCGACGCCGGCGGGGGCCGCAGCCAGGCGTTCTTCGTCCTCGGCCCGTGCCTGCTCGAGGTCGCCGGTCCAGTGGACGGCGGCGAGCGCCTGTGGGGCATCACGCTCGTGGCGCCGGACCTCGAGCCGTTCGGCGGACGGGTCAAGGACGCGGTGCAGCCGGGGCGGCGGATCACGACGCTCCCGCCGGAGGCCGGGCTCGAAATTCCCATCGCGGTCATGACGCCTAGGTAGGCTCAGCGGTCCAATGGACGAGTGGGTGATCTGGCTCATCGCCGCCGTGCTCTTCGCGGTCGGCGAGGTGCTCACGATGGGGTTCTTCCTGGCCCCGTTCGCCGTGGGTGCGCTGGTCGCCGCTCTCGTCGCCGCCGTCGGCGGCCCGTTCGTCGCCGACGGCGTCGTCTTCCTCGCCGTCTCGACCGTCTGCTTCCTGGCCCTCCGGCCCCTCGCGCGCCGGCACATGAAGCTCCCGGCCGAGCTGCGCACCGGGACGGCGGCGCTCGTCGGCAAGGCCGGCACCGTGCTCGAGCCGATCAGCTGCGACGCCGGGTCGATCCGCATCGACGGCGAGGTCTGGAGCGCTCGCCCGTACGACGAGGACGACACGTACGAGCCCGGCCAGAGAGTCCACGTCCTTCAGATCCGGGGCGCCACCGCGCTCGTCAGCGAATAGGAGAATCCCATGGCAGGCCTGATCGTCATCGGCGTCCTCGCGCTCTTCGCGCTGTTCGTCGCCGCGATGACCGTGAAGATCATCCCCCAGGCGAAGGCCGGGGTCGTCGAGCGCCTCGGGCGCTACCAGCGGACGCTCGAGCCGGGGCTGGCGATCGTCATCCCGTTCGTCGACCGCGTCAAGCCGCTGATCGACCTGCGCGAGCAGGTCGTCTCGTTCCGCCCGCAGTCCGTGATCACCAAGGACAACGTGACGGTGAACATCGACACGGTCCTGTACTTCACGATCACCGACTCGCGCTCGGTCACCTACGAGGTCGCGAACCCGCTCCAGGCGATCGAGCAGCTCACGGTCACGACGCTGCGCAACGTCATCGGCAGCCTCATGCTCGAGGAGACGCTGACCAGCCGCGACGAGATCAACAACCAGCTGCGCACGGTGCTGGACGAGGCGACCGGCCGGTGGGGGATCCGCGTCAACCGCGTCGAGCTGAAGTCGATCGACCCGCCCGGGACGATCCAGGAGGCGATGGAGAAGCAGATGCGCGCCGAGCGCGACCGCCGCGCGACGATCCTCCAGGCCGAGGGCATCAAGGCGTCGCAGGTCCTGACCGCCGAGGGCGAGAAGCAGTCCGCCGTGCTCAAGGCCGAGGGCGCCAAGCAGGCGGCGATCCTGCGCGCCGAGGGCGAGTCGAAGGCGATCGAGACCGTGTTCCAGGCGATCCACGACGGGCGCCCCGACCAGGAGCTCCTCAGCTACCAGTACCTGCAGATGCTGCCCCAGCTGGCGCAGGGCGAGGCGAACAAGCTGTTCATCATCCCTTCGGAGGTGACGACGGCGCTGTCGAACCTGAGCGGGCGGATCGCCCCGCAGCCGCCGCCGACGAACGACGTCCCGCCGCGGCCGGCCGCGCCGCCGCCGCCGCAGCTCTCGTGAGCCGCGACGAGGACGCGCTCGCCAACACGACCCCGGAGGAGAGCTACCTCCGAGCGCTGCGCGAGGAGACGGAGCAGAGCCTCTCCTCGCCGCAGATGCTCAGCGGGCCGGTGGTGGGGCGGCTCCTCGAGTTCCTCGTCTGGGCGCTGCAGCCGCAGCTGATCCTCGAGATCGGGACGTACTCGGGCTACAGCGCGCTGTCGATGGCGCGGGCGCTGCCGCCCGGCGGGCGCATCATCACCTGCGAGGCCGACCCCGAGCGCGCCGCCTTCGCGCGCCGGCACATCGAGCGCCACCGGCGGATCTCCGTGCGCGAGGGCGACGCGCTGCAGACGATCGCGTCGCTCGACGGGCCGTTCGACATGGTGTTCATCGACGCCAACAAGGACGGCTACGTGGGCTACTACGAGGCCGTCCTGCCCAAGCTCGCGCCGCGCGGCCTCATCGCCGCCGACAACACGCTGGGCGACATGGAGGGCATCGCGGAGTTCAACGCGCACGTCGCGGGCGACGACCGGACGGTGCAGGTGCTTCTGCCCGTGCGGGACGGCGTTACGCTGATCCGCCGTGTTTGACGCCCTCTCCGAGAAGCTCCAGCAGACGCTGTCCGAGGTCCGCCAGCGCGGCACGCTGACCGAGGACGACGTCAACGCGGCCATGCGCGAGATCCGACTCGCGCTGCTCGAGGCCGACGTGAACTTCAAGGTCGTCCGCGAGTTCACGAAGTCGCTGAAGGAGCGGGCGCTCGGCGAGGAGGTGGTCGGGCAGCTCAACCCCGGCCAGCAGGTCGTCAAGATCGTCAACGAGGAGCTGACGCGCCTGATGGGCGGTGCGGCGGGCGGGATCACGTTCTCGCCGCGGCCGCCGACGGTGATCCTGATGGCAGGCCTGCAGGGCTCCGGCAAGACGACGGCGACGGCGAAGCTCGCCCGGTACCTGAAGGAGAACAACGGCTCGTCGGTGGCGGTCGCGGCATGCGACGTCTACCGGCCGGCCGCCGTCGACCAGCTCGTCAAGGTGGGGGCGCAGGCGGGCGCCGCGGTCTACGAGCAGGGGACCGATCGCGACCCGGTCGACATCGCACGATGGGCGCTGGACCAGGCGAAGATGGACGGCAAGGACGTCCTGATCGTCGACACGTCCGGCCGGCTGCACGTCGACGAGAAGCTCATGGACGAGCTCAAGCGGATCCGCGGCGCGGTCAAGCCGCACGCGATCCTCCTCGTCGTCGACGCGATGACCGGCCAGGACGCCGTGAACGTCGCCGAGCAGTTCGCCGAGGCGGTCGACTTCGACGGCGTCGTGATGTCCAAGCTCGACGGCGACGCGCGCGGCGGCGCGGCCTTGAGCGTGAAGGCGGTCACCGGCAAGCCGATCGTGTTCGCCTCGACGGGCGAGAAGCTCGATCAGTTCGAGAAGTTCCACCCCGACCGCATGGCCCAGCGGATCCTCGGGATGGGCGACGTCCTGTCCTTCATCGAGAAGGCCGAGCAGCAGGTCGACGAGGACCGCGCCGCCGAGATGGAGAAGCGGCTGAAGAAGGGCCAGTTCACGTTCGAGGACTTCCTCGAGCAGATGAAGATGATGCGGAAGATGGGCCCTCTGTCGTCGCTGCTCGGGATGATCCCGGGGATGGGCGCGCAGCTGCGGGGCGTGAAGATCGACGACCGCGAGCTCGACCGCGTCGAGGCGATCATCCTGTCGATGACGCCGGAGGAGCGCCGCCGGCCCGAGCTGATCAAGGGCTCGCGGCGGCGGAGGATCGCGGTCGGCTCGGGGACGACGGTCCAGCAGGTCAACGGGCTCGTCAAGCAGTTCGGGCAGATGCAGAAGGTGATGAAGCAGGTGGGGAAGGGCCGGATGCCCGATCTGGGCGCCCTGATGCGCCAATCGCGCTAGTGCGCGAGGACGAGAAGCCCGCTTCGCGCCCTTCTCGTCCTCGCGCGATCCCCGCCCCCCGCCCCGGTCACCTACTGATCATGGCCACCCCTTCGGCCGCGGGGCCGCTATCTTCTCCGCCCGCATGTCTGTTCGTCTGAGACTCACCCGCATCGGCGGCAAGAAGGACCCGGTCTGGCGCGTCGTCGTCGCCGACCAGCGCTCCAAGCGCGATGGCCGGGTCATCGAGATCGTCGGCCACTACAACGCGCAGACGAACCCGTCGACGATCAAGGTCGATGAGGACCGCATCCGCGAGTGGCTGTCGCGCGGCGCGCAGCCGACGGACACGGTCAAGAAGATCCTCCGCACGCAGGGCATCCAGCTCTGAAGGACCTGCTCGCCGATCTCGTCCGGATGCTGGTCTCCAAGCCGGAGGCGGTGTCGGTCGACGAGTTCGACGAGGACGACGGCACGGTCGTCCTCGAGCTGTCGGTCGACGAGGACGACTACGGCCGCATCATCGGCCGCGGCGGGCGCACGGCGAACGCGCTGCGCACCGTCGTGAAGGCCGCCGCGGTGCGCGAGAACCGCCGCGTGCTCGTCGACATCGTCGAGTAGATGCTCGCCGGCCGGGTCGGTCGCCCGCACGGCCTGGACGGGAGCTTCCACGTGGTCTCGCCGCAGCCGCACCTGCTCGATCCCGAGATCCCGGTCCGCGTCGGCGACCGGCCCGCTCGCATCGCCGCCCGCAAGGGCCCGCCGGACCGGCCGATCCTGCGCCTCGACATCGCGGCCGACCGCGCGGCGATCGAGGGGCTGCGGGGCGAGGGGCTGTTCGTCGAGCGCGTCGACGCCCCGCCGCTCGAGGAGGACGAGTACTGGGCGGAGGACCTCGTCGGCTGCGCCGTCCGCGACGGCGAGCGCTCGCTCGGGACGGTGACGGCCCTCCTCGCCCTGCCGTCCTGCGAGGTGCTCGAGGTCGACAGCGGGCTGCTCGTCCCGCTCGTCCGCGACGCGGTCCGGTCGGTGGACGTCGAGGCGAAGGTCGTCGAGGTCGACGGGGAGTTCCTCGGTGCAGCTTGACGTCGTGACCCTGTTCCCCGAGTGGTTCGAGTGGTTCCGGACCCAGCGCCACGTCTCCAATGCGCTCGCGCGCGGGCACGAGGTGCGGACGCTGAACCCGCGCGATCACACGACGCTCAGCGGGCGGGTCGTCGACGACACGCCGTTCGGGGGCGGGGCGGGGATGGTGCTGCGCGTCGACGTGATGGACGCGGCGCTGCAGGCGTTCTACGGCGAGGACCCGGTGACGCTGCGCTCGCACCGCCGCGTGATCGCGCTGACCCCGGGCGGGCGGGTGCTCGACGACCGCTGGGTGACCGAGCTCGCGTCGGAGCCTGCCGTGACGCTCCTGTGCGGGCGCTACGAGGGCTTCGACGAGCGGATCGTGCAGCACTTCTGCTCGGACGTGATGTCGATCGGGCGCTACGTGATCGCCGGCGGCGAGCTGGCGGCGATGGTCGCGGCGGACGCGATCCTGCGCAAGCTCCCCGGCGTCCTCGGGCACGAGGAGTCGGCGGTGGAGGAGTCGTTCTCGCCCGCGCTGGAGGGCAATCCGGAGTACCCGCACTACACGCGGCCGGCGGAGTACCGGGGGTGGAAGGTGCCCGACGTGCTGCTGAGCGGGCACCACGCGGAGATCCACAACTGGCGCCGGGCGCGCTCGCGCGAGCGCGGGGCGTCGGCCCCGCCCGCGGGGAGCGGTCCGCTACCCTCCTGACCCGCATGAGCACCGTCATCGACACGCTCGAGCGCGCCCAGCTGCGGCGCGTCCCGAAGTTCCAGGCCGGCGACCGCGTCCGCGTGCACTTCCAGGTCATCGAGGGCACCCGCCGCCGTACGCAGGTCTTCGAGGGCGTCGTCATCAAGCGCCAGGGCCACGGTGCGCGCGAGACGTTCACGGTCCGCAAGCAGTCGTTCGGCGTCGGCGTGGAGCGGACGTTCCCAGTGCACTCGCCGAAGATCGAGCGCATCGAGGTCGCGGCGCGCGGCGACGTCCGGCGGGCGAAGCTCTACTACCTGCGCGAGCGCGTGGGCAAGCGCGCCCGCGTGCGCGAGCGGCGCTACGTCGGGCCGGAGGAGGTCGTCGAGGGCGGCCTGCTGCACGACCCCGTCGCCCAGCTCGAGGCCGAGGCCGCTGCCTCCGACGGCGCCGTCGACGCCGAGGGCGCCACGCCCGAGGAGACGGCTCCGGAGTCCGCCGCCGCCGATGACGCTGCTGCCGCCGCTGCCGCCGCGGAGTCCGAGGAGCAGGCGTCCGCCCAGGCGCCGTCCGGGGACGAGCCCGCTTCCGAGCAGCCCGCCGACGAGCCGGCTGAGGCGCCCGAGGGTGCGGTCGACGCTTCCGGCGGCGAGGCTCCCGCCTCGGACGATCCGGCGCGCGACGCGGATCCGGCCGACGCCGCCGGGTGAGCAAGACCAAGCAGAAGAGCGCGGGGAGCTCACTCGTCGAGCTCGTCGTGATCGTCGCCGTGGCGCTCGGCCTTGCGCTCGGCATCCAGGCCTTCCTCGTCAAGCCGTACCGGATCCCGAGCGAGTCGATGGTCCCGACGCTGTCGATCGACCAGCGCGTGCTGGTCAACCGGATCGGCAACAACTTCAGCGACCCGAGCGTGGGGGACATCATGGTCTTCCACCCGCCGACGGGCGCGACCGCGGGCGGCGGGCCGGAGTGCGGCGTCCCCGTGCAGAACACGCTGTGCTCGAAGCCGACGTCGGAGAAGGCGGACGTGAACTTCATCAAGCGCGTCGTCGGCGAGCCGGGGGACGTGCTGCGCGTCGTCGACGGGCAGGTCATCCGCAACGGCAAGCGGCTCGACGAGCCGTACGCGCAGGAGTGCGGCGGCGGAGAAACGTGCACGTTCCGGGGTTCGATCAAGATTCCGCCGGATCACTACTTCATGATGGGCGACAACCGTGGACAGTCCGACGACAGCCGCTTCTGGGGCCCCGTCCCGCGTGACTGGTTCATCGGCGGCGCGTTCGCCACGTACTGGCCGCCCAAGAAGATCGGCCTCCTCTAGCGCGAAGCCGCGCCCGTCGCGGTCCAGCGGGCGCAAGCTGTTCAACTTCGATCGCCGGCTCGGCGCGCGGTTCGTCGCGGGCGCCGACGAGGCGGGGCGCGGCTGCCTGGCCGGTCCGCTCGTCGCGGCGGCGGTCCTGTTCGACCTCGAGCGCGTGTCGCCCCGCGACGTTCGGGCGCTCGGCCGGCTGAACGACTCCAAGCAGTGCACGGAGGAGTGCCGCGAGGAGCTCTACCCGATCGTGCTGCGCACGGCGGTGAAGGTGGCGGTGGTGTCGCGGTGCGCGCGGCGGATCGACACCCGAGGGCTGCACCGGACGAACCTGGACGCGCTGCGCGAGTCGCTGCTGCGCGTCGCGCGGCCGGGCGCGCAGTGCCTGTCCGACGGGTTCCCGTTGGGCAAGGACTTCCCGTACCCGCTCCGCGCGGTCGTCGACGGGGACACGAAGAGCGCGGCGATCGCCGCCGCCTCCATCGTCGCGAAGGTGACCCGCGATCGCTTCATGCGCCGCGTCGACGCGCTGCACCCCGGCTGGGACTTCGCGGCCCACGTCGGCTACTCCACTCCCGAGCACCGCGACGCGATCCAGCGCCTCGGAGTGACCCCGCTGCACCGGATGTCGTTCCAGTCGCTCGCGTACCAGCAGCTCGGGCTCGAGGCATAGCGCGCCACCCCGCCGCGCCGCGCCACCCCCTCCGCGCCGCCGCGGCGCGCGCGTCGTCAGAACGCCCCCTCGAGATGCTCCAACGACGCCAGGCGACCCCCCGCGTCGAAGCTGACCCCGATCGCGTCGAACCGCACGCGCCTGCGCTTCGGCCGCTCGTCCACCTCCGCCATGTACGCGATGGCCATGCGGCGGACCTGTCGCTGCTTGCGGTCGTCGAGCGCATCCCACGGGCGGCCGCGGCCGCGGCGCGTCTTGACCTCCACGAAGACGAGCGTGTCGGCGTCGACCGCGATCAGGTCGATCTCGCCGTACCGCGTTCGGTGGTTGCGGGCGACGATCTCGTAGCCGAGGCGCTCGAGGTGCTCGGCGGCGAGCCTCTCGCCGTCGCGGCCGAGGTGGTGTCGCGGATCGGCGGACATCGGGTGCCGACGCTAGGCGCCGACCCGTGCCATGTCTGTCACGGCGTGCAACGACTTTGCGCGTGCGTCTTTCGGCACACGCCGTCGCACACCGGCAACACCTTCCCGCCTAGCGTCGCCGTCCATGCTCGCCCGCGTCACCACCTACGCCATCGACGGCATCGAGTCCCGCCGCGTCACCGTCGAGGTCGACCTTCGTCAGGGGCTGCCGGCGTTCTCGATCGTCGGCCTCGGGGACAAGGCGGTGCGCGAGTCGCGCGAGCGCGTGCGCGCGGCCGTCCTGAACTCGGGGTTCGAGTTCCCGCAGCGGCGGATCACCGCGAACCTCGCGCCCGCGTACCTGCGGAAGGCGGGGCCCGGCTTCGACCTCGCGGTCGCGGTCGGCATCCTCGCGGCGAGCGCGCAGATCCCGGTCGAGGCGCTCGAGCGCTGGGCGGTCTTCGGCGAGCTGTCCCTCGGCGGCGAGCTGCGCCCGTGCGGCGGGACGCTGGCGGTGGCCGAGGGCGCCGCGCGCGACGGCGTCCACGGCCTCATCGTGCCTGCCGATCGCGGGGCGGAGGCGGCGCTGGTCGACGAGGTGCGCGTCGCCGGGCTGCGGTCGGTGGGGGAGGTGGCGGAGCTGCTGCGCGGCGGCGAGGAGCCTCCGCGGCCCGACGCCGGTCCGCCCGCCCGTCCCGGCTTCGCCCGTGTCGAGGACCTCGACCTCGCCGACGTGCGGGGCCACGGCGACGTCGTCCGCGGCCTGACGATCGCCGCGGCGGGCGGGCACAACATCCTGCTCTCCGGCCCGCCGGGCACCGGGAAGACGATGCTCGCGCGGCGCGTCCCGTCCATCCTGCCGCCGCTGACGCACGACCAGGCGCTCGAGGTCACGCGGATCCACTCGGTCGCCGGGCTGAGCCCCGGCTCCGGGCTGGTGTCGGTCCGGCCGTTCCGCGCGCCGCACCACACGATCTCCGCGAGCGGCCTCGTCGGCGGGGGTGCGACGCCCGCGCCGGGAGAGGTCTCGCTCGCCCATCACGGCGTGCTGTTCCTCGACGAGCTGTCCGAGTTCACGCGGCCGGCGCTCGAGGCGCTGCGCCAGCCGCTCGAGGACGGGCGAGTCGCCATCGTCCGCGGCCAGAGGACGGCGATCTACCCGACGCGGTTCATGCTCGTGGCGGCGACGAACCCGTGCCCGTGCGGCTTCGCGGGCTCGCGCCGCTGCCGCTGCACCGACGCCGACCACGCCAAGCACCGCCGGCGCCTCAGCGGCCCGCTGCTCGACCGGATCGACCTCGTGCTCAACGTCCACGCGCCGAGCGCGGAGGAGCTCACGGGAGCGCGAGGGACGACGAGCTCCGCCGAGGTCCGCGAGCGGGTCGTCGAGGCGCGGGAGCGTCAGGAGCGCCGGCTCGGCGGAGGCGCGAACGCGCAGATGACGATCGCGGAGCTGCGCGAGCACGCGTCCCCGGACCCGGCAGGGGACCGCCTCCTGCGCCGCGCCTACGAGACCGGCCGGGTGAGCGCCCGAGGCCACCACCGCGTCATGCGGGTCGCGAGAACGATCGCCGACCTCGCGGGCCGCGACCGCGTGACGGCAGCCGACATCTCCCTCGCCCTCGGCTTCCGGCAGGACGGTCCCGCGGAGCGGAGGGTCGCGTGACCGCCGCGGCCGCTTCGGCGGCCGCGCCCGAGACTCACCGGCACAGCGCCTGCGACGCATGCCTCCGCCGGTCGTGGCTCGTTGCGCGGCTCTCCGGCCGGATCGAGCTGGCGCGGCACGAGCGGGCGCGGCTGCCGGAGATCCTCGCGCTGTCCGACCAGAGGCTGATCGCCGCCGTGGCGGGGACGACCGCCGGGCGCGTGCGCGCGGAGTACGAGCGCTTCGACGCGGCCTCGGCCCGCAGCGACGTCGACGCTGCGCGGCTCGTCGCCCTCTGCCGCCACGACCCGCGGTTCCCGCCGAGGCTGATGCAGGCGCGCGACGCGCCGGCGGTCCTCCACGTGGCCGGCGACCTCGACCGCCTCGCGACCCTCGCGAGCGACGAGCCCGCCGCCGCGATCGTCGGCATGCGCCGCGCGTCCTCCTACGGGCGCGACGTCGCGCGCGCCCTCGCGCGCGACCTCGCGGCCGCGGGCGTACCGGTCGTGTCGGGGATGGCGCTCGGCGTGGACTCGGCCGCCCACGCCGGCGCGCTCGACGCGGGCGGCCTCACCATCGCCGTCCTCGCCGGTGGAGCCGACGTCCCGTACCCGCCGAGCAAGCAGCACCTGCACGCGGAGATCCGCGCCCGCGGCGTCGTCGTCTCCGAGATGCCGCCGGGAACGCGCGCGCGACGCTGGTGCTTCCCGGCCCGCAACCGCATCATCGCCGCGCTCGCCGACCTGACGATCGTCGTCGAGGCGGCCGAGCGGTCCGGGTCGCTCATCACCGCGGACCTCGCGACGCGGCTCGGCCGCGAGGTCGCGGCGGTCCCGGGTCCGATCACCTCGCCGGGAGCCGCCGGGACGAACGCCCTGCTCCGCGACGGCGCGACCCTCGTCCGGGACGCGCGCGACGTCCTCGACGCCCTCTTCGGCGTCGGCAACGCGCCGCCGGGAGCAGCGGCGGAGCGACGCGCCGACACGCTCGAGCCGCCGCTGAAGGCACTCCTCGACGCCGTCGCCCACGGCCGCGACACCGTCGCCGCCCTCGCGGGAAACTCGCCCGACCAAGCCGACGCCGCCCTCGTCGGCCTCACCGAGCTCGAGCTGCGCGGGCTCGTGAGACGCGAGCCCGGCGGCCGCTACGCCGTGCTTCCATGATCGCGCGCGTTCCCCGCGCTCGCGCCGAACGACGATGTCGGCGTCGTGTTGCAGTGTGCCGCAGTCGGGGGCGTGCTGGGGGCCGCGGTCGCGGCGCGGCGTCGCCAGCAGAACCCAACGTTCGACGCGTGGCTCATCACGGCTCGATGGAGCGTCGCGGGAGCAGTGGCGGGACTCGTTGTGGTCATCGCCGCGCGGGTACTCTGATGCGCATGTGGAGAGAGGCCCTCTTCGTCGTCCTCCTGCTGACTGCAGGGTTCTTCGAAGAGCTGGCTGAGTACGTTCCGTTCGCAAACGCCGTCGGGCTTCTGGTGGCCTTTGGCGTTCCCGTCTGCCTCCTGATCGACGCGGAGCTTCGCCGGCGCGGCGGCGCCCCGCAGTGACCGTGCCGCCTCGCGGCCGGATCCCCGTCGTGCTGTCGATCGCCGGATCGGACTCGGGCGGCGGTGCCGGCATCCAGGCCGACCTGAAGGCGTTCGCGGCCGCCGGCGTCCACGGGACGACCGCCATCACCGCGCTCACCGCGCAGAACACCGTCGGCGTCACCGGGGTGCATCCAGTGCCGCCCGAGTTCGTCCTCGAGCAGGTCCGGGCGGTCGCGAGCGACCTGGGCGTCGACGCCGTGAAGATCGGCATGCTCGGGGACGCGCCCGTCATCGCCGCCGTCGCGCAGGCGCTCGACCAGCTGCCGGAAGGGACGCCGGTCGTCGTCGACCCGGTCATGGTGGCCGAGTCCGGCGCGCGGCTGCTGCCGCCGGACGCCGAGCAGGCGCTCGTCGAGCTGATCCTTCCGCGCGCGACCGTCGCGACCCCGAACGTGCCCGAGGCGCGCGCCCTGACGCGGAGCCCCGACGCCGCGACCGCGGAGGAGCTGGTGCGGGCGGTGAGGCGGCTCGGCCCGGGCACCGTCGTGCTCACCGGCGGCCACCGCGAGGAGGCGACGGACCTCGTCTTCGACGGCGACCGGATCACCGAGGTCAGCGGGCCGCGCCACGAGGACGGCGCTGCCCACGGGTCGGGCTGCACGCACTCCAGCACGCTCGCCGCCAGGCTCGCGCTCGGCGACGACGTGCTCGACGCGGCGAGGGCCGCGAAGGCCGCCGCGAGCGACGCCGTTCGCGACGGGCTGCGCGAACTCGGCGCCGGCGCGGGGCCCGTCGACGTGCTCGGCCTGCGTCGCGGCGCTGCGGCTTTGCCATAATCACCCCGTGAAGTTGCCGCGCCCGACCACGGGACACCGCGAGGTGTCCGCCCCACACGACCCGCGAAGGGCGCGCGCGTGAAGTTCCTGCGCATGAAGCCCGGGCACGGCGAGGTCGTGATCGCGGAGGGCGATCCCGAGGTCGCCGACGACGAGCGCGAGCTGGTCGAGGCCTTCCGCGCGCAGCTCGATCAGGGCCTCTGGGCCGCCGTGCCGGTCGAGAACCGCACGGGCCGGCGCGAGGCGCAGATGGTCAAGTCCTTCGACGAGGTCCCGCGCGATGCCGACCGCGTGATCTTCTTCCCGCGCGCCGCCGGCGGCGCGCTGTAGACCGACCGGAGGCGACGCAGTGATCCTCGCCCTCAGCGCCACCGCGATCGTCATCGTGGTGCTGCTCTGGGAGGTCATGACGCCCCACGCCGAGGAGTACCTCGCCCGGCGCCGGGCGCGCCGCGCCCGCGTCCCCGGCGGGTTCGACTACGACCCCGGCCGCGAGCGCCGCGCCGAGCAGCGCGCCCGCGCCCTGCTCAAGTCGTGCGTCAACGCCGAGGAGTGGGCGATGTACCGCGACCTCGGCTTCATCCGCGTCTGGGGGAAGGCGTCGCAGGACGGCGTCGAGTACGCCTACCTCGTCTACCCCCACAAGCCGGTCGTCGCCTACCTGCCGCAGACCGGCGTCCTCCTCAACGAGTACTGCGTCGAGTTCCCCGACGAGACGCGCCCGTACGGCAGCGCCCGCCTTCCCGACAGCGACGACGTCCTCGCCAAGTGGATGGCGCTGACCGGCGACGAGCGCCGCCTGATCGCCAACGCGAACATGCACCTCATCGGCCGGCAGGTCGACCCGAAGCAGGTCCGCCGCGACCTGTGGCGCCTCGCGCAGTGGGAACGCCAGCGCCTGCGCGCCGAGCCGCGCGAGGGCGTGGCGTGACGCGCGCCGCGTAGTCTGCGCAGGGTGGACCCCAAGCACCGCTCCCGCGCCCTCACCGAGGGCCCCTCGCGCGCCGCCGCGCGCTCCTACCTCCACGGGATCGGCTTCGACGCCGAGGCCCTGAGCAAGCCGATCGTCGGCGTCGCCCACTGCTGGATCGAGACGATGCCGTGCAACTTCACGCACCGCGCGCTCGCCCAGAGGGTGAAGGAGGGAATCCGCGAAGCGGGCGCCACGCCGATGGAGCTGAACACCGTCGCGATCTCCGACGGCGTGACGATGGGGACCTCCGGGATGAAGACCTCGCTCGTGTCGAGAGAGGTCATCGCCGACTCCATCGAGCTCGTCGCCAGAGGCCACCTCTTCGACGCCATCGTCTGCATCAGCGGCTGCGACAAGACGATCCCCGGCACCGTCATGGCCCTCGCGCGGCTCGACATCCCCGGGCTCATGCTCTACGGCGGCTCGATCCGCCCGGGCACCTACAACGGCGAGGACGTCTCGATCCAGGAGGTCTTCGAGGCCGTCGGCAGGCACGCCTCCGGCCAGATGACCGACGCGGAGCTCGACGAGCTCGAGCGCTCCGCGAGCCCCGGCGCCGGCGCCTGCGGCGGCCAGTTCACCGCCAACACGATGGCCATGGCCTTCGAGGCCCTCGGCATCAGCCCGGTCGGCTCGAGCATGGTCCCGGCCGAGGACGGCCGCAAGGCCCAGGTCGGCGTCGACGCGGGCCAGCTCGTCGTCGACGTCCTCAACCGCGGCCTGCGCCCCAGCGACATCATCACCAAGCCCGCGCTCGAGAACGCGATCGCCGCCGTCGCCACGAGCGGCGGCAGCACGAACGCCGTCCTCCACCTGCTCGCCGTCGCCCGCGAGATGGGCGTCGAGCTCGAGATCGACGACTTCGACCGCATCGCCGAGCGCACCCCGCTGACCTGCGACCTCAAGCCCGGCGGGCGCTACCTCGCCACCGACCTGTACGAGGCCGGCGGCGTGCCCACCGTCCTCAAGCGCCTGCAGGAGGGCGGGCTCCTCAACGAGGACGCCATGACCGTCACCGGCCGCACCATCGGCGAGCACGCCCGCGACGCGCAGGAGCCGGAAGGCCAGCGGGTCGTCCGCCCGCTCGACGACCCCATCAAGGCCACCGGCGGCCTCGCCATCCTGAGAGGCAACCTCGCCCCCGAGGGCTGCGTCGTCAAGCTCGCGGGGCACGAGCGCCGCCACCACGTCGGCCCGGCGCGCGTCTTCGAGGGCGAGGAGGCAGCCATGGACGCCGTCCTCAACGGCCGCCTGGAGAAGGGCGACGTCGTCGTCATCCGCAACGAGGGCCCCGCCGGCGGTCCGGGCATGCGCGAGATGCTCCTCGTCACCGCCGCCATCAACGGCGCGGGCATGGGGGAGCACGTCGCGCTCCTCACCGACGGGCGCTTCAGCGGCGCGACCCACGGCTTCATGGCCGGCCACGTCGCGCCCGAGGCCGTCCACGGCGGCCCGATCGCGGCGGTCCGCGACGGCGACGAGATCACCATCGACGTCGACAACCGCACGCTGAGCGTCGCGCTGAGCGACGACGAGATCGAAGCGAGGGCGAAGGCCTACACGCCCCCGCCCAACCCGGACATGACCGGCGTCCTCGCCAAGTACGCGGCGCAGGTGACCAGCGCCTCGCAGGGCGCGGTGACCAACCCCGCCACGCCGAAGCGCGCCCGCGAGCCCCTCCGCGAGCCCGCCTCCTAACGCGTCGCCGAGCGCTCGCCGCCGCGCCGCTCGGCCAGCCGCTCGCGCCGGTCCGACGAGTCCGGCTGCTGCGCGATGAACGCCCGCACGTCAGCGTTGAAGCGCTCGGGCACCTCGAGCATCGCAACGTGCCCGACGTCCTCGTAGACCACCACCCGCGAGTCGGGGATCAGCTCACCGAACTTGTAGGCGTCCTTGACGGGCACGAGGAAGTCCTTCTCGCCCCACACGACCAGCGTCGGGCACCTGATGTCGCCGAGACGGTCGCGGATCGGGTAGTCGGTGAGCGCGTCCAGCGCCGGGAGGAACCCGGGCTTGCCCGCGCCGCGCGCCTGCTCGATGACCATCTCGGGCGACCATCGCTCGGCGTGCGGCGTTACGTACCAGAGGATCGCCTTGCGCGAGCGCGGCCGCGAGGCCAGCTCGCGCGAGCGGCCGACGATCCGCGCCGTCACCCACTGCGCGACGTTCTCGCCCAAGTACATCGCCTTGAGCAGCGGCTCGTTGCGCTGGTGCTCGATCGACAGCCCGGCGGCGGAGACCAGCACGAGCCGCTCGACGCGGTGCGGGAACTTGATCGCGCACTCCAGCCCCACGAACCCGCCCATCGAGTTGCCGACCAGCGTGCACGCCTCCATCCCGATCCGGTCCATGAAGGCGTCGACGAACCGTCCGTAGCCCGAGATCGAGATCTTCTCGCGCGGCATCTCGCTCTCGCCGAAACCGGGCAGGTCGACGGCGACGACGCGGTGGTCGCGCGCGAACTCCGGGATGTTCTCCAGCCAGTTCTGCCACGAGCCGCTCAAGCCGTGGACGAACAGGATCGGCGGGCCCGACCCCATCTCCACGTAGTTGACGGCCGTACCCTCGACGCGGGTCCACCGCAGGTGCTCGCGCCAGTCGATGTCCTGCCATCGCGAAGTCATACGCTCGAAGTCCTACCCCATGAAGATCGCCATCGACATCGATTCCACCCTGCACCACTACTGGGACCAGCTCGCCGCGGCCGCCAAGCGCCGCTTCGGCGTCGACCTCCCGTACGACCAGCAGGTCACGTGGGACATCGGGCTGCTGCGCCCCGAGCAGGTCAAGGTCTGCATCGCCGAGACCCACGCCGAGCACAACATCACCCGCGCCAAGCCCTACCCGGGCGCGGCCGAGGCCATCGCGCGCTGGAAGGAGGCCGGCCACTTCATCCACATCACCAGCCACCGCGCGGTCGAGGCGCACGACGCCACCGAGCGCTGGCTGCAGGAGGCCGGCTTCCCCTACGACGAGCTCTACTGCTCCTACGACAAGATCACCCGCTGCACCGAGATCGGCGTCGGCCTGCTGATCGACGACAGCCCCGTCAACCTCCAGCACGCGATCGACCAGGGCATCCGCGCCGCGACGATCCTGCACCCCTGGAACCGCGAGCTGGTCGAGGAGGAGGACGTCATCGCCGCCGAGGATTGGCCCGCGCTCGAGCGAGAACTGGCACCTTTCCTGACATGACGCCGCCCACTCTCGACCTCGAGCAGCGCCGCGACCTCCTGCCCGCCCTGGAGCCGGAGCGCACGGTCACCGACTGGGGGCGCTCGGAGCGCATCGAGGGCCTGCTCGACCGCACGCTCTACGACTTCCTCTACCACGTCTGGTTCCGCTGCGAGATCGAGGGGATCGAGAACATCCCCTCCGACGGCGGCGCGCTGCTCGTCTCCAACCACGCCGGCGCCCTCCCGCCCGACGCGGCGATGATCGCCAAGGCGATCAAGGAGGAGCACCCGAGCCCGCGCCCGCTCCACCTCACCGTCGAGCACTTCTTCAAGGGCTACCCCGGCTTCAGCATGCTCGTGTCCAAGCTCGGCGGCGTCCCGGCGCACCCGGCGAACGCCAAGCGGCTGCTCCAGGACGAGCAGCAGCTCGTGCTCGTCTTCCCCGAGGGCCGCAAGGGGACGGAGAAGCTCTACAAGGACCGCTACCGGCTGCGGCGCTTCGGCCGCGGCGGCTTCGTGAGGACGGCGATGCGCGCCGGCGTGCCGATCGTGCCGATCGCCCTCGTCGGCGCCGAGGAGGCCATGCCGGTCTTCGCGCAGCTGAGCCTCCTGCAGCGCGTCACCGGCCTGCTCTACGCGCCGCTCAGCCCGCTCTTCTACCTGCCCGCGAGGTTCCACATCCGCTTCATGGAGCCGGTGCCCGTCCACGAGATGGCCGACCCCGAGGACCGCGGCGCGGTGCAGACGATCGCCCAGGACATCCGCGCGCGGATCCAGGAGGAGCTGTTCGACATGATCGGCAAGCGCGAGTCGGTGTGGTTCGGATGAGGGTCCTGATCACCGGCCTGTCGACGTACTGGGGCGGGCGTCTCGCCCAGGACCTGGAGAAGGACGACGACGTCGAGACGATCATCGGGATCGACCGCACCCCGCCCAAGGTCGAGCTCGAGCGCACGGAGTTCGTGCAGGTCGCCGACGCGCACAGCCTGATCCGCCGCATCGTGCTGGCCGCCGAGATCGACACCGTCATCGACACGCGGCTCGTCGTGGACTCGACGGTCACGACGCCGCGCCGCGCCCACGAGAACAACATCGTCGGCACGATGAACATCCTCGCGGCGTGCAGCGGTGCGGACTCCACCGTCCGGCGGTTCGTCTTCAGGTCGAGCGGGCTCTACTACGGCGCCGAGCAGGACGACCCGGCCTTCTTCACCGAGGAGATGGAGCGCCCGCACCCGCCGCGCACGCGGATCGAGAAGGACATCGTCGAGGCCGAGCAGCTCGTCGCGGACTTCGCCCACTCCAGCGACGACGTCAGCGTCTGCGTGCTGCGCTTCGCGCACGGCCTGGGCGGCGGACTGCGCACCGCCTACACGCGCCTGCTCCGCCTCCCCGCGGTGCCCGCCATCCTCGGCTTCGACCCGCGCTGGCAGTTCGTGCACGAGGACGACATCGTCGGCGCGCTCGAGCACGCGGCGCGCAACCCCGACCTCGAGGGCATCTACAACGGTGCGGCGGACGGCGTCCTCGTGCTGTCGGAGATCGCCGACCTGCTCGGCAAGCCGCTCGCGCCGCTGCTGCCGCCGTGGGGGACCGGCCTCGCGGCCGGCGCCCTGACCCGCCTCGGCGGCATCCAGCTGCCGGAGGAGATGCTGCAGCACCTGCGCTACGGCCGCGGCTACGACAACCGCAAGCTCAAGGCCGCCGGCTACCGCTTCCGCTACACGACGCGCGAGGCGGTGCTCAAGCTCCGCGAGGCCCAGCGGATCGAGGCGATCGTCCGGCCCCGGCAGGAGCCCTACCGGTACGAGCGCGAGGTCGAGGAGTTCCTGCGCTACAGCCCGAGCGTGCGGCCCAGCGCCCGCCGGGAGCCCAAGCGCCAGAACGTGGCGCGCGGAGAGCGCAGGGAGTTGCCCGAGAAGACCCGGGGGTAACTAGTATCCCGCCGTGCGCAGCTGGCAGTTCATCGCCGTAACGCTCTTCCTCGTGCTCCTCATCGGGGGCGCGGGCGCGGTGTGGGCCTACGACGCCAGCCGCGACGACAAGATCGCCGACGGGGTCACGGTCGCCGGAATCATGCTCGGTGGGCTCGACCGCGAGCAGGCACGCGAGAAGCTCGAGCGCGAGCTGCTGGCCGGGTTGCGCAAGCCGGTCGTCGCCGTCGCGCGCCACCGCAGGTACCGCCTGAGCGCGGACGACGCGCGGGTGAAGGTGAACGTCGACGCGCTCGTCGACCGCGCGCTGGAGGAGAGCCGCGAGGGCAACGTGCTGGCGCGGACGTGGCGGTCGCTGACCGGCGGTGACGTCGACGCGAAGCTCGAGCCCGAGGTGACCTACGACAAGCGCGCCGTGCGAGCGCTCGTGCGCAAGATCGACAAGCAGACGGAGCAGCCGCCGCGCGACGCGGACGTCGAGTTCAGCGCGACCGGGATGAAGAAGGTCAAGGCGCGCTTCGGCATCGACATGGACTGGCAGAACCTCGAGGCGAAGATCCGCGACGCGCTGCGCCAGCCCGACCCGGCGGTCCGGACGGTGCACGCCCGCGTGCGCAAGACCGCGCCGAAGATCACGACGAGCGAGCTCGCCAAGCAGTACCCGGTCGTCATCACGGTCGACCGCGCGAACTTCACGCTGCGCCTGTTCAAGAAGCTGAAGATGGTCAAGTCGTACGGGATCGCCGTCGGCCAGGTCGGCCTCGAGACGCCCGCCGGGCTCTACCACGTGCAGAACAAGGCCGTGAACCCCGCGTGGAACGTCCCCAATTCCCCATGGGCGGGCTCGCTGGCCGGCACCGTCGTGCCCGGCGGCACGCCGCAGAACCCGTTGAAGGCGCGCTGGATGGGGATCTACAACGGCGCCGGCATCCACGGCACGTCGGAGACCGGCTCGATCGGCTCCAACGCGTCGCACGGCTGCATCCGGATGCTGATCCCGGACGTCATCGAGCTGTACGACCAGGTACCCGTCGGCGCCCCGGTCTACATCGCGTAGTCGGGCGGCTCGGAGCCGCCCCGCAGGCGCAGCTCCTCCACCCCGACCTCCTCGTACCCGGCCGCCAGCAGGGAGGCGTGATGGTCGGAGTGTCGAAGAGCGAGGGCACCGATGAAGACGTCCTTGACCTGCTTGCGGAAGACGCCGTACCACATGGTCGTCGCGTCGTCGGTCCCCTGGATGCGCAGCCACGGCCGCGGCGGCGCCGGCGCGAGCCCATCCGTGATCCCGGCCTCGACGAGCTGACGCTTCGTGGCGACCTCACCCGTCGACGTGTCGATGAAGAACAGCGCCATCGGCGACGAGGCTAGCTGGGACGACGCACTGGCCCTCTTCGAGGCCGACCTTCGCCGTCGCGGGGCAGCGCAGAAGACGCGCAAGGCCTACGCGGTCGACCTCGGGCAGCTCGCGGCGTGGGCGGCGACGCAGGGGCTCATGCGGCCCGAGGCCGTAACCCCGAAGGACCTGCGCCGCTACGCCGCCCACCTCGGCCGGTCGCGCCCCGCCGCCGCGACCGTTGCGCGCAAGCTCGCCTCGCAGCGCGCCTTCTTCCGCGTCCTGCGCGAGCACGGGCGCATCGCGCACAACCCCGCCGACCTGATGTCGGCGCCGAAGCAGCCGTCGAACCTCCCGCGGACGCTCAAGCCGTCGGAGGTCGCCGCGCTGCTCGACCGCATCCCCGCGGCGACGCCGCTCGAGGTCCGCGACCGCGCGCTGTTCGAGCTGGCCTACGCGTGCGGCCTGCGCGCGGAGGAGCTGGTGGCGCTCGACGTCACCTCGGTCGACTTCGACGGCGAGGAGGTCCGCGTGGAGGGCAAGGGTTCCAAGACGCGGTTCGTGCCCGTCGGCGAGGCGGCGCTCAAGGCACTGGCCCGCTACCTCGAGCGCGCCCGGCCCGCGCTCGCCAGCGGCGACGGCAGCGGCGCGCTCTTCCTGTCGAAGTCGGGCCGCAGGCTCTCGACGTCCGACATCCGCCGCCGCCTGCGAGTGTGGGAGCGCCAAGCTGCGTCGCAGGGCGGCATCTCGCCCCACGCCCTGCGCCACAGCTTCGCGACTCACCTTCTGGAGCGAGGTGCCGACTTAAGGGCCATCCAGGAGCTTCTGGGGCACTCATCACTGTCGACGACCCAGATCTACACCCGAGTAGACTCCGCGCGGCTGAAAACGGCCTATGCGCGTAGCCACCCGCGGGCGTAGGAACACCGCTGTGGAGACCAACGTCAAAGCGATCGAGCTGAGGGACCTCTGGCGACGCTACAAGTCGTCGGGAGACGAGCGCGCGCGCGAGCGTCTCGTCGTCGCCTACGCCCCGCTGGTCAAGTACGTCTCGGGTCGCATGGCCTCCGGCCTGCCGGCGCACGTCGAGGAGGCCGACCTCATCTCGTACGGCCTCGTCGGGCTGATCAGCGCGATCGAGCGCTTCGACCTCGAGCGCGAGATCAAGTTCGAGACCTACGCGATCACCCGCATCAAGGGCGCGATCATCGACGAGCTGCGCTCCCTGGACTGGGTGCCGCGCTCCGTGCGCGCCCGGGCGAGGGAGATCGAGCGAGCGAACTCCAAGCTCGAGCACAAGCTCCAGCGCGCCCCGACCGACGAGGAGATGGCCGGCGAGCTGAACATCTCCGTCGACGAGTTCCAGGAGGCGCTGCTCCAGATCTCCAACTCGACCGTCGCCGCGCTCGACGAACTGTGGACGGTCTCCGACTCCAGCGGCGACCAGGTCTCGCTCCTCGACACCCTCCAGGACCCGGACGCGCCCGACCCCTCCGAGGTCATGGACGCGACGGACATGAAGGACCGGGTGGCCGACGCGATCAGCCGCCTGCCCGAGCGCGAGAAGCTCGTCGTCGCGCTCTACTACTACGAGAACCTGACGCTGCGGGAGATCGGGGAAGTCCTCGGGGTGACCGAGTCGCGCGTCAGCCAGCTGCACACGAAGGCCGTCCTGCGCCTTCGCTCGCGGCTGCAGAGCGACTAGCAGGCATTAGCCTTCGGCCCGTGCTGCACGGGCGAGACACGGAGGTCGCCACCCTCGCAAGGGCGCTCGACGCCGCGCGTGCGGGGGACAGCGCCGCCCTGCTGATCAGCGGCGAGGCGGGCATCGGCAAGACCGCGCTGCTCGAGCAGACGGTCGCCGCGGCCGAGGGCTTCCTCGTCCTGCGGGCGCGCGGCTACGAGTCCGAGCGCGACCTGCCGTACGCCGGGCTGCACGCGCTGCTCGGGCCGGTTCTGCGTCTGCGCGACCGGATCCCCGAGGTGCAGGCGCAGGCGCTCGGTACCGCGCTCGCGCTCGAGCCGCCCGCGCCGCACGACCCGTTCGCCGTCCCCGCCGGCGTCCTCAGCCTGCTCGCCGCCGCGGCCGAGGACCAGCCCGTCCTCGCCATCGTCGACGACGCGCACTGGCTCGACGACGAGTCCCTGCGCGCGGTCCTGTTCGCCGGCCGGCGGCTCGGCGCGGAGGGCCTCGTGCTCGTGGTCGCGACGCGGCTGGACGAGGCGCGCGGCATCGACGCCGCCGGGCTGCCGACGCTCGCTCTCGGCCGCCTCGACGACGCCGCGGCCCGCGCGGTCATCTCCGAGGAGGCGGGCGCGGTGGAGGAGGGCGTCGCCGCCGCGCTCGTCAGCCTGGCCGACGGCAACCCGCTGGCCCTGCACGAGCTTCCGCGCGCGCTGACCGACGCGCAGCGCAAGGGTGCCGAGCCGCTGCCCGTCGGCCTGCCGGCGGGCAGCGGGATCGAGCGGGCGTTCAGCCGGCGGCTGGAGGAGCTGCCCGAGGCCGCGCGCCGCGCGCTGGCCATCGCGGCGACGCTGGAGACCGGCCGGCTGGACCAGTGCCTGGCGGCGATGACCGAGGCCGGCCTCGACCACGCCGACCTCGACGCCGCCGAGGGCGCGGGCCTGCTGACGATCGAGGGCGACGCCGTCGCCTTCCGCCACCCGCTGCTGCGGACGCTGGCCTACCAGAGCGCGCCGCCCTCCGAGCGCCGGCGCGCGCACGCCTCCGTCGCCGCCGTCGTCCCCGACCCGACCGTCCGCGCCTGGCACCTGTCGAGCGCCGCGGTCGGGCCCGACGAGGCCGTCGCCGCCGCGCTCGACGAGGCCGCGAGCATCTCGCGGCGGATCGGCGCGCCCGCGGCGGCGGCGCTGGCCAGCGCCCGCGCCGCCGAGCTGACGCCCGACGCGCCGGCCAAGCTGCGCCGGCTCGTGGCCGCCGCCGCCGACCACGCGGAGTCCGGGCGCGTCGACGAGGCGCTGCAGCGGCTCGACGAGGCCGCGGGGCTGGGCGCCGACGGCGAGGTCGCGGCCGAGCTGCGCATGCTGCGCGGGCGCGTCGAGCTGCGCGGCGGCCGGCCGGTCGAGGGCCGCGGGATGCTCGTCGCCGAGGCCGACCGCATCGCGGCCGGGCAGCCGGTCGCCGCCGCCGCGCTCCTGCTCGAGGCCGGCATCGCCGACCTCATGCTCGGCGACTCGTTCGCGATGATCGAGGACGCCGATCGCGCGGCCGAGCTGGCCACCGGCCACAGCGACGAGGTGCGCGCCCTCGCCGTCCTCGAGCGCGCGGTCGCGCTCGCGCCGATCGGCGGCGCGCAGGAGTCCGAGCGCCTCCTCACCGAGCTCGAGCCGCTGCTGCTCACCGGCGATCCGCTGCCCCCGTACGCCGAGCTCATCACCTTCGCCGGGCAGGTCGCCACGTGGTTCGAGCGGTTCGGCTTCGCCGAGGACCTGCTGCGCCGCCAGATCGACGCGGCGCGCAGCGCGAGCGCCGTCGGGCGCCTCGTCTATCCGCTCGCGTCGCTGTCGTACCTGCACTGGCGGCGCGGCCGCTGGAACGAGGCGCTGGCCGAGGCCGACGAGGCCGTCCGCCTCGCGCGCGACACCGGGCAGCTCGCGCAGCTCTCCAACGCGCTGTGCGCGCTGGCGTGGCTCGAGGCCGCGCGCGGCGACGCGAAGGCCGCGGCCGAGCACAACGGCGAGTCCCTGCGGCTGATCGAGCAGATGGGCGGGCGCTCGCCGTTCGCGATCTACGTCCACGCTTCGATGGGCTTCGCGTCGCTGACCGAGGAGCGCCACGACGCCGCCGTCGACTCGCTGCAGCGCGCGCAGCAGATCTTCGAGCACCTCGGCGGCGCCGAGCCGGCGATGCTCCTCTTCGAGCCCGACCGCGTCGAGGCGCTCGCCCGCACCGGCCGCCGCGAGGACGCCGAGCGCGCCCTGCAGCAGCTCGAGGGCCAGGCGCACTCGACGGGCCGCACGTGGGCGCACGCGGCGACCGAGCGCTGCCGCGGCATGCTCGCCGCCGACGACGCGTTCCGCGACCACTTCGAGCGCGCGCTGGAGTGGCACGCTAAGGCCGACCTACCGTTCGAGACGGCGCGCACGCACCTCGCCCTGGGCGAGCGCCTGCGCCGCGCGGGCTTCCGCGCGGACTCGCGCCCGCACCTCGAGGCGGCGGGCGCGATCTTCGAGCGCCTCGGGGCGCAGCCGTGGCTCAAGCGGGCGGAGGCCGAGCTGCGCTCGAGCGGCCGCACCGTGCGCTCGCGCGACGCTCCCGACGACGAGCTGACGCCGAGCGAGCTGCAGGTCGCGCTGCGCGTCGCCGAGGGGCTGACGAACCGCGAGGTGGCCGGCGTCCTGTTCCTCAGCCCGAAGACCGTGGAGCACCATCTCAGCGCGATCTACCGCAAGCTCGGCGTGCGCTCGCGGACCGAGCTCGCACGTCGGATGAGTTCCGACACCGAGCCCGCGATTGCGTAGTAGGGTCGCGACTTCCCGACGGAGAGGAGGAAGATCGTGTCCCACGCGCCCGATCGCATCCGCAACGTCGCCCTGGTCGGACACCGGGGCAGCGGCAAGACCTCGCTGAACGAGGCCCTGCTCTTTCAGGCCGGCGCCATCACGCGCCTCGGCAGCGTCCAGGACGGGAGCACGGTCTCCGACGCCGAGCCCGACGAGCAGGCCCGGCAGATGTCCATCTCGGCCTCGCTCAGCTCGTTCGAGTGGCAGGGCCGCAAGATCAACCTCCTCGACACGCCCGGCGAGCCCAGCTTCGTCGCGGACGCGCTCGGCGCCCTGCGCGTGTGCGAGTCCGCCGTGTTCGTGGTCAACGCCGTCATGGGCGTCGAGGTCACGACGCAGCGCCTGTGGGAGCGCGCCGCCGAGCTCGACATCGCCCGGCTGATCTACGTGAACATGCTCGACCGCGAGCGGGCCGACTTCTTCCGCACGCTCGAGTCGCTGAAGGCCGCCTTCGGGCGCCACGTCGTCGCGACCGAGATCCCGATCGGCACGGAGCAGGACGTCACCGGGCTCATCGACCTCGTCGACATGAAGGCCTACGCCTACGACGGCGCGGCGAACGACAACTGCACCGAGATCCCCATCCCCGACGAGCTGCGCCCGCAGGCCGAGGAGTACCGCGAGAAGCTCATGGACGAGGTGGCCGAGGTCTCCGAGGCGCTCATGGAGCGCTACCTCGAGGGCGAGGAGATCAGCCACGACGAGATCGTCACCGCCCTCAAGGACGGCACGAACCACGGCGACATCTTCCCCGTCACGTGCGGCGTGGCCACGCGCAACCTCGGCGTCAACCGCCTGCTCGACGCGATCGTCGAGGACCTTCCCTCACCGGTGAAGCACGGCGCGATGGAGCTGCCCGAGGTCACCCTCGAGCCCGATCCGTCCAAGCCGATGTTCGCCTACGTCTTCAAGACCAAGGCCGACGCGTTCGCGGGCCGCATCAACCTCTTCCGCGTCTACCAGGGCGTCATGCACTCCGACTGCCACGTGCTCAACACCCGCGTGCACGGCAAGGAGCGCATCGGCCACCTCGACGGCGACGAGATCGGCCCGGGCGACATGGGCGCGATCGGCAAGCTCAAGGAGACGCGCGCCGGCGACTGGCTGGCCGACCGCGACGAGCCGATCACGATGCCGTCGATCAAGATGCCGGCGCCGGTCATGGCCTTCTCGATGACGGCGAAGGGCGACGAGGACAAGGTCTACACGGCGCTGCGCCGCCTCCAGGAGGAGGACCCGACGCTCGACGTCCACCGCGACGGCCAGACGGGCGACATGATCCTCGCCGGCCTGTCGCAGATGCACGTCGAGGTCGTCGTCGGCCGGCTGAAGGAGCGCTTCTCCTGCGAGGTGGACCTCAAGCCGCCGCGCGTGCCCTACCAGGAGGCGATCAAGAAACCGGCGAGGGGCCACGGCCGCCACAAGAAGCAGACCGGCGGCCGCGGGCAGTTCGGCGACTGCCACATCGAGATCGAGCCGGGCCCCGACAACACGGGCCTGGAGTTCGTCGACAAGATCAAGGGCGGCGTGATCCCGCAGGGGTTCATCCCGGCGATCGAGAAGGGCGTGCGCGACGCGATGGCCTCCGGGCCGATCGCCGGCTACCCGATCAAGGACGTCATTGTCCGCGTGGTCGACGGCCAGTACCACTCCGTCGACTCCTCCGAGGCCGCGTTCCGCATGGCTGGCACGCTGGCGATGAAGGAGGCGATGGCCGCGGCGGGCGCCGCGCTGCTCGAGCCGATCATGCTCGTGACGCTCTCGGTGCCCGAGGCGGCGGTGGGCGACGTCATCGGCGACCTGAACTCCCGGCGCGGCCGGCCGCAGGGCATGGAGCCCGTCGGCGGCATGACCGAGATCAAGGCCGAGGTCCCGATGAGCGAGATGCTCACGTACGCGCCGGACCTCCGCGCGATCACCGGCGGGCAGGGCGACTACACGATGGAGTTCCTGCGCTACGAGGAGATCCCGCAGCACATCGCCCAGTCTGTGATTTCCGCTGCACGCGAGGAGGAAGGGGCAGCCGCCTGAGTACCCTCGGGAGGCCGTGACGCGCAAGTCCATCACGACCTCCCATGCCGCCGTCGCCTGCGACGTGTGCGGGCGCACGCTGCTGCGCGGGGAGAACTCGGACGTCTTCCTGGCGGGAGGGTCGCGCCGGACGGTGTGCGAGCTGTGCACGGCCCGCGCGACCCACGAGGGCTGGATCCGCGAGGGCCTCGACCTGGCCGCCGGGACCCGGCGCGCGCGGGAGGGTCGCGGCCGGTCGCTGTTCGGCCGCCTCGGCCGGCGCCGCGAGAACGGCCACGAGGAGCTGCCGCCCGGCGGCGCCGAGCAGCTGTACGTCGACGCGCTGCCCGCGCCGCCGCTGGAGGAGGAGCGCGGGCCCGCTGCCGAGCCGGTCTACGAGCCGCCGCAGGAGCCGCGCCACGTGCACGCCGTCCCGACGAACGCCGACCTGAAGGTCGCGCGCGCGGTCGAGCTGTTCAACGCCTCCGACCACCCGCGCAAGGTCGCCGCCGTCTCGCGGTCGCTCGGCCACCCGGTCGTCTCGGTGCGCCCGTCGGAGACCGAGGGCAGCGTCGTGTCGATCGTCGTCGCCTGGGAGCTGTCGTGGTACGGCTACGAGGTCGACCTGGCCGACGAGGCCGCGGGCGTGCGCGCGATCGGGCAGGGGACGCACCTCGACGAGCTGGACGAGCGCGACCGCGCGGCCAACGCCGCGGCTGATGAGCGCGGCGAGCTCTCGCTCGCGTAATCTTCCGCGACCGATGATCTACTGCGTCGTCCCGGAGGAGCTCGCTCCCGAGCTCTACGACAAGCTCGCCGAGTACTACGCCGACGACCCGAACGTCGAGGTCATCATCGACCGGCGCCGGGCCGAGCGGCGCTCGCGCGACGCCGAGGACGTCGCGCACCAGCGCGTCCTGCGCGACCGCCGGCGCCGCGGCGTGCCCGGGGAATTCCCGCCGATCGACGTGGAGTAGGGCCGCGCCCGAGCGCGCCGCCCGCCCGCTGGACCTTCCCGCCGGCGTTCCGTGGGCCGGGGTCGACGAGAGCGGGAAGGGCGACTACTTCGGTCCGCTCGTCAGCGCGGCCGTGTGCGTCGGGCCGGACGTCGCGCTCGCGCTCGACGCGCTCGGCGTGCGGGACTCGAAGCGGCTCTCGGACAAGCGCGTGGCGGCGCTGGCGCCGGAGGTGCGGAGGGTGGCGCTGGTGCGGGTCACGGTCGTCGCGCCGCCCCGGTACAACGAGCTCTACGCCGCCTTTCGCGCCGAGGGGCGGCGGCTCAACGACCTGCTGGCCTGGGCCCACGCGCGGTCGATCGAGGACCTGCTCGCCGCGGGCGCCGCGCCGGCCTACGCGATCGTCGACCAGTTCGCCGACGCGCGCGTGGTCGAGGGGCGGCTGCTCGCGGACACGCGGCAGCGGGCGCTTCGGGTCGTGCAGTACCCGCGGGCGGAGGAGGACGCCGCGGTGGCCGCGGCCTCGATCGTCGCGCGCGACGAGTTCCTGCGCCGGCTCGGGCCGCTGCCGAAGGGCGGCGGGTCGCCGCAGGTCGTGGCGGCGGCGCGGGAGATCGTCGAGCGCGGGGGAGAGGAGGCGCTCGCGCAGGTGGCGAAGCTGCACTTCGCGACGACGGGCCGGGTTCTGGGCGGCCCGACCGGGTAGGGGCGTCGCATGGCCCGCAATCCCGATCCGATAACGCTGTCCGATCTCGTCCGCCGCGCGGTCGAGGCGGTGGACCCCGACAACGACGATCCCGCCGTCGCCGAGTTCGAGCAGCGCTTCGAGGACGCCGACGAGCCCGTCACCGGCTTCGAGAACCTCGAGGAGCGCCTCGGCTTCGGCGCCGACGACGAGCCCGCCGTCACGATGGCGCAGGCGATCGTCCTCTACCTCGCCCACCGCCGCGACATGGTCGACGACGACCCCGCCGACGAGGAGCTGCTCGTCCTGGCCGCGCGGTCGGAGTTCGCGGGCGACCCGCCGCAGCCGATCGCGGACTGGCTCAGCGACCGCGGCGTGCGCGTCTAGCTCAGCCGGCCCTCGGCGCGACGGCCCCGACGGCCGGCCACGCGGGGTCGGGCGCGGGGGTCGCCACGCGGATCCGCGCGTCGATGACGAGCGCCTCGTCGGGGCGGACCGGCGGAAGACGTCGGCCATGCGGTGGTTCTCGGGCAGCACCTCGGCCTCCAGCACCTCGATCCCGAGCACGCGGGCGTGCTGGGCGAGGTGCGCGAGCATGACGGTGGCGAGGCCGCGGCCCTGCAGCGCGTCGGCGACCGCGAAGGCCATCTCCCCCCCCGTCGCGTCGATGGGGACGACCTGCGCGTGCGCGACGATCCGCCCGTCGGCACCGCTCGTCGCGACGAGCCCGACCTCGTGGGCGCCGACGTCGGCGGCCTCCTCCGCCCACCGCTCCACGTTCGTCGCGCCCGAGAAGAAGCGGAAGATCCGCCCCTGCGCAGACAGCCCGCCGAGGAACGCGGCGAGCCCGTCGGCGTCGCCGGGGCGGACGGCGCGGACGTGGACGGTGGCACCGTCGCGCAGGACGACCTCGGCGGCGGCGGCATCGGACATGGCGCGTAGGATCGCGCGGTGCGCCCACTCGTGCTCCTGTGCCTCGCGGCCCTCGCCCTGCCGGGGTGCTCGAACACGTGCCCGTACGGGTCGACGGGGCAGCACGGCACGGACTGCAAGAGCCGCCCGGAGCCGTCCGCGCGCGAGAGGGACGGGTGGCACGCGGGCGCGCTCCGGCCGCGCGTCGCGACGCTGCGCCGTCGCGGCGTGGGCCGGCTCTGGGGCGTCCGCGTGAACCGCTGGGGCGAGGTGTGGGCGACGCCCGCGGGCGGCGGGCGCCTCGTGCTCGACGTCGGCGACCACGAGGTCCGCGATCCGAAGGACGACTGGGACTCCGCGGGCCACACCCCGTTCTCGGTCCGCCGCGTCCACGCCGACGCCGTCGAGCGGGCGATGGGGCCGATCGGGCGCATGGCGCGCGGCATGCCGTTCGTCGACGCCGACCTGTACGACTTCGGCGTCGGGCCGCGCAAGGGCCTGAAGTGGTACGTCACCGTCGGGTCGGGCTCCAGCTACCGCACGTGGGAGGCCGACGTCCGCGGCCGCCTCCTCTGCGAGCTCGACCGCTCCGACGGGACGTGTCCCTGACGTCAGCGGCGGCGGGCGCGCAGCTTGAGCGTGAGCGTCCGCGTCGAGGCCGCAGCCGTCGTCGTGCCGGCGGGCGTGAAGCGGACGGTGAGCGCGATCCGCAGCCGCGCGCCGCGGTGCAGGAGCCGCTTCGCGGTTCCCGTCGGCCTGAGCCTGACGCGGAAGCGGCCGGCCGGCACCGTGCTCCGGACCCGGAACGCGCGGATCCGCGCGGCGCGCTCGGCTCGGCGGCTCCCGCCGCCCTGAACCATGCCGATGAACTCGATGACGCCGCCGGCGGTCGTCCCACTGACGACGATGGCGCTGTCCGCGGACTTCGCCGAGCCGGCGATCGCGTCGGCGGTGCGCTGCGCCGAAGGCGTCCCGTCGCCGCGCCCGTCGGGCGGGGGCGCGGGAAGCGGCGGCAAGGGCTCCGGCCCGAGCGGCGTGGTCGTCGGCGCGAACGTGGAGGTCGTCGTCGTGGGGGCGCGCTCGTCGCTTCCGCCGGTGTCGCCGCCGGTCCCGCCGGTGTCTCCGCCGCTCCCGCCGTCGTCGCCGCCGGTCCCGCCGTCGTCGCCGCCGCTGCCGCCGTCGTCGCCGCCGGTCCCGCCGTCGTCCCCGCCGCTCCCGCCGGCCTCCTCCTCCGCCGTGAACGGCGGCGCCGGCGTCCCGCCGGCGAGCAGCGTCGTCACGCCGCCGGCGCGCTCGTAGACGTCGTACCCGGGGAACGTGTCGGCCGCGGTGAGCGCGCCCGGCGAGCTGAAGAAGACGTGCGAGCCGTCGGGCGTCGCGCCGCGGAACCACGCCTCCGCGTCGCCGGCGCCCGGTGCGGCGTCTGCACCAGGCAGCGACAGCAGCGTCGTCGTCGCGCCCGAACGCGCGAAGACGTCCGTGCACGACGGGTTGAAGCACGACTCGACGGTGGCGGGCGAGTCGGTGTCGTCCGCGGTCAGCGGCTCGCGCGTCGTGATCCACACGGTCCCGCCGTCCGGCGTGCTCGCGTCGAAGAACGCGTTGTACTGCCCGCTCGCGGGCGTGGCGCCGCCGGAGAGGAGCGTGGTCGTCCCGCCCGAGCGCTGGAAGACGTCCTGCTGGGAGTCCTGGTCGCCGGGGAGGTAGTCGTAGCTCTCGAAGAACACCTTCGACCCGTCGGCGGACGCGCCGCCCCACTCCACCGAGTCCCACGTGTTCGGCGTGATCAGCGTCGTCGCGTCGCCGGAGCGCGCGTAGATGTCGTACGCCGGGTTGCCGCCGGAGTCGGTGTCGTTGACGTCGTCGTCGGTCGCCATCGCGTGCCGCGACCCGAAGAACACGCGCGTGCCGTCCGCCGACATCCCCAGGAAGTGCCCGCCCGTGTTGTGGCCGTCGCCCGGGCCGGTGGAGATCAGCGTCGTCACGCCGGCGGCGCGGCGGAACACGTCACCGCAGTCGCCCGGCGGGCAGCCGGCGTCGTCGTCGGTCGCGGTCATCCGCTGCGTCGTCGCGAGGAAGACCTTCGAGCCGTCCGCCGTCGCGGCGGCGAAGTGGACGTCGGCGTCGTCGCCGGCCACCGCGGGAACCGACAGCCAGGTCGGCGACGGCCCCGCGTCGAACACGTCCGTCCGCCCGCCGTCGGCCTCGCTGCCGCCGAGCCCGTCCTCCGCGCTCTCGAAGTACACGTGCGCGAGGTCGGGCGTCGCCCCGATCGGGACCACGTCCTCCGCGGTCCCGGGCGTCAGCATCGTCGTCCCCTCGGCGGTCCAGCGGAAGATGTCGACCTTCCCGTCGTCGTCGATCCCGTCCGTCGAGAACGTCACCTTCGTCCCGTCCGCGGACAGCCCGTTGAAGGTGGCGTCGCCGGACGGCGTGACGAGCGTCAGGTGCGCCAGCCCGGGGCCCGAGCGCATGTACACGTCCGAGCCGTCGTCGGCGTCGGCCGCGACGAGGCGCTCCGTGCTGTGGAAGACGACAACGCCGCCGTCCGCCGAGATCGCGCGGAAGCCCGCGACACCGCCGCCCTGCGCGGCCGCGCTGGTGGACAGCAGACGCACCAGCCCGCCCGACTTCGCGTACACGTCGGTCAGCGCGTCGGTGTCCTGCGGGACGAGCGGGTCCTCGCTCTCGAAGAAGACCCGGCTGCCATCAGGAGAGGAGCCCGCGTAGATCGACGCGGCGATCGCCGGCGCGGGAAGCGCGAAGAACGCGAGCGCGACCAGCGCGCGCAGGACGGCGTCCTTGCCGTTCATACGCAGCAAAAGTACAGGAGCAAGGTGCGCTGCGCCACCGCTTAGTGGCTCTGCAACCACCCGTCCCGGAACGCATGCCCGCCATCAGCGTCGCGTCGAGCCGCGCCGCGGCCGAGCCCGAGTCGACCAGCCCGGTCGGGCCTCCGCCAGCGGTACCCCTCGGCAGACCGCACAAGAACTTGCCACCGAGACAGGCCTTGACTACGGTCGATGAGTCCATCGACTTGAGGGGGGCGCCGTGTCGGGGTTTATCACCGGAAAGTCAAAGAAAATGCGGCAGGAGCAGGAGAGAGTCGCGCAGTTGTCGGACATCGATAAGGCGCGCTACTTCGCGAAGCAGGCTGAGATGCTGCTGAACGGCGGGGCGCACGACCTGGCGAACCTCTACTCGGGGCTTGCGGCTGCGTATGGGGCAGTCGCCCTGAACGAAACGATCCTGGTCGCCTTGGCGGGGAGTAGAGGAGCCTGAGGGCTGACGTCGGGGCTTCGCTCGGCAACCATCGCTAGTCCACACGGCCCTTCCGGGTTGCTAGCGGAGGTGCGCCTAGCATCCGCTCCAGAACGACGAAAGCCCCTCGACGGGGCCTTCGCAGAGCGGCTGATGGGATTCGAACCCACGACCTTCTGCATGGCAAGCAGACGCTCTAGCCAACTGAGCTACAGCCGCGTATGAGGCGCGGAGTATAGCCGTCGGTCCGGGCGCGTCAGCGGTGGTTGCAGGGCGCTGTGCGCTTCAGCGCGAACACCATCTCGAGCTGCGTTCCGACCCCGTCCGGGCCCTCCTGGATCTCGAGCCGGTCGGTCAGGTTCGCGATCAGGGGGAGGCCGAGCCCAAGGCCCGGGCTGTCCGGCCGCGGGGTCATCCCCTGGCCCTGGTCGACGACGCTGACGACCATCTCGCGCCCGTCGTCCACGACCGTGGCCTGGACGATCAGCGGACCGATGTCGCCCGGCGGGTACGCGTGCACGACGACGTTCGCGCAGGCCTCGCCGACGGCGAGCGCGAGGTCCGTGCGGACCCGATCGTCCGCCCCCGCCTCCAGGGCCAGGTCGACCACCGCGTGCCGCAGCGGGGCGACGTTCTCCGCGACGGCAGGCACCGTCCTCCCGAAGGCAGACTGAGGCCTGGCGTCCTCGAACCCCACAAAAACGCTCTTTCCACCCGAAGGCGGACTCCAAACGCCGACTTCGAGACCGGGAGCTACGTCGCGGGCGTGGCCGCGAAGCGGATCGTGATCCGCTCGAAGCCGAGGCCGCGCAGCAGGCCGGTGAGCATCGAGCGCGTGTTGCGCTCCGCGAGACGCAGGAGCGCGGGGTCCTTCCGCGCCGCCTCCTCGATCTTGCGCTGCGCGAGGAGGAGCAGCTCGCGCTCGTCGTTCGTGTCGTCGGTGAACACGTCCCCGACGCGGTTGACGAGCCCGCGGTCGGTGTCGACGACGCGCGAGCGCGCGAGGTCCACCCGCGCCTCGGACAGCGTCGCCGGCGGGAGCACGATCTCCACGCCGCGCCGGTCGCCCGAGACCTTCACCGACCCGCGTTCGCGCAGCTGCCGGAAGTCGACGCCGGCCTCGACCGTGCCCGCCGCCACGAGCAGCGACTTCTTGCCGGCGATGAAGCTCGGCAGGATGCCGACGTCCTTCTCGACGTCGACGATCTCCTGCATGTTCGCCGTCGCGGCCCGGTACTCGCTGAGCGACTCGAGCGACTTGACGAGGACCGGCTGCGAGCGGTCCTTGGTCGACGTGGCGAACGGGTTCAGCGACCACCCGGCGATCGCCGAGACGAGCAGCCAGAGCGCGACGACGGCCGCGACGGCGACGACGGCCAGGCGGAGGGTGCTGCGGCGGGCGGCGACCACGGTCCGACTCAGGGTACCTGCGGGACCGGGTCCTCGTTCGGGATAGTGTCGCCCGATGCTGCTCCGGATCGCGTCGGTGACGGCGCTGCTCCTCCTCGCCGCCGCGGCGCCCGCAGCGGCCGACATCACGTTCGCGGGCTGCTTCCGGCCGGGCGCTTCCGCCGCCGGCTGTAGCGGGATGGCGGGCCCGAACTACGGCGGTCTCAACACGGTCACGACCGCCGACGGCCGGTGGATCGTCTCGGCGCAGGGAGGGATCCGCGTGTTCGAGCGGACGCCCGGCGGCGTCGTGTTCCGGCGCTGCTACGGACGGCCGGACGCCGGGTGCGAGCCGCTCGACCTCTCCGGGGTCCGCACGATCGCCCTCTCGCCGGACGGTCGCTGGCTGGTCGGCACGAGCGACGTCGAGGACCTCCTCGTCTGGTACCGCTTCGACGCGGGCGCGGGAACGCTGACGCAGGCCGGCTGCCTCGCCGGCCCCGGCGGCAGCGCCAGCGGCTGCCCGGCGCAGCCCGAGCTCGACGGCGCGGCGAACCCCGTCTTCTCTCCGGACGGGCGCCACCTGTACGTCGGCGCGGGGGACGCCCCGCGCACCGCGATCCTCACCTTCGCCTTCGACGCGGCGACCGGGATGCCCCGCTACGCCAACTGCGTCGGCGGGCGCAGCAGCCCGGTCACGTGCGCGGAGCGCGCGACGGGCCTGCGGACCGCGACCGCCTACGGGATCACGCCCGACGGCCGCGCGGTCTACGCGAGCGGGCGCGGGATCGAGATGCTCGCCCGCGACGCGTCGACGGGGCAACTGCGCAGCGTCGGCTGCATCGACGAGGACGACGAGTTCGGCGCCTGCCCGATGCACGCGCCGATCGTGAACGGCACCCGGCCCGCGATCAGCCCGGACGGGAGCTTCGTGTACTTCGACGTCGGCGCGACGATCCGCGGGTGGCGGCGCGACGCCCGCACGCAGCAGCTCACCCCGGGCCCGTGCATCACGCAGAGCGCCGACTCGACGGTCTGCCCGACCGAGTCGCAGATGGTCTCCCAGAGCGAGCTGGTCATGGCGCCCGACGGGCGCAACCTCTACACGCTCGGCATCTCGTTCGCCCGCACGGCGAACGACGCCGCGGGGGAGTGGGGGATCTCCGAGATCGCGCGCGACCCCGCCACCGGGGCGCTGGGGCTCGGCGGGCCGTGCGCGCGCCAGCGTGGCGGGACCGTCCTCACCTGGTGCACGGTCGAGGCGGACGGGCTGCTCGAGCCGCTGTCGCTCGACATCTCCGCCGACGGGACGCAGCTGTTCGCCATGAACTCGGGTCTCTTCCAGGGCTCGGGCAATGCCGCGACGGCCATGTTCGCGCGGACGCCGCGGCCGCTCCCGACGCCACCGGCGGCCGCCCGGAAGGCGCCACCGTTGGTGCTCGCCGACTCGGGCACCGGGTCGCGCCGGCGGGCGCACGTGCCCGTCGGCTGCGGGGACGGATCGCCCTGCTCCGGCACCGTGACCCTGTCGGTGGGGACACGACCGATCGGCGGACGGCGCTTCAGCATCCCGCCCGGCAGGATCGCGGAGGTCAAGGTCCCGCTCGACGCGCGCACCCGCCGGCGGCTCGCACGGCTCGGGTCCGACGAGACGCTCGAGGCGCGCGCGCGGATCGTCCGCACGCGAGGCGCCGGCGCGAAGCGCGAGACGCTCGCGGTGGCGCTCGACCGGCGCTAGGTCCGTAGTTCTCCGCACCCGTTCGTCGGGCGGACCCGCATGGCGCGGCGTCGCCGGTCGCCGATCCTCCTCGCGCAAGCGATTTCCACGGGGAGAACCGAGATGACCCAGCACGGAATCCACGACAGGCTCGAGACGAAGGTCGAGTCCATCTACGGCACCGGCGACCTGCGGATGATCTACGGCGTCGGCGTCCCGTTCCTGGTCATGACGGGGCTCATCGTCGCCGCGCTCGTGATGCAGTCCGTCTGGCTGACGGCCCCGCTCATGGTCCTCATCGCGCTGTTCACCGTCGTCGTCCTGCAGGGCCTCGGCCACATGCTCGACGACGAGGAGGGCGAGGGCTAGCAGAGGCGCCGACCGGAATCGAACCGGTGTAAACGGCTTTGCAGGCCGCTGCGTAGCCACTCCGCCACGGCGCCGGAAGGCGGCGCACATCCTAGCCGCGGCGACCCTGAACAGCCCCTCGGCTTGCGCTAATCTAGGCCGCCTCCCGGGCGATTAGCTCAGCTGGGAGAGCGCCTGCTCGACAAGCAGGAGGTCACTGGTTCGAGCCCAGTATCGCCCACTCCGCCGGCCGGATCGCCGCCGCGTCAGATCCGGCCGTTGCGGCCGTAGCTCGCACGCCAGCGGACGCTGCGCCTCCCACGTGCACAGCTCTGGGCGAACGCCGATCCGTTCGCCGACAGCGTCCGGCACGACCACCCCGGGATACGACAGCGCGGGCGCAGCTGGCATTTGCGCGGCTCTGCGTCACGCCCCGCCGCATCCAGGCCTGGCGCGAGGCGAACGAGCTGCGCGGCCGCGAGCTGATGCGCGACCGCCGCTGGCTGGCGTGAGACGCGGGCGCCCTAGGGCGACGAGCAGACGGTGAACGGCGCGCCCGAGAAGAGGTTCGCGCGGAACGGCTCGGGCGCCTTGTCGGGGGCCGTGGGCTTCACCGACGCGGCCGCCCCCGGCTGGATCGTGCCGAGCGCGTCGCCGGGGAGGAGGTTGCTGAACCGCTGCACGCGCACGTCGAGCGGGAGCTTGCCCTCCGTCCGCACGACGATCCCCGACCACGGCATCTCGACCGTCATCGACGACTTGTCCGGCGTCTTCGGCGTGAAGCGCACGCAGCCGCGGCCGGCGGGCCCGGCCTTCCCCTCGGCCTGGAACGTGACGCGCGGCGCCACGTCGCCGGTCGGCGCGCCGGAGCCGACCGGGATCACGCCCATCCGGTGGATGCGCACGAGCGCCTGGTCGACGCCGCGCTTGCGGTCGTCGTCTTGCCGCAGGAGCTCGGAGCGCGTGAAGCCGGGGGAGGACCCGAAGTGCCGGACCATGGCCAGGTACGGGCCGGCCTCGATCAGCCCCGCGCCTTGGTTGGGGTCGGCGTTCGCGAAGTTCGGCGGGACGAGCTCGCCGGCGATGTCGAGCGCGGTCGCGGCGTCCTTGCCAGGCACCGAGACGCCGCGGAACGCGTCGCCCGCAGCCTCGAGGTCGTTCGCGTGCCGCGCGGCGCCGAACAGCAGCACGACGGTGACCGCCACCGTCACCTGCCGCGTCATCGGGTAGGCCCGCCCCGCCTCGATCGCGAGCAGCATCAGGAACAGCCCGCCGGGATAGAGGAAGCGGTTCTCGTCGGGCTGCGTGGCGACCTCGTTCACCCGCCCGATCGCCGTGATGAGCCAGAACATCAGCGGCAGCGCGGCGAGCGCGACGAGCCGCGGCGAGCTCGTCAGCCGGCCCGGGCGCGACAGCGCGAACGCGAGGAGGCCGACGAGCGCGAGCGCGATCCCCGCCCCGTACTCGATCGGGAACCCGACGGCGGCCGCGGCCGTGTCGTCGAGCGCGTCGAACACCCAGCGCGGGAACTCCTGAAGCGCGCGCCACACCGTCTCCCGGTTGGGCTGCGTCGGGGCGTAGTGCCCGTACTCGAGTCGCCACAGGGCGTAGAGGAGCAGCGGGATCCCCGGCACCCACAGCCGCCTCCGCGAGCCTCGGCGCAGCACCAGGTCGATCACCACCGCGAAGATGATCGGCAGCCCGACGCCGTTGCACCCGATCGCCACCAGCAGCAGCACGCACGCGCCGACGTCGCTCCACCGTCGCTCGCGGTCGAGCAGCAGCAGCGCGCCGAGGCCCGCCGCCATCGCGCCGACGAAGTTGATCTGGAAGGCGTAGAGGACGTTGAACCACGACGGCGCCATGAGCACGAGGCACGCGGCCAGCGCGAGCGACGGCCACGGTCCGATCCGCTTGCGCCCGTAGAGGAACAGCAGCGTGCCCGCGAGCAGGTCGAGGACCGCCAGGACCGCGCGGTAGACCCAGTAGTCGTGCAGCCCGACCGTGCTCCACATCGTCTTGAGCACGAGGAACGGGAAGAGCTGGAGGTGGTCGATGTGCGGGCGGACGAGGCTCAGCCACGTCCAGTCCTGCCGCGAGAACAGCGCGGGCCAGTCGTCGAGGTAGAACGTCGTCTCGCGCCCCGCGTGCATGATCAGCACGAAGCTCACCGCCATCAGGGCGGCGAGGGCGATCCACGGGGCCCACTCGTTCAGGCGGTCGGCCGGCGGGAGGACGCCGCGGCTGGTCCGGCGGCTCTCGGTCGTCGAGGCGCTCACGCGGGCCGCAATGCTAGAAGGCGCAAGACGCGGGCCTGCCCCGGGGAGTGCGTGGGGGAGCCCCCATGGCTGCGAGAACCCGGGCAACGGAGCATGGCGGCATGAACCGCCCCATGCGCAGCCTCCTCGTCGCCACGGCCGCTGCGGCGGCCCTCCTGCCCGCCGCTGCCGCCCCCGCGGCGCAGCACATCGGTCAGCTCGCGCCGAGCCCGGACATCGTCGGCTGCGACGACGGGCCGGTCGCCGTCTCCGCCCGCGTTCCGACGCACGTGACCCCCGACGGCGTCGTCACGAGCTTCCACACCGAGAACGCGGGCCCGGCCGGCGCCGAGCTCGCGTTCCGCATCTTCCGCGACGCCGGCGACACGGGCCTCGCGAACGTCGGCTCGGTGCCCGCGACGCTCGACGCGCAGGGCGCCGCCACCGTCCCCGCCCGCATCGAGGTCGACGAGAACGACCGCCTCGGGCTCTCCAAGCCCGCGGGCTCGGCCGCGGGCTGCATCTTCGCGACCGACGTCGTCCAGCAGTACGCGATCCAGTCCGGCATCGGCCCCGAGGACGGGATGGACACCCCCTTCCATCGCGGCGACGGCATCGTCAACGCGACGGCGGTCGTCGAGCCTGACGCGGACCACGACGGCTTCGGCGACGAGAGCCAGGACGGCTGCCCGGCCGATCCGGCCGTCCACGGCGCGTGCCTCGAGCCGCCCACCCAGCTCGGCGCCACCTCCCGCGCGGACGCGCCCCAGGACGACGCGCCGGTCCAGCCCGCGATCGGCCCCGCGCCTACCGTCGCGGCGACGATCAAGGTCGCGGTGCCGTCTCACCCGCGCGTCGCCCGCCGCAAGCGGGGTGCGGGCAAGCGCGCCAGGCACGCCCGGGGGCACATCGGCCGCCGGGCGCGAGCGAGCTACCGCACGGCGCCGATCCGGTGACGCCAGCGGCTAGCCTGCCGCACATGCGGCGGCCGGTCCTCCTGCTCGTGTTCCTCGGGGCCCTGACCCTCGCGCTGCCCGCGACCGCCCCCGCCGCCCAGCGCACGATCACCAAGCGCTTCGGCCCGGTCGGCATCGGGCCCTACGCCGTCAAGTACCGCACCTCGCGCTTTCCCAGCCCGCGCGTCGACGGCCACATCGTCCGGATGCACGCGCGGCTCGTGGGCCGCGACGGCCGGCCGCTGCCGATCGGCCGGATGATGCTCCACCACCTCACGTTCAAGGACCTCGGCCGCCCCGGCCACACCCGCCGCGACGTGACGTACTGCAAGGGCAGCCTCGGCGAGCGCTTCTACGGGACGGGGGAGGAGGACCGCGAGCTCGTCTTCCCGCAGGGCTACGGCTACCGCATCCACCGCCGCGACCGGTGGGACGCGAACTGGATGCTCATGAACCACAGCGCGAAGTCCGACCGGGCGTGGGTCGAGTACACCGTGACGGTCGACGACGATCCGGCGGTCGCCGATCTGCGCGCCTTCTGGGTCGGCGTCACGAACGGCTGCGGCGTCGACCCGATCTTCGACGTCCCCGGCCACGGCCCACCCGGCTCGGTGCACACCGAGAGCGCGGGGTGGACCGTCCCGATCAGCGGGCGGATCATCGTGGCCGGCGGGCACATCCACGGGGGTGCGCTCGACGTTGGCCTGCAGCAGCCGCGCTGCGCCGACCGCGACCTGTTCGTCAGCCACCCGCTCTACGGCAACGAGGACCACCCGTACTACCACGTGCTCCCGAACCTGCACGAGCCCGGCCCGATCAGCAGCTCGCTGCTCACGACCCCGACCGGCGTGCCGGTCGAGAAGGGGGAGCGGCTGCGGATCACCACCCACTACGACGCGCAGACGATGCACGTGCGCGCGATGGGGATCATGCACGTCTACATCGCGCCGGGGCGCAAGCCGCAGGACCCGTGCGCGGCGCTGCCGGCCGACAAGACGGAGGTCCTCCAGAAGGACGGCGGCCGGCTCGCGCCGCCCGCGTGGACCGTGCCGCTGACCGGCATCGGCCCCGACGGCAGGGCGACGACGATCGACCGCCCGCCCGGGCGCATCCGGCACTACGACGCGCCGCGGACGATCACGATCGACGTCACCAGCCCTCGCTTCGAGCTCAACAACCTCGACGTCCCCGCGGGCACGACCGTGCGGTGGCGCTTCGACGACGAGCTCAAGCACGACGTCACGGTGGCGGACGGGCCGTTCGGCTTCTCCTCGCAGCCGCTCAGCGCGGGGCGAAGCTACCGCCGCACGCTCACGCAGCCGGGGGCGTACAAGCTGTTCTGCTCCCTGCACCCCGTGGCGATGACGCAGCGCATCGACGTGCGCTGATGCTCCGCCTGCGCCAGGCCGTCCTCGCCGCGCGCGATCTCGACGCGACCGTCGCGCGCCTGCGCGAGACGCTGCCGCTCGCCGATCCGTTCGCCGATCCCGGCGTCGCGCACTTCGGCCTGCGCAACGCGGTGATGGCGCTCGGCGACACGTTCGTGGAGGTCGTCTCGCCGGTGCAGGAGGGGACCGCCGCCGGCCGCCACCTCGACCGCCGCGGCGACGGCGGCTACATGGTCATGTTCCAGGTCGACGATCTGGGCGGCGCGCGCGAGCGGGCGGAGCGGCTCGGCATTCGGACGGTCTGGGACCTCGAGCTGCCCGACATCGTCGACGTCCACCTGCACCCGCGCGACATCGGCGCGGCGATCGTCGCGGTCGACCGCTGCGACCCGCCGGAGGGCTGGCGCTGGGGCGGGCCGGCGTGGGAGGGGCGGGCGCCCGCGAACGTCGCGGCGGGCGGGATCACCGGCGCGACGCTCCGCTCGCCGGACCCGGAGGCGCTGGCGCAGCGCTGGGGCGAGGTGCTCGGCCGTCCGCCCGAGGACGGCGTCATAGCGCTCGACGTCGGCGGCGAGCTGCGCTTCGTGAGCGGCGAGAGCGAGGGGATCGAGGCGTTCCACGCGGCGCTTCCGAGCCGCACCGGTGAGTCGGCCGAGGTCGGCGGCGTGCGGTTCGAGCTGGGCTAGAGGCCGAGCGTCGAGCGCAGGAGCAGCCCGGCGCCGATCACGAGGAAGCCGAAGGCCGAGAGCAGCAGCCAGCCGCGGAAGATCCACCAGCGACCGCGGTCGGACTCGAGGAACGCCGCGTCGGGCTCGTAGGACTGCGTCCAGCCGTTCTCGCGCCAGCCGTCGTCGCCCTCGCGCATCATCGTGGCGAGGGGCGCGCTGAACGCGACGAGCAGGACGCCCATGAGGAGGGAGGAGGCTCCGATGACCAGGTCCGCGACCATCCCTCCTTTCATCGGCCGCTGCCGCCGGTGAACTTAGGCCGGCCTTCGGCGGCCGGCGGAGGCGCCCCCGCGGCGTGGGCGGGCGGCCCCCGCCTGGACGCTCCGCCCGGGCGGTGCGGACGGATGTCGGGGGTTGACGAGGCCTGATTTCCGGAGGAACCTCGGTCGCGGGCATGGACGCTCGCTTCGTCAGAGCAGGCACGTTCGCGGTCATCGCCGTCTCCATGGCGGTCGTGGTCGGCGCGCTCGGGTTCGTCGCCGGGCGCGGCACGGCCGAGGTCGACCGCGCCTTCGACGACGGCTGGGCCGCCGGCGAGGCGAGCGCCCGCCACGCCGCGAACCAGCGGTACGGCAAGGGCGGAGACGGCCGCGAGGCGATCCGCCGCGAGGCGTACGCCCTCGGGCTGAAGGCCGGTCGCCGCCGCGGGTTCGCCGCCGGACGCCGCGAGGGGATTCGCGTCGGCGAGCAGGCGACGTTCGCCGGCTTCGACGGCGACTGGCAGGTCGGCCACTGGTACGCGGTGCGCATCGGGCAGGGCGAGGGCGCGCGGGGCTACTCGATCCCGTCGCGCGTCGCCCTCAGCGGCGATCGCGCCTACCGCCTGTGCGGCGGCGCCGTCTGCTCGGTCAGCGGCCGCGCGGCGGCGTCGCGCGCCGCCCGCGCGAACTGACCCTCACTCCGCTCCGGCGATCTGCCGAAATAGAGTCAATGCGCCGATCGCTGCCCTTCCTCATCGTCCTGCTCACCCTGCTGGTCCCCAGCGTGGCCGCGGGTCAGGAGCCCGCCACGAACCCCGGCACGGTGACGGTCACCTCGCTCGGCGCGCTCGAGTACGTGGCCCGCGACGGCCAGGCCAACCAGGTCACCGTCGACTTCGGCCGAGACGCGATCACGGTCACCGACACCGCGGCCGCGCTCACCGCCGGCAGCGGCTGTCAGCCCGGCGCGTCCATCCACGAGGTGACGTGCTCGCGGGTGGACTCCGGGCCGTTCTCGTTCGGCACCGCGCGCTACCAGTTGGACCTCGGCGACCTCGCCGACGTCCTGCAGGTCACAGACGACGGCTCGGGCTCGGCGGGCACGATCGGCTTCGGCTTCTCGCCCGGCGGCGGCGTCGACGGCGGGACCGGCGACGACCACCTGGTCGGCGGCAACGGCGGCGACACCCTGCGCGGCGGCCCGGGCTCCGACGTCCTCGAGGGCGGCGACGGCGGCGACACGGTCGACTACTCCGACCACACCGAGGCGGTCGCCGTCACGATCGGCGGCACCGGCGGCAACCAGGCGCAGGACGGCACCGCCCGCGACACCGTGGACGCCACCGTCGAGAACATCCTCGGCGGCGACGGTGCCGACACGCTCACCGGCAGCGACGACGCGAACCTGATCGGCGGCGCCGGCGGCGGCGACACGATCGCCGGCAACGGCGGCGACGACTTCGTGGCAGGCAACTCACTCGTCGGGGCGTTCGGCTTCCAGCCCGGCGCGGCGGACGGCGACGACACGATCGACGCGGGCGAGGGCGACGACACGCTCGCCGGCGGCGACGGGGCGGACGACCTCGCCGGCGGCCCCGGCTCGGACGGCGCGCTCTACTCCGATCACGGCGTGCCCGACTTCGGCGGCACCGGGACGGGGCATCCCGTCGTCGTCACGATCGGCGGCGCCGACGACGACGGCAACGCCGAGGACGGCCCGGCGGGCGCCCGCGACAACGTGCACGCCGACGTCGAGAACCTGAGCGGCACGGTGCTCGGCGACACCCTCGTGGGCGACGACGACGCGAACCGCCTCGACGGCGCAGCCGGCGCCGACACGATCTCCGGCCACGGCGGCGCGGACACCCTGAACGGCGGCTCGGACACGGTCGCGGACACGCTGAACGGCGACGCGGGCAACGACGTCGCGGTCGCCGCGACCTCGACCGGCTCGCAGGGCGAGCAGATCGCCGACGGCGGCGACACGTTCGACGGCGGCGACGGCGTCGACCGCATCGACTACACGGCCCGCAGCGCCGCGGTGACCGTCACGCTCGCCGGCACCGCGTCCGACGACGGCGCGCAGGGCGAGGGCGACCGGCTGCTGAACGTCGAGAGCGCGACCGGCGGCTCAGCCGGCGACACGCTCACCGGCACGGACGGCGCCAATCGCCTGCACGGCGGGCCCGGCGGCGACGACACGCTGCACGGCGCCGGCGGCGCCGACCGCCTGTTCGGCGGCTACGGCTTCAGCACGAGCGGGTCGATCCAGTTCGGCGACGGCGCCGATACCTTCGACGCCGGCGCCGGCGACGACGAGATCTTCTCCCGCGACACGCTCGTCGACACGGCGATCGACTGCGGCCCGGACACCGACCGCGTGCGGCCGGACACCGGCGAGGGCACAGTCAACAACCAGCCCGCGCCGAGCGACGCGTCGGTCATCGACGCGGACTGCGAGGACAAGGGCCTGCCGGAGACGGCGTCCGGCACCGGGACGGCGACGACGGAGGACGGCGCGGACGGCGTCACCCCCGCCGACCCGATCGACACGACGGTCACGCACCCGAGCTCGGCCGCGAACGTCGCGCTCACCGAGAGCGAGAACGCGTCCGCGAACGTCCCGAGCGGCTTCACGGCCGAGGGCCCGCAGGTGCGGGTGACGGTCGACCCGATCAGCCCGAGCGACGACACCGGCATCCTCCACGTCACCCTCACGATCGACTCGTCGATCGCGCCCGACGGCGCCGGCGGGCGGCTGGCTGTCAACGGCAGCCCGATCCCGGCATGCACGACGCCCGGCGAGCTCGGCCCGGACCCATGCATCAGCGGCAGCTCGACGGTCGGCGGCGATCTGCAGCTCGACGTCATCGGACGCAGCGCCGTCGTCGGTCAGGCCGCGCCCGTCCAGCTTCAGTTCGACTGGCAGCTGCCGACCCCGGGGCGCGTCTTCGTCGACCGCAGCACCCGCGCGCTGATCTACACCGCTCGCGACGGCCAGGCGAACGACGTGCACATCTCCTACGACGCCGACAGCGTCTCGCTCACCGACACGGCGGGCGCGACGACGCCGCTGACCCCCGGCCGCGGGTGCTCGAGCGTCTCCGAGCAGGAGGTCCGCTGCACGCGAGACGAGAGCGGGTTCTCGTTCAACCGCTACGGCGTCAACCTGGGCGACGGCGCGGACAGCGTCGACGTCGACGGCACCGCGGTGGCTGCCGCCGGCCTCGGCCTCGGGGGGCCGCAGACGCTGAGTGGCCAGCTCAACGGCGGCACCGGTGACGACGAGCTTCACGGTGGCCCGGGCTCCGACCTGCTCATCGGCGGCGACGACGCCGACGTGCTCGACGGCGCCGCGGGCACGGACACCGCGTGGTACGGCGACCACACCGAGGCCGTGACGCTGACCCTGGCGCCCACCGCGTCGAACGACGGCTCGGCCGTCGACGGCCCGGCCGGCTTGCGCGACCAGATCGACGCGAGCGTCGAGAACGCGACCGGAGGCGCGGGCGACGACAGCATCACCGGCGACACCGGCGCGAACGTGCTCGCCGGCGGCGGCGGGGGGGACGAGCTGCGCGGCGGCGACGGAGGCGACCAGCTGTACGGCGCCTTCGGCGGGTTCAGCGCGTTCTTCGTCGCCGTGGTCTCGACTCCCGACTCCGGCGATTCGCTGCAGGGCGAGCGCGGCAACGACCGGCTGGCCGGCGCCGGCGGCGGCGACACGTTCACCGGCGGCGCAGGCATCGACACCGCCGACTACTCGGACCACGGCCAGCCCGGCTTCGACCCGGACACCGGGGTGACGCCCGCGCGCGGCGTGACCGTGACCATCGGCGGCCCGGCCGGCGACGACGGCAGCGACGACGACGGTCCCGAGGGCGCGCGCGACACCGTTCAGACGGACGTCGAGGCGATCGACGGCGGTCAGGCCGGCGACGTCCTCACGGGCGACGGCGACGCCAACCGCCTCAACGGCGGCGCAGGCGAGGACACCCTCAACGGCGGCGGCGGCTCCGACGTGCTGCTGGGCGGCGTCGAGACCTTCGGCCCGCCGCAGACCGACACGCTGAACGGCGACGAGGGCGCGGACACGTACGTCGCGGGCAACGGCATGGGCACGCACGACGGCGCCGACGTGTTCTCCGGCGGTCCGGGGACGGACCTCGCCGACTACACGCAGCGCCAGAGCGCGATCACGGTGACGCTCGCCGACGACTCCGCCAACGACGGGCAGAGCGGCGAGAACGACAACATCAAAAGCGACGTCGAGGACGTCACCGGCGGCCAGGGCGCCGACACGCTGACCGGCGACGACGATCCCAATCGCCTGAGCGGCGGGCCGCTGTCCGGCGCCGACACCATCGACGGAGCCGGGGGCGACGACGTCCTCAGCGGCGGGATCGGCTTCGGGTTCGGCGACGGCGCCGACACGATCAACGGCGGCGCCGGTCAGGACACGGTGCGGGCGCGCGACGGCGTGGTCGACGCGGTGGACTGCGGGTCCGAGATCGACGTCGCGTACACCGACGTCGCGCAGCAGGGCGGCAGCCCGATCGACGACAGCGACACGGCGTGCGAGAACGTCAACCCCGAGGTCGTCCAGCAGTCGGTCGAGGAGGGGGGGACCGCGGGCTCGGCCTCCGAGGCGTCGCCGGCCGATCCGGTCGACGTCGCGATCACCTCGCCGAACGAGGGCGCCGTCGTGATCCAGGAGTCGGTCGTCACCCAGAGCCAGGCTCCGGCGGGCTCGGACTTCCTCGCGCTGCAGATGAACATCACGGCGCCGGACGCGTCGGAGGACGTGCCGCTCGTCCTGAAGTTCGTCATCGACTCGACGCTCGTCCCGGCGGCGGGCGCGGACGCGATCAAGGTCTACCGCAACGGGTCGGCGCTCGACGAGGGCTGCCCCGCGCTGGTGGCGCCCGACACCACGCCGAACGCCACCGCGAACGGCTGCATCGCCGGTCGCGAGGTGCTGAGCGGCGGCGCGGCCGAGGGCGACGTGCGCATCACGGTGCTCACGGCGCACGCCAGCGAGTGGAACTTCGCCGTGCCGGAGCCCACGGACGACGGCAACGGTGGCGGCAACACGGGCGGTGGCGGCGAGAACACCGGCGGTGGCGGCGAGAACACCGGTGGCGGCGGCGGTGTCGACACCACGACGCCGCCGACGGTGACGCCGCCGAACGTGCCCGTCACCCCGCCGAACGTCCCGGTCACGCCACCGGCCGATCGCACGGCGCCCGCCATCACGCTGACGCCGAAGGGCGGGAGGCTGAAGAAGGTGCTGAAGGCGGGTCTGTCGCTGCCCGTCGCCTGCGACGAGGCCTGCCGCGTCGTCGTGACCGCGACGCTCGACAAGGCGCTGGCGAAGAAGCTGAAGCTCAAGGGCGCGGTGGCCAAGGGCTCGGGCGCAGGCGGCACGAAGATCGCCGTCCGCTTCACCAGCGCGGCGAAGCGCAAGCTGGCAAGGCAGCGCAAGGTCGTGCTGACGCTGAAGGTCGTCGCGACCGACGCGGCGGGCAACGCCGCGACGGCGACGAAGAAGCTGACGCTGAAGCGCTAGGGGGCGGGAGCGAGGGCGGCCTCGACCAGGCGGTCGAGGTCGCCCTCGTCGTTCCACGCGCCCACGGAGGCGCGCAGGTAAGGCGTGCCGGGGAGGAAGCGGATAGCGATGCCCTCGCCGCCGAGGCGCTCCGCGGTGGCCTCCGGGTCGTCGTCCTCCCACGCGACGAGCGTGGTGTCGCCGCGCGGCCCGACGGTCCTGCCGCCCTCGCGCAGGCGTTCGGCGAGCTGCTCGGCAAGCGTGCACGAGCGCTCGTGGACGCGCTCCCAGCCGTAGCCGCCGAGGACGTCGATCGAGGCGAGCGCGGCCGCGGCGAGCTCCGGGTTGAGCGCGGCGGCGTCGAAGCGGCGCGCGCCCGCGTGGAGCGCGTCCGGCTCGAGCGCGCGGTGGGCGTCCTCGTAGCTCGAGTACGCGAAGCCGACCGGCTGCAGGCGCTCGCGCCAGTCCGGCGCGACGTAGAGCATCCCGGTCCCGACCGGCCCGCACAGCCACTTCTGGCCGGAGCACGCGTAGAACGCGCAGCCGAGCTCGCCGACGTCGACCGGGACGGCGCCGATGCCCTGCGCGCCGTCGAGCAGCACCGGCACGCCCGCGTCGAAGCGGGGTGCGACCTCGCCGCTGACCCACCCGACGTGCGAGCAGGCGACGAGCTTCGTGCGCTCGGTGACGCGCTCGGCCAGCTCCGCGAGCGGCGCCGTCGTGATGGTGATGCCGTGGCGCATGCGCGCGCCGAGGAGCGGGCCGAGCAGCCCGGGGTGCTCGGCGTCGCTCGTCAGGATCTCGTCGTCCTCGACGAGGTCCAGGCCGGCCAGCACCCGCCCGATCCCCTCGCTCGTCGACGTGGTGAGGGCGACGTCGTCGGGCGAGGCGCCGAGCAGCGCGGCGTACGTCTCGCGCTGGCGGTCGCGCAGCGCGAGGAAGCGGTCGTAGTAGGCGCCGCGCCGGCCGTCGACCTCGGCGAGGTCGACGACCTCGTCCAGCGCGCGCCGCGCGGCGACCGGAAGCGGCCCGCACGTCCCGGCGTTCAGGTACGCGACGCGCTCGAAGACCGGGAACTCGGCGCGCAGTCGTGCGGCATCCACCGAGGGGATGGTGCCAGGCACCTTAATATTGCGGTGCCAGGCACGTTAATACGCGGTGCCAGGCACGGTGCCAGGCACCGTGCCAGGCACGGTGCCAGGCACGTTCATGTGCCGCAGACGGGCCATGGGGCGGCGCCGGCGCGGGCGTAGAGGATCGCCGCTCGGCGGTCCTGCTCGGCCTCCGGTGCCGCGGCCGGGTCGCCGGTGCCGCCGACGGACGCCCACGTCCCGCGGTCGAACTGGTACTTGCCGCGGTAGGTGCCGCTGGCGTCGACGGCGCGCGGGTTGCCGCCCGACTCGCACGCGGCGATGGCCTGCAGCTGCGGCGGCGTGGCGGCCGCCTGCCGGCGCAGGATCCGCGCCCGCCGACGCCGCTTCTCCGCGCGCGCGCGCTTGCGCGCCACGTGCACGATGTGATGCAGCGGCTTCTCGGCCTTCTCGGTTGTCAGCGGTACGGCGGCGTGAGCCGGCGCGGCGGGCGCGAGCACGGCAGCGCCGACGGCACCCGCGAGCGCGATGCGTCGCAGTGTCATTGGGAACCTCCGGGGAGTCGTGCGGGCCAGTGGCGGCGCAAGGAGCAGCGCTCGGCCGGGCCTGCGGACGTCTCTCGAACGTACCCGCGCTCGGCGAGGCGAACGTGCGTTCGCTCACAGTCGTCCTAGGATGCCGCTCCGACGATGGCTGCCGCCGCTCCCGCCACCGCGTCCACGAAGGACGTCCTGCTCGCGCTCACGCGCGCGGACGTCAAGCAGCGCTACGGCCGCGGCCCGCTGCGGCGCCTGAAGTGGATCCTCGACCCGATCGCCGCGATCGGCGTCTACCTGGCGCTGATCGCGCTCGTCATCGACGCGGAGGGCGACGCCGCGGGGCTCAGCGTGGCGTGTGCCGTCGTCCCGTTCCAGCTGCTGATGATGACCGTCGTCAACGCGCTGCGGGCGGTCGAGCTGCGCCGCTCGATCGTCGCGAACATGGACTTCCGCCGCGTCCTCATCCCGGTCTCGTCGGCCCTGACCGAGTTCGTCGGCTTCACCGGGACGCTGCTCATGCTGCCGATCATGATGGCCGTGTACCTGGTCGAGCCGACTCCGGCCGTCCTCCTGCTGCCGGTGATGATCGCCGTGTGCCTGGCGCTGTCGATCGCGTTCGCGTACCCGGCGTCGCTGCTCGGCCTGTGGTCGCCCGAGATGGTCCCGTTCGCCGTCAGCGCGATCCGCACGCTGTTCTTCCTCGCGCCCGGCCTCGTCGCGCTCGACGAGGTCTACGGGCACACGCACGACGTGCTCAGGCTCAACCCGATGAGCGGCGTCTTCGAGGGCTTCCGCGCCGTCCTGCTGTACGGCCGCGCGCCCGAGTGGTGGCACGTGCTCGTGCCGCTCGCCTACACGAGCGTGCTGCTCGCGATCTTCGTCCCCGTCTACGCGCGGGAGCAGAAGCACTTCGCCAAGCTGCTGTAGCGCGGTATAGTCGCCCCGGCTTGACGACGCCTCGATACAACTAAGTGCCGGTCCCCCGAAGGTTCGACCGGCGCCCGCCCGAGCGGGACACGACCCGGATCAACGAGCGGATCCGCGTCCCCGAGGTGCGGCTCATCGACGAGACGGGCGCCCAGCTGGGCGTCATGGCCACCGACAAGGCGCTGCGCTACGCGCAGGACAAGGACCTCGACCTCGTCGAGGTCGCGCCCGAGGCGCGCCCGCCCGTCACCCGCGTCCTCGACTACTCCAAGTACAAGTACGAGCTCGCGCAGAAGCAGAAGCAGGCGCGCAAGCACCAGCAGCAGATCACGGTCCGCGAGATCAAGTTCCGGCCGAAGATCGCGGCACAGGACTACGAGACCAAGAAGCGCCACGTCGAGCGCTTCCTCCTGCACAAGGACAAGGTCAAGGTCACGATCATGTTCCGCGGTCGCGAGGTCGCACACCCCGAGCGCGGTGAGATGCTGCTCAACCGGCTCGCGGAGGAGCTCGCGGAGCTCGCCATCGTCGAGCAGCGCCCCCAGCAGGACGGGCGCAACATGACGATGATGCTCGGCCCCTCGAAGGCGATCCTCGCCGGCGCGGTCGCCACCAAGGACGGCGCGCTGGAGGAGGTCGACCCGGACGCCGAGGACGCCCCCGTCGTCGAGGCGCCCGAGGAGAAGGCCCCGGCGCCCAAGAAGGAGCGCGCCGGCAAGGCCGCCCAGGCCGCGAAGGTCGAGGCCGACCGCGCCGCAGAGCCGGCGCCCGCCGACGCCGAGTAGCGCCCTACCGCGCTATCCTGCCCCGCTCGCCATGCCGAAGATGAAGTCCCACTCGGGCGCGAAGAAGCGCTTCAAGAAGACCGGGAGCGGCAAGCTCCAGGCCCGCCACGCCTTCTCGAGCCACATCCTCGAGAAGAAGTCGCCGAAGCGCAAGCGCTCGTTCGGCCTCGATCGGGACATCTCCAAGGCCGACGCCAAGACCGTCACGCACCTGCTCGGGAAGAACGGCCGATGACCCGCGTCAAGCGTTCACTCCACGCGCGCAAGAAGCGCCGCGCCGTCCTCGAGCAGACCAAGGGCTTCCGCGGCGAGGCGAACTCGAACTACAAGCGCGCCAAGGAAGCCGTCATGAAGGCGGAGGCGTACCAGTACCGCGACCGCCGCAACCGCAAGCGCGACTTCCGCCGCCTCTGGATCACCCGCATCAACGCCGCCGCCCGCCTGAACGGCATGAGCTACGGCACGTTCATGCACGGCCTCGCCCTCGCCGGCATCGAGCTGGACCGCAAGGTCCTGGCCGACATCGCCGTGCGCGACCCCGAGACCTTCCGCCGATTCGTCGACGCCGCCCGCGAGGCGTCGGCTGCCTGACCGCACCAGCCGACCAACCGACCTCACGGGCGCCGCTTCCTCTCCAGGACGGCGCCCTTTTTCGTTTCAGATGACCATCACCAGCCCCCACAACCCGAAGCTCAAGGAGATCCGCAAGCTCGCCGCGCGACGCGAGCGCGCGCGGACGGGCCTGTTCGCGGCGGAGGGGGAGGACCTCGTGCACGCCGCCGCCGCCGCCGGCTGGCGGCCGGTGCACCTG
>DASVQN010000031.1:0-23856 GCA_036389155.1 Solirubrobacteraceae bacterium
CACACCCCCGCCGGCAGACCGGAGGGTCAGACGCCCGCGGCGGCCTTGAGCTCCTGGACCCGGTCCGTGCGCTCCCAGGTGAAGCCCGGCAGCTCCCGGCCGAAGTGGCCGTACGCCGCGGTCTGGGCGTAGATCGGCCGCAGCAGGTCCAGGTCGCGGATGATCGCCGCCGGCCGCAGGTCGAACACCTCGAGGACCGCCTTCTGGATGCCGTCGACCGGGATCGTCTCGGTGCCGAAGCAGTCGACGAACAGCCCCACCGGGTGCGCCTTGCCGATCGCGTAGGCGACCTGCACCTCGCAGCGGTCGGCCAGCCCGGCGGCGACCACGTTCTTGGCCACCCAGCGCATCGCGTAGGCGGCCGAGCGGTCCACCTTCGACGGGTCCTTGCCGGAGAAGGCACCGCCACCGTGGCGGGCCATGCCGCCGTAGGTGTCGACGATGATCTTGCGGCCGGTCAGGCCTGCGTCGCCCACCGGGCCGCCGATGACGAACCGGCCGGTCGGGTTGACGAGGAAGTTCTTGCGCAGCTTCTTCGCGTCGTAGAGGTCCTTGGGGAGGATCGGCTCGACGACGTGCTCCCACAGGTCCTCGGGGATCAGCGACTCCGCGCCCTCCTTGTGCTGCGTGGAGATCAGCAGCTTCTCGATCTCCACCGGCCGGCCGTCGCGGTAGCGCACGGTGACCTGCGTCTTGCCGTCGGGGCGCAGGTACGGGACGACCTCGGCCTTGCGGACGTCGGCCAGCCGCTTGGCCAGCTTGTGCGCGAGCGAGATCGGCAGCGGCATCAGCTCGTCCGTCTCGTTGGACGCGTAGCCGAACATCATCCCCTGGTCGCCCGCGCCGGCGATGTCGAGCTCGTCCTCGTCGGCGGGGTCGGTGCGGGTCTCGTACGCGTGGTCGACGCCCTGCGCGATGTCCGGCGACTGCTTGTCGATCGCGTTCAGAACGGCGCACGAGTCGGCGCTGAAGCCGAGGTCCGCGTCGGTGTAGCCGATGCGGCGGATCGTCTCGCGGGCGATCTCCTGGATGTCGACGTAGGTCGACGTCGAGATCTCGCCGGAGACGACGACGAGGCCGGTGTTAACCAGCGTCTCGCACGCCACGCGGCCCGTCGGGTCGTCGCGCATCACCGCGTCCAGGACGCCGTCCGAGATCTGGTCGGCGACCTTGTCGGGGTGCCCCTCGGTGACGGACTCGGAAGTGAACAGGTACTCGTTGTCGGCGCTCATGGGATCGAAACCAGGATTTCCGCGGTGGACTCCCCCTCGTCGCCGGACGAGCTGACCCCGACGGTGCGGACCTTGTGGAGGTCGTCGCGCGCCGCCAGGTAGGACCGGCTGTCGTTGAGGCCGGTCTGCTCGCCGAGCTCGAGGAGCTGGCTGAAGTCGAGGAAGCCTAGCGTCCCGACCTCGTCGGGCCGATCGCCGAGGACGTCCTCGAAGCGGCCCGAGTCCTTCAGCGAGTCGTCGGACTCGAGGATGTGCCGCACGCCGTCGGGGCTCGTGGAGAGGATCAGCCGCCCGTCGCCGACCGCATAGGTGATCTTCGAGCCGTTCGGCAGGCTGAGGGTCCAGGCGTCGCCGCCCTTGATGTCCTGCGGGTCCCAGCGGAGGGCGGCCTCGCCCTGCGGGCGCAGGAGCTTGGCCAGCGGGTCGCGCAGCTTGTCGAGCGTCCGGCGCGTGCCGCCCTCGTCCTTGGTCTTGGTGACGATGCTGAAGATCGGGGCCGGGACGCTCTTCTCGATCACCAGCGCGACCTCCCCCTCGAACAGCTTGAGCAGGTCGTTCTGCAGGCCGCCGCCGGTCTCCTTGTCGAGCTCGGTGGCGAGGCGGCCGAGCAGCTGGGTGACCTCGCCGCCGCGGCCGCTCCCTCCCACCGACGAGACCACGAGCCGCTGGAGCGCGCCGTTGATCCCGCTGGCGCCGAGGTAGGCGAGCGCGCCCTCCGGCACGTCGCCGAGCAGGCCCGGCTCGAACTGCTTGGCGGGGGCGCCCGCGCGCTTCTGCTCCTCCGCGTTCAGCGCCGAGTGCACGACGACGCGGAGCATGTGGTCGTCCTGTGCCTCGGCGGCGACCGCGACGCCCTCCAGCGCGGGCCGGTCGAGCACCGTCGCCAGCCCGCCGAGCACGTCCCCCTGCGGGACGAGCAGCCGCCGCAGGCCGTCGGCCGACGCGTACGCGGTGACGGCGCGGCCGTCCGGCAGCCCCTCGACGGCCCGCTTGTACGTCGCGTCGACGGTCAGCGGCCGCGCGCCGGTCTTGTCGCGGTCGATCGCGGACTGCACGGTCGGGTCCTGGCCGATGACGAGGAACCCGCGGACGAACGAGGTCGTGACCGAGCCGTAGCGGACCGTCTCGTGGCCCTTGTAGTCCTTGCGGATCGCCTGGCGCTTGTTGCGGGCGAGGAACTCGCGCGCCTTCCCCTCGTCCGTCACCTCGATCGCGATGAGCGAGCCGGCGGTGGCGTTGCCCGAGTCCATCAGCGCGAAGGCGGCCTCGTCCCCGAGCCACGGCGCGACGTCCTTCTTCGCGTCGACGGCCTTGTCGCCGCCGGAGAGCCGCTTGAGCAGCGCGTCGCGATTGGCGTCGTAGGCGCCGAAGCGGTTCGCCATGTCCGCCGCGCGCTTCACGGCGTCGCGGTCGCCGTCCGTCGAGATGTCCACGAAGACCAGCGTGCTGTCCGGCATGAGCTTCGCCGCCTCGCTCTGGGGCGGCTTGTCGTCGCCACCGCACGCGCGAACGAGCAGCACGATCGCCAGCAGCGCGGCCGCCGCCGCGCCCGCCAGCACGAGCAGCCGCCGGTTGCCCGGCACGGCCGGCGCGTTCACGCGGCGCTCCTCTCGCTGCGCGGCCGGCGCGAGCCGCGCTCGTTGAAGTCGATGATCACCGGCACGCCGGCGAGGCCGTAGCGCTCGCGCAGGCGGTTCTCGACGAAATACGCGTAGTCGCGCGTGACGCGGCTGCGGCTGTTGACCTGGATCGCGAACCGCGGCGGGCTCGTGCCGATCTGCGCCATGTAGATGAGCTTGAGGCGGTGGCCCTGCTTGGCGGGCGGCTGTCGGGCCTGGACGATCTCGGAGAGGAAGCGGTTGAGGTCCGGCGTGGGGATGCGCGTCTTGAAGCGGTCGCCGAGCGTGAGCGCCTCCTGCACCACGCGGTGGACGTTGCGCCCGGTCTTCGCGCTGACGGTGAGGACCTTGGGGCGCAGGCGCAGCTTCTGCGCGACGCGGGCGCGCTCGTGGTCGATGTCGGCCTCCTCGGCGGCGTCCCACTTGTTGAGGACGATCGCGGTGGCGCAGTCGGCGCGCATGGCGAGGTCGGCGATGCGGAAGTCCTGCGACGTGACGCCGTCCTGCGCGTCGCACACGACGAGCGCGACGTCCGCCCGCTCGGCCGCGCGCTGCGAGCGCAGCGTCGTGTAGTACTCGACCGACTCGGTCACTTTCGCCTGCCGGCGCATGCCGGCGGTGTCGACGATGATCAGCCTCCGGCCGTCGACCTCGATCGGCAGGTCGATCGCGTCGCGGGTCGTGCCCGCGACGTCGGAGACGATCACCCGCTCGCGCCCGGCGATCTTGTTGACCAGGCTGGACTTGCCCACGTTCGGCCGCCCGATGACGGCCAGGCGGATGACGTCCGCGTCCTCCTCGTCCTCGTCCTCCTCCGGCAGGTCGGCGGTGACCGCGTCGAGGAGGTCGCCGGTGCCGAGCCCCTGCGCGGCGGAGACCGCGACGGGATCGCCGAGCCCGAGCGCGTGGAACTCGTGGGAGAGCGGCATGTCCCCAACGCTGTCGATCTTGTTGGCGGCGACGAGCACGGGCTTGTCCCAGCGCCGGAGCAGGTCGCCCAGCTCGTCGTCGCCGGGCCGCCGGCCCGCGCGCGCGTCGACGACGAGCACGGCGAGGTCGGCGTCGTTGAGCGCCGCCTGCGCCTGCTCGCGGATCGAGCCGGCGAGCGGGTCCTCGTCGGAGAAGTCGACGCCGCCGGTGTCGATCAGGATGAACTCGCGACCGTTCCACTCGCACGCGATCTCGTTGCGGTCGCGCGTGACCCCCGGCCGCTCGTGGACGACCGCCTGCCGGCTGCCGCTCAGGCGGTTGACGAGGCTCGACTTCCCCACGTTCGGATAGCCGACGACCGCGACCTTCCTCATGCGGTCTTCACCCCGCGCGCGAGCTCGACGATCTCGGAGACGACCTCGTCGATCGACCGGCCGGTCGTGTCGACCTCGCGCGCCCCCTCCGCGCGCAGCAGCGGCGACGCCTCGCGGGTGGTGTCGCGCTCGTCGCGGGCCAGGACGTCGCGCAGGACCTCCTCGGGGTCGGCGCCCAGCTCCCTCGCCCGCCGCTCCGCCCGCTCGCGCGGATCGGCGGTGAGGAAGACCTTCACCTCGGCGCCGGGCACCACCACCGACCCGATGTCACGCCCCTCGGCCACCCAGTCGCCGCCGGCCATCAGCGCGCGCTGACGGGCGACCATCGCCTCGCGCACCGCGGGCTCGGCCGAGACCACGCTCGCCTGCTCGGAGACCTCCGGCGTCCGGACGAGGCCGCTGACGTCCTCGCCATCGAGCGTCACCCGCCCGTCGGCGAAGTCGATCGCCGGCTCCTCGATCCCGCGCAGCCGCGCGAGGGCCACGGCGCGGTACATCGCCCCGGTGTCCAGGTACGTGAAGCCGAGCGCGGCCGCGACGGCGCGCGCCACGGTGGACTTCCCCGCGCCGGCGGGCCCGTCGATGGCAATGACCACGGGAGGTCAGACTAGTGGCGCGGCCCGCGAGTCCCGTGCGATGCGAGTGCGCAGCTCCCGAGAGGGGGCGAATGTCAGACACCGCAGTCATCAGGTTTGTCATGGCTCAACCCGAGGCTCGCACCCCGCCGCCGCAGTGCCCCGCGTGCGGAAGCTCAGACCGCCTTCGTTGCGGGCTCGCGGCATCGGACGTCACCGGCGGGTGCGTAGCCGTCGCGTCGCGGCTGGGCATTGTCGCGCGGCGGGACGAAGTGCTGGCGTGGATCCGCGACGCGAGGGGGTCGGCGGCCGAATTCTTCACCGCCGCAGCCATTCACTTTGGGATCGAGGATGACGAGACCGACTCCGCGTAGCCACCAGGGTCCTTCCTTCGACCGGTACGGTTCGCCAGAGCGTGGCGCGGACCGTCAAGACGAAGACAAAGCAGGCGTCGACGAAGCCGGGCCGTGCGCCCCTCGTGCGCTCGTACCGGACCATCGAGAGCGCCGGGTTCCGGACGTGGCGCGAAGCGGAGCCCGACTTCCTCGTGGCAATGCAGGAGTTCGATGCTCTCGTCGCAGCTGGTGTCGCCGATCAGGGCGACATACAGAACGGAAAGGGCGACTACTTCAACGACGTCCTCGCGCTCCTCTTGGAGCGCTGCTCCGGGAAGACTCTGCATACGCGGCCGGACGTTCCCGGCCTCTCGTTTAAGCGCCACATGCTCGACGTCGCATACCCACGGACGGGAACGGTGCAGTTGACGATTGAGACGAAGGCGACGGGCGTGCCTCGACACCCGAGAAACCCCGCGCAGCCACACGCCGACGGCCGCGCGGGCAGCGCAGATCTCGAGAAGCGGATCAAGGAAGCGTCGTTCAAGAACATCGACGTGAAGGCTGAGGTTGCACGTCTGGAGGGGAAGGGTGGCGGCGCGACGTCCGACCTCGGGCAGTGGATGCGTACCGCCCCGCCGCGGTGCTACATATTCATGGCGGTCCGCGTACGAGATGGTGCGGATCTGGCGGCAACCATCAAGTTTGGTCACGTCGCGGCGACGTGGTTCGACGCTTGTGGCCTCGTCGCGTATGGGTGGAACTCGACTCGAACGGCCTATGAGCCGAAGCCCGTTGGCGCGACCTCGCTGGAACTCGACCGCGTCCTCTCGCAGGTCTGCACCGCACTGAGGACGATGGCCTAGCGAGCTAGGTGCGGCGGCGACTACCTCGCGCCCGTAGGAGCCGACGCTCCCGTAGCCTCTCAGCGCCGCGGCGAAGCAGGGCTACGTCGGCCTCCGACATCCCCAGATCGTCGACGAGGATCGCCTTGTCGACGACGGAGGTGAGCTGTTCGTACTGCCTGTCACGTAGGAGAACATCGACCTCGGCGAGGAGGCGGGCGTGATGGCGCGCAGGACGCGGCAAGATCAAGCGTTCGGCCTCAGTCGGTTCGAGCTTCAGGACACCGCCTCCATACGATCGACCGACGAGCTCGGCGGAGAGCCTCGTCAAAGACGAATAGAAGCCCACGACCAACGCGCCTGGGTCGGCGCCGTTATGCAGCCGGACGCCGTGCAGCGTGTTCGTATTCAGCGCGCCGACGTCGTTGATGATCAAGCGCGCCATCTCGCTGCTCATGTAGGTCAGAAACAGCGAAGGTGGATTCGAAACCTGTGCCGCCGGAAGTGACCACCACGGCGATCGGATTCGGCATTTGTACCGCTGAGAAATCCCCTCTCTCTCCCCTTGGTCGACCAGCGCCTGGACCGCCTGACCTGCGACGTGCGGACTGTCGGCGTCGATCACGACCATCCGGGCCGGTGTGCCCGACTGGTCCATCGCGTCGAGGTCGTGACGGCCGAAGCGGGCGCCGGCAACGTGCGCGGCCTTGCTCACGGCGGGCTTGAGAATCTCGGGCGGCAGGTGTCGCACGTCCTCAGCCGCGCGGACGAAGAAGGCGTTGGCCCCGGTTACGGCGCCGATGTCCACGGACGCCAGGGCACCGAGGCGGCGCGTGCGGTCACTTGCACGCAATTCGTCGTACACGCGGATCGCGTCGGGCTCGACGAGCCCCACAAGCAGCTTGTGCTCGTGATCTGGATCGAGAACTGCACCCCTCTCCTGCGGAACTTTGAACGAGTCCAGGTTGGTGAAGCTCAACGTCTCGACACCGGGCGCGCAGCCCGTGCCGCGACCCGATGCGAAAAGCAGGACGACCTCCTCCTGAGCACCGGTGAAGATGTGTTCGTCGAACGCAGCTACGACGACGCGCTCAAAAGAACGGCAGAGATAGCCCAGAACATCGCGCGCATACTGCGCGTGAATCAATTCCGCCGGTAAAACCTGAGCGAGACGGCCCCCCGGCGAGACGAAGTCGGAGGCGTGGATCAACAGCGGTGCCCACGACGAGGCCAGCCGGGTCAGGTGCACGCCGTGACGCGCAGCGATCGTCCGGCCGCGCTCCCGCATCGACTGGAACGCCTGATATCGGACATACGGCGGGTTACCGACGACCGCGTCCGCTCTCGGCAGTACGCGCCTCCCGGGAGCAAGCAGGAGGAAGTCGCGGTTGAGCAGCGTGGCGCCTGCTGCCCGCAATCGCGCGGCGTCGCCGAACGCGTCGGGATCGAGATCCGTGCCGTAAAGCTGGGAAGCAGGGTGTTCGGCGCCCAACTCGACAAGTCGGCGCTCGGCCGCATTCAAGAACGCAAGGCCCCCAAAGCTCGGATCGAGGACGATGTCTCGGGGCGACTGGATCGCCCACTCCACGAGCGCGGTGGCGATGGGCTCTGGCGTGTAGAACGCCCCGAGCGACTTCTGTCGAGCAAGTGTCGCCATCGATCCCGACACGCTACGGCGCGAACCGGATAGTCGCGTCGGCCGCAGCGACGTTCACGTCCCGGCGAGCGTGGCTGGGCGGGCGGGCGGGCCGCTCCCCGGCGGCCGATGCAGTCAGCGCCGCTCGGGGTAGGCCCGGACGCCCGCTCAGGTGAGGGCGGCGATGTGGTCGGTGAACGTCGGGTAGGAGATCGCGGCCGCGTCCATGCCGACGACGGTCACGCCCTGGCGCGACGCCATCCCGGCCACCGCTCCCATCATCGCGAGACGGTGGTCGCCGTGGGCGTCGAGAGTCCCTCCGTCCAGGCCCCCCGTTCCCTCGACGACGAAGCCGTCCTCCGTCGCCTCGATCGCCGCGCCGAGGCCTCGCAGGCCCTCGACCACGGCGGTGATGCGGTCGGACTCCTTCAATCGCAGCTCTCCCGCGCCGCGGACCACGGTCTCGCCCTCCGCGAAGCAGCCGAGCAGCGCGACGAGGGGCAGCTCGTCGATCGCTAGCGGGACCTCGTCGGCCTCGACGACGGTGCCGATCAGCGGGCCGGCCGTGACGTCGAGCTCGGTCACCGGCTCGTCGACGGGGATCTCGTCGACCGGCTCGTCCTCGAGGTCGCCGATGACGATCCCGCCCATCCGCTCGACGATCCGCAGGAAGCCCGTCCGCGTCCAGTTGACGCCGACGTCCTCCACCACGAGCCGCGACCCCGGCACGATCAGGCCGGCGGCGATCACGAACGCGGCGGAGGACAGATCGCCGGGGACGCGGACGTCCGCGAGCTCGAGCTCGTCGCAGTTGAGGACCGTTACGTGGCGGCCGTGGCGGTGGATGGTCACGCCGGCGCGGGCGAGCATCCGCTCGGTGTGGTCGCGCGACGGCATCGGCTCGGTCACGGTCGTCGCGCCGTCGGCGACCAGCGCGGCGAGCAGGACGCACGACTTGACCTGCGCCGACGCGATGGGCAGCTCGTAGGCGATCGACCGTAGGCGCGCGCCGAAGACGCGGAAGGGCGGATACTTGCCGGCCGTCGGCTCGATCTGCGCGCCCATCCGCCGCAGCGGCTCGGCGATGCGGTCGACCGGCCGGCGGCGGATCGACTCGTCGCCGTCGACGATCCACGCGCGACCATCGTGTCCGGCCAGCCAGCCGGGCAGCAGCCGCATGAGCGTGCCCGCGTTCCCGACGTCGATCGCGTTCGTCACCTCGCGCGCCTCGCGAAGCCCGACCCCGCGCATGACGACCTCGTCGGGGCGTACCTCCGCCAGCGCGCCGAGCTGCTGCACCGCCGCGAGCGTCGAGCGCGTGTCGTCGGCGTCGAGGAAGTTCGCGATCCGCACCGGCGTGTCCGTCATCGCGCCGAGCAGCGCCGCGCGGTGCGAGAGCGACTTGTCGGGCGGGGCGACGACGGATCCGCGCAGGCGATCGGCGGGCTCGAAGCGGACGTCGGTCATCCGCGCGCGACCGGGAAGCCGAGGCCGGCGATGAGCTCCTCGGCCCGCGCCGCGTGCTCGTCGCCGCTCACCCACAGCGACACGCGCCCCTGCCTGAAGTCCGCGGACGGGCTCAACGCCATGTCCACGATGTTGACACCCGCCCGCCCGAACGCCAGGGCGATCTCCGCGATGACCCCGGGCCGGTTCGGCACCGACGCCCGCAGCTCGTGCACCGCGCCGCCCTCCAGGCCCGCCTCGAGCAGCGCCCGGCGGTCGGCCGCGGCCGCCTCGTTCCACCCGGAGATCCCGGCCGCGTCCCCCGCGCGCAGCGACTCCGCGACATCGCTCAGCCGCCGGACCGTGTCCTCGATCCGCTCGATCAGCGCGTCGCGGTTGGCCAGGTAGATGTCGGTCCAGATCGCGCTGTTGGCCCCCGCGACGCGCGTCGCATCGCGGAAGGACGGTCCCGTGGGCGGGATCGACTCGCCCCCCAGCGCCGCCGCCGCCTGCGCGACGAGAACGTTGGCGAGCACGTGCGGCAGGTGCGAGACGCCCGCCATGAGCCGGTCGTGCGTCCCGGGGTCGATCGCCACCGGCCGCGCGCCGAGCGCCGCGATCGCCCGGTGCAGGCGCTCGAGCAGGATCCCCGAGGTGCGCTCGGTCGGCGTCAGGTACCAGACCGCGCCCTCGAACAGGTCCCCGCGCGCGTGCTGGACGCCCGCGGTCTCCGCACCCGCGAGCGGGTGCCCGCCGCAGAAGCGCTCGTCGTCGACGGCGACCGCGCGCTTCGTCGACCCGACGTCGGAGACCACGCAGCTGGAGGGCGCCGCCGCGAGCACCTCCCGCACGACGCCGGGCAGCGCCCCGACGGGCGCGGCGACGAACGCCGCCTCCGCGCCCTCCACCGCCGCGGCCAGCGACGGCGCCGCGGCATCGATGGCCCCGCGCTCGCGAGCGGCGCTCAGCGCGCCCGGGTCGGGATCCCAGCCCGCGACCGACGCCCCGAGCCGCTCACGCGCCGCGATCCCGATGGACCCGCCGATGAGCCCGACGCCGACGACCGCGACGCGCAACGCGCCCTACGCGGCCGGCGCGCCGCTCAGCGACTTGCCGGCCAGCGCCGTCGCGCGCTCGACCTTCTCGACGTACGCAGCGAAGACGTCGTTCTGCAGCGCCTGGGGCCCGTCGCAGATGGCCTCCTCGGGATCCGGGTGGATCTCGACGATGATCCCGTCCGCGCCCGCCGCGGCGGCCGCGAGCGACAGCGGCTCGACCAGCGTGCGCCGCCCCGCCGCATGCGACGGGTCGACGATGACCGGCAGGTGGGTCAGCTCCTTCAACACCGGCACCGCGGTGAGGTCCAAGGTGAACCGGTACGCCGTCTCGAACGTGCGGATCCCGCGCTCGCACAGCAGCACGTTCTCGTTGCCCTCCTTGAGCACGTACTCGGCCGCCATCAGCAGCTCCTCGAGCGTGCTCGACAGCCCGCGCTTGATCATCGTCGGCACGCCGGAGCGCCCGACCTCGGCCAGCAGCGGGTAGTTCTGCATGTTGCGCGCGCCGATCTGGATGATGTCCGCGACCTCGGCGAGCGGCTCGAGGTCCCGCGCGTCCATCAGCTCGGTGACGATCGGCAGCCCGGTCTCCTCCTTGGCCTCGGTCAGGATCCGCAGCCCTGCGCGGCCGAGCCCCTGGAACGCGTACGGCGACGTCCGCGGCTTGTAGGCGCCGCCGCGCAGCATCGTCGCCCCCGCCGCCTTGACGACGCGCGCCGTCTCCAGCGTCTGGTCGCGCGACTCCACTGTGCAGGGCCCGGCGATCAGCGCGAAGTGCTCGCCTCCGACCTTCCTGCCGCCGATCTCCAGCGTCGAGGGCACCCCGCCGCGCAGCTGCGGCGAGGCGAGCTTGTACGGCTTGAGGATGGGAACGACGCGGTCCACGCCGGGCGAGCCCTCGAGCCCGAGGCGCGCGACGTGCTCGCGGTCGCCGACGGCCCCGATGACGGTGACCTCCTCGCCACGACTGAGGTGGGCCCGGGCACCCACGCCCTCCACCCGATCGACGACGTGCTGGATCTGCTCCTCCGTCGCCCCCGCCTGCATCACGATCATCATCTGCTCGAACCTCTCTAAGAACCTGTCATCTCTACGGGATGGTCCTGCGGCGTTCGGCTCCCGTCTGTGAGAGACGGCATGGGCTCGTGGCCGAACGCCTAGAGAAATCGCCAGGCGAAGAAGCGCCCGCCGGACGCATAGGAGATACGAGAGGTGGCGGGCACGAGGCTCATGGCGTCGTGCCAGCGTAGCCGATGCGGCGCTACGCGACCGGCCTGATCGCGAGCGCCACCGCGCCGTCCTTCGCCGGGATCTTCACCCGCAGGCCGCGGCGCAGCTGCGCGGAGGTCACGGTGCCCGCCCATGCGCCGTCCGGCGCGCGCGTCAGGAGGAACGCCCTGCCCCTCGGCACGGCGCGCATCGGGATCGTCCGCACCGCGTCCTCGCCCTGCTGACGGAACGCGAGCAGCGCGCCCTGCCCGCGCTCGGGATTCCACGACTGCAGCGCCGTCCAGTCCTTCTCGAGCGGGTCGTCGAGCAGCGGGTACGTGACGCCGTCCGTGAAGAGCGCGCGGTTGTCGCGGTACCAGTCGATCCACGTCCCGGCCTCCGCGACGACGCTCGCCGGCAGGGTGCGGATGTCCGTGAAGTAGGAGATGTGCGACGGCAGCGCCGCGGCCATCAGCGTCGAGACGGGGTGCTTCTTCCACGCGTCGCCTCCGAGCACGTGCTGGCCGAGGGCGTAGGCCGGGACGTACGGGCTGAGGTTCCACAGGTTGTGCAGCAGGACGTCGGGCTCGGGGTTGCCGTTCTGGAACCACGTCGGGCCGCGCGTCGTCGACGCGAACGGGAACAGGCGGTAGTCGTTCGTCTCGTCGATCTGCAGCGTCACCGACGGGTGGTCGGCGCGGATGCGGTCGAGCATCGCCACGAACGCGTCGCGGAAGTCGTGGAGGTCGCCCTGGCCGGCGCAGTCCAGCCACGCCAGGAAGTCGAACTTGAAGTACGTCACGTGCCAGTCGGTGATCGCGCGGCGGACGCGGCTCTCGATGAACGGGATCGCGTCCGGCCCCCACGGGACGATGCCCGCCTCGTTCGAGCCGTCGGTGGGTTGGGCGGCGTTGAAGGCGTACAGCCCGGTGGCGTACGGCTGGCACGCCCACTCGGGATGCTCGGCGAACGTCTTCGACGTCGGGTGGAAGTGCATCGGGCTCATCCACAGGCCGAGCTTCATCGGGGCGATCGCGTCGCGCACGGCCTTGAAGGTGGCGTCGGGGTAGCGGGCCGGGTCGGCATTCCAGTCGCCGGAGATCTGCTGCCAGCCGTCGTCGAGGACGAACGTGTCCACGCCGAGGCCGCGCGCGGTGCCGGCCACGCGATTGACCATCGCGAGGTCGGCGTCGTCCTTCGCGCCGCCGCGGTCGTCGTCGAGGCGATCGGAGTTGAAGACGACGCGCCCGGGCTCGGAGCGCAGCCGCTCGCGCCGGACGTACTGCGCGAACTGCCACTCGGCGTCGCCGTCGCCCTTGCCGAAGCCGACGAAGACGGGGTCGAGCGCCAGCGTGTCCCCCGGCCCGGCGGTGCGATGCCGTCCGGGGGCGTCGCTCGAGTTCTCGATGTGCCCGCTCTCCTCCAGCGGCCCGAGCAGGACGACGTCGCGCCCGTAGTCGGCGCGCAGCTGCGCGGTCGTGCCGTCGTAGGAGCCGCGCGAGGACGGGAAGTCGGTGCCCTCGGCGACGAGGAACAGCGAGCGCCGCGCGTCGCTCACGCTCAGCCACTGCCCGCTGCCGCTCACCGCGCCGCCCCGCTCGGCGGTCGTCGTCTGGCGCCATGTCCCGCCGTGCGGGTCGCCGACCTGAAGCGGCGGGCCGGTCCACTCCGCGTCGCGCCAGTCGGCGCCGGCCCGGAACGCGTGCAGCGCCGGCGTCGCCGCTCCCGTCGCCGCCTCCTCGAGCACGGCGCTGCCCACCGCGATCCCGGCGGCCGGCTCGAGCTTCGTCTGCGTGCGGAACCCGGCGATCCCCGGATACGCCTCCACGATCCTCTCGACGGTCAGCCCCGGGACGCCGGTGAGCGTCATCGTCAGCCGCACGCCGCCGCCGGGCAGGTCCCGGCGGTCGACCCGCGACACCGTGAACTGGTCGGAGCCGATCGTCGCGTCGCCGGTCCCGATGGCGAAGTCGCGCGCGCCGGCGCTCCACGTGCGGTCGCGGCCGCGCTTGTCGACGAGCGCGAGCGTCCGCATCGGGGCGCGCGACCAGCGGCGCTCGGCGACGCTGTTGCCGAGGACGATCTCGCTCGCGTCGGCGCGGGCGTAGACAGAGCCCGCCTGCGCGGAGGGCGGCGCGAAGGCCGCGGCGAGGACGAGGACCGACCCGAGGGCCGCGACGAGTGAACGCATGCGTACACGAACGCACGCGGCTCCGGAAACCTGCGCAGATCAGGGGAGGAACGTGGCCAGCTCGCGCAGGAAGCGCGCGTTCTCGTCCGGGCGGCCGAAGGTGACGCGCAGCACGCCCTCGCGGCCGAGCGCCGTCCCGGCGCGGACGAGGACCCCGCGCTCGGCCAGCCCGTCGACGACGGCCTTCTCCTCCACGCCCTCGGGCAGGTGCAGCCAGCAGAAGTTCGCGTGCGACTCCGCGACCGCGATCCCGAGCCGCTCCAGCCCGCTCTCCATCTCCACCCGCGCGACGATCGCGCGCTCGACGCGCTCGGCGACGGCGTCCTGGTGCTTGAGCGCCTCGATCGCGGCGGCCTGCGCGGCGGCGTTGCAGAAGAACGGCTGGCGGACCTGGTCGACGGCCTGGACGAACCGCTCGCTCCCCGCGAGTGCGAAGCCCACCCGGAGGCCGGCGAGGCCGTAGACCTTCGAGAAGGTCCTGAGGAGCACGAGGTTCGGGTGGCGCTCGAGCAGGTCGATCGAGGCGTCGGGGTCGTCGAGCAGGTTGAACTCGCAGTAGGCCTCGTCGAGGATCAGCGCGACGTGCGGCGGGACCTCGGCGGCGAACGCGGTGATCGCGTCGAGCGGGAGCGCGGTCGACGTCGGGTTGTTCGGGTTGCAGACGATCACCAGCCGCGTCGCGGCGGTGATCTCGGTGAGCATCGCGTCGAGGTCGTGCTTGTCGTCGGAGTCGAGCGGGACCGTGATCGCGGTCGCCCCGCTTGCCGCCGCCAGGTGCGGATAGACGCTGAAGCTCGGCCACGCGTAGACGACCTCCGCCCCCGGCTCGAGCAGGGCCTCCCCGGCGGCCAGCAGGATCTCGACGCTGCCGTTGCCGATCGCCACGCGGTTCGCGGGAACGCCGTAGCGGTCGCTCAGCGCCCGCCGAAGCCGCGCGTTGCTCGGATCCGGATACCGATTCAGCCCGGTCAGCGACCGCTCGATCGCCTTCACGACCTGCGGCAGCGGGGGGTCGGGAGACTCGTTGCTCGCCAGCATCGCGACGTCGTCGGGAAGCGAGTACCCCCCGGCCGTGGGGTAGAGCGGGATGCGACTGATGCGCGAGGCGAACTCGATCGGCATGGGCGCGGATGATCGCAGCATCCGGATCTTCGGCGACCACGACGAGAACACCGTCGCCCAGCTGGAGCGGTGCGTGGCGGCGGAGGAGGGCGCGCGCGGCGTCCTCTGCGCCGACGGGCACCTCGGCTACAGCCAGCCGATCGGCGGGGTCGTGGCGTACCGCGAGCACGTCTCTCCCTCCGGCGCCGGGTACGACCTGGGCTGCGGGAACAAGGCGGTCCGCACGCCGCTGCGGGGCGAGGAGATCCGCGCCGACCTCCCGCGGATCATGGACGAGGTGGTCGGCCGGATCTCGTTCGGCGTCGGGCGCAGCGCCGGCGTGAAGGCCGACCATCCGGTGCTCGACGAGATCCGCTCCACGGACTTCGCGCCGCAGCGCAGGCTCTACGACCTCGCCGCGAGCCAGCTCGGCACGGTGGGCTCGGGGAACCACTACGTGAATCTGATGGAGGACGAGGAGGGTTTCGTCTGGGTCGGCGTGCACTTCGGCTCGCGGGGGTTCGGGCACAAGACCGCGACGTGGTTCATGGCGTCGGCGCCGAGCGGGATGGAGGCGCCTCCGCTCCTCCTCCCCGACCGCACCGATCTCGGCCAGTCGTACGTTGCCGCGATGGAGCTCGCCGCGCGGTACGCGTTCGCCGGCCGCGACGTCGTGGTCGACACCGTTCTCGACCTCCTCCGGACGCACGCCGTCGACGAGGTGCACAACAACCACAACCAGATCTGGCGCGAGCGGCACGACGGCGAGGACTGGTGGGTCGTGCGCAAGGGCGCGACGCCCGCCTTCCCGCGCCAGCGCGGGTTCGTGGGCGCCTCGATGGCCGAGCCGGCGGTGATCCTCGAAGGCACCGAGCACGCGCGGGACTCGCTGTTCTCCACCGTCCACGGCGCGGGGCGGGCGATGTCGCGCAACGCGGCCGCGGGGAAGCCGCGCAAGCGCTGGCGCAACGACGTCGACCGCGTCGTCTACCAGTCGCGCGCGGAGGCGCTTGCCGCACCCGGCGCGCGCAAGGCGCGGTCGGTCCGCGTCCGCGAGGGCGGCGCGATCGACTTCGACGCGGTCCGCGAAGAGCTCCGGCGCAAGGGGATCGAGCTTCGCGGCGGCGCGGCCGACGAGGCCCCCGGCGCGTACAAGCGCCTCGGCGAGGTCCTCGCGTACCACGCGGACAGCGTGCGGGTCCTTCACACGCTCACGCCGATCGGCGTCGCGATGGCGGGCGCGGACACGGTCGACCCGTACAAGGACTAGATCGACGCCGGGCGGCCCGCTGCGAGCAGTGGACCGGCCCGGTCGCCGTCCTCCCTCGCGTTGGAACCTAACACCGTCGCCGCCGGCGCGCGACAGAATGCGGGCGGATGACCGCGCTCTACGTGCACGCGGCGGTCCTCTGGGGAGCCTTCTTCGGGATGATGGCCGCGCCTCCGCAGTCGCTCATGCTGCGCCGCGCCAAGCAGCTGGCCGCGCTCGACTTCACGCTCCTCGTCATCGAGACCTTCCCCGCGGCCTGAGCCGCCGCGACCTACTGCGCGGCGTCCAGGTCCTCGCGCAGCCCGCGGGCGTCGCCCAGGTAGACGTGCTGCGTACGGTGCGCGTCGGGCGCGTAGTAGTGCATGAGGATCCGGATGACCTTCGGGAGCGCGCCCGGCACCGGGACCTCCCGCGCGCACAGGAGCGGCACGCGCTCGAACCCGATGTTGCGCGCGGCGACCGCGGGGAACTCGGCGTCGAGGTCCTCGGTGAGCGTGAAGATGCAGCTCACGACGTCGTCGGGGATCAGGTCGTTGCGCCGCATGATCTCGCGCAGCAGCCACTCGGTCGACCCGAGGATCGCGTCGGGCTCGTTCACGTCGACGGACGACGCGCCGCGGAGGGCGAAGAGGCGCATGACGGCGACGGTTCTATCAGGCGGGCCGCCGGAGCCGGTCGAGCTCCGAGCCCGTCAGTCGCCGCGCGCGGCCGGGCGCCAGCTCCCCCAGGCGCAGCGGCCCGAAGGCGATCCGCTCGAGCGCGACGACGCGGTGGCCGACCGCGTCGCACATCCGCTTGACCTGCCGGTTGCGGCCCTCGTGGATCGTGATCTCCAGCTCGTCGCGCCCGTTGCGCCCCACGCGCGCGGGCGCGGTGGGCCCGTCCTCGAGCACCACCCCCTCGCGCAGCCGCCGCACCGCCCGGTCGCTGACGGGCGCGGGCGTCACGCGCACGCGGTAGGTCTTGGGGACCTCGAAGGACGGATGCGTGAGCGCGTGCGCGAGCTCGCCGTCGTTCGTCAGCAGCAGCAGGCCGGTGCTGTCGGCGTCGAGCCGGCCGACCGGGTACAGCCGCGCGCCGTCGGCGTCGACGAGGTCGATGACCGTCGGCCGGCCGTGCGTGTCGCGGGCGGTCGACACCACGCCGCGCGGCTTGTTGACCGCCCACACGACGCGCTCCTCCGCACCGTGGATCGCGCGCCCGTCCACGGTCACCGCATCCGACCCGTCGACGTCGCGCGCCGGGTCCGTCACGACCTCGCCGGCGACGGTCACGCGGCCCGCGCGCACGATCTCCTCGGCCGCCCGCCGGGAGGCGACGCCGGCGTGGGCGAGGTACTTCGCGAGCCGCATACCCTGGAAGTGTGGACCTCGCGCTCCTCGAGCAGACGCTGGCCGACGCCGGCGAGCCCCGCTTCCGCGCCCGCCAGGTGTGGGAGTGGACCGCGCGCGGCGCGCGCGGCTACGACGAGATGACGAACCTCCCGGCCGCGCTGCGCGCCCGGCTCGCGGAGGCGGTCCCGTTCTCGACGCTGACCCCGGTCCACGAGGCGCAGTCGCGCGACGGGACGGTGAAGGTCCTCTTCCACACCGCGGACGGCCGCCCGGTCGAGGCGGTCCTCATGCGCTACCGCGACGGCCGCCGCTCGCTGTGCCTGAGCTCGCAGTCCGGCTGCCCGCTGACGTGCACGTTCTGCGCGACCGGCGCCATGAAGTTCGGGCGAAACCTGTCCGAGAGCGAGATCGTCGAACAGGCGCTGCACTTCCGGCGGATCGAGGACGTCGACCACGCCGTCTTCATGGGCATGGGCGAGCCGCTGATGAACCTCGACAACGTCCTCGCCGCTGCACGCCGCCTCCCGGACGTCGGGATCACCCACCGCCGCACGACGATCTCGACCGTCGGCTGGCTGCCGGGGATCGACCGCCTCACCGACGACCCCGCGCCGGTCCGCCTCGCCCTCAGCCTGCACGCGCCCGACGACGCGCTGCGCTCGCGGATCATGCCCGTCAACGAGCGCTATCCCCTGCAGGACGTCCTCGCCGCGTGCCGTCGCTGGCACGAGCGCAAGCGCCGCCGCGTGTTCATCGAGTACGTGATGCTCGCCGGCGTCAACGACCGCTACGAGCAGGCGCTCCAGCTCGCCGAGCTCCTCGGGATCGAGGTCTTCAAGGTCAACCTCATCCCCTACAACCCGACCGGGACGATCTACGAGGGGAGCAGCCCGGACGCGATCGAGACGTTCAGGGCCGTCCTCGAGGAGCACCGCGTCCCGGTCACCGTCCGCCTGACGCGCGGCCGCGACATCGACGCGGCGTGCGGCCAGCTCGCGGCGGCGCGGGCGTAGCGCTCAGCCGCTCGAGCGCCAGGTCGGCCTCGCGTCGGGGTCGACGACGAGGCTGTCGAGCACCCGCCAAGCGGCGTCCTGGACCTCGGGCGGAGCGTCGGGACCGAAGACGACCAACGTGTGGAAGTGCCGCCCGGCGTCCGTGAAGCCGAACCAGTGGTCGCGGAACGGCTTGCCCGGCACGCACTCGATCCCCTCCGATCCCGCTCCGAGCGAAGGGCCGAAGCGCCCTGGGCGCTGCGGGAACTCCGGCCACTCCGACCGCTCGTCCCGACCGCGCTCCATGAGCGTGATGAACGCGTCGCGCGGGCCGATGTCCTCCATCGCGCTGCTCGGCATGTGCGAGCAGCCGACCGTCCGGTAGCGCAGCGGGAACGTCCCGACCGACAGGACCTCGAGCGGGTCGGACAGGTCCGGCGTCAGGCTCTCGGCCGCGCGCTGCCATCCGGCCGGCAGCTCGACCGTCACCCCGCGCCCGACGGCGGGCGACGTCGCGGGGCGCTGGGGCTCGTCGTCCGCGCACCCGACGAGAAGGCAGGCGGCGAGGATGACGACCCAGGTCCTCATGTCCCTCCTACGCACGCGGAGCCCTCAGGAGTCCAGGCGCCGGAGACGCGCTACCCGTCGACGGTGGCCGTCGTCGCCGGCGCGATTCCGGCACGCGCCTCGCCGGCGCGCAGCAGGCGGTCGCGCAGCTCCGCGTGCTCCTCGGGCGACGGGTCCCACTGCCCGGGGTCGGGCAGCTCGTCGAGCGCGCCGAGGCCGAACAGCTTGAGGAACAGCGGCGTCGTCCGGTACAGGACGGCGCCGAACTGCGAGCGCCCGGACTCCTCGATCAGCCCGCGCTCGAGCAGCGTGGCGGTGGCCGAGTCGGAGGCCACGCCGCGGATCCGCGCGACCTCGGGCCGTGACACCGGCTGGAGGTAGCCGACGATCGCGAGGGTCTCGGCCTGGGCCGGCGACAGCGGCGGCGTGCGCGGCCGGGCGAGCAGGCGGCGCGCGGCGGGCTCGGCCACCGGATCGGTCGCCAGCGTCCACCCGCCGGCGACCTCCCGCAGCACGAGGCCGCGGCGGCCCTCGGCGAACTCGGTCCTCAGCTCCTCGAGGACCGGCTGAAGGTCGTCCGGCCACACGTCGCAGGCGGACGCGAGATCCTCGGTCGCCACCGGGTCCGGGGAGAGGAAGAGCAGCGCCTCGACGATCCGCGCGAGCTCGGTCACGTCGCCGCCCCCGCGGGAGCGGCTGCCTCGGGCGTGGCCGCCGGCGCGATCGCGATCTCCCCGAACGGCTCGGCCTGCTCCCACGTCGCCTCGCCCTGCTTGTACATCTCCAGCAGCGCGAACAGCGTGATGCAGACGGTCACGCGATCGGCGCCCCGCACCGCCTCGTCGAAGGTCGTCGCGCCGCGGCGCAGCAGCGAGCGCAGGACGGACAGACGCTCGGCCACGCTGACGCGCACCTGACCGAGGTGGGTCACGTCGACCCGCGGCGGATGGCGCAGCAGCCCGCCGAGCGCGGCGCCGAGCCGGTCCGGCGAGTAGACGCCCTCCGGCAGCTCTTCCATCCCGCCGCGCCGCAGCCACGGCGGCGCGGGCGCCGACCGGTACCGCACCCCCTCCTCCGCCGCCAGCAGCCCGCGCAGGTGGTCGGCCGCGCTGCGGTAGCGGCGCGCCTCGATCATCCGCGCCAGCAGCTCCTCGGCCGCCTCCGCTGGCTCGAGGTCGAGCAGGTCGTCGTCGGCCCGCGGCAGCATCAGCCGCGACTTCAGCTCGAGCAGCGCCGCGATCAGGACGAGGAACTCGGTGGCCGCCTCCAGGTCGAGCTCGCCGCGCGCCTCGAGGTGGTCGAGGTACGCCAGCACGACGTCCGCCAGCTCGACCTCCAGCAGGTCGACCTCCTCGCGCAAGACGAGCGTCAGCAGCAGGTCGAACGGCCCGGAGAAGACCTCCAGGTCGAGCTGCAGATCCGCGACCGCCGACACTGCGCCGGAGGCTAGCGACCGCCAAGGACGCCGCCGCTGCGAAAACTCCAGGGACAGGGTCCAGGGGGTTCCCGGTTGTGAGAGTGCTACTGAAGGAGCACACTCAGGGCATGACTTCGGGAGAGTCGGTGGGGCGGCGCGTCCTCGCGCTGGCGGTGGGAACGATGGTCGTCGCGGCCTGGGCGTCAGCCCCGGTCGCCACGGCAGGCGAGTGGCCGGTGTACGGCCGCGACCTGGCCAACTCGCGCAGCGCGGGGACGGACGGGCCGTCGCGCGAGGACGCGGCGAAGCTCGCCCCCGCGTGGAAGTTCAGCGACCCGGACGGCGACTTCACGGGCACGCCGGTCGTCGCGGGGGGCCTCGTCGTCGCCGGCAGCTTCGCTGGCCACGTGCACGCCCTCGACGCGAAGACCGGCAAGGAGGTCTGGAGCGCGGACGCCGGCGGCCCGGTGAACGGCAGCGCCGCGATCGACCTCGACGCGCCCGACGGCGGCGCGGTCTACGTGCCCGTCGCGATCGTCGGCGCGCCGCGCTTGGTCGCGCTCAGCCTGCGCGACGGCAGCCCGCGTTGGAGCGCAGTCCTCACCGAGCAGGACGGCGCTTCGTGCTACGGCAGCCCCACCTTCTGGGACGGAACGGTCTACATGGGGACGTCCGGCCCCAACGGCGACGACTCCACCGCCCGCGGCAGCGTCGTCGCGCTCGACGCGAAGACCGGCGCGCTGCGCTGGCGCACGTTCACCGTGCCGCCCGACCACGACGGCGGCCCGGTCTGGTCGACCCCGGCGATCGACACCGCCACCGGCCGCCTCTACGTCGGCACCGGCAACGCGTACCACGGCGAGGCCGCGGACACGACGGACGCGATCCTCTCGCTCGACACCCGCACCGGCGCGATCCTCGGCCACTACGCGGCCGTCGCCGACGACAGCTTCGCCCCGGACAACCCGGCCGGCCCCGACGCCGACTTCGGCGCCTCGCCCAACCTCTTCGACGGCCCCGACGGGCGCCGGCTCGTCGGCGAGGGAGCGAAGACCGGCACCTACTACGCGCTCGACCGCCTGGCGATGACGCCCGCGTGGCAGACGCTCGCCGGTCCCGGCTCCGCCGCCGGCGGCATCATCGGCTCGACCGCCTACGACGGCGCGCGGATCTACGGCAACGACGCGCTCAACGGCGAGGTGTGGTCGCTTGGCCGCGACGGCAAGAAGCTGTGGAGCTCGTCCGACAGCGGACCGGCCGACTTCGGCCCGGTCGCCGTCGGCAACGGCGTCCTCTACACGACCGATCCCCAGGGCAACCTCAACGCGCGGGACGTGAACACGGGCGCGGTCCTGAAGCGGGCGGCGCTGGGCGCCACGACGTGGGGCGGCATCTCGGTCAGCGGCGGCGGCGTGTTCGTCGCGATGGGGATGGGGCCGCTGTTCGACCCCGCGCCGCAGAAGACCCAGCCGGGCGCGATCATCGCCTTCGGCGATCCGGCGCGCCTCGGGGCGCCGGACGCCGCGCGTCCGCCGGCGGCCGCGCCGCCGGCGCCGCCCGCGTCGGCGCCCGCGCCGCCGACCCAGCCGCCCGGCGGCAAGGGGCGCCGCGCCCGGATCAGGCTCAGCGTCACGCCGCACCGCGTCCGCGCCGGCCACCGCGTCCGCTTCCGCTTCCGGACCCGCGTGAACGGCCGCCCCGTGGGCAACGTGCTCATCTACTTCGCCAACCGGCGCGCGCACTCGGACGCCCGCGGCCGCGCGACGATCACGGTGCGGCTGCGGCCGGGGCGCTACTCGGCCCGTGGCGTCGACCTGAAGGGACGCGACCTGCTGCAGGGCCGCACGCGCGTCCCCGTCCGGGTCACCCGCCGCCGGGCGGCCCCACGCCCATAGCGGCGCGCACGTCGCGCAGCGTCTCGCGCGCCATGGCGCGCGCCTTGTCCGCGCCCGCGGCGAGGATCGCCTCGAGGCGGTCCTCGTCGGCGCGCAGCTCGACGTAGCGCTCGCGCACCGGCGCCAGCCACGCCGCGACCTCGCCGGCAACCGCGACCTTGAAGTCGCCGTACCGCGCGTCCGCGAACTCGGTCTCGATCGCCGACGGCTCCACCCCGCGCACCGACGCGAGGATCTCGATGAGGTTCGTGATCCCCGGCTTGGACTCCGACATCCGGATCACGGGCGGGTCGTCCGAGTCGGTCACCGCGCGCCGGAACTTCTTCTCCACCACGCCCGGCTCGTCGAGCACGTAGACCGTCCCCTGCGCCGTCCCGCCGGTCGTCGACATCTTGCGCTCGGGCTCCTGGAGGTCACTCACGCGCGCGCCCACCTCGGGGATCCGCGCCTGCGGCACCACGAACACCTCGCCGAACCGCGAGTTGAAGCGCTCGGCGACGTCGCGCATAAGCTCGAGGTGCTCGCGCTGGTCCTCCCCCACCGGCACCTCGTGCGCGTTGTAGGCGAGCACGTCGGCGGCCTGGAGCACCGGGTACATGAGCAGCCCGGCCGAGACCAGCTCGCGCTGGGCCACCGACTTGTCGCGGAACTGGTGCATGCGGGTCAGCGGCCCGAGCGCGGTGACCCCGGACAGCAGCCAGCACAGCTCGGCGTGCTCCTGCACGTCGCCCTGGCGGAACAGGATGCACCGCTCCGGGTCGAGCCCCGCCGCCAGCAGGATCGCCGCCGTGTCGTGGACGCGCTCGCGCAGCTCCTGCGGCGAGTAGGCGACCGTGATCGCGTGCAGGTCGACGATGCAGTAGATCGCCGGATCGCCGCGATCCTGACCTGCCACGTACTGCGTGATCGCCCCGATGTAGTTACCCAGGTGCTTGCGCCCGGTGGGCTGGATTCCGCTGAAGATCCGCATGCGCCCGAGGCATCTTGCCCGAGCGAGGTGCGAGGCGTAGGGTCGCCCGCATGCCCCAGACAGTCCCGGTCCGCCTCACCGTCAACGGCCAGGCGCACGAGCTGGAGGTCGAGCCGCGGCTGCTGCTCGTCCACGCCCTTCGCGACCACCTCGGTCTCACCGGCACACACGTCGGCTGCGACACGTCGAACTGCGGCGCCTGCACCGTCCATCTCGACGGCAGGGCGGTGAAGTCGTGCACCGTCCTCGCGGTCCAGGCCGACGGCGCCGACGTGACGACGATCGAGGGGATCGGCAGCCCGGACGACCTGCACCCGGTGCAGGAGGCCTTCTGGGCCAACCACGGCCTGCAGTGCGGCTACTGCACGCCGGGGATGATCATGGCCGGCGCCGACCTGCTGAAGCGCAACCCCGACCCGACGGAGGCCGAGGTCCGCGGCGCGCTCGAGGGCAACCTCTGCCGCTGCACCGGCTACCAGCACATCGTCAACGCGGTCAGGAACGCCGCCCAGAAGATGCAGACTGGCGCGGGCGCGGCCGCCGACTAGGACTCTGCGTGCATCAAGGAGTGGGAGGAATGATGCATGAAGCATGATGCATGACTCTTAGACCGGCCTGTTACGTATTACGCATTACGCATCACGTCTCATGCTTCATGCTTCATGCATCAGTTTTGGTGTCGCGAAGGGAGAGGAGTGCCGTGTATCCCAATAATTTCGACTACTACCAGGCGACGTCGTTGCAGGAGGCCATCCAGTTGCTCGGCCAGCACGACGGGGCCAAGATCCTGGCCGGCGGCCATAGCCTGCTGCCGCTGATGAAGCTGCGCCTCGTCGAGCCGCCGACCCTGATCGACATCG
>DASVQN010000032.1:0-41902 GCA_036389155.1 Solirubrobacteraceae bacterium
AGACGGCGCCGCCGATCAGGACGTAGTGGAAATGCGCGACGACGAAATAGGTGTCGTGCACCTGCGTATCGATCGGCACCGAGGCCAGCATGATCCCCGAGAGGCCGCCGATGACGAAGATGAAGAAGAAGCCGAGGACGAACCACAGCGGCGTCTTGAGGACGGGGCGGCCGCTCCACAGGGTCACGATCCAGCAGAAGATCTGCACGCCGTTGGGGATGGCGATGAGCATGCTGGATGCGGTGAAGAAGCCCGCGCCGAGCTGCGGCAGCCCGGTCGTGAACATGTGGTGCACCCACAGGCCGAACGACAGGAAGCCGACGGCGATGAGGGAGAGGACGAGAGGCAGATAGCCGAAGACAGGACGGCGCGAGAAGGTCGCGACGATGGCCGAGACCATGCCGGTCGCGGGCAGGAAGATGATGTAGACCTCGGGGTGCCCGAAGAACCAGAACAGGTGCTGGTAGAGCAGCGGGTCGCCGCCCTGGTTCTGGTCGAAGAAGTTCGTCCCGAAGTGGCGGTCGGTGAGCAGCATCGTCACCGCCCCGGCGACCACGGGCAGCGCGAGGATCAGCAGGACGGCGTAGACGAGCAGCGTCCAGACGAACAGCGGCAGGCGGCCCCAGCCCATGCCGGGCGCGCGCATGTTCGCGATCGTCGCGTAGAAGTTGACGGCGCCCACCAGCGAGCTCAGGCCCGTGAGGTGGATGAGGAAGATCCAGGAGTCCACGCCCCCGGTCTCCGAGTACGTCTCGCCCGACAGCGGCGGGTACATGGTCCAGCCCGCCTCCGGCGGCGAGAAGAACAGCGAGCCGTAGAAGACGAGCCCGCCGGCGATCAGCAGCCAGAACGACAGCGCGTTCAGCTTCGGGAAGGCCATGTCCCGCGCGCCGATCATGAGCGGCAGGAAGTAGTTGCCGAACCCGGCGAAGATCGGCACGACGAACAGGAACACCATCGTCGTCCCGTGCATCGTGAAGAGCGCGTTGTACGTCTGGGGCGAGAGGAGCGTGTTCTCCGGCGTCCCCAGCTGCAGGCGGATCAGCAGCGCCTCGACCCCGCCCATGAGGAAGAAGACGAACGTCGCGACCAGGTACATGATCCCGATGCGCTTGTGGTCGGTCGTCGTGACCCACGAGCGCCAGCCGCGCTGCTCGGGCACGACCTCGTGCGCGAGGACCTGCGGCACGGGCGGCAGCGTGGTGCGGGTGGTCGTGGCGGGGGCGGTGGTGGTGGCCATTCCTACTTGTTCTCGATCTCTTCGCGCTGCTTCTGCGCCGCCTCGTTGTTGGCCTTGATCTCGTCCTTGCGGCGCTCGATGTAGGCCTCGTACTCGTCCGGCGTGACGGCGCGCACGTGCGCGATCATGTTGGCGTGGTTGCGCCCGCAGAGCTCGGCGCACTGCCCGCGGAAGACGGTGCCTGCCTTGTCGGCGGGAATCTTGAACCAGGTCCAGTTCGTGTGCCCCGGTACCGCGTCGAACTTGCCGCCGAGCTGGGGGATCCACCACGAGTGCGCGACGTCCTGCGCCTTGATCTCGAGCGTCACGGTGGTGTCGACGGGCACGACCATCTCCTCGTAGGAGAAGGCGTTGTTCAGCAGGTTGTCGTCGCCGTCGCCGTACGTGTAGCGCCAGACGTACTGCTGCCCGTTGACCTGGATGCGCAGCGACTTCCCGCTCGGCGGCACGGCCTCGGTGTCGGGCGTGCCGCTCGGCTGGCCGCTGACCTGCTTGATCTGGAGCCCGTTCGCGCCCGACTCCGGCGCGTTGCGGATGTCGTCGAGCGTTACGAACGTCACGACCGCGATCACCACGAGGATGAGCGCCGCCCCGACGGTCCACCCGATCTCCAGCCGCGTGTTGCCGCGGATCTGGGCGGGGACCGCTCCGCGGCGCGCGCGGAACTTGATCATCGAGTACAGCAGCGCGGCCCAGACCCCGATCAGGATCGCCATCGCCATGGCGAAGACGATCTTGTAGAGCGTGTCGATCGAGTCGGCGTTCGGCGACCCGCCGCTCTCCGGCGTCAGGAAGTCCGCGAGCGCCGCCGGAGGCAGCGCCAGCACGAGCAGGGCCGGCGCGAGAACGGCCAGGATCCGGGCAGGCGTGCGCAAAGCGGCGGGGATGATAGTCACCGGCCGGAGAACCGGGCCTGCCGCTTCTCCACGAACGCCGAGACGCCCTCGAGGAAGTCCCCGGAGAGCGCTCGCTCCTGCTGGATGTCGGCTTCCAACGCCAGCTGGTCGTGCATCCCCGAGTACACCCAGCGGTTGATCTGGCGCTTGGTCCCGGCGTACGAGCCGGTGGGGCCGGCGGCGAGGCGGTCGACGAGCTCGTCGGCCGTCGCGGCGAGCTCGTCGTCGGCCACGACGCGGTTGACCAGGCCCCACTCGAGCGCCCGGGCCGCGGGCACCTTGTCGCCCAGCATGGCCATCTCGATCGCGCGCGTGAACCCGATACGTGCGGGGAGGAACAGGCTCGACCCGCCGTCGGGCACGAGCCCGATGTTCACGAAGGCGAGCAGGAAGTAGGCGGACTCGGCGGCGACGATCAGGTCGGCGCACAGCGCGAGCGAGCAGCCGATGCCGACGGCGGGGCCGTTGACGGCGGCGATGACCGGCTTGGGCATCTCGCGGATGCCGGTGATGATCGGGTGGTAGCGCTCGGTCAGGCGGGTGTGGACGTCAGGCCGCCCGTCGGGCAGCGGGTCGAAGCCGGCCTTGAGGTCGGCGCCCGAGGAGAAGCCGCGGCCGGCGCCGGTGAGCACCACCGCGCGGACCTCGTCGTCGTGCCGCACCCGCTTCAGCGCGTCGAGCAGGTCGGTGCCGAATTGCGTGTTCCAGGCGTTCAGCGCCTCCGGCCGGTTCAGCTCCACCTTGGCCGCGTGGCCGCGGCGGTGGACGGTGACGGTCTCGTAGGCGTGCTCGGGCTCCCAGGCGCTCATGCCTACGATCCTTCCATGCCGCGGCCTGTGATCGGCATCTGCACCTACCTCGACACGGTGACGTGGGGGGCGTGGGTCGACCGCGCGGCAATGGTCCCCGCCGGCTACGTCGGCGCGGTGCAGCGGGCGGGCGGCGTGGCGGTGCTGCTCCCGCCGGACCCCGCGGCGGTCGAGGAGCCCGACCCGGTGCTCGACCTCGTCGACGGCCTGATCCTCGCAGGCGGCGTCGACGTCGGCCCGGGCGCGTACGGCGCCGAGCCGCACGCGGCGACGGACCAGTGCAACGCCGAGCGCGACGCGTTCGAGCTGGCGCTGGCCTCGCGCGCGCTCGAGCGCGACATCCCCGTGCTCGGCATCTGCCGCGGCATGCAGGTGATGAACGTCGCGGCGGGCGGGACGCTGCACCAGCACCTCCCCGACCTGCTCGGGCACGAGGAGCACCGCCGGCGGCTCGGGACGTTCGGCGACCACGACGTCCAGCTGGCCGAGGGCTCCCTCGCGGCGCGCGCCGCGGGCGAGCACCTCCACGCGACGAAGTCGCACCACCACCAGGGCGTCGACGACCTGGGCGAGGGCTTCGTCGTCACGGGCTGGTCGGCGATCGACGAGCTTCCCGAGGCGATCGAGCGGCCGGGGCTGCGCTACGCGCTCGGCGTGCAGTGGCATCCCGAGGCCGACGAGACGAGCCGACTTATCGCGTCGCTCGTCGAGGAGGCCTCGGACGCCCGAGGCGCCGTCTAGCATTCGCCCGTGACCTCGGAGCCCCGTCCTCCGGAGCTCGACGAGCAGGAGGACTCCCAAGACGAGGAGATGCCCCGGCTTCGGGTGACGCGTCGCACCCTGCTCCTCGGGCTGTTCTTCGTCGTCACGATCGTCGCCTTCCTCTACTTCGTGGTCCCGCAGATCGTGGGCCTGGAGGACACCTGGCAGCGGCTGCGCGGCGGCGACGTGTGGTGGCTCGTCGGCGCGTTCATCTTCACCGCGTGCTCGTTCGGCGGCTACGTCGCGCTCTTCCAGGGCGTCTACGTGCGCGCGGGCTCGCGCATCGACCTGCGGGCCAGCTACCAGATCACGATGGCCGGGCTGGCGGCGACGCGCGTGTTCGCCGCCGGCGGCGCGGGCGGGATCGCGCTGACGGCGTGGGCGCTGCGGCGCTCGGGCATGAGCCGCCGCCGCGTCGCCGACTCGACGGTCGCCTTCCTCGTGCTCACGTACTTCGTGTACATGCTCGCGCTGGTCGTCTGCGGGCTCGGCCTGCGGTGGGGCGTCCTGTCCGGGCCGCACCCGTTCGCGATGACGGTCGTCCCGGCGATCCTCGGCGTCGTGGCGATCGCCGTCTTCCTGCTCATGGCGCTCGTGCCGACCGACGTCGAGCGGCGCCTGCGCGACTGGGCGTGCGACGCGGGGCGGCCGCGCCTGGCGCGCATCGCGCAGCGGCTGGCGACGGTCCCGGCCGCGACGTCGGCCGGCGTGCGCGAGGCGATCGGGCACCTGCGCTCGCGCGACCCTGCTCTGCTGGGCTCGCTGCTCTTCTGGGGCTTCAACATCGCCGTGCTGTGGGCGTGCTTCCACGCGTTCGGCACGCCGCCGACGTGGGGCGTGCTGATCATGGGCTACTTCGTCGGGATGCTCGCGAACCTCCTCCCGCTGCCCGGCGGCGTCGGCGGCGTGGACGGCGGCATGATCGGCGCGTTCGCGGCGCTCGACGTCAACCTGGGGCTCGCGACGGTGGCCGTGCTGACGTACCGGGGCTTCGCGTTCTGGCTGCCCACGATCCCCGGCGCCATCGCCTACTTCCAGCTGCGCAAGACCGTCTCGCGGTGGGAGGAGCAGCCCGAGGAGGCGGACGTTGGGGTCGCCGCGGGCGTACTACACTAAATGAAGTGAGCGAGCGGATCGAGAACGTCATCATCGTGGGCAGCGGGCCCGCCGGCTACACGGCGGCGCTCTACACGTCCCGCGCCAACCTCGAGCCGCTGGTCATCGAGGGCTTCTTCTGGGGCGGCCTGCTCCAGCAGACGACCGAGGTCGAGAACTACCCCGGCTTCAAGGACGGGATCATGGGCCCCGCCCTCATGCAGGAGATGCGCGACCAGGCCGAGCGCTTCGGCACGCGCTTCCTGACCGACCAGGCGACCGCGGTCGAGCTGGCCTCCGAGCCGGGCGGCATCCACGTGGTGCGCGTCGGCGAGGACGAGTACCGCGCGCGCACCGTGATCCTCGCGATGGGCGCGGAACACAAGAAGCTCGAGGTCCGCGGCGAGGAGGAGCTCTCCGGCCGCGGCGTGTCCTACTGCGCGACCTGCGACGCCGCCTTCTTCAAGGACAAGGCGACGATCGTGGTCGGCGGCGGCGACAGCGCGATGGAGGAGGCGATCTTCCTCGCGAAGTTCGCCGAGAAGGTCACGGTCGTGCACCGCCGGTCGGACTTCCGCGCGTCGAAGATCATGATCGACCGCGCGAAGGCCGTCGGGAACCTCGAGTTCAAGACGCCGTACGTCGTCGAGGAGTTCCACCCGGGCGAGAGCGGCGGTCTCGGCCACGCGGTGCTGCGCAACGTCGAGGACGACTCGACCGAGGAGCTGCCGATGGACGGCGCGTTCATCGCGATCGGCCACGAGCCCCAGTCCGCGATCGTCCGCGGCCAGGTGCAGACCGACGACGAGGGCTACGTGATCGTGGAGGGCCGCTCGACGCGGGCCGGCAAGCCCGGCGTGTTCGCGGCCGGCGACCTCGTCGACCACACGTACCGCCAGGCGATCACCGCCGCGGGCTCGGGCTGCCAGGCGGCCCTGGACGCCGAGTGGTACCTGCGCGACACGCCGCAGGTGCCCACGCCCGAGGGGATGCCGGCCGGCGACCTCGCGGAGGCGCAGTGGGCGCCGACGGCGCAGCCGACGCAGTCGCAGCCCATCTCCGAGTAGCGCGCGCGACCGGCGCCCCGCGCGAGGCGCTCCTGTAGCAACTGCGGCGTGTGGCCCGTCGTCGAGCGGCACGAGGTCGAGGGGCTGCCCGTCTTCGCCGCGGAGGGCGCGTCGCTGGGGTTCGCCGTCGCGACGCTGTTCTTCCGCGTCGGCGTGGCCGACGAGACGCTGCCGCGCCACGGGACGACGCATCTCGTCGAGCACCTCGCCGCGGCGCACGGCCTCGCCGCGTCGTGCGAGATACGGGCGCTCGTCGACGACGTGCACACGCGCTTCATGGCGACGGGGACGCCGGACGACGTGGCGCGGTTCCTCCTGCAGGTGGCCGCGACGCTGCGCCGTCTGCCGGGCGATCAGATCGAGCGCGAGCGGCGCGTGCTCCTCACCGAGCGCGCGCAGTCCGGGCCGTCGACGCAGGGACGCCTGAAGCTGCTGCGGTACGGGGCCGCCGGCTACGGGCTGGCCGAGTACGACGAGCTCGCGCTCGTCGCTCCCGACCTCGCGGCCGTCCAGGCGTGGGCCGACGAGCGCTTCACGCGCGGCAACGCCGTCGCCCTGGTGGCCGGGATGCCCGCCTCCTCGCTTGCCGGACTGGGCCTGCCGGAGGGCGCCCGGATCCCGGCGCCGGAGCCGCGCCCCGTGCGCGGGCTCCGGCTCCCCGCGTTCTCCGAGGAGGGCGAGATGCGCATCGGCGCGTCGTTCGTCGTCGGCGTCGGGCCCGTCTCGCTCGTGATGAAGGAGGTTCTCGAGGCCCGGCTCATGGCCCGGCTGCGCGAGGCCGAGGGGCTCGTCTACAGCGTGGATGTCCTGGCGTCCACGATGGGGCAGGACGTCCATGTCGTGGTGGCCACGGATGCTCAGCCGACCGCAGCCCGGCGGGCGCTCACGAGCGTGCTCGGCGTGCTGGATGATCTCGCCGAGCACGGGCCTTCGCAGGAGGAGATTGCGCGCGTGGTAGACGGGGCCCGGCGCGAGCTCGAGCACCCGCAGGCGGCGATCACGGAGGTGGCGCGCGCCGCCGGCAACGAGCTGCACGGGTACCCGGTCCGCTCGCCCGACGAGCGCCTCGCGCGGCTCGCGGCCGTGACACCTCAGGACGTCGCGCAGGCGCTCGCGGACGCGCTCCCGGGGCTCCTCGTCAAGGGCCCGGCGGCGTGCCGGCCGCTGCCGCCGACCCTCCCGGAGTACGAGGCCAGGGACGACTCGCCGCTCGGGGGCAGGAGCTTCCCGCCGGGGCGCGACGTCGGCGGCGATGGTGCGACCCGCATCGTCACGGGCGACGGCGGGATCACGTTCCATGGCCGCGGCGTCGTGTACGCCTTCCGGTGGGACGAGATCGTCGCGGTCGCCGCGCGCGCGGGCGAGCGGTGGATGGTGGTCGCCGAGGACGGCTACTGGTTCGAGGTCACTCCGGCCGCCCACGAGGACGGCGCCGCGCTCGCCGCGGCGGTGCGCGAGCACGTGCCGGCCGATCGGTTCGTCCCGCCGTCGGCCGTGGCGGCGCGCCTCGACGCGTTCGCCGGCGAACGGCTCGAGCGCGCGGCGAGGGTGACCGGCGGGCTCGCGGCGCTCGGGGAGCTGCTCGACGAGGACGAGGAGCTCCGCGACGTCGCGTCGTTCCGGGCGGGCAAGCGGTGGGGCGCGCTGCTGGTCACGGACGAGCGGGTCCTCTGGGCGGCGCTCGATCCGGTGTACGACGAGCGCGACGAGGTCGACGAGGTCCCGCGGTGGGCGATCCAGGGCGCGCGCGCCAGGCGCGGTGCCCTCGTGCTCGACGTGGACGGCCGCGGCGAGGTCCGCCGCGACGGATTCGACCGCCGTCGCGCGCAGGAACTCGCGGCCCTGCTGGCGGCGTCGCGCGGCTAGGACCGGCGCCGCGCGGCCTCGCGCCGAGCCCGCGCGCGAGCGCGCGTCCGCGTCGTCTTCGGCGTCCGCCGCGCGAGCGGCGCCGAGGCGAGGCCGAGCAGCTCGTCGAGCGTTGCCTCGACGCTCGTCGCGAACACGGGCAGGTCGGGCACCGCGTCGTAGTCGGCCAGCAGGCCGAAGTCCATGCTCCCGTCGTAGGACATGATCGCGACCGCGAGCGCGTGACCCGCGACGAGGGCGGGGATCGGGAACGTCCGCTCGAGCCGGCGGCCGAGGACGTACAGCGAGGTCTGCGGGCCCGGGACGTTCGTGACCAGGAGCCCCGCGCTGCGGCCCGCGGGCGCGAGGCGGGCGGCGCGGGCGAGGATCGTCGGCGGCGCGAAGTCGCCCGCGGCGGCGATGACCTGCGCGCCCTGCGCGCGCTGCGTCCGCGTCACCTCGGCCATGTGCGCGCTGATCGCCCTCAGCCGCTCGATCGGGTCGGGCACGTCGACGGGCAGCGGGCACTCGACCTGGACGAGCCGCCCGCCCTCCGTCGAGACCGGGACGCCGGCGCGGACGTCGAGCCCCTCCGTGCGCGTCGCGCGCTCGTGCAGCCAGCGGCGCAGCGCGCCCGCGACGACGGCGAGGACGACGTCGTTCACCGTCCCGCCGAACGCGTCCTTGACGGTGCGGAAGTCGTCGAGCCGCAGGTCGACGACGGCCAGGCGCCGGTGCGGGCCGGTCCGGACGTTGAGCGGCGAGTCCGGCGGTCCCGCGGCGGCGGCGCGGGCGCGCTCGCCGGCGGCGTCGAGCGCGCGGCGCGCGCGCTCGAGCGCCGACCGCGGGCTCAGCGCCTCGTTGACGGCGATCGCCGCGAGCTGCGCCGGCGTCGGCGCGGGCCCCGGCTCCCAGTGCGGCGCGGCGGCCGGCCGCGTCTCGGGGTCGGTGTCGAACAGGGTCGCCATCAGGTCGACGTCGCCGTCGCCCTCCACCAGCTCCAGGCCGGCCTTCGACACGAGCGCCCAGCCGCCGCCCTCCAGGTGCTCGACGATCCACAGCTCCCACAGCGGCTTGGAGCGGTCGAGCTGCTGCGAGAACACGCGCGCGGCGAGCGCGTTGAGCTTCGCGCCGTCGCCCGGCGCGGGCAGGCCGGTGTGGCGCACGTGGTAGGCGAGGTTGAACGCCGGCTCGTCGACCCACCGCGGCTCGCCCAGCCCGAGCGGCGGGACGGCTAGCCGCCGGCGGTAGCGCGGCACGAGGTGCAGCCGCGAGCGGACGTGCTCGAGGACCTCCGGGTACGGCGGAGCAGGCCCCTCCAGCAGTGCAATTCCCCCCGTGTGCACGGGCGCGACCCTATAGGGTCCGGCCATGGCCGACGAGCACTCACGAGCAGTCCTGATCACCGGCTGCTCGACCGGCATCGGCCGCGCGACGGCCGAGCACCTGGCCGAGCGCGGCTGGCCCGTGTACGCCACCGCGCGGCGGGTCGAGTCCATCGCCGACCTCGAGGGCAAGGGCTGCCAGGTCCTCGCGCTCGACGTCACCGACGAGGCCTCGATGCAGGGCGCGGTCGAGCGCGTGGAGGCCGACCACGGCGCCGTGGGCGTCCTCGTCAACAACGCGGGCTACTCGCAGAGCGGCACCATCGAGGAGGTCCCGATGGAGGACGTCCGCCGCCAGTTCGAGACGAACGTCTTCGGGCTCGTGCGGATGACCCAGCTCGTGCTGCCGAAGATGCGCGCCCAGCGCTGGGGCAAGATCGTGAACATCAGCTCGATGGGGGCGAACTTCACGTTCCCGGGCGGCGGCTTCTACCACGCGACCAAGCACGCGGTGGACGCGCTGACCGACGCGCTGCGCTTCGAGGTCAAGGGCTTCGGGATCGACGCGGTGATCATCCAGCCCGGCCTGATCATGACCAACTTCGGCGAGCGCGCCGTCGGCGAGATGGAGGGCGCGACGGGTGGCGGCGGGAACGGGCCGTACGCCGAGTTCAACGAGAAGCTGGCGGCCGCGACGAAGGGCGTCTACGAGGAGGGCCCGGCGGCGAAGCTCGGCGGCGGGCCGGACACCGTGGCGAAGGCGATCGAGAAGGCGATCACCGCGCGCCGCCCGAAGGCGCGCTACCTCGTGACGCCGAGCGCGCACCTGCTGATCAACCAGAAGCGGCTCATGCCCGACCGCGTCTGGGACCGCTTCCTGCGCACGCAGTTCCCGCAGCCGAAGTAAGGGCGAAGGCGCACGACAGGGGAGCGCTCGAGGGCGCGCGAGGCGCTCGCGGGCAGCTGCGGCCCGGGGGGCCGGCGCGGGACCCGGTTCGGCCGGCTGACCCGCCGACACGGCCATGACGTCGGGGTCGCCGGCGTTCTCGGCGGCGCGGGCGGAGGCGAGCTGCGACCCGTCTACGTGAGAGGCTCGCTCAGCACACCTTCGATCGCCAGCAGCCGCTGCTTCTTCTCGATGCCGCCGGTGTAGCCGCCGAGGCCGCCGCCCGTGCGCAGGACGCGGTGGCACGGCACGACGATCGGCAGCGGGTTCGAGCCGAGCGCGTTGCCGGCCGCGCGCGTCGCGCGCTCGCTGCCGGCGGCCGCGGCGACGCCGCGGTAGGTGCTGACCTCGCCGAACGGGATCGCCGCCGTGGCCTGGAGCACCTTGCGCGTGAAGCCGGTCGTCAGCGCCCAGTCGATGCTGATGTCGAACCCGCGGCGGCGCCCCTCGAAGTACTCGTCGAGCTCGCGGCGCAGCGGGTCGAACCCGGTGGGCCGCTCGACGATCCGCGGCGACAGCCGCGTCGCGAGGTGGTCGAGCACGACGTCGACGCCGCCGTTGAAGTCCTCGTAGGCCAGCCGGACGAGCCCGCGCGGCGTCGCCGCCGCGACGAGCCGCCCGAGCGGGGAGTCGAGCGACGAGTACGTGACGTCGACGAGCCCCTCGGCGTGGGCGCGGTCGGTGGCGCGGCGGACGGCGTCGGCGACGTCGCCGGCGGAGGGGCCGCGCCGGAGCGCGGCCATGACGGCCCCCTCCGCCGCCTCGGGCGGGCGCGAGTGGTTGCGGTCGCTTGCGGTCATGCCGGTGTCCATTCCTTGCGTAAATTGGCGAGGCCGTCGGCCAGCGCGCGCCGGGCCGCCTCTTCGGACGAGCCCAGCGCCGCGGCGATCTCCCGATGCGAGAGGTCGCCGACGAAGCGCAGCAGCACCGCGCCCCGCTGCTTGGGGGGAAGGTCGTGCACCGCCGTCCACAGCGCGTCGTCGCGCGGGGCGTCCGGGACGGTGTGGCCCGGATCGGGGTCCTCCACCGGCACCGCGCGCCGCGCACGCGAGCGGTGGACGTCGAGCGCCTTGCGGTGCGCGATCGTCAGCAGCCAGCCGCGGAGGTTGTCGGAGTGGCGCAGCTTCGGATAGGCGCGCAGCGCCGAGATGACGGTCTCCTGGAAGCAGTCGTCGGCGTCGACGGGGCCGACCGAGGCGACGAGGAACCGCAGGACCGTCGGGCTGTGGTCGTCGAGCAGGCGCTGGAACGGCGGGGGCACGTCAGTCCAACGCGTCGTCCTCGCGGAACGTGAGGCCGAGCTCGAGCCGGCGGCGCAGCGCGGGCGCCAGCCGGTAGCGCTCCTCGCCCGTCTCGGCGCGCAGCGCGACGAGGACCGCGGCGACGTGCTCGATCCCGATGAGGTCCGCCCACTCGAGCGGCCCGCGCGGGTGGTTCATGCCGAGCACCATGCCGGTGTCGATGTCCCCGGCCGACCCGACGCCCTCGCCGAGCGCGAACGCGGCCTCGTTGACGAGCTGGCACACGATCCGCCCGAGCACGAGCCCGGGCGCGTCGCCCACCCATGCGACGTGCTTGCCGAGCGTCGCGAAGAACCGCTCGCCGCGCTCGGCCGCGGCGTCGGCCGTGTACGGGCCGCGCGTCATCTCGACCAGCCGCGCGTCGGCCAGCGGCGGCAGCGCATGAAAGCCGGCCGCGGGGCCGTCGCCGTCGAGCGCGGCCAGCGACGCGCGGTCGCACAGCAGGAGCTGCGGGGCGCCCTCCAGCGGCGGGTCGTCCTCGTCGCGCCCGCAGTCGATCGACAGCCACGGGACGTCGCCGTCGACCTCGCCGGGGTGCCGGACGTCCCACCCCGCGGCGATCGCGGCCTCGGTCAGCTCCTCGCAGAGCGGCCCGCCGCCCGCAATGGCCAGGAAGCCCTCGACGGGCGCGGCCTGCGGCGCGGGCGGGTCGTCGGGCCGGTGCGGCGCGTCGCCGTACTCGTACCACCCGCGACCGGTCTTGCGCCCGTGCCGCCCGCTCGCCGCCATCCGAGCCTGCAACGGCGACGGGCGCCAGCGCGGCTCGCCGAACGACAGCTCGTAGAACGACTTGGCGACCTCGAAGCCGACGTCGATCCCGACCAGGTCCGACAGCTCGAAGGGGCCCATCCGGAACCCGCCGCCCATGCGCACGATCCGGTCGATCGTCTCGACGTCGCCCAGCCGCTCCTGCAGGCAGCGCACCGCCTCCAGGCCGAACGGCCGGTTGCAGCGGTTGACGAGGAACCCGGGCCCGTCGGCGGCGTCGATGACGGTCCGGCCCATCGCGGCGCCGAGCGCGCGCACCCGCTCGAGCGCCCACGGCGCCGAGTCGACGCCGGCGATCACCTCGACGAGCCTCATCACCGGCGCCGGGTTGAAGAAGTGCATGCCCACGACGCGCTCCGGCCGGTCGAGGCCCGCCGCGATCGCCGTCACCGGGATCGACGAGGTGTTCGTCGCCAGCACGCACTTCGACCTCGTCACCGCGGCGACCTCGCCGAACACGCGCTGCTTGAGGGCGAGGTCCTCGGGGATCGCTTCGATGACGACATCGCAGCCGGCCAGGTCCATGAACGTCGTGACCACGCGCAGGCGCTGCGCCGCGTCGGCGTCGGACCGGCCCTTCGCCGCGGCCTTGGCGACGCCCGCCTCGATCGAGCGCCGCGCGCGGGCCAGCGCGCCCTCGTCGGGGTCCAGCAGCAGCGTCTCCTCGCCCGCCTGGCAGCCGAGCTGCGCGATCCCGGCGCCCATCGTGCCGGCGCCGACGACGCCGAGCGTCATGCCGCGTCCGGCACCAGCGCGTTGAGCCCGGTGAGCGCGCGCCCGATGATGAGCTTCTGGATCTGCGAGGTCCCCTCGTACAGCGTGGTCACCCGCACGTCGCGGAACCAGCGCTCGACCGGGTGGTCGTCGACGTAGCCGGCCCCGCCGTGGACCTGGATGGCCGTGTTCGCGCACTCGACCGCGGACTCCGTCGCGTACAGCTTCGCGACCGAGGTCTCGAGCGTGTTCGGCTCGCCGCGGTCCTTCAGCCATGCGGCGCGCCACACCAGCAAGCGCGACGCGTCGGCCTTGACCTTCATGTCGGCGATCATCGCCTGGACGAGCTGGAACGAGCCGATGGGCCGCCCGAACTGCTCGCGCTCCTTCGCGTAGGCGACCGACTCGTCGACGCACCCCTGGCAGATCCCCACGCACCCGGCGGCGACCGAGAAGCGGCCCGAGTCGAGCGCGCTCATCGCCACCTTGAAGCCGTCGCCGACCTCGCCGAGCATGTGCGTCGCCTCCACGTCGTCGAGCGAGATCGCCGCCGTGTCCGAGCCGTGCAGGCCCATCTTCCCCTCGATGACCGAGGGCTGGTAGCCGGGCTGGTCGGTGTCGACGAGGAAGCACGCCAGGCCGCGGTGCTTGAGCGACGGGTCGGTCTGGGCGAAGACGAGCGCGACAGACGCGTGGTTGCCCATCGAGATCCACATCTTGGCCCCGTTGATGATCCAGCGGTCGCCCTCGCGGCGCGCGCGCGTGCGCTGGTTGGCGGCGTCCGAGCCCGTGTCCGGCTCGGTCAGGCCGAAGCACCCCAGCCACTCGCCGGAGCAGAGCCTGGGCAAGTACTCGCGCTTGATCTCCTCCGTGCCCCAGCGCAGGATCGCGCTGCACACCAGCGAGGTCTGCACCGACACGACCGTCCGCATCGCCGAGTCGGCCCGCCCGATCTCCTCGACGATCAGCCCGTACGTCGTGTAGTCGAGCCCGGCGCCGCCGTATTCGGTGGGGATGATCGCGCCGAGGTAGCCCTGCGCCGCGATCGCGCGCACGAGGTCGGTGTCGAAGTGGTGGTCGCGCGCGTTCTGCTTCGCGCGGGGGACGATCTCGTTGTCGGCGAACCGGCGGGCCGTCTCGCTGACGAGCCGCTGCTCGTCGGTCAGGGCGAAGTCCATGGCGCGGACGCTAACGCGCGGGGGTGGAGTACGCCGCGCCGCGGGATGGCGCCGGGGTGCCAGACTGCTGCCGCGCGTGAGGCGACGTCAGCCCCGGCCCTTCGACCGCCGCGAGATCGCGGCCATCTTCGCCGGCGGGTGCATCGGCGCGCTCGCCCGCGCCGGCCTGGTCGAGGCGCTGCCGCGCGACGCGTCGCAGTGGCCGTGGGCGACGTTCGCCGCGAACCTCGCCGGGGCGTTCGCGCTCGGGTACCTCGCGACGCGCCTGCAGGAGCGCCTCCCGCCCTCCGCGTACCGGCGGCCGTTCGCCGGCACCGGCGTCTGCGGCGCGCTGACGACGTTCTCGACGATGCAGCTCGAGCTGCTGCTGATGCTCGACCACGCGCGCTACGGCCTCGCCGCGGCGTACGCGACGGCCAGCGTCCTCGCCGGGTTCCTCGCCGTCGCACTGGCGACGAACCTCGTCCGCCGCGGGAGGCCGGCGCCGTGAGCCCTGCGGTCCTGCTGGGCGTGGCGGTGCTCGGCGGCGCCGGCGCCGTCGGCCGGTTTCTGCTCGACGGCGCGGTCGCGGCCCGCGCGGGGAGCCGCTTCCCGTGGGGCACGCTGGCCGTCAACCTCAGCGGCGCGTTCGCGCTCGGCGTGGTCGTCGGCGCCGCGGTGCACGACGACGCCTATCGGCTGGCCGGTACCGGCCTCCTCGGCGCGTTCACCACCTTCAGCACGTGGGCGCTGGAGAGCCAGCGGCTCGCCGAGGACGGCGACCTTCGCCTCGGCGCCGCGAACTTCGGCGTGAGCCTCGTGCTCGGCCTCCTGCTCGTGTGGGCCGGCCGCGAGCTCGGTGCGCTGCTGTGAGCGACGACGGCCTGAAGCTGACGGCGTACGCGGGCGAGCGCGACCGGGTGGGCGACGGCTTCCTCGCGGACGCGCTCGTGGACGTGTACGCGCGACACGGGCTGCGCACGAGCGTCGTCATGCGCGGGGTCGAGGGCTTCGGGCCCGGGCGACACGTGCACACCGACCGGCTGCTGACGCCGTCGGAGGACCTGCCGCTGGTGTCGGTCGCCGTCGATGCCCGGTCGCGGATCGAGGCCGCGCTGCCGGAGGTGGAGGCGCTGCGTCCCCGGGGCCTGGTGACGCTGGAGCGCGCACGCCTGCTGAGCGAGCGCCTGGACGGGGTCGAGCCGCCGCACGAGGGGACGAAGCTGACCGTGTACGTCGGGCGCCACGAGCGCGCGGCCGGACGGCTGGCGCACGAGGCGATCGTCGATCTGCTGCGGCGCGGCGGCGTCGCCGGCGCGTCGGTGCTGCTCGGCGTGGACGGCACGGTGCGCGGCGCGCGCCGCCGGGCGGCGTTCTTCGGGCGCAACGCGGCGGTGCCCCTGATGGCCGTCGCAGTGGGCGAGGGCCCTCGCATCGCGCGGATCCTGCCGGAGCTGGGCGCGCTGCTGCCGCGCCCGCTCGCGACGCTCGAGCGCGTCGAGGTCTGCAAGCGCGACGGCGTGCTGCTCGCCGAGCCGCGGGTCCTCCCGCTCGCCGCTGCGCCGGGCCTGGAGGTCCGGCAGAAGCTGACGGTCTACGCGGGAGAGGAGGCCGGGCTCGTGCGGCGCCTGCGCGAGGCCGGCGCGGCGGGCGCGACGAGCCTGCGCGGCATCTGGGGCTTCCACGGCGACCACGCGCCCCACGGCGACCGGCTGCTCCAGCTGCGCCGGCGCGTGCCCGTCGTGACCGTGGTGATCGACACGCCCGAGCGCATCCGCGCGTGGTTCCGCATCGTCGACGAGGTCACCCGCCAGACAGGGCTCGTGACGAGCGAGATGGTCTTGGCGCTGCGCGCGACGGGCGCGGGCGCGTAAGGATTGCCGGCGATGGACGCTCCGACGCCCCTGCACTTCCAGCGCTGCGGCGCGTGCGGCACGCTGCTCGGCTACCCGCGCGTGCTGTGCCCGGCGTGCGGCGGGCGCGACCTGGAGTGGGAGCGCAGCGCCGGCCGCGGCACCGTCTACTCCGCGACGGTGGTGCACTCGCGGGAGGGCTCGCACGGCGTGCTGCTCGTCGACCTCGACGAGGGCGTGCGGGTGATGGGGGAGGGCGAGGCGCCGATCGGCGCGGTCGTGACGGCGCGCGAGGAGGACGGGCTGTTGAGGTTCGCGGCGTGAGAGGCTCGGTCGCGATCGCGGGGATCGGCGAGTCCGAGTCGTGGGACGTCGCCGGCACCGGCCTCACCGCGCTCGACCTCATCGGGCAGGCCACGGCCGCGGCCCTCGAGGACGCCGGGCTGCGCCTCGACGAGGTCGACGGGCTCTTCAGCGCGTCGGCGTACTACGGGATGCCCGGCCTCAACGTCGGCGAGTACCTCGGGATCCGGCCGCGCTACAGCGACTCGACCAACCTGGGCGGCGCGTCGTTCGTCTCGCACCTGCAGCACGCGGCGGCGGCGATCGACGCCGGGCTGTGCGACGTGGCGCTGATCGCGTACGGGTCGACGCAGCGCGCGGACGGCGGGCGGCTGAAGAGCGTCGCCGAGTCGTTCCCGGTCGAGGCGCCGTACCGGCCGCGGTATCCGATCAGCCAGTTCGCGCTCGCCGCGGCGCGCCACATGCACGAGTTCGGCACGACCCGCGAGCAGCTGGCCGAGGTCGCGGTGGCGGCGCGCGAGTGGGCGCGCCTGGATCGCAACGCGCGCGCCTTCGCGCGTGAGCCGCTGACCGTCGACGACGTGCTCGGCTCGCGGATGATCTCGACGCCGCTGACGGCGCGCGACGCGTGCCTGGTCACCGACGGCGCCGGCGCGCTGCTCGTGACCGGCGCCGAGCGCGCCGCGTCGCTGCGCCGGCCGCCGGCGCTGCTGCTCGGCGGCGGCGAGGCGCACTGGCACCGCAACATCTCGCAGATGCCGGACCTCGTCCGCACCGCGGCCACCGAGTCCTCCGCGCACGCGTACGCGCGCGCGGGAGTGAAGCCCGAGGAGGTCGACGCCGTCGAGGTATACGACGCCTTCACGATCTGCACGATCCTCTTCCTCGAGGACCTCGGGCTCTGCGCGAAGGGCGAGGGCGGCGCGTTCGTCTCTGGCGGGAGAATCGCGCCGGGCGGGGAGCTCCCGGTGAACACCAACGGCGGCGGACTGAGCTACTGCCACCCCGGGATGTACGGGATCTTCGTGCTGGCCGAGGCGGCGCGCCGGATCCGCGAGGGCGACGACGTCGTGCTGGCCCACGGCAACGGCGCCGTGCTGTCGGCGCAGTCGACCGTGATCCTCGGCAGCGCGGCCACCGCCTGACGATCACCCGTCGCGCCGCGGGCCCTCCAGCGCCTAAGCTCCACCGATGAGCAGCGGGGCGCTCTTCTCCCTGGTGATGGTCGGGATCTTCGTCCTGATGATCGTCTTCGTGATCCTGCTCGGGATCTTCTATCCGGGCAGCGGCGCCGAGCAGCTCGGGTGGAAGCCGACCCGCTCGCCCGAGGTCGAGGCGGCGAACGAGGTCGACGACGTCGCGCAGATGCTCGAGGCGACGAACGAGCGGCGCGCCCGCCGCGGCCTCGCGCCGCTGACCGAGGAGGGCATCACGCAGCGGGTCCACGAGGACAAGCGCGAGATCGCGAAGATGCGCGAGCAGCACACGCTCGACCTCGAGCTCGAGCAGGTCCTCGAGGCGCGCAACGAGCGCCGCCGCAAGCGCGGGCTGCCGGAGATGACGCTCTCCGAGCTGCGCGAGTCGCTCGGCGTTCCGCCGGAGTAGGCCGTGGCGCGCCTCCTCGTCGTGGGCGGCTCCTCGTGCCGCGCTCTCGAGCTGACCCGTGACCTGGTCGCCGACGGCCACGCGGTCCGCGCCGTCACGCGGTCCGAGGCCAACCGGGAGAGGATCGAGGAGGCCGGTGGCGAGTGCTGGATCGGCGACCCCGACGTCATCGGGACGCTCCGCTACGCCCTCGAGAACGTGACCGTGCTGCTGTGGCTGCTCGGGACGGTCGACGAGCCGGAGCTGCACGGCTCGCGCCTGGCGATGATGCTCGAGAAGACGATCGACACGACCGCCCGCGGGGTGGTCTACGAGGCCGGTCCGCCCGAGGGCGCCGCGCTGGTCGAGAAGGTCGCGGGGTACAACGAGATCCCCTTCCGGATCGTCCCCGTCGGCGGCGATCTGCGCGGCGCGATCGACTCGCTGCTGGCCCGATAACATCCCTGGCCGGAAATCCCCTTTAAGTCGACAGGAGTTTCGCCTATGGCCGACTACGCGAAGGACGTCCTGGTCAGCACCGACTGGGTCGCCGAGCATCTCGAGGACGACTCGATCCGCATCGTCGAGGTGGACGAGAACCCCGCGCTCTATGCGGAGGCCCACATCCCCGGCGCGATCGGCTTCGACTGGAAGAACGACCTGCAGGACCAGGTCAAGCGCGACTTCCTCGGGCCGGAGGACTTCGGTCGCCTCTTCGGGGAGCACGGCATCTCGAACGACCACCAGATCGTCCTCTACGGCGACCGCAACAACTGGTTCGCCGCGTACACGTACTGGTACCTGAAGTACTACGGGCACGACAACGTCCGGCTGATGAACGGCCCGCGCGAGAAGTGGATCTCCGAGGGCAAGCCGACGTCGACCGACGTCCCGTCCTACGAGGCCACGACGTTCGACGCCCGGCCGGGCGACGACGCGATCCGCGCCAAGCGCGACGAGGTCCTCGACGTCGTGAACGGCAACGGCAAGAAGCTCGTCGACGTCCGCTCGCCGCAGGAGTTCTCGGGCGAGCTCATCGCGATGGCCGGCTACGAGCAGGAGGGCGCGCAGCGCGGCGGCCACATCCCGGGCGCGGCGTCGATCCCGTGGGCCCAGGCCGTGCGCGAGGACGGCACCTTCAAGTCCAAGGACGAGCTCGAGGAGCTCTACGGCGGCAAGGGCGTACTGTCCGGCGACCCGATCATCGCCTACTGCCGGATCGGCGAGCGCTCCGCCCACACGTGGTTCGTGCTGCACGAGCTGCTCGGCCGCGACGACGTCAAGAACTACGACGGCTCGTGGACGGAGTGGGGGAACCTCGTGAACGTTCCTATTGAAAAGGGCGCCTAGAGCCTGTCGAGCAGGTCGCCCAGGATGCGGGCGGTGGCTCCCCAGATGAGGTTGTCGCCGACGACGTAGACGTCCGTGCGGAACGGGACGCCCCGGCGCATCAGCCGGCGGCGCCCGTAGCCGTCTCGCAGGTCGCGGAGGCGCAGCTCGAGCACCTCCGCGACCTCGCGCGGCGACAGGACCCACTCCATCCCCGGCTCGATCAGCCCGACGAACGGATAGACGGCGTAGTCGGTGGCGATCGTCGGCGTGGGCTGCAGCGCGCCGATGACCTCGACGGCGTCGGGCGGCAGGCCGATCTCCTCGTTGGCCTCGCGCAGCGCGGTCGCGATGCGGTCGGCGTCGGTGTCGTCCTGGCGCCCGCCGGGGAACGAGATCTCGCCCGCGTGGCGGCGCAGGTCGTCCCTGCGACGGGTGAAGACGACGTGCGGCTCGCCGTCGTCGCCGAGGTAGATCGGGACGAGGACCGCCGCGTTCGTGCGCCCGTGGACCGCGAGCCCGGCCGCCTCCTGCGGGTCGAGCAGGACGCCGCGGAGGGTCTGCGCGAGCGCGCTGCGGTCAGCTGGTCTGGAGCTGGAGCCGCTCGACACGCTCGTCGAACATGACCTCGCCGTCGAGCGTCCGGTGGACCGGGCACTTCGCGGCGATGATCCTGAGGCGCTCCAGCTGCTCGTCGGAGGCGTCCTCGGGCAGGCGCATGATGAGCTCGAACTTCGTCGGGCACCCGCGCTCGGCCGGCGTGTACTCGACCTCGATCTCGACGTAGCCGAGGTCCCAGCCCTTGCGGGCGGCGTACATCTCGATCGTGATCGCGGTGCACGAGGCGAGGCTCGCGGCGAGCAGCTCCTGCGGGCTCGGCGCGGTGTCGTCGCCGCCGGCCTCCAGGGGCTCGTCGACGGAGAGGTGATGGGATCGGATGTCCACCATGTGGCGGTACGTCCCGGTCCGGCGCGCGACTGCCTTCATGTGACTCATCGTACTCCTGGGTTCCCCAGCGGGTTGAAGACCAATCCGGTCGGCACCTTCGGGAAGAAGTACGTCGACTTCGGCGGCATGTTCTGGCCGGCTCCCGCCACCGCTCGCACCACCTCGACGCTCGGCGGCCTGAGCAGGAACGCGACGTCATACTCGCCGGCCTCCACGAGCCTGCGGGCCTCCTCGTCGTCGCGGGCGTAGCCGAAGTCGTGCATGTGGTCGATGTCGTCGTCGCTGAGGGCGAGCGGGCCCTTCAGGACGAGCTGCTCGAGGACCGCGGTGTCGAGCTCGGCGAGCGGTCCTTCCAGGTCCTGCGGCGGGCCACTCTTCAGCGTGAGCCGGAACGGGCGCTTGAAGTGGCTGTCGAGGTAGCCGAGCTGGGTCGGCCCGTCGCTCGCCGGCGGGGCGAGCTCGTCCGCCGGGACCTCCTCGATGTCGAAGTGCTCTCTCAGCGTGGTGGCCAGGGCCTCGTAGCGGTCCTGCCCGCGGCCCTTCGCGAGGCGGTGGGTCGGGAAGATCGTCAGCCCCGGGTCCTCGAGGGCCACGAGGTCCATGAGGACCCACTGCGCGCCCTCGGTCCCGGCCTCCTCGGCGTAGACGCGGGCGGTCTCGTAGCGGTGGTGGCCGTCGGCGATGAGCAGCTCCGCGCCGCCCACGACCTCCTGCAGCTCGGCGATCGTCGTCTCGTCCGCGACCCGCCAGAGCCGGTTGACCGTGCCGTCGTCGTCGGTGACCGTGGCCCACGGCTCGGTGCTCGTGGTCCCCTCGATCGCCCGCCGCGCGCGGCCGTCGCCGTCGGAGTAGAGGCTGAAGATGGGGGAGAGGTTCGCGTTCGTCGCGCGCGTGAGCCGCAGGCGGTCCTCCCGCGGGCCCGGATGCGTGCGCTCGTGCGGGCGGATCTTCCCCGGCCCGTACTCCTCGACCCTCACCGCCGCGAAGAACCCGCTCCGCGTGCGCTGCTGCCCGTCCGGGCCCGTGTACTCCTGGGTGAGCACCCAGAGCGCCGGCTCGTCGTCGAGCGTCAGGACGCCGGACTCCTGCCACTCGGCGAAGGTGCGCGCGGCGCCGTCGTAGTCCCCCTTCGGCAGGTCGATCCGCACCACGTTGTGCGGCGATCGGGCCTCGAGGTCGGCGCGCAGCGCGTCGTCGATGACGTCGTACGGCGGCGCGACGGCGTTCTGCAGCTCGCCGGGGGCGTAGTGGAGGGCGCGGAGGGGGCGGATCTCGGGCATGAAGCCGCGGATCCTATTTCGCGCCCCCTGTCGCTAGCGGCGCGACCCGAAGTCGGTCGTGTACGTCGCGGCCGGCTGCCCCACGCTCCCGCGGGGCGAGCCGAGGGCTACGCCGACGCCGATGTCGTGGTACTGGCGGTGCAGGATGTTCGCCCGGTGGCCGGAGCTGTGCATCCAGCCGTCGACGATCTCGGCCGGCGTCGCGTAGATGCCCGAGCCCCACGCGATGTTCTCGCCGACGAAGTTCCCGTACGCGGGGCGGTAGCCCTTGCGCTTGGCGCGGACGACGACGCTCGCGCCGCCCGGCGAGACGTGGTCGAAGAACCGCTGCTGGACCATGGCCTTGGAGTGCCCGCGGGCGGCCCGGTCGAGGTGGTCCTCGGACTGCAGGCGGGAGAGCCCCCGCGCCGTGCGCTCGCGGTTGACGAGGCACAGGACGGCCTCCTCCAGCTGCGCAGGGCCGGCGTCGGCCGGCGAGCTGTTCGCGGCGGCGCAGGACGCGCCGGCCGCGTGCGCGGTCGGGGCGGAGAAGACATGCGGCGTCGTCGCGTACCACGAGGCGTGGGCGGGCGCGGCGGACAGACTTATGACGAGCGCGAGCGGCAGAGCGCTGAGCACCCGACGAAGGCGGCGGTTCGTCATGGCGGCGGGGTCTCCGGAAGTGGTGCGTGTCGCCCCGTCCATCGGGTCGCGGGCCCGCCGCCGAGCACCCGGTACCTCTCCTCTGGACACGTGTCCGATGGAGCGCAGGGCAGGAATCCGGACGGACGTCGGCGGAGGCTCAAGAACACGCGCACTCGGTCGAGAGGCAATCCCGGCATCCGCCACCGGTGAGACAGTTCGGAACCAGCATGGCCAAGACGGACTGGCGACCGAACCCCACGGAGGAGCTAGCGACGCAAGTCAAACACGTCGATACGAGATCAGGTGGCTTTCGTGGGGCCACCAAGCGTGGCAGCGGCTCGACGCACTCGACTCGGATCTCGGCAACCTCGCGCTTGAGGCCGCGCTCGTTCACCTCCGGGTGCTGCTCTGACCGATACGGGCGAGATATCCGAGCGGCTCGGTGCCGATGTCGGGCTGATCAGGGACGGGCTCGACGGCCCGCTCAGGCATCTCGGCCGCACCCGGGGAGAGCCTCGAAGGGACCTCGACTGGAATCGCGCGCTAGGCGGGTGCCGGTCGCTCTTCGTCGACTTCGTCGACCAGCTCGACGACCCGTGGCGCAACCGCTTCAGACTTGCGCGTGAGGCGGCGACGGAGGTATGGGAGCCGCCGTTGCTGCGGCGCCTCGCCGCCTGAGCAGCGCTGGCGGCCCGAAGTCGGGGTGGCCGGATTCGAACCGGCGAAACCTCCGCGTCCCAAACGCGGCGCTCTAACCAGGCTGAGCTACACCCCGTCCACGTGTGAACGTCCGCACAGCGTGACAGTTCGCGCACACGAGCTCGCACTTCGGGGCGGCCAGATCGGCCGCCCCGCGTCCTTCACGGATGTTCGGTGCCGCTCAGACGCCGCCCATCTTCATGACGGTCGTGCTCACGGCGGCGAGGACGGTCCCGGTGGCCACGTCGGCTGCAGTCGCCGTGTAGGTGTACGAGCCCGCGCCGAGGCGGCAGTCCGCCTGGCCGGGCGAGTCGAGCTTGAAGCCGCGGCTGTCACCGGCCTTCAGCGTGATCGCCGGGAGGGTGACGGTCGCGGTCGTGCAGGGCGTCGGGACGTTCCCGCTCGTCTGCACTCCCGAGACGCTGACGACCACGGTCTCGGTCGCCGCCGAGCAGCTGGTGAGCTTGTAGTCGAGGACGAGGTTCGCCTTCGTCGACTCGGGCGAGATCCCGGCCGGACCGGCGAGGGTCGCGCACGGGTTCGCGTTCGCGACGTCGGTGGTGCCGCCGGTGTCCCCCCCGCCACCGCGGGCCAGAGCGGTCCCGGGGATGAGCGCGAAGAGGGCGAGCAGGGCGGTGATGCGAAGGAGCTTGAGCATGCCGTGACTGTTGTCGGCGGCCGGTCCGCTTTTCAATGGGACATGGGTCCTACGACCGCTCGCGGCGGCGGGCTACCCACAGCGCCGCCTGCGTGCGATCGGTGACGCCGATCGCCTGGAAGATCCGCGTGACGTGCGCCTTCACGGTCTTCTCGCTGATCCCCAGCCGGCGGGCGATCAGCTTGTTCGGGAGCCCCTCGCCGACGAGGTCGAGGACCTCGCGCTCGCGCTGGGTCAGCTCGGGCTCGGGCCGGCGCGTGGCGCGCGCCTGGAGCACGGCGGTCGCCGCCCGCGGGGCCAGCGGGGACTCTCCCCGCGCCGCCGCGCGCACGCCGCGCACCAGCTCGTCCGGGTCCGCGTCCTTGAGCAGATAGCCGACCGCGCCGGCGTCGAGCGCGTCGAGGATCCGCTCGCGGTCGCTGAAGGAGGTGAGCACGACGACCCGCGTCTCCGCCCGCGCGGCGACGATGCGCCGCGTCGCCTCCGAGCCGTCGAGGCGCGGCATCTCGAGGTCCATCAGCACCACGTCGGGCTCGTGCTCGGCGGCGAGCGCGACCGCCTCCTCGCCGTCCGCGGCCGTCGCGACCACCTCGAGGTCGTCCACGTTCGCCAGCAGCTGGCGCAGCCCGTCGCGGACGACGGCGTGGTCGTCGGCCAGCAGGAGGCGGATCACGTGACCGGGACCTCCAGGCACACGCGCGTCCCGCGGCCGGGGATCGAGTCGACGCGCATGACGCCGCCCGCCTCGCGCGCGAGGTCGGCCACGAGCCGCAGTCCCAGGTGCCCGGGATCCTCCGGCGTCAGCGCCGACGCCGCCTCGAAGCCGCGCCCGTCGTCGACCACGCTCAGGACCACGCTGCCGTCCCTCTCCTCCACCGTCACGTCGACGGACGTCGCGCCCGCGTGCTTGCGCACGTTCTGCAGGGACTCGCGCGCGGCGCGGAAGAACAGCGCCTCGATCGGCTCGGGCAGCGCGAGGTCCGCCGGGATGTCGCAGCCGGTCTCGATCCCCTCGGCCGACAGGCGGCTGAGCAGGTCCTCGACCGCGGCCTGGAGCCCGGAGCGGTGCAGCGTGGCGGGATAGAGCTCGACGAGCATCGTGCGCAGGTCGCGCATCGTCCCGCGCGTCCGCGCCGCCGCCTGGTCGATCGCCGGCCGTACGCCGTCCCCGTCGCTGTCGGGCAGCTGCGCGGACGCGGCCGCGAGGCTGTAGGCGACGCCGGCCAGCTCCTGCACCGGGCCGTCGTGGAGCGCCGCCGCGATCCGCCGCCGCTCCTCCTGCGACGCGTCGACCGCGCGCTCGAGCAGCGCGGCCCGCTCGACCTGGCGCTCGCGCAGGCGGCGCGCGAGCAGGTACGCGAGCGGGATCTGGACGACCTCCAGCAGCACCAGCGCACCGATCAGGGCGGGCAGGAACCGCAGCCAGAGCCGGCGCCCGCTCGCGGCGACCGAGCTGAACCGCTGGTAGCTCTCGAACATCAACGGCTCGCCGTCCGTCGAGCGGATGCCCTGGTAGACCTCGAGCAGCTTGCCGTAGCGCCGCTCGAAGCGGTTCTCCGGCTGACCGAGGTCGCTGACCTCCGCGTCCACGGCGCCCTTGCGGACGTCCTCGACCTCGTCCTCGCCGAGCGCGTATCGCGACCCGATCAACCGCCGCTCGTCCGAGTAGACGACGCGGCCGGACAGCGTCCAGATCTTCACCCGCACGACCGGGTCGCGGATCAGGCGCGTGCGGACGATCTCGTCGAGGCGGTTCAGCTCGCGCTCGTTCCCCGCCAGCACACCGGGCGTGACGAAGGGCGCGACGACGCCGTCCGCGGCCAGCCGCGTCACCCGCTTGGCGTCCGCGATCGCCTCGTCCTTGCCGGTGCTGCGCAGGACCTGCACGGCGACCAGGCCGAGCAGCAGCACCGCGACGAGCCCGGTCAGCGCGAACTGCAACACCGCCCGGCCGACCGACTGCTGACGCGCCTCCATCGCCTGAGCGTAGGCAGCGCGCGCCCCGCCTGCGAGGGTCCTACGACCAAAGTCCCGCCCCGCAGCGCCATCGGATCGGGTGGAGGTTGTGGTCGCTGTGATGCCAGGCGGCAGCGCCCAGCATCGGTCGGGCCACGGAGAGGGGACCGCTGACGGGGCGTCCCCTCTCCGAAGGCCACGAGTGGTGTCTCAGCCGCCCGGCGTTGGTCCTGTCACGTCACCGTCGGCGTTCAGCCACTGCAGCTCCCCGGCGGGAGGCAGCGGGGGAGCCGGGATCATGGCGGGTCCGTTGTATCCCTCCGGGGCCTTGATCATCCGAGGCGGTGCGACCTGGTTGACCTCGAGGACGAAGAAGTTGTCCTCGACGACCGCCTGCCTCGACGAGCCCGTACGGGGGACGAAGCGCACCGCGGCCACGCCGTCGGGGACGACTCCCGTGTACGTCGTGGCGCCGTCGTTCGACTCGGAGCCCATCACCCCGTGCGCACGAAGGCTCGCGGCCGGCCCGCACGTGAGGGTCTTCCCTTCGGTGAAGCACACCTGGTCGCGGCTGAGCCTGTCGGGACCGGTTGCGACCGTCTCCGCGGGAATGAGCGCCCACCCGTTGCCCAGCGAGCGGATGCCCGCGGTCTGTACGCCGCCGACCTGGCTGCCGACGACGCCTTGCAGGAGCGGCGCCGCCGCGGTCCTGTCGGCCTGGTTCTGCGGGCGTCGCAGCACCGCCAACGCGTCCCTCGCGGTCTCCGATGGAGAAGCTGGGCTCACGGTCGTCGGCGCGTCGATGCCGGGTCGGCCGAGGTCGGGCGCCCACGGCTGTGTCACTGCCAGCGCCGGCGCGGCGATCGCGAACGTCGCGATTCCCGCTACCAGCGCCCTCCGCGGCAGGGCGGCGCCGCGGATCCAATTCGAGTTGTCAGACACTGCGCTCTCCTAAGTTCTCTAGCGTCGTGGTCGAGGTCGCGCGCGCCGGATCAGTCGCCCGCGCGCTGCGGCGCGCGGCTACCAGAACTGGCGCACGTACGCCGTCCCGTAGCCCCCCGCGGTGAACCCGGCTCCCTTGCGGTACTGGCAGGCGCAGTAGAGATGGCCCTTGTTGGTGTCGGCCCACGACGCGCAGACGCTGCCGCCGGCCCAACCGGAACCGTCGTCGTTCAGGGCATTCGCGCACGCCAGGTCGCCCGAGAACCACGTCGTCCAAACGCTCGAGAGCGAGTGCCGCGGCCCGTACTGCGCCCACGGATAGAGGTTGCCGTTGACGATCGTGTCCTGCCCCGCCATGGCGGTGCCGGCGGGCCCGAGCACAGCCGCCAACGCGATCAAGACGACGGCAGCGCAACGTCTTCCCGAATAGTTGTCCATGTCCCCTCCTAGGACTAAACCGAAATGCTCTAAGCGAGCTGTCTAGACATACCAGTGTTGATCAGCACGCGTCAAGGTTCTCGAATCAAACAAAGCTACGATCATAATTGAGGAGAAGCCGTGGTCACAAGACAGCCCGCTCGGGCATAAGCAGGGTGTGGCCGGCTTTGAGTCTTGGAGTGATGAGCAACTGCTCGGCGAGACCCGTCCGGGGCGGGCGGGCTCGGCGTTCGCCGAGTTCTACGCACGCCACGAGCGGGCGATCCTCGCCTACTTCGCGCGCCGGGTGCGCGGTGGCGACGTCGCTGCGGATCTCGCGGCGGAGACGTTCGCTCAGGCGCTTGCCTCTCGCCGGCGGTTCGGCGGAGGCACTGCCGTCGGCTGGCTGTTCGGCATCGCAGCGCACGTGCTCTCGCACAGTGTCCGGCGCGGCCGAGTGGAGGATCGCGGCCGGCGGCGGATGCACGTCCCGGCGCTCGAGCTGGTCGATGAGCAGATCGAGGCAATCGAGCGATTCGGCGACGAAGACGGGCTACAGGTAGCGCTCGCCGAGTTGCCCGCCGACCAGCGTGCGGCGGTCCGCGCGCGGATCGTCGAGGAGGACAGCTACGCGGACATCGCGGCGCGAATGCGCTGCTCGGAATCAGTGGTACGCAAGCGCGTCAGTCGCGGTCTGGCCACGCTGCGTCAGAGGTTGGAGGAGTCGACATGAGCGTCTTGCTGAAGTCCTTGTCCGTCGGATTGGAGGCCGCTGCGGAACGTCACGCACGTCGCGCGGCTCGTCGCCGCCGGCAGACCCGCCTGGCGGGAGTGCTCGCCATCGCGCTGCTCGGACTGACGGGCGCCGCCGCTGCGACCGGAACGCTCTTCTGGCAGCCGGAGCTCGGCAACGAGTCCCAGGGGCACGCCACGGCGAGCCCTGCCGACGTGCCGTCCGCGCAGCGCGACGTGCTGGCGGTCTTGCGGCGGCCGCAGACCGACGCCGATCGCGGCGCGGCGGCACGGTACGCCGTCAGCTGGGTCGGCAAGGACTTCCACGGCGTGCGCACCAACTCGGTGCGGGTGCTCAGCAACGGCGCCGTGCTGTTCTCCGCCGAGCGTGGGCCGGCCGGCGAGGACTCTCTGTGCCTCTTCCTGGCTGACAAGGAAGCCGGCGGCATCACCTGCACCGACACCGACAGGCTGCGCCGCGACGGGTTCGCGATCATCACGATGCCGGCGCCGGACACCAAGTACCAGACCAAGAACGGCACCCTCGTGCTGCGCGAGGGTCAGCCCGTCCCCGTGCCTGGCAGCGCACCGCCGTCGCCTCAGCCGGTTCGGGTGACCGGCGTCGTGCCCGACGGCGTCGCCGCCGTCCGGTTCGGCCAGACCGCGGTCACCGTGCGCGACAACGCCTACGACGCGCACCTTGCCCCCGGCCAGGCGCCCCGACAGACGCTGCTCGACGCGTACGGCGCTCCCTGGAACGGTGCGTGACCGCCTCCAGTCCGCCGAGGTCTTCCCAGCAAGCATTGGCCAGGTACAGGGGTCACCCCGCTGCAGAACGCCGCCGTCGCGCTCCTTGCCATCAGAAAAGGCGCGATCAAACCGGTTCCAACCGGTCGTACCGGTAGAATCACGGAGTCTCCGAGTGGAGACACCCGAAGCTCGTACTTGCCCCGGTAGCTCAGCTGGATAGAGCGGCGGCCTTCTAAGCCGCGGGTCGCAGGTTCGAGTCCTGCCCGGGGCGCTCGTCCGCCCCGCGACACGCGCGGCGCCACCGGCCGCGCAGCGGGTACGGTCCGCGCCATGGAGCCCTGCCGCCTCGGCGTCCTCGCCCTCGGGGACTCGATCACCTTCGGCCACGGGGGGATGCAGTCGGGCCTCGGCTCGCAGTCGTGGGCGCTCTGGCTCGCGCAGGCGCTCGAGCTGCCGTTCACGCAGCTCGCCGTCAACGGCGCCACCGCGGCGGACGTCCTGCGCGAGCAGGTCCCGCTCATCCGCGGCGAGCGCTACGACGTCGGCTGCGTGTACGCCGGCGCCAACGACGTGCGGTCGGAGTGGGACCCGTCCGCCTTCGCCCGCGACCTCGACGCGATCCTCGCGGTGGTCGTCGCGCGCTGCGACCGCACGCTCGCGCTCACGATCCCGCCCGACCTCGGGTTCCCGCCGGACCCGCCGACGGTCGAGCAGGCGAACGCCGCGATCGAGTCCTGCGCAGCGCGCCACGGGGCCGTCCTCGTCGACCTGCACGACTTCACGGGGTCGCGGTGGGTGTGGGCCGACCGGGTGCACGCGACGGCGACGGGCCAGGTGGAGATCGCCGACCGTGCCGCGCGGGCGCTCGGCGCGCAGCGCCTTCCCTCGCAGATCGCGCAGCCGCCCGCCCCCGATCTGGCCTACCGCTGGCACTTCGCGATGCGTGCGCTGCGCGAGCACGCACGTGCGCTCATCATCCGTCGTTGACTTCCAACCCCCTGTGCGGAGAGGATCGGGCCACGCGATCGGAAGGAACCGCATGGCCCCCACTGAAGTGGCGCTGCAGATCACCACCCAGTCTCAGGTGATCCAGACCCCGTCGCAGACGATGAACCCGCCGAAGATCACGCTCAACGGCACCGCGATCGCGCAGCCGAAGGGCAGCTTCTGCAGCGGCTTCCAGGTCGTGGTCATCGACCCGACGCTCGACATCACCAGCCCCGCGAGCATCCGGTCGAACAACTTCCTGTTCCTCTACAACGACAACGGCAACTGGATGACGTACTACTCCGGGATGTACAACGCGATGAAGCGGCAGATCCTGACCTCCGGGAACACGTCGCAGCAGATCGTCCTCATCGCCAGCTTCGGCATGGACGTCAACGCCGCACCGACGCCCGAGGCCCTCGAGCTGCTCCTCGACCTGGGCGCCGGCCCGCAGCTCCAGCAGTGGCTGACGACCGTCGACATCGGGAGCCAGAGCGGCGACTGGGTCGGGTTCCCGGGCAACTACGTCCTCGTCGGCCAGCCGCAGTACGGGTTCGGCGAAGGGACGGAGGCGTTCCAGAGGGCGTCGAACAGCCCGGTCTCCACCACCGTCGACGCGACGCTGACGAACTTCGGGAGTTGAGCCGCCCGCGGCTGCTCGCCGTCGGGCAGGCGCTGAACGCCTCCGGCTACGGGCGCGTCATGGAGAGCGTGCTGCCGCTGCTCGGCGGCACGTTCGACGTGGTGCTGTTCGCGCCGAACCACCGCGGGCCGCCGCTGCACCGGGACGGAATCGCGATCCGCGGCAGCACGATCCTCGGCGATCCGTACGGGCGCGTCGAGCTGCCGCTGATCCTCGAGGAGGTGCGTCCCGACGTCGTCCTCGTGCAGGTCGATGCCGCCCAGTTGCCGGTGCACGCCGACGCGCTGGCGAGCAGCGGGGCGCGCGTTGTCGCGTACTGCCCGGTCGACTGGCCACAGATCTCGCCGAGCGTCGCGGCCGCGCTGAGCGTCGTCGACCGCGTCGTCGCCTACACCGAGTTCGGCCGCGCCCTGCTCGCGGCGGCGCTGGACCGGTCGGTCGACGTCATCCCGCACGGCGTCGACACGACGACGTTCGCGCCGCTCGACGGTGAGCGACCCGACGACGGCTCGTTCGTCGTCCTCAACGCCAACCGCAACATCCGGCGCAAGCGGATCGACCTCGCGCTGGAGGGCTTCGCCCGGTTCGCCGCGACCCGCCCGCACGCGCGGCTGCGGCTGCACATGGGCGAGCAGGACCAGGGCGTCGACGTGCCCGCGATCGCGGCGGCGCTCGGCATCGCGGACAAGGTGTTGCTCACGCCGGCCGACGCACGCCGGCCGAACGTCTCCGACGCCGAGCTGAACCGGATCTACAACGGCGCCCACGTGGGGATCAACACCTGCGCGGCGGAGGGGTTCGGGCTCGTGGCCTTCGAGCACGCGGCGACGGGCGCACCGCAGATCGTGCCCGACCACAGCGCGTGCGGCGAGCTGTGGCGCGACCACGGCCTGCTCCTGCCGGCCGACCCGACGCCCGACGACGTCGCCGCCGCCCTCGCGCGCCTGCACGACGACGACGCCCTGCGCGCCGACCTCGGCCGCCGCGCGCGGGCCCACGCCCGCGATCGCCGGTTCGCTTGGCCGGCGATCGCCGAGCAGTGGGGGGCGCTGCTCGCTACCGCCGCAGTCGGATCTTCTTGAGGATCGGCCCGCCGACGCGGCCGTTCGGGTCGGGGTAGTAGGCGGTGAGGTACAGCCGCGCGCGGATCGTCTTGCCCTTGCGCAGCGCGCGCTTGACCGCCCGCGCCGCCTTGGCCGGCAGCTTGACCTTCAGCTTCACCTTCGTCCCCGCCGCGAGCCGCTTGGTCACCGTCTTGAGCTGGTAGACCTTCGCCGCGCCGGGCACCGACACCGTCGAGCCGCGCGTGGTGAACGTGCAGGCCTCCGCGCACGATGCGGTGACGGCGAGCGCGTTCCCGATCAGGCGCTGCGTCGAGGCGGCCTGGACGACCGGGTTCGGGCCGACCGCGCTGCCGGTGCCGGGTCCGCCGCCGCCGGGGGTCGAGCCGCCCGGCGGGTTGGTCGTCGCGCCGGGCCCAGAGGACCCGCCGGGGCGTTCCACCGTCTCGCAGTGGTCGAACACGCCCTCCACGATCGTGTCGCCCGCGTCGGCCTTCACCGTGTCGACGCCACTGCCGCAGTAGATGGTGTCCCCGGCGTCGCCCTGCTGCGCGTCGATGCGGTCGTCGCCTCCCTCGCCCTGGAGGTAGTTGGCGACGGACGGGTTGCCCTGGAGGAAGTCGCTGCCGGCGCCTCCGACCGCGCTCTCGACGTCGACCAGCACGTTGTCGCGCTCGTCGCTGAGCCCGTTGTGGTCGGGGTCGTCCCCGTCGTTGGCCTGGCCGTCGAGCGTCACGGCCGTGCTGGCGCTGTTGGGGCGGAAGAAGTAGGACATCGAGTCGAGCCCGGCGCCGCCGGCGATCGTGTCCGCGCCGTCCGGCCCGCCGCCGGCCCACATGAGGTCGTCGCCCGGGCCGCCGTCGAAGGAGTCGTCGCCGAGGGTCTGGTACTGGTCGTTGTCGAGCTTGTCCTGGCCGTCGCCGCCCTTGAGGACGTCGTTGCCCGCGCCGCCGCGGACCTCGTCGTTGTCGCCCTGGCCGTCGATGTCGTCGTGGAGCTCGCCGCCGGTGAGGATGTCGTTGCCGGGGCCGCCGCGAACCGTCGCGACGCCGTAGACGAGCGCGTGCTGCGCGTAGTCCGCGCCGTCGCGCGTGTCGATCGTGATCTTGTCGGTACCGCCGTTGAGGTTGACCTCGATCTCCTCGACCGTCGAGCTGCCGCAGCTGATCGAGGCGGCGTTGCCGGAGGACTGGGTGCAGGTGCCGTCGACGGGCGTGATCGCGCCGCCGAGGGTGTCCTCGAAGTAGACGTTGTGGTTGTAGCTGCCGACGGTGATGTACTCCTGCGCGTCGGTCCCGTTCAGCACGACGCGATCGCCGATCCGCTGCGCGGTGGCGGCGCCGGCGACGGTGGGCAGGGCGGCGAGGAGCAGCGACGCCCCGATGAAGGCAAGCAAGGTGCGCACGACGGTCTCCCGGTGATCGAGGGTCACTCGCCGGCGAGTCTCGCGGTTCACCGGAATCCGGGGATATCGGATATCCGTCTACGTCTTGGGCTACCGCGTCGTCACGCGGATCGTCCACTGCAGCCGGGGAAAGCCGGTCCCGTTGAGGGTCAGCGTCGTGAGGACGCCGTTGCGCTCCCGGGCGCGCCGGCGGCCGAGCGCCGTCAGCCCGAGTCGCACGGGCACGGCCGCCTCCGACTCTCGCCGCCGCCTGACTGGCGCGCGCCCGAGCAGGCGGTGCGCGCCCGCCGCCTCGCGCGCGGTCAGCGTCCCGCCGCACGGGCGGAACTCCCCGTCGTCCTCCTCGAAGCTCGGGCAGCCGATGCCGAAGGCGAGGCGGTCGCGCGCGCGGAAGGACGGGTGAGGCGCGAAGGCGAGGCCGCCCTCGCGGGACCGGCCGTACGGGTCGTAGAAGCCGATCTGCTCGCAGTCGGGCCCCAGCACCTCCCCGGCTGCCGGCTCGGCCACGGAGTCGCTGCCGTCGTCGCACGAGAGCGTGTCGCGCCCGGGGCCGCCCGCGATGGAGTCGGGACCGTCGCCGCCGGCGATCGCGTCGTTCCCGCCCTCGCCTTCCAGCCGGTCGCCCTCGCGCTGGCGCGGAGGGCCGCCGCCCTCGCCGGTCACCACGTCGTCCCCGAGCCCCGCGGCGACCCAGTTCGGCCCCTCGTCGGCGTGCAGCTCGTCGTCGCCGGCGCCGCCCATGACGTCCTCGACGCCGCGCAGGACGTCGCCCTCCGCCGGGCCCTGCCGGCGCACGACGTCGAACGTGCTGGGCTCGCCCGCGGTGTACTCGCTGCCGAGGTCGACGAACACGCCCGCGTGACGCTGCGCGTAGGAGACGAGGTCGCGGCCGGCGCCGCCGTCGAGCACGTCGGGCCCGGGTCCGGCGGAGCCGGGGGCACCCGAGCGGTCGCCGTCCGTGACCACGTCGGGCCCGCCGCCGCCGAGGACGACGTCGCGGCCCCCGCCGCCGTCGAGGGTGTCCGGCCCGTCGCCGCCGTCGAGCAGGTCGTCGCCCGGGCCGCCCCACGCGGCGATGCCACCGATCACGTTCGGCGGCGGCCGGTAGGTGCGGAGCTCGTCGTCGCCGTCGCCGAGGACGGCCTCGGCGTGCTGGAGGTACGGCTGGTTGCTGCCCGGGCGCGAGACGCAGACGGCGGTGTGCTCGTCGACCGACCGGCAGGACTCACCGGCGCGCACGAGCGCGCCGTCGTCGTGGACGGTGACGGTCACCGCCCCGGAGTCGTAGGTGACGAGCAGCCGGTTCGCCTCGCCCGGGTCGGCGACGTAGTGCACCGCCTCGTTGCCGGCGAGCGTGCTGTAGGGGCCGAAGAACGTCTGCGTCGAGTCCTCGACGCGTACTACCGAAGCGGGCGCCGCCGCGGGAACGGCGAGGAGGGCGACGGCGGCGACCAGGAGGATCCGGCGCATCGCGACGCAGCGTACGAGCTACGCGCGCCCCGCCTCCTCGGTCGCCGCGAGCAGCCGCCGGGCGTGCTCGCTCGTCAGCTGCCCGCGCTCGAGCCTCCACTGCCACGACCCGCCGCCCTCGACGCCGGGGAAGTTCATCCGCGCCTCGCTGCCGAGGCCGAGGACGTCCTGCGCCTGGACCATCGCCACCCGCGCGCGCGAGGCGAACGTCAGGCGGACGAGCGACCAGGCGACGTCGTCGCCGGCGAGCCCGCGCCGCTCGACGTCCTCGTCGACCGCGGCGCGGACCTCCTCGGCCGCGGACTCGTACCAGCCGCGGACCGTGTCGCTGTCGTGCGTGCTCGCGTACGCGAGGCGGTGCTCGGCGTGGCGGGCGACGCGGTGGGGGCTGTGCGGGTCGGCCGGGTCGTAGCCGAACTGCACGACGACCATCCCCGGCAGCCCGAGCGAGTCGCGCAGGCGCTCGACGGGCTCGGTGATGACGCCGAGGTCCTCGGCGATGATCGGAAGCTCGTCGCCGAGCGCGCGCCGCGCGGCGTCGAACGGCGCGCGGCCGGGACCCCGCCGCCACGTGCCCGAGCGCGCGTCCGACGCGTCGTCCGGCACCGCCCACCCGGCGACGAACGCGCGGAAGTGGTCGATCCGGACGAGATCGAACCAAGCCGTTATGTGGCGCAGACGTTCGATCCACCACCGGTAGCCGCGCCGGCGCAGCGCCGGCCAGTCGTACATCGGGTTGCCCCAGAGTTGCCCCCTTTCGCTGTACTGGTCGGGCGGCGCGCCCGCGACGAGCCCGGAGATGAACAGCTCGGGGTGCGCGACGTGGTCGGCGCTGCCCGGCGCGACGTAGATCGGGATGTCGCCGATCAGCCGCACGTCCCGCTCGCTCGCGTACGCGCGCAGCGCCGACCACTCGCGGTCGAAGCGGACCTGATCGGCGACGGATCCGCCGAACGCCTCCCAGTCCTCGATCCAGAAGCGCTCGCGCTCGCGGAACGCCCGCTCCTCGGAAGCGGAGACGGGCGCGTCCGGGTCGGCGAGCAACCCCGGCCACGCGGCGAAGGCCGACGCCGACTTGTACGGTGAGCCGTGCTCGTCGGGCGGGGTGAGCGGCAGCATCTGCCACCACGTCTGCCGCGCCGCCGCCAGCCAGTCCACGAAGCGGTAGGCGTCCGGCCCCAGTCGCCCCGAGGGAAGCGACGTTGGATGGAGTTGCACCCCGGAGGTTCTCGGAAGCTTGGGAATCGGGTTACGGACGGCCGTCAAGTGGAGACACGGAGCCAGAACGTGCCCGCCCCGAAGCAGACCCAACCCCGCATCCGGATCGAGAACCCGTGGCCCGTCATCGACTGCGGCCGCTACCCCGCCAAGCGCATCGTGGGGGACACCGTCGAGGTCTCCGCCGACGTCTGGCGCGACGGGCACGACATCCTGCGGGCCGACCTGCTCGCCAAGGGGCCGAAGCAGCGCGGCTGGACGCGCAGCCGCATGCGCCGCGTCGACCAGCACGTCGACGGCGACCGCTGGGCGGGGGAGGTCCGCGTCGACGCGATCGGCCGCTGGCAGTACACGATCGAGGCCTGGACCGACGTCTTCGCGACGTGGCGCGACGAGCTGGCCAGGAAGGTGGATGCGGGTCAGGAGGACCTGCAGTCCGAGCTGCTGGAGGGCGTCGCGCTGCTGCGCGGGTCGGTCGGCGCGGTCGACGACGAGCACGACCGCCGCCTCGTCGAGCACGCGATCGAGGAGCTCGAGCACCCGGACGTCCCGCCGGCCGAGAAGTTCCCGGTCGCCCTCGACGCCCAGCTCGCCGCCGCGGTCGAGCGCCACCCCGACCGCGCCGGCGCCGCGAAGCTCGAGCGCCCGCTCGAGCTGATCGTCGACCGCGAGCGCGCGCGCTTCGGCGCGTGGTACGAGCTCTTCCCGCGCTCGTGGGGCGGCTTCCGCGGCGTGCAGGAGCAGCTCCCGCGCCTGAAGGAGCTCGGCTTCGACGTCGTCTACCTGCCGCCGATCCACCCGATCGGCCACAAGAACCGCAAGGGCCGCAACAACGCGCTGACCGCGGGCCCCGACGACCCCGGCTCGCCGTGGGCGATCGGCGACGAGACCGGCGGCCACGAGGCGATCCATCCTGACCTGGGGACGCTGGAGGAGTTCGATGCGCTGACGGCGAGGGCGCGCGAGCTCGACATGGACATCGCGCTGGACTTCGCGATCCAGTGCAGCGCCGACCACCCATGGCTGACCGAGCACCCCGAGTGGTTCAACCATCGCCCCGACGGCACGCTGAAGTACGCGGAGAACCCGCCCAAGCGCTACCAGGACATCTACAACGTCAACTGGGACACCGAGGACTGGCGCGGCCTGTGGGAGTCGCTGCTGGCGGTCGTCCGCCACTGGGTCGACCACGGCGTGCGGGTCTTCCGCGTCGACAACCCGCACACCAAGCCGCTGCCGTTCTGGGAGTGGCTGATCGCGGAGGTCACGAAGACGCACCCCGACGTCATCTTCCTCAGCGAGGCCTTCACCCGCCGCGCGCGGATGGTCGGGCTGGCCAAGGCCGGCTTCAGCCAGTCCTACACGTACTTCACGTGGAAGAACGCGCGGTGGGAGCTCGAGCAGTTCATCGGCGAGCTGCTGACCCCGATCCAGCGCGAGGTGCTGCGCGGCAACCTCTTCGTCAACACGCCGGACATCCTCCACGAGTACCTCCAGCACGGCGGGCCGAGCGCGTTCGCGTCACGGCTCGTGCTCGCCGCGACGCTCAGCCCGACGTACGGCGTCTACTCGGGCTTCGAGCACTTCGAGAACGTCCCGGTCCGCCCCGGCAGCGAGGAGTACCTGGACTCCGAGAAGTACGAGGTCAAGGAGCGCGCGCTCGACGGCCCGCTGCTGCCGTTCATCCAGTCTGTCAACGAGATCCGCCGCGCGAACCCGGCGCTCCAGCACTTCGACAACGTCACCTTCCTCGACACGCACAACGACGGCCTCATCGCCTACGCGAAGCAGGCGCAGGGGAACACGATCGTCTGCGTCGTCAACCTCGACCCGACGGGCGCGCAGGAGGGGATGGTCCACGTGCCCGACGACCTCGGCCTGCCCGTCGCGTTCGTCGCCCACGACCTGCTGACCGACGACCGCTTCGGCTGGCACCTGGGCGGCAACTACGTGCGCCTCGAGCCCCCGTTCAAGCAGGCGCACGTGCTGCGCATCGAGGGTCCGTGACGGAGTCCACCCAGCCGGGACACTGGTTCGAGGCCGAGCCCAACTGGTTCAAGACGGCCGTCTTCTACGAGATCCACCTGCGCGGCTTCCACGACGGCAACGGCGACGGGTCCGGCGACTTCCGCGGGCTGATCGAGAAGCTCGACTACCTGCAGTGGCTGGGGATCGACTGCATCTGGCTGCTGCCGATGTACGCGTCGCCGCTGCGCGACGGCGGCTACGACATCGCCGACTACGAGAAGGTCCACCCGGACTACGGCGACATCGAGGACGTCCGCGAGTTCATCCAGGCCGCCCACCAGCGCGGCATCCGCGTCATCGCCGACCTCGTCATGAACCACACGTCGAGCGACCACCCGTGGTTTCAGGAGGCGCGGTCGAGCCCGGACTCGGCCAAGCGTGACTGGTACGTGTGGTCGGAGACGGTCCACCGCTACGAGGAGGCGCGGATCATCTTCATCGACACCGAGTCCTCGAACTGGACGTGGGACGACCAGGCCGACGCCTACTACTGGCACCGCTTCTTCAGCCACCAGCCCGACCTCAACTACGACAACCCCGAGGTCCAGGAGGCGATGCTCGACGCACTGCGCTTCTGGCTCGACCTCGGCCTCGACGGCTTCCGGCTCGACGCGGTGCCCTACCTCTTCGAGCGGGACGGCACGAACTGCGAGAACCTGCCCGAGACGCACGAGTTCCTCAAGCGCGTGCGCGCGACCGTCGACGCCGAGTACCCCGACCGCGTGCTCCTCGCCGAGGCCAACCAGTGGCCGGCCGACGTCGTCGAGTACTTCGGCGACGGCGACGAGTGCCACATGGCCTTCCACTTCCCCGTCATGCCGCGCATGTTCATGGGGCTGCGGCGCGAGGAGGCCACGCCGATCCTCGAGATCCTGCGCCAGACGCCGCACATCCCGCAGAACTGCCAGTGGGGCCTGTTCCTCAGAAACCACGACGAGCTGACGCTCGAGATGGTCACCGACGAGGAGCGCGACTACATGTACGCGGAGTACGCGAAGGACCCGCGCATGAAGCTCAACCTCGGCATCCGCCGGCGCCTGGCGCCGCTGCTTGAGGGTGGCCGCGACGAGATCGAGCTGATGCACGCGATCCTGTTCTCCCTGCGCGGGTCGCCGGTCCTCTACTACGGCGACGAGATCGCGATGGGCGACAACGTCTACCTCGGCGACCGCGACGGTGTCCGCACGCCGATGCAGTGGACGAGCGACCGCAACGGCGGCTTCTCGCGCGCGGACTTCGCGCAGCTGTACCTGCCGCCGCTGATGGACCCGGTCTACGGCTTCCAGGCCGTCAACGTGGAGGCGCAGCTGCGCACGCCGACGTCGCTGCTGCGCTGGCTGCGCCGGCTGATCGCGCTGCGCAAGGAGCACCCGGTGTTCGGGCTCGGCTCGTTCGAGGCGCTGGTGCCCGACAACCCGCGGATCTTCGCCCACATCCGCACGTACGAGGACGACATCGCGCTGTGCGTGCACAACCTGGCGTCGTCGGCGCAGGCGGTGGAGCTCGACCTGTCGTGGTACGAGGGCCGCTACCCCGTTGAGATGTTCGGGCGCTCGCGCTTCCCGCGCATCGGCCAGCTGCAGTACCTGCTCACGCTCGCCCCGCGCGGCTTCTACTGGTTCCTGCTCGAGGAAGCCGGGGAGGAGGACGGGTGATGGAAACGCTCGCCGACTGGCTGGTGGAGCAGCGCTGGTTCGCGTCGAAGTCGCGCGAGGTCGCGGGCGTGCGCGTGCTCGAGGAGGTCGAGATCGGCGACGTGACGCTGATGCTCGTCGAGGTGCGCTTCCAGGCGGGCACCCACGAGCTGTACCAGGTGCCGCTGTGCCGCGGCGAGGACGCGATGACCGACCCGGAGTGCGTCTTCCGCCTGGCCCGCGCGATCCGCGAGAACACGACGGTGGAGAGCGAGGACGCGACGTGGGCGTTCCGCTCGGTGGGCGCGATGCCGCCCGACGAGCAGCTGCGCCAGGTGAGGCCGGTGGGCGTCGAGCAGTCCAACAGCTCGGTCGTCTTCGCGGACGAGCTGATCCTGAAGGTGTACCGGCGGATCGAGCCGGGCCCGAATCCCGAGCTCGAGCTGCTGCGCTTCCTGACCGAGCACGGGTTCGACTCGATCGCGCGGCTCGCGGGGTGGTACGCGCACACGGGGCGGCTCGTCGACGCGACGCTCGGGCTGATGCAGGAGTTCCTCCCCGGAGGCAGCGACGGGTGGGACCTCGCGCTGGCCGGCTTCGAGGCCGACGGCGGGGAGGCGTTCCTCTCCGAGCTCGCGACCCTGGGCGAGGTCACGGCGGGGATGCACACGACGCTGGGCTCGGACCCCGGTGACCCGACCTTCGCGCCGGAGGAGCCGAGCGGCGAGGCGATCTCCCTGCTGCTGGCGACGATCGACGAGGAGATCGAGGCGATCTTCCGCGACCTGCCCGAGGACGGCGAGGCGCTGGAGCCGATCCGCGGGCGCGGCCAGGAGGTCCGCGAGCAGCTGCGCGGGCTGGCGCACGCGGGAGCGGGCGGGCGCGTGATCCGCTGCCACGGCGACTACCACCTCGGGCAGACGATCAGAACGCCGCGCGGATGGGTCGTCCTCGACTTCGAGGGCGAGCCCGCGCGGACGCTGCCCCAGCGCCGCCAGAAGCGCTCGCCTCTGCGCGACGTGGCGGGGATGCTGCGCTCGTTCGCCTACGCCGCGTCGGCGGCGGAGATCCAGCGCGGCGTCGTCGCGCCGGAGGACTGGGAGGAGCGCGCGCGGCGCGCGTTCCTCGACGCGTACTTGGAGAGCGTGGACTCCCGGCTCCTTCCGCACGGGGTGCAGAACACCGAGCGGATGCTGGCCATCTTCGAGCTCGAGAAGGCGGTCTACGAGCTGCGCTACGAGCTGAACAACCGGCCCGACTGGGTCGGCATCCCGGTCGCGGGCATCGCCCGCCTGCTGGAGGTGACGGCGCCGTGAGCGCGACGGACGTCGAGCGGCTGCTCGCGCGCGACCATCCCGAGCCGCACGCATTCCTCGGCGCGCATCCGCGCAAGCGGGGCGGCGGGGTCGTCGTGCGCGCGTGGCGCCCCTCTGCCGAGCGCGTGACCGTGCACTGTGACGGCCGCGCCACCAAGCTCAAGCGCAAGCATGCGGAGGGGCTCTTCGAGGGCGTCCTCGCCGACGCCGAGTTCCCGCTCGACTACGAGCTCGAGGTCGAGTACGCGGGTGGGCAGTCGTTCCCGGTCCAGGATCCCTACCGCTTCGCGCCGACGGTCGGCGAGCTCGACCTGCACCTCGTCGGCGAGGGGCGCCACGAGGAGCTGTACGCGAAGCTCGGGGCGCACGTGCGGTCGGTGGAAGGCGTGCGCGGCGTCGCGTTCGCGGTCTGGGCGCCGGCCGCGCGGTCGGTGAGCGTCGTGGGCGACTTCAACGAGTGGGACGGGCGGCTGCACCCGATGCGGTCGATGGGGCCGACCGGTGTGTGGGAGCTGTTCGTGCCTGGCGTCGAGAGCGGGCAGCGGTACAAGTACGAGATCCGGACGCCCGGCGGCGACCTGCAGCTGCGCGCCGACCCGGTCGCCTTCGCGACGGAGATGCCGCCGGAGACGGCGTCGGTCGTGTGGGAGTCCTCGTACGAGTTCTCCGACGACGAGTGGATGGAGCAGCGGCGCTCGCGGCCGCCGTTCGAGGGCCCGATGTCGGTCTACGAGGTCCACCTCGCGTCGTGGCGCCGCGATCCTTCCGATCCCGAGCGGCTGTTGTCCTACGGAGAGCTGGCCTCGCAGCTCGCGGACTACGTGAGCGATCTCGGCTTCACCCACGTCGAGCTCATGCCGATCATGGCCCACCCGTTCCCGGGGTCGTGGGGCTACCAGGTGACCGGCTACTACGCGCCGACGCCGCGGTACGGGACGCCGGACGACTTTCGCGCATTCGTCGACACCCTGCACCAGCGCGGGATCGGCGTGTTGCTGGACTGGGTGCCGGCCCACTTCCCGCGCGACGAGTTCGCGCTGGCGCGCTTCGACGGGACCGCGCTGTACGAGCACGAGGACCCGCGGCGCGGCGCGCACCCGGACTGGGGGACGCTCGTCTTCAACTTCGGCCGGCACGAGGTGCGGAACTTCCTGCTGGCCAACGCCCTGTACTGGTGCCGCGAGTTCCACGCCGACGGGATCCGCGTCGACGCCGTCGCGTCGATGCTCTACCTCGACTACTCGCGCAAGGAGGGCGAGTGGGTGCCGAACGTGCACGGCGGTCGCGAGGATCTGGAGGCGGTCGCTTTCTTGAAGGAGATGAACGAGGTGCTCCACGCGCGCGAGCCGGGCGTGGTGTCGGTCGCGGAGGAGTCGACGGCATGGCCCGGCGTGTCGCGGCCGACCTACGTCGGCGGGCTGGGCTTCGGGTTCAAGTGGAACATGGGCTGGATGCACGACACCCTCGAGTACTTCGCCAAGGAGCCGGTGCACCGCCGGTTCCACCACGACGACCTCACCTTCAGCATGGTGTACGCCTACACCGAGAACTTCATGCTGCCCCTGTCGCACGACGAGGTCGTCCACGGCAAGGGCTCCCTGCTCGGCAGGATGCCCGGCGACCGCTGGCAGAAGGCGGCCAACGTGCGTGCCCTCTTGGCCTGGATGTGGGCCCATCCCGGCAAGCAGCTGCTGTTCATGGGCGGGGAGCTGGCCCAGGCGCAGGAGTGGTCCCACGAGCGCAGCCTCGACTGGCACCTACTCCAGTACCCCGAGCACCGGGGCGTCCAGGATCTGGTGCGCACCCTCAACCAGGTGTACGGAGCCGAGCCGGCGTTGTGGCAGCGGGACGACCGTCCGCAGGGCTTCCGTTGGATCGACGGGAGCGACGCCGACCGCAACGCGCTGTCGTTCGTACGCTTCGGGGACGAGGGCCGGCCGGCTCCGGTCAGGCGGCGGGCTCCGTCCCCGTCTCCCGGGGCGCCAGCCACAGGACCCCCAGCGGCGGCAGTTCGACGTCGGCCGAGTACGGCAGGGCGTGGCTGGGCTCCTTCAGCGCGGTCACCACCCCGTTGCTCACGCCGCTGCCGCCCAGCTCGGCCATGTCGGTGTTGAGCAGCTCCCGCCACGGGCCGCCCTCG
>DASVQN010000033.1:0-5814 GCA_036389155.1 Solirubrobacteraceae bacterium
CCTACGCGATGATCGTCGAGGAGCTCTCACGCGGCTGGATCTCGGTCTCGGGGATCGTCAACACGCACTTCATCGGCTCCTACCTGCTCATGAAGTTCGGGACGGACGAGCAGAAGGAGTACTTCCTGCCGAAGATGGCGACCGGCGAGCTGCGCGCGTCGTTCTCGCTCTCGGAGCCCGAGCTCGGCTCCGACGTCCAGGCCATCAAGACGAGCGCCGCCAAGCAGGACGACGGCGCCTACGAGATCAACGGCCAGAAGATGTGGGTCACCAACGGGCTCATGTCGGGCCTGTGCTTCGTGCTCGTCAAGACCGAGAAGACCGACCCGCCCTACAAGGGCATGACCTGCTTCATCGCCGAGAAGGAGCCGGGGGTCAGCGAGAACACGGGCGACTACGCCGGCCTGACCGTCCCGCCGCAGATCAAGAAGATGGGCTACAAGGGCGTCGAGTCGACCGAGCTGGTCTTCGACGGCTACAAGTGCCCGGCGGAGAACATCCTGGGCGGCGAGGACGCCGGCCTGAACAAGGGCTTCCCGCAGATGATGGACGCGCTCGAGGTGGGGCGCGTGAACGTCGCGGCGCGCGGGGTCGGGCTGGCCCAGCGCGCGTTCGAGCTCGGCATCCGCTACGCGCAGGAGCGCAAGACGTTCGGCAAGCCGATCGCCGAGCACCAGGCGATCTACTTCAAGCTCGCCGACATGGGGACGCAGATCGAGGCGGCCCGCATGATGACGCTGAAGGCCGCGCGGATGAAGGACGCCGGCGAGCGCTCCGACCTCGAGGCCGGCATGGCCAAGCTCTTCGCCTCCGAGGCGGGGCGGTTCTGCGCCGAGGAGTCGCTGCGCATCCACGGCGGCTACGGCTACTCCAAGGAGTACGAGATCGAGCGGATCTACCGCGACGCGCCTCTGCTGCTCATCGGCGAGGGAACGTCCGAGATCCAGAAGATGGTCATCGGCAAGAAGCTCCTCCAGAAGTACAAGATCTAGCGGGCGCCCGGGCCTAGGCGGGCGCCCGGGCCTACTGCCGCCCGCAGCGAGCTTCCGAAAGGCGCCGCTGAACGGCCCGCCCGCCCGCCCTACCGCGCCCCCAGGCAATGTGAACGTGCCTGGCACCGTGCCTGGCACGACGGCTGGCACCGTGCCTGGCACGGGTGGGGGCGAGGAGGGTGCTCGGGTCGACTCTCGCGAGCATGGGACGGAGACCTCGAGAGGACGAAGCGGGCGCGATCCACCACGTCTACGCCCGCGGGAACAACCGGCAGCCGATCTTCGTGGACGACCTCGACCGGCGGGCGTACCTCGACCTGCTGGGGCAGTCCGTTCGGCGGATGGAGTGGCGCTGCCTGTCGTACTGCCTCATGCCGAACCACGTCCACCTCCTCCTCGAGACGCCCGAGGCGAACCTCGGGCCCGGCATGTGCCTGGTCCACGGCCGATATGCACGCCGCTTCAACCACCGGCACGACCGCGTCGGACACCTGTTCCAGCGCAGGTACGGCTCCGTGCGTGTGCAGGACGACGCGCAGCTCTGGATGGTCATCGCCTACATCGCCCGCAACCCGGTCGCGTCGCGCCTGTGCAGGAGGCCCGAGGAGTGGCGATGGGGGAGCCATGCGGCGATCGTCGAGCGGAGGCCGGCGCCGCCGTGGCTGGACACGGCCAGGCTCTTCGGCTTCGCCGCCGCGCTCGGCGGCGGCTCGGGCGCGGACGCCTACGAGCGCTGCGTGCGCGGCGCCTGACGCCCGCCGCCGCTAGATTGACGCGCGATGGCCAGCGACGCGATCCCTCTCCTCGAGCAGGCGGTGACGCGGTTCACCGACGAGGTGCCCGCGCTCAAGCCGATGAAGCTCGTCGTGAAGGTCGAGCTCCAGGGCCGGGGTGACACGCAGCAGTTCCGCGTCGAGCTGCCGGGCCCGAAGGTCACGAAGGACGTCGCCGCCGACTCGAAGGTCACCGTGCACATGCAGCGCGCGTTCTTCAACGAGATGGCCAAGGACGCGAAGGTCGCCGACTGGCGCGAGGCGTTCATGTACGGGCAGGCCAAGGCGAGCGGCCCGACGCAGATCCTGCAGCTCATCGAGCGGGTCGTCGAGAAGCACGAGGAGCGGGCCCGCACGCGCCGCGCCCGACACTGAAGGAAGCGCCGTGCTGGCCGCCGTCGGAGTCGTCACGTGGATCGTCTTCTGCGCGTCGGTCACGCTGATCTTCGGCTCCGGCGCCGAGCGCTACCCCGTCGACAACGAGGCGGACTTCGACAAGACGATGTTCTACGCCGGCATCGCCTGCTTCGGCTTCGGCTGCCTCGTGGCACTCGTGCTGCGGGCGACCGGCGCCGCGGACCGCGATCAGGAGAGCACCGCCGCGGGCGTCGGCTTCCTCGCCGGCACGGCGATCCTGGCGTTCGTCGCCGGGATCGTGCTCGACATCGCGAAGTAGCGCGCGGGGCGCCCCTACAACCCGGGCTTGGCGACCATGTCGAACACGACGAGCGCGACGATCGCGAGCTCGATCCGCACGTAGAGGAGCAGCCGGCCGACCGCGGGGCGCTGTGCTTCGGGCAGCGCGCCGCCCGCGCCCTCGACCGACTTGACGATCCCGTCGGCGGTCCTGCCGATGAGCGCCCCGCCGATCCCCATCGACACGACGAGGCCGAGCAGGCCCAGCCACAGCCACGTGTCGCCCATCGAGTAATCGGCGTCGGCGACCATGCCGAAGCCCGTCAGCAGCGCGACGACGCCCGCGGTCGGGTGGGCGCGGCTCGCCCACCACGCCGCGTTGACGACGAAGCTCCCGTACGGCCCCGCTCCCGCCGCGAGCGAGCGGTAGCCGAGGACCGTGAGCGCGATCCCAGATCCGAACCAGGTCGCGATCGCGAGGACGTGCAGCGACTTGAGCAGCTCGTACCAACTCATACGACCGAATTTGACCTCGCGGCGCTCAGACCTGCTCGGCCGGGCACCAGTACGTCGTCCGCCCGCCGATCGTGGCCCGCGCCATCTCCGCCCCGCAGCGCGGGCACACGCCGCCGCGCCGGCGCGCCGGGATCACGTCGCCGGTGTGCACGCCGCCGAGGCGGATCGCGCGCCGCGTCGACGCGCGGATCTCGCGCCGCAGCCGGTCGAGCTCCTCCTCGGAAAGCGAGCCTGCGGGCCGCTCGGGCGACAGCCCCGCGCGCCACAGCGCCTCGTCGGCCAGCAGGTTGCCGACGCCCGCGATCACCGACTGGTCCATCACGCGCGCCTTCAGCGGCGCGTCGCCGCGGCCCACGCGCGAGCGGAACGCGTCGCGCCCCACCTCCGCGGCATCCGGACCCAGGCCCGAGAGGTCCGGGTTGAGGACCGCCCGCCCGAGCCGGCGCTTGTCGCGCAGCACGAGCCTCCCGCCGTCGTCGAACGACACGACGAAGCGGTCCCACAGCGGCACGAGCTTCTCGCCCTCCGGCGCCGGATCGCCCTCGGACGAGTCGTCGACGACGATCCGCCCGGCCATCCCGAGGTGCAGCCCGAGCACCGGGCCGCCGTCCTCGGTGTCGACCCACATCGTCTTGCCGCGCCGGTTCGCGCGCACGAGCGTCCGACCGACGAGCGCGTCGGCCAGCTCGCCCGGCTGGTGCGGGCGGCAGACGTACGTGTCGCTGTCGTCGACGGCGGCGATCCGCCGGCCGAGCGCGCGCTCCTCGATCAGCGCGCGCGCCCGCTCGACCTCGGGAAGCTCAGGCATCGTCCGAGCGTACGAGCGCGTCGAGTGCGGCCACGGTCGTCGGCCCCAGCGGCGCTGGCGGGCGGTCGAGGGGGAACCACTCGGCGACCGCGATCTCGACCGGGTCGGTCCTCAGCGGCCCGTGCCAGTCCTCGCCCGTAAAGATGGTCAGCACGTGCTCCTGGCCGTACCAGCGGCCCTCGGTGCTCCCGCTCTCGCGCCAGGCCGCCGCCTGCACGCCCAGCTCCTCCCACGCCTCGCGCTCGGCCGCCTCGTCGCCGCGCTCGCCGCGCCGCACGCCGCCGCCCGGCAGCTCCCAGTGCGAGCGCGCACCGTAGTTGTGGCGGACGAACAGCACGCGCCCGCGGTCGTCGCGCAGCAGGCACTTCACCCCGTTCGCCGTCGGCGCGACGACCCTCCCGTAGAGGGTCAGCGCGCGATACGCCACGCGGTAGCCGACACGCATGAGCGCCGCCGACCGCGGCCGGCGGCGCAGCGTGACGAAGGGCGGGTCAGGCGGAGGCGCCGAGGACCTCGCCGCTGTAGAGCTTGTGCACGCGGACGGTGCCCTCCGGCGACGCGTCGATGCACAGCCCGCACAGGATGCACTCGTCGACGTTCTCGTGGACGATCTCCACGCCGCTCTCGGCGGCCGCGTAGATGTCGACGGGGCAGGCCTCCTGCAGCCGGCGGCCGAGCTCGGCGTCGCCGGCGACGGCGTCGTCGACCTCGATGCCGATGAACGTGGCGTCGTCCCTCATGCCGGGCTCCTCTCGGCGAGCTTCGCCTTCATCAGGTCGGGGATCTGCGAGATCTCCTCGGCGACGGTGATCCCCGCCGCCGCGAGCCGCGCGATCTTCTCGGTCGCGGTGTCCTCCTTGCCCTCGACGATCGTGCCGGCGTGGCCGAAGCTCATGCCCGGCATCTCGTCCATGAACTTGCCCGCCATGAACGCGACGATCGGCAGCCGCGAGTCGTTCTCGGTGACCCACTTCGCGAGCTCGGCCTCCATGCGGCCACCCGGCTCGGTGTAGATGACGATGCCCTCGGTCTGCTCGTCGGCCTCGAAGTGCGGCATCAGCTCCGCGTAGGTCGAGCCGATGATCGCGTCGCCGCCGATCGACACCGCGGTCGACTGGCCGAGGCCGGCGGCGGTGAGCGTCGACGACATCTCGGTCGTCATGCCGCCCGAGCGCGAGATGACGCCGATCGGGCCGGGGGAGTAGGCCTTCGCCGCGTCCTTCGCCGGGCCGCCGATGCCGCCCATCTTGATGACGTCGGGGACGATGATCCCCAGGCAGTTGGGGCCGATGATGCGCGCGCCGCGCATCGTCGCGAGCTCGACCATCTCGGCGACGTCGCGGCGGGGGATGCGCTCGGTGACGATGACGACGAGCTTGATCTCATTCTCGATCGCCTCGAAGACGGCGTCCTTCGTGAACGCCGGCGGGACCGTGACGACGGAGCCGTCGATCGGCCGCCCGTAGGCCTCGACAGCCTGGGCGACGGTGTCGAAGACCGGCACGCCGTGGACGTCGCGCCCCTTGCGGCCGGGCGTGACGCCGCCGACGACCTTCGCGCCGACGCCGTAGTCGAGGCACTCCCGGGTGAGGTTGACCGCCTCGCGCCCCGTGATGCCCTGGACGATGAAGGTCGTGTCCGCGTTCAGCAGGATGCTCACTTCGCGCCCTCCACGGCCCGGCGGGCCGCCTCGTTGAGCGAGACCGAGCGGTCGGCGTAGGGGACGCCGTAGGCCTCGAGGATCTTGAAGCCCTCCTCCTCCCAGGCGCCGGGGATGCGGAAGATGGCGATCTTCTCCGCCGGGTCGTAGCCCAGCTCCAGGCAGGCCTTGATGACGCCGCGCGCGACGATGTCCACGCGCGTGTTGGAGACGATGGACATCATCACGGCGATCTTGTCCACGCCGGGCTTGGACAGCACGAGCTTCGCCAGCCCGGCGGCCTTGCGGACGGACGGGTTGCCGCCGATCTCGCAGTAGTTGGCCGGCTTGCCGCCGTGGTTGCGGACCGCGTCGAACAGGGTGAGCGAGCCGCCGCCGGCCCCGATCACGAGCCCGAGGTCCCCGTCGAACTCCGTGACGTTGCCGGCC
>DASVQN010000034.1:0-86738 GCA_036389155.1 Solirubrobacteraceae bacterium
GGACCTCACGCCCGGCAAGAGCTATGCGCCTTCCTGCAGTGCGGCGGCCGGCTGCCCGACCGCGCCGGGGTCGCAGACCTACTCATGGACGACGCCGGCGGGCGACGACGGCGAGCACCAGGTCATGGCGGTGACCAGCGATGCCGTCGAGCACACGGTCGTGAAGTCGTGGTCGCTGTGGCTGGACAGCACGGACCCGACGATGTCGAACGTCAGCGGGTCGCTGTGGCGCGCGCGCGACGGCTACGTCGGCGGTGGCGACCAGACCGTGCATGCCGACGCGGCGGACACGCTCTCGGGCGTCAAGCGGGTCGACCTGCTCATCGACGGCACGTCCGTCGACCACGTCGACGGCGACTGCACGACGCGGGAGTGCAAGTCGCCCAAGCCCGCCGACCTCCACTGGAACTCCACCACCGCCTCCGGTCGGGTGAAGGTGACCGTGCATGTCACCGACTTCACCGACAACTTCGTCGAGCAGTCGTGGTACGTGACCGTCGTCAACTTCGTCGACATGCTCCGCCCGGCCAGCCGAAACAAGCTGGGGCTCGAGCACTGGTTCCAGTACGACGACACCGATACCGGCGGCGGCAGCAGGCTCTTCGTCAACGCGGAGACCGGCAACGCGGTCTGGCACAGCGTCCCGATCGTCGACCCTGGCCGGCTCTCCACGGTCGTCAACGTCACCTACAACTCGCAGGACCGCGGCGGCGTCATGGGCTCGACGCTCGGCGGCATGCCCGTCGTCGACCTCAGCGACGAGGGGGTCGCGCGCGAGCTGCCCGGCCTGTCCTACGGACCCGCCGGCGTCGGCGTCTCCCTCGGGATCTCCGGCCCCGCCCGCCTCAACGAGCCGCTCGGAGGTGTCCTCATCGCCCAGGCCGCGGAGGAGGGCACGCAGCTGCCCGAGCTGGGCGAGCCGATCCCCGCGGCGGACGGCCTGCACATCACGCTCACCGACAGCGACGGGACCGTTCACACGTTCACCCGCGCCGGCGGCGAATGGGTCGCGCCACCCGGGCTGAACATGCACCTGCGCCGCTACAAGAAGGGTGGTACGGCGTTGGCGCCGATCCCCGAGAAGTGGGCGATGACCCGCCCCGACGGCGTCACGCACTTCTTCGACAACCTCGGCTACCAGACGAGCACCCGGGACCGCACCGGCAACAGCATCACGTACGTGTACGAGACGTACGACGCGCTGACGGGCGTCAAGGAACGGACGGTGCCGCAGACGACCGCGAAGATCGCGCTGTGCGACAAGGCGACGCTCGGGCTGCCGGGCGGCGTTCCGCTCGGCGAGCGTCTCGTGATCCCCGGCGGCCCGCTGAACGGCACGCCCGTCGTCTGCGCCCGTCGCGTCGTCAAGGTCGTCAACGCGGGCGTGCCGCAGCGAAAGCAGGACGGCACGCTGGATTCGGGCACCCGCGAGCTGCTCGTCCACTACCCCGACGAGCCGGTGGTGCTGCCGCACTACGACGATCCGGACACCTTCAACGAGCTGCCGCGGCGCCTGTTCTACGCGTCAGCGTCGCTCGTCGGCGGCCGCGCCGGCCAGATCGACTGGATCGACGACCACGCAGGGCGCCGGTATCTGTTCGGCTACGACGACGCCGGCTACCTCACGAGCCTCACCGAGGCCGCGGGCGCCGAGCAGCGCGTGACGCGCTTCGAGTACGAGAGCTGGCAGGACGGCGCCGCGCAGTTCGCCCAGGACCGTCAGATGACACGCGTCATCGCGGGCGATGCCGGCCGCGCAACCGTCATCCGGTACGTGCGCCCGGAGGACCGCCGCAACCCCACCGGCGCCACCGGCGCGACCGCGGCCGGCCTGGCCCGCGTGCCGCGCGAGGTGTGCGGCGTCACGCCGCGCAACGACGGTGAGTCGCCGCTACCGACCACCGATGATCCGCCCGCGAAGCCCGGCGGTTGCCGCACGGCCGCGAACGATCGCGAGACGACGTACGTCTACACGCGCGACCCCGAGTCGAACCGGACCACGCAGTTCGCGGTGACGGACGTCCTCAGCCGGCGGCCCGGAGGCGGTATCGCGCAAACGGCCACGACGCGGACGGACCTCGACCCCGAGGGGCGCCCGACGACCGTGACCGACCCGCTCGGCACCAAGACCGCCCTGACGTGGAACAGCCTCGTCAACGCTGTCGCAGTCCTCGACCAGGCCAAGGGCACGGACGAGGAGAGCCACACCGAGCTGACCTACGACGAGCAGCACGGAACCGGTGTGCTGAGGTCGCAGGTCCAGTTCCCGGACTGGCCGGACACCGAGAAGAAGCTGACGACGAACCTCGACTACGAGTTCCGAAACGGCGTGCACCACCACGCCGCGGCGCCGCTGCTCGCGCCCGACGTGGAGGACGATGGCGGGACCTACGTCGCCGACCTGAAGGAGATCCGCAGGCCGGAGGCGGACACCGGGTCGTCGTTCCAGGTCGAGCAGGACGGCACGATCACGAAGCGATGGAACCAGCCCGGTCGCACCGGCCAGCCCACGCAGACCGTCTACGGCACGCACGGCGTGATCACCAGCGAGAAGGACGAGCTCGAACGCACGACGGCATTCAGCGACTTCACGATCGGCGGCAACCCCCGCCGCGTGGTCGACCCGCGCGGCGGTGCGTGGGACTACACGTACGACGTCCGCGAGAACGTCACGTCGATCGTCGACCCGCGCGCGACGAACCGCAGCGGCAACGCCGACGCTCACTACACGACCTCGCTCGACTACGACGCCTTCGACCGGCTGACCCTCGAGCGGGTCCCGCGCCTGTCCGACGACACAGCCCGCGAGGAGACCGCCAACGCCGGGCCGCGGTATCGGGTCCACAAGCGCACCTACGATCGCGACGGCAACGTCCTGACCGACGACGACGGCATCGCGACGACGACGATCGCGTACGGCCCTTTGGGCGAGGCGCGCACGGTCAAGGCCCCCGGGGACGGCGTGACGGAGGTCACCGACTATGTCTACGACGCGGCGACGCGGCTGATCGCGCGCATCGACCCGGAGGGCAACCACGCCGGCGCGAGCCTGGCCGACGACGAGGAGCCGACCTGCACCGGGGCGACCGCGCCGACCGCGCGCGCCCACGTCACGCGCTACTGCCTCGACCCGGTGGGCCGCCGCGTCGCGGAGATCCGGCCGGCCCCGCCGACGGCGGACGTCGCGGCCGCCATCACCTCGTACGCCTTCGACCGGCGCGACAACCTCGTCGGCGTCGTGGACCCACGGCGCAACAAGGGTGCCACGGTCATGGACGCCACCCGCAACGCCGCATCGCCGACGGGCCGTCGTACCTCGTACGGCTACGACAGGACGGACCGGCGCACCGTCGCGGTCCAGCGGCGCACGCCCGACGAGGCCGACCAGACGCCCCTGCGCACCCAGTACGAGTACGACAAGAACGGGAACCAGACGATGGCCTGGCCGCCGAGCGCGTTCCACGGTGCCTCACGCGACGACGCCTTCCTCACCCACACGTTCTACGACCCGCAGGACCGGGTCGTCGCCGAGCGCACGCCCGATGGCTGCATCGCGTACGCGCGCGACAAGGACGGCAGCGTCAGCAGCGTGACGTCGCCGCGTGGCACGGTCGACGCCGGCGACCGCGGCTGCGTGAAGGATCCCGAGTCCGACGCATACACGACGTCGTACGCGTACGACGACGGTGGACAGGTGATCTCGCGCTCGATCCCGTACGCCACGGGACAGTACGGCCGCGACCACGATGAGTTCGACGAGTGGAGGATCACCTACTGGCGCGACGCCGCGGGCGACGCCGTCCGGGTCTGCGACGCGAGGACGAACGCCGCTGGCGGGAACCCGTGCAGGCCCAGGAAGAGGCTGGACGGCCAGGTCCCCCCGGACGCCGGCATCGAGAACCGGTACTACGACGGCGGCGAGCTGCGCTGGACCACGCGTCCCTCGTTCTACGCGCTGCAGTGGGGCGGTGGCCAGGCGAACCCCGATCCGGGCCTCCACTTCCGCGAGCTCGACGCCGGCATGGACCTCGAGATCGCGCAGGGCGGCCCCGCGATCGGCGAGAGCGGCGACGTGACGCGCACCGCGGCGGGGTCGGACGGCGGCTCGGACCTCCCCGACGGACCGGACAAGAGCAAGTTCGGAACGGTCGACCGGCAGGACCCGGGCGACATGCTGCCGGACGTCGGCGGGACCAGCCTCGAGTACGACGCGACGATGCGGCTGACCGGGATCGTCGACGCTGCCCACCAGCGCCGGACGATCGGCTACGACCCGCAGGGGCGCGTGCTGAGCAAGTCGTGGCCGTTCGACGGCGATCGCCGGACGGAGCGCAAGTACACCTACGACAAGGACGGCAACCTCACCACCTACCGCGACGGGACGCTGCAACTCACGCGGTTCACGTACGACAGCGCCGATCGCCGCGGGGCCGAGAGCACCCCCGGCGGCTCTGCGATCGACTTCCAGCCACAGTCGGGCGGCCGCCAGGTCTCCACCTTCGGTTACGACCTGAACGGCAACCTCGAGGCACGCAAGACCGCGGTCCTGTCGGCGCTGCACGTCGTCACGTTCAGCTACGACTCGCTCGATCGGCTGGTGGCGGAGCGCGACCCGTCCGGCGCCCGGTGGACGTACGGCTACGACGAGAACGGCAACCGGACGTGCGAGGAGTCGCCGAACGCCGGGTCGACGACGTGCAATCCCGACTCGCCGTACGCGACGGAGTACCACTACACGCCCGCCGATCGACTCGAGCGACGCATCGCGGGCGACGGGTCCGAGGCGAGCTATGGCTACGACGCCGACGGCAACCTCGAGGACGTGAGTGCGCCGGGCGCGGCGAGCCACGACGGCGGCGGCATCATCGAGCGCCGGACGCACATCGCCAACGACGGCCGCGGCATGCCTTGGCGCGTCACCACGTCCGGTCCCGACGGCCAGGACGCCCGCACCGTGGTCTACGAGCACGACCCCAACGGCAACCTGCGGCGCGTGGTCAACCCCAGCGGCGTCGGCGCCGACGGCAACCCGCTCGTGCGCGACCGGACCGCCTCGGGCGGCGGGACGGAGACCGATCTCGCGAACGCGAGCTGGCACGCGACCGTGCGCGACTACGACCACCATGACCAGCTCACCGCGGTTCGCCTGCCGTGGAGCACCCCCTCCGACGCCGATCACCCCGCGGTCGACCACCCGACGGGCCCGGCTGATCCCGAGGCCCACGGCGACGGACGGCGGCTGATCCAGCGGTTCCGCCGCGACGACACCGAGGACGCGCCTAACCCGTTGCATCGCGTCAGGACGGTCGTGTCTCCGCACGAGGCGGACAGCGACCTCGCTCCGCGCACGTCGTACCGGTACTTCGCGAACGGCTGGGTGCGCGGGCAGTCCGAGCGCCGGGACGCTGCCGCGACCACGTCCGAGCCTGTGTCGGGCCTCGAGGTGACGTACGACTACGACGCCGAGGGTCGCCAGACGAAGTGGACCACGAGGCACGCGGATCCGGCGAACGACGCGCCCGACACCCCGGACGGGCGCCGTGTCGAGCGGACGTTCAACGACGACGGCACGCTCTTCGAGCGCACGGCGATCAAGCCGCTGCCCAAGCGCGAAGACGGGCGCGCGGCCGGCGACACCCGCCGGACGTACCGCTACGCCTACAACGAGAGCCGATCCCTGATCGGCGTCGCCGACTACGGCGAGCGCCAGCGCGACCTCGCGTCCGACTCCGTGCCGCCGTTGGGGAGCTCGAAGATCCTGAAGATCGAGCGCGACGACGCCGAGCGCGAGCACGTGGTGGACGAGACCTGGGAAGGGGGCCTCGACACGGTCTTCGACTACGACCGGGACGGCAACGTGACGGAGCGCCAGACCGACGGCGTGTGGTCGAGCGGCGACACGTACCGCGGCGACGACGCGAAGACGACCGCCTTCTCCTACGACTCACTCGACAGGGAGCAGACCGCGACCGTCACCGTCGACGGCGATCGGCGGGAGACCACCACGACGTGGTGGCCCTCCGGGGAGATGCGCCGGCGGACGAAGCCGAACGGCACGGTCGAGACACGCTACTTCGACGTGCAGGGCCAGATCACGCGCAAGACGAGCGACCGGCGCCCCGATGACCCGGAGACACAGGACTACGACTACGACGTCGACGGCAACCGGACCAAGGACGAGCGCGGGGCGCTCGCGTTCAACCCGCGCGGCCAGCTCGTGGAGTGGACGCGCGGCTCGGAGTACGAGTCCGAGCACCCGCCGGGGGAGTCCGGGGACACGAAGGCCGGCACGACGGTCACGTACAAGCGCAACGAGAGCGGGGACGTCCTCGAGAAGCGCGACACGTTCAACGAGAACGTGAAGCCGGACCACGAGCCCTACGGCGATGTCGTGACGACGTACGACTACGAGGGCGAGCGGCTGCACGCGACCGACACCACGGTTCCTGCCCAGCTCACGGCGCACGTGTACTCGACGTACAGCTACGACGACTTCGGCTCGGTCAAGAAGATCGAGACGAAGAAGACCAACATCCCGGACGGGCCGCCGCCGGCGGAGGGGCCGAGCTCGCCCGCCAACTGCAAGGACGTGCCGAACGACGCCAAGAGGGGCCTCACCCGCTACTGCTTCGACGAGTTCGAGCGCATGGCGCTCTCGCGCGGCGGCGACGTGCAGCCGACGAGCTACCGCTACGACGCGTTCGACCGTCGCGATCGCAGCGTCGACGAGCACGGGACGCCGCACGGCTACTCATATATCGGGACCTCGAGGCTGCTCTCGCGCGAGTCCGAGGAGGACAAGCCGGTCAAGACCTACGACTACGACTCACAGGGACGCCGTCTCGGCAAGCAGTCGCGCGAGCAGGGGGCGCCGCGCGGGTCGAAGCCGGACTTCCTCAGCTACGCGACCGATGCGAATGGCTCGGTGGAGTCCCTCGAGGACGGCGACGGGAACATCGCCGACAACGGGAAGGCCACCTACCTCTACGACCCGTACGGCGAGGACGAGAAGCTTCCCGACGCCGAGCTGAGCCCCGAGGAGCGGGAGAAGCCCGACAGCGCGCTGAGCACGCAGGCGCACGAGAACCCGTTCCGGTACGAGGGCTTCTACTTCGACTCGGGCGTGAAGTCGTACGACATGCAGGCCCGCGAGTACCGACCTGACAGCGGCCGCTTCCTGTCGCAGGACCGCTTCGAGTCGGCGGTCGACGACCAGTTCCTCCAAGCCGACCCCCTGACCCAGAACCGCTACGCGTTCGCCGGCGCCAACCCCGTCAACAACGTCGAGTTCGACGGCCACATGCCCGCTCCCGAGGGGGCCATGAGCAACCGTGACGGGAAGAAGGGCCACCACCATCACGGTGGCGGTGGCGGCTCTGTCGGTAGCGCGATCGGCGACGGGCTGGCCTCGGTGGGGGTCGCGGTGAGCAGCGCTTGCCACTGCGGGCACGCGGCGATCGCCGCGGAGGCGATCGCCGCGCAGGCGGCTGTCATCGCGGACAGGATGACGCAGCCGCCGGAGGTCGTATCTGGGCGAACGCCTCGGCAGCTGACGCCTGCAACTTCACGAGAGACCCGGAACGGCTTCGCGCCCATCCCGGCGCCGCGCTCCGACGCGTCGAGCTATTCGTACGACTCCTTCGGCGGCCAGCCCGGTCCTCGCATCGTCAAGCAGGGCGAGTGCCTGGCGCCGACCCCGAAGGACTGCGTGCGGGCGACGATGGGTGGCGACTTCCAGCCCTACGTCGAGGGGCCTCGGATCAACCTGGACTTCCTGATCCCGGTGATCAAGGTGATCGCCAAGGTCAGTGCGTGGGCCTGGGAGAACAAGAGCACGATCGTCGGGGGGGCAGCGGTCGGATGCACGATCGTGACAGTCGGCGGCTGCGCCCCGCTCGGAGGGTGGGCCACTGCGCTGACCTTCGAGGAGGGCGCGGAGACCTACGTCGAAACCGGGGACGCGGGGCTCGCGCTGAAGCAGACGGGCACCGGCCTCGTCGCCGGGCACCTCAAGCCATTCAACCCCGCCACGAAGCTCCTCGGCCTCACGAGGGTCGGACGCAACGCAGCAAGGTTCGGGCGCGGCCTAGGAAGCGCAGAGCGTTCGCTCGGCGCCTTTTCCGTCGGCGTGCGCCGGACCGTGATCACTACCAACGAGCTGCCGAGCTACGGAGCAGGGCTGTTCAACGACCAGTACTGGGCGGGTCGCAAGAGGGAGACCATGGCCCGGCCGTAACCTCGGCGCGCAAGAGACACCAGGGCTCAGCGGCTGGTGACGGCGTCGCGGCGCCCGCTTCGAGCGAGCGAGCGCAGCGCACGCTGCTGGAGGTGTCGGACGGCGTCGACGCTGATGCCCAGCACGCGCGCGATCTCGGGTGCGGTCATGTCGAAGACGAAGCGCAGGCGCAGCACGCGCCGCTGCTTCGCGGGGAGCCGCGCGATGACCCGCTCGATCGCCGCGAGGTCCTCGTGAGCGTCGCTCCCGCCCGTGGCTGCGGACCCGCGCCGCTCGTGCCGGTCGAGATCCTCCGGGGCCACGGCGAACGTGGACCGGGAGGCGGCGTTGAGCCGATCCCACGCGTGATTGCGCGCGATCGAGAAGACCCACGCGCGAAATCCCCCTCGCTCGGTATAGCGGGGCAGGGCCTCGAACGCGCGGAGGAAGACCTGCTGGGCGGCGTCAGCGGCCTCCTCACGATCCTTCAGGACGCCGCGCAGCCAGCGCTCGACCTCCCCGAAGAGCATGGCGTACAGCTGCGAGAACGCGCGGTCATCGCCGTCCCGGGCCTGCTCGGCCAGAGCCGCCAACTGCGCGTCGCCCGCCCGCGACGCACGTGCCTCTGTGCGCGGGTCTCGCTGAACCTCCATCCTCGCGAGAAGGCTTCCCGCGCGACCGTCGCGCGAGCGTGTGGCATCCCCCGATCTTCCCCTTGTTCTTTGCGCTCGTGCTCGTCCGTCGCTGCGCTGGCCGCCGTCACGACAGGTCTGCCAGCGCTTGCCGCAGCTGTGACCGCGCCTTGATCTCGAGCTTTCGGTAGGCCTGCCCCAGATGGCCTTCGACGGTCTTCTCGCTCAGGAACAGCGCCTGCGCGATCTCCTTGTTCGTCAGGCCGTCCGCCGCCATGGCCGCGACGCGACGCTCGCTCGCGGTGAGCGCGTCGGCACCGCGCGTCACCAGCCTGCGCGGGCGTCCGCCGCTCGCCAGCAGCTCTTCGTGCGCGCGGGCGGCCAACGCGTCGGCGCCGCACCGGATCGCCAGGTCGAGGGAGCGCCGCAGCGGGTCGCGTGAGTCGGAGCGATCACCGCGCTCGCGCAGCCGGCGCCCGAGGTCTGCGAGCGAGCGCGCCAGCTCGAGCGACGCCTCGGAACGCTCCAGCGCCTGCACGGACTCGCGGAGGAGGCGCAGGCTCTCAACTGGTTCGGGGCTCGCCAGTGCCGCCGCTCGGAGCGCCATCCCGAGCTCCCGCGTCACGGCGAACGCCCGCGCGAGGACGACGTCCTCTCCGGCGAGCGCCGAAGCCTCCTCGTGCTCGCCCTCCGCGACGAGGGCCAGCGCGAGGCTCGTCCGCCATGGCAGCACGCCGGGGTTGCGGATCCCCCAGCTCTCCACGCTGCGACCGCATTCGCGCAGGTGGTCGATCGCCTCGCGGCCCCGGCCCTCGGCGAGGCGAAGGCGCGCGACGCTGTCAAGCAGGTAGTTCGACTGGAACATGCTCGTGCTGTTCGCGGCCGGCTCGAGCTCGATCGCTTGCGCTGCCTCGGCGAGATCGCCGCGCTCCACGTGTACGTCGACGAGAGGCGCGAGCAGGAACGGCAGCTGGGCGCCGACGCGCTCTGGGAGGTGATCGAGCGAGAACCGCGCGTCGGCCTCTGCCCCGTTGACGTCCCCGAGGCGCAACAGCAGGTATGCACGGAGACTCGAGACGAAGCGCAGCGCGCTCTGCGAGCCGGCTAGGCGTGCATCCGACACCAGCCGGTCCCATACGCGGCGCGCGTCGCCGAGGCGGCCCGCTGTCATCAACGCGTTCGCCGCGTATCCGAACGTGAGGATGTTCTCGAGTACGGTCCCGCTCTCGCTTCTCAGAGCCCGGTCGGCGAGCGGCGCTTCGGCGTGCTCCTCGAACCGCGCCGTCGCGAACACCGCAGTCGTCGCGAGCAGCACAGGATCGGTGATGCGCCTCGGGTCGCGTGAGAGCTCGAGCAGGCGATCCTCGACGCCAGGCAGCAGCGCCTCGTCGAGGAAGGCGCACCCGAGCATGAGCGCCTCCAGTCGTGTCGCGGTCGCGCCGCCGCCCGCGGGCAGGCCGCCAAGGGCCTCGCGCGCCACCTCCGCCGCCGCGCTGAAGTTCCCCCACCCGAAGTGAGCGCGCGCCACCTCGACAGCCAGACGCGCCCGCGCCTCCGCGCTTTCCGTCGCCCGGAGCGCTAGGCGCAGGTCGGCGAAGCCGCTCGCGTCTGACGCCGCGGTCTTGGCCAGGCCCAGTCGGAACAGGATCTGCGTGCGCATACGCGCATCGGGCGGCTCCATCAACGCGCGGCGCAGGTAGGTCGCGGCGACATCCGGCGCCCCGCGTGACTGTGCCCAGTCGGCGGCACGGACGAGGACCTCGACCGGCCACGCGTCGCCCTGCGGCGAGGTGGCCAGCAGGTGGACGGCGACCTCGTCGTCGTCGGCGCCCCTCGCGGCCAGCAGGCGAGCGACGCTCGCGTGGGCATCCGTCCGCTCCAGAGCAGGAATCTCCCCGTAGATCGCACGGCCGACGATCGGGTGCGCGAACCCGAGCTGCTCGCCCGAGAAGATGCCGGCGCGCGTCAGCGCGTCCGTCGCCTCGAGCGCCTGGACCCACGCGAGCCCCGCGAGCTGGGCGGCCACGGGCAGGTCCGCGCGCTCGCCCAGCAGCGCGACCGCACGCGCGAGGGCCGAGGCGTCGGGCCCGAGCCGCTGCAGCCGGCGTAGGAGCGACGTGGCGAGCGTGTCCGGAGCCGCCTCGAGCACCGTGTCGACGCAGCTCTCGACGGGCGCAACCTTCTGCGCCTGGAGCGCGAACAGCAGCTCACGCAGGAGGAGCGGATTGCCGCCGGTCACGTGCACGCAGGCGCTGACGAAGGCGGGTGCCGGCTCCGCGTCGAAGAAGGCGGCGACGAGCCGCTTGACGCCATCCGCGCCGAGAGGCACCGGCCGCAGCCGTCGCGTGCCGGGAGTCTCCGCGATCTCGTCGAGAGGCTGGGTGTCCGTGCCCGGCTCGAAGGACCGGCGGACGACGACCGCGAGAACGGCGAGATCACCGATGCGGTTGACCAGATAGGCAAGGAACCGCAGCGTGGGCGCGTCGGCCCAATGGGCGTCGTCCACGACGACCACGAGGGGCCGCTGCGAGGCATAGTTGGCGGTCAGCCAGTAGAGGCCGTGCAGCACCGCGAACGTCGCCTCCTCGTCGGCCGACGGAGGCTGCTCGACCGCCGTCCGCGTCAGCAGCGGAGCCGCAAGAGCCGCGGCCCCCGAGAAGAGCTCGTCACGCTGCTGCGGACCGGTGCTCGCCACGAGCGGCTCGAACAGCTGCCTCACGCCGCCGAACGCGAAGTCGCGCTCGAGCTCGGTCCCTCGCGCCAGGGCGACCTTCACCCCGCGCGTCTGCGCGCGCGCGACGAGCTCGCGTACGAGCCGGGTCTTCCCGATGCCCGCAGGGCCCTCGATGAGCGCGCACCCGCCCTCCCCGCGCTCCACCGCGTCGAGCATCGCGTCGAGCGCGGCGACCTCCGCGGCCCTCTCGAGCAGCGGATCGTGCGGCGGCGCGGCGTCGGCCCTGCCTGCTATCGGATCTTGATCTGCTTCCATCGTGTAGCTGACGGGGTTCACCGGCCGCGGCGGAACCACAAGCGGCCTGCCCCCTGGACGTCGTCCCGCCTTGGCGTGCCCCCCTCCGCAGCGGTCGTCTCGGTGTTGGCGGGCAACGCAAGCCTCCGGAAATCTGGGTGCTGCACCCCGGCTCGGTGTGTGACGCTGCTCCCGCGGCCGACGGTCAGTTCCGCGCCCGATCACGCCGTCGGCGGCGCAGGCGCTCGGGCGCCGGATCCGCCGCGACCGGCGAAGCGGTCGACACGTGCAGATGGCGCGCCAGGAAGTCGACCTGGTCGTCGACGGCGCGGCGGAAGGCCTTTCCGCCGTAGACGTCGAAGTGGCCGATCGGGTACTCGTGGAACTCGGCGACCGGCGGTCGCTCGGCCGCCCTGCGCGCGACCTCGGGCGGCACGATCCGGTCGCGCTGGGCGACCTGGATGAGCACCGGACAGCGGACGCGCTCCAGGCGGCGGAGCGGTCGGTAGAACGGGAGCGACAACGCGACCCCGGCGGCCACCTCGTTGCGCCAGCCCGGCGGGAAGATCGCCTCGCACCCCGGCAGCGCGTCGCTCGTCGTGAGCGCCGCACGCGACCCGGGCGCGCCCGCGATCGCGATCGTGTGGCGCGACCGCCCGGCCGCGGCGCGGACGAGGTCGACGATCCCGGCCGCCGTGAGGCGGGCCATGTGCCGAAACCCCGCCTCTCGACGGACCTGACCCAGCGCGACGGCGCCGTCGAGCATCGGCGCCTGGGCGACGACGGCCGCGACGTGCTCGTCCTCGGACGCGATCCGGATGACGTGCCCGCCGCTGAACGAGGTGCCCCACAGCGCGATCCGGTGCTCGTCGACGCCGCTGAGGCCGCGTGCGCAGCGCACCGCCGCCCGCCAGTCGCCCAGCTGCCGTCGGATCGAGAGGAGCTGGCGCGGCTCGCCGTCACTCTCGCCGAAGTGGCGGTAGTCGAACAGCAGGACGTCGAGGCCCGCGTCGGCGAAGTGCTCGGCATACGGCTCGAGTCCCGCGTCTCGCGTCCCGCCGAAGCCGTGGGCCATGACGACGCACGGCCTGCGTCTCGCGGTCGCCGCCGCGTAGTGCAGTGCGCGGCATGTCGATGCGCCGCTGCGGAACTCGACGACGGACGGCGTGATCGTCCGGCTGCTCATCGTGCCCGCCGCCTGATGCGCTCGCACCGTCGGACCACGTCGCGGCGGTCGGCCCGCACGACGTCACGGCCGCGCCCGCAGTCGACGACGTCGCGGTGGCGGTCGCGAGCGTCGATCACGTCGTGGCCGGGTCCGCCGAGGAGCCGGTCACGTCCGCGGCCGCCGGCGAGGCGGTCAGGCCCGCGACCACCGGCGAGGCAGTCGCGCCCCGCGAAGCCGAGCAGCCGGTCGCGGCCGCCGTGCCCGATCAGCGTGTCGGCGCCGCGCGTGCCGCGCAGCCTGTCCGAACCGGAGGTGCCGACCTCGATGTTCCCGCCGGCGCGACAGCCGTGCAGCGAGCGCGGCGGGGCCGGTGGGCGCGGCGGGGCGGGCGGGGCGGGCGGGGCGGGCGGACCGGGTCGCGGCGCCGGCGTGCCGGGGGGCCCGCCGGGGCCGGGCGGCGCCGCGGCGAAGCCGCGCGCCCCCAGCCACGACGCGACCAGCTCGCGGAAGCCGGGTGCGGTCCGCTCGAGGGTCACCGCGTGCGCGGTGTCGTCCAGGATCGCAAGCGAGACGTCGCGACTGCCGCTGAAGTGGTCGCGCTGCTGGCGGACCCCGTCGGCGCTGAAGACCGCGTCGTCGCGCCCCGACGCGACGAGCACCGGGACCGCGATCTCCGCAAGTCCGGTCTGGTCGGCCGCGATCGCCGGTGGGATCGAGCTCATGTCGCCGCACGGGTTGGGGTTCCGCAGGGCGGTGGCGGCCGCGCGCACGTCCTCGGCCGCACTGTGGAAGAACTCCGCGCGGAAGTCGTCGGGGGTCTGACCGAAATATGCATAGCCGGGCTGCTCCGCCTCGCCGCCGGTCGCGCAGACCACGCCCGCGCGGGCGAACGACTGCTCGGTCGCCTGGGTGAAGCCCTGGTCGGCCCACGACAGGACGAGCAGGGCGTCCACGTCCTTGTACGAGTAGGCCTCCACCTGCGCGATGACCCCGCCGTTGGAGTGGCCGGCGAGAGCGACCCTGCCGAACGCCACCGGTGTGCCGTCCTCGACGCCGTACGCGCCGCGCCGCAGGAGGCCGACGACCTGGTGGACCACGTCGGCCTGGACCCCCACGCAGCTCGCGTTCCCGCCCGGGCGCCCGCTCGCGCCGTAGCCGAGCTTGTCGATCGTGAGCGAAGCGAGCCCCGCGCGCGCCATCTCGTGCGCGTAGTCGTAGCCGGCGACGGCCTCGAACCGCCAGAACCACTCGCGGACGTCGAGCCCGTGCACGTAGAGCGTGACGGCGTGAGCGCCGGATCCTGAGAGCGCGCTGCGGGGTGCCGTCAGGTGACCGTGCAGGACGTAATCGCCGCCGGCGGTGCCGCACGCGACGCGGGAGGTGTTCGTCGCGTGCACCGGGAACGTGACCGCGAGGTCGGCCGTCCCGTCCGGCGCGGGGGAGGCGGCCGCCGCTTGCGGCGCGAGCGCGGCGAGCAGGCCGACGACCAGCAGGACGAGCCCCGACCTCGCCGACCGCGCGCCGCCGGCCACGCCGGCCCGCGCCGCCGACCTCGTTGCGATGCTTTCCACGATCTCTCCCTGCCCTTCCCGTAACTAAGTGGGTACCCATTCAGTTACGCTTACGGTACGAGCCCGACCATGCCCCGTCAAGCCGCAACCTTCGAAGACGAACGCCCGCGCCGCCGACGGCTGAACGCCGCTGCGCGCCGGGACGCGCTCCTGCTCGCCGCGACCGACGTCTTCGCGGCACACGGCTACGAGGCGGCGTCGACCAAGCTGATCGCACGTGCGGGCGGGATCTCCGAAGCGCTGATCTACGGTCACTTCGACTCGAAGGAAGCGCTCTACGTCGCTGTCCTCGAGACCCAGACGCGCGAGCTCCTCGAGCACCTCGCCGCGGCCACCGCGGAGGACGGGCCCGACGACGGGACCCTGTTCCGCCTCGGCATCGAGGCCATCCTGACGTTCGCGGAGGCCCGCCCGGCGGCCTGGCGGCTGCTCTTCAGCGACGCGTCGAGCGGTTCGATCGTCGCCGACGCGCAGCGCCGGGCGCAGGCGGCGACGACCAACGCGATCGCCCGCCTGCTGGCCGAGCGGTGCGATTTCCGGCTGCCCGCCGACCTGGCGCCCGACGTCGCGACGCAGGCGATGTCGGTGCTGCTCACCGGCGCCCTCGGCGGTCTGGCGGGCTGGTGGCACACGCATCCGGACGTGGAGCGCGACCAACTCGTCGGTCTGACGATGGACGTCGTGTGGACGGGACTCGACCGGCTCCGGCGCCCACCGGGCGACGGGTGACGCGGCGGTGCCCGGCGGCGCCCGGTCGCCATCATCGGGCGCGATGCGCCTCGTCTCGTGGAACGTCGCCGGCCGGCTGAAGCGCCAGCCCGAGCAGGCCGCCGCCGTGCTGTCGATGAAGCCCGACGTCGTCTGCCTGCAGGAGGTCACGGTCAACTCGCTCCCGTTGTGGCGCCAGGTGCTGGGCGAGGCCGGCCTGATCCACGACGTGACGCCGCTCGACAAGGTGGTCCCGCCGAAGCCGCGGCGGCTCGCGGTCCTGACCGCGTCGCGCCAGCCGCTCGAGCGGCTCGACCTCGTCCCGCTCCCGTGGCCGGAGCGCGCCGCGAGCGCGATCCTCGACGGCATCGAGATCCTCAACGTCCACTCGCCGATCGCGCCGTCGCCCGGGCTCGCGAAGGTCCTGACCCACGAGGCGCTCTTCGCCTACGCGCGCACGCGCGACAAGATCGTGCTGTGCGGCGACCTCAACACGCCGCGGCGCACGCACGAGGACGGCGACGTCATGACCTTCGCCTACACGTCGGCGGGCAAGCTCCGGCCCGAGCGCGGCGAGCGATGGGACGCTGCCGAGCGCGCGCTCGTCCACACGCTGCGCGCCGAGCACGGCTGGGAGGACGCGTTCCTCGACGACCCGCAGCGGACGTGGACGTTCAAGGACGACCGAGGCGGCTGGCGCCTCGACCATCTCCTCGTCAGGGGCGTCGAGGTCCGCGAGCGCGCCTACGCCCACGACTGGCGGCGGAGTGGCCTCAGCGACCACTCCGCCATCGTCGCGGAGGTCGAAACCGCGCCGCTCTAGCCGACGACGCGGATGAGCTTCTTGTTGACGAACTCGTCGAGGCCGTAGCGCCCGAGCTCGCGGCCGTAGCCCGAGTTCTTGACGCCGCCGAACGGCAGCTCGGCGCCCTCGGCGCCGACGCCGTTGACGAAGACCATGCCGGCGTCGATGCGGTCGGCGACGCGGAGCGCCTGGTCGGAGTCGTTCGTCATGACGTAGGAGCCGAGGCCGTACGGCGTGTCGTTGGCGAGGCGCACCGCCTCCTCCTCGTCCTTCACGCGGTAGACCTGCGCCACCGGGCCGAAGAACTCCTCGTAGCGGGCCGGGTTGTCCTCCGGGATGTCGGTGAGGATCGTGGTCTTGAAGAAGTTCCCGTCGTGGTCGCCGCCGGCGACGAGGTTCGCCCCGCTGTCCACCGCGCGCTTGACCTGCTCGGCGAGCCGCTCGGTCGCCTTCGACGAGGACAGCGGCCCGATCGATGTGCCCTCGGCGCTCGGGTCGCCCGGCTCCACCGCGGTCAGCGCCTGCTTGAACTTGTCGAGGAACTCGTCGTAGAGCTCGTCCACGACGATGAAGCGCTTCGCGGCGTTGCACGCCTGGCCGGTGTTCTCCAGCCGCCCGCCGACCGCAGCCTCGACCGTCGCGTCGAGGTCGTCGCTGCCGAGGACGATGAACGGGTCCGAGCCGCCGAGCTCGAGGACGACCTTCTTGAGGTTGCGCCCGGCGATCTCCGCCACGGCGGCGCCCGCGCGCTCGGAGCCGGTCAGTGACACGCCGCGCAGCCGCGGGTCGGCGATGAGCCACTCGATCTGCTCGTGCGTCGCGTAGACGTTGACGTAGGCGTCCCGCGGGATGCCGGCCTCGTGGAAGATGCCCTCCATCGCGGCGGCCGACTCCGGGCACTGCTCGGCGTGCTTCAGCAGGATCGTGTTGCCGATGATCAGGTTCGGGCCGGCGAACCGGGCCACCTGGTAGTACGGGTAGTTCCACGGCATGATGCCGAGCAGCAGGCCGTACGAGCTCTTGCGGACGAACGCCGAGCCCTCGCCGTCGAGGAGCTTGATCGGCTCGTCGGCGAGCAGCTCCTCGGCGTTGTCGGCGTAGAAGTCGTAGATCGCCTGGCAGAACTCGACCTCGCCGACCGCCTGCTCGATCGGCTTGCCCATCTCGCGGACGATGATCTCGCCGAGCTCCTGCTTGCGCTCGGCGTGCAGCTCGCCGACGCGGCGGATGATCGCGGCGCGGTCGGCGACGGTCGTCGACCGATTCCAGTCCTCGTGCGCGCGGTGGGCGCGGGCGACGGCGTCGCGAAGCTCGTCGTCGCTGATGGGGTCGAATCGCTTCAGCGTCTCGCCGGTGGCCGGATTGACGACGGCGTACTCGATCGTGGGGCTCATGGCCCGGACTCTAGACTCGACCGCTCTCATGACCAACATCGTCATCGCTTCCGGCGCGCGGACTGCCGTCGGTTCATACGGAAAGTCGCTCAAGGACGTCCCTCCGACCAAGCTGGGGACGATCGCCGCCACCGCCGCGATCGAGCGCGCGCAGATCGAGCCGTCGGACGTCGACCACGTCGTCTTCGGCAACGTCATCCACACCGACACGCGCGACCCGTACATGGCGCGCGTGGTGGGGATCGAGAGCGGGATCCCGAAGGAGAGGCCCGCCTACACCGTCAACCGGCTGTGCGGGACGGGCGTGCAGGCGATCGTCTCCGCCGCCCAGGCGATCCAGTCCGGCGACGCCGACGTCGCGCTGGCCGGCGGCGCCGAGTCGATGAGCCGCGGGCCGTACTGGATGCCCGACGCGCGCTGGGGCTCGAAGATGGGCCCGTCGAGGCTCGTCGACCCGGTGCAGGGCTCGCTCCAGGATCCCTTCCACGAGATCCTGATGGGCGTCACCGCCGAGAACCTCGCCGAGCGGATGTCGATCTCGCGGGAGGACCAGGACGCGTTCGCGGTCGAGTCGCACCGCCGCGCCGCGGCCGCGTGGGACGCCGGGAAGTTCGACGGCGACGTCGTCCCCGTGCCGGTGAAGGTCAAGCGCGAGACGGTCGAGTTCGCGCGCGACGAGCACTTTCGGCCGGACGCCTCGGCCGAGTCGATGGCCAAGCTCAAGCCGATCTTCAAGAAGGAGGGCGGCACGGTCACGGCCGGCAACGCCTCCGGCATGAACGACGCGGGCGCGGCGGTCGTGCTGATGACCGACGAGAAGGCCGCGGAGCTGGGCGCGCCGGTGCGCGCGCGGATCGTGTCGTGGGGGATCAGCGGGTGCGACCCCGAGGTCATGGGGATCGGCCCGGTGCCGGCGGTCCGGCGCGCGATGGAGAAGGCCGGGCGCTCGCTGGACGAGGTCGGCGTCGTCGAGCTGAACGAGGCGTTCGCGGCCCAGGCGCTCGCGGTGATCCGCGAGCTCGGGCTCGACGAGTCGCGCGTGAACCCGAACGGCGGCGCCGTCGCCCTCGGTCACCCGATCGCGGCGACGGGCGCGCTGATCACCAGCAAGTGCCTGTCGGAGATGGAGCGCGAGGACCACGAGCTGGGGCTCGTCACGCTGTGCATCGGCGGCGGGCAGGGCATCGCGCTACTTCTGCAGCGCGAGGGGTAAGAGGCAGCGCATGCGCATCCTGGTCCTCGCCCGCGAACCCGTCGACGCCGCCCGCGTGCGGGGCGGTCTGCCGGGCGAGGACCTGGACGGCGCCGAGGTGCTCGTCGTCGCCCCGGCGACGCAGGAGTCCGGCCTGAAGTTCTGGATGTCGGACGCCGACGAGGCGATCGCGGACGCGAGCGAGCGGGCCGACGAGACCGCGTCCGCGCTCCGCTCCGAGGGCGCCCACGCGCGGACCGAGACCGGCGAGAGCGACCCGGTCGTCGCGGTGCGCGACGCGCTCGCGACGTTCCCCGCCGACCGCATCCTCGTCTTCGGCGACGACGACCTGGCGCACACGGTGCGCCAGGAGGTCGACGTCGAGGTGACTGCGGCGCGCTGAGCGTCACCCGTCGTCGTCGTGGCCGGCCTCGAGGTCGGGCCGTGCGGCGTCCACCGTCTGGCGGAGCGTCGACTTCGTGTCGTGCTTCGGCTTCCACTTGAGCTGCCTGCGCGCCTTCTCCGTGCTCATGACGACGGGCACGCGGCCGGCGTTCACCCAGGTCGCCTCGGCGGGGAGGAACGGGATGCGCGAGACGATCTCGGCGGTGGCGTCGACCGCGAGGTCCGGCACGGGGACGCTGTACCAGCGCAGCGCGTCCGCGAGGTCGCTCATGGTCATCTCGCCGTCGCCGGCGAGGTTGTAGACGCCCGGCTCGCCCTTGCCGAGGACCGCCGCCTTCAGCGCCTGCGCGACGTCGTCGTGGTGGACGAGCTGGAACGGCACGCCGGGGTCGGGGATGACCGGCTTGAGGACCGGGACCTGGTCGAAGAGCGCGCGGACGACCCCGGGCAGCTTCTCGCCGATCCGCACGTACGGGATCGCGTCGATGAGCATCCGCGCGTCCGGCCCGGCGACGATGCACGGGCGGAAGACGTAGGTGTCGAGCTTTCCGTCCGTCTCCTCCTGCAGGACCTTCTCCAGCTCGGCTTTCTGCGCGCTGTACGGATGGGCCTCGGTGCCGCGGGTCGGGACGTCCTCGTCGAGCGGCTGCGGGTTGTCCTGATGGAAGCCGTACGCGGCGACGCTCGAGGTGTAGACGAGGCGCTCGACGCCCTTCGCCTCGACGGCGGCCCGGAAGACGTTGCGCGACCCCTCGAGGTTGATCTCCCGCGTCGCGTCGCTCGCGCCGAGCACGATGAACGCGAGGTGCACGACGACGTCGGCGTCGGCGACGAGCGCGTCGACGTCCTCTCGGCTCGTGATGTCGCCCTGGCGGTACTCGGTCTTGCGCCAGCCGTGCGACGACGGGTCGAACGGTCGGCGGGCCATGCCGAGGATCCGCGCGACGTCGCGCGTGCGCTCGAGCGCCTGCACGAACGGCTTGCCGATCTCCCCGGTGGGGCCGGTGACGGCGACGGTGAGGCCCTCGCCGGACCCGGCGGGCTTGATCCCTCTCGCTGGCTGTGGCACGGCCGCGACCCTACTCGTAGCCGGGCTCGCCCGGCAGGACGACGCGCGCGCTCTCGCCCGCGATGAGGACGCGCGGCTCGACGGGCTCGACCTTGCGCCCGCGCGCGTGCTCGATCAGGGCGTCCGCGCTGGCGAACCGCCCCAGCTGCTCGAGCGTCTTGATGGTCGGGAAGACGAGGAGAATCTCGCCGGCCTTGTGGGCGTCGAGCGCGCCCTGCGGCGTGAACCAGCCGATGTCGACGCACTCTTCGCCGTCGCACCGCGGCGCCGCGTCGTCGGGCGCGACCGCGAGGTAGAACCACGTGTCGAAGCGCTTCTTGACCTGCGCGGGCGTGATCCAGCGGCTGAACGGGACGAGCGCGGCCGGGTCGGTGAGCGTGACGCTCGCCTCCTCCTCCAGCTCGCGCAGCGCCGCCACGCGGTGCGCGGCGTCGTCGGAGCCCTCGTCGGTGTTGACCGCGCCGCCGGGGAAGACCCACGCGCCCGCCATGAACCCGCGCTCCGGATTGCGCTTGACGAGCAGGACCTCGAGCGTGTCGCCCCCGCCGCGCAGGAGCAGGACGGTCGCCGCCTGGCGGGGCTTCGTGGCCTCCCCCGGATTGAGCTCCTCGCTGACGTGCGGGCGGTCGGGCTGCATGAATGCGTAGCCTGCCACGTCGATGAGCAAATGGATCTGTGAGTCCTGCGGGTTCATCTACGACCCCGCAGATGGCGACCCCGACGGAGGGATCCCCTCCGGTACCGCGTTCGAGGACATCCCGGACACCTGGTTCTGTCCGGTGTGCGGCGCGCGAAAGCGCGACTTCGTGCCGTTCGAGGGCTAGATGGCCAAGCCGCGGAAAGGTCCGCGCCCCGGCGGCCTACGCGGGCTGCTGGACGGCCTGGTCGGCGCGCGGCTCTGCTACGGCGAGCCGGTCGTCGCCGGCACCCGCACGGTGATCCCGGTCGCCCGCGTGCGGGTGGCGGGCGGCGGCGGGTACGGGAGCGAGGGCCCCGAGCGCGGCGATGGCGGCGGCGGAGGCGGGTTCCTCGAGGCCTCGCCGCAGGGCTTCATCGAGCTGGGCGACGACGGCGCCCGGTACCACCCGATCCCCGACCCGGAGCGGATCGGCAGGACGCTCCGTGCGGGAGCGGGCGCGGTGGCGACCCTCGCGACCGGGCTGGCGATGGCCAGGCGGCTCAGGCGGCGGCCGACGGGTCGCGCGTTGCTGCCGCGGTAGCGCGCCCCTCGAGCGCGCCGTCGGCGAGACGCTGGCGCAGCACCTTCTTGTCGAACTTTCCGGTCCCGGTCTTGGGGACCTCGTCGATGAACGCGAACTCGTCGGGCAGCCACCACTTCGCGACGCGGCCGCTCAGGTGCTCGCGCAGCGCGTCCGGCCCGCACTCGCTGCCGTCGCGGACGACCACGCACGCCAGCGGCCGCTCGGTCCACCGCTCGTCGGGCATGGCGATGACCGCCGCTTCGACGACGTCGGGATGGGCGATCAGCTCCTTCTCGAGCTCGACGGAGGAGATCCACTCGCCGCCCGACTTGATGACGTCCTTCGCCCGGTCGGTGATGCGGATGTACCCGCGCTCGTCGATGGACGCGATGTCGCCCGTGCGCAGCCAGCCGTCGTCGAACTTCTCGGGCGCGTCGACGCCGAGGTAGCCGGCGGCGACCCACGGCCCGCGGACCTCGAGCTCGCCGTCGGACTCGCCGTCCCACGGCAGCACCGTGTCGTCCTCGGCGACCACGCGCGCCTCGACGAACGGCAGCAGGCGCCCCGCGGTGTCGCGGAAGCGCCACTCGCCGTCGGCGTCCCCGTCCACCGCGCGCGGCGGCCGCGCGAGCGAGGCCAGCGGCCCGGTCTCGGTCATGCCCCACGCCTGCAGGATGCGCACGCCGTGGCGCTCGTCGAACGCCTGCATGAGCGACAGCGGCACCGCCGCGCCGCCGCAGATGACGGTCCGCACGGATGCCAGGTCCGCGCCGTGCTCGTCGAGGTGCGCCAGGACGTCGAGCCAGACGGTCGGCACGGCCGCGGCGATCGTCGCGCGCTCCTCGGCGAGCAGCGGGACGAGCCTGTCGGCGGTGGTGAACCGCGACGGCAGCAGCAGGTCGGCGCCGGTGAGCCCGGACGAGTACACGAGGCCCCACGCGTTCGCGTGGAACATCGGCACGACGGGCAGCACGCGGTCGCGCGACGAGACGCCGATGCTGTCGGTCGCGAGCTGCGCCAGCGCGTGCAGGGTCTGCGAGCGGTGCGAGTAGACGACGCCCTTCGGCTTGCCGGTCGTCCCGCTCGTGTAGCAGAGGCCGGCGGCCGTCCGGTCGTCGAGGTCGGGATAGGAGAAGTCGCCGGGCTGCGCGCCGACGAGGTCCTCGTAGCCGATCGCGCCGGGAAGCTCGGAGCCGTCGCCGCCGATCACGACGAACCGGCGCACCGACTTCAGCCGGCCGGCCAGCGGCGCCAGCCGCTCGGCCAGCGTCGCGTCGACGAAGACGACCCGGTCCTCGGCGTGGTTGAAGATGTACTCGAGGTCCTCCTCGAACAGCCGGATGTTCACCGTGTGCAGCACGGCGCCCACGCACGGGACGGCGAGGTACAGCTCGAGGTGCTCCTGCGAGTTCCACGCGAACGTCGCGACGCGGTCCCCCGGGCCGACCCCGAGCTCGATCAGCGCGCCGCTCAGCCGGTCGACCCGCTCGCCCAGCTCGGCGTACGTCGTGCGGCGCCGGCCGCCGTCGTCCTGCGTCACGGCGACCGCGTCGCCGTAGATGCCGCGCATGCGCTCGAGCACGTGCCGCAGCGTCAGGGGGTGGTCGTCCTGCACCAACCGATCGTTCATGTCGTTTTCGCCGCCGTCGTTTGTCGTGAGCCAGAGCGGGTCCGGCTCCCGTGAGGGGGCCGGACCCGCTCGTGAGCGCTACTTGGCCTGGCGCTCGTAGCCCTCTGCGATCTCGGAGCTGATGACGTCGCCGACCGTCTTCAGGCCGCCCGGCGTGCCCTTGTCCACGTCATGCGCGTACACGGACTTCGACGAGGCCTGCCCGACCTGCGTGAAGTCGAGCGAGCCCGCGACGAGACCCTGCGTGTCGACGTTCGACAGCTGGCGGAACGCCTTGACGATGCCCTCGCGGGTCAGGTCCTTGTTCTCGCACGCCTTCTTGAGGGCCTCGTGCGTGACCTGGGCCTCGGTCCAGCCGGTGATCACGGCCTGCTGCGGGACGCCCTTCGGGTACTTCGACTTGTACAGCTTCGCGACCCGCTGGACCTCGGGGTTGTCGGCGGCGAACACGGCGCCGCTGTTGAACACCGTGACGTTCTTGTCGAGCGTCGGGCCGACCGCCGTGTCGAGGAGCTGCGGCCCGAACACCGGGCCGTTCGTCCCGATCGGCACGTCGAGCCCGATCGACTTGGCGACGCCGGCGAGCGAGGCGAGCTGCGTCGGCGCCGTCGTGACCCAGATGGCCTTGACGCCCTCGCGCTTGAACTTGGCCGCCGCCGCCGACATGTCCTCGTCGGTGGCCTTGATCTTCTGCTCGACCACCTTGAGGCCCAGCTTCTCGGCGGCGTACTTCACGCCGATCAGGCCGCCCTCGCCGAAGTCGCCCTCGAAGAAGAGGTCGCCGATGGCGTCGCCCTTCTTGAGGCCCTTGTTCTGCATCATCCAGTCGATGCCGTTGATGGCCTCGAGGTCGTAGCTGGCACCGATGATCGCGACGCTCTTGGCGTCGAGGAACGCCGGCGGCCACGCCGCGGCCACCGCGAGCATGCTGTCCTGCTCGAACGACGGCAACAGCGCGGCGATGGTCGGCGAGCCGACGACCTGGCTGATCGCCGCGACGTCCGGCTCGAGGTCGCGGTAGAGCGACACGGACTTCTGGACGTCGTAGGCGGTGTCCTTGGGGATGAGCTTCACCTTGCGGCCGCAGATGGGCTCCTGCTGCGAGAAGTAGAGCTCCTCGGCCTGGGTGAACGTCGTCGCGAGCGGCGCGAAGACGCCGGTGAGGTCGCTGAGCTCGCCGATCGTGATGGTGTCGGCGGTGACGCCGGGCCCGGTCTTGACGGAGCCGGAGCCCCCGCCCGAACCGCTGTCATCTCCCTTGCCACAGGCGCCGACCGTCACGGCCAGGGCCAGCGTCGCGGTGACCGCGAGCAGGCGGTGCAGTCGCAGACTCATTCAGTGCTCTCCTTAGGTGTGGACACAGGACTTGGAGTGGACCGGCGGCGGGATCGCCACAGCGATCCGATTCCGCCGGGAGCGAAGACGAGGACGGCGACGATCGCCGCCCCGAAGGCGAAGCGGGCGGCCATGCCGGGCTCGACGCCCGAGCCGGACCCCGCGTCCGAGAGGAACGGCAGCGAGTCGCTGTACTTGTCGAGGATCTTCGGCAGCGAGGAGACGAAGATCCCGCCGAGCACCGCGCCGCGGATCGAGCCCAGCCCGCCGATCACGATCATCGCCAGGAACTCGACGGACAGGTTCAGGCCGAAGGCCTCGGGCACGATCCGGTTGTAGATCAGCGCGAGCAGCACGCCGGCAAGGCCGGCGTACATCGACGACACGGTGAACGCCGCCGCCTTGTAGCGCGTCACGTCGACGCCCATGACCGCCGCGGCGACCTCCGAGTCGCGGACGGTCTCGAGCGCGCGGCCCGGGCGGCCGTCGACGAGGCGGCGCCCGTAGTAGTAGGCGATCGCGAGCAGGACGAGGCCGAGGTACCAGAGCCGCTCGAGCGACTCGAACGGGACGCCGAGGAGCGTGAGGTCCGGATCGGAGTTCGAGAACGTGAAGCCGGCCAGGCTGAACGGCTCGGCGTCGCGCCCGTTGAACCCGCCGGTCAGCTTCGTGGCGTTGAAGAGGATGTGCTGGCCGATGAAGACGAGCCCGATCGAGGCGATGCCGAGGTAGATGCCGCGCAGGCGCCCGGAGATCGGGCTGTAGAGGGCGCCCGCGGCGCCGGCGAGCGCCACCGCCAGGATCATCGCCACGAGCGGGGGAAGGCCCAGACCGCTGGCGGCGTTGACGCCGAGCCCCTCCTCGCCGGCGAAGTAGCAGTAGCCGTACGCGCCCACCGCCACGAAGAAGGCGTGGGCGAGCGACAGCTGGCCGGTGGTCCCGGTGAGGATCGTCAGCCCGATCGCGCCGATCGCCGCCGCCATCGCGAACAGGCCGGTCTGCAGCCAGAACGCCTCGAGGTAGAACGGGGTGAGGAGGGCCACCGCCGCCAGGACGGCGATCGCGATCTTCCTAGACACGCGTGAGCTCCCGCGTCCCGAAGAGCCCCGACGGCCGCACCAGCAGCACGGCGACCATGACGACGTACGGCGCGACCTGGCCGAGCCCGCGGCCGAGGAACGCGATCTCGTCCTGGTAGCCGGCGCTCATGGTGACGACCACGCCGATGACCAGCCCGCCGACGATCGCGCCGAGCACGGAGTCGAGCCCCCCGAGGATCGCCGCCGGGAACGCGCTCAGCGCGACGAGGCCCGAGGTGCGGTCCACGCCGGGCGTCGGGAAGGTCGACAGGAACACCGCGCCGACGGCCGCGAGCCCGCCCGCGACGAGCCACGCCCCGACCGCGACGCGCCGAAGGCGGATCCCCATCAGGGCGGCCGCCTCGCCGTCCTCGGCGGCGGCGCGCATCGCCACGCCCCAGGGCGAGTACTTGAAGGCGGCCAGGAAGGCGCCGAGCAGGACGAGCGCCACGACGGCCGCGGCCACGCGCGCCTCCGGTACCGAGAACTCGCCGAAGTGGACGACCTTGTCCGTCCAGGGGTCGCCGATGTTCAGCACCTCCTGGCCGATCTGGCGCCCCAGCTCGGTGGCCAGGATGATGTCGACGCCGATGGTCGCGATCGTCACCGTGTCGGCCGCGCGGCCCCTCACGTGGCGCAGGACGAAGTTGTAGACGAGCGCCGCGAGCACGCCGGTCAGCACGACGCCCACCAGCACCGCGAGCAGGAACCCGAGGTCGTCGGCGAGCTTGGCGATGACGAAGGCGCCGAAGAGCACGATCGAGCCGTGCGCGAAGTTGACGACGCGGCTCGACTTGAAGATCACGACGAAGCCGAGCGCGACGAGCGCGTAGACGAAGCCGAGCGAGATGCCGTTGATCAAGAGCTCGATGAACTGGGTCACTTGCCGACTTCCTCCTGGGCGGGTGTCTCTGGGTCGCTCTGGGCCACGCCGAGGTACGCCTCGATGACCGACGGGTCCTCGCGCACCTCGGCGGGCGTTCCGTCGGCGATGCGGCGGCCGAAGTCGAGGACGGTCACGCGGCTGGCGAGGCCCATCACGAAGGCCATGTCGTGCTCGACCAGGACGATCGAGATGCCGAGCTCGTCGAAGACGTCGCGAATGGTCTTGGCCATCCGCTCGGTCTCGCCGGTGTTCATCCCGGCGACCGGCTCGTCGAGCAGCAGGACCAGCGGCTCGGCGCAGAGCGCACGCGCCAGCTCGACCCGCTTGCGGTCGCCGTAGCTCAGCCCGACGACCGGGCGGTCGAGGCGATCCTCGAGCTCGAGGAGGGCGGCGATCTCGCGGACCTTCCGGCACTGCTCGGCGTGCTCGCGGCGCGCCGACGGCAGGCCGAGGCCGGCCGAGACGAAGTTCGCCCGCGTGAGCCGGTGGCGCCCGAGCAGCAGGTTGTCCTGCACGGTCGCCGTCGGCGACAGCGCGATGTTCTGGAACGTCCGGCTGATCCGCAGCGCGGCGATGCGGTGCGGGCGCAGCCCCGTGAGCGTCCGGTCGCCGTAGCGGACCGTGCCCTCGGTCGGCGCGTAGACGCCGGTCAGCGCGTTCAGCGTCGTCGACTTGCCGGCGCCGTTCGGCCCGATCAGCGCGTGGATCGTTCCGGGCTCGACGGTGAACGACACGTCCTCGATCGCGGTGATGCCGCCGAAGCGCACGGTCAGCCCGTCGGCGACGAGCGGCTCGACCACCTGCTTGGAGGTCGAGGCCTTCGCGGTGGGCGCGGCAATCTCGGCCTGCCCGACCGAGCCGCCGAGGTAGCGCTCCTGCACCTCGGGGGACTTCGTGAGCTCTTCGGCGCCGCCCTCGAGCGCGACGCGCCCGACCTCGAGCACGTAGGCGGTCGTCGCGATGTCGAGCGCCATCGCGGCGTTCTGCTCGACCAGCACGACCGACGTGCCCTGGCGGTTGATCTCGCGGATGACCTCGGCGATGCGCTCGACGATCTGCGGCGCGAGGCCCAGCGACGGCTCGTCGAGGAGCAGCAGCTTGGGCTCGCTCATCAGCGCGCGGCCGATCGCGAGCATCTGCTGCTCGCCGCCGGAGAGCAGCACGCCGCGCTGGCGGCGGCGCTCCTCGAGCCGCGGGAAGAGGTCGAAGACGCGCTGGTACGCGCGGGCGCGCGCGTCGCCCGACGGGACCGTCATGGCTCCCGCGCGCAGGTTCTCCTCGACGGTGAGCTCCCCGAAGATGCGCCGGCCCTCCGGCACCTGCACGATCCCGGCCCGGACCGCCTCGGCGGGCCCGACGTCGCGCACGTCCTTGCCCTCGAAGCGGATGACGCCGCTGTCGGCGCTGCCGCCCTGGAGGCCCAGGGTCCCGGAGATCGCGCGCAGCAGCGTGCTCTTGCCCGCGCCGTTGGAGCCGAGCACGGCGACGACCGATCCCTGGGGCACGGTCAGGCTCACGCCCTGCAGCGCGCTGAGGGCACCGCCGTAGCTGACCGCGAGATCGCGGATTTCGAGCAGTCCCGAGCCCTCTCCCACGCCGACGACCTTAGGTACGCGCCAACAGGCGATCAATGGGCCAAAACGGGGAAGTTGAGCCCCTGCGTTTGTGGGATCCACTAAACGCGGCCACCGGTAGCATCGCCGCATGCCCGAGGCGGCTATGGCGGATCTCGCGAGCCGCGTGAGGGCGCGCCACGACGAGATCTCCCGCGCCCTCGTCGCCCTCTACCGGGCGGAGATCGTCGACTACGCGGCCAGCAGCGTGGACTTCCTCGAGAGCGAGGTCCTCCCCGTCGCGCGCAGCATCCTGGGCGACATGCTGGACAACATCGCGGCCGACGAGATCTCGCCGACCGACGAGCAGATCGTCGGCCTGCGGAGCATGCTCGTCCGCCGCCCGCACCAGGGCATCGCGCTGCCCTCGATCCAGCACGCCTTCCGCATCTTCGGCGAGGTCGTCTACGCGGAGCTGTCCGCGTGCGCCGCGCCCGACCGCCCGGACGAGCTCCGGGCCGTGGTGCGCGGCGGTGCCGTGATCATGCGCTTCACGCACGAGGTGATCCGCGTCGTCACGCAGGCCTACCTCGACGAGCTCGAGGACGTCCGCGGCGACCGCGAGATCGTCAGCCGCAGCCTCCTGGACGCGCTGCTCGCCGGCCGGTCCTCGGCGCCGTCGACCCAGCGCGACGCGCGCATCCTGGGCATCGACCTCATCCCCCAGAACGTCGTCATCGTCGCGCGCGCGCCGGTGGGCGAGGAGCAGCGGCCGCGGACCCTGCGCGCCGCGGCCAAGGCGCTGCGCGCCGAGCTTTTGCGGCACCTGGCCGCCGCCCAGACGCTCGTTGGGATCCGCGAGGGCGAGGTCGTCTGCCTGTGCCCGGTGCCCAGCCCGCGCGACCTCGAGCAGGCGACGGAGGCCGCGCACGCGGCGGCGGCCGCGCTCGACGAGCTGGGCATGTCGGTCGGCGTGGGCAGCTGGCACCCGCCCGCCGAGGAGGTGTCGGCGGCCTACGCCGAGGCGCGCGAGGCCGCGGAGTTCGCGATCCGCACGGGCGTCCGCAACCGTGCCGTCGTCTACGACGACGTGCTCGTCGACCACGTCCTGCGCTCCGACGAGAGCGCGGGGCGGGTCATCGCTGCGGCGCTCGGGCCGCTGCGCGAGTACGACGGCCGGCGCAACGCGGGGCTGATCGACACGCTCCGCGCGTACATCGAGGGGAACTTCAGCATCACCCGTGCGGCCCGCACGCTGAGCCTGCACAACAACACCGTGCTCTACCGGCTGGACCGCGTGCGCGAGCTGACCGGCCGCGATCCCCGCAACCCGCGCGACATCGTGTTCCTGGCGCTGAGCCTGCGGCTCGACGTTGACGAAAGTCCCAACATCAGCGGGTGAATTTCGGGGGTTCCGCGCACTGACGAATGCCCGTTCGCTGCTTAGACTCGGCCTGGGGGCGAGGCAATGGGGGCGGAGTCGTGACGGGACGAGGGTTCACCGGCAGGTTGGCGATCATCGCGGGCGCCGCCGCGCTGCTCATGCCGGCGACGGCCTCCGCGCAGGACCCCGGGACGGCCGAGTGGCCCCAGGTCGCGCGCGAGCGGATGGCCGCGGAGTGCGGCCTGGATCCAGACGTCCTCGACGCGGCGCTCCCGAAGTTCGAGCACACGCCGTTCGTGGCGATCCGCCACGGCAAGCTGTGCTGGGAGGGCGGCTGGCCCGGCGGCACGACCGAGAAGTACCAGGTCTACTCGGTCACGAAGACCTTCGGGTCGATGCTCTTCGGGATGGTCGCGTCGCGTAGCACGAAGCTCTCCGACGAGGACCGGGTGACCGAGTGGATCCCGCCGGAGGAGCTCGGCGGCATCAACCCCGACGCCAAGCTCGCCCACGTCCTCGCCATGGTCTCGACCAACGCCGACCTGCGGCCCGGGCACAAGGGCGCCTGGGCCTACGACACCTTCGGCGACCGCGAGATCAACCGGCTGGAGGGCGTGATGAACCGCGCGATCGCCGCCGAGCCCGACAGGTTCCCGGGGGTCGAGAACGTCGTCGAGCTCGCGCAGAAGGATCTGCTGCACCCGCTCGGGATGACGAGTTCGAGCTGGGCCGGCGGAGGCATCGCGAGCAACCTCTTCTCGAACGTGCGCGACATGGCCCGGCTGGGCCAGCTCGTCCTCCAGCGCGGCCGCTGGCAGGGCCGTCAGCTCATCGACGAGGAGTACCTCTTCCGGATGACCCACCCGGCGTTCGAGGACGCCAACACCGGCTACGGGTACCTGACGTACGTCAACGCGGCGGCGAACTGGACGTGGCCGACGAGCACGGCGGACACCTACTGCGCGCCGTTCGGGCAGTGGCCGAGCTATCCGCACCGTCCGTTCTACGAGGCCCAGGACTCCAACGGCGGCGTGCCCGGCGAGCGCAAGCAGACCTACGACATCGCCCACACCTTCGCGTCGGGGACCGGTGGGCAGAAGTTCGTCATCTACCGCGGCGTCGACCTCGTCATCGCCATCCGCAACGGTGCGGGGAGCGTCGCGGACGGAGGCACCGCCGCGGATCAGTTCTCCGGGCACAAGACGGTGTGGAACGCGGTGCGTCCGGCGATGCTCCGGTTCGACCCGTTCTACAAGGACGACGAGGCCGGCTTCTGCGCCGCGTACAAGCGCAGCGACTACGCGCCCGACCTGCGCGAGCCGTGGTTCAGGGGGACCGACGCGCCTCCCGCCGAGGTCGGCTCCGGTCCACCCGCCGAGGCCGTGCCGCCGGGCAGCACCGGCCTGCCCGCCGGGGTGCGCGCCGCGCCGTGCACGAGCAAGCGGCGGGTGCGGATCACCATCCGCCGCCCGCACGGGATGCGCATCCGCAAGGTCTCGGTCCGCCTCGACGGCAAGCGCGTCCGGGTCCGCCGCCGGGGCAGGCGGATCACCGCCGTCATCGACCTGCGCGGGCGCGGCCTGGGCGTCGCGGTCGTGCGCATCGCGGTCTACGGCAGCCGGCGCGGCAAGGCCGCCCGCTCGCTCCAGACCCGCGCCTTCAGCACGTGCATCGGAGGCCGCGCATGAGGATGCGACGCGGGGTGCTCGTGCTGCTCGCGCTCCTGGCGCCCTGCGGGGTGGCGCAGGCCGCGGACGACGACGTCCGGATCGAGGTGTTGTCCAACCGGGCCGACGTCATCTCGGGCGGCGACGCGCTGATCCGCGTGCACCGGCCGAGCGACGCGGACGGGCTGCCCCTCGAGGTCTCCGTCGGCGGTCGCGGCGTGAAGCTCGACTCCGCCGGCGTCGGCCTCGTCGAGGGGCTCGACGTGGGCAGAAACGTCGTCACCGCCCAGCTCGCCGACGGTCGTGGCGCGAGGATCACGATCACGAACCATCCGATCGGCGGGCCGGTGTTCGCCGGGCCGCAGGTGACGCCGTGGATCTGCAAGGAGAGCGCGAAGGACGCCCAGTGCAACCGGCGCACGACCGTCTCCTACATGAGCATGAACTCGTACCTCGGCGTCTTCGAGGCCTATGACCCGAAGGCCCCGCCGCCGCGGTCGCAGATCGCCACGACGACGACCGACGAGGGCAAGAAGGTGCCGTACATCGTGCGCATCGAGAGCGGCGTCATGGATCGCGGCGACTACGCGATCGCCGTGCTCGAGGACGCGTGGAACGGGAAGCTGCTCACCGCCTTCGGGCCCAACACGGGTCCGCACCACACCGAGCCCGCCGCGACGACGGTGATGGACGACAAGGCGCTTTCGCGCGGGTTCATGGTGGCGAACAACGGCCTGCAGATCCACGGCGAGAACACGAACGACGTCGTCTCGACCGAGGCGTTCATGATGCTCAAGGAGCACATCATCGAGCGCTACGGGCCCATCCGGTACACGATGGCCGAGGGGTGCTCGGGCGGCTCGTACCAGGTGATGGACGAGGCGATGTACCCGGGGCTGATCGACGGCCTGCAGCCGAGCTGCACGTTCGCCGACCTGTGGACGACGCTGTCCGACGTCCTCGACTGCGGGCTCTTCGTGCACTACTTCTCCGGCGCCGCTCCCGGTGGCCCGCCGCTCGCGCGCTGGATGCCGGCGATCGACGGGCACAGGGACCCGAGCAACTGCGCGGCGTGGGACGCGACGTTCTACAACTACATCGACCCGACGAACGCCGACCACTGCAAGCTCCCGGCCGAGCAGGTCTACGACCCCGACACGAACCCCGGCGGGGAGCGCTGCACGATCGCCGACTACATGAGGTCGATCTTCGGCCCGCGGCCGTCGTCGCAGTGGACCGAGGTCGAGAAGAAGATCGGCCGCGGGTTCGCGAACAGACCGTGGGGCAACGAGGGGGTCGAGTACGGCCTGCGGGCGCTCAAGACAGGGCAGATCACCCCCGAGGAGTTCGTCGACCTCAACCAGAAGATCGGCGGCATCGACATCGACGGCAAGCCGCAGGCCGAGCGCACCGCGGTCGACGAGAACACGGCGGCGATCGCCTACCGGAGCGGCGCGGTCATGGACGCGACGTGGCTCGAGGACAAGCCGATCATCGACCTGCGCCCCTACGACGAGACGGCCGGGATCCACCACACCGGCAACTCGGTGAAGCTGCGCGCGCGGCTGGACCGCGACAACGGGCACCACGACAACCAGATCACGTGGACCTACGACGTCGGCGTCCCGATCGTCGGCGTGGAGCCGCCGGTCGACATCAAGCTCAAGTCGTTCCTGCTCATGGACAAGTGGCTGTCGAACATCGAGGCCGACAAGCGCGACATCCCGAAGGCGAGGAAGGTGGTGCTCGACAAGCCGGGCGACGCGGTCGACGCCTGCTTCGCCGGCTCGCCCGGTCCGGCGGTGCCCGGCGGGCCGTCGACGCCCGGCAACCAGGAGATCACCGACCCGCAGCAGTGCGGCAGCCTCTATCCCTACTCGAGCCTCACCCGGCCGTCGGCGGGCGCGCCCGCGACCGACGACGTCATCCAGTGCGCGCTCAGCCCGATCGATCCCGCGAACTACCAGCCGGCGACGCTGACCGAGGACCAGCTCGCGACGCTGCGGGCGACCTTCCCGCACGGGGTGTGCGACTACACGAAGCGCGCCGTCGGGCAGCAGGACTCGATTCCGTGGACGACGTACGAGGACGGCCCGGGCGGGAGGCCGCTCGGTCCTGCGCCGATGTCCGTCCCGTTCGCGCCGCCGGGCTTCACGCCGGGCCAGGGGTCGCCGGGGGCGACACGCGAGGCGCTGGTGTGCACGCGGCGCCGTCTCGTCCTCGCCGACGTCGTGCCGGGACGGCGCGGGGTGCGGCTCCACGGGTACGCCGACCGCCGTTACGTCGGGCGCCGCGTGGCGATCGTCGGCCCGCGCGGGCGCGTCGTGGCGCGGGCACGGATCCGGCTGGACGGCACCTTCCGGGCGACGGCGCCGTTGCCCGCGCGGCCGCTGCGGGCGTCGGGCAGGGCCCGCTACCAGGCGCGCCTGGGGCGTGAGCGCTCGGCGAAGCTGAAGTTGACGCGCCGCATGCGCGTGACGCGGGTGCGCGCCCGGAACGGGCGGGTCACCATCGCAGGGCGCATCAGCGGGCCGTTGACCGTTCCGCCGGCACCGGTGGAGGTGCGGCGCCGCATCTCGTGCGGGCGCTGGGAGCGCGTCGCGACGATTCGCGCCGGGAGGCGGGGCCGCTTCCGCACGACGCTCGCCGGCCCCCCGCGCCGGACCGCGGCGACGTATCGCTTCACCACGCTCGTGCCGGTCGGCCGGCGCGGTTCGCGGATCGTGCGGACGTACACGCTGCCCGTCCACGTCGACCTGGGCTGACGGCGCGCGCTCGAAGCGGCGCGCCGGGCCCGGCGGTGCGGTTCACTGCGGACATGCCAGCGCTGGGTCAGCGGGAGCGACCGCCCGTCCGGGCGAAGGACGGCCGGCACGCGATCCGCGCGATCGTCGCCCGGCTCGACCCCGACGTGATCGCCGCGCGGATGATCGAGCGGTACCGCGAGGAGATCGTCGACTACCGGCTCGCGGGCGAGACGTTCCTGCGCGACGAGGTCTACCCGGTCACGCACGATGCGCTAGCGTCGCTCGTCGGCGCGATCGCCACCGGCGTGCCGCCGCCGGACGCGGCGTTCGAGCCGGCGCGGCGCGGCGCCGCGCGGCGCGTGCATCAGGGCATCGCCATGGAGTCGTTCCTGCACGCCGTGCGCATCCTGGGGCAGGGGATGTGGGAGGCGGTGCTGGGCGCCGCGAGGATCGACGACGACGCCGAGCGCGAGGCGGCATTGGAGATCGCGGGGCACGTGATGCGCTTCGTCGACGACCTGTCGACGTTCGTCGCGGCCTCGTACTCGACCGAGGCGCAGGGGGCCTCGAGCGACCGCGCCGTGCTGCGCCGCGACCTGCTCGACGCGCTCATCGCGGGGCAGGGCGACTCCGAGCGGATCCGGCGCCTGGCGCGCACGCTGCGCGTGCGCCTCGGCGAGAGCTACGTCGTCGTCCTCGTCCGCGGGGCCGCGGCGGTGCCGGAGGAGCACCAGGGGCTGCCGCTCACGACGCGGATCGCGCTGCGCCGGCTCGTCGAGGCCGCCCGCGCGCACCTCAGCCCGCCCGAGGGCACGCTGCTGGTGGGGATGCGCCAGGGCGAGGTCGTCGCGCTCTACCCCGCGGCGCGCGCGATCGACCTGGAGCAGATCAAGAAGGAATGCGACGCGCTGGCGGGCGCGCTGGCCGACGAGGACCTGCGCATCGGCTTCAGCAGCTGGCATCCGGGGATGGCCGCGATCGCCGTCGGCTACGCGGAGGCGCGCGACGCGGCCGAGATCGCGCTCGGGGCCGGGATCCGCGGGCGGGCGGTCGCGTTCAACGACGTGCTGATCGACCACATGGTCCGCTCCAGCCCGCACGGCGACCGGATCGTGGACCAGACCATCCGTCCGCTCGTGGCGTACGACAGCGCCCGGCAGGGCGATCTCGTCCAGACGCTGCGCGTCTACCTCGACTCCGGGTTCAACCTGACCCGCAGCGCCGAGGTGCTCAACGTGCACCCCAACACGGTCGTCTACCGGCTCAAGCGGGTGAAGGACCTCTCGGGCCGCGACCCGTACGACCCGGACGACCTGCTGCTGCTCCTGCTCGGGCTCAAGCTGACCGAGCTCAGCTGCCCGTCGTGAGCGCCCACAAAGGACGCGTGCCGGATTTCTCGGAATCCGGCATGGACGCCTGACCACGCGTCGGCGACGCTGCCGTCATGGGTAGACGAATGCGTCTCGCGATCGCGTCGACGCTGGCCATCGCGGTGTGGCCGGCCGGCGCCCCGGCGGCCGAGTGCCCGGGGCAGGACAACGTGAAGGTGCCGGGCGCCGAGCTGCAGGAGCTCTACTGCGTCGACGACCTCTCCACGGCGGAGGGGCAGACGACCGGGCGCACGGACCGCAGCGACTGGGGCACGCTGCACGCGCGCGACACGAAGAACCCGTCGGGGTTCCCGGGCCTCCAGGTCGAGGGCTACTTCCCCGACACCTCGAAGACGAACCCGTGGCAGGGCCGCAACCACGACTCGCAGTACGTGATCCGGCTGCCCAACGACTGGAACGGCAAGCTCGTGGTCACCGGCGCCCCCGGCGTCCGCCGTCAGTACGCGGCCGACTACATCATCAGCGACTGGGTCCTCGGCCGCGGCTACGCGTTCGCGTCGACCGACAAGGGCAACACCGGGACAAGCTTCTACAACGACGGCGAGACCCCGGGCGACGCGATCGCCGAGTGGAACGCGCGGGTGACGGAGCTGACGCTCGCCGCGAAGGAGGTCGTCCGTCAGCGCTACGGGCGCGCCCCCGAGCGGACGTACATGACGGGCATCTCGAACGGCGGCTACCTGACCCGCTGGCAGATCGAGAACCGACCCGAGCTCTACGACGGCGCCGTCGACTGGGAGGGGACCTACCTCTCCCCGGAGGGCCCGAACCTCTTCACGTCGCTGCCGCCGGCGATCAAGTACTACCCGGCCTTCCGCCGCGGCGACGAGGCCGCGCACCAGGCGATGCTCGACGCCGGGTGGGCGCCCGGCTCGGAGTTCCTGTGGGACTACCACTACGGCGTGTACTGGGACCTGACGCAGCGCACCTACCGCGAGGAGCTCGACCCCGAGTACGACGGCGACCTCGCGGCCGGCATCCCGTTCTGCCAGTCCGGCACGCCGAACTGCGACGCCGACTACGACTACGCGACACGCGGCCAGCCCGTGCGCGACGCGATCGCCAAGGCCTCGCTCAGCGGGCGGATCGGCAAGCCGATGCTGACGCTGCACGGGACGCTCGACTCCCTCCTGCCGATCCGCGACACCACGGCGTACGTCGACAAGCTGCGCGCGGCGGGCAAGGGCGACATGCATCGCTACTACACGATCGAGCAGGGCAACCACGTCGACAGCCTGTACGACGACTACCCGGATCGCCTGCGCCCGATCTCCCCGTGCTACCGGGCCGCCTTCATCGCCATGGAGCGCTGGGTCGAGCAGGGCGAGGCGCCGCCGCCGACGCAGAGCGTGCCCCGGCCCGGCGAGGGCGACGTCGTGAACGAGTGCACGCTGGCCGGCGGCGCCGGGGGGACGCCGACCGAGCCGGCGGGCGCGGCCGCGACGTACACGCCGCCCGCGGGCGCGACCACGGCCGGCGCGCCGCCCGCCCGCGGCGGCCGCGTGGCCCCGCGCGGCCTGCGCGTGCGCGTGACGCCGCGCCGCGATCGTCGCTCGCCGTACCGCTTCCGCACGACCGGCCGGCTGCTCCTGCCGTCGTTCGTCAGCCCGGAGGACGGCTGCGGCGAGGGCGTGCTCTCCGTGCAGGTCAAGGCGCGCGGCCGGACCGTCTCCACGCGGCGCACCCGCCTGCGCCACGACTGCCGGTTCCGCTCCTCCGTGACCTTCCGCTCGCGACGGCGCCTCGCGACCGGGACGCTGCGGGTCGTCGTCAAGTTCGAGGGCAACACGACGCTCGCGCCCGTGAGTGCGCGCGCGCGGCGCGTCCGCGCGATGTGACCCGCTGCGCGGTCGTGACCGGCGCGGCGAGCGGCATCGGCCGCGCCATCGCCGCCCGGCTCGAGGACGACGGGTGGTCGGTGGTGGCCGGAGACCTCGAGCCCGACGAGGCCGGGCCGGGCGCGCCCGTGCGCTGCGACCTCACGACGCGCGAGGGCAACCGCGCGCTGGTCGACGCGGCGCTCGAGCGCTTCGGCCGGGTCGACGCCGTCGTGCCGAACGCCGGCTTCCAGCACGTCGCGCCGGTCGCGGAGTTCGACGAGGACCGATGGGACGCCCTCGTCGGCCTGCTGCTCACCTCGCCGTTCCTGCTCGCCAAGTACGCATGGCCGGCGCTGAGCGAGCGCGGCGGGTCGATCGTGGTCGTCGCGTCGGTGCACGGGCTCGTCGCGTCGCCGTTCAAGGCCGGCTACGTCTCCGCCAAGCACGGCGTGGTCGGGCTCGTGAAGTCGTTGGCGCTCGAGGGGGCGGAGGCCGGCATCCGCGCCTCCGCCGTCTGCCCCGGGTTCGTCCGCACGCCCCTGGTGGAGAGGCAGATCGACGCGCAGGCCGAGGCGAACGGCGTGTCGCGCGAGCGCGTGCTCGAGGACGTCATGCTCGCGCCGCAGGCCATCAAGCGGCTGATCGAGCCGGAGGAGGTCGCCGCGACCGTCGCCTTCCTCCTGGGCGATGCCGGGCGCTCGTTTACCGGCGCGGCGATCCCGATGGACCTCGGCTGGACCGCCCGCTAGGCGGCGGCGCGCAGCTCTGAGGCGCCCGTCGCGTCGCGGATCGCCGCACCGGTGATCTCGACGAGGCGGCGCAGCTCCGCCTCCTCGATCGCCAGCGGGGGCATGAGGACGACCGTGTCGCCGAGCGGGCGGATGATCGCTCCCCGCCGGCGCGCGGCGAGCGTGACCTGGTGGCCCATCCGGGCCTCGACCGGGAAGCCGGCCAGCTCGATGCCGACCATGAACCCGCGGCGCCGGACCTCCGCGACCGTGTCGAGCGGCGCCACCTCGCGGTCGAGCAGGTCGGCGAGCAGCGCGATCTTCTCCTGCAGGCGCTCGAGCGTCCGGTCCGTCTCGAAGACCTCGAGCGTCGCCAGCGCGGCGGCGCAGGCGAGCGGGTTGCCCGTGTACGTGTGGCCGTGGAAGAAGGTGCGGAACTGCTCGAAGGCGCCGAGGAAGCCCTCGTACACGCGCTCGGTGGTCAGCGTGGCCGCGAGCGGCAGGTAGCCGCCGGTCAGCCCCTTCGCGAGGCACAGGAAGTCGGGCGAGACGCCCTCCTGCTCGCAGGCGAACATCGTCCCCGTCCGCCCGAAGCCGACCGCGACCTCGTCGCAGATCAGCAGCACGCCGTGGCGGTCGCAGAGCTCGCGGACGGCGCGCAGGTAGCCGTCGGGGTGCAGGAGGATCCCCGCCGCGCCCTGCACGAGCGGCTCGACGACGACGGCGGCCACCTTGTCGTCGATCAGCGCCTCCATCGACGCGATGTCGCCCGGCTCGGCCTGCGCGGTCTCGAAGAGCAGCGGCCGGTAGCAGCCGTGGAAGAGGTCGATCCCGCCGACGCTGACCGAGCCGATCGTGTCGCCGTGGTAGGCGTGCTTCAGCGAGACGAACTTGGCCCGCCACCACTGCCCCTGCTGCGCCCACCACTGGTAGGCCATCTTGAGCGCGACCTCGACCGCGGTCGACCCGCTGTCGGAGTAGAAGACGCGGGCCAGGCCGGGCGGCGCGAGGTCGACGAGCTTCGCGCCGAGCTCGATCGCGCTCGGGTGCGACAGGCCGAGCATCGTCGTGTGCGCGACCTGGTCGAGCTGGCGCCTGACGGCCGCGTCGAGCGACGGGTGACGGTGCCCGTGGACCGTGCACCACAGCGACGAGACGCCGTCGATGTACGTGTTCCCGTCGGTGTCGGTCAGCGTCGTCCCGCGGGCGTGGGAGATGATCGGGGCGTCCTCCTCCGTCCACCCCTGCTGCTGGGTGAACGGGTGCCAGAGGACGGTGCGGTCGAGCTCGCGGAGGCGGTCGGTGTCGGAGGGCTGCACGGGCCGGGACGCTACGGTGCCCGACGGATGGACCGCCCTCGCTTCGCGCCCCCGTTGGGGCTGGTCGTGTTCGTCGTCGGGGCGTGCATCCTCGGCGCCGAGATCGCCGCCGCGCGGCTGCTCGCGCCGTCGTTCGGCGCGTCGACCATCGTGTGGGCGAACACCATCGGCGTCGTCCTCGTGGCGCTGTCGATCGGCTACTGGTACGGCGGGAGGCTGGCCGACCGCGACCCGACGCCGGAGGGCCTCTACAAGGTCGTCCTGCTCAGCGCGCTCCTGCTCGGCGCGGTGCCGTTCGTGGCCGACCCGTTCCTCGAGGTGGCGGTCGACGCGCTCGACTCGATCTCGGCCGGTGCGGCCGCCGGCTCGCTCGTCGCGGTGCTGTTCCTGATCGCGGTGCCGGTGCTCGTGTCGGGCGCCGTCGCGCCCTACGCGCTGCGCCTCGCGGTCACGGGGGTCGAGGAGGCGGGCCGCATCTCGGGGCGGCTGTACGCGATCTCCACCGTGGGCTCGCTCTTCGGGACGTTCCTGTCCGCGCTGCTGCTCATCCCGCTGGTCGGCACGCGCCGCACGTTCCTCGTGTTCGCGCTGGCGCTGGCGCTGGTCGCCGTGGCAGGCCTCGCGCGGCGCTCGCTCGTCCTGGTTCCGGTCGTGCTCGTGGGGCTCATCGCGCTGCCGGTCGGGACGGTGAAGGGGGAGGACGGCGCGCGGGTGATCCGCGAGGTCGAGACCGAGTACCAGTACGCGCGGGTCGTCGAGCGGCCGGACGGCCGGCGCCAGCTCGAGCTGAACGAAGGGCAGGCGGTCCACTCCGTGCTGCGCCCCGGCTCGTACCTGACCGACGACTACTGGGACGACTTCCTCGTCGCGCCGTTCGCGATCCTCGACCGGGCGCCGCGGCGGATCGCGATCCTCGGCAACGCCGCCGGCACGACCGCGCGCGCGTACGGCCACTTCTTCCCCGACACCCACGTCGACGGCGTGGAGATCGACGGCGAGCTGACCGAGATCGGCCGCGAGCTGTTCGACCTGCGCGGCCCGCACCTGCGGACGTTCACCGCGGACGCGCGGCCGTACCTGCGCGCGACCGACGAGCGCTACGACGCGATCCTCGTCGACGCCTACCGCCAGCCGTACATCCCGTTCTACCTCGCGACGCGCGAGTTCTTCCGGCTGGTGCGCGACCGGCTGACGCCCGGCGGCGTGCTGCTCGTCAACGTCGGGCACCCCGAGGGGAGCGACGACCTCGAGAAGGTGCTGAGCGCGACGATCGGCGACGCCTTCGCGACCGTCCTGCGCGTGCCGTCGGAATCCACGAACACGGTGCTGCTCGCGTCGACCGCCGCGGGCTCGGCCGCGAGGCTCCGCGCCGCGACGCTCGCGCCCGAGCTGCGGCCGCGCGCGGACGAGGCGGCGCGGGTCATGGCGCCCGCTCTGGAGGGCGGCGACGTCTACACCGACGACCGCGCGCCGGTGGAGTGGCTGGTGGACGCGTCGATCGTGCAGTTCGCCGCCGGCGAGGACTGATCAGCGGCAGATCTGTCTCGCGCTGGCCTTCGCGGCGTTGTAGGACGCCCGCCGGCGTGCCCTGATGCGCCGCCAGCGCCGGCGCGAGCGCGCCGTCCGTGCGGTGCGCGCGGCCCGCTTGGCCGCCGAGAACGCGGCCTTCGCTCGGGCGCGCCTGGCGCGCGCGGCGACGCAGGCCGAGGTGGCTGTGGTCGCGGCGCATCCGGTCGCCGTCGACGCCGCCGTGCCCGGGCAGCGGTCCGATGCGTCCGGCACGCCGTCCCTGTCACGATCGGGCGGTGGGCACCCGTTGGGCGTCGCCGCCGCCTCGCGGGGGCAGCGGTCCGACGAGTCGGGGACCCCGTCGCGATCGGCGTCGGGCGGCGCCGGGCAGCCGTCCGCGGTCGCGGCCGCCACGCTGGGGCACCGGTCGAGGTCGTCCGGGACGCCGTCGCCATCGGTGTCCTTGGGCGGCGGCGGCGGTGGCTCCTGGTCGGTGATGCGCTCCGCCGGGACGACGCGCAACCGGTAGTCGTCGCCCGCGCAGCCGCTGTTGCCGATCCGGATCGAGTAGTGCGCCGCCGAGGCGCCGTTGTAGACCACGTGCGCGTGGGTGTTCGTGTACGCGCTCTCGGACACGAGCCTCTCGTCGTCGCTCGGGCCGAGGTAGAGCTGGGCGAACAGGCCGCACCCGTAGTCGTACGGGTCGTTGACGACCGTGTTGGTCACCACGACGTCGAACTCGCCGCCGCCGTTGGTGTAGAAGAAGAACCAGTCGTCCTCGTACGCCGAGTCGATCCGGCCGCCGTACGTCGTGCCGCCCGCCAGCGGCCCGATGGCGCTCGCCGGCGCGCGGCCGGTGTTGGCGGTGGACTGCGCCGCGCCCGGCACGGGGCCGCCTGTGAGCGGGCCGGTGGCCTTGAAGCTGTAGTTGCCGCTGCAGTTGCTGCTGCCCGTGCCGCTGAGCCGGACGTGGTAGGTGCCGGCGGCGTTCGCGATCTGCGTCAGCGAGAGGGCGTCGCCCGCGCCGATGTCGTCGTCCTTGAGCTCGTACCCGTCGGCGTCATGGATGCGCGCGCGCAGCCCGTAGTCGCAGTTGACGGTCGAGTTCGTGACGTCGACCTTCAGCGTTCCCGGCCCGGACAGGTGAACGACGAACCAGTCGTCCTCGTACGTCGATGCGATCGTCCCGGTGTAGACGACGTTCGCCTGGAGAGGCCCCTTCGCTTGGTGGATCCCGTCGTTCGGCTCGGGGGCGGGCACGGCGAAGGCGTGTGAAGGCAGCGTGAGGAGGCCGCCGACGGCGGCGACGAGCGCCCACCGAATCCGTGGCATGAGGTGCCTTCCTGCGGAGCGTCCTGCCCCGCGGACGGGAGCGGGACGAACGTACGCTTGGCGCGTCGCCGCTGTCAATGGGCACTGATACCCATTGGTTGATACCTGTCGATCGCCTGGGTAGATTTGCTGTCCGAGCCGCCATATGTCACTGCCCGGAGCCCCGCTCACGCCGCGCGAGCTCGAAGTCCTGACGCTCGTCGCTCAGGCGTACACGAGCGAGCAGATCGCGGGGACCCTGGCGATCAGCCGGCGCACCGTCGACCACCATCGGGCCAACCTGCTCGCCAAGCTCGGGATGCACAACCGCGTCGAGCTGACGCGCTACGCGATCAGGCGCGGGCTCGTCGAGCCGTAGCGCCGCGCTAGACGCCGCGCACGAGCGCGGCCATCTCGCTCGCGGGGAGGGGCCGGCCGAGGAGGAACCCCTGCGCGAGCGGCGCGCCGTGGGTGATGAGGAACTCGCGCTGGACGTCGGTCTCCACGCCCTTGGCGACGGCGGCCATGCCGAGGGAGCGGGCGAGGGCGAGGACCGCGGCGAGGATCGACCCCGCGCGGCGGTCGCCCGGGACGCCGTGCAGCAGGGCGCGGTCGAGCTTCAGGGCGTTGGCCTGGAGGTCCTGCAGCCGGGCGAGCGAGGCGAGGGCGCCGCCGACGTCGTCGATGGCGACCGCGAACCCGGCGGCGCGCAGGTCGGCGGCGAACGCCGCGGTGCGGGCCGGCTGCGAGACGGCGGCGGACTCCGGCAGCTCGACGCAGAACGTCTGCGGGTCCAGGCCGTGCGAGGTCACGCGCTCGAGGATCTCCATCGCCAGCTCGGCGCGGGCGACCTCCTTCGCCGACACGTTGAAGCTCAGCCGCGGGACGAGCCCCGCGTCGCCCCACTCGCGCGCGTGGCGGCACAGCGCGTCGAGGACCCAGGCGTCGATCTCGCGCACGAGCCCGATCTCCTCGGCGTCGGGGAGGAACTCGGCCGGGCCGACGAGGCCGCGCTCCGGGTCGTCCCAGCGCACGAGCGCCTCGGCGCCGACGAGCCGCAGGTCGTCCGGCGTGCGGACCGGCTGGAAGTGCAGCTCTAGCTCGTCGCGGTCCAGCGCCTGGCGCAGGCGGGCGGCGGTGGAGAGCGGGCGCCGCGGGTCGCCCTGGCCGGCCTCGGCGAAGGCCGTCCCGCCGCCGGCGGCGCGCGCCTGGGCGAGGGCGAGACCGGCGCCGTGGAGCAGGTCGTCGGCGTTGTCGGCGTGGTCGGGCAGCAGCGCGATGCCGGCGCTGGGCGCGATGCGGACGTCCGCGCCCTCCTCGTCGCGCAACGGCTCGGCGAACGAGTCGTGGACGACGCGCGCGGCGACGCCGTCCGCGGCGAGCGCGCCGTCGTCGAGGTCGGTGAGGACGAGGATGAACTCGTCGCGGCCGGGGCGGGCGAGCAGGTCCCCGGCGCGCGTGGCGGTGCGCAGCCGCTGGGCGGCTTGGAGGACGAGCATGTCGCGCTCGGCGTCGGCGATGCCGCGCGCGTCGAGGCGCAGGTCGATCCACACGACGGCGACGCCCGTCTGCAGGCGGCGGGCTCGGGCGACGGCCAGGCCGAGGTGCTCGTCGAGCAGGCCGCGGCTCGGCAGGCCGGTCAGGCGGTCGTGGTGGGCGAGGAAGCGCAGGCGCTCCTCGATGCCGCGGCGCTCGGTGACGTCCTGGCCGGTGAGGACGGCGCTGCCGTCCGGGCCGGCCGTCGCGCGCCAGAAGACGCCGCGCTCCTGGCCGGCGACCGTGCGCAGCGGGGCCTCGAAGCTCTGGCCCTCCGGCGAGGGGGCGGCTGCGAGCCGCGCGAGCGCGCGGCGGGCCTCGGGCCGCGCGCGGATCGGGACGGCCAGCTCGACGAAGTCGGCGCCCTCGAGGTCCTTGGCGTCGGCGCCGAGGAGCGCGGGCACCGCGGCGTTCGCGTGCTCGACGCGGCCGTCGGGCGAGAGCGTGACGACGAGCGTGGCGACGGCGTCGAGCTGCGCGGCGGCGCGGGCGCCGGCGGCGGCGCCCGCGCGCTCGCGCTCGGCGCGGGCGGTGACGTCGACGAGGGTGCAGGCGATCGCGCCGTCGCCGTCGCCCGCGGGCGAGAACGCCATCTCGATCGCGCGCTCCTTGCCGTCCGCGACGCGGCGGACGGCGAGCGTGCTGCGCTCGCGGGCGAGAGCGGCGAGCGTGGCGGGCCGCAGCTCGGGGATCGGAGCGCCACCCTCGGCCAGCACGGCGGCGGGGCCCGCGAACGGCGGCCGGGCGCCGGCGAGCGTCAGCGGCTCGCGCTCGAGCAGGTCGAGCGCGGCCCGGTTCCACTCGGTCGCGCGCCCGTGCGCGTCCAGCAGGACGACCCCGCAGGGCAGGGCTTCGAGGACGGCGGCATGGTCCATCGCGTGGGGCATCGGCCGCGATGCCGGGGTCCTCCAGCGCGCGCCCCCTCGGACGGACGCCCTTTTCGCCGCGCCGACCGGCCGGCGCCGCCTACTCGTACGCGATGAACTCGAGCAGCGAGCCGTCGGGATCGCGGAAGTAGACGGACTGGCCCGGCCCCTGCGTCCCGTTGCGCGGGACCGGCCCCTCCTCGACCGCGACGCCCTGGCGCTCGAGGTGCTCCACCGCCTCCTCGACCGTCCCGGCCCAGACGAAGCAGAGGTCGGCCATCCCGGGCTCCGCGGGAATCCGCGCGACCGGCTGCGGATCCATGCCCGGGCCGTGGACGTTCAGCTGCTGGTCGCCGAAGCGGTAGCGCCAGCGCGGCGGGTCGTCGCGACCGACGACGTCGGCCCCGACGACGTCGCGGTAGAACGCGTTCGACCGCTCCCAGTCGCTGACGGCGATCACGACGTGGTCGAGGCCTTCGACGAGCTTGCGGGGGAACGGCGCCGGTGGCTGGTCGCGCATGCGGTCGCTCCTACCGCCCCGTGCGGACTTGCAACCGCGGTTCACGATCGGTAAGCAATCGGGTGCGATGAATGTGAGCGACGCTGATCGCGCGGCCGCCGAGGCGATCGCGGAGCACGTTCGGTCCTGCGACGGGCGCCGCGGCGGGTGGTTCGAGGTGCGCGCGCTCATGGGCAGGTTCGACGTCGATCGCTTCTCCTCCGCCGCCCAGAAGCGGATGACGGCGGCGCTGACCGAGGCGGAGCTCGAGCTGAGCGCCCCGCTGTCCGAGCTCGATCGCAGCGACACGGTCGTGCTGACGCTGCGGTCGGCGCCCGTGGATCCGCCGGCGCCGATGCACGTCGCGGCGCTGGACTCGGCGCTGACCGTCCGCCTCGCCCACGACGGGCAGCTGCGCCGGGTCAAGCTGCACGACGTACCGCCCACGACCGGCGCGGTCCGGTGGTTCGACATCGCCGACAGCGCCGGGCTGCACCCCGACGTCGTGCTCGAGCGCCTCGGCCCGTATTGCGCGGGCGAGCTCACGGCGCCGATGGTGGAAGACCTGCTGTCTCCGGACCCGAGGCCGGGTGTCAAGGAGCCGGCGCCGGGTGTGCGCTGCGTGTCCGCGTTCGCGGTCGAGGCGCGCGAGTCGGACGCCGGGGCGGCGGCGGACAGCTGCTCGAAGGCGGGCGTTCTCGTCTTCCAGCCGGTCGAGTTCCTCGTCGGCTCCGGGTGGCTGATCACGTGCTGGCACGACATCGAGATCTTCCGCGGGGCCGACCGCATCGAGGAGCGTCCTCCGGAGCCGCCGCCGCGCGTGTTCGCGGAGGTCGAGCGGTGCTGGCCGCACGCCGGCCTGTCGTCGGCGGGCGATGTCGCGCTCCTCGTGCTCGCGGAGCTCTGCCTCACCTACGCCCCCGCGTACCGGCGGCTGTACGTGTGGCAGGAGGAGTGGGAGCTCGACTTCTACCGGCGGCCGAAGCGGCTCGACGCCGACACGCTGCTCGAGGTCCGCGCGGCCGCGGCGGTGCTGCGCGACTGGCTCGCGCCGCTCAACCCATCGGGGATGCGCGAGGACGTCGGGAAGGCGTGGTTCCCCGGGATCACAGGGACCGCCGAGGAGGGGGGCTACAAGAAGGCGCTGCGGATCGACGACCGCATCGACAGCGCGCTGGACAACATCCGGCGGTTCGCGGACACGCTGCGCAGCTCCTACGACCTGCAGCAGCTGCGTACGAGCGAGCGCGAGCGCGACCGCGACGACAGGTTCCAGCGCAACGTCGCGGTCGGCGGCTCGGTGCTGCTCTTCCCCGCGCTCGTCGTCGGGCTGATGGGTGCGAACACGTGGGTCCCAGGCCAGTACGGCGATGACGCGCCACACTGGGCGTTCGTCGTCCTGCTCGTCGTGGTCGCCGTGGCGGCGGCCGTCGCCTGGTTCGGGATCAGGCTGCTGCAGCGCCGCGACGAGCGGCAGACGTAACCCAGTCGGCGGCCGGCAGCCCCGCGCCGGCCTCGGCGAGGGCGACGGGCGTCGGTGCGGCTACGTGCGGGAGCGTGTGGACCTGGACGTCGCCGAGACGCTCGATGGTGTCGCGGTTGGAGCGCTCGATGAGGCTCGGGTCGTCCGGCCATGGCGTGAGGACGACGGCGGCGACGTCGAGGGCGGCGGCGCGCGCGGCCTCGAGCGTGAGGAGCGTGTGGTTGATCGTCCCGAGGCCGGGGCGCGCGGCGATGACGAGCGGGAGGCCCAGGTCGCGCGCGAGGTCGCGGACGGCGTAGCCGGGAGCGATCGGGACGAGGAGGCCTCCCACGCCTTCCACCACGGCGACCTCCGCGCCTGCGGTCGCGCCGACGACCGCGTCCACGAGCGAGGCGGGATCGATCGCGGTGCCGGCGAGCTCCGCCGCGAGGTGCGGAGAGACGGCCGGGCCGAAGCGGAGCGGCGCGACCTCCTCGGCGACGCCGCCGGACGCGGCGGCGAGCAGCTCGTGGTCGAGCGGCCACTCGGCCTCCGCGGCGTCGTCGAGGCCGGTCAGGACAGGCTTCACCGCCGCGACGCGCCGGCCCGCGGCGCGGAGCGAGGCGCAGAGCGCGGCCGCGAGCACGGTCTTGCCGACGCCCGTGTCCGTCCCGGTCACGAACAGGCCCGGTACATGGTCCGACGTAGCCATCGGTTCGTCTGCCGAGGACGCAGGGAGCGTGGTGTGCGCCAGCACACAAGCGACCGAGGACGACGGCAGGCGGGCCGAGAGCAAGTCGGATCTCGGAGGGCCGCCGGTGTGGGAGGGCACCGGCGGCCCCGCGAGCGAAGTGCGCGGTCGCGGGAGGGGATCCGCTCGCGCGCGGGGGGAAGCGGTGTGGGGCGGCGTCATGCGGCGCGCGCCGCCTCGGGGGGCGGCACCGCCTCCCACTCGTCGGTGGACTGGGAGGCGGCTACGGGCATCGCGTCGGCCGGGCGGAAGCCGGCCTGCAGCGCGGCCCTGCCGAGCGAGCGCGCCGCCTCGCGCAGCTCGCCCTTCGTGTGCGACGCCATCACCGCGAGCCGCAGCCGCGAGGTCCCCTCCGGGACCGTCGGCGGCCGGATGGCCTGCGCGAACACGCCGCGCTCGAGGGCGGCCTCGCAGATCGCCATCGCGACGTCGGCGGCGCCGACGACGAGCGGGACGATCTGGGTCGTCGAGCCGCTGACGTCGAAGCCCTCGCGCGCCAGCTCGTCGCGCAGCGTCCCCGCGTTCGCCTGCAGCTTCTCGACCCGCCGCGGCTGCTCCTCCAGCAGCTCGAGCGCGGCCATCGCGCCCGCGACCGCCGGCGGCGGCAGCGCCGTGGAGAAGATGAGCGACCGCGCGCAGTTCGTCAGGAAGGCGGCCATCGTCGACGAGCAGGCGGCGAACGCGCCGTACGCGCCGAGGGCCTTGCCGAGCGTCCCGATCACGACGTCGACCTCGCCCTCCAGCCCGGCCTCGGCCACCGCGCCACGGCCGCCCGGCCCGACGCACCCGGTGCCGTGCGCCTCGTCGACCACGACGCGCAGCTCCGCCCCCCGCGCCAGCTCGACGATCTCCGCCAGAGGCGCGACGTCGCCGTCCATCGAGAACACGCTGTCGGTGACGACCACGCCGCCGCGCCCGCCCGCGCGCCCGACGCACCACGCGAGGTGCTCGACGTCGCCGTGGCGGTACACGACGGTCTGCGCGCGCGCGAGGCGGCAGCCGTCGACGATCGACGCGTGGTTGAGCTCGTCCGAGAAGACCGTCCGGCCGCTGCCTGCCAGCGCGCTGATCACCCCGACGTTCGCGAGGTAGCCGGAGCCGAAGAGCAGCGCCGACTCGGTGCCCTTGAACGCCGCGAGCCGCTCCTCGAGGCGCCGGTGGACGGTCATCGTCCCCGACACGAGACGCGATGCGCCCGCGCCGACGCCCCAGCGCATCGCGGCCTCCGCCGCGGCCTCGCGGACCCGCGGATGGTCCGCCAGCCCGAGGTAGTTGTTCGAGCACAGCAGCAGGACCGGCTTGCCGTCGAGCACCACCCGCGGCCCCTGCGGCCCGCTGACGAGGCGCATGCGCCGGTACAGGCCGCGGTCGGCCAGGTCGTCGAGGCGCGCCTGGAGGTCGGTCACGGCCGCGCGGCCTAGGCCGCCGGCTCCTGCGCCGGCCAGCGGTTCTCCGCCCCGTCGGGCCGCGGCGGCACCGCCGTCTTCTTCGCGAACCGCAGCTGCGTGGAGGGATCCCACAGGCGCACGTCGAGCGCCGCGAGCGCGCCCGCGGCGTCGAGCGGCTCGGCCGGCTCCGCCGCAGCGGCCACCGGGGTCGGCTGCGGAGCGGCCTGGTCGAGGAAGTCGTCGACGATGGTGGGCGTCTCGCCGTCGAGCCACCCTGAGCGGTTGTCCGGCCGCGGGTTCGCCCCGTTGTCCGGCTGGCGGGCGACGTTCAGCCCGAGCTCCTCGAACAGCGCGCGATCCTCGTCCGGCGTCGAGCCGAGCGTCGTGAGGAAGTTGCCCATCATCACGCCGTTGAGGCCCGCCTTCACCGCGAGGCCCTGCAGGTCGCCCAGGTTCTCGACACGGCCCCCGCACAGCCGGAACAGCGCGGCCGGGAGGATCAGCCGGAAGATCGCGATCCACTTCACGGCCTCCCAAGGATCCATGTAGTCGCGGTCGCCGAACTTCGTCCCCGGGCGCGGGTTGAGCAGGTTGATGGGGACCGACGTGGGGTCGATCGACGCCAGCTCGAACGCCATCTCGACCCGCTGCTCGCGCGACTCGCCCAGGTTGAGGATCCCGCCGACGCACGTCTCCAGCCCCGCCTCGCGGACGGCGTCGATCGTGCGCAGCCGCCCCTCGTAGCGGACGGTCGACGAGACCTCCGGGTAGTAGGACTCCGCGGTCTCGACGTTGTGGTGCACGCGCTGGATGCCCGCCTCGCGGAGGGCCTTGGCCCGCGTGGGCGACATGTGCCCGATCGACGCGCAGCGCTTGAGGTTGGTGTGCTCGGCGACCAGGCGCGCGCCCGCCAGGACCTTCTCGAAGTCGCGCTTCGACAGGCCCTGGCCCTGGGTGACCATGCAGAACCGATGCGCTCCCGCGGCCTCGGCCGCCCGCGCGTGCTCGAGCATCTGCTCGGGCTCCATCATCGCGTGCAGCGGCGTCTCCGCCTCGGCGAACCGCGACTGCGCGCAGAACCCGCAGTCCTCGGCGCACCCGCCCGACTTCGCGTTGACGAGCGAGCACAGGTCCGTGGCGTCGCCGAAGTGCTCCTGCCGCGCGCGCCAGGCGCGCTCGACGAGCGCCTCGATCTCCGAGTGGTCCTCGATCTCGCCGAGGCGGCGCGCTTCCTCGCGGCTGATGAGCGGCGGCATGGGCGGCAAGCTAGGCCCGCCGCCGGACGGACCTGCGTCATCCTGCACGTCACATGAAGAAGACCGCACTCGTCGTGATCGACATGCTCAACGCCTACGACTTCGAGGACGCCGACCGGCTCGCCGAGAGCGTCCGCGAGACCCTGCCCAAGATCCGCGCGCTGCTCGACAGGGCGAAGGAGCGCGACGTCCCCGTCATCTACGTCAACGACAACTACGGGGACTGGAACTCCTCGGCCGAGGAGCTGGTGGAGGAGGCCAAGCGGGGCCGCTTCCCCGATCTGGTCGAGGAGATCGAGCCTGACGACGACGCCAAGTTCGTCATCAAGGGCCGCCACTCGATCTTCTACGGCACGCCGATGGAGTACCTGCTGAAGGAGCTCGAGATCGACCGCCTGGTCATGGTCGGCCAGGTGACCGAGCAGTGCATCCTCTACAGCGCGCTCGACGCGTACATCCGCGACCTCGACGTCGCCGTCCCGCGCGACGCGGTGGCCCACATCGAGCAGGACCTCGCGGACGCCGCGCTGCGAATGATGGAAGTGAACATGGACGCCGACGTCGAGCCCTCGGAGCGCTGCGTCCTGTGATGCTCGCGGCCGTCCTCGCGCTCGCGGCGTCGGCCGGGCACAGCGTCGACGGCCGCCCGCTCACGGCGCAGCATCGCGGCGACCCCGACGCGCCGACGCGCGTCCTCGTCGTCGGGGCGGTCCACGGCGACGAGCCGGGGGGCAGGCGGGTGGCGGCGGCGGTGCTGAGGGCCGCGCCTCCACGGGGCGTCCAGGTCTGGGTCGTGCGCGACCTCAACCCGGACGGCGCGCGCAGGCACACGCGGCAGAACGCCCGCGGCGTCGACCTCAACCGCAACTTCCCGCATCGCTGGCGCGCCGCGCCGCGCGGCCGGTACTGGCCGGGGAGGAGGGCGGGGAGCGAGCCCGAGACGCGGTACGCGATGCGGCTGATCCGCGAGATCCGCCCCGACGTCACCGTCTGGCTGCACCAGCCGTACGGGTACGTCGTCCCGCCGGCGGGCGCCGACGGGGCGATCGTGAGGAGGTACGCGCGGACGGCGGGGATGAAGGTCCGTCGCCTGCCGCGCTACCGCGGCACCGCTGCCGGGTGGGAGAACGCGCAGCTGCCCGGCGGGGGCGCGTTCGTCGTCGAGCTGCCCGCGGGGACGCCGAGCCGCGCGACGGTGGACAGGCACGTGCGCGCGGTGTGGGCGGCGTCGCGCGCCGCCGCGAGCGCCGCGCAGGCCCGGGCCGGCGAGGGCGACGCGACCGCGGCGAGGCCGAAGATCCACTGGGACCCGATCCCCTTCCCCCTGCAGCGCAAGCGCCAGATGCGCCGCTACGCCAAGCGCCACTACGGCCTGAGCACCCACCTGCTGAAGGACCCCGAGGTCGTCGTCGAGCACTTCACCGCCGGCGACACCTACGCGAGCGCCCGCAACACGTTCGCCGCCAACCGGCCGGACCTCGGCGAGCTGCCCGGTACGTGCGCGCACTTCGTCATCGACAAGCGCGGCACGATCCACCAGCTCGTCTCGCTGAAGCTCATGTGCCGCCACACCGTCGGCCTCAACCACGTCGCGTTCGGGATCGAGCACGTCGGGCGCAGCGACGCGCAGGTCATGGGCAACCGGCGCCAGCTCCGCGCGTCGCTCGCCCTCACGCGCTGGCTCCAGGCGCGCGACGGGATCGCCACGAAGAACGTCATCGGCCACGCGGAGTCGCTCACCAGCCCGTTCCACCACGAGCTCGTGAAGGCGTGGCGCCGCCTCACGCACGGGGACTTCGCGAAGAAGGCGATGGACCGCTACCGACGCAAGCTCGCCGATGGATGACACGATCCGCCGCGTCCTGACCGCCTACCGGACGTGGGCGGTCGTGGGATGCTCGCCCGACCCCATCCGCGACTCGCACTCGATCGCCGACCTGCTCGAGCGCCGCGGGTACGACGTCGTGCGCGTCAACCCGCACTGGGACGAGGCCTACCCGTCGCTCGACGCGGCCGCGGCCGAGCACGAGATCGAGGTGGTCGATGTCTTCCGCCGCTCCGACCAGGCGGGCGCGCACGTCGACGAGGCGATCGCCATCGGAGCGAAGGCGGTCTGGCTGCAGCTCGGCGTGATCGACGAGGCGGCGGCGCGGCGGGCGCGGGAGGCCGGCCTCGACGTCGTGATGGACCGCTGCCCGCGGATCGAGCTGCCGCAGCTCTAGCTCCGGAGGAGGGAGACGCGGGACGTCGCCGGCGAGGGAACCGCCGCCCGCACGGTGAGCCGCACCCGGCGGACGCGCCGCAGCGCGCGCGGGACGCGCAGGCGCAGCGTCGCGGTCGGCTGCGCCGCGCTCGTCCGGTAGCCCCGCATGGCGATCCTCCGCCCGCCGAGCCGCACCGCGACGCGTCCGCGGCACCGCGCGACCCGGCACCTCGCGCGCAGCACGAGGCGGGTCCGCCGGCCGTGCGCCGTCCACCGCAGCGGCGCCCGCTGGGCGCCCAGCTGCGCGGCGAGGGTCACGAGGCTCGGCCGCGCCGTCCCGTCGGCCCGGACGAGCCCGGCGTCGAGGCGCGACGAGGCGCTCGCCCGCCAGTGGTAGACGTACATCCGCGTGATCCGCGGCCGCGCCGCCGCGAGCGCGAACGCCCGCGCGATCGAGCGGGCGGCGCGGCCCTCGTCCGTCGTCAGGGCGGACCCGCGGATCGCCACGATCCCGCCGGTCTCCTCGATCCACAGGCGTCCGGGCACGGCCGCCAGCACGCGGTCGGTCCCGGTCGTGCGCCCGTACGTCACGTCGGCGTAGTTGTGCAGCCCCCACAGCCGCGGCCGCAGGCCGGTCGCCGCCCGGAAGCGCTGCAGCCACCGCACGTACGCGCCGGAGTCGAGGACGTCGGCCGCGACCACCGTGCAGCCCGGGCACGCGGCGACGAGCTCCTCGTAGTAGCCGGCGACGGCGCCGGGCAGCGCCGCGACCGGCTGGGAGCGGTGGTTGGCCTCGTTCCACGTCGTGTAGGTGCGGACCTGGGGGAAGCGCGCCGCGAACGCGCGGACCGCCCGGGCGTAGGCGGCGCGGGTCGGGTAGACGCACGGCGACGCCGGGCACCGCGTGTCGCGCCCGTGCTCGAACGCGACGTGCGGCTCGAACCCGGCCGCCGCGCTGGCGGCGAGCCAGCCCGCGACGCGGTCGGGCTCGGTGATGGCCGCGTTCCACGGCACCACGAGCCGCGCATGGCGCAGGCCCAGCGCGCGGAGGCGGCCGTCCTGCCAGGCGTCGCTCGTCTGGTCGGAGAGCCCGACGGTGACGGCCCGCGCGGGCGCGGGCGCGAGCAGGAGCGCGAAGGCGAGCAGGAGGAGGGAGCGGCGCATGGACCGACGACGCGGTCCCGCGGCTTTCGTCAGCGACCGCGCTGACAGATCGCAGCCCGGCGCGTCCTCCCCCCGAACCCCCCGACCACCTCTTCAAGGAGGCCATCCATGTCGCAGGACAAGAAGCGCCCGCTCATCGCCCTCGTCGCCGCCGGCGCCCTCGCGCTGTCGGGCGCGGGAAGCGCGTACGCGTGCGGCGGCGACCGCGGCGGCGACGACGCGGGCAACTACCCGGGCGAGACCGCGCCCGCGACCGACACCACGTCGGCGCCGACCTCGACCGACTCGACGGCGACGGCCGCCTCGGCGCGCAGCGCCAGGGCCCGCCGCGCCCGCGCCCGCCGGGCGCGCGCCGGCCGCGCGGCGCAGCGCTAGCGGCCCTGCCAGCGGGGTGCGCGCTTCTCGGAGAAGGCGCGCACCCCCTCGCGCATGTCCTCGGAGGCGAAGCACGCCTCGCGCAGCGCGATGAGCTCCCGCTCGACCTCCTCGTCGAGCCGCACGTCGGCCGCCAGCAGCTCGCGGAGCAGGCGCTTGTTGCCGCGCACCGACAGCGGCGCGTTGGCCGCGAGCTCGCCGGCGAAGGCGATCGACGCCGCCTCGACGTCCTCCTCCACGCGGCTGACGAGCCCCCACGCCAGCCCGAGCCGCGCGTCGATGTTGCGCCCGAGCAGGAACAGCTCGCGCGTGCGCGGCGCGCCGATGGCCTGGATGAACCGCCGCAGCCCGGTGTGCGAGTAGACGAGCCCGAGCTTGGCGGGCGGCATCCCCAGCTTGATCCCCTCCGCCGCGATGCGGAAGTCGCAGCACAGCGCCATCTCCAGGCCGCCGCCGATCGTGTGGCCGGGCAGCGCGGCGACGACCGGTGCGTCGCAGCCCTCGAGCGCGTCGAGCGCCGCCGTGAACGGGTGCGCGACCAGCCGCTCGGCGCGGACGGCGAACACGTCCTCGGGGATGTCGCCGATGTCGTAGCCGGCCGAGAACATCCCGTGCGCGCCCGTCAGGATGAGGCAGCGCGCCCCGCCGTGCTCGGTCACCGCGACCGCGAGCGCGTCGAGGATCGCGTGGTCGAGCGCGTTGCGCTTGGCGGGGTTGGAGATCGTGAGCCGGACGATCCCCTCCGCCGGCTCGTCGACGAGGAGCTCGCCGGGCACTACTCCAGCACGACCAGGGTGTCCCCCTCGTTCACGGCCTGCCCCTCCTCGCAGAGGATCTCCTTGACCTTCCCGGAGTCCTCCGCCTCGACCGGCATCTCCATCTTCATCGACTCCAGGATGACGACGGTGTCGCCCTCCTCGATCGTCTGACCGACCTGGCACTCGATCTTCCACACGGTGCCGGTGATGTGCGCTTCGACGTCAGGCATGGCGCGGCACACTAGAGCCTCGACCGGCGGGCGAATCGCGTCCTCACATCTTCCGACCATCGGGCTAATGGGAGGTTGAGGTCCTCGCCTTACCTTGGCTGACACCGGCGGCTTGACCCAGCTGCCGGGGCTCCCGAGGCAACCAGGGGAGGGGCGCGTGCAACGGGACAGGCGCGCCCCTCTCCGCCTCGTAGACGGGGACCGGACGGGACGCTGCGGTCGTCGCATAGTTTGTCGCCTGTGATCCTGTCGATCGACCAGGGGACGACCGGGACGACGTGCCTCGTCTTCGACGACGACGGCGTCCTCGCCGGGCGTGCGTACCGCGAGTTCACCCAGCACTTCCCGAAGCCCGGATGGGTCGAGCACGACGCGGACGAGATCTGGCGGGTCACCGAGGCGGTCGCCCGCGAGGCGCTCGACGACGCGGGCGTCGACCAGCCCGCCGCGATCGGGATCACCAACCAGCGCGAGACCGTCTGCGTCTGGGACCCCTCGACGGGCGAGCCGCTGCACCGCGCGCTCGTCTGGCAGGACCGCCGCACCGCCGCCCGCTGCGCCGAGCTGCGCGAGCAGGGCGCCGAGGAGCTCGTCCGCGAGCGCACCGGCCTCGTCCTCGACCCGTACTTCAGCGCGACCAAGATCGAGTGGCTGCTGCGCAACGTCGACGGGCTGGCCGAGCGCGCCCGGGACGGCCGCGCGGTCTTCGGCACGGTCGACGCGTGGGTGATCTTCAAGCTCACGGGCGAGCTCGTCACGGACGCGACGAACGCGTCGCGCACGCTGCTCTACGACATCCGCGAGGGGCGCTGGGACCCCGAGCTGCTCGACCTCTTCGGCGTCCCCGAGAACGCGCTGCCCCGCGTCGTCCCGTCGATCGGCGAGGTCGGCCGCACGCCGGAGGGGATCCCGGTGACGGGCATCGCCGGCGACCAGCAGGCGGCGCTCTACGGGCAGGGCTGCCTCGACCCCGGCCAGGGCAAGAACACGTACGGCACCGGCTCGTTCGTCCTGCTCAACACCGGCGACGACCCGCCCGACCCGCCCCACGGCGTCCTCGCCACCGTCGCGTGCGGGATCGGCGACCGCCGCGTCTACGCGCTGGAGGCCTCGATCTTCGTGACCGGGGCCGCGGTGCAGTGGCTGCGCGACGGGCTCGGGCTGATCGAGACGGCGGGGGAGACGGACGCGATCGCGCGCAGCGTCGACTCGACCGAGGGCGTCCTCTTCGTGCCGGCGCTCACGGGCCTCGGCTCCCCCCATTGGGACCCGTACGCACGCGGGACGATCGTCGGGATCACGCGAGGGACGACGCGGGCGCACCTCGTCCGCGCGACGCTCGAGGCGATCGCCTTCCAGACCGCGGACGCGATCGACGCGATGGGGGGCGCGGGGCCGCCGCTGCGCGAGCTGCGCGCCGACGGCGGCGCGTCGGAGAACGACTTCCTCATGCAGTTCCAGGCCGACGTCCTCGGCGTGCCCGTCGTGGTGCCGGAGGTGGCGGAGACGACCGCGCTCGGCGCCGCGTTCCTCGCCGGCGTCGGCGTCGGGATGTGGACGCAGGGCCGCGTGCGCGAGCTGTGGCGCGAGCGCGCCAGGTTCGAGCCGCGGATGTCGGAGGACGAACGCGCCACCCGGCGCGCGGAGTGGTCGCGCGCGGTCGAGCGTGCCCTTCGTTGGGCGGAGGGGTAACTTCTCCTACCTGTGCCGGAAGACCTCGTGAAGATGAAGGAGCAGGTCTACAAGGACCCGCGCCCCAAGGAGTACTTCGACCGCTTCCACGAGCGCTCGCGCACCCGCGAGCCGGACCCCATGTACGAGCTCGTCCGCTTCGTGACGACGATCTACGCGCTGACGTTCTTCCGGGCGCAGTGCATCTCCTCGGAGAAGGTCCCGCAGTCCGGCCCGGTCATCCTCGCGCCGAACCACTTCTCGTTCATGGACCACTTCTTCCTCGGCGCGTTCATCCGCCGCAAGGTGCGGTTCATGGCCAAGTCGCAGCTCTTCAAGCCGCCGCTGCAGTTCGTCTACACCCACGGCGGCGTGTTCCCGGTGCGCCGCGGCGTGCGCGACGAGGACGCGTTCATCACCGCGCACTCCGTCCTCAAGCGCGACGGCTGCATCGCGATGTACTGCGAGGGCGGCCGGTCGCGGACCGGCAAGCTCGCCGACAAGCCGAAGCCGGGCATCGGCCGGCTGGCGCTGGAGAGCGGCGCGCCGATCGTGCCCGTCGCCATCCACGGCTCCAGCCACGTGCGCAACTGGAAGAAGCTCCAGTTTCCCAAGGTCACCGTGCAGTACGGCGACCCGATCCGCTTCGAGAGCGTCGAGGACCCCACGCGCGATCAGCAGCAGGCGGTCGCCGAGGAGATCTTCGACGAGATCAAGCGCCTCTACGCCGGGCTCGAGCAGCTCGGGCGACGCGGCGTGATGGAGCGCGTGCGCGAGGAGCGCCGCGCGCTGCGGCGCGCCAAGCGCAAGCGCGTCGCCAGCGCCTAGCGCCGCACGGCCACCGTCAGCGACCGAGCGGTGGTCCGCCCGTCGGGGGCGGCGGCGCGAACGCTGAGGCGGGCGGCGACGGTGTCGCCGCGCCGCAGGGCCCGGCGGGCGGCGCGGCGGGCGCGCGGGCCGAGCCGCGCCATGAGCGGGCGGCGCGTGCCCGCGCGGGCGACCGCTTCGGAGCCGGTCAGCCGGAAGCTCGCGCGGCCGATCGTCAACCGGCCGGTCAGCCGCAGCCGGCAGGGGACGTCGCAGCCGGCGAGGACGAAGACCCTGCGGCGCCGCGCCGCGCGCTGGCGCCGCAGCGTGGTGACGCTCAGCCGCAGCGGCGCCGGCCCGCCCGCCGGCGGCGGGGTCGTCGCGGGAACGTCGCGCGGCGGGTCCCCGCCGCCGGCGGGCGGCTGCTCGCCGCCGGGCCCGGGCTGGGTCGTCGTCGTGGTCGTCGGGTCGCACCCCGGCACCTGGACGCTCGCGCGGCTCGCGGCCTCGCCGTTCGTGCCGGCGTTGGACTCGATCCGGTGGACCGTGCCGCCGAGCGAGATCGCGTAGACGCGGCCGACCCCGTCCTCGCCGAAGGCGGCCAGGCCGTCGACGGTCACGCCGGTCGCCGCGTTCGCGCCGGTCACCGGGTCGTAGAGCCACAGCTGGTCGACGTAGAAGTCGCCGTAGACGTACCGGCCGGCCTCCTCCACCGCCGGGTCGCGGATGACGAAGCCGCCGGTGATCGCCTGCCAGCCCTCGTCGTGCGTGTGCTCGAAGGCCGGCGCGTGATGCGTCGCCGGCGCGGCGCCGGAGCCGAGCACCAGCGTCCCCTCGAACCACGGCCAGCCGAAGTTCGCGCCGCAGCCGAGCCCGGGGGCGGGGGCGACGTCGATCTCCTCGCGGTCGGACTCGCCGACGTCGGCGATGAGCATGTCGCCGGTCGCGCGGTCGAACGACCACCGCCACGGGTTGCGCAGGCCCCGCGCCCAGACCTCCGGGGCGCCGCCGCCGCTCGCGTACGGGTTCCCCGCGGGGATGTCGTAGCCGCCCGCCTCGCGCGGCGCGATGCGCAGGATCTTCCCGAGCCGGTCGCCGGGGTTCTGCGCGTTGCCGTCGCTGTCGCGGCTGACGCCCCCGCCGTCGCCGGTCGAGAGCCAGAGGTTGCTGTCCGGGCCGATCTGGAGCTGGCCGCCGTAGTGGTTGTTGCCCACGCGGTGCGGGATCCGCAGGATCTCCGTCCTCGTCGTCGGGTCGGCGGCGTCGCCGGTGCCGTCCACGTCGTAGCGCTCGACGACGATGTCGCTGCCCGCCGGCGCCCCGACGTCCTCGGTGAAGAGCACGTAGAAGCGGTCCGGCGACGGGAAGGCCATCGAGAGGAGCCCCTCCTCGGCGTCGGTGTCGACGCGCGCGCTGATGTCGAGGTACGGCGCGGCGGCCTTGACGCCGTTCTTGACGAGCTGGATGCGGCCGGCCCGCTCGACGACCAGGACGCGCGTGGCGTCGCCCGGCGGACCGGAGACGTGGACGGGCCCGGCGTAGGTCCCCGGCACGGTCTCGAGCGTGAAGGCGTGCGCGGGCGCGGCGCCGAGGAGCAGCGCGGTCACGAGCGATCCGGCGAGCAGGGCCCGGCGCCTCACCGCCGCACATCCTCGCAGTCGTCGGCGATCTCGTCCTCCGGTCCCGCCTGCACCACGTCGAACCCGGCGCCGCAGGACACGCGCTCGCGGCCGCGCCCGTAGACCGAGATGCGGTCGTCGCCGTCCTCGCCGTAGAGGACGTCGTCGTCGAGCCCGCCCTCCATCCGGTCGTTGCCGGGGCCGCCGTAGACCGTGTCGTCGCCGCGGTCGCCCTGGACGTAGTCGTCGCCCTCGTCGCCGTACACGCGGTCGTCGTCGTTGCGGCCGTAGACGCTGTCGTCGCCGAGGCCGCCGCGGACGGAGTCGAAGCCATTCTCGCCGTCGACGTAGTCGTCGCCCTCGCCGCCGAAGAGGACGTCGTCGCCGTCGCCGCCGAGCATCGTGTCGATGCCCGGCGTGCCGAACAGCGTGTCGTCGAACGGCGTGCCGCTGATGATGTTCGAGGTGGGCGGCGCGTCGGTCGACGGCTCGGGCGCGACCTGCACGACCGTCTCGCAGCGGCGCAGCGAGTCGCGGCCGGGCGCGTCCTGCTCGACGTGGACGACGTCGCGGCCGGGGCCGCAGTCGACGACGTCGTGGTCGCCGTCGGCGACGCGGATGTCGTCCGCGCCGTTGCCGCCGCCGACGAGGTCCTGGCCGGGGCCCCCGACGATGGCGTCGTCGCCGTCGCCGCCGCTCAGGCGGTCGTCGCCCGAGCCGCCGTCGACCGTGTCGTCGCCCTCGGCGGCGAAGACCGTGTCACGGCCGGCGTCGCCGCGGACGGAGTCGTTGCCCTCGCGCGCGAGGACGAGGTCGGGGCTGATGCCGGCGTCGATCGTGTCGTCGCCGACCCCGGCGTCGATGTGGTCGCCGCCGCCGGCGCCGATGAGCTGGTCGTCGCCCTCGCCGCCGGCCATCGTGTCGGGCGCGCGGCCGCCGTAGACGAAGTCGTCGCCGGGGCCGCCGTCGAGCAGCGTGTCCGGCCCCAGCCCGCTCTCGTAGATCTTGTCGTCGCCCTCGCCGCCGAGGACGACGTCGAGCCCGTCGCCGCCGTCGAGGTAGTCGTTGCCCGGGCCGCCGTCGATCCCGTCGTTGCCGGTCCCCGCGTTGGCGTTGTCGTCGCCCGGGCCGGCGTGGATGATGTCGATGCCCGACATGCCCGAGAGGCGGTCGTCGCCCTCGCCGCCGTCGAGCAGGTCGCCGCCCCCGCCGCCCACGACGACGTCGTTGCCGGGGCCGGCGAGGATGACGTCGTCGCGGCGGAAGCCGTTGAGCTCGTCGTCGCCGCCGAGGCCGTCGATGCGGTCGTCGTCGCGCGTGCCGAAGAGGCGGTCCGGACCCTCCGTGCCGGTGAGAAGGGCGAGCCCGGGCTGCACCGCGAGCGCGGTGCCCGCCACCCGCTGCGCGCCGAGCCGGCGGTACGTGTAGCCGCTGACGACCGAGACGCTGCGGCCGCCGCGGTTGGCGACGTAGGCGCGCGAGCCGTCGGCGCTGAACGACGGGGCGCCCGGGCCGCGCCCGGTCGGGATCCTCGCGACCACGCGCCCGCTGCCGAGGTCGACGACGCCCGCCTGCGGGCTGCGGCCCGCGGCGCCGACGAGGGCGCGCGCGTGCAGCGGCGACAGCGCGACGCCGCCGCCGAGGCCGGGGCCGAGCGCGATGCGGCGGCGCACGCGGCCGGTGAGGGGGTCGACCTCGCTCAGGACGCCGACGCGCTGGGTGAACCAGGGCGCCTTCGCCCGCCAGGCGACGCCGGCGGGCCGCGGGAGCCGCTTTCGCACCGTGAGCCGATTGGCGGAGAGGCTCACGATGCCCGCCCCGAAACCGTCGAGGACGACGGCGGCGCGGGCGCCGGTGGGCTCGACGGCGATGGCGGTGGGGCCGGCGCGGCCGAGGGCGACGCGGGCGACCGGCTGGAGCGAGACGGCGTCGACCACGTCGATCGCGCCGGCCCGCCCGGCGAGGACGTTCGCGCCGTCGGGCGCGACGCCGAGCGCGGTGACGCGAGCGGGGAGCGTCACGGTGCCCGCGAGCGCGCGGGTGTGGAGGTCGACGACGACCACGCGCCGTCCCGTCGCGACGTACGCGCGCGAGCCGTCGGGGGCGACGGCGACGGCCGTCGTGCGGCCGCCCACCGGGATCCGCGCCGTGACCGCGTTCGTCCCGACGTCGGTGAGGACGAGCGCCGGGCCGCCGGTGGCGACGACGACGAACCGCGCCTGCGCTTCGGATGCGGTCGCGAGGACGAAGGTCGCGGCGAGGAGGACGGCGACGCGGGCCACTCCTGCGGAACTCTCCCGCCCGCGTCAAGTTGCGCCGGCCCGGTACGGTCCGCGCGACATGAGCGCGTCGTACTTCCGACCGGGGCTGCTCGACGGCGTCGCCGTCGCCGCGGCCGGACCCGTCCGCGAGGCGATCGGCGCGACGCTCCGCGAGCTCGGCGCGCAGGTGCGCCAGCTCGTCGTCGCCTCCGACGAGGACGCCCCGCCCGAGGCCGCGGGGCTGCACGCGCTCGTCTACGACGCCGCGACGCCGTTCGCGGCGACGGACGGCGCGGCCGACGAGCTCGCGCCCCTCCGCGCCGCGGCCGACGGCGCGTGGATCGCCACGCGCGCCGTCGCCAACGCCGCCTGGATCCAGCCGGGCGAGCCCGGCGGCAAGGTCATCTTCGTCGCGCCGCGCCCCGGCGACGGCGCCCACGCCGAGGCGGCCCGCGCGGCGCTCGAGAACCTCGCGCGCACGCTCTCGATCGAGTGGTCGCGCTACGGGATCCGGACGACGACGATCACGCCCGGCGCAGAGACCGCCGACGACGCCGTCGCCGGCGGCGTCGCCTACCTCGTCTCACCCGCGGGCGACTACTACTCCGGCGCCCGCCTCGACCTCGGCGGCTAGTCGGGGAGGCGCCGCGGGCGCACGTACCGCAGCCAGTACAGCGCCACGGCCCCCGGCACGCTCCAGATCGCGATCCGCCAGCGGTTGCGCTCGACCTCGTCGAGCATCGGGTTCATCGCGAGGTCCGCCTGCACGCGCCCCCACACGAAGACGAACGGGACGGCCGCGACGACGAGGACGAGCGCCGCGGCCTTGGCGACGCCCGGCAGGAAGAACGCCACGAGCACCGCGGCCAGCTGGAGCAGCGAGAAGAGGGCGGCTCGCGCTAGCCGGCCCACGGCACTTCGACGGAGTCCTCGTCCGGCGAGTCGCGTGCGACGACGTACTCGGCCGGCTCGGTGTCCGAGAGGTTCTCGAGCACGTGCGTCTCGCGCGGCGGGACGTAGAGGAGATCGCGCGGCTCGAGCACGACCTCCTCCTCGAGGTTGTCGCCCCAGCGGATCTTCATCCGGCCCGAGAGCATGTAGCAGACGCTCTCGCAGCCCTCGTGGTAGTGCGGGCGGGACCGGGCCCCCGGAGGGACCCGGAACACGGCCATGTAGATGTTGCTCGCTCCGGTCGTCGCCCGGGAGATCTCCGAGCCGCCGACGACGCCGCGCGGCACCTCGCGCTCCGGGCCGGGCTTGACGACCTTCATGGCGCTAGAAGTACATCCCGGTGAACTGCCCGCCGGTCACGTTGAGGACCTGGCCGTGGATGAAGTTCGCCCACGGCGTGCAGAGCAGGAAGATGCCGCCGGCGGCCTCCTCCGGCGTGCCCGCGCGGCCGAGCGGGATCAGCATCGTGCCCATGCCGCGCAGCTGCTCGGGAATGCCGAGCTGGACCTTCTCGCCGTCGATCTCCATCACGTTCTCGTCGGCCTTCGCCGCGGTCAGGCGGGTCTCGATGAACCCGAACGCGACCGCGTTGCAGTTGACCTTGAACTGGCCCCACTCCTTGGCCAGCGTCTTGGTCAGGCCGACGATGCCGAGCTTGCCGGCGGAGTAGTTCGCCTGGCCGGCGTTGCCGTTCATGCCGGACGTCGAGGAGACGTTGACGATCTTGCGGAAGACCTCGCGGCCCTCCTCGCGCTCCTTCTTCGCGGGCTCGCGCAGGTGCGGCGCGGCGGCGCGGATGATCCGGAACGGCGCGATCAGGTGGATGTCGAGCATCTTCTGAAACCAGTCGTCGCTCATCTTGTGGATGGGCGCGTCCAGCGTGTAGCCCGCGTTGTTGACGATGATGTCGAGCTGGCCGAAGTTGTCGATCGCCGTCTGGACCAGCTTGTCCGGCGCGTCGGCCTTCGTGAGGTCCCCGGCGAAGACCGCGGTGTCGCCCTGGATCGCGTCCGCCGCCTCGTTGGCCGCGTCGGAGTCGAGGTCGTTGACCACGACCTTCGCGCCGTGCTCGGCGAGCAGCTCCGCCGTCGCGCGGCCGATGCCCCGCGCGGATCCGGTGACGATCGCGACCTTGTCGTCGAGGACTCCCATGTGCCGTGTCTCCCTGAAGTCGATGTCTTCGGTGATGCGGCGGGGAACTCTACGTCCATGCGCCTCCATCCCGAGCTCTCCCCCGCCGCGGCCGCCCGATCGCGCTCGGCTGACGCGTTTCGTCGGGGCCCTTGCACCGGTGTGGAGAAACGCCTACGGTGCGCATATGCCGCAGCCTCGCCGCGTCGACCCGCGGCCACCGGCCGGCCGGATCCGCTATCGCAAGAGCGTCGGCCGGCTCAGCGCGCGCCAGGGCGAGTGGCTGCGCCAGGCGTGGGGCGAGGTCGAGAAGTTCAGCATCGCCGACAACCGCGGCTTTCAGTTCTTCGCCGGGCTGCACGGGTTCCCGGGCGGCTACTGCGCGCACCACCGCCCCGGCCGGCCCGCGCCGCTCTTCCTCCCGTGGCACCGCGCCTACCTCTACTTCTTCGAGCTGGCGCTGCAGGACCAGCGGCCGGGCGTCTCGCTCCCGTGGTGGGACTGGTCGAGCGCCCGCTCGCACCGCGACGGCCTGCCGCCGCTCTTCGCCGACGAGCGCGTGGGGGGTGCGGCCAACCCGCTGTTCGACGCCGCCATCGCCCCCGGCCACCCGGGCCGCCAGCGCGGCTGGCCCGAGCGGACGTCCCGCAACCCCGACGTCCCCGCCTCGCTCCCCTCGCAGGCCGACGTCGAGGACGTGCTGGCGCGGCCGGACTTCTACGACTTCTCCGAGGCGCTCGAGGGGCTGCACGACGGGGTCCACGGGTGGACGGGCGGGACGATGGGCAGCGTCGCGTTCGCCGCCTACGACCCCATCTTCTGGACGCACCACACGATGATCGACCGGCTCTGGCGCCTGTGGCAGCAGCGCCACGGCCGTGGCGGGCCGAGCGTCGAGGACTACGACAAGGCGCTGCCGCCGTTCCCGATGACCGTGCGCGAGACCCTCGACGTGCAGCGCCTGGGCTACGACTACGCCGTGTCGACGACGCACGTGGAGACGCCATGAACTTCACCGACCGGTACGTCTCGCCGCCGCTCGAGCTGCCCGACCCGGAGGAGCCGTTCCGCCGGGCGGACCTCGAGTTCTACGACGTCGACCACAGCGGCCCGTCGTTCGCGGCGCGGATCTTCCTCAACCGGCCCGAGGCGACCCGCAGGACCAGGCTGGACGACAGCACCGGGTTCGCCGGCGTCTTCCACATCTTCGGCCACGGCGAGTGCTTCGGCGACGTGGGCCACTGCGACGTGCCCGAGGGGCCGCTGAACGCCTACGACCGGCGCCCGCCGCACCAGCTCGTCCCGTACCGCAAGGTGGTCACGGTCACCGACGCGCTGAAGCGGGAGCTCGAGCGGGGCGCCGACGAGTTCGTGGTGACGGTCGTCGCCTACGTGCGCGACCGCTACGACGGGCGACGGCCGAAGCACGACGTGCTGCGGTTCGAGCGCGTCGCGCTCGTCACCTACGCCTAGCCGGCGCGCGGTGTCGGCAGCGCCAGGGCCTCGGGCAGCTCCTTGCGCGACGCGATCCCGAGCTTGCCGTACGCGTTGTGCAGGTGCCACTCGACGGCCTTGCGCGTGACGAACAGCTCCTCGGCGATCTCGCGGTTGCTCCAGCCCTCGGCGGCGAGCTGCGCGACGCGGCGCTCGGCGGGGCTGAGCGCCTCGCGGCCGCGGCGGGAGGCGCGCTGGGCCCGCGGGCCCGCGGCGGCGAGCTCCTCGGTCGCGCGCCGCTCGACCTCGCCGGCGCCGCCCGCGCGCGCGATCTCCAGCGCCTCGCCGAGGGCGGCGCCCGCGTCCTTGCGCCGGCCCTCGCGGCGGAGCGCGGCGCCGTAGGCGACGAGCGAGCGCGCGCGCTCCAGCAGCGCCTCGGACCCCTCGAGGACCTCGGCGGACTCCGCGAGCAGCTCCAGGCCCCGCCCGTCCGCCTCGATCAGCCCGAGCGCCCGCAGCGCCACGCCGATCCCGCGGGGCGCGCCGAACTCGCGGGCCAGCACGAGCTCCTCCTCGACGAGCTCGCGCGCGCGGGCGCGCTCGCCGGTGCGCGCGAGGGCGATGCCGGCGTTGGAGCGCCATGTGGCGAAGACGAGCGGGTTGCGCTGCGGCCCGGCGAGTTCGCCCGCGGCGAGGAAGTCGGCGGCCGCGGCGGCCGACCGGTCGCGGACCATGTGCACCCGCCCGCGCGCGTCCAGCACCTGGATCGAGCCCGCCGTCTCGGCCCCCTCGATCGCCTCCGCCTCGCGCAGCTGGCGCTCGGCCTCCTCGACCTCGCCGGCGTCGAGCAGCGCGTGGGTCAGCACGCCGTAGGCGCCGGGCAGGAACATCCGCCAGCCGTGCTCGCCCGCGTCGACGGCCTGCTGCGCGTCGTCGACGGCCTCGGCCACGCGGCCGGCGATGAGGCGCGTCCAGGAGCGCGAGTACGACGCCGACGCGAGGCCCATGACGCTGCCGCGCTCGCGCGCTCCCGCGATGAGGTCGGAGAGGAGGTCGTCGGCCCGCGACAGCTGCTCGCCGATGATCAGCGCGATGACGACGCCGTACACGCTCGTCTCGCGCGCGCCCTCGTCGTCGAGGAGCGCGCCGTCGCTCAGCGCGCGGTCGGCCAGGGCGAGGACGCGGTCGCGCGGCGCGCCCGCGTACAGCTCGTGGACGGCGAGGGTCGCGAGCAGCGCGCGGCCCGCGGGCGTCGCCCCGACTCGGTCGTGACGGACGATCGCCTCGATGGCCTCCTCGTCCGGCGGGTGGGCCGGATCGAGGGCGGCGACGACGAGCTGCTCGGCGCGCAGGTGCGCCGCGAGCCCGGGATCCTCGGCGCCGAGCTCGGCCAGCGCGGCCTTGTAGGCGGCGCTCGCGCCGCGGTGGTCGCCGCCGACGATCCGCGTGCGGGCGAGCGCGCGCAGGGCGTCCGCGCGATCGCCCGGGGCCTCGAGGACGCGAGCCGCCTCGGCGAAGCGCGCGCTCGCGGAGGGGATCCCCGCCGTCGCCTCGGCGCGGGCGAGCTCGAGGACGACCGCGCCGGGCGCTCCGACGCCCTCCTCGAGCGCGCGCCTGAGCGCCGCGGCCGCGGCGTCCGGCGCGCCGAGCGCGAGCGAGTGCGCGGCGGCCGCGCGCAGGCTCTCCACGATCCACTCCCGCCCGCTCGGCGGCGCCTCGATGAGGTGCGCGGCCAGGCGCTCGGCGGGGGCGCCCTCCGCGCGCAGCAGCTCCGCCGCGCGCAGGTGGGCCGCGGCGCGGTCGGGCTCGGCGATCGCGGCGACGACGGCCGCGCGCGCGAGCGGGTGCACGAACGCGAGCGGCTCCCCGGGGCACAGGACGTCCGCGGCCGCGAGGGCGTCGGCCGCGCGCGCGGCGTCGTCCAGGCCCAGGTCGGCGAGTGCGGCCGCGTGGCGCAGGCGGGCGTCGTCGCCGAGCACGGCCACGGCGCGCGCGAGCGCCGTCGCGCTGGCGGGCAGGCGCGCGAGCCGGGCGCTGAGCGCGCGCAGGACGCCCTCCGGCGCGAGCTCCTGCACCCGCGGCGCGTCGGCCGCGACCGGCCGCAGGCCGGCAACGTTCGCGGCCGTCAGCAGCGCGCCGAGCAGGTACGGGTTGCCGCCGCTCAGGCCGGCGCACGCCGCGGTGAACCGGTGGTCGGGCTCCGCGCCCGTCGCCTCCGCGACGACCGCGCCGACGGCGTCCTCGCTCAGCGGCGCGGGCCGCAGCCGATGGCCCAGGCGATGCTCGGAGAGCGCTTCGAGCAGCGCCGTCGGCGCACCGGGCTCGCCGGGCCGCGCCGCGACGATCAGCGCCACGGGCAGCTCGTCGATCCGCTGCGCGAGGTAGACGCAGAGGCGCAGCGTCGGCTCGTCGGCCCAGTGCGCGTCGTCGACCAGGAGCGCGAGCGGCGCGCGCTCGGCGAGGTTGGAGGCGAGCCAGTACAGGCCGTGCATGACGGAGAAGTCGCCCGCCGCGGATGGGGCGTCGTGGGCGGAGCGGCCGCCCTCCTCGAACAGCGGCGCCGCGAGCCTCGCCGCCCCCGTGAGGAGCTCCGCCCGCTCCGCGTCGTCCAGCCGCGCGAGCGCCGGCGCGAACAGCTGCAGCGCGACGCCGAACGGGAAGGCGCGCTCGAGCTCCATCCCGCGGGCGGAGAGGACGTCGAGCCCGGCGCCCGCCGCGCACGCTGCCGCCTCGTCAAGCAGCCGCGACTTCCCCAGCCCCGCCGCCGCCTCCACCACGACCAGCTCGCCGGACCCCGCGGCGGCCCGGACCACGGCGTCGCGCAGCGCGGCGAGCTCGGCGTCGCGCTCCAGCGGCGGGGCGGCGGTCTGGATGGGCGGGTCGGTCATCGAGCCGAGATCCGGCGCAGCATAGGTGCGCGCCCCGCGCCGCGGCGCACCCTGAGCCACCGTGACCGCGGCTGAACTCCGGCGTTCACAGGACCGCAGGTTTCGCGCACAGCGGTCGTTGAAGCCCGCATGAAGCTTCGGGTCTGCCTCCTGATGGCCGCCGCCGCGCTGGGATGCGCTCCGGCGACCGCCTCCGCCGCGCTCCGCGCCGGCGCCGCCCGTGCCGACATCACCCCGCCGATCGGCACGCCCATGTTCGCCTACACCGCCCGCTCGGCGATCGCGGGCGCGCACTTCGAGTACCCCATGCAGGTCGTCGCCGATCCCGACACCCACCTCTACGCGAAGACGTTCGTGCCGAGCAGGGGCGTCCATGTCCGCGTTCAGGCGCGGGCGATCGTCCTCGACCGCGACGGCACGAAGTTCGCGCTCGTTCAGGCCGACCTCGGCGGCCTCCCGTACGCGCTCACGCAGGAGGTCGCCAAGAAGATCGCGCCGACCGGCATCACGGCCGACCACCTCCTCCTCTCCGCGACGCACACGCACTCGTCGACCGGGCCGATCTGGCCGGCCGACAACGGCGGCTATCAGGCGCTCGGGGGCGACTTCTTCGACCCGCGCGTCTTCGCGATCACCGTCGACGGCATCGCCGACGCGATCGTCAAGGCCGACCAGCGTCTGCAGGCGGCCCGCGTCGGCGTCGGCACCACCGACGTCCCCGACGCCTCGCGCAACCGCAACTTCACGCCGTTCCGCCGCAACGACGACGTGCCCAAGGACGAGGCCGCGGCCCGGGCCGTCTCCTTCGACCCGCTGCTGACCGTCCTGCGCGTCGAGGACACGAGCGGCCGCCCGATCGGGGCGTGGTCGAACTTCGCCGTGCACCAGACGTCGTTCGGCGACGAGAACCTGCTCTTCTCGGCCGACAACGCCGCGACCACCGAGCGCCTCGTCGAGGCCAGGCTGGGCAAGGCGAGCGCGGGGCGCGACGTCGTCAACGTGTGGACGAACGGCAACGAGGGCGACATCTCCCCCAACGGCGACCCGTCGACGATCGGCGGCGAGCAGGCCGAGTACGTCAACAGCTCCGCCGCCGGCGCGAACGTCGCCGGCAAGCGCGTCGCCGAGGGCGTCATCCGCGCGTGGCGCAACGCGGGCGACCACATGACCGCGTCGCCGAACATCGACGCCCGCCGCTCGTTCGTCGCCTTCGACGGCTCGACGGCGGGCGGCCGGCCCGTCGGCCCGACCCAGTCGCTCGGCCAGGGCGGCGTCACGGCCGACGACGGCACGTGCTCGCCGGTCGAGGACGTCGCCGGCCCGGGCCAGGGCAAGAAGCTGCCCGCCGTCATCGGCGCCGGGCTCGTCCCGAGCATCGCGCCGGTCTCCATGTGGCGCATCGACGGGCTGGGCGTCGCGGCGTTCCCGGCCGAGATCACCAAGCAGATGGGCGAGCGGATCCGCACGGCCGTCGCCGGCACCGGCTACGACCGCGTGATCCTCGCCGGCCTGACCAACGGCTACGTCTCGTACACCGCCACGCCGGAGGAGTACGACGCCTGCCACTACGAGGGGTCGTTCACGCTCTTCGGCCGCCACGAGGGCCTGCGCTGGATGGACGAGGCGCTCAAGCTCAGCGCGCCGCTGCTCGGCGGCCGCCCGGCGCCCGGCGGCGCCCCGGAGCCGCCCTCGCTCGGCTTCGGCGCCCAGGGCCTCGACACGCCGCCGCGTCAGACGCCGGACGCCGGCACGGTCGTCGAGCAGCCCGTCGCGGCGACGACCCGCACCGGCCGCGTCACGTTCCGCTGGAACGGCGGCGACCCGGTCATCGACCTGCGTCGCGGCCAGCCGTTCGTGACCGTCGAGCGCCGGACGAGCAGCGGCTGGAAGCCGGCGTTCACCGACGACAGCGTCCAGGACACGACGGAGCGGACCGGCCGCGACGTGTGGACCGAGACCGTGCAGTTCACCGAGTGCGACGCCGTCGGCCGCTACCGCATCCGCGTCGACGGCGTGGCCGACAAGGGCGACGGGCCGAAGCCGTACCGCGTGACCTCCACGCCGTTCGACGTCAAGGCGGTCAAGCTCGCCGCCACGACGCCCGTCCTCACCGGGGACACGGTGAGCGTCAAGGGGCACTACCCGGCGCCCGCCGCGGGGTCGCTGCTCGCCGTCCCGCGGCTGGTCACCACCGGCGCGGCGCGGCTGCTCGTCACCTACCACCGGACGAAGACGCGCGTGGTCACGGCGCGGTTCGACAGCGCGACGGGCGCGTTCACCGCGGACGTCGGCAAGGCCTCCGCCGTCGAGCTGCTGTCGCTGTACGACCGCTGCGGCAACACCACCTGAGCGTCTCTGCGGCGCGACCTCGGCGAGGCGCCCGGGCTCAGAGCCCGAGCGTCTTGCCGAGGATCTCGCGCATGATCTCGTCGGTCCCGCCGCCGATCGGGCCGAGGCGGGCGTCGCGCGCGGCGCGCTCGATGTCGTACTCGCGCATGTAGCCCGCGCCGCCGTGGATCTGGAGGCACGCGTCCATGACGTCGAACGAGGCGCGCTGGGTCACGAGCTTGGCCATCGTGACCTCCTTGACCGCATCCTGGCCCTCGACGAAGCGCCGCAGCGCGTCGTAGGTCACGCACCGCCCGGCGTGCGCCGTCGTCGCGATGTCCGCGAGCTTGTGGCGCAGCGCCTGGTGGCCGGTCAGCGGCCTGCCGAACGTCGTGCGCTCGCGCGCGAACTCGACCGTCCGCTCGTAGGCGACGTGCATCGCGCCGACCGCGCCGAGCGCCATCAGCAGCCGCTCCCATTGGAAGTTGGCCATGATCAGGTAGAAGCCCTCGTTCTCGCGGCCGAGCAGGTTCTCCTCGGGCACGAAGACGTCGTCGAACGCGATGGTCGCGGTGTCCGACGCGTGCCAGCCGAGCTTCTCGAGCGCCGACGACGTCACGCCCTCGCCGCGATCGACGATGAGGAAGGACAGGCCGCGGTGGCCGCCCTCGTTCGTCGTCTTGACCGCCGTGACGATGAAGTCGGCCCGGACGCCGTTGGTGATGTAGGTCTTCTCGCCGCTGACGACGTAGCCGCCGTCGACCCGCCGCGCCTGCGTGCGGATGCCCGCGACGTCCGAGCCCGCGCCCGGCTCGGTGATCCCGAGCGCGGCGATCTTCTCGCCGCGGATGGCCGGCGCGAGGTAGCGCTCCTTCTGGTCGTCGGTGCCGAACTTCCACACCGGCGGCGTCGCGATGCCGATGTGCGCGCCGATCCCCGCGGCCGTGCCGCCCGACCGGCAGCGCGCGAGCTCCTCGGTGAGCACGGCGTCGGCCAGGTAGCCGCCGTCCGAGCCGCCGTACTCCTCCGGGTACTTCAGGCCCAGGTAGCCCTGCGCCGCGAGCTTCTCGAAGACCTCGTTGGGGAACCACTTGGCCTCCTCCCACTCCGGCGCGTGCGGCGCGAGCTCGGTCTCGACGAACCGCCGCACGACCGTCCGGAAGTCCTCGAGCTCCTCGGTGAAGGGCGGGATCGGAGGGGCCACGACCGGGACGCTACAAAAGACAGGGGTGGCCCCCTCACGACAGCGAGGGCCCGATCGAGGAGGGTTGGACCATGCCCCGCCCCCGCTCGTTCCTGCTGGCCATGGCGCTGCTGTTCGTCGCGGCCGCGCCCGCGGCTGCCGATCCATCGTTCTCGCCGTCGCTCGCGGCCGAGCACGGCAAGCTCGACGCGGGCTCCACGCACTCGTGCGCCGTGCTCGCCGGCGGCGTCGTGCGGTGCTGGGGCGAGGGCGCGCACGGGAAGCTCGGCACGGGCGCGACCGAGGACGTCGGCGACTTCGAGCACCCGGCGAGCGCGCCGCCCGTCGCCCTCGGCCCCGGCCGCACCGCGCTCGCGGTCAGCGCCGGCGACGAGCATTCGTGCGCGCTGCTCGACACGCACGACGTCCGCTGCTGGGGGATGGGCGCGGACGGGCGCCTCGGCACCGGGAACAGCGCGGACGTCGGCGACGACGAGGCGGCCTCGGTCGGGGCGATCGTGGACCTCGGGCCGCACACCGCCAAGGCGATCTCGCTCGGCGCCGACCACGCCTGCGCGATCGTGGAGGACGACTCGCTGCGCTGCTGGGGCTCGGGGGACCGGGGCCAACTCGGCTACGGCGCCACCGCCGACGTGCTGGTGCCCGCGCAGGCCGGGCCGGTCCCGCTGCCGGCCGGCCGCTCCGTCCGAGCGGTGTCGGCGGGCGGCGACCACACCTGCGCGATCCTCGACGACTTCACGCTGCGCTGCTGGGGCGCGGGCGCGTTCGGCATCACGGGTCACGGCAACCAGGACAACGTGACGGCCGCGGACGGCAACAACGCGCTGGTCTACCTCGGCGCCGGCCGCAGCGCGCGCTCGGTCTCGATCGGCGACAACCACGCGTGCGCGATCCTCGACGACGCGACGGTGCGCTGCTGGGGCATCGGCTCGAGCGGCGCGCTCGGCTACGGCAACGAGGCGAACGTCGGCGACGACGAGGCGGCGACCGCGGGAGGGCCGGTGAGCCTCGGCGCCGGCCGCACCGCGAAGGCGATCGCGGTCGGCCAGGTCCACACGTGCGCGATCCTCGACGACGACACCATGCGGTGCTGGGGCCTGGGCGCCTACGGCGAGCAGGGCGTCGGGGAGCGCGCGGACGTCGGCGACGACGAGCTGCCCTCCGACGTGCCGGTGATCCCCCGGCCCTCCGGTCGCGCCGTCGTCGCGCTCGCGCCGGGAGCCGAGTTCAGCTGCTGGCGCCTCGACGACGGCAACGTGCGCTGCACCGGCTGGAACTACTACGGCCAGGCCGGCACGGCGAGCGCGAATCCGACCTTCTCCGGCGTGAGCTCCAACGAGACGCGCACGCTGGCCGCCGTGCCGGACGTGAAGTTCTCCGGCGCCGGCACCGACGTCTCCGCATGGGTCGATCCGCAGAGCACGGACGCGATCGCCGTCGGCGGCAAGCGGACGATCGAGGTGGCGGTGGTCAACGCCGGCCCGGACGCGGTGAGCGGCGTCCAGGTCGCGCTCGAGCCGTCCGCCGGGCTCACGCTCTCCTCGCCCGCCTCGGCGGTGTGGGACGTCGGGACACTCGCGCCCGGCGTCGTGAAGACGGTCCAGGCGCAGGTCACCGGGACCGTCGCCGGCGCGCGGCAGCTGGGCGTGCAGGTCACCGATGCCGGGTCGCCGGACGCTGACTCCACGCCGGGCAACGGCGTCGCCGCGGGCGAGGACGACGACGCCGCTGCGCCGGTCACCGTGGTCCCGGGCTCGGACCTGTCGGTCGACGTGGACATGCCGGCCGGCGACCTCGTCCGTCCCGCGCACCGGACCGCGACGATCACCGTGCGCAACGACGGCCCGAGCCCGGTCTCGGGCGTCGAGGTGGACGTCGACTTCGGCGACCATCGGTACGTCGCGGGCTCCACGCCGAGCCAGGGCACGTACGACAGCCTCGCGGGCTGGAACGCCGGGACCCTCGCCTCCGGCGCGAGCGCGACGCTGACCCTCGACCTGGTGCCGACCGCCGCGGGGGCCGACCCGGTGAAGGCGACCGTCAAGCCGGCGTCCGAGCCCGATCCCGACGCGGCCGACCGCACCGACTCGCAGGCGCTCGCCGTCGTCGACGGCGCGGACCTCGAGATCGCGCTCGGCGGCGCGGGGCCTGCGCTCGCGCCGGGCCAGCACGCGACGCTCACGCTCCTGCTCTTCAACCGCGAGGGCGGCGCGTCCACCGACGCGGCGGTCGACCTCGACGTGCCCGCGGGCCTCGAGGTCGTCGGCGTGAGCCGCGTGGCCGGCGCCGCGTGGGCCGGGGCGTACGACGCGGCGACGCACCGGCTCACCATGGACGACCTGCTCTCGACCTCGTCGGTCACGTTCGGCGTGACGGTGAAGGCGCTCGTCGCCGGCACGCACACGCTGGGCGCCGAGGTGGCGTCCTCCACGGCGCCCGACGTCGACTCGGCGCCCGGCAACGGCCTGAGCGCCGGCGAGGACGACGACGACACGCGGCCGCTGGAGGTCACCGCGCCCGCGACCACCACGACGCCTCCGACCACCGACCCGCCGAAGAGCGACCCGCCGAAGGCCGACCCGCCCAAGACGGACCCGCCGAAGGTCGATCCGCCGAAGCTCGACCCCACGCCGCTGCGTGCCGCGCTCCGCTCGGCGTCCGTCGCCCTTCGCGGCGGGCTCCCGCGCGTCACGGTCGACCTCCTGCGGGCGGTGCCGGTGCGCATCGCGCTGAGCCGCCGCGGTGCCACCGGCCGCGACCGCGCCCTCGGCGCCGTGACCCGCTCCGGAGCGCGCGGGCGCTCGATCCTGACGCTGCCGCGCAGGATCACGGGCCGGCGGCTGAGGAAGGGCGTCTACCGCGTCACCGTCGTCGCCGACGGCGTCCGGATCGTCCGCTCGCTGCGCGTGCGCTAGCCGTCGAGCAGCTCGAGCACGCGCTCGACGGGCCGGCCGAGCACGGCGCGGTCCCCGCGCTCGACGATCGGGCGCTGCACGATCTCGGGGTGCTCGGCCATCAGCCGGACGAGCTCGTCGTCGGGCGGCAGCTCGTCGCCGTCGAGCCCCAGCTCGGCGACGAGGGGCTCGCGGCGGCGCAGCACGTCGGCGGGGCGCATGTCGCCCTTGCGCAGCAGCTCCCGCAGCTTGGCCTCCGGCAGCCCCTCGACGTGGTACTCGACCCGGTCGAAGTCGACGCCGCGCTCGGCGAGGAGCGCCGCGAGGTTGCGGCACGTGCTGCAGGTGCGCTTCTCGTAGACGACGAGCTCGGCCACTACCGCCGAACGATACGGAACTTCAGCCGCGTGGCCTTCGAGCGGTTGCCGGCCGCGTCGGCCGCGGCAATCGCCATCCGGTAGCGGCCGGGCTTGAGCTTCTTCGTCCCGATCCGGCCCGTGAACTTCAGCGTCGAGCCGCCCGCCGGCGACCGGCGCGTGATCGTGCGGCCGGCCTTGACGTAGCGGGTGCACGCACGCTTGCGCCGGTTCTTCCGCGTCGCCCGGCGGCACTTGCCGCCCACCCGGCGGCCCTTGGTCGCGCGCGAGATCGCGAACGAGACCGTCGCCGGCTCGCTCAGCGTGTAGCGCACGGTCGTCCCGCGCTTCGCCGCGGCCGCGACGGCGGTCGCGCCCGCGGCGACGCGGAACGTCCTCGCGCTGAGGGAGACGCCGCTGAGCGCAGGCGCGACCTTGTCGACCGGCGTCACGATCGGCGGCGGCGCGAAGGTGACGTGCCGCGTGGCGGTGGTCTCGTTGCCCTGTGCGTCGCGCGCCACCGCGGTGAGCGTGTTCGCGCCCTCCGCGAGGTGCGTCCGGCCCGTCCACCTCCCGTCGGCGCCGACCGTCACGGGGCTGCCGTTCAGCGTCACCGACGCGAGGCTGGTATCGCTCGCGCGGCCCGTCACGTCGACGTCCGCGACCGTCAGCACGGCGGCCTCGGCCGGGCCGGTGATCTCCACCGCAGGCGCCGTCCACTTGTCGTCGACGAGGCCTCCGAGCTCGACCAGCTCGGCCCGCGTCGTCGCCATGCCGTACGCGTGGCGCACGGTCGTCTCGCCGCCGGCCGGCACGGTCAGCTCCGTCGGCGCGACGAACGTCTCGGCCGAGGTGAACACGGACTCGCCGAGTGGGCGGTCGTACATGACGAGGGCCTGGGGGAAGTCGCGGTCGCCGTCGGGCGCGGACTCCTTCGTGCGGACGAAAATCCGCGACGGCACGCTGGAGGTCGCGGGGACCTTGTCGTTGGCCGCGTGGGTGGCGTACGCGTCGCCGGCCCACGGGAACTGGAAGCTGGCGTGGGCCGCGTTGGGCGGCCGGACCGCCTCGGTCCAGTGCAGGTCGAGGGCGTGCTCGCGGCCGTCGACGCTGCGGAAGGCGTCGACCACGAGGACGAGCTTGCCGCCGCGGGTCTGGACGATCCGGCGCAGGACCCGGACGCCGGTCGGGACCCACGCGCCGCACTGCTCCTTCTTGACCGGCCACGGGTCGCCGTCGCGGCAGCGCACGAGGTCCTCCTCCTCGATCATCTCCATGTCCTCGTCCGGTCCCCCGCCGTTGCGGGAATAGGTGAGCACCGGCACGCCGTCGAGGTCCTCGCCCTTGACGTTCGCGCCGTCCGTCGTCACCTGGATGTTGGCGACGTAGGAGCCCCAGGCGTTGCGCCCGTCGACGCGGGCGCCGGAGCGGCTCAGAGGGGCGGGCTCCGTCGGATCGAGCAGGGCGTTGGCCCAGAACACGAAGTTGCTCGTGCGTTGCGTGTCGGCGTAGTACAGCGCCGAGTCGCACATCCCGCAGTCCGAGATGCTCAGGAAGTCCGCGTAGCCGTCGGCCATCGTGTGGAGCTCGTACCAGTCGTAGACCTGGTTGGGCGCCTTCGCCGTGGCGCTCGTGTAGATGAGGCGCCGCCAGTCGGACGAGACCAGCGGCCCCTCGTACTTCGACAGGTCGCCGAAGAGGCTCGCGCCGTGGGGCACGGCGATCACGCGGCAGCGTCCGCCCGGGAACTCGTGGTCGTCGAGCGTGACGCTGAAGGTCCCGCCGGACACCGCGACGTTCGCCTCGAAGACGTAGTCGGACTCGTTGTGGCGGATGCACGTGAGGTCGAGCTTGTCGGTGTTCGCGGCCCCGGGCGCCTGTCCGGAGAAGGTCACGCTCTTCGGCGGGTCGCCGATGAGGAAGTACTCCCCGTCGGTCGGGCTGGTGACCTTCGTCGTGTTCACGGCCGCGGCGGCGGAGGCAGGCGGGAGCAGCGCCGCGGCGCTGACGACGAGGCAGAGCGGAAGTCGACGCATTGGGCGACGCTACCGGCGGACGATGCGGAACTGCAACCGGCGCGCCTTCGACGTGTTGCCCGCGACGTCCGTGGCGGCGATCGCCATCCGGTAGCGGCCCGGCGTGAGCTTCTTCGTCCCGATGCGGCCGGTGAACTTCAGCGTCGATGCCCCCGCCGGGGAGCGGCGCGTGATCGTGCGGCCGGTCTTGACGTAGCGGGTGCACGCACGCCTGCGGCGGTTGCTCCGCGTCGCCCGGCGGCACTTCCCGCCCACGCGCCGGCCCTTCGTCGCGCGCGAGATCGCGAACGACGCCGTCGCCGGCTCGCTCAGCGTGTAGCGCACGCTCGTCCCGCGCTTCGCCGCGGCGGCGACGGCCGTCGCGCCCGCGGCCACCCGGAACGTCCTCGCGCTGAGGGACACGCCGCTCAGCGTCGGCGCCACCGTGTCGGCGGGCGGCGGGGGGGCCACGAGGACGACCTTGCGCGTCGCGGTCACCTCGTTGCCCGCGGCGTCGCGCGCGACGGCCGTCAGCGTGTTCTCGCCCGGGACGAGCGTCGCCTTGGCGGTCCACGATCCGTCGGCGGCGACGGTCGCGGGCCGGCCGTTGAGCGTGACGGCGGGAAGCGCCTTGTTGTTGCCGGCCGTCCCGGCCACGTCGATGGCCGCCGTCGACAGCTGCGCGCCCTCGCCGGGCGTCGTGATCGCCACCGTCGGCGGGACGTAGCCGTCCTCCGCCTCGAACGCGACCTGGTCGAGGGCCGCGCGGGTCGTCGCCATCGCGTACGTGTGGCGCACGGTCACCGAGCCGCCGGCCGGGACGCTCACGGTCGACGGCATGACGAACGCGTTGTCGCCGCGGAACTCGATCTCGCCGATCGGCATGTCCGCGACGATCACGCCCTGCGGGAACTGGCGCTCGCCGTCGGCCTTGGTCGTGTCGCTCTTGACGAAGATCGACGCGGGCGTCGAGGGCGGCGCCGCGGCCTTCTGGCCGTCGTCTCGCTGCTGGTAGCCGCCGCCGATCCACGGCAGGTCGACGCCGTTGCGGTGGGTGTCCTCGATGTCGTACAGGACCTCGAACCAGTTCGCCTGCAGCGTATGGGCCTGGTTGTCGGTGCTCGAGAACGTGTCGACGAGGGTCACGAGCGTGCCGCCCCGGGTCTGCGCGATGCGGCGCTTGGCGTGGACGCCCGCGCTCACGAGCCGCCCGCAGGCCTCCTTGGTCGGCGGCCATCCCCCGCCCGGACCCTCGCACCGGACGATGTCCTGCTCCTCGTCGATCGTCAGGTCCTCGCCGCGCCCGCCCGAGGGCGTGACGGTCATCGGCGGGACGCCCTCGAGGTCCCAACCGCGGCCGGAGCCGGTGAGGAAGATGTCGCCGATGTCGCTGCCGGCCGCGTCGCGCCCGTCGACCCGCAGCGCGGAGCGGTTGTAGGGGTTGCCTTCGTCGTCGGGCAGGAATGCATTGCCATAGAAGAGGAGCTCGCTGTGCTTCTTCGTGTCCTCGTAGAAGAGGCTCATGTCGCACAGCCCGCACTGGAAGAGCCCCTCGTAGTCGACGAAGCCCTGGGACTGGATCTGCGAGGTGTAATGGTCGATGAGGACGTCCGGACTGGCCACGCCACCCGGCGTGCGGCTGCGCATCCGGTAGTCGGTGGTGACCAGCGGCCCCGGGAACTGGGACAGATCGGCGGTCTCGGCCGTCATGCCGTCGGGGATCGCGTGCAGCCGGCACGTCCCCGGCCACAGCGATCGCGTCACCTGCTTCGTGAACGCCTGGCCGGCGATGGCCACGTCGTTCGCGACCAGGGAGAACCTCGTCACGCCGGGGTCGCAGTAGATGTCCACCAGATCGCCGTCCGCGGCGCCCGGCGCCGTGCCGGAGATGGTCACCGGCGTCGAGTCGTCGGTCATCAGCACGTACGCGCCGTCGGCCGGCGTCGTGATCTCCGTCGTGCTGACGGCGGCGTGGGCCGCCCCCGGGAGGGCGAGGGCGGCGAGCGCGGCGAGCAGCGCGACGCGGTGACGGGCGATCATCGGGCGACCCTACGCCTGTCGGGCGTGGACGGCGGGTTTTTCGTGTGTCGGCCTACCGCCGGACGATGCGGAAGCGCAGCCGCGACGCCTTGGACCGGTTCCTCGCCGCGTCGGTGGCCGCGATCGCCATCCGGTAGCGGCCGGGCTTGAGCTTCTTCGTCCCGATCCGGCCCGTGAACTTCAGCGTCGAGCCGCCCGCCGGCGACTGGCGCGCGATCGTGCGGCCGGTCTTGACGTAGCGGGTGCATGCGCGCTTGCGGCGGTTCCTGCGCGTCGCCCGGCGGCACCTGGCGCCCACCCGGCGGCCCTTGGTCGCGCGCGAGATCGCGAACGAGACCGTCGCCGGCTCGCTCAGTGTGTAGCGCACCGTCGTGCCGCGTCTCGTGGCCGCGGCGACCGCGGTCGCGCCCGCGGCGACGCGGAACGTCGTCGCGCTCAGCGAGACGCCGGTCAGCGCCGGCGCGATCCGGTCGGGCACCGTCGGGACGACCGGCGGCGGCAGGTAGTCCACGAACACCGCCGCGACGTGGCGGTTGCCCGCGCCGTCGTCGGCCGTGATGGTGAGCATGTTGCGGCCGGGGTGCAGCCGCACGCGCGCGCTCCACGGGCCGTCGGCGCGCACCGTGGCCGGCACGTCATTGACCGTCACCGTCGGGGCGCCCTCGCTGTCCACCGAGCGCCCGGTGACATCGATCTCCGGGGTGGTGACGGTCGAGCCGTCGGCCGGGCTGGTGATCTCGAGCGTCGGCCCGAACCAGCCGTCGCGGACCCCGGCCGCGACCTGCTCGGCCTCCGCGCGGGTCGTCGCCATCGCGTACGCCCAGCGGATGTGGACCTCCCCGCTCAGCGAGATCGAGCGCTTCATCGGCACGACGAACCGTGACTGGTTGTGGAACTCCGGCTCGCCCGCGGGGGTGTCCCACAGCATGACGCCGTACGGATGCCGGCGATCGCCTTCGGCCGCGCCCGCGTCGCCGCGGATGAACACCGTCGCCGGCGACGGCGGGGCCGCGATCTTGTCGGGCGCGTCGTGGGTCGCGAAGCCCGCCCCGGTCCACGTGAAGTCGTAGGCCGTCGGCAGGTCGCCGCTCCGGCGCCGGAAGTCCTCGATCCAGTTGACGTCCACCTCGTGCGGCTGGCCGTCGACGCTGCTGAAGACATCCTCCATCAGGACGAGCGTCCCCTCCCGCGTCTGCCGCACGCGACGGGTGAAGCGCACCCCCGTCGGCACGAGCCGGCCGCAGTTTGCGTTCGTGTGCGGCCACGCGTCCGCGCCCTGCTCGCAGGTGACGAGATCCTCTGACTCCTCGATCGTCACGTCCTCGCCGCGGCCGCCGGTGTCGGTGACGGTGAGGGGCGGGACGCCCTCGAAGTCCGAGCCGCGCGCCGTGCCCGCGCCGGGATCGAAGTCGTAGGCGGCCACGTCGGAGGCGTACGCGTCCCGGCCGTCGATCTGCAGCGACGAGCGGTTGCGCGAGTCGCCCTCGTCCTCCTGCAGCCACCCGTTGCCGTAGAAGAGGTACTCGCTGTTGATGCCGGTGTCGCCGTAGTAGAGGTTCATGTCGTACAGGCCGCCCTGGGCGAGGCTCGCGTAGTCGGCGAAGCCCTTGGCCTGCTGCTGGGAGAAGTAGTAGTCCACGAGCACGTTCCCGCTCGTGGCTCCGGGGTCGGTCCGGTAGTGCTGGCGGTAGTCCGCGGTGACGAGCGGCCCGTGGAACGGCGAGCGGTCGATCGTCAGGATGTCCCCACCCGCGGGGATCGCGATCAGCCGACACGTCCCGGTCCGCCAGCGGTCGTAGTCGATCATCGTCGTGAAGCTGCCGCTGGAGGCGTCGACGTTCGACGCCGGCTTCGAGTTGCTGCTGGCGCCGGAGACGCACCAGATGTCGACCTTGTCGCTCGGCTCCGGTGTCCCGGTGACGGTGCCCGAGATGGTCTGGTCGGGCCCGGGGTCGTCGCCGACGAAGAAGTACGAGCCGTCGGCGGGCACCTGGACCGTCGAGCCCGTGATGGACGCTGACGCGGAGGCCGGGAGGGCAGCCGCGACGGCGAGGGCGACCAGGGCGAGCAGGAGTCGTCGCATTGCGCGACGCTACCGGCGCACGATGCGGAACTTCAACTTCCGCGCCTTGGAGCGGTTGCCCACGGCATCGGTCGCGGCGACGGCCATGCGGTAGCGGCCCGGCTTCAGCTTCTTCGTGCCGATGCGGCCGGTGAACCTCAGGGTCGAGGCTCCCGCGGCGGACGCCCGCGTGATCGTGCGGCCGGCCTTGACGTACCGCGTGCAGGCCCGCTTGCGGCGGTTCTTGGCCGTCGCCCGCCGGCACCTCCCGCCGACCCGGCGGCCCTTCGTCGCGCGGGAGACGGCGAAGCCCACCTTCGCCGCCTCGCTCAGCGTGTAGCGCACGGTCGTCCCGCGCCTGGTCGCCGCGGCGACGGCGGTCGCGCCGGCGGCGACGCGGAACGTCGTCGCGCTCAGCGAGACGCCCGAGAGCACCGGCGCCGTCACGTCCGGCACCACGGACGGACCGAGCGGCGGCCCGGGCGGCCGCGGCGTGAACGTGACGGATCGCGTCGCGGTCGTATCGTTGCCGTCGACATCGCGGACGATCGCCGTCAGCGTGTTCGCTCCGGGGTGGAGCGTCGCGGTCGTCGACCAGGTGCCGTCCGCGCCGACGGGCACGGCGCGGCCGTCGACGGTCAGCGACGCGACGCCGTGGTTGTCGCGCGCCGTGCCGGTCACCGTGACCTCCGCCGTGTCGACGGTGGCCCCGTCCGCGGGAGCGGCGAACGCGACGGCGGGCGGCTCCCAGTCGCCGGCGACCTGCGCGGCGATCTGCTCGAGCTCGGCGCGGGTCGTCGCCATCGCATACGCCTGGCGCAGCACGACCTCGCCGCCCGCCGGGACGGCTAGCTGCGTCGGGACCAGCAGCTCGCGCGCCTTCAGCGCCGTGATCTCGCCGACGGGCCGGTCGTACATCACGAGGCCCTGCGCGTAGCGGCGGTTCCCGTCGGGCGCGGCGTTGTTGGTCTTCACGAAGAACGCGACCGGCGTCGCGTCCGCGCCGGGGATCGTCTCGCCTGCGGTGCGCGTCGAATATCCGCCGCCCGTCCAGGGGAACTGCGTGCCGGCGTCCGCCGACCCGAAGTCCTGCGTCCACAGGAGGTCGAGCGCATGCGGCTGACCGTCCGTGCTGCGAAAGGCGTCGGCGAGGGTCAGCAGCGTCCCGCCGCGCGTCTGCCGCGCGCGCCGGTGGACGCGCACGCCGCTGCGGACGAAGCTGCCGCAGCCGGACGACGTGAGCGGATACGGGTCGCCGCCCGCGCAGCGGACCATGTCCTCCTCCTCGTCGACGGCGAGGTCCTCGCCGTGCCCTCCGCCCGTCGCGACGAACGAGAGCGGCGGCACGCCCGCGAGGTCCCAGCCGCTCTTCGCGCCGGAGTCCACGTCGATGGCGCCGACGTAGGAGCCCCACGCGTTGTGGCCGTCGACGCGCGCGTTGGCGCGATCGTCCGGCGTCTCGAAGATGTCGAGCGCGCCGTTGCCGAGGAAGACGTACTCGCTGCTGCTCTCGGTGTCCTCGTAGAAGAGCCGCCCGCTGCACACGCCGCAGCGGAACAGCGAATACAGTGCGAAGAGCCCGTTCGGCTGCGCGTGCGAGAAGAGGAAGTCGTACGGGACGTCCGGGCTGCCCTCGGCCGAGTGCGGCGTCGTCGACGTCTGGCGGTAGTCGGTGATCACCAGCGGCCCGGTGTAGCCCGAGAGGTCGTCGACGTCCTTGTCGACGCCCTCGGGCAGCGCCACGAGGTGGCAGCCGCCCTCGTTGAAGTAGTACCGGACGACTGTGACCTCGAACGCGCCGCCGCTCACCGCCAGGTCGTTCTGGATCGGGTAGTCCTCGCTCGTGCCGGTCAGGCACCAGACGTCGACCTGGGTCACGCCGCCGGTCACCGTGCCGTGGACCGTCACGTTCGGCGGCGTGTTGTCGACCGTCCAGTAGGTCGGGTCGGCCGGCTGGTCGACGTTGGTCGTGGCGGCGTGCGCGGTCGCCGGGAGGGCGAGCACGAGGGCGAGCACGAGCCCGAGACGAGGAAGCATCGGCCGACGCTACCGGCGCACGATGCGGAACTTCAACCTCTTCGCCCTCGCACGGTCGCCTGCCCGCAGGGCTTTTCGTCGCGCGGCTACAGGGCAACCTCTGGAATGACTTGATCTCAGCGTGGATCGCATCTTCCGTGGTTCGCGCGCGGCTGCGAGCAGATGCGGTTCCGCGGCGGGCGATCATGCCGTTCCGTCATTTCCCCGATCCACGCGGACCGAAGCAGAACGCCCGGCGTTCATGCGGGTCTGCGGCGGGTTTCGGTTCCGTCAGACTCCGTATGGCCTACGCGCACCAGTTTTAAGATTGGGAGTCGCCCACGCGGCGCGCCGCGCCGTTGCGCGGCAACCCGGTCCGGCGTACTTCGAGCCCAATGGCCTGGGCTTCGACAGGCGGCTCAGCACCGCCCCGTGAGAGGACTTCAGCGACCGGACGAACCCTTCGTCGGCGAGACGTCGTCAGCGGCCAGGCCGTCGTCCAGATCCTGAACCGAAGGCGCCCCCGGCGCCGTCAGCGAACGCGAACCGACCCGGGCGGCGGCGGGCCGACGGTCCCGATCTTGACCTTGTCGCGGCTCGATGTGATGTGGGCCGTACGGGCTCGGAACGGCACCTCAGGCCGCTGAGCCCCGCCCTCCGCAGAGCATGAACTCCCCGACCGACGTCTCCTCCACGTAGCGCGTGCGCGCGATGCGAGCGAAGCGGTCGGAGTCGCCGGTGCCGAGCGCGCAGGCCGCGAGCCCCATGGCGGTCGCGACGAGATACATCGTCGCGTACAGGACGCCGGTGTTCTTGAGGATCGTGGCGTACGCCATGGCGTCGTACTTCCAGGACACGCGCTGGAACCGCGCGGCCACCACGAAGAGGATCTGGGGCCACGCCTGCTCGGCTGTGGCGATATGCGCGTCGTGCGCGAGCGCGCGAGTCTCGTGGTCCGCCGGCCGGACTAGCCTGAGCCCGTGCTCGACGGGGTCGTACCAGTAGAGCGCTGGCGCAACAGGGCCGTGATCGCCGACGTTCGCGTAGAGCTCCAGCTCGTAGCTCGCGCCCCCGCTCGGGTACGGCCGCGACGTGAACTCGCCGATGTCGCCGGCGGCGAACCGACTGCGCACGCGTGCCACGCGGTACAGGAACTCGCCCAGGTCGTCCAGCGTAACCGGCGGTCCTGCGAGCAGGCGCGTCGAGCGCCTGCGCTCCATGACGTGGGCCAGGGGCGGGTCGTCGACCATGGCCGAGAGGAGATCCGGCCGCGGCAGCAGGGCGGCCATCGGCCACCCTGTGACCTTGACCGCGGGCTGGGGCGGGAGCTCGCCGAGGAACCGGAAGCGACCACCGATTGGGCCGCCATGTCGGCCTGCGCGGCTGCGAGCGTGGAACAGCAGGTCGTGGAACTCCCACTGGCGCAGCATGGCGTCGCGATCCTCCGCGAGAGCGCCGGAGGCGTCGACCACGCCTCCGACGCCAGCGGCGACGACCAAGCGGAGCAGAGCGGCGACCTCGTCCTCGCTCAGCCCCCCTCCGGCTCGTAGCGCGGCCGCCGGAACACCGTCCGCGAGCGCGTGCACGACGGCGCCAGCGGGCGCGCCGAGGTGAAGGCGCGCGTGCGCGAGCGGAGACTCGAGCACGAGGCCCGCCTCCGGGTCGCGGCGGACGCTGCTGAACCGCGACAGCCTGAACCGACAGCCGTCGGGGAGCGGGGGCAGAACCGGGCGAAACCCGAACCCGGTGCTCTCCAGCGCGGCGACGCGGGGGCCGTCGGGCGTGCTCGCGGATCTAACGCCGATCCGGACGAGACGGCCGTGCAGCAGCGCCGCGAGATCGAGGTGAAAACGCGCGAGTTCCTCGACGCCGTGCTCGTCGTGGATGCGGGCCTCGCATTCGCTCAGGCGAACGGGCTGGCGACCGAGCGTCGCGAACGCCGCTCGTGCCTCCCGGCTTCGTGCGGACGGCAGGTAGGTCGTCCAGGGCGCCTGGAACCGCGGCGGGCCGTCCGCGTCGCCGGCCTCCGCGCTCTCGTGGAGCTCGACGTGGAGAGCTTCGTCCCCCGCGCTCATACGAACATCGCCACGGGGTTGAGCGTCTCCTCGGTGTGCGCCGCGGGCAGCCAGCCGAGCTCGACGGGCGTGTCGTAGAGCCGGCCCGGCGCCAGGCGCGCCCAGAAGTGCCGCAGCCCCGGCACCAGAACGCGGGCGACGGGAAGCCCGACGTCGGGGCGCGTCTGGTTGAGCGCGAACGCCTCGTAGCCGAGCCGCGAGGCGCGCTGGACGCACGTTGCGAGGTCGGCGGCGACGTCACCCGACGAGCTGGACGGATGGTCGGCGACACGCGCGGGCGGCGCTGCAAGGGGCGCGAGGTACGGCTGGTCCGCGAGCGTCGCGCTGCGCCACCACGCGAGTGCGTCCGGGTCGTCGTAGAGGTAGATTGTGTCCCCGTTCGGCCGCCGTCCCAGCACGGCCGGCATGAACTGGTTCAGCTCTGCGATCGCACGCAACGCAGCGGTCCGGGCGTCGAGGTGGGCACCGAAGCCCATCACGATGTCCTCAGTCGTGTGGTCAATCCGGCGGCTGATCGCGGCGTAGGCGGGGATGCCGAGGTCGTTCGTGAGGTCGAGCACCCAGAGCGTGCGCCGATGGCGCTCGTAGAAGCCGACGACGCGCTCGACGTAGGGGTCGTCGAGGCCCTCCAGGGCGAGCGCCGGGCGCCGCACGCGGTTGTACCACCACAGGCAGACCGCGTCGCGCTCGACGACCTCGAGGAACCCCTGGAGCATCGCCTCCTCGAGCGTGTTGCCGGCCGCGGCGCCGTTACTGTCCGCCCAGAAGAAGAACTGTTCGTCGTCGAGCGGATAGCCGTAGTACAGGTAACCGGTCGGGAGGTAGCGGATCTGCTCGGTGACCAGCGAGCGGACTGGCGTCCACTCCAGGTCTGCGTGCTCGTCGAACGGGAGCGGGACGATCTGGAAGCGGCTGCCCCGCGAGAGCCATTCGAGACGTTCGGCGTACTGCCGTTCACTGAACAGCATGGAGTCGTGCGGGTGGATAGCCTCATCGCCGAGCTCGCTGAACCGCCCGCGAACCCGCGTCTCCTCCCCTCTGAAGACGCCGGAGTAGCGCTCGATCGCCTCGCACAGGGCGGACGTCCTCGCTTGCGACGGTGTCCTGCCCTTGCCGGAGCTGCGGCTTCGCAGGCCTTCGTTGAGGAAGTAAAGCGAGTCGTTCTTGAGCGCGAAGTTGTGACCCGCCGTGTACACGTGCAGCGGTGTGTCCGCGAGGTTCGGCACCGGGAAGATGCCGCTGACCACGCCCGTCAGCGGGCTGATCAGATGAGCGAAGCGCTCGAACGTGAGCTCCGGCTCCACCGCGCGCAGCCCGCCGTCGGCGGGGATCGCCGGGGCGGGCGACGACAGGGCCGGGATGTCGGCGCTGATGCGAGCCACCCCAGGATCCCCGCAGGCGGGGCACTGTGGGCGCCGCGTCACCGCATGGGCTTCCTGGTCGAGGCGCGGCCAGCTCAGCGTGAGCATCCGGGAGCGAAGCGTGCTGTCGTGCTCGGAACCCAGGAGCGCGAGCACCTGCACGGCGGCGAGTTGGATCACCGCGGCGATGCTCGCCGGCAGCGCTGCGACGGAGACCGGAAACGGACCGCTCGCCCCTTGCCGCTCGATGTAGGACTCCACCTCGCGGTTGCCTCGCAGACGGTCGGCGACGCAGCGCCAGCAGGCGGATTGGCCGGGCGCGAACATCGGCCCGACCCAGCTGTACATCCCGTGCGGCTTGACGATGAGCCACGGCCGGCCGCTGTCCAGGTGCCGCTGGTTGACGGCCTCGAGCGCCGGGTGCAGGTAGTCGTCGACGACGACGAGCTCGACCTCGCCGTCGACGGGGTCCTCGGAGATCGAGATGCCGAGCCGCTCGAGCGCCTCGCGCGCTTCGTGCCCGCCCCGAACCGCGAGGCAGGTGAGGCCGACCTGCCGCCGCGCGATGCGTGTCCGCGCGCGGCGATACTCCGTGCCACACGCCGCCCAGAACGCCGCTTCGTCCCGCGGCGCGTCATGGTCCGCCTCTGACAGGTAGCCGTTCCGCTCGAGCGACAGCAGCGCGAAGTAGAGCTCGTGCAGCTGGCGGGTGTCGCAGGCGCGGTCGACCACCTGGTCGGCCGTGCGACGGCCGTCGATCGCCGAGGCCACCGCCGCATCGGCCTCGCCGAAGATCACGAAGTGACCCTGCTCGGAGAGCAGGAAGATGATGCCGTCCCGCTCGACGGGCTCGACGTGGAAGTGAGGCTTGAAGGACGGTCGGTGAAGCATCGCCGCTCCTGGGAGCCGTCGCTGCTCAGCCGGCGGACCCGACGCAGCCCGACGCGGACGCGCCGGTGGCCGTCGTCGAGGCGCAGATCGTGAAGCCGCTGCTCGCCTGCTGGCCGGGCGTGGCCGCCGGGGCCTCCGCGGCCGCGAGCCCGGGTCGCCGCCCCTCTGCGAGCCGCTGTTGCGCGCTGTCGGTCGTGCCGACCGTGCCGACCGTGTACGGGGGGCACGTGCAGACCGGCGCGAACGTGGCGTACGTCGTGCTGCTCCGGACCTGTGCCGACCCCGAATCGGACCGGGCTGCGACGGCCGCGGACCCGGCCGTCCCCAGGCTGAGCACCGAGCCCACGGTGCCGCAGACGGTCCCGACGGAGCCCACCGTCGCGGCTGTCCCGGCGGTGCTCGCCTGCGCGCCCGATGCGCCCTGCGCACCCTGCCCGCCCGCCGAGGCCGGTCCCGCACCCGCGGCCTGGAGCAGCGGGACCGCGGTGCGCCGGTACAGCGAGGCCAGCGGCTCGTCGGACAGCGAGAGCCTCACGTCCGGCGGCAGCTCGAGCCCCT
>DASVQN010000035.1:0-205185 GCA_036389155.1 Solirubrobacteraceae bacterium
CTTCGGCGAGGATGACTTCAGCCTCGGCGAGCGCTATGGGATCAAGCTCCAGAACCCCGTCAGGCCGGACGGCACCTTCAACGAGCGGATCGAGCCCTTCGCCGGTCGCTTCGTAAAGGAGGCCGACCCCGACATCGTCGAGGCGCTGCGCGACTCGGGGCGCCTGTTCCGCGCCGAGGAGTACCTGCACGCCTACCCGCACTGCTGGCGCTGCGGCACGCCGCTCCTCTACTACGCCAAGCCGTCCTGGTACATCCGCACGTCGCAGATCCGCGACCAGATGGTGGCCGAGAACGAGCGGATCAACTGGTACCCCGACCACATCAAGCACGGGCGCATGGGGGACTGGCTGCGCGGCAACGTCGACTGGGCGCTGTCGCGCGAGCGCTACTGGGGGACGCCGCTGCCGGTGTGGCGGTGCCCCGAGGGACACGTGCACTGCATCGGGTCCTTCGACGAGCTGGAGGAGCTGAGCGGGGTGCGGCTGGAGGACCCGCACCGGCCGTTCGTCGACGAGGTCGGCTTCCCGTGCCCGTCGTGCTCGGGGCGGATGGAGCGCGTGCCCGAGGTGATCGACGTCTGGTTCGACTCGGGCTGCATGCCGTTCGCGCAGCACCACGCGCCGTTCGAGAACGCCGACACGTTCGAGTCGCGCTTCCCGGCGAACTTCATCTGCGAGGCGCTCGACCAGACGCGCGGGTGGTTCTACTCGCTGCTCGGGGTCTCGACGCTGCTGTTCGACCGCTCGTCGTACGAGAACGTCGTGTGCCTCGGGCTGCTGGTCGACGCCGACGGGCGGAAGATGTCGAAGTCGCTCGGGAACATCGCGGACCCGTGGGCGGTGCTCGACGAGTACGGCGCCGACGCGTTCCGCTGGTACTTCTTCACCTCCAAGCAGCCGTGGGACGGCTACCAGTTCGACATGGCGCGCGTGGGCGAGGGCGTGCGGCTGTTCCTCAAGCAGCTGTGGAACGTCTACGGGTTCTACGTGCTGTACGCGAACGTCAACGCGGTCGAGGCCGCGCCGTCCTCCGCCTCGTCCTCCGACCCGCTCGACGCCTGGATCCGCTCGCGCCTGTCCACGACGACGGCGATCGTCGCCGAGCGGCTCGACGACTACGACGCGACGGTGGCGGGGCGGGCCATCGCTGCGTTCGTCGATGACCTCTCGAACTGGTACGTGCGCCGCTCGCGCCGGCGGTTCTGGGACGGCGACCCGGCCGCCTTCGCGACGCTGCGCGAGTGCCTGGTGACGGTGGCGAAGCTGCTCGCGCCGTTCACGCCGTTCGTGACCGACGAGATCTACGACAACCTCGACGGCTCGCTGCCGTCGGTGCACCTGGAGGACTTCCCGGAGCCGGGGCCGCGCGACGAGGGGCTCGAGGTGGCGATGGCGATCGCGCGCGAGACGGTGCGGCTCGGGCTGAGCGCGCGCAGCTCGGCGAAGGTCAAGGTGCGCCAGCCGCTGCACGAGGCGGTCGTCGTGGCCGCGGGCCGCGAGCGAGCGGCGATCGAGCAGCTCGCCGACGTCGTGCGCGAGGAGCTGAACGTCAAGGAGCTGCGGTTCGTCGACCGCGCGGACGAGCTCGGGTCCTACGAGATCAGGCCCAACTACCGGACGCTCGGGCCGCGGTTCGGCAAGCAGATGCCCGCGGCGGCCGACGCGGTGGCCGCTCTCGATCCCGGCGTCGTCGCGGAGGCCCTGCGGGAAGGGCGGACGGTCGGCGTGATGGTCGGCGGCGACGAGCACCCGCTCGGCCCCGACGACCTGCAGCTGCGGCTGGAGCCCCTGGAGGGCTACCAGCTCGAGCGCGAGGGCTCGCACGCCGTGGCGCTGGAGCTCGCGCTCGACGACGACCTGCGCCGCGAGGGGCTCGCGCGGGAGGTGGTGCACGCGGTGCAGAACGCGCGCAAGGCGGCGGGGCTCGAGGTCGAGGACCGGATCGCGCTGACCCTCGGCGGCGACGCCGACCTGCTCGACGCCGCTCGGGCCTTCGAGTCCTACGTGACGGGCGAGACGCTCGCGACCGCGCTGTCGTACGAGGCGAACGGCGCCGGCGAGACCGCGGTGATCGAGGGTCGCGAGCTCACGATCGCGCTCGCGCGCGCCTGAGGGGGCGAGAACCTCCGCGCCCGCGCCTCATGCGGGCATGGACACCGACAAGCTCCGCGCCGTCCTCGAGACGGTCCCCGCCGGGCGCTGGACGAGCTACGCCGACGTCGTGGCCGCTCTCGGCGCCGCGCCCGCTGCCGCGAGGCGCATCAACCAGGCCCTCATCAAGCACGAGCTGGCCAACGGCCACCGCGTGCTGAAGGGCGACGGCTCCGTCGCCCCGACCGCCCTCGGCGACCCCGCCGCCGTCCGCTCGCGCCTCGAGGCCGAGGGCGTCACGTTCGACGAGCTCGGCCGCGCGTCGCAGGACGAGCGGTTCCGGCCGGAGCCCATCAACGACCCCGCCACAGCGGCTGCCTGACGCATCGACCGTCGTGGCTGAGCGCTTCCGCTCGCGGGGGACAGTGCGCCAGCACGGACCCCGCGAGCGGTCCGCTCAGGCGCGGCGGGAATGCGTCAGGCGAGGACCGGCTCGATCTCGGCTTCGAGCTTCTTCTTGGGGTACGCGCCGATGATCGTCTTGGCCGGCGCGCCGTTCTTGAAGAGGATCATCGTCGGGATCGAGAGGACGCCGAACTGCGCGGCCGTCTGCTGGTTCTCGTCGACGTTGAGCTTCACGATCCGCAGGTCGTCGCGCTGCTCCGCGATCTCCTCGAGCACGGGCGCCACCACGCGGCACGGGCCGCACCACGGGGCCCAGAAGTCGACGAGCGTCGGCTTGTCCGACTCGATGACCTCGGCCTGGAAGTTGTTGTCGGTGACGTTCGTGAGGTCGCTCATGACCATCACTATACGAAGTGAAGCGGTCGCCTGACTCAGAGGAACGCCGGCGTCACGAACACCTCGACGAGCGCCGCGATCACGAGGACCGGCGCCGCGAGGATCGTGGTCACGATCGTCGCCGCCATCAGCTGCTCCCACGCGCCCGCGCGCGCCGCGACGAGCCACGCGGCAAGCGGGAGGAAGAGGGCGGTCAGCTCGGGCAGGGCGTGGATCGAGAGGGTGAGGAGCAGGTGCGCCGAGGACATCCCGAACTGCGCGGACATGGTCGACAGTGCGCCGCCGAGCACGACCGCCTGCGTCCCGAGCGAGAAGAGCGTCGCCGCGGTGACGAACGCGATCGCGGCCGGGCCGGCGAAGTCGTGGAGCGCCCGCCAGCGCCCCCGGTACGACGCGGCCTCGATCGGCAGCGAGGACTTCGCGATGAACCCGGCCAGGCACGCCAGCGAGTGCAGCGCGAGCACGAGCGCGTTGCGGAACAGGACGGTGAACACGTCCGGCCACCCGGCGTCGCCGTTGACGCCGGGCAGCAGCAGCGGCGTGGAGTCCGGCTCGGAGAGCGAGGCGACGAGCAGCACCGCGAGCAGCAGCGCCACCGAGACGCCGAGCGACAGCGCCACCCACCGGCCGAGCACCGCGAACGGCCCGCGGTTCCACGCGCGAAGCGTCGCGCGGGTGTCCGCCCAGCCCTGGACGACGGCGAGATCGTGCCCGTTCACGTCTAGACAGTCGGCGGATCGGCGCCGGCGGGCGCACGGGGCTGGACGGATGGGGGAGCCCTCCGCCCCCGGCGCAGCTGCGGCAGCAGGACGAACGCCTCGGTCGCGATCCGCCACGTCATCTTCGAGCTGCCGAGCTGGCGCTCGCGGAACACGATCGGCACCTCGACGACCGTGAACCCGGCCCGGACCGCGCGCAGCGTCAGCTCGACCTGGAACGCGTACCCGCGCGAGCGCACGGTCGGCAGGTCGATCGCCTCGAGCACCTCGCGCCGGAAGCACTTGAAGCCGCCGGTCAGGTCGCGGATCGGCAGCGACAGCACCTGCCGCGCGTAGAAGCACCCGCCGCGCGAGACGACCCGCCGTCCCAGGCCCCAGTCGGACACGCCGCCGCCCGGGACGTACCGCGAGCCGAGCGCCAGGTCCGCCCCGTCGGCCACCGCCGCGATCAGCCGCTCCACGTCGTCCGGGTCGTGCGAGAAGTCGGCGTCCATCTCCAGAACCAGCGCCGCCCCGGCGGCGAGCGCATGGTCGAACCCCGCCAGGTACGCCGGCCCGAGCCCCTGGGGAGCCGGGCGGTGCAGCACGGACACCTCCTCGATCTCCGCCGCCAGCCGATCGGCGATCGCGCCCGTCCCGTCCGGCGACCCGTCGTCGACGACGAGCACGCGGTGGCCGTCGCACCGCGAGCGCGCGAGCACGGGCAGCACCGCACGAACGATGCGCTCGATGTTCTCCGCCTCCTGGTACGTCGGCAGGATCAGCCAAGCGGGCCCCATGAGGGCGATCTACCCTAGCCATCCCTTGCCCGACTTCACGAACGCCGCGATCGCGCAGTACTTCGACGAGCTGGGCGACCTCTACGAGCTCGACGGAGCGGTCGTCCACCGCGTCATCGCCTACCGCAACGCGGCCAAGGCGGTGCGCGACGCGCCCGTCTCCGTCGCCGCCCTGACACGGGAGGGTCGCGTCACGAGCCTGCCCGGCATCGGCAAGACGCTCGAGGAGAAGATCGCCACGCTGCTGGAGACCGGCGGGATCCCGAGCCTCGACCGTCTCCGCGCGAAGTTCCCCCCGGGCCTGATCGACATGACCCGCCTGCCGGGGCTCGGCCCGAAGCGGGCCAGGAGGCTGTTCGACGAGCTCCAGATCGGGTCGCTGGAGGAGCTGAGGGCGGCCGCGGAGGGGGAGCGGCTCAGGGGCGTGAAGGGCTTCGGGCCGAAGTTCGAGCAGGCCGTCCTCGAGGCGTTCGCGACGGGCGTGGCCGAGAAGGCCGCGCCACGCTTCCTCCTCCCGCGCGCCCTCGGCATCGGCGAGCAGGTGACGAGCGCGCTGCTCAACGTCGAGGGCGTCCACCGCGCGCAGGTCGCGGGGTCGGCGCGGCGCATGGCCGACAGCGTCAAGGACCTCGACATCATCGCGACGGCCGACGACCCGAGGAAGCTGACCGGCGCCTTCGCCCGCCTGGACGTCATCGAGTCCGCCGGCAACGCCGGCGAGAACGCCGTCCGCGGGCGCACGCACAGCGGGCTCGCGGTCGACGTGCGCGTCGTCGAGCCGGCCCTCTTCGGCAACCTGCTCCAGCACTTCACCGGCTCGCGCGACCACAACATGCAGCTGCGCGAGGCGGCGGTCCGGCGCGGCCTGCACGTCTCCGAGTACGGGATCCTCGACGACGCGACCGGCGAGACGACCCGCTGCGCGAGCGAGGAGGAGGTCTACGAGCGGCTGGGACTGGCCTGGATCCCGCCCGAGCTGCGGGAAGGTCGCGGCGAGCTCGAGGCCGCGGCCGACGGCGGCCTGCCCAAGCTCGTCGAGCTCGAGGACCTGAGGGGCGAGCTGCACAGCCACACCGTCCTCAGCGACGGCCGCCAGACCGCCGAGCAGATGGCGCTCGCCGCCCGCGACCGCGGGCTGGAGTACATCGCCCACACCGACCACTCCGCCACCCACGGCTTCGGCAACCACGTCGACCCCGACATGCTGAAGGCCCAGATCGAGCACGTCCACGAGCTGAACGAGCGCATCGACGGGATCGAGCTGCTCATCGGGACCGAGACGAACATCCTCCCCGACGGCCGGCCGGACTACGAGGACGACCTGCTGGCGCAGCTCGACTGGGTCGTCGGCTCGGTCCACACGAGCTTCGGGATGGCGGAGAGCGAGATGACGAAGCGGATCGTCGCCGCGTGCGAGCATCCGTGGATCGACGCGATCGGCCACCCGACCGGCCGCAAGATCGAGCGCCGCAAGCCGTACGCGGTCGACATGAACGCGGTCATCGAGGCCGCCGCCCGCACCGGGACGATGCTCGAGATCAACGCGGCGCCCGACCGCCGCGACCTCAACGACGTCCACGCGCGCAACGCGGCGCAGGCGGGCGTGAAGATCCTCATCGACTCCGACGCCCACGGCGTCCGCGAGCTCGCCCTGACGCGGTGGGGGATCGCCACCGCGCGGCGGGCCTGGCTCACGAAGGACGACGTCGCCAACACGCGCCCCTGGCCGGAGTTCGCCGCCATGCGCAAGCGCGCCAGGGCGTGATGGAGCGCCTCCGGACGATCATCGAGCCGTTCCGGATCCACTCCGTCGAGCCGATCCGCATGACGACGCCGGCCGAGCGCGCGCAGCGCCTGGAGGAGGCCGGCTTCAACCTCTTCCGCCTCCACGCGACCGACGTCGCCATCGACCTGCTGACCGACTCCGGCACGGGGGCCATGTCGGCGGAGCAGTGGGCGGGCATCCAGCGCGGCGACGAGAGCTACGCCGGCTCGCCGTCGTTCCACCGCTTCGAGGCCGCGGTGCGCGAGCTGTTCCCGTTCCGCCACGTCATCCCGACGCACCAGGGGCGCGCCGCCGAGCGCATCCTCTTCAGCCAGCTCGGTGGCGAGGGGAGAACGGTCCCGAACAACAGTCACTTCGACACCACGCGCGCGAACGTGGAGTTCACCGGCGCGGAGGCGGTCGACCTCCTCATCCCCGAGGGCCTGGACCCGCAGAGCGAGCACCCCTTCAAGGGCAACATGGACCTCGCGCGGCTGGAGGAGGTGCTGACCACGTGCGACGTCCCGGTCGTCTTCGTCACCGTCACGAACAACTCGGGCGGCGGGCAGCCGGTGTCGCTGGAGAACCTGCGCGGCGTGCGCGCGCTGTGCGACCGCTTCGACGTCCCGCTCTTCCTCGACGCCTGCCGCTTCGCGGAGAACGCGTGGTTCGTCAAGCAGCGCGAGCCGGGGCAGGGGGAGCGCGCGATCCCCGACATCGTGCGCGATATGGCGTCCTACGCCGACGGCATGACGATGTCGGCGAAGAAGGACCCGCTCGGCAACATCGGCGGCTGGCTGGCGCTCGACGACGACGCGCTGGCCGGCCGCTGCCGGACGATGCTGATCCTCACCGAGGGCTTCCCGACGTACGGGGGCCTCGCCGGGCGCGACCTCGAGGCGATCGCGCAGGGGCTCAAGGAGGTCGTCGAGGAGGACTACCTGCGCTACCGGATCCGCTCGACCGCGTACCTCGGCGACGCGCTGCACGAGGCGGGCGTCCCCGTCGTGCGGCCGATCGGCGGGCACGCGGTGTTCCTCGACGCCCGCGCGCTGCTGCCGCACGTCGAGCCGCTGCGCTACCCAGGCCAGTCGCTCGCGGTCGCGCTGTACCGCGAGGGCGCGATCCGCTCGTGCGAGATCGGCACGGTCATGTTCGGCCGCCGGCCCGACGGGACGGAGCAGCCGGCGCCGATGGACCTCGTGCGCCTCGCCATCCCGCGGCGCACGTACACGCAGTCGCACGTCGACTACGTCATCGAGGTCGTCACGCACGTCGCCGCGCACGCCGAGGAGCTCGGCGGCTTTCGCATCGTCGACGAGCCGGCGCAGCTGCGCCACTTCACCGCGAGGTTCGCGCCCGCGTGAGCGTCTCCGTCCAGCTCGGGCTGCTGCTGGCGCTCGCGTGCGCGTTCACGTCGATCCTCGGCTTCCTCTACAAGCACCGCGGCTCGGTGGAGGCGCCGGCGGTCGAGTTCTCGCGGCCGGTGTCGAGCTCTCTCGCGCTCTTCCGCTCGCCCTGGTACACGCTGGGGATCGTCGTCGCGACGGCGTCGTGGGGACTGCACGTGTCCGCGCTCGCGCTTGCGCCGATCTCGCTCGTGCAGACGACGATCGCCGGCGGGCTCGTGCTGCTGACCGTGATCGCCGACCGCCTGTTCGGGCAGGACGTCACGCGCCGCGAGTGGATCGGCGTGGCCCTGACGGCGGCCGGCCTCGCGTTCCTGGCCGCGACGATGGGGTCGACGGGGAAGGAGGCGCACTCGGACTACGAGCCCGCGACGCTCGCCGTCTACGCCGGCGCGGCGGTCGCCATCGGCGCGATCCTCGCGGTGAGCGCGGCACGCGGCAACCGGCGCGCCGGGACGATGCTCGCCGTCTCCGCCGGCCTGCTGTGGGGCGCCAGCGACGTGACGATCAAGGCGCTGTCGGGCGTCCTCGACGACCGCGGGATCGGCGTGCTGGCGCACCCGCTCGCGCTGGCCATCCTGCTCCTGTCGCTGCTCGGCCTGCTCGTCTCCGCGCGGTCGCTGCAGCTCGGCGGCGCGGTCGCGGTGATCGCGGTCACCAGCGCGGCAGCGAACATCGTCACGATCGCGTCGGGGCCGATCGTCTTCGGCGAGCCGATGCCCGACGACGCGCTCGGCGTGGGCGTGCGGCTGCTCGCGTTCGCGCTCGTCATCGGCGCGGCGGCGCTGACGCCGCCGCCTGTCGCGGCCGCCGAGCCCGAGCCCGCTACGCCCTGAGCAGGCGCGGGAGCAGCTCGCCGGCGACGGTCGCGTCGACGGCGGCGGGCGCGAACGGGGCGAGCAGCTCGCGCGCGCGCTCCGCGTAGCCGGGCACGGGATCGTCCAGCGCCGTGCGGATGTCGAGCCCGTCGCCGACGAGGCGCCGGTCGAGCTCGCGCGCGAGGTCGCGCGCGACGTACGGGCCCGGCGGCGCCGTCGTGACGAGCGCGCACCCGTCGGCGAGCGCCTCGAGCTGCGCGATGCCGAAGTCCTCGCGCCGCGGCGCGACGACGTAGACGCGCGCGCGGCGCAGCAGCGCGCGAAACGCGGCACCGCGCGCCCGCTCCACCCGCACGCCGGGCGCCTCGACCGCGTGCTCGGTGACGACGACGAGCTCCTCCCCCTCGCGCCGCGCGCGGCTCCACGCCTCGAGCACGCGCGCGAGCCCCTTCTTGACGGGGTCGCTCGCGTAGGTGATCGCGGCGATGTCGCGCTCGCCGCTCTCCCCGCTGGGCTCGACCGGCACCGGGACGACGACCGCCTCCGCGCGGCGCGACGGCGCCTCCTCCAGGGCCTGCGCGCTCATCGGGACGAGCAGCGGCGCGGTCGCCACGCGTCGCGCCTCGAGCGGGCGCTGCCACAGGCCGTGGCGGCCGGGCCGGTTGCCGGAGGCGAGCGCGTCGAAGCGGATCGCGCCCGGGCGCGGCGCGAGCAGCGCCGCGGTGGACGTCGAGTAGAGGACGGCGCGCGGCTGCACCCGCTCGAGCGCCTTGGCCGCCGCCCGCCGGGCGGCGAGCGCCCACATGAGGTCGGTCAGGGCGAACGTCCGCACCTCGCGCGGCCGCCGCGCCACCGCCACCTCGACCGTCGCCCCCGCCCGCCGCAGCGACGCGGCCAGCGCGTCGTCGGCCACGCGCCAGCCGTGGGTCGAGCCGAGGGAGACGAGGAGGACGTCGACCGCCATCGGTCGTCAGGATGACCGGCTCGCATGACGGGCACCCTCATCAACGTCGGCACGGTCCTGCTCGGGACGCTCATCGGCGCGCTCGCCGGTGGGCGCCTGCCGGAGCGGTTGCACCAGCGCGTCCTCTTCGGGCTCGGGCTCGTCACGCTGCTCCTGGGCGTCGACAACGGCCTGGCGTGGCGCGGCGACGAGAGCGGCCGGGTGCTCCTCTCCGTCATGGGCGGCGTGCTGCTGGGCGGCATCGCGGGCGAGCTCCTGCGGATCGAGGACCGGCTGCAGGCACTCGGCGATCGCCTGCAGGCGCGCTTCTCGGGCGGGGCGGGGTCGACCGTCAGCGAGGGCTTCTTCACGGCGACGCTCCTGTTCTGCGTCGGCCCGCTCACGGTCCTCGGCTCCATCGCCGACGGGCTGCGCGGCGACTACGACCTGCTGGCCACGAAGGCGCTGCTCGACGGCTTCGCCTCGATCGCGCTCGCCGCGGCGCTCGGCCCGGGCGTCGCGCTCGCGGCGGTCTCGGTGCTCGTCATCCAGGGCGGGATCTCGCTGGGCGCGGGCGTGTTCGACGACGTCCTCGTCGGCGAGCCGCTCGACGCGCTGACGAGCGCGGGCGGCGCCCTGATCGTCGGGATCGCGCTGAAGCTCCTCGACATCAAGGACGTCCGCGTCGGCAACTACCTGCCGGCGCTCGTCCTGGCCCCGGCGCTCAGCGCGTTGGCGGAGTCGCTGGCGTAGGCCCGATCCGGCGGAAGCCCGGCGCGCGCACGAGCTGGATCGGCTTCAGCGGGGACGTGCGCTCGACGTAGAACTGCACGCCGTCGCGCTCCTCGATCGCGCTGACCGCCGACTCCTGCCGGCGCCACGACAGCGCCCAGATGACGGCGAACCCGGCGGCGATCGCGGGGATCTGCGGCGCGACGACCGCCAGCGCGCTGGCCGCCACCGTCACGAGGAAGAGCGGCCACAGGCGGTTGAGGAGCATCGACCCCGGCCGCTGCTCGGGCAACGACGTCGCGGTGCGCGCGCCCGCGAGCAGGCGGGCGATCGGCGGCGTCGTCTCCGCGCGGCGCCCGAGGTAGGCGCCCACCGCGCCCGCGAGCAGCCACCAGCCCGCGGCGAAGAACAGCGGCCCGTTCTCCTCCGCGCTGGCCGCGCTCAGGACGGCCACTGCGCCGAGCACCGTCGCCGACGCCGCGCAGATGAGGACCGTCGTCTTCAGGAGGTCGACGAACCGCACCTACTCGAGCAGCGCCTCGAGCAGCTGGCGAACGCCGCGCGGCCCGTCCACGAGCACGTCGGCGCCGGACTCGAGCTCGGGCGGCGTCTCGTCCGAGCGCACCCCGACGCACACCGCGTGCTGCAGCCCCCCGCCGTCGACGCATTCGCGGATCGCGCGGAACGCGTCGAGGTCGGTGCGGTCGTCGCCGACGTACAGCGCGGCGTCGAGGTCCGCGTCGCGCAGCAGGCCGTGGACGCCGCGCCCCTTGTCGAGCGCGATCGGCGGGCGGACCTCGAGGACCTTGCGTCCCCAGTGGACGTGGAAGCCGGCGGCGGTCGCGCGGTCGGCGACGGTCCTCACGCTCGCCTCGGCGGCCTCGTCGTCGGGCGCGCCGCGCCAGTGGAAGGCCATGATCGGGCCCTTGTCCTCGAGGCGGACGCGCAGGCGGTGCAGCTCCTCGCCGTCGGCGCCCTCGGCGAACTGGTGGACGCGCCGCTGCCACGCCGCCGCCTCGCGGTCGACGTCGACCTGCGTGCGCCCCGGGCGCAGCACCTCCGCCCCGTGGTTGCCGACGTAGGCGATCGTCCCGAGCGAGACGATCTGCCGCGCGATGGCGGCGCGGCGGCCGCTGACGCAGGCGACGCAGCCGTACGTGCGAGCGATCTGGATGAGGAGCGCGCGGGTGGCCTCCGGGACCGCCGCGTCGTCGGCGTGGCGGACGATCGGCGCCAGCGTCCCGTCGACGTCGAGGAGCACCGCGGAGCGCGCCGGATCCGCGCGCAGCGGGGCGAGCGCCTCGGCGAGCGTGGCGGCGGGGGGCACGCCACCTAGTATGCCGATCCATGGAGCGGCGCCGGTGGCTGATGCTGGCCGTGGTCGGCACGCTCGGCGGGGCGTTCAGCGGCCTCTTCGGCGTCGGCGGAGGGATCGTCATGGTGCCGCTGCTCATCCTCTGGGCGGGCTTCGACGAGCGCCGCGCGACCGGGACCTCGCTGGCGGCGATCGTCGTCATCGCGAGCGTCGCGGCCTCGGTGCAGGCGATCTACGGGAACGTCCACGTCGGGAAGGGCCTGCTCGTCGGCGTGCCGGCCGTCGGCGGGGTGCTGTTCGGGACGTGGCTGCAGCAGCGCGTGCCCGTGCGGTGGATCTCGCTCGGCTTCGCCGGCCTGCTCGTCGCGATCGCGGTCAAGCTCGTGGTGAGCGGATGATCGAGGCGGTCCTCATCGGCGTCGCGGCGGGCGTGATCGCCGGCATGTTCGGCGTCGGCGGAGGGACGCTGTTCGTGCCCGCGCTGACGATCTTCCTCGGCCTCTCCCAGCTCGACGCGGAGGCGACGTCGCTGCTCGCGATCGTGCCGGTCGCGCTCGTCGGCGCGTGGCGGCAGCGGACCTACGGCAACCTCCGCGTGGCCGACGGAGCGACGGTCGGCGTGCTCGCCATCGGCGGCGCGATCCTCGGCGTGGTCCTCGCGAACGCCCTCCCCGAGCGCGCCCTCGAGCTCGCGTTCGCCGCCCTCCTCGTCGGCGTCGCGGCGCAGATGACCCACCGCGCGCTCCGCCGGCCGGAGGAAGAATGAGCCGCGGACGATCGAGGACTCGGCGCTCCGCGCGCGCTCCCAGTCGAGGCGGTCGCTCGCGGCGATCGCTCCCGCCCGCATCACGTCAGGTGGTAGTCGCCGTTGCGGTCGCGCTTGTGGCAGTGGAAGCCGTAGCGGTGATACTGACGGTCCGCGGCATGCGCGCAGTACTGGCCGCGGCGCAGACACTTGTGCGCGCCGTTGATGACGCCGTGGGTGTAGCTGCCGCTGCACGACTTCGCGTACGCGGCGGGCGGTCCGACCGGCGCCGAGGTGGGGGCAGCGGCGGTTGCGGCGCCGGCGATCGATGCGACGATCGCGAGCGCCATCAGGCGGCGTCTCATGGGTGCTTCCTCTCCCGTTCGGGCGCTCCCGGAGTGGCGTGCCCATGCCGACCCTCTCTGAATGCTGGACGGCTGCCTATCGAACAAGCGTCCAAGCCCACTCGCGGATCGGGTGCGCCCGGTTCGGAGCCGAAGGTTGTTTCCCCCACACCGGCCTCGGTACGTTCGCCGCGGAGGGAGGCACGGCAGCTTCCCCCGAAGGGGAAAGGAAACTCCCATATGCGGAGCCTCACACGCAGGTTGACGGTGGCAGCGGTCGCCGTCGTCGCGTCTCTCGCAGTCACGGCGGTCGCGATCGCCGCCAGCCCGCACTTCATCGGTACGCCGACGATCACGCAGTCGGGCAACAGCCTGGTCGTGAACTTCAAGGTCGCCGGTCTCGGCAACGTGCCGTCCGCGTCGTTCTCGCTCAACGGCACCGTCACGGTGGCATCGCGGTGCTACACGAAGAGCAACAACAAGCCGCAGGCCGCGAACAAGCAGGAGACGATCAACGTCAGCTCAACGAAGACGTTCCCCGTGCGCAACGGCCAGACCACCGGCAGCTTCACCATCACGCCGCTGTCGACCCTCACGTGCCCGCCGGGCCAGCGGGTCGTCGTGGAGTCGGTGTCGTACAACCTGACCCTCTCGGGCCAGGGCGTGTCGTACACCTTCACCTCCTGACGTCCGCCTGTTCGAGGGGGCGCCCCGGCGCCCCCTCGACCGGCCCCTCGCCACCCGCGCTCGTAGCCTCTGCGCGGTGACCGTCGCCGCCGAAGTCGTCCCTCTCTCGCGCTGGCGCGCGTCGCCGCGACGGCTCGCGTGGCTGCTCCTCGGCCTCGTCGTCTTCGGGGCCGGCGAGGGGATGCTCGTGTCGAGCGAGCTCGGCAACTCGCCGTGGACCGTCTTCGCCGAGGGCCTCTCGAAGCAGACGCCGCTGACCGTCGGCAGCGCCACCGTCGTCACGAGCTTCGCGATCCTGCTGCTGTGGATCCCGCTGCGCCAGCGGCCGGGGCTCGGGACGATCGCCAACGCGGTCGTCATCGGCGTGGCGATCGACGCGACCCTCGCGCTCCTGCCCGACGACGCCGCGCTCGTCCCGCGCATCGGCGAGGTGATCGCGGGCATAGCGCTCGTCGCGATCGGCAGCGCGTTCTACCTCGGCGCCGCCCTCGGCCCCGGCCCGCGCGACGGCCTGATGACCGGCGTGCACCGCGTGACCGGTCGCCCGATCGCGCTCATCCGCACGGGGATCGAGCTGACGGCGCTCACGGTCGGCATCGTCCTCGGCGGCACGTTCGGCCCGGGCACGATCGCGTTCGCGGTCCTCATCGGCCCCGCCGTCGCGCGGACGCTGCGCCTCGCCGGGGTCACCCGCGTCGGCGACCTCTGAGGCCGCGCGTCGAGTGCGTCTGGGCTCAGTCGTCGCGCCGGCCCTGGCCGTATGTCTCGTCCTCACCGGGCCCGTTACCGCCCTCCTTGCGGATCCTCTCGGCCTCCTCCGCGGCCTTTTGGGCACGTTCGGCCGCTTCCTCTGCGCGCCGCGCCGCTTCTTCGATCCTGCGCTGCTCGTCATCTCGATCGGGCAACCCGGTGCCTCCTACGTCGTCAGGTCAAGAAGGAAGCCGCCAGCCTCAACGGCCAGCAGTACGACGGAGGCCTGCAAGAGCAAGAACAAGCGATCGAGCTTCGCCTCGTTCTGCACGAAGTAGTCCTCCATGTGCTCTGCGAGTTGCCGCTTCTGGGCCTGGACGACGCGCTCGGAGCTCACAGCGCCCGAGCACCACCGACCACGCAATCCTGAGCCGCTTCTCACTTGCGCCTCGCAGTCGATCTTGTCGCCCAGTTCGAGGAGCTTTCTCGAGTTGAGTCGGAACTTCCAGCCTTTGGTCTTCGGTCGGATGATCCAGGCGCAGAGCAAGAGCAACACGAGGAACGCTGCGAACGCCGCGGCCTCCCACGGCTGGAGGCTGCGGTCCGCGACCGGACTCGTCGTGTTCGGCAAGAGCTTGGTGTCCGCCAGCGCCTGACCGCCCAGGAAAGACGCCAGCACCGCTGCTGCCGTTATCACGGTGCCTGCTCGTGCGCGAAGGTTGTCCAGCGAGGCACGCTGAGCGGCGAGGTTCTGCTCAAGCAGACTCGCCGGTCCGCGAACGGGCGCAGGGGGCATCCGTCCGGCGCTCGTCGCCTTCGAGCGCCCAGTCAGTAGCGGCCCGGCCGCTTACGAGACGACGCCGACGTCCGGAGCCCCTGGCGACGGGGTGAGCCCCCACTCGTCGAGCATCAGGTCGACGCAGGTCTGGATCGTTTGCGCGCGATAGACGATGCCGAGTCCGATTGGCGTGCGAACTCGAACGGTCTTAGTCGCTGGGAGGGTCGTGACCTTTCCGTCGACCTGGGTCATGTGCACGGCGGCTAGGACGCCGAGCAGAAGAAACCGGCTCCCGACAACGGTGGACCCATCCCGCAACTGAAAGGTCCCCGTGTTGCTGAGAAACACCGGGCTTCCACTCGAACCTGGGAACACGGTGGCATCTACGAGGAACGCAGGTTCGCCTCGATAATCGAGCATGATCGGCGTTGCGGTCGTGCCGCGACGAGCGACGGGCGTGAAGTGCATCGTGTCGAACACCGCGTTGGGGTAGCCGACGAACGACACCTGTTCGATCGAATCAAGCTCCGCGGCGCGGGCATCGGTGAGCAGGAGATCCGGGCTCAGGGCGCGGAAGAAAGGGGGCGCCCCGGCGGCGGCCATCGCAGCGATGACTGGTCCGAGAGGCATCACCGCGACATCAACCGCTGGGTCAGGGTGGCCGACCACGAGCGTCTTGCTGTCGGTGATGGTCGTTTCTGTCGCCTCGCCGAGCGTCGGAGCCTCGGGTTTCGTCGGGTCGCCCCGGACGAATCGGATCGTCAGAGTGTCGGCGTCCGTGAGCACGTGCTTGTTGCTCACGAGCAAGTGGACCTCCCCCTTGTCAGTCGGCACGGTGTAGACGAACCCGGTGCCTGACCAAGACGTCGACGAGTTCGAGCCGCTGAGAAACCCCGTAACGAAGAACAGCTGGTCCGCGATAGTGCTGACTTGCACCGTCGACAAAGGGTAAGGCGCGTACGAACACGAGGCGGCGAAGGAATCGAACCTTCCAAGCGCCGGGTTGCGACGCCCTGCCGGTTTTGAAGACCGGATCGGCCACCAGACCGGTGCCGCCCCGCGACGAAGGCTAGGAGAGCCCGTGCTCCAGCACGCCCTTGACCTGCGCGTCGAGGGCGTTGAGCCGGTAGAGCGCGACCGCCTCCGCGGAGCCGAAGCGCCGGCCTGGCGCTCGGTCCGGGCCGTGGTGGGTCAGCACGCAGTGCGAGAGCGCCAGGAGGCGGTCCGCGTCGAGGACCCCGCGGGCGCGCTCGCGCAGCAGCTCGAGCCCCAGCTCGACGTGGCCGAGCAGCCGCCCGGCGTCGGTCAGCGCGATGTCGGCGCCGTAGGCGAACTCTCTCGTCTTGCCGAGGTCGTGGACGAGTGCGGCGGTGATGAGCACGTCGCTGTTCAGGCGCACGTGGAGCTGGCACGTCTCCGCCGCCAGCTGGGCGACCGCGACCGTGTGCTCGAGCAGCCCGCCGAGATAGGCGTGGTGGCCGTCGCGCGTGCACGGGGCGCGCCGCCACTCGGCGCGCAGCGCGTCGTCGCCCAGCAGCCGCCGCAGCAGCGCGCCGTACTGCGGGTCGTGGACCTCGGCGGCGAGGTGCTCGAGGAAGCCGTCGAGCTCGTCGAGGTCGCGATACGCGACGGGGAGGAACGTGGCGGGGTCGGCCTCGGCCGGAGTCGCCCGGGCGATGTCGGCCAGCTCGACCTGCAGCTCGTCGCGGAAGCGCTCCACGCGCCCGCGCACGCGCACGACGTCGCCGCGCTCGAACCGGCCGGCGAGGACGTCGGCGTCGCGGAACGCGCGTGCCGGCAGGCTGCCGGTGCGGTCGCGCAGCTCGATCGCCAGGTACGGCGTGCCCGTCCGGGCGGTCAGCCGGTCCTTGCGCGTGCACGCGAAGACCCCGGAGACCTCCTGGCCGGGACGCAGGGTCGCGATCGTGGGGGGCACGCAGACCATGATGTACCGTGACCCGGATGCCGCCCCTCCAGTGGGAAAGCCGCCCGGACGGGCTCCGCGCACCCGCGCTCGTGTGCGCCTTCAAGGGGTGGAACGACGCCGGCGACGCGGCCTCCGCGGCCCTCTCGTTCGTGGGCGCGTCCTTCGGCGCGACGCGCTTCGCCACGATCGACCCGGAGGACTTCTTCGACTTCCAGGCGACGCGGCCGCGCATCAGCATCGTCGACGGCGGGACGCGCGAGATCACGTGGCCGGCCGTCGAGGTGTTCGCCGCGCGGATCCCGCGCGCGCCGCGCGACCTCATCCTCGTCCAGGGCTCCGAGCCGTCGATGCGCTGGCGCACCTTCTGCGCGCTGGTCGTCGACCTGGCCGAGGCGCTCGGGACGCAGCTCGTCGTCTCGCTCGGAGCGCTGCTCGCCGACGTCCCGCACTCGCGGCCGGTCGGGATCACGGGCCTGGCGAGCGAGCCCAGCCTCGTCACGCGCCTGAACGTCAGCACCGCCGCGTACGAGGGCCCGACGGGGATCGTCGGCGTGCTCCACGCCGCGTGCGCCGACGCCGGCATCCCGACCGCGTCGCTGTGGGCCAGCGTGCCGCACTACGTCGCCGCCGCGCCGAACCCGAAGGCGGCGCTGGCGCTCGTGCGCCACCTCGAGCAGCTGGTCGGCGTCTCCGTCGACGCGGGAGAGCTCGAGAGCGCCGCGTCCGACTACGAGCGCCAGGTCAACCTCGCGGTGCAGAGCGACCCCGACGTGCAGGCCTTCGTCGAGCGCCTCGAGCAGGCGGTGGAGGAGGAGGAGGCCGACACCGGCCCGACCGACCTGCCCTCCGGCGACGTCATCGCGCGGGAGTTCCAGCGGTTCCTGCGCCAGCGCGGCTCCGAGGGAGCCGGGGGCGCGGGCGGCCCGCCGGGGCCGCACTGAGCCGGAGCGGCCGCCGTGACGTAGGACACTTCGCCTGCGCGCCATGCCCGCCCACGACGAGAGCCTCCTGCTTCGCGACCTGCGCTCCGACCGCGGCGAGGACGCCGCGCGCGCCCTGTACCGCACGTACTCGGGCGAGCTGTACGGCTTCGCGCTGAACCGGCTCGGCGACCGCGGGCTCGCCGAGGAGGTCGTGCAGGACGTCTTCCTGCGCGTCTGGCGCCACGCCCCCGAGTACGACGCCGGCCGCGGCAGCGTGCGGACGTGGCTGTATGGGATTGCCCGCAACGCGATCGTCGACCTCGAGCGCCACCGCTCCCGCCGCCCGCCGATGGCGGCGCGCGACCAGGACGACGAGGCGAGCGCGTCGGCCGACGAGCCGATCGAGCGCGCGCTGCTGCGCTGGCAGGTGCAGGCAGCGCTCGAGCGGCTCACCCCCGAGCACCGCGAGGTCGTCCGCCTCGCGCACCTCGGCGGGCTGAGCGTCAAGGAGATCGCCGACCTCACCGGCCTGCCGTCGGGCACGGTCAAGAGCCGCACGTACTACGCGCTGCAGAACCTGCGCTTGGCGCTCGACGAGATGGAGGCGCTGTGAGCGGCTGCGACGACCTGCGCCACGAGCTGGGCGCGTACGTGCTCTCGGCGCTGACGCCCGAGGAGGAGGCGCGCGTCCGCGAGCACCTCGTGCGGTGCACGGAGTGCCGTCAGGAGCACGGGCGCCTGAGCGGCCTCGTGCCGCTGCTCGACCTGGCCGAGCCCGGCGGCGTCGAGCACGCCGCGCTGGAGGAGCCGTCGCCGCTGCTGGAGGACGCGGTCCTGGCCGGGTTCGCGGCGCAGCGCGGCGGGAAGGCGCGGACGCGGGCGGTCAGACCGCCCGCCCGCCCGGCGGCTCGCGCGGGCGGCTCGTGGTGGCGCGGTCGCGGCCCGCGCATCGCCCTGCCCAGCGCGCTCGCCGGCGCGGCGCTCGCGGTTGTCGTGCTGGCGCTCGCGGGCGTGTTCTCCAGCGGCGACGACGCGACGTCGCGCACGACGGTGCAGCTGCGCGGGGACGCCGGGTCCGCCCGCGCGGTGATCCAGCCGGCGGAGGCGGGCACCGTGATCGAGCTCGACGCGAAGCTCCCGCCGTCCGGCCGCCGCGAGCACTACGACGTCTACATGCTGAGCGGCGGCTACGAGATCAGCGCGGGCAGCTTCCGGGTCGGCCCCGACGGCCGCGTCGCAGTGACGCTCGCCTGCGGCGGGCCGCCGAGCGCGTACGACACGATCGAGATCCGCCGCGACGACGCCGACGTCCTCAGCGCCGACCTGCCCGCCTAGAGCGAGCCGGTGTAGCCCCAGGCGCGCAGCGAGCGGCGGAGCAGGCGCACGTACTTCTCGTCGTTCGCCCACCCGCCACCGGCGCGCAGGTCCCCGCGGCGCAGCGCGCGGCGGATGCGCCGCCAGCCGTCCGCGGCCTCGCCGAGGCGGTACTTGTCCGCGAGCCATGCGGCCAACACGCCGCGGGCGTCGCGCGCATCGCCTCCGCGCCGGCTCGTCGTGTACGTGTGCCACCAGCTGCGCGCGTCGCGGCGGATGAGCTGCGGGTAGCCCGCGCTCACGTCGTCGAGCTCGCCGGCCTCGTACGCGTAGACCTGGACCGGGAAGGCGGAGTCGGCGAACGACGTGAAGGCGTAGGCGAAGCGCGGGTCGGCGGTGACGAGCTCGACCTTGCCGTCGCCCTCGACGTCCCTCAGGCGAAACCCGGTGTCCGCCCAGTCGGTACGCACGCTCGAGTAGCCCGCGCCGTCGAAGCGGTAGATGCGCGAGATGACGCAGCAGTGCGCCCCGCCCGTGTACATCTCCACGAGGACCTCCGGCTCGCCGTCGCCGTCGAGGTCGCGCGCGAGGATCGGCTTGTGGTCGCGCAGGACGCCGGGCTGCTCGCAGAAGAGCTTGTCGTCCTCGCCCGTGGTGCAGCGCGCGGGCTCGGACACGAACTCCTGGCCGGAGCGGGTGATCTTCAGCGACGGCTTCGTCGTGGAGGGGAGCCCGGGCTCCCACGTCAGCTCCGCCCGTACCGCGCCGAGCTCGGCGGTCGCGGTCTCGACGTCGGCGGCCGCGGCGGGCGACGCGAGGACGACGAGCAGGAGGATGAGGAGGGGGATCAGCCGGCGCATCGCGCGACTCTCTCAGAAGCCCCCGCCCTCCCGCCAGCGCCTGCTTGCGCGTAGGTTGCGCACATGAGCGATCAGCCGACACGGCGCCTGCTCGGCAGCACCGGCGTCCACGTCTCCCCCCTCTGCCTCGGCGCGATGATGTTCGGCGCGTGGGGGAACACCGACCACGACGACAGCGTCAGGATCATCCACCGCGCACTCGACGCGGGCATCAACTTCATCGACACCGCCGACGTCTACTCCCGCGGCGAGTCGGAGGAGATCGTCGGCCGGGCGCTCGCCGGCGGCCGGCGCGACGACGTCGTGCTCGCGACGAAGTTCCACGGCTCGATGGGCGACGACGCCAACCAGGCGGGCAACTCGCGCCGGTGGGTCTTCAGAGAGGTGGAGGCCTCGCTCAAGCGGCTGCAGACCGACTGGATCGACCTCTACCAGGTCCACCGCTGGGATCCGTGGACCGACCACGACGAGACGCTCGGCGCGCTGAGCGACCTCGTCCGCCAGGGGAAGGTCCGCTCCATCGGGTCGTCGACCTTCCCGGCCGCGCAGATCGTCCGGGCGCAGTGGGTGGCGCGCGAGCGCGGGCACCAGCGCTACGTCTGCGAGCAGCCGCCCTACTCGCTGCTGGCGCGCGGGATCGAGGCCGACGTCCTGCCGACGTGCCTCGAGCACGACATGGGGGCGATCGTCTGGAGCCCGCTGGGCGGCGGCTGGCTGTCGGGGAAGTGGCGCAAGGGCGCCGAGGACCTGACGTCGAGGCGCTCGGCGATGATCCCGAAGCGGTACGACCTCTCGATCCCGGAGAACCAGGCCAAGCTCGACGCGGCCGACGCACTCGGGCGGCTCGCGGACGAGGCGGGCGTCTCGCTGGTGCACCTCGCCCTCGCGTGGGCGATCAACCACCCCGGCGTCACGTCGGCGATCGTCGGCCCGCGGACGATGGAGCAGCTGGAGTCCCAGCTCGGCGCGACCGAGCTCGACCTCGACCCCGACCTGCTCGACCGCATCGACGAGATCGTCCCGCCCGGGCGCACGATCAACCCGGCGGACGCGGGCTGGCAGAACCCGGCGCTGACCCCGGAGCGCCTGCGCCGCTAGCGCTCCGCCGCGGGGCAGACGATTCGGTAGTCGCACATCGAGCACGCCGCGTACGACGGCGTCGGCTCGAAGCCCTGCGCGAGGATGCCCTCCCCCACGGTGAGGACGGTGTCGCTGACCCACTCGCGGTCGACGGCGGCGGGCGGGAGCGGCACCTTCTCGTCGTCGAGGACGTAGAGGTACGACTGCTGGGAGGCCTCGAGGTCCCACGCCTCGCGCGCGGCCAGCGCGTACACGGCGAGCTGCACGTCGTCGCGCAGCTGGGCCGGCGTCTTCGGGCGGCCGGTCTTGTAGTCGATGAGCTCGTACTGGCCGTCGGGCAGGCGGTCGACGCGGTCGACGCGGCCGCGCAGCATGTGCGGCCCGAGGCGGAAGGAGAACGAGCGCTCGAACCACACGGGCTCGGCGGGGTCGGTCCGCCAGCGGTCCCAGTAGCGCTCCAGCGCGCTGCGCGCTTTGCCGTGCAGCTGGCGCTCCTCGTCGCTCCACCCGAATCCGCTGCGCCGCCAGCCCGCCTCGAGGAGCCCGTTCATGTCCTCCAGCGACGACATGCGCCCGGCGTGGTAGCGCTCGAGCACCTGGTGGACGACGATGCCGAAGCGCTGGTTGAGCGTCGGCTCCTGCGGGATGCGGAAGACGCGGGCGAACTTGTACTTCAGCGGGCACGTCCGGTACGTCTCGATGTCCGACGCGCTGAGCATCAGCCCGTCGCCGCGCTTGGGGAGGAACGGCTCGAGCGACGGCTCGGCGCGGGCCGCGATCGACGCGGCGCGGGCGCGCTCGTCGCGCTCGGCCTCCAGCAGCGCGTCGTCGAGCGAGGAGGACAGGAGGATGTCCTTCTGCTGCGAGGTCACCGCCTCGAGCAGGCGCGCGTTGACGTTCGGCAGCGCGTCGGCCACGGTCTGGCCGGCGGGCCGCTCGAGCAGGGCGGCGATCTTGATCAGCTCGAGGTAGCGCACGGTCGCGTGGGAGACGTCGAGGTCGGTGTCGAACCGCAGCTCGCCCAGGCGGGTGCCGACGCGCGGGACGTCCTCCAGCAGCTCGTCGCGGAGCTGGCGGAACGTGGCGTGCAGCGTCTCGTCCGGCCCGAAGAGCTGCTCGGCGCGCTCGTCCCACTCGGCGCCGAGCGCGGTCCGCGCCTCCTCCACGAACGGCGACGCCGGCTGCAGGGCGCCGCGGTCGGACCGCTCGGCGTAGGCGAGGACGAGGCCGCGGGTCGCGCGGGTCATCGCCACCTGCAGCAGGCGGCGCATCTCGGCGACGTGGGCCGAGCGCGAGTCCGGAGGCAGCCGCTCGTGCAGCAGCGCGTCGGGCAGCGGCTCGTAGGCGTGGCGCCGGGCGCCGGGCATCCGCGCCGAGTGCAGCCCGAGCACGAAGACGTGGTCGAACTCGCGCCCCTTTGCGCTGCGCATCGTCATGACGGCGACGCCGCGCGGCGCACGCGTCCGGTCGGGCTCCTCCTCGCGCAGCCCGGCCTCGGCGACGGCGGCGATGGACCGCGCGAACTCCCGCGGCGTCCCCTGCGGCGCACGGCGGACGTAGTGCGCGGCGAGCTCGCCGAGCCTGGCGAGGTTGGTGAGCCGCTCGACGACGTCGGCGTTAGCGGCGAAGAGCTGCTGGCGGCGCAGGCCGAGCCGCTCGACGAGGCGGTGGACGAACAGGTCGGGGCGCGTCGTGTCGAGCGCGCCCGCGAACTGGCGGTGCAGCTTGAGGAACGCCAGGATGCGCTCGCGCGCCTCGGGCGGCAGCTGCGGCGACTCGGTCGCGGCGACGAGCGCCGAGACCATGTCGAGCTTGCGCCGGCGGGCGATCTGGATGCACCGCGCCAGGTCGGCCGCGCGCAGCTCAACCGGCGGGCGCGCGAGCGCGCGGACGGCGGCGTTGGCGTCGCTCGGGTCGACGAGGAAGCGCAGCCACGCGAGCACGTCGCGCACCTCGGCGCGCTGGAAGAACGCCGCCGCGCCGACGACGCGGAACGGCACCGCGCGCTCCTCGAGCGCGACCGACACCGCGTGGCCCTCGTTGCGGACGCTGCGCACGAGCACCGCGATCCGGTCGGGCCGCACGCCCTCGCGGACGAGCTTCTCGACCTCGGCCGCGACGCCCTGCGCCTGCGCGCGATCGCTCGCGCAGCGCCAGAACGCGACGTCCCCGCCGGGTGCGCCCTCGACCGGCAGCTTCAGCCGGTCGGGGATCGGTGCGGTCACGGCGCGGGCCGCGGTGAGGATCCGCTCGCGCGAGCGGAAGCAGCGGTCGAGCGCGACCACGCGCGCCTGCGGCCGCGTGGCCGTGAAGCCCCGCAGGTTCTTCGTCGCGGCGCCGCGGAAGCGCTTGATCGCCGCGTCGTCGTCCCCGGCGACCGTGATGCGGCCGTGCTCGGCGAGCAGGTCGATCAGCTTGAGGTGGGCGAGGTCGAGATCCTCGTACTCGTCGACGAGGACGTGGGCGAAGCGCTCGCGGCAGCGGGCGCCGGCGGCCGGGTCGCCGAGCAGGTCGATCGCGCGCAGGACGAGGTCGCCGACGTCGAGCGTCCCCTGCTCGCCGAGCAGGCGGTCGTGGTCCGTGAACAGTTGAGCGAATTCCTTCTCGCGCTCGGCCGTCTCGCCCTCCAGTCCCTCGGCCCAGCGCGCGTAGTCCTCCGCCGTCACCAGCTCGAGCTTGCAGCGGTCGATGCGGTCGATGACGGACGCGAGCAGCGCGGCGCGGTTGCCGAGGAAGTCGTGCCGCTTGAGCGTCAGCTGGTCGACGCGGTCGAGCAGCAGCGCCAGGCGGTCGGCGGCGGTGACCGGGACGAAGAAGGGGTCCAGGCCGACGGCGGCGGGCTCCTCGCGCAGCAGCCGCGCGGCCAGGTCGGGGACGGTGTGGACCGACAGCTCCCCGAACGGCTCGTCCAGCGCGTCCTCCACGCTCTCGCGCAGGCCGGCCGCGGGCGCGGGCGAGCCGGCCACCAGCAGGATCTCCTCTGGCGCGACGCCGCTCGCCGCCAGCCAGGCCACGCGCTCGACCAGCACGCGCGTCTTCCCGGTCCCCGGGCCGCCCAGCACGAGCAGCGGCCCGCCGTCGTGCGTGACCGCGGCGCGCTGGGACGCGGTGAGCAGGTCGAGGTCCGGGGGCACCGCCCTAGGATATGTCCAGGTGACCGCGCGCCCGGAGGCATTGTCGGCGGACTGGCTCGGGGCCTCTCGGCGGGCGGCCGACGAGCTGCGCACGATCCTGCGCGAGCACCCGACGTCGCAGGAGCGCGTGGAGGAGACCGGGACGCGCGGGGAGGGCGGCGACCAGACGCTCGTCATCGACGAGCAGGCCGAGGACGCGATCTTCCGCGAGCTCGAGAGGCTGCATGACGGCGGCGCCCGGTTCAGCGCGCTGAGCGAGGAGCGCGGGAAGGTCGACTTCGGCTCGGACGACGTGCTGGTCGTGATCGACCCGATCGACGGCTCGATGAACGCCAAGCGCGGGCTGACGCACCACGCCATCTCGATCGCGGTCGCCGCCGGGGAGACGATGGGCGACATGGAGTTCGGCTACGTCTTCGACTTCGGGCCGGACGAGGAGTGGGTCGCCTCGCGCGGCGCGGGCGTGCTGCTCAACGGCGCGCCGCTCCCCGAGCCGCCGCCGCCGCGCTACGTCGACGGCCGTCTCGAGCTGGTGGCGATCGAGAGCGCCGACCCGCGCTGGATCGCCAAGCGGATTGGCGCGCTCGTCGACGAGGTGCACCGGGTGCGGGCGATGGGGACGATCGCGGTCTCGCTCTGCCAGGTCGCGCTGACGCGGGTCGACGGGATGGCGACGCTGTGGAAGACGCGCTCGGTCGACGCCGCGGCGGCGCAGCTGATCGTGCGTGAGAGCGGGGGCGTCGTCGCGTTCCCGGGCTGCTCGTCGCCGCTCGCCTCGCCGCTCGACCTCGAGCCCAACGGGCCGATCGTCGCCGCGCGGACGGAGGCGGACCTCGACCGCCTGGCGCAGGTCGTGGCGGACGCCTCGTGATCGACTGGGGTCTCGCCGAGCGGATCGCCTCCGGCGTGGCGGGCACGCCGTCGGGCGGGACGGCGCTGGAGGGCGACCTGCCTCGCGTGTGCGCGGACGCGCGCGAGCGCGTCATCGCGTACACGCGGCTCGTCCCCGCGCGGGAGATCCCCGCCCCGGAGGCCGTCGACCGCAAGACGTGGCTGCGTCTGAACCTGCGCTCGATGCGCTCGACGATCCAGCCGCTGGAGGACAAGCTGTCGGGCGGCGGGCCGCTGCGCGCGGCGGGCGGGCTGCTGCTGGGCGCGGAGATCGGCGGGCTGAGTGGCTACCTGTCGCAGCGCGTGCTCGGGCAGTACGAGCTCGTCCTCCTGGACCCCGAGTCGCCGGAGCGCCTGCTCTTCGTCGCGCCGAACCTCCGCGAGGCCGCACGGAAGCTCGACGTGCGCGAGGCCGACCTGGTCGCGTGGGTGGGGATCCACGAGGTCACGCACGCGGTCCAGTTCACCGGGGTGCCGTGGCTGCGCTCGCACCTCGCGGGGGAGCTGCGGTCGCTGCTCGAGACCGTCGATGTGAAGGTCGACATGGCGGGGCTGCCCTCGCTCGACGACCTGAAGGGCGCGGTCGAGCGCTTCCGCGACGGCGGGCTCGTGACGATGGTCGCCGGCCCCGAGCGGATCGCGATCCTCGACCGCGTGCAGGCGACGATGGCCGTCGTCGAGGGCCACGCCGAGCACGTGATGGACGCGGTCGGCCAGGAGCTCCTCCCCTCGCTGCCCGAGCTGCGCGAGGCGCTCGACCGGCGGCGCAGCGAGAAGCCCCCGGCGGTCAAGCTGCTCGAGCGGCTCATCGGCCTGGAGCTGAAGATGCGCCAGTACGAGCTCGGCCGCGCCTTCTGCGACGGGGTCGTCGAGCGGGGCGGGATCGAGGCGCTGAACCGCGTCTGGTCGTCGTCCGACGCGCTGCCGACGCTCGCGGAGCTCGAGGCGCCGGCGCAGTGGATCGAGCGCACCCGCGCGCTCGCCCTGCCGCGCCCGGCGTAGCGCGCGGCGCCGCGGCGCGCCCGACCGCGCCCCTCCGGCCCCGCCGCGCCCCGGCGCGTCCGACCGCCCCCCGGGGCCCTCGCGTAACCCTCCGCGCCCCCGCGCGTACCTCTGCCAGACACGAACGCACGTTCTGTGACCGAGGTCACGACAGGAGCCGTTTCCGAACCTGTGTTCGTGGTAAGCTAGGTATTAGATCTAAGCAAGTTAAGAGAGAGGGACCACCCACCATGGCCGAGACCAAGAAGAGCACCACCACTCGCAAGCGCAGCACCACCGGCAGCCGCTCGACGTCGCGCAAGCCTGCTACTCGCAGCGCCTCCTCGCGCAGCACGTCGCGCCGCACCACCGGCGGTGCCTCGACGCAGCGCAAGGCGTCCGCCACGCGTCGCAGCACGACCGCGAAGCGCGGCGCCACGACGCGCAACGCCCGCGCGACGGCCCGCAACACGCGGAGCGCCACGACCCGCGCGCAGACCGACGTCGCCCGTGAGGCCGCCGCGGCCCGCCGCGACGCCGAGAAGACCGTCAACAAGGTCGTCGACGGCGCCCAGCGCGTCGCCCTGACCTACTTCGGCGCGACGCTCACCGTGCGCGACCGGGTCGCCGAGGTCGCGGGCACGCTCAGCGACCGCAAGCAGGTCGAGCGCAGCCTGAAGGCGTTCGAGCGCCGCGGCACCACCGCCCGCAACCGCGTCGAGCGCGAGCTCAAGAAGCAGCGCACCCGGATCGAGCGCGAGGCCCGCAAGCGCACCAACCGCGTCGAGAAGGACCTCAAGACGCTGCGCGGCGACGTCCGCACCGTCACGGGCGACGTCTCGCGGTTCGGCCGCGACGCCCAGAAGACGTACGCCGCCCAGAGCGCCTCGCTCTTCGGCGCCGTCGCCGAGAACGCCGGCCAGGGCGCGCTGCTGAACGTGACCAAGGCCGCGCGCCAGGTCACGGGCCGCGTCGCCCAGCTGGTCTAGCCGCTGAAGCCGCCCCGCTCTCACGAGCGGGGCGGTTCGCTTTCCGGGGCGCCCGCGCCGAGCGGCCCGGACCCCTTCACCGCGTCGGGAAGGAGCCGGGGGGCTCCACGAGAGGGCCGACGCGTACGACCTACCGGGTCCGCCCGGTGGGGAGCACCCTCTCCTCCCTCCCGCCGGGGCACCTCAGGGTGCTCCGGCGGTTGCTCTTAACGGGGTCCCGCCGCTCCGTTGTAGGGGATGACCCGCTCGCAGTCGCGCAGGCGCCATGGCGTCGCCGCGCGCGCGTGGACCGTGTCCCGGCCCGGGCCGCAGTCGATCGTCCCGCGGCCGGAGCGCTCCCAGACCACGTCGTCGCCCGCGCCCCCGGAGACACGGCTGATGCCGTGCGCGAAGTACGCCGAGATGACGTCGTCGCCCGGGCCGCCGCCGAGCACGCTGCGGCCGTGGCTGGCGTAGAGGAAGTCGTCGCCGGCGCCGCCGCTCAGGCGGTCGCGCTGGCGCGTGCCGCGGGCCTGCCTCGTCGTCGCGGCGCCCCAGAGCACGTCGTCGCCGTCGCCGCCGGTGATGCTGTCGCTGCCGGCGCCGCCGAGCAGCTCGTCGCTGAGCGCCGTGCCCGCGACCGCGCGTCCCGCGTCGTCGGCGAACGCGATCCGGCCCGTGATCGCCGGCCACCCGGCGTGGCTGACCTTGTCGCCGCCGCCGGGCGTGGTGCGGCCGTTGCCGGCGATGCAGCGCACGCCGACCTGCGCCGGCGCGCACACGTCCGCGCCGCTGTCCCCGGCCGGCGCTCCGCTGCCGGCCGTGCACGCGACGTCGTCCGCCGCGCTGTCGCCGGCCATGGTCGCGCGCACCACCCACGAGGGTCCCGAGCAGCCGGTCGTCGTCACCCACGCCGACGCGGCGTCGATCCGCAGCGTGAACGACACGATCGCCCCTCCGCCGCCGGCCGCCACCGCGTCGCTCCACGGCACGGTCACCCGTGAGCGGCCGGGGCCGACCTCCGCGGTCACGACGCGCCGGCCGCCGTTGCCGTTGGCCAACAGCTCGAGCGCGGCGCCGCCCGGCGCCGCGAAGACCGCAAGACCGATCGTCCGCGCGCCCGCCGGCGTCGCCAGGTCCATCGCCCCGTCGCCGACCCGCGACCCCGCGGGGCATGCCGCCTCGTCAGCGAGCACCTGCTCGGCCGGGCAGCCCGGCGCGCCGGCGTCACGGCCCAGCACGACCTCCGGCGCGAAGTCGAGGACGAGCGGCTGCCCGGCGACCTCGGCGCCGTGAGCCGGATCCGGGCGCAGCCCGAGCGCAAGCCTGGCACCGGCGCCCTGCGGCGCGATCACGGCGTCGAGCGTCGCACCGGGCGCCGCTGCCGGGACGAGCAGCAGGAGGGTGGCCGCCGCGAGCGCCGTGCGCATTGCGCGACACTACTCTCTTCGTCATGCCCTCCCGCGAGACCATCCTGAAGGCCCTCGAGGCCGTCATCGACCCCGAGCTGCGCGACTCGATCGTCGCGCTCGACATGGTGCGGTCGATCGACGTCCACGAGGACGGCCGGGTCGACGTCATGGTGTCGCTGACCACGCCGGGCTGCCCGATCCGCAGCCACTTCCAGCAGGGCGTCGTCAACGCGGTCCAGCCGCTGGAGGGCGTGACCAAGGTCAACGTCGCCTTCGACGTCCTGAGCGACCAGCAGAAGCAGGCGCTGCAGACCAAGCTCGGCCGCGGCGGGCTGCCCGAGGGCGCGCTGGCGATGGTGCAGAACGTGATCTGCGTCGGCTCGGGCAAGGGCGGCGTCGGCAAGTCGACGCTCACCGTCAACCTCGCCGCCGCGCTGCTCGGCGAGGGCAAGAAGGTCGGCATCCTCGACGCGGACGTCTGGGGCTACTCGATCCCGCGCATGCTCGGCCTCGGCAACGACCGCCCGCAGGTCAACGGCGAGCGCAAGATCGTCCCGCTCGAGGCGCACGGGCTGAAGGTCATGTCGATCGGCTTCTTCGTGCAGGAGAACTCGGCCGTCGTCTGGCGCGGGCCGATGCTCCACAAGGCGCTCACCCAGTTCCTCGAGGACGTCGCCTGGGGCGAGCTCGACTACCTGCTCGTCGACCTGCCGCCCGGCACCGGCGACGTGTCGATGACCCTCGCGCAGCTGCTCCCACAGGCCAAGTTCCTCCTCGTCACCACGCCGCAGCCGGCCGCGCAGACCGTCGCGCGCCGCTCGGCCGAGATGGCTCACAAGGTCAACCTCGAGATCGCGGGCGTGATCGAGAACATGAGCGGCTTCACGACCCCCGGCGGCGAGCGCTTCCAGATCTTCGGCGAGGGCGGCGGCCAGGCGCTGGCCGACGACCTCGACGTCCCGCTGCTCGGCAAGGTGCCGCTCACGATGCCCCTGCGCGAGCAGGCCGACGCGGGCGTCCCGCTGGCCATCGCCGACGCGGACGATCCCGCCGCGCAGGCCGTCCACCAGGCGGCGCGCGGGCTGATCGCCATGGCGCCGCCGCCCGCGCTGCCGCTGCTCGCCGTCAACCAGGTCGGCGGCGGCCTCCCCGAGGAGCTTCCCGCGACGGTCGGCGCGAGCCTGCCGATGGCGGGCTAGCGCGTGCGCTCCGCCGCGGCCGCCCTCGTCAGCCTCGTCCTCCTGGCGGTGCCCTCCGGGGCGGGCGCCACGATCGTCCCCCAGCGCGGGATGCTCGGCGTCGCGCTCGGCGACACCGTCCGCGAGGTGCGCGCGAAGCTCGGCGCGCCCGACGGGATCCGCTTCGAGGACAACGACATCATCGGGCGTCAGCGCCTGTACTTCTACGGCCGCACGATCGTCGGCTTCGACGGCGACGGCAAGGGCGCGAAGGTCATCAACCTGACGACCCGCAGCCGCCGCGAGCGGCTCGCCAGCGGGATCGGCGTCGGCTCGACCAAGGCCGAGGTCATGCGGAAGGTCGACGGCGTCAAGTGCCCCGTCGACGAATCCTTCCACTGCTACCTCGGCCGCTTCCTCCCCGGCCGGCGCGTCACCGACTTCCGCTTCGGCGCACGCGGGCGCGTCACCGAGGTGACGGTCGGCCGCGTGATCGACTGAGGGGGCCTACTTGTTGGCGTAGTACTCCGCGTTGATCTTGGAGTACTGGTTCCACTCCTCGGGGAGCTGGTCCTCCGCGAAGCAGGCGTCCACCGGGCACGCCTCGACGCAGGCGTCGCAGTCGATGCACTCCTCGGGGTCGATGTACAGCATCTCGACCTTGTCGTAGTCGGGCTCGTCGGGAGTCGGGTGGATGCAGTCGACAGGGCAGACCTCCACGCAGGAGTTGTCCTTCGTGCCGATGCAGGGCTCTGCGATCACGTACGCCATAGGGGGCGGCAATCTACAGTAAGAGCGATGGGGATCACCTCCAAGATGATCGCCGCGCGCGGCCGCCGTCAGGCGGAGAAGCTGGGGGTCGATCCGGTCCGCATCCCGCCCGGCCAGTACCTGACCGAGCGCTTCCCGGTCCTGACCTACGGGACCAACCCCGCGTTCGACCTGAACAGCTGGTCGCTGGCCGTCGACGGCGAGGTCGAGCGGCCGTTCGCGCTGAGCTGGGACGAGCTGATGGCCCTCCCGCAGCACGAGGTGACCGTCGACATCCACTGCGTCACGCGGTGGTCGAAGCTCGACACGACCTGGCGCGGCGTGCGGGTGGCCGACCTGCTCGACCGGGCGGGCGTCAGGCCGTCCGGGACCCACGTCCTCGTCCACTCGGACGGCGGCTACACGACCAACCTCCCGGTCGGCGCGCTGCGCGACGAGGAGGTCCTCGTCGCCCACACGTACGCGGGCGAGCCGCTCGAGCACGACCACGGCGCGCCCGCCCGCCTGCTCGTGCCCAAGCGCTACTTCTGGAAGTCCGCGAAGTTCGTCCGCCGCCTGGAGATCCTGCCCGAGGACCGCCAGGGGTTCTGGGAGCTCAACGGCTACCACAACGACGCGGATCCCTGGACGGAGCAGCGGCACTGGTTCTGAGCGGAGCGCTGACGTGATCCTGCTCACCGGCGCCACCGGGGTGGTCGGCACCGCGCTGCTGCGGCGGCTGACGACGCAGGGCGAGCCCGTCCGCTGCCTGGTCCGCGACCCGCGCCGGCTCGGGGCCGAGCGCGTGCGCGTCCAGATCGCGCTCGGCGACCTCGCCGACCCTCCCTCGTTCCGCAACGCGCTGCGCGGCGTGCGCACGGTCGTCCACCTCGCGGCGTCGATCCGCGACCAGCCCCAGGGGTCGATCGAGGAGCTGAACGGCATCTCGACCTGGCGCCTCGTGCAGGCGGCCGAGCGCGCCGGCGTCGAGCACTTCGTCTTCTTCTCCGCGCTGTCGGCGTCGACCCACGACCGCACGCGCTTCCTGCGCTCGAAGGCGCTGGCCGAGGACGCCGTGCGCGAGTCCTCGCTGCGCACGACCGTGTTCGCGCCCTCGATCGTCTACGCGCCGTCGGACCGCTACGTGGCGCTGGTCCAGCGGCTCTCGCTGCTGCCCGTGACGTTCGTCCCCGGCCGCGGGACCGCGCTCTACCAGCCGATCTGGGCCGACGACGCCGCCGACTGCGTGATGGGCGCCCTCGCGAACGGGGACGGGGCGCCGCGGCGGTCGCGGTACGAGCTCGCGGGCCCGGACACGCTGAGCCACGAGGCCATCGTCGAGCTCGTGACCCGCGCGGCCGGGCGCCGGCGGCCGCTCGTCAACGTCCCGTCGCCGCTCGTGCGCGCGACGCTGCGCACGGCCGAGACCCTGATGAAGTCCAAGGCGCCGGCGACGTGGGACGAGGCCGAGCTGCTCGAGGTCTCGATGGTCAGCCGCAAGGGAACGACGGACGCCGAGTCGCTCGGTGTGACGCCGCGGCCGATGGCCGCCGTGCTCGGCGTCCGCTAAGCGGCGGCGGCCACGCCGTACTCCGCGCGCAGGCGCTTGAGCCCCAGGCGGACGCGGCTCTTCGCGGTGCCGAGCGGGACGCCGGCGCGGCGCGCGATCTGATGGTCGGGCAGGTCGGCCCAGTAGGCGAGCACGACGGCCTCGCGCTGCGGGTCGGGCAGCGCGCGCAGGGCGCGGACGAGCTCGCGGCGGTCCTCCCGGTGCTCGCTCGTGCGCGCGGGGCCGTGGGCGACCGCCGGCTCGGCGCGGACGCAGGCGTCGCGGTAGCGGTCGCCGGCACGGCTCGCGGCCCGCAGCGAGCGCTGGGCGTCGAGCGCGCGGCTGCGCGCGAGCATCCGCAGGTAGGCGCCGACGTCGCCGCGGCCGGCGTCGAACCGCGACGGGCGCATCCACAGCCGCAGGAAGACGTCGTGCGCGACGTCCTGCGCCTGGGCGCGGTCGCCGAGGACGCGATGCGCGATCGCCTCCACCTCGGGGGCGTGGCGGGCGTAGACGCGGCTGAAGGTGGAGGGGTCGCGGAGGTCCATGGGACTGATGTGCCTGGCGCAAGATACACATGCGATGTCGGATGCGCCATCGGTTCTTACGAATCCATCATGAACATGGATCACGTGAGGAACATCCGATATCGTTTCGGCCATGCCGATGCGCGCTACCACGGTCCGCTTCGGGGACGATCTCTGGGCACTGCTCGAGCGGGAGGCCGCCGCTCAGGGCGTCAGCTCCGCGCAGTTCGTGCGCGACGCGGCGATCCTGCGCCTCGCGCACCTCGCCGCCGACCGCGGCGCGCCCGAGGCGAAGCTGTCGATCGAGGAGATCGCCGCCGGGGCGCTGCGGGAGGAGCGCGGAGCGGACGCCGGCCCCGATGGCGTGCTCGCCGCGGTGCGCGACCCGTCGCGCCTGGCGAGCCTGCGCGCGACGGGCGCCCTCGGCGGCCCGTTCCGCCCGGCGCTCGACCGCATCGCCAGCATCGCGTCGCGCGTGCTCAACGCGCCCGTCTCCACCGTCACGCTCGTCGACGAGGACCGTCAGGTGTTCGCCGGCTGCATCGGCGTCACGAAGGAGCCGTGGGCCAGCGACCGCGCCACGCCGCTGTCGCACTCGTTCTGCCAGCACGCGGTGGCCAACCGCGAGCCGCTCATCGTCACCGACTCGCGCGAGCACCCCGTCCTCAAGACGAACCTCGCGATCCGCGACCTCGACGTGATCGCCTACCTCGGCGTCCCCCTCATCGCGCCCGACGGCGCGGCCCTCGGCAGCCTGTGCGTCATCGACGACAAGCCGCGGCTGTGGACCACCGAGCAGGTCGAGATCCTCAAGGACCTCGCGCAGTCGGTCGTGACCGAGCTGCGCCTGCCCGCCGCGGCGTAGGGCGGCCGGGCTAGAGCTGCGGGCGGCGGTCCGCCCAGGGCCGCGCCGCCTCGATCTGCGCGGCGAGCGCGAGCAGCGGGCCCTCCTGCGCCGGCCGGCCGAGCAGGTGCACGCCGATCGGCAGGCCGTCCTCGCGCTGCGAGAGCGGGAGGACGATCGCCGGCTGGCCGGTGATGTTGGCGATCGCCGCGTACGGCGTGAACGCGCCCGCGGCCGCGAACGTGTGCTCGGGGTTCGGCGCATCGGGGTCGAGCGTGCCGATCGTGACCGGCGGCTGCGCGAGGGCCGGCGTGAGCACGGCGTCGTACGGCGCGGCCCACTCGATGACGTTGCGCGCGATCGCCTGGAGCTGGACGACGGCGCCGTAGCCGGTGACCGCGTCGATCGCGCGGCAGCGCTCCCACAGCCACAGGCTCAGGCCCTCCATGTCCTCCGCGGTCGGCTCGCGCCCGTTGACCGCGGCCCCCACCGCCATCTGCGAGCAGTTCATCGGCCCGAAGACGGCGGTGAAGGTCCGCATGACGTCGCGCGACTGGACGAGGGTGTCGACCTCCTCGACGTGGTGGCCGAGCTCCTCGAGCAGCGCGGCGGCCTCGCGTGCCGCAGCCTCGCAGTCCGCGTCGAGCTCGGCGCCCTCGAGCGGCGGGGCGAGCGCGAGCGCGATCCGCAGTCCGGCCGGCTCGCGCGCGGCGGCGTCGGCGAACGGCTCCGGCGGCGGCGGCGCCCACGACGCGTCGCCGAGGACCGGCCCGGCGAGCAGGTCGAGCAGCCTGGCGGTGTCGCCGACCGTCCGCGTCAGCACGCCGTCGGTCGAGAGGAACTGCTCGCCGACCGCGGGCGCCTGCGAGATCCGGCCGCGCGCAGGCTTGAGGCCGACGAGCCCGCAGCACGCGGCGGGGATGCGGATCGACCCGCCGCCGTCGTTGCCGTGCGCCAGCGGGACGATCCCCGCCGCGACCGCCGCGGCGGCGCCGCCGGACGAGCCGCCGGGCGTGCGGTCGAGGTCCCACGGGTTGCGCGTCGCGCCGAAGCGCCGCGTCTCGGTGACGGGCTGGATGCCCCACTCGGGCAGCGTCGTCGTCCCGACCACGATCGCCCCGGCGTCGCGCAGGCGCGTGACGACGTTGTGGTCGAACGGGACCTGGAAGTCGCCCATGAAGTTCGAGCCGAACGTCAGCCGCTTGCCCGCCATCGGGACGTTGTTCTTGATCGCGATCGGGACGCCGGCCAGCGGGCGCTCGTCCCCGCTCGACACGGCGTCCGCGGCCGCGAGCGCCTCGTCGGCGAAGACGTCGACGAACGCGTTGATCCGGTCGCCGACCTCGTCGATGCGGTCGAGCGACGCCTGGACCAGCTCGCGCGACGACACCTCCCCGGAGCGAACCGTCGCGGCGAGCTCGGTGGCGGGGCGGAGGAGGAGGTCGGTGGCGGCGGGCATGCCGCGGAGGCTACGCGGCGCGGTGACGCGCCGGAGGGTGGGTAGGTTGAGTGTGTGAGCAACTATCGCTGGGTCGTCCTCGCCATCGGGTGCATCGGCACCTCGGTGGTGGGCGTCCTGCGGCAGGGGCTTCCGGCGCTCGGGCCCGCGTTCCGCGACGAGTTCTCGCTCTCGCTCGGCCAGGTCGGGTTCGTGTTCGGGACGCTCGCCGCCGGCATGACGATCGGGCTCGTGCCGTGGGGCGCGCTCGCCGACCGCACGGGCGAGCGGCCGGTGCTCGGCGGGGGCCTGCTCCTGACCGCCGGCGCGCTCGTGCTGGCCGCCCTGTCGGGGTCCTTCGGGCTGCTGCTCGGCGGCCTCTTCTTCACCGGCCTCTTCGCGGCGAGCGCGACGGGCGCGACCGGCCGCGCCGTCATGGGCTGGTTCGGCCGCGACGAGCGTGGGTTCGTCCTCGGCATCCGCCAGACCGCGATACCGATCGGCGGGGCCGCGGCCGCGCTCAGCCTACCCGCGATCGCCATCGCCGCGGGGCTCAGGGAGGCGCTGCTCACGCTCGCGGCGTTCACGTTCCTCGCCGCCGTCGCCGGCGCGGTGTGGCTGCGCGACCCGCCGCCGTCCGACCCGCCGCCCGGCTTCAGCGCCCCGCCGCCGACGCGCGACCCGCGCATCTGGCGGCTCGGCATCGGCAGCGGGCTGTTCGTCATGGCGCAGGCCGCGATCATCGGCTTCGTCGTCCTCTTCCTGCACGACGAGCACGGCGTGAGCCTGAAGAACGCCGCCGCGGTCCTCGCCGCGATCCAGCTCACGTCGGCCGTCGCGCGTATCGCCATCGGCCGGCTCTCGGACCGGCGCGACCGGCGCATCGGGCCGCTGCGCGGCGCGGGGATCGCCGGCGCGGCGCTCGTCGCCCTCGCGGCCCTGCTCAACGGTGCGCCGCTCGGCGTGCTCATCCCGCTGCTGATCCTCGGCGGCGCCGCGATGTCGAGCTGGAACGGGCTGAGCTTCACGGCGGCGGCGGAGATCGCCGGCCGCGCCCGCGCGGGCACCGCGATGAGCCTGCAGAACACGCTCGTGTCGATCCTCGGCGCGGTCGCCTCGCCGCTGTTCGGCAACCTCGCCGGCGCGACGTCCTACGGGACGGCGTACCTGATCATCGCCGCGGCGCCCGTCGCCGGATGGTGGGTGCTGCGCCCGCTGGAGGAGGACGAGGAGGAGCGCGCCGAGGCGAGGGCGGAGAGGCTCGCGGCGTACCCTGTCAAGCCATGAGCGCGACCGTAGACACGTCCGGCGTCCAGTCCGGTCTGGAAGGCGTCGTCGCCTTCGCGACCGAGATCGCCGAGCCGGACAAGGAAGGCGGGGCGCTGCGGTACCGCGGCGTCGACATCGAGGACCTCGTCGGCAAGGTGCCGTACGAGAAGGTCTGGGGCCTGCTGGTCGACGGCAGCTTCGAGCCGGGCCTGCCGCCCGCCGAGCCGTGGCCGCTCACCGTCCGCTCCGGCGACCCGCGCGTCGACGTGCAGTCCGCGCTCGCCATGCTCGCGCCGGAGTGGGGCTTCCAGCAGGTCATCGACATCACCGACGACCAGCTGCGCGACGACCTCGCGCGCGCCTCCGTCATGGCGCTCTCCTTCGTCGCGCAGTCGGCCCGCGGCACCGGCCGCCCGCCGGTCCCGCAGAAGGAGGTCGACAAGGGCACGACGATCCCCGAGCGCTTCCTCATCCGCTGGCGCGGCGAGGCGGACCCCGACCACGCCAAGGCGATCGACGCCTACTGGATCTCGGCGGCCGAGCACGGCATGAACGCGTCGACCTTCACCGCGCGCGTCATCACGTCGACGGGCGCCGACGCGGCGGCCGCGCTGTCGGGCGCGGTCGGCGCGCTGAGCGGCCCGCTCCACGGCGGCGCGCCGAGCCGGGTGCTGAAGATGCTCGACGAGGTCGAGCAGATGGGCGACGCCGACCGATGGGTCAAGCAGGCGCTCGACTCCGGCGAGCGGCTCATGGGCTTCGGCCACCGCGTCTACCGCGCCGAGGACCCGCGCGCGCGGGTGCTGCGCCGCACGTCGAAGGAGATCGGCTCCAAGCGCTTCGAGGTCGCCGAGGCGCTCGAGCAGGCCGCGCTGGCCGAGCTCAAGGCGCGCAAGCCCGACCGCGTCCTGGCCACGAACGTCGAGTTCTGGTCGGCGGTCGTGCTCGACACCGCGGAGGTCCCCGCCGACCTCTTCACGAGCATGTTCACGTGCGCGCGCGTGGCGGGCTGGAGCGCCCACATCCTCGAGCAGAAGCGCGAGGCGCGGCTGATCCGGCCGACGGCGAAGTACGTCGGCCCCGGGCCGCGCGCGGTGGACGAGGTCGCGTAACGCGCGCCGTCAGGCGCAGACGGCGATCTTCACGCTGAGCGACTTGCGCTGCAGCCTGCGCTTGCGCTTGCGCTTGATCGACGCCTTCGTCTTCAGCGTGTAGGTCTTGCCCGCGATCGGGTTCCTGATCGTGAGGACCTGGACGAAGGGCGCCTTCTTGTCGCGCTTGACCCGCCTGGAGTTGATGAGGAAGTCGACGCGCCTGACGTTGCGGAACGTGCCCGGCCTCGGGAAGCGCCTGACCTTCAGCCGCGCGGTGAACCTCCCGCTCTTCGGGATGCACCCGCCCGGGACCTCGAGCGTCAGCTTGGCGCCGCCGACGTTCGCGCTCGTGCTCTTGACGGGCGGGGTTGCCGGAGGCTGGGTGTTCGGCGGCTGCGTGTTCGGCGGGTTGGTGTTGGGCGGGTTCGTGTTCGGGGGCGGCGGCGGCGGGGGCGTCTCGGCCACCGGCTCGGTGCTGGTGACGCGGATCAGCTGGCGCGCGCCGTTCGACCCGGCCGCGCCCTCGTACGTCGCGAACCCCCGGTCGTCGGGCGCGAGCGCGACGTCCATGCCCGACATCAGCGAGTCCTCGGCGGCGATCGTGCGCGTCGCGAACGAGCCGCCGCCGTCGGTCGAGAGCGCGAGGCGCAGGAGGTGCGGCGAGCCGTTCTGCCGCCACATGGCCGCGACGGTGCCCGAGGGGCCAACGAAGATCTCGTTGATGAAGCCGCTCTCGGGCAGCACGACCGGCCCGCCGAACGTCGCGCCCGAGAACTTGCGGACCTCCTCGCGCGGGCTGGCGGTCCCGTCCTGCACGGTCGCGAGCATGTACGCGCCGCCGGGGCCGCCGGCCGCCCGCGTCTCGCCGCCCGGGCCGACGGACGTGGCGCCGCTCCAGCTCGCCTGCGCGCTGGGGTTGGCGCCGGGTGTCATGCGGAACGAGAACGTGTTCGAGAGGTCGTCGGAGACGGCCGCGAGCCCGCCGTCGTTCGTGGGCGCGACGTAGCCGTTGAAGCCGCCGCCGCCGTTGAGCGTCGCGTGCGTGGTCGTCGCGGCCTCGGTGGCGTCGAGCTTCGCCGACCAGACGGTGAAGTCGGGGTTCACGCTGGCGAACGTCACCTCGCCGCCGGGCTGCGGGCCGAGCACGGGCTCGGTCGGGTCGGTGCCGCCGCCCCAGGAGTAGATCGTCTTCCGCGCGCCCCACGTCGAGCCGTTGTCGGTCGACGTCCACTTGTACGTCTTCCCGTCGACGCGGTGCGGCATCAGGATGTGCAGCGTCGTGCCGCCGCCCGCGACGATGAAGGTGCTCGCGCTCGACGTCCCGGCAGGGAACGACTTGCTCACCGCGCACGCGGAGGCGTCGCGCGATATCCGGCAGTAGAAGACCATGGCGGTCTCGTCGGTCCACGTGACGTGCGCGGTACCCGAGCCGTCGACGAGCAGATGCGGCTCGTCGCCCTCGCCGACCGCGAACGGCGTGCCGGCCTGCGCGGCCGCCGGCACCACCAGGGCGAGCAGGAGGAGCGCGGAGAGGAGGGAGCGTCGCATGGGGCGACACTACGCCCCCGCCGACGCCGCGTCAGTCTCTGCTTGGTCTCAATGCGCGCGCGAGGACGTCGCGCAGCGTGCGAGCGTCCTCCTCCGAGAGCCCGGCGAGCGGCTCGGGCGGGCGGTTGAGGCGCTCCCACAGCCGGCTCCGCACGTCGGCTCCCGCCTCCGTCAGGTGGAGCATCTTCACGCGCCGGTCGCTCTCGCCGGGACGCCGCTCGACGAGGCCGCGCGCCTCGAGGCGGTCGGCGATCCCGGTCACGTTCGAGTTGTCGCAGCGCAGCGCGCCGGCGAGCTCGCTCATCGCGCACGGTCGCCCCGGCTCGAGCCGGCCGAGGGCCATGACCTGCATCGGCGCGAGCTCGAACTCGCTGGCGATCGCGAACATCCGCCGCTTCTGGCCGAGCATCAGCTCCTGCATCAGCGCCCACGCCTCGGCGGCGGGTTCGGCGGTCCGTGGCTGGCCGGTCCGGCGCATGCGTCAGAGGATAGATTCGTCGGCCATGTCGGAGCGCAGCGGAATCGAGGCGGAGGGCCTCGTCAGGGAGTTCAAGGGCGGCATCCGCGCGGTCGACGGGATCGACCTGCACGTCGCGCCGGGCGAGATCTACGGGTTCCTCGGACCGAACGGCGCCGGCAAGTCCACGACGGTCCTGATGCTGACGACGCTGCTGCCGCCGACGGCGGGGCGCGCGACGGTCGGCGGGTTCGACGTCGCGCGGCAGGGCGGTCAGGTGCGCAGGCGGATCGGCGCGGCGCTGCAGGAGGCGGCGCTCGACAACTTCCTCACGGGGCGCGAGCACATGGAGCTGCAGGGCGGCCTGCACGGGCTGACGGCGGCGGAGCGGTCCGAGCGCGGCGGCGTGCTGCTCGAGCGGGTCGGGCTGACCGAGGCGGCCGACCGCAAGGTCGGCGGCTACTCGGGCGGGATGAAGCGACGGCTGGACCTCGCGCTCGCGCTCATCCACCGCCCGGCGATCCTCTTCCTCGACGAGCCCACGACCGGGCTGGACCCGCAGAGCCGCAGCGCGCTGTGGAGCGAGGTCGCGCGGCTGGCGCGCGAGGACGGCGTGACCGTCTTCCTCACCACGCAGTACCTGGAGGAGGCCGACGTCCTCGCCGACCGGGTCGGGATCATCGACCGGGGGCAGATCGTGGCCGAGGGGACGCCGGCGGCGCTGAAGGCGGAGATGGGGCAGGCGACGGTGGAGGCCGAGCCGGCGGACCCGGACGACGTGGAGCGCACGCGCAGCGTGCTCGCGCGCTTCGGCGAGCCCGCGGCCGCGGCGAAGGGCTGCGGCGTGCAGCTGCGCGGCGGCCCCGACCAGCTCGCCGAGATCGTGCGCGCGCTCGACGGCGAGGGCATCCGGATCGCGAACCTCCAGCTGCACGCGCCGTCGCTGGACGACGTGTTCCTCGCGAAGACCGGCCGCTCGCTCGAGGGCGCCGCGTCCGAGGACGAGGACGCGGAGCCCGTCCCGGTGTGAGCGGGCTCGCCGCGCAGGTCGGGTGGGTCGCGCGCCGGTCGATCCGGCGCTCGCTGCGCCAGCCGGCGATCGTCATGCCGGCGATCGTCTTCCCGCTCGTGCTCCTGGCCGTGAACAGCGGCGGGCTCGAGGCCGCCACGAAGCTGCCGGGGTTCCCGACCACCTCGTACCTCGACTTCGCCATCGCCGTCTGCTTCCTGCAGGGCGCGCTGTTCGCCACGACGACGTCGGGCACGGAGCTGGCGCACGACATCGAGACCGGGTTCCTCAGCCGGCTGTCCCTGACGCCGCTGCGGCCGGTCGCGGTGCTCGTCGGCCAGGTGGCGGGCGCGGTGACGATCGGCGTGATCGGCTCGACGCTGTACCTCGTGGTGGGGCTGATCGCCGGGGTGCGGATCGAGGCCGGCCCGGGCGGCGTCGTCGTGCTGGCGGCGCTCATCCTGCTGATCTGCGTGGGCTTCGCCGGGATCGGCGCCTTCATGGGGCTGCGGACGGGGTCGGGGGAGGCGGTGCAGGGCGTCTTCCCGCTCATGTTCGTCCTGTTCTTCCTGTCGTCGATCAACCTGCCGCGCGACCTGATCGAGGTCGACTGGTTCCGCACGATCGCGACGTGGAACCCGATCTCCTACCTGGTCGAGGCGCTGCGCTCGCTGATCATCACCGGGTGGGACGGGACGGCGCTGTGGCGCGGGTTCGCGGTGGCGGCGGCGTTCGTCGTGATCGGGTTCGCGGCGGCCCGCTCGGCCCTGCTCGCGAGGATGGAGCGCACGTGAGGGGCATGCTCGTGACCGCGCGGTGGGTGGCGGGGCGCAGCCTCAAGCACGCGTTCAAGAACCCGGCGATCCTCGTGCCGTCGATCCTCTTCCCGCTCGTGTTCCTGCTCGCGTTCGCGGGCGGCCTGTCGTCGGTGGGCGACACGCCCGGGTTCACGTTCCGCAGCGGCTACACGTCGTTCCAGTTCGTCTTCGTCTTCCTGCAGGCCGCGGCGTTCGGCGGGATCTTCGCGGGCCTCGGGATCGCGGTCGCGTTCGAGACGGGGTTCGCGCAGCGCCTGCTGCTGGCGGCGCCGCGGCGGTCGGGGATCCTGCTCGGGTTCCTCGCCGCGGGGCTCGTGCGGTACATGGTGACGGCGGTGATGATCACGGTCGTCGGGCTGCTCGCGGGGATGGAGGTCGACGGGACCGCACCGCAGTTCCTCGCCCTCGTCGCGCTCGGGCTCGTGACGAACGCGGCGGCCACGCTGTTCTCGCTCGGCTACTGCCTGCGCGTGCAGTCGGTCGCCGCGGCGCCCGCGATGCAGACGCCGATCTTCCTCACGCTGTTCCTCGCGCCGGTGTACGTGCCGCTGTCGCTGCTCGACGGGTGGATCCACGCCGTCGCCTCCTGGAACCCGCTGACCGCGCTGCTCGAGGCGGGGCGCGGGTTCATCTCGGGCGCGCCCGACCACTCCGCGCTCGCCTTCGGGCTCGGGTTCGCGCTCGTCGCCGTGATGGGGCTGTGGGCGGTGCGGGGGCTGCGGCGGGCGGAGGCCGGCGAGGCCTAGCGCGTCAGCGCGACGGTCAGCCGTGCCGTCCCCTCGACCATCACGGCGAGGCGGGCACCGCGCCTCAGCTTCGCCCGCGGTGCCCGCAGGCGGACCACGGTGGGACGGTTCGGGAGCACCGCGACCGTGCGCGCGCGCCCGCCGGCGAGGCCCAGGGTCACGGTCATGACCCGCCTCGCCGTCAGGACGACCCGGATGCCGCTGCGCCGCGCCGCGCGGGCCGAGCGGCGGCGCGGAGCCCTCACCGTGAGGTCGGCCAGCGCGGCCGCGCGGGGGTCGACGGCAGGCGGGTCGGCGGGGAGCGCCGGGGGGCCGTAGCGCACGGCGTCGCCCGGCTGCCCGGCGCGAACCTCGAGGACGAGCTGCGCGGTCGCGGTCGCGCCGAGGTCGTCCTCCACCGTCACGCGGACGCGGTGGTCGCCCGGCGTGGGGAAGGACGTCGTGGTCGTCGCCTCCGTCGTGAAGAAGTCGTCGGTGCCGTCGCCCTCGGTGTCCCACCGGTAGCCGGCGATCGCGCCGTCGGGGTCGCGCGAGCCGGAGGCGTCGAGGGTCACCACCTCGCCGGTGCGCGGCGCCTCGGGGCCGGCGCGCAGCTCGGCGCTCGGCGGGTCGGTCACGAGGACGTCGGCGGAGCCGCCGTAGGAGCCGTCCTCCGTGGAGACGAGCCAGCGGACCGTGTTGCGGCCGCGGCGGTCGAAGACGTGGTCGACGACCGGATCGTCGCTCTCGGAGATCTCGTACGTGCCGTCGTCGTCGAGATCGAAGCTGAACCGCTTGCCCACCTCGCCGGGCTCCACCGCGTTCGACAGATCAAGGCGCCGGATCGTCCCCGGCGGCGCGACCTCCGGGGTGATCCTCAGCGTCGGCTCGAGCGTCGCGCAGCCTGCCGGCCGGGGCTCGTCGGCCTCGGCGTCGCGCGAGAGCATGTAGGCGGGCAGCGGGGGGTCGCTCCAGCGCCGCCAGAGCAGTCCGGCGTTGCCGTGGGTGTCGAAGAAGGCCGCGCGCGGGTCGCCGTGCGGGCGGGGGCAGGTGATCGTCTGCGGCTCGTCGAAGCCCCCGGCGCCGTTGCCGCGGGCGACGCGCAGCTGGTACGTGCGGAAGTCCTCGTAGAAGACGGCCGGCACGCCGGTCGCGGTCATCGCGACGATCGGGCGCGAGCCGACGTCGCGCGTGACGCCGAACGCCTCGGAGAACGTCCCGGCCAGGAGGTTCGCGCGGACGGCGCGGGTCTCCCCGATCCAGCCGGTGCGCTCGATCCCGCCGTCGGGGTGGGCCGCCTCGCTCGTCGCGTGGTACTCCTCCCACGCGACCACGGCGGCGCCGCCCGGCCCGCCCGCCGCGACGATCGCGTCGTCGACGGACGCGTCCGGGCCGATCTGGCGCGACGCGCCGAACGGCAGGCCCGGCTGCGCGATCGCGGCGCGGACCGGCCCGGCGTGCTCGCCGGCGGGGGATTCGGGCCATGCGGCGACCGCGCGGCCCTGCGTGTCGAACGCGACGACGGGTGCGCCCGCGCGGGCGCCGGGGCTCGAGAGCTGCTGGGCCGGGCCGAACGCGGGCGCGGCGGCGGCGCGCCGCGCGACCCACGCGCGGCCCCCGGTGTAGGACGGGCCGTCGCGCCAGCCGACGAGGACGTCGCCCTCCGCGGAGATCGCGAAGCCGCCGACCCACCACGCCTCGCCGTCCGGGATGTCGCCGGCGATCGGCTGCGCCGGGAGGAAGGCGGCGGCGCCCGCGGGGCGGACGGCGACGTAGTACCGCTTAGCCGTGAAGGCGGCGTTGTACCACTCGTAGAGCACCGCGAGATCGCCGCGCGCGTTCATGGCGCTGCGGATGAGGTAGTTGGCGTTGGCGATGTCCGTCGCCGGGCCGAACACCCCGCCGGCGACGCGCTCGGCGGTGCGGACGCGGTAGCCCTGGCCTTCGACGTAGGCCAGCCAGACCGCGGAGGCGCCGCCCGCCGCGTCGGTCACGACCTGGGGCGCGTAGGTCCAGCCGGGGTCGAGCTGCGCGTCCGGCCCGTCGACGCCGTCGCGCGGGCGGACCTCGGCGTAGGTGGGTCCCCCGCCCTCGTTCCAGACGATCACCGTCTCGTCGAGGCTCGTCATCGCGGCGTCGGCCATGAACGCCTGCGAGGGAGCGGCGGCCTGATGCGTCCAGGCCCGGGCCGCGTGCGCGGTCGCGGGGGCGGCGAGGGTGGCCGCCGCGGCGAGGGCGCCGATCACGCGCACAGCGATCAAAGCGCCTTGCAGCATTCCACGTCGGTGGCGTCGCTGCGCAGATTCGCCGCCCGGCGCGCTTCAGTCGGCGCGGCGGGCGGGGTCGTGCGCGGCCTCGGGAGGCTCGTCCGGCCAGCGGCCGTGCTCGTCGAAGAACGCCCTCGCGGCGTCCTCCTCGTGGCGCTCCGGATGGCCCGTGCGGACGACGAGGACGAAGGCCGGGATCGACGCGACGGCGAGGCCGACGGTGATCCAGTCGAGGAGGCTCACCGCGCGCCGGTCACGCCGGCGTCACCGGATCGCCGACCGCGATCCGCGCGGGCCCGCGCGGCTGCACCCGGAAGCCGAAGAAGGTGTCGTGGCGCTCGTTGATGACGCGCAGGACGCCCGGCGCCTGCTCCAGCGTCTCGGGGTCGCTGATCGTGATCGCGCAGCGGTCGCAGGGGTGGACGATCTCGAGCTCGGCGTCACCGATGCGGATGTGCCGCCCCTCCCAGCCGGACTCCTCGAACGGCTCGGTGCCGGGCAGGTCGACGTGGACGTTGGTGCGGAAGCGGCGGATGTCGAGCGGGAACCCGAGCTCCTCCTCGAGCCGCCGGCGCGAGGCCTCGACCGTGACGAGGAGCGTGCCCTGGACGTCGTGGAGACCGTGGGGATCCTGCACCAGCGCGACGTCCTTGCCGATGTGCGCGCCGACCGCGCGCTCGAGCTCGTCGTCCCAGCCGTACGTCGTGCCGTCCGGGCCGACGACGCTGGGCACCGGCGCGCCGCCGTTCAGCGAGGCGTGCCACGCGAGCATCTTCGGGGCGACGCGCGCCGTCAGCTTCCGGCCGCCGCGCAGCCACACCGCATGCTTGCGATCGCCCTCGATCCCGTGCTCGTCCAGCACGACGTTGTCGAGGCGCTCGCCGGCCATCGACTTGACGGGATAGCGGAAGAGGGAGAGGACGCTGCCGGAGGCCATTGCCCCCAGCGTACGATCTCGCGCATGCCCCTCGATGCCGACGTCCGCGAGCTCTTCGACAAGCCGAACTACGTCCACCTCGCGACGCTGCTGCCCGACGGGTGGCCGCACGCCGTGACCGTCTGGTCGAACCCGGTCGACGACGACCGGCTCCGGTTCTTCACCCGGCCGGCGTCGCGCAAGGCGAAGAACGTCGCGCGGGACCCACGCGTCTGCCTGAGCGTCGTCGACCGCGACAACCCGTACCGGATGGCGTCCGTGCGCGGCCGGGTGGTCGAGACGCGCGACGGCGAAGCGGCGCTCGAGTGGATGGACGCGACGGCGATCAAGTACACGGGCAAGCCGTTCCCGATGCGGAGCGGCACCCTCTACGTCGTCGAGCCCGAGCACGTGTGGTCGATGACGCTGCCGTTCGAGGAAGGCGCGGGCTAGCACCGCCGCTCGGGTCGCTCGTCTTGCCGCACCCGCTGGATTCGCTCAAGGCGGACCTCGAGGCGCACGGCGTCGATCCGTCGGATCTCGGACGCTTCGTCAACCGCGTGGTGCCGGGGATCATCGAGCCGAGCACGTTCGACGCCGAGCGCGCGACGCCCGTGCTGCTCGAATGGCTGCCACGGCTCGACGAGCGCCGTCCTGCAGTACGTCGCGCGGCCGGAGCACCACCCCGAGATCGTTGAGCTCGCGGCGCAGGCGGAGTACGGGATGGCGCGCCAGATGCTGGTCGAAATGCTGTGGCGCATCAAGACGGACAGGTCCCGCGCCGTGCTCGAGGCGTCGCTCGATGACCCGGACGTCGCGCTGCATGCCGGCTCGGCGGGCCGAGGCGCGCCGCGCCGCGAAGCGTGGTCACGGCTAGCGGCGCAGGCCGAGCGCGCTGAGCCGCGCGGCGAGGAACGGCGCGAGACTTCGGCCGAAGGCGGCGGTGATGTGGCCCTGGTCCTTGTGGGTGAGGACCCCTCCGACGACCGGGAAGCAGCGGCGGGCGTCGCAGAAGTAGTCGGTCATGTCGACGAGGTGGACGCGGCCCCCGGCGCGGCGGGCGGCGTCGGCCGCCGGGTCGGGGCGGAGGGCCACGCGGCGCGGGATCGCGCAGACGCGGCCGGCGGCGAGGCGCCGGGCGACGGCCGCGACGACGCAGGCGCGCGCCGCCGGCGGGCGGATCGGCGTGTCGCGGATGACGATGATCCGCTCGATCGTCTGCGGCACGTCGCGCCACGCCGCGAGGTAGCCGGCCATCTCCGCGCGGTACGACGCCTTCACGCGCGCGCGGTGCTGCGAGACGAAGAGGGTGTCGACGCCGGGGTGGGTGAGCAGCCACTCGTGGACGGCGGCCCGCCACGCCAGGCACTGCTCGGTGAGCGCGCCGCGCAGGACGGGGGTGCGCATCGAGAGCGGGCAGCCGTTGCGGCTGAGCGAGAACCCGGCCCACTTGCGCACGGTCGCGATCGGGCTCAGCGCCGCGCGCCAGTGCACGGCGTGGGAGTCCCCGACGAGCGCGACGCGGCGGCGGGCGACGTTCTCCGGCACCCCGAACTCGCACACCAGCGGGTACTCGCGGCGGGGGAAGCGGCAGGGAGCGTTGGGCCGTCGCAGCGCCTGGGCGGGCGTCGGCTTGACGACGCGATCGAGCCGCTTGTTGTGGCACGGGCGGACGTGGTCGCGCGACGCCGCGCCCCAGCAGCGGGGCGTGTCCGCGGTGGCGGGCAGGGCGGGAAGCGCGGCGAGGGCGAGGAGCGAGGCGAGGACGAGGCGGCGCACGGCGGGCCAGCGTAGAGGGGCGCGGAATGCGCGAGGGGCCAAGATCAAGTCGCGGCGAAGCCGCTGTGACTTAAAGCCCGAAGGGCCGGCGCGCAGGCGCCGGCCCCTCGGTACAGCGGTGGAGTCGGGCGACTCCGGAGCGCGGGGCGCTCCCTACATCATGCCGCCCATGCCGCCCATGTCGGGCATCCCGCCGCCGCCGCCTTCCTTCTCCGGCACCTCGGCGACGATCGCCTCGGTCGTGAGGATGTTCTTGGCGATCGACGCCGCGTTCTGCAGCGCCGAGCGGGTGACCATGGCCGGGTCGATGACGCCGTCGGCGACGAGGTCGACCATCTGGCCGGTCGCCGCGTTCAGGCCCTTGCCGTCCTTCTCGCGGCGGATGTCGGCGATGACGACCGAGCCCTCGAGGCCGGCGTTCTGGGCGATCTGGCGGAGCGGCTCCTCCAGCGCGCGGAGCACGATCTTCGCGCCCGTCTTCTCGTCGTCCTCGTAGGCGTCGAGGTTGATCGCCTCGGACGCGCGCAGCAGCGCCACGCCGCCGCCGGGGACGATGCCCTCCTCGAGCGCCGCGCGGGTCGCCTGGAGGGCGTCCTCGACGCGGTGCTTCTTCTCCTTCATCTCCGTCTCGGTGGCCGCGCCGACCTTCACGACGGCGACGCCGCCGGACAGCTTGGCCAGGCGCTCCTGGAGCTTCTCGCGGTCGAAGTCCGAGTCGGTGTTCTCGACCTCGGTCTTGATCTGGTTGATGCGGCCCTTGATGGCGTCCGCGTCACCGTTGCCGTCGACGATCGTCGTGTTGTCCTTCGCCACGACGACGCGGCGGGCACGGCCCAGCTGCGAGACCTGCGTGTTCTCCAGCTTGAGGCCCATCTCCTCGGTGATGACCTCGCCGCCGGTGAGGATCGCGATGTCCTCGAGCATGCGCTTGCGGCGGTCGCCGAAGCCCGGCGCCTTGACGGCGACGCCCGTGAACGTGCCGCGCAGCTTGTTCACGACGAGCGTCGCGAGGGCCTCGCCCTCGACGTCCTCGGCGATGATCAGCAGCGACTTGCCGGACTGGATGACGGCCTCGAGGATCGGCAGCACGTCGCGGACGGAGCCGATCTTCTGGTTGGCGATGAGGATGTACGGATCCTCGAGCACGGCCTCCATGCGGTCGGAGTCCGTGACCATGTACGGGGAGATGTAGCCCTTGTCGAACTGCATGCCCTCGGTGAACTCGAGGTCCATGCCGAACGTCTGGCCCTCCTCGACGTTGACCACGCCGTCCTTGCCGACCTTCTCGATGGCGTCGGCGATGACGTCGCCGATCTCGTCGTCGCCGGCGGAGATCGTCGCGACGCGGGCGATCTGCTCCTTGCCGGACACCTCCTTCGACTGGTCGCGGATGTGCTCGACGACCTGCTCGACGGCCTTCTCGATGCCGCGCTTGAGGCCGAGCGGGTTCGCGCCCGCCGTGACGTTCTTCAGGCCGTCGCGGACGATCTGCTGCGCGAGGACCGTCGCGGTCGTCGTGCCGTCGCCGGCGACGTCGTTGGTCGCCGTGGCGACCTCGCGGACGAGCTGGGCGCCCTGGTTCTCGAAGACGTCCTCGACCTCGATTTCCCTTGCGATCGTGACGCCGTCGTTCGTGATCGTGGGAGCGCCGAACTTCTTGTCGAGGACCACGTAGCGGCCCCGCGGCCCGAGGGTGACCTTCACCGCGTTGGCGACGGCGTCCACCCCGGCCTCGAGCGCCTTGCGCGCCTCGACGTCGTACTTGAGTTCCTTGTGAGCCATGTTCTCCGGGTTCTCCTACTCGGACTCGATCTTGGCGAGCACGTCCGACTCGCGGAGGACAAGCAGGTCCTCGCCGTCGACCTTGATCTCGGTGCCGCCGTACTTGCTGTAGAGGACCTTGTCGCCCTCCTTGACGTCGAGCGGGATGCGCTTCTCGCCGTCTTCGTCGTAGCGGCCTTCGCCGGCGGCGATGACCTCGCCGCGCTGGGGCTTCTCCTTGGCGGTGTCGGGGAGGACGATGCCGCTGGCGGTCGTCTCCTCCTCCTCGATCGCCCGCACGATCAACCGATCGCCGAGGGGCTTGAGCTTCATGTGAAAGGGACCTCCGTTGGACGTACAGGCTGGCACTCGATGGCTGTGAGTGCCAAGCGTCGTGTGGCGCTCACTCTAGCGCGTGATCGCCAGGCGTCAAGAGGCTTCTTGGCACTCTCTCCGTAGGAGTGCCACCCGCTGCGGCAATCGCGTGCGCCGCTTCCGATCGCGCGGTTCACGGGGGCCTGGGCCGCGCTTTCCCCGGTGCGCTCGACACGAGGGGTGACTTCGCACGACGGTCGTCCGCATGAAGCTTCCGATCGGCACGTGTGCAGCAGCGGTGACCCTCCTCCTCGCGGTCGACGCGCAGGCGACGACGTACTGCGTCGCGAGCCCGCCCGGCTGCGCCGGGACCGCCAAGACGGAGGCGAACGCCGAGGCCACGGCGCTCGACGGTGCCGCGCGCTCGGACGGGCAGCCGGACGTGGTGTGGTTCGGCGGCGGCGTCTACGCCGACCCGGGGACGTGGCAGCCGGGGGGCAGCGACGACCTGGAGATCCGGGGAACCGGGGCGTCGACGATCCTCACCTCGTCGGGCACGACCGACATCCCGGTCGTGCGGATCCCGGACGCCGCCGCCGTCGTCGTGCGCGACCTCGTGATCCGCGTCCCGGCGAGCTTCCCCGACGCCAGCAGCCAGGGCGGCAGCGCGGTCGCCGCCCACGGCGCGCTGCTCGAGCGCGTGACGCTGGAGTCGCGCAACGTGAACGCTGGCGGGGCGGAGGACTTCAGCGGCAGCACGTTCCGCGACGGGCAGGTCAAGGAGGTCGCCGGCGGGACCATCCTCACCGCCTTTCGCGCGAAGCCGGGCAGCGTCGATCCGATCGCGATCGAGGGCTCGACCATCCAGGCCAACCGCGCCGCCGAGGCGTCGGGCGGCATCACCGTGACGATCCGCCGGTCGATCCTGCGCGCGACGGGCAACAGTGCGGTCGTCGACGCCGTCGGCGGCACCGTCGAGCTCGAGAACTGCATCCTGTTCTCGAAATGGGTCCCGCCGCTCTACGCGACCGGCATCTCGAGCTTCGGCGACTCGCTCGTGCGCGGCGACCACCTGACCATCCTCAACGGCGACGGGGGCGGGTACGCGCCCGTGAAGGCGCAGGTCTACGCGGACGGCCAGGACGACGCGACCGTGATCCTCACCAACTCGATCGCGCGCGGGTTCCCGGCCGGGGCGACGCGTCAGGCGCCGTCCGCGGACGACCGGGGGGACGCGAACGTGGCGATCCGCTACTCCAACCTGCACCTCGGCGCGATCTCCAGCTCGGGGGACGGGACGCTGGCCGTCGAGCAGGGCAACATCGACGCCGACCCGCAGTTCGGCGAGGGGTTCCTCAACTTCCGGCCGTCCGCAGGCTCGCCGTCGATCGACGCCGGCAACCCGGGCTCTGCCGGCCCGGCGTTCGACTTCGCAGGCGACCCGCGCGCGGTCGACGGCGACGGCGACGGGGTCGCCCGGCGCGACCAGGGCGCCTACGAGTACCAGCCGCCGCCGCCTCCGGCCGACGACGGCAGCTCGGACGACGTCCCCGCCGCAGACCCGGCGACCGCGGCGCCGGCGGGCGGCGGTGCCACCGAGGCGCCGGTCGCGCAGCCCGGCGTGCCCGGCGCGGGCGGCGCCGCGGACGGTCCGGCGGGTGGGCCGCAGCCCCTGCCCGGCTTCGGCACGGCGGCGAACGTGACGATCGGCGGCGTGAGGCTGCGGCGCGGGCGGGTCGTCGCGCGCGTGCGCAACTTCAACGCGTTCGCGGTCGCCGGGACGCTCCGGGTCGGGCGTCGCAGCGCCGCGGTGGCCCTCGGCGCGGGCGAGGCCAAGCGGCTGCGCGTCCGCCTCTCGCGCCGGGCGCTGCGGCGGCGGCGCGTCGTCGTCCGTCTCGTGCTGACCGTCCGCGCCCCGTCGGGCGCGACGCGGACGGTGACCAGCCGGGTCCGGCTGCGGCGCTAGGGCGCGAACGGGTCGCGGACGACGAGCTCCTGGTTGCGGTCGGCGCGCGATCCGCGGCCGCCGCCGTCCCCGTTGGAGTCGTTGTGCGTCGCGTCGGGGTCGTTGAAGGCGAGCTCGCGGGAGATCGAGGCCATGCGCTGCGGCGACGATCCCGACATGCCCTGCCCGGCGCGCGGCGCGTCGGGCGCGCCGGGGTTCGGCGGCGCGGAGTGGTCGACGATGGTGCCGAAGAGCGACAGCGTCCCGTCGTGGTTGTCGAAGACGTCGATCACGCGCGACTGCTGCGGCCAGTCGATGTGCGACGCGGTGTTGATCTCCCAGAACCCGCCCTCGGCCGGGCCGGCCTGCGGGTCGCGGGCGAACGGCGTCAGGCGGTTGGCGTGCTCGTGCCCGTTGACGAACGCGACGGCCGACGGGTGGCGCAGGAGCAGGCACTTCAGCGTCTCGTCGGGGTACGGCGGCGTCTCGTTGTCGTGCAGCAGGCACGGACGGTCGGCGGTCTCCGCGCGCGTGCGCAGGCCGTAGTGGACGAGCGGGCTGTGGTCGCCGCCCTGGTCGGCCGTGTCGGCGAACGGGCTGACCGGCGGCTGGCCCATCGTGCGCAGCGAGTGGTGGGCGAAGAGGATCGAGTAGTGCTGCTGCTCGTCGGCCTCGTGGAGGCGGTCGTGCAGCCAGCGGAACTGGGTGTCGTCGATGTTGCCCTCCTCCAGGCCCGCCTCGGAGATCGTGTCGAGCGCGATGAAGCGCACGCGCGGGGCGGGCTCGAAGTGGTAGTAGCCCTGGCCGTCGACGAGGCTGGCGGGCCGGAAGTTGAAGCCGTGGCCGGCCGGGTAGCCGCTCGTCGCGAAGTGCTCGGCGATCCACTCGTGCTTGCGCAGCGGGCGGCGGCGCGGGTCGGGCGGGACGACGGTGGTCGAGGCGTCCGGAAGCGTGCCGTTCGAGGCGGCGACGAGCGCGTCCTGCAGGACCTTGAGCCCGAGCTCCGGGTCGCCGGCCTGGATGTGGCCGAGGATGTCCTGAACTGTCAGGGTCGGCAGGTTGGTGGGCTTGACGCAGCCGACGGCGAGAGCCTCGAGCGCGAGGTTGCGCGGCTGGTTGCCCTGGATGAGGCCGTCGTGGTTGCCGAAGACCGCGTACCACGGGAGCTTCTGCAGGCCGGTCGGGCGGAACGGCTCGTTCATCTCCTGGAAGAGGCCCGGGAAGTCGCGGACCTCGCTCGAGCGGATGTTCTCGGCCTGGCGCGGCGAGTAGCCCTGGCCGTCCTCGCCGGCGCTCGAGTTGGCCTCGTAGTACTCGTGGCCGCCGCGCGGGCCGTCGTAGCGGTCGTCCGGCGTCGCGCGGGCGGTGCAGGCCGGCGGCGTGGGGACGGCGGGCGCGGGCGAGACCGCGCAGCCGGAGCTCCCCGGCATCTGGCCGGCGAGCAGCCCCGAGTCCGGCGTGACGGTCGTGTTCCCGTCGAGGACGTCGATCATCCAGCGCGTCTCGTTGCACTGCGTGTTGTCGGTGTTGTCGCCGGTCGTCATGACGAGCTGGATCTGCTTCGAGGGCGAGACCGGGCTCGTCGTGTTGCGCAGCTGCTCGGCCATCTCGCTCAGGACCTGCGCCGAGACGCCCTCGTGCGGGCGGTAGGCCGAGGTGAACGGGCCCTTGAACTTGTCGAGGAACTCGACGCGCAGCGGCGACTCCTCGTCGACGACGTGCGTGTCGGTCATCTGGCCGAAGAAGATGAGCCGCTGGCGGGTGCGCGCGCGGGTCGCGCTCGGCGTGCCGAGCTCCTGGCGCGGGGCGCCGTAGTCCTCGCCGGGAGCAGGCTCGAGGCGGTTGTCGCCGTCGGTGTCCTGGATGGTCCGGTCGGTCGTCGTCCGCGTCATCGCCATTGCCGGCGCGGCGATACAAAGGACGACGAGGAGGACGGCTGTCAGGAGGCGGCGCATGCCGCGCATTAACACGACGTCGCCGCTTGCATGCGCCGGTTCGGGTCGTCCGGGCCTCCTCTGACCGCAGCCGTCTGCCGCCTTCGCAGGTGGAGCGGCCCGCCCGCCCTCCCGGTCCACGCGCAGGCGGCCCCGGCCCTCTGGCTGGCGGCGGGCCGACCATTCCACCCTCCAGACGGACATCGGGCTCCGCCCTCAGGTCCCGAGCGTCTGGCGGGCGGAAGATCGGCCCGCCGCCCGTCGGCGTGGTCGGCGCTCGGGCCACCGGGCGCGCTCGATCGGGCCGCCGTCCTGCCCGAGGCCCACCTGCCGGGGGTCAACCAGGACGACGCGCCCGGCCCGCGGCGGTCGGGGCGGCCGCGCGGTGCGGACGCTAGTTCTGCAGGCCGCCGATGCCGAGGCGCCGCTCGGTGAACTCCGGCGGGTTCTCGACGATCTGCGAGAAGCGCACGACGGTGACGACGTCGTCGTCGGCGACCTCGCGCCCGTAGATCTGCTCGAGGAAGTGCTTCATCTCCTCGTGGCGGCGGAACTCGGGGTTGTCGTGCTCGATGTCGCGCGGGGAGAGCTCGCGGAACTTCTTGACCTCGACCTGGTCGATGACCGCGTCGAAGATCTTCTCGCGCGGCGAGTGCTGGTACCCGATGGTGACCATCACCGCCTCGTTCTTGCGGTACTTGTGCGACTTGTCGCCCAGCCGGATCGTGGCCGACTTGCGGCCCCGCTTGAGCTGGTCGGCGAAGATGCGCGAGTAGAAGTTCAGGACCTGCACGACGGCGGCAGACTAGCGCCTGAGGGCCATCGCCCGCTCGACCATCTCGCGCTCGCCCTTGTACGTCAGCTCCTTCGCGGCGTCCTCCAGCGCGAGCCAGCGGACCTCCTCCACCTCGGTGTCGTGGTCGGCCTCGCTGCCGGACCGGTACTCGACGAGGAAGAACGTCACCAGCTTGCGGATCTTCTTGCCGCCCCGCTGGTACCAGTAGTGCACCTCGCCCAGCTGGTCGGCGAGCTCGCCGACCATCCCGGTCTCCTCGCGGACCTCGCGCAGCGCGGCCTGGGGAGCGGTCTCGCCGGGGTCGACGTGGCCCTTCGGGAGGGCGAGGACCCTCTTGCCGCCCGCGGCCCGGCGGACCGGGACGATCACCGCGACCTCGCCGTCGCGCAGGAGGACGCCGCCCGCGCTGATCTCGCTCGGCTTGCGCGCCGGCCGCTTAGTAGACGTAGCGCTGGAGGGCCGCGGGGTCATGGACGGTGAGCCTTCCCCGGCCCTGGCTCACGATCCCGGCCCGCTCGAGCACCGCGAGGAAGCGGCTCGCCGACTCGCGCGAGGAGCCCGCGAGCTGCGCGAGCTCGGCCTGCGTGGCCGTGACGAGGACGTCGCGCTCGCTCGCCCCCTCCGACCGCGCCTGCTCGACGAGGCCGGTCAGCACCGAGGCGACCCGCGACTGGACGGTCTGGAAGGACTGGCGCGCGAGGCGCTCGTTGGCCGCGCGCAGGCGGCGGCCGAGCGAGGTGACGAGCTTGACCGCGATGTCGGGGTGCTCGCGCATGAGCCGGCGCATGTCCGTGCTCATGACCGCGAAGGCCTGCAGGTCGTCCATCGCCTCGACGGTCGCCGAGCGGCGCTCGTTGTCGAACATCGCGAGCTCGCCGAAGATGTCGCCCGGGCCGAACCGCGCGAGGGCGATCGTGCGCCCGTCGGAGTGCTCGCGCAGCGCGCGCGCATGACCCCCGGCGACGATGTAGCACGTGTCGCTCTCGTCGCCCTCGCGGAAGATCACCTGACCGGCGGCGAACCGCCGCGGCACGGCCACCTGTGACACGCGCTCGAGGTCGTCCGGGCCCAGCGTCTCGAAGACCGGGACGCGACCCAGAAGCTCGATGACGTCCTGACCGGCGGTCGCCATAGCGGCGCAGGCTATCGGTCAGGGTGGGCGTAGCGGCTCAGCCGAGCGCCGCCTCGCGGCGCCGGCGGCGCACGGTGCGCCCGCCGAGCACGGTGAAGAAGGCGAGCAGCGCGAACGGCGAGAGCGCGGCGGCGGTCACGACGGCGACGCCCGCGGCGACCTCGAGGATCCGGACCGAGTCGTGCAGCGCGTCGCCCGGCGTCCACGCGCCGCCCTCGGACTTCTTGCCGGTCGACCGGACGGTGACGGTGACGCGGGCGCGGTCGGCGCGGCGCTGCAGGGCGTCGACGTCGCGCTGGGCGAGGGCGATGCGGGCGCGGGCGAGGCGGATCTGCCCGCGGATCGCCTCGGCCTCGACGTCGGTGTCGGCCTTCTCGAGCGCCTTGAGGAGCGCGCGGCGCTCGCTGCGGGCGTCGTCGAGGCGGTCGGTGGCCGAGACGTACGCGCGGGTGATGTCCTCGCTCGACGCGGTGCGCGAGGTCACGTGCGCGATGCGGCTGAGCGCGGCGAGCGTGTCGTCGAGACGGGAGGCCGGGACGCGCAGGTCGTAGCGCGCGAACCCCTTGCCGCCCTCCTGGCTGACGTTGGAGCGCTGGACGATCACGTCGTTGTCGTCCGCGACGCGCAGGACGTCGTCGGTGGCCTCGGAGAAGTCGTCCGCGTTCGTCTCGAGGTCGAGCGCGGTGCGGCGCTCGACGACGCGGTCGTCGCCGCGGCCGCGGCCGCTGTTCGAGTCAGGTGTGAGCGCGAGGGCGCGCGGGCGATCGGCTTGATCCTCCGCGGCCGCTGGCGGCGCCGGGGGGGCCTCGGCGGAGCCTCCGGAGGATGCGGAGTCGTCGTCGCCCGTGCTGAGGAGGGCGCTGTCGCCGCCCCCGGACGAGCCGCCGACGAGGTCGTCGCTCGAGGTCGTCGACCCCGCGACCGCGATCACGACGGCGATGAGCGCGGTGCACGCGAGCGCGATGCTCGGCGCCCAGAGGTTGATGCGCCGGCGCGGCGCACGCGCGGGCTTGGCGGGCTTGAAGCCCGCCTCCACCCGCCGCTCCAGGCGCGCCGCGAACTCCGGCCGCGGCTGCGGAGCGGTGGCGCGAAGGTCGTCGCGAAGCTGCTGTTCGGTGTCGTTCATGCGCAGGCCTCCCGCAGCTTGGTCACGGCTCGGTGCACCCGCGTGCCGGCGTTGGACTCGGACATCCCGAGCACCTTGGCCAGCTCCGCGTTGCTCAGGCCGCCGTGGAACTTGAGGGCGATCAGCTCGCGGTCGCGCGGCGCGAGCTGGTCGAGGGCGGCGCGCACCGTCGCGCGGCGCACCGCGACCTCGTCGTGCGCGACGAGCACGTCGTCGGGCGGTTCGGCCACGAGCGTCGCGCTGCGGCTGCGCCGGCGCAGCTCGTCGAGCGCGGCGTTGCGCGCGATCCCGAAGATCCAGGCGCGCTCGCTGCCGCGCCGAGCGTCGAACGAGCGCCGCTTGCGGTACGCGCGCTCGTAGGCCTGCGCCGTGACGTCCTCGGCCGCCGAGCGGTCGGTGACGATCGTCGCGACGTACGCGTAGACGTCGGCGAACGTCGCCCGGTACAGGTCCGCGAACGTGGCGGCGGCGGCCTCGGTGGCCGGCGCGGTGGCTGCGAGCGTGATCCCCACGCCTCTACTACGCCGCACGAGGGCCATCCATCACACCGCTACATTGCGCCGCGTGCGGGCCGCCCCCATCGCGCTCCTCCTCGTCCTGCTGTCCGTGGCCCCGGCGCACGCCGCCGACCCGCGCACGTCGCCCCGTCTGTGGGCAACCGTGAACGTCTGCGACACCGAGCGCAACCCCGACACCCTCGGCATCCGCGCGTCGATGCCCGGATCCGGCCGAAAGCGGGAGTCGATGTGGATGCGCTTCCGCGTCCAGTACTTCTCCCAGCGCGAGCAGCTGTGGCACAACTTCACGGTCAAGGGGACGGACTCGGGCGCCGTCCGCGTCGCGTCCCACGCCCGCTACAAGCGCCGCGAGGCGGGGTTCCTGTTCCCCTTCACCCCGGAGGTCGGCGATCGCTACGTCCTGCGCGGCTCGGTCGAGTTCCAGTGGCGCCGCGGCGGGCGCGTCGTGCGGCGCGTGAAGGAGCTGACGACGGGCAACCACAAGCCCGCCGTCGCCGACCCGAAGGGCTACTCCGCCGCGACCTGCGAGATCCTCGGCTGAGCCAGCAGCCGGGGGTCGTTCGAGATGCACCCCGTGACGCCGAGCCCGCGCAGGTGCTCGATCCGCTCGGGGTCGTCGACCGTCCACACGTAGATCTCGCCGCCCGCGTCGAGCACCGTGCGCACCAGGCGCGGGGTGACGACGTGGAAGTTGGCCATGATCGCGTCGACGCGTCCCTCGCGCAGCGCGCGCGCCACCTGCCCCGGCAGCCGCCGCCGGAGCACCTGCAGCAGCGCGTACGCCGGCACCGCGGTCACCGGGCTGCGGAACGGGTTGCGCTTGACGCGGGGCACCGACCAGCCGAGCTTGATCGCCGGCGCGACCTCGCGGATGTGCCGCAGCGACGCCTCCTCCATCGTCGAGATGAGCGTGCGGTCGGCCAGGCCGGTCTCGCGCAGCGCCTCCAGCACGCGGTCCTCGTAGCCGGGGAGCTTGAGGTCGAGGTCGAGCTCGATCCCCGCGTAGGCCTCGCCGCGGAACAGCTCGAGGCCGTCGGCGAGCGTCAGCGCGTCGTGGCGGTGGGCCGCGAGGTGCTCGTAGTCGTGGGCGAGGAACAGCTCCCCGGTCCCGTCGGCGCGCTCGGGCAGGACGTCGAACTCGATCATGTCGACCCCGGCCGCCAGCGCGGCCTCGAAGCTCGCCGCGGTGTTGCCGGGCGCGATCAGGTCGGCGCCCTTGTGGCCGACGCGCCTCACGTCTGGCACCCCTCGCACCAGTACGTCGTGCGGTTGTCGTTCCACTGGCCGCGCGCGCGGATCCGCCCCCCGCACCGCGGGCACGGCCCGCCGCTCCTGCCGTAGATCGTCCTGTAGGCGTCCTGCATCCCGTGCTCTGCAGACTCCTGCATCAACGGGCGAACCGAGCGGACGATGCGCAGCGCCTCCTCGTCGGAGACCTCGCCGGTCCGCCGCCACGGGTCGATCCCGGCCGCGAAGCAGCCCTCGACCTTCCACAGGTTCCCGATCCCGGCGAGCGTGCGCTGCTCGAGCAGGGCGTCGCCGATCGGGCGCGTCGGGTCGTCGAGCCTGAGGCGGCGCAGGAACTCGTCCTCGTCGAAGTCGGGCTTGACGACGTCGGGGCCGAGGCCAGCGATCCGCTGGTCCAGGCGCGTGCGCGAGTCGGTCATGAGCTCGAGCACCGGCCCGTCGAACTGGACCACCTCGCCGCCGGCGCGGCGCAGCACGAGCCACGCGCGGCGGGGCGAGCGCCGCCAGCGGTCGCCGCGCGCGTACGTGCCCCACGACCCGGTCATCCGTAGGTGCGAGTGGATCGTCAGGTTCCCCTCGAACCGCAGGAACAGGTGCTTGCCGTGCGCGTCGACCGAGCGCACGGCGCGGCCGCTCAGCCGCTCCGGCCAGCGGTCGCGCGCGAAGCGGGCGTGCGGCGTGGCGATCTCGTCGGGGACGTGGCCCTCGAGGATCGGCCGGATGCGGTTGGCCGCGTAGTGGATCGTGTCGCCTTCGGGCACGCGTGACTCCCTCGGATGAGGGTACGTCCGCGGCATGCGATTGGCCGACGGAGTCGAGCAGTTCACGAACGAGGGGCTCGTCCACTGGTTCCTGGTCGAGACCGACGAGGGACCGGTCGCGGTGGACGCCGGGTTCCCGACCGCCTGGAAGGACATCGAGCACCGCGCGGGCGAGCTGCGCGCCGTGGTCCTCACGCACGGGCACGCCGACCACACCGGCTTCGCGCCGATGGCCGAGAAGCGCGGGGTCCCGATCTACGTCCCCGAGCGCGACGAGAAGCTCGTCAGGAGCCCGCTGCCGTACGCGAAGTCCGAGCGCCTGCCGCTGCTCTACCTGCACCACGCGGGGACGCGGCGCGTGTACTGGCGCGCGGTGCGCGCCCTGGGCGTGAAGGGGCAGACGGTCAAGCGCCCGCAGACGTACTCCGACGGCGACGAGCTGCCCGGCGGCCTGCGCGCGGTGTTCACGCCCGGGCACACCGAGGGCCACATGGCGCTCCACCTGCCCGACCGCGACATCGTCTTCGCCGGCGACGCGATCGTCACCTGGGACATCTACACCGACCGGACCGGGCCGCGGCTCATCGCGCGCGCGGCGACGTGGAACAGCAAGGTGAACCTCGAGTCGCTCGAGCGGATCGCGCAGACCGGCGCCTCGACGGTCGCCGTCGGGCACGGCGAGCCGTGGCGCGAGGGCGCGGCGGCGGCGGTGGCGGCGGCGCGGGAGGCGGGCGCGGCCTAGGCCGGCGGCGGCTCGAACGGGTCCTCGCGCGTGATCGCGTGCAGGACGTGGTCGCGCCAGTCGCCGTCGAGGTTGAGGTAGCGCAGCGCGAGGCCCTCGCGGCGGAAGCCCGCCTTCTCCATCACGCGCAGCGAGCCGGGGTTGTCGACGCGCACCGCGGCCTGCACGCGATGCAGCCCGCGCTCCCACGCCAGCGCGACGGCGTGGCGGACGAGCAGCGTCCCGATCCCCCGGCCGTTGTGCTCGCGGGCGACCATGTAGCCGAGGTACGCGTTGTGGAACGCGCCGAGCACGACGTTCGACAGGCGCGCGAACCCGACGAGCTGCGCGTCGAACGCGCCGACGACGAGCCCGTCCGCGCCCGCGACGAGGTCGCGCTGGCGCTCGAGCGTGAAGAACGACTCCGGGTGGCGCGGCTCGGCGATCTGGAAGTGGTCGCGGTTGGCGCGGCGCAGGTCGAGCAGCGCCTCCGCGTCGTCGACGGTGAGCGGGCGGAACTCCACCCGCGCGAAGCTACTCGACGGCGCTCGCGGCCGCCCACGCGACCGCGCCCGCGGCCGCCGCGACGGCGCCGGACAGCAACGCGGCGCGCGGCGGGACGTGGCCGGCGCGCCGGCCGACGACGGTCGCGGCGAGGTCGGCCGCGTCGCACGCGCCGGTCAGCGCGACGATGCGGCGCCGCGCCGCCCCGCTCGAGCGGTGCGCCGCGAGGCCCAGCACGACGTCGCGCACGCCGAAGAGGCGCGCCCAGTAGGCGGCCTGCGGGTTCGCGCCCGGGTCGAAGCCGGACATCCGCGCGGAGTGCTCCGGCGCGAGCCAGGTGACGCCGCCGACGAGGACGCGCATGGCGACGAAGGTGCGGAGCATGGGTCAGGCCTCCAGGAAGTCGAGGATGAGCTCGGTCGTCTCGGCCGGGATCTCCTCGGCCGGGAAGTGGCCGACGCCGGGCAGCGTCTTCCACTGCATCGCCGTCGTGAAGTGCCGCCAGCTGTCGGGGACGCCCTCGGTCAGCGGGTCGGCGTCGCCGTCGAGCGCGAGCGTGGGGACGGTGAGGCGCAGCCGCCTGTGCTCGCGGACGAAGTACGGCACCTCGCGCAGGAGGATCGAGCGGTAGCGCTGGCGCGTGGCGGCGATGGTGCCGGCGCGCGCGAACTGCTGGACGTAGGTGTGCAGCTCCTGCGGCGTGAACGCGCCGCGGCTGCGCCAGTTCTTCAGGAGGACGGGCGGGAGGCGGCGCGCGAACGTCGCGCCGGCGGGCGAGGCGAGCAGCGGGATGTGCCACGGCCGCGCGTAGATCAGCGGCGTGCTGCCGGTCGCGCTCCACGGGTGGATGCCACCGAGGGCGACGAACCGCTCCACGCGGTCGGGCTGCTCGAGCCCGGCGAGGTAGCCGACGAGGTTGCCCCAGTCCTGGCCGACCACGCTGAAGCGCGTGATCCCGAGAGCGTCCGCGAGGCCGAGCAGCTCGTCGCGCAGGTCCCACACCGCGTAGCCGGTCGCGGCCGCCTCCGACCACCCGAGCCCGCGCCAGTCGGGCGCGATCACGCGGTGGCGCTCGGCGAGCGGGCCGATCAGGTGCCGCCAGTGCCACCAGTGCTGCGGCCAGCCGTGGAGCAGGAAGAGGGGGTCGCCCTCGCCCGCATGCGCCACGTGCAGCCGGACCCCGCCGACGATGAGGTCGCCGTGCTCGATGCCCGGGACGTGGGGCATCTCCATGCGTCGTGGCACCTCCATGCGGCGGAAGAATAGCGAGCGCTCGCTATGTGAGTGTGCGGCTGAGCACGGTGCCGAGCGCGCTCTCGTCGACCGCGTCGCGGTCGGCCATGCGCTCGAGGGCGAGCCCGCGCCAGGTGGCGAGCAGCAGCAACGCGACGGTGTCGGCGGGCAGCCCCGCGCGGTCGCCGACGTGCTCGGCCAGCGCGGCGCGCAGCGTCGCCATCCGCTGCGCGAGCTGGCGGCGCAGCTTCGGCCGGCGCACCGCGTAGGACCAGAACTCGACGAAGACGAGGAACTGCTCGCGTGCGCGCTTCTCGTCGAGCTGCGCGAACGACGCGGCGAGCGCAGCGGCGGGATCGGCGGCGTCGAGCCGCGCGACGACCTCGCCGAACCAGGTGACGTGCGCGTCGTAGACGCTGAGGAAGAGGTCGTCCTTGCCCTTGAAGTTGCCGTAGAGGGCGCCGATCGAGAAGCCGGCCGCCCGGGCGATCTCGTCCACGGAGGCGCCGTCGAAGCCGCGTTTGGCGACGACCTTGATCGCGGCGTCGATCATCCGCTGCCGGGTCCGCGCCCGAGGCACGGCGCGAGAATAGTCTGCGCGCCGTGAGGAGCGAGCTCGCAGGCATCGTCGGGGCCGAGCACGTGCTCGATCCGGCGGCGCCGTACCTCGACGACGCCAGCGTCGCGTCGGGCGTCCACGGGCGGGCCGATGCCGTCGTGCGGCCCGGCGACGCCGAGCAGGTCGCCGCCGTGGTGGCGTGGTGCTACGAGCACGACGTGGCGATCGTGCCGCGCGGCGGCGGGACGGGCTACGCCGGCGGGGCGGTGCCGCTCGACGGCGGGGTCGTCCTCGCGCTCGAGCGCCTGCGCGCGATCCGCTCCTTCGACCCGCTGCTGTGGCGGATGGAGGTCGAGGCGGGCGTCGTGACCTCGACGGTCGCGCGCCTCGCGCGCGAGAACGGGCTGCTCTACCCGCCCGACCCGGGCGCGGCCGAGTCCTCGCACATCGGCGGCAACGCGGCGACGAACGCGGGCGGCCCGCACGCGTTCAAGTACGGCGTCACGGGCGCGTGGATCACGGGCGTCGAGGCGGTCGTGGCGCCCGGCGAGCTCGTGCAGCTGGGCGGGCCGGTGCGCAAGGACGTCGCCGGCTACGACCTGCGCTCGCTGCTCGTCGGCTCGGAGGGAACGCTCGGCGTCATCACCGCCGTCTGGCTGCGCCTGATGCCCGCGCCCGAGGCGGCGCTGCCGGTCGCGGCGGCGTTCCCCGACGCTCGCGCGGGCGCCGACGCGATCGAGGCGATCCTCGGCAGCGGCGTGATCCCGGCGGCGATCGAGTTCCTCGACGCGGGCACCGTGGACGCGGCGGCCGCGACCTTCCCCGCGCCGCTCGACGACGAGCGGCGCTTCCTGCTGCTCGTCGAGACGGACGGGACGGAGCCGGAGGCGCGCGCGGCCGCGGCGGAGGTGCGCGAGGCGCTGGGCGATGCGGTGGTGCACGCGCCGGTCGCGCCGGCCGACGTGCGCGCGTTCTGGGAGTGGCGCTCGGCGGTGTCCCACGCGGTCACCGCCAAGCGCGGGGGGAAGCTGTCGGAGGACGTGGCGGTCCCGGTCGACCGCCTGGCCGAGGCGGTCGAGGAGACGGTGGCCATCGGCGAGCGTCACGGCCTCGAGGCGTGCTCGTGGGGGCACGCGGGCGACGGCAACCTGCACTCGACCTTCCTCCTCTCGCCCGGCGACGCCGATCAGCGCGCGCGGGCCGACGCCGCGGCGGAGGACCTCTTCGCGATGGCCGTGCGCCTCGGAGGGACGGTGAGCGGCGAGCACGGCATCGGGGTGCTCAAGAACGGCCAGCTGCGGCGCCAGTGGGCGCCCGCGGCGGTGGCGCTGCACCGGTCGGTGAAGGCGGCGCTGGATCCGAAGGGCCTCCTGAACCCGGGGAAGAAGCTGCCGTGACCAGCGCGACGCCGGCGAGGACCACGGCGGCGCCCGCGAGCATGCCGAACGTGATCTCGTCGCCGCGGAAGATGGCGGCCCAGAGCACGCCGAAGACCGGCACGAGGTAGGTGACGGTCAAGGCGCTCGTCGCGCCCAGCTCGGCGATCAGGCGGAAGTAGATGAGGTAGCCGATCCCGCTCGCGCCGACGGCGAGGGCGACGACGGCGACGATCTGCCCGCCGTCCGGCGCCGCGCGCGGCGGGTCCGCGAGCAGGAGCGGGGCGAGGAGGACCGCGGCGGCGAGCTGCTGCACCGTCGCGGCCGCCGCCGGCGACACGCGGGCGAAGTGCGCCTTGTGCAGGTGCCCGCCGGCCGCGTAGCAGGCGGCGGCGCCCGTGGAGGCGGCGACGGCGAGCAGCGTCTTCGCGTCGAGGTCGACCGGCGCGAGGCCGACGACGAGCGCGACGCCGAGCAGCCCGAGCGCGAGGCCGGCGGCGAGCTTGCCCGTCATGCGGTGCCCGATGAAGACGGCCGCGAACACCGCGCTGAACAGCGGCGCGGTGGCGTTGATGATCGCGGCCAGCGACGGCGGGATCGTCAGCTGCGCGGCCGAGATGAGCGCGAACGGCGCGGCGACGTTGACGGCGCCGACCAGGAACACGACCGCCGGCGGCACGCCGGTGCGCAGCGCCTGACGGGTCGCCAGGGCGTACAGCGCGAGGACCGAGGCCGCCAGCAGGGCGCGCGAGCCGGCCATGGCGATCGCGCCGAGCGCGGGCACGGCGATGTCGATGAAGATGAACGACGCGCCCCACATGGCGGCGAGCGCGACGAGCGCGATGCCCTGCCGGGCGTTCACAGCGTGCCGACGAGGTCCCGGTCGTGGTCGTAGGTGACGAGCTCCCGCGCCTCGGCGGGCGCCAGCCAGCGCAGCTCGTCGACCTCGTCGTTGGGCGCGAAGCCGTCGTCCTGCACCGGCTCCATCAGCCAGTAGCGGACGAGCTTCGGCCGGTCCTTGTGGTCGCGGTAGCGCGCCGGCGCGAGCTCGGCGCCCAGGCGGCACCGCAGGCCCGTCTCCTCCCACACCTCGCGCAGGGCGGCCTCCTCGAACGTCTCGCCCTCGTCGACCTTGCCCTTCGGCACCGACCAGTCGTCGTAGCGCGGGCGGTGGACCAGGCAGATCGCGCCGTCGCGGACGACGACGCCACCGGCTGCGTGCACCTCCTCGGCCATCGGCCGAGGCTAGCGAGCGGCTACGGCGTCACGCGGGATCACGACGCGCGGGGGGCGGGCGCAGGCGGAAGCGGCGCACGAAGCGCTCGCCCGGCAGCTTGGCGGCGGTCGCGAAGACGGTGACGCGCATCGGCCCGCGGAGCGCTCGGCGGGCGGCCGCGGTACCCGCCTCGAGCACCGCCGCGCGGCGCTCGCCGGCGGCCAGGCGCGCCTGCGCGCCCAGCGTGACGGCCGGCCGGCGGTGACGGCGGATGACGGCCTCGACGTCGGTCACGCAGCCCCCGCTCGCGTCGGCAGGGCAGCGCAGGGGCACGCGCAGCGTGCGGCCGCGTGGCTCCGGACGGCCGCCGAGGCGCGCGCCGTGGCAGGGCGCAGGCGTCGCGACCGGCGGCGGCGGGCCCTCGTAGTCCCACACCTGGATGACGGGCACTGCACACGGAAGGGTCGTGAGCGCGATGCGGTGTCCGTCGATCGCCGGGACGCCGAGCCCGACGCCGACCGGGACGCGCGCGACGACGCGGCCGTCGAAGTCGCTCACCGCGAACCCGCCGTCGCCGGGGTCGCGGTACAGCAGGCGGTCCCCGGCGCGCGCCAGGACGGCCGCGTTCGCCGGCAGGGGCAGCTCGCGGATCGCCGGTGCGTCCGGGCTCGTGACGCCGTGGAGGAGCGGATGGCCGGGCCTGTCGGTCGTCGCGCTCCAGACGGCGCTCCCGTCGGCGGCGAGCTCCACGTCGTCGACGCCGGGCCAGTCCGCGGGCAGCTGGGGCCGGTAGACCTCGGTGCCGTCGCGCCAGTTGGTGACCACCGGGCGCAGGTCGCCGTCGAGGTGCGCGACCAGGTCGCCGGCGGCGGACCAGGGCGTGCGGCCGGCAACGTCGGTGTGAGCGCCGGTCGCCGGGTCGAGGAAGCGGATGGCGGCCGTCGTGGTCGTCCCCGGGGTGCCGTAGACCGGGAGGACGACGTGATCGCCGACCAGCTCGGGGCGGCTGTAGAAGAACTCGGCGCCGGCGGCGATCGGGTGCAGCGCGCCTGGCGGGCCGGCGAGCGCGGTGACGCCGACCGGGTCGGTCCCGCCCTTGTGCGCGGGCCCGTCCCACTGCACCCACAGCAGCGCCGTGCTGCGCGAGACACCGAACGACGCGGACACGCTCTGCGCCCCGGGCGGGGCGGCGGCGCGGGCGATCACGGTGGGCGGGGCGCCGGCGTCGCCGACGACCAGGCGCGCCGCGAGGTCGTCGCCGGCCTCGACCCACGCCAGGCGACCGTCGGCGAAGACGGGGCCCGTGGCGAACGACGCGGGACCGAATCCCGCCGCGAAACCGGACTGCGCCCCGGCCGGCGGCGCGCAGGCGAGACAGCTCAGGACGATCGCAACGCAGGTCGGGGCGCGCATGCCGCTAAGACGCTTCGCCGCGCGGCAAGTTGCTCCTCCGCAATGCTGCGCGCGTGACCACCGCCTCCGCCGTCCCCGCGACCCGCGACGAGCTCGAGGGCGACGAGGCGCTCGAGACGCTGCGCTCGGTCGGCCGGCGGCGGCTGCTGGTCGACACCGTCGACCGCTTCCGCGCGGCGGACGCCTTCAGCCACTCGCGCGCGCTCGCGTTCCAGTTCACGCTCACGCTGCTGCCCGCGCTCATCGCGCTCGTGGGCCTCGCCGCCGCGCTCGACCAGGACGACGTGACGCGCACGGTGCGCGCGACGATCGAGGCGCTCGCACCGGGTGCGGCGGGGGAGATCCTCACCGACGCGCTGCGGCAGGGATCGACGGCCGCGTCGCGCGACGACGGCGAGACCGCGCTCGTCGGCGGGGCGCTCGCCGCGCTGCTCGCGGGCACGACGGCGATGGCGCAGATCGAGCGCGGCGCGAACCGGCTCTACGGCGTCGAGCGCGACCGGCCGTTCGTGCGCAAGTACCTCAACGCGCTCGCGCTCGCGCTGTCGGCGGGCGTGCTCGCCGTGCTGTCGGTGGTCGTCCTCGTCGGCGGGAGCGCCGTCCGCGACGCCGCGGGCTGGAGCGAGGGCTTCGACACCGCGTGGTCGATCGCGCGGTGGCCGCTCGGCCTGGCGTGCGCGGTGGCCGCCGTCGCCCTCCTGTTCGAGCAGGCCCCGCGGCGGCGCCAGCCGGAGCCCTCCTGGCTGGCCTTCGGCGCCGCGACGTCGACGATCCTGTGGCTCGCGTTCATGGGCGCGTTCGCGCTGTACGTGAACGCGGCGGGCTCCTTCGGCTCGACCTACGGCCCGATCGCCGGGACGATCGGCGTCCTGCTGTGGGCGTTCCTCAGCTCGGTCGCGCTCTTCGGCGGCGTCGCTCTCTCGGCGCAGCTGGAGGCGGTGCGGGCGGGCGTGCCCTCGCCGCGCGTCGATCGCGAGGAGAACGCCTAGCGCCCTCTCAGGAAGGCTTCTCGGGCTTCAAGGGTTTCTCGCGCCGCCCGTAGGTCTCGACCTTCATGAGCCGCTTGCGGCGCTCCTCGATCGCCTTGCGCCGCGCCGCCTCGTCCGCTCGCGCCTGGTCGTCCTTGGGGGGTTCGCCCATGCTCAGCCGCCTCCTCACGCCAACTCGATCAACCACGCCACGATCTCGGCGAACAGCAGCACCGCGCCGATCCGGAACGCCCAGAAAAGCTGGACCACCTTGGGCTCATTCTTGTCGAACGAGCTCTCGAACACCTCGGCCAGCTCGATTCGCACCGCGTCCGTGTCGGAGTGATCCTTGTACTCCGCGATGAGCGCCGCGGCGCTCGGTTCGAACTGCCATGCGGCGGACCGCGGCCAGATCACGAAGATGCAGGCGAGGCCGAGCAGCCCGAACGCGGCGAGCCCGGCGATCTCGGCACCCTGGAACGCGTGGTCGGTGACGACCTGGCCGCCGACGACGTGCGTGTCCTTGATCGCCTCCGCTCCGAGGAACGACGTGACGATGCCCGCCGCCGAGAGGAGCGTCGCCGCGCGTGAGCGCAGGTTCTCCAGCCGCGCGCGCTGGTCGTTCAGGGCACGCAGCGAGAGGTCGTAGATCAGCTCCGCCGTGGACGCGGTCATGCGGCGGGCGTCGCGGCCTGGATGACGAAGTCGGTCGCCGGGGGTTCCACGAGCTTGGCCCTCCTCCTGGTGTGCGGGCGGTCGTCCGGCGGCGAGACGGCGATGTGCGCGTCGTAGTAGCCCGCCGGCACCTCCTTGCTGAAGGGGTGGGGATGAAAGGGCGAGGCGGTGCTGAAGATCGTGGTGGCGGTGTCGCTCTCGACGATGTCGACCGCGGCCCAGTCGACCGCCTCCTCCGGGGTCACCGAGACGCGGAGCTGTGCCGGCGGCGGCGCGGACAGCTCGTTGAGCACGAGCTCTCCGCTGCCGTCGCGGATCTCGAAGCGCTGTTGCGTCCCGTAGTCCGCGTTGAGGCGGTCGACGACGCTGTTCAGCCCCCTCTGGAGCGAGGTCCCCGTGACGTGCCAGCGCCGCTCGCCGTACTCGTCGTCGTAGGCGCAGGCCGCAGATCCGCCCAGGCAGGCCAACAGCGCCTCGCTGAAGATGCTCTGGTGACCCGCGATCCCGTAGGCGAGCATGCCGTCGCCGGCCGTGTAGAGGACGGACGTCCGCCGCGCCGCGCGGTCGACGTTCTCCACCTTCGGGACGTCCCACAGCGGCGTGACGTCGGTCTTCTCGTAGCGATCGGTGAGCGTCTTGTGCGTGTCGCGGCACGCATCGAAGACGTAGAACTGGAGCCGGGCCATGTTCGGCCGCTCCTCCGCGACGGTCATCCCACCGATGAGGGTGTCGCTGTCGACCGCGCGATGCAGGTGCGCGCCCTCGCCGTCGCCGAAGTCCTCGAGAAGCAGCACGTGGTCGCCTCGGCCCCGCTGGAGGCCGTGCCCCGCGAAGTAGAAGAGCGCGACGTCGTCCGAGTCCTCGGACGCGACCTCCCGCCAGTGATTCGCGGCGTGGGCGACCGCCTTCCACGTGCAAGGGGATGTGGCGGTCGCGACGGCCGGCTCCTCCGCGGCTTCGAGCTCCGACGGGGCTACGAGCAGCTGGAGGTCACCCGGCGCGCGCCCGGCGAATCCGTGCCCGGCGATCCACTCGTGCACGCAGAACGCCGCGCGGGCGGCCGACTGCAGGGACCGGAGGCCGAGCGTGGGGCCGTCCGTCGGCGCACCCTCGGTCAAATGCGGGTAGGCGCTGATCCCGACGATCAGCGCATGCACGCGGCCGTGGTCAGGCGCCATGGCGCTCGTCGGTCGCCGTGGCGCCCCATGTCGCGCTCGGCGGCTTCGCGAGCCGCCAGCGCCCCCGCCGGTCGCCCACGTCGAGCCGGTAGAACCCGGCCGGGACCTCGAGCCGCACCGGGCCCTCCGCGGCGACCGGCTCGCCGCTCCAGACGACCTCCTCGGTCTCGTCCCGGAGCGCATGGGGTACGCCGGGCTCCGCCGCGATGACGATCTCGACGGGCGGGGCGTGCTCGAGGTGCAGGAGCGGGAAGTCCCGGACCGCACCGCCGACGTCGACGTCGAGGTCGAGGTCGAGGCGCTCGCCGAAGACGCGCATCTGCTCGTGCATCGCGGCGGCCAGCGATGCGATCGTCACGTCCCACCGCGTCCCATCGGGTGTGTCGACGGGAGTCGCCCCGCGCCCGTCGAAGCAGAGCATGAGCGCGTCGCCGAAGAACGTCCCCTGGCCCGGTACCCCGTACGGCAGCTGGCCCGGCCGGGCGGCGTACAGCGTCATCGCCGCTCGGTCGTCGAGGCTGATCGGCGCGCTGTCGAACACCGCGGTCGCGTTCAGCGTGAGGTGGTGCTGCTCGGCCGGGACCCCGCGCCGGCCCACGTCGTACGCGAACAGCTGCGTCCTCGCCATGTCGGGCTGCCAGGGATGTGGCGCCATCCCCGCGTATAGGGAGTGGAGGCTGACGGCGCTCCGGAAGAGGGGGCCGATGCCGTTCCCGAAGTCGCTGAGCAGGAAGAGCTGCTCGCTGGCGGTCGACTCGATTCCCCAACCGGCAAGGTAGGCGACCGCCACGCTGTCGCGATGGCGCGCCGCGTCCGCGCGCCATTCCTCGGCGGCCTGGAGGAACGACTCGAGGGTAGGAGGGCCCGCGTCCGCCTCCGCCAGCTCCGGCAATGCCGCGAGCTCCTCCTCGGAGGGTGCGATCAGGAGCCGGCACGTCGCCAGCGGGGCGACGGGGTGGGCGCGCGCCTCGAGGTACTGGAACAGCCGGTACGCGGCGATCCCGGGGGAGGCGAGCTGCCCCATGCCGAACGTGCTGTCGGCGGGTGGCCCGGACCCCTCCTCGAGGTGCGGATATCTGCTCACGCCGACGAGCAGCACGTGCAGGCCCGGACCGTCGGCGACCTCGCGGCGACGGTCCAGGACCAGGCTCATAGGGCGCGGCGCCCCGGCGCGGCGACCGGCTGCGAAGCGGGCGGCCGTTCGCTGGGCGGCCTGTCATCCATCGTCGCCGGGGGCTCGCGCCCACCGCTGCCGCGCAGCCGGGCCAGCCGGCTGAGGACGTCGAACCAGAACGGCGCACCGAACGACAGGGCGATCGCGGTCAGCAGGAGTCCGGCGAGCTTGCCGAGCCACTCCCGGCCGAACTCGTCGGGCGTCGTGTCGTCGGTCCACCCGAGCGGGATCCCGAGCTCTTCGACCTCGTCGACGCACTCGGCGGTGTAGTCGATCGGCGCCGAGGGGTCCGCCTCGACGTCCGGGCACGTCGTGTCCGCCTGCTGGTTGCCCGCCGTCTCGACCACGGCAGCGCGGACGGCGTCGTCCTTCCACAGGCGCTCGCCGACCGCGAACGAGTCGGCGTTGACGGCGAGCGTCAGCAGCAAGCCGATCACGAACAGGATCTTCTGGACGCGCCGCTTGTACCACCCGCTGACGCGGTTCATGACGTCGTCGAACGAGCGCTCCATCGAGAGGCGGAAGTGATCGGCGTCGCCGCGCGCCTCCTTCAGGGCGTCGTTGAGGAGCGTCTGCACGGCCGGGTTCTGGATCTTCTCGACGGCGTCCTTCGCGTGGGCGATCACGTCGTGGCTCGTCCCGGCCGTCGGCGGCGCGAGGGTGTCGAGCAGCGCGAGCGAGAACGCGCGCGGCGGGATGTACGAGGGGAGGCGGCCCTTCGGGTCGTGCAGCGCTCGGATCCGCGGGCTGGAGATGAACCGCTTGAAGGTCTCCTCGTCGCCGAGCAGCTGCCGCAGGCCGGTCTCGAGGTCCCGCGCGCGCAGCTTCAGGCGCGCCGCGATCACCTCGTTGATCGTCGAGGTGACGATGCTGAGCACGAAGTAGAGGAACGCTATGCCGAGCAGGACGTCGAGCGCGGGCAATCCGCTGAGATCCGGCATGAAGCGGACGGTATCCGCGGCCGGCGACGCAATGCAAGGGCGCTGATCGCTGAGGGCGGGGCTCAGGCCGTCAGCGTCAGGCGGCGCGGCGAGACGCGGAAGCCGAGCTCGACGAGCAGCGGCTCGAGGTCCGAGCCGACGACGTTCGCGCCGTCGGCCTTCTCGAGGTCGAGCTTCTTGATGCGGCCGGCGCGGACGAACTCGGCGAGGGCCTCGAACGCGGCGCGAATGCGCGGGTCGTGGTCGGCGGCGAGGGTCTGCAGGCCCTTGCCGCCGCGCTCGACGTAGAGGACCGGGTCGGCGTCGACGAGGACGACGTACGCGCCGGCGGCCCGTGCGGGCCTCTTCCGCTCGTCGTCGCGCCGCTTCGGCCACGGCAGCGCCGCGCCGTACGGCTGCGCGGGGTCGGTGGCCGCGAGGACGACCGCGGTGCCGTCGCCTCCGTCGTCGCGCGTCGCGCGCAGGCGCTCGACCGCGCCCGGCAGCGCGAACTGCGCGCCGCCGAGGCCCTCGACGAAGTAGCCGCGGCGGCAGACGCCGAGCGTCTCGAGCTGGCCGAGGGAGTCGTAGAGCATCGCGAAGCCGCCCGGGAAGCCCTCGGCGAGCACCTGCTCGCGGGTGACGACGCCGTAGCGCTCGAGGAGGAGCTCGGCCCAGGCGCGGCGGCGCGCGGAGGGGTCGGAGGTGGGGGCGGCGGCGGGCGCGGCCGCGCGGCCGGGCGAGGCGGCGGCGGGCGCGGCCGCGTCCCCGAAGAGGGACGCCGTGAGCGACCACCTTCCCTGCACGGGAGCCTGCGCGCCCGGCCGGCGCGAGCCGAAGCGGCGCCGGGTCGGGCGCTGCGTGGCCGTCTTCGCGCGGGCGAGCGTGAGCTTCGGCGCGCGCAGCGGCGCGAATGCGTCGTTGGTGACCTCCCCCGTCCAGACGAGGTCCCACAGCGCCTCCTGCAGCACCTCCGGCGCGAGGTCGAGGTCGGCGAGGAAGTCGGTGAAGAAGGACGGGCTGCGCGCGAGCCGCTCGCGGATGAGGCCGTGCTCGGGCTCGGCCGGGCGGTCGGGGTGGGTCGGCCGATGTCCGGGCGCGCCGAGCAGCGCCGCGTCCTCGCGGAAGTACAGCGCCACGCGGCCGGAGTTGCGGCCGAGCGCGCCCGCGCCGACCCACACCACCTCGCCGGACGCGCACAGCTGGTCCAGCCACGTCGGCGAGTACGCGCCGATGCGCCGCGGCAGCACGTCGCGCTCCCACACGTCCGCCGGCAGCGCGAGCCCCTGCAGCGGCACGAGCGCCTCGCGCAGCCGGTCGATCCCCGCGCCGGTCGCGGGGTGGCGGTCGACGCCCTGCCACGACGGCAGGAACGCGGCCAGGCGCCGCTGGTCGACCGCCTCGACCTCCTTGCGCAGCACGGCGAGCGACGCGCGGCGCAGGCGACGCAGGACCTCCGGGTCGCACCACTCCCGCTCGGTCCCGCCGGGTCGCAGCTCGCCGCGGACGAGCTCGCCGGCGCGCTCGAGCGCCCGCAGGGCGGGGCCGACGTCGAGCTTGTAGCGGTCGTGCAGCTCGGCGGTCGTGAAGGGGCCGTGGGTCCGCGCCCAGCGGCCGCACACCTTCTCCAGCGCGTCGTCGACGTCCGCGGTGAACGCCTCGGGCAGCCCGCCGGGGGGCACCGCGCCGACCGCGTCGCGGTACAGGCCGGCGTCGTCCGCCGCGATCCACCGCTCCTCGCCCGCGATGCGCAGCCGCACGGCGCGCCGCTCGTCGGCGAGCTGCAGCAGCATCGTCTCCGCGTCGAGGCCGGCCATCACCCGCTCCTGCGCCTCGGCCACCCGCAGGTCGCCCACGCGCCGCAGCACGTCGTGCAGCGCGTCGCGCGTCTCGGCGCGCGTGCGGGGCGAGCGGTGCTGGAGGTCGTCCTCGACCTGGCGCAGCGCGTCCGGGTCGATCAGGTCGCGCAGCTCCTCCTGCCCGAGCAGCTCGCGCAGCAGGTCCCGGTCGAGGGAGAGCGCGGCCGCGCGCCGCTCGGCGTTCGGCGTGTCCCCCTCGTACATGTACGTCGCGACGTAGTCGAAGAGCAGCGACGAGGCGAACGGCGACGCGGTCGGCGTCTCGACCTCGACGACCGAGATCTCGCGGCGGTGCAGCGCGCGCAGCAGCTCCTGCAGCCCAGGGAGATCCAGGACGTCGCGCAGGCACTCGCGGTACGTCTCGAGGATCACGGGGAAGTCGCCGTACCGCTTGGCGACCTCGAGCAGCGTCTGCGCCTTCAGGCGCTGCTGCCACAGCGGCGTGCGCTTGCCCGGATAGGCACGCGGGATGAGCAGCGCGCGCGCCGCGTTCTCGCGGAAGCGCGCCCCGAACAGGGCGCTGCCCGACAGCTCGGCGACGACCATGTCCTCCAGCTCGTCGGGGTCGATCAGCATGAGGTCGGCGCCTGGCGGCTCGTCCGCGTCGGGGAGGTGGACGATGATCCCGTCGTCCGACCAGATCGCGTCCGACTCCAGGCCGAGCTCGTCGCGGATGCGCGCGCTGAGCGCGAGCGCCCACGCGGCGTGGACGCGCCCGCCGAACGGGCTGAGCACGCACACGCGCCAGTCGCCGATCTCGTCGCGGAAGCGCTCGACGACGATCGTGCGGTCGCTCGGGACGACCCGCGTCGCCTCCTGCTGCTCGCGCAGGTAGTCGACGAGGTTCCTGGCCGCCAGCGGGTCGAGGTCGTAGTCGCGCTCGAGGAGGCCGGGCTCCTGGTCGACGGCCCAGCGGCTGAAGGCGCCGATCTCGCGCCCCAGCTCCTTCGGCCGGCCCATGCTGTCGCCGCGCCAGAACGGCACCGCGCCGGGGGCGCCGGGGGCGGGCGTGACGACCACGCGATCGCGGCCGATCTCCTCGATCCGCCACGTCGAGGCGCCGAGCAGGAACGTCTGGCCCGGGCGCGCCTCGTAGACCATTTCCTCGTCGAGCTCGCCGACGCGCCGGCCGTCGGGGAGCGTGACCGAGAAGAGGCCGCGGTCCGGGATCGTCCCGGCGTTCGTCACCGCGAGCTGGCGCGCGCCCTTGCGCGAGCGGATCGTGCCGCCGACGCGGTCCCAGACGATGCGCGGCCGCAGGTCGCCGAACTCGCGGCTCGGGTAGCGGCCGTCGAGCATGTCGAGGACGTTCTCGAGCAGCGGGCGCGGCAGCTCGCCGTAGGAGTACGTGCGGGTGACGAGCGCGAAGAGGTCGTCGACGGAGACGGTCCCACCACCCGCCCCCTCCGCCTCGGGCTCCGCGGCGGCCGTGATGGCGACGATCTGCTGCGCGAGGACGTCGAGCGCGTTGCGGGGCACGACCGTCGGCTCGATCTTCCCCTCGCGCATGAGCTTGGTGACGACTGCGCACTCGAGCAGGTCGGCCCGGAACTTCGGGAAGATGCGCCCCTTCGAGGTGTCGCCGACGCCGTGGCCGGCGCGGCCGATGCGCTGCAGGCCGCGCGAGACCGACTTCGGCGACTCGATCTGCAGGACGAGGTCGACGGCGCCCATGTCGATGCCGAGCTCGAGCGACGAGGTCGCGACCAGGCACGGCAGCTCGCCCGCCTTCAGCAGCTCCTCGACGACCAGGCGCTCCTCGCGCGCGAGCGACCCGTGGTGGGAGCGGGCCACGTCGACGGGCGGCCCCTCGTTGTCCTGGTTGGCCAGCTCGTTCAGCCGCAGCGCCAGGCGCTCCGCCGTCCGGCGGTTGTTCACGAAGACGATCGTCGAGCGGTGCTGGCGGACCAGCTCGAGGAGCTGCGGGTAGATCGCGGGCCAGATCGACCGTCGCGTCGCCTCGCCGCCGGCCAGCGGGTCGACGTCGGGCGACGGCGTCGCGTCGGGCTCGACCATCGACTCGACCGGGACCTGGATCCTCAGGTCGAGCGGCTTGCGCACGCCGGCGTCGACGATCGTCGCGGTGCGGCGCGGGCCGACGAGGAAGCGGCCGACCTCCTCGAGCGGGTTCTGCGTCGCGCTGAGCCCGATGCGCTGCGGCTCGTGCTCGCTGAGCTCGGTGAGCCGCTCGAGGGTCAGCGCGAGGTGCGCGCCGCGCTTGGTCCCGGCGACGGCGTGGATCTCGTCCACGATCACCGCCTCCACGCCGGTCAGCATCTCCTTGGCCTGCGAGGTGAGGATCAGGTAGAGCGACTCGGGCGTCGTGATGAGGATGTCGGGCGGGTTGCGGCGCATGTCCGCCCGCTCCTTCTGCGGCGTGTCGCCGGTGCGCAGCGCCACCTTCAGGTCGGCGCCGATGCCGCGCAGCGGGGCGCGGAGGTTGCGCTCGACGTCGTAGGAGAGCGCCTTGAGGGGCGAGACGTAAACGAGGCGGGTCCGGCCGGTGCTCGGCTCGCGCCCGAGCTTGTCGAGCGCCCAGAGGAACGCCGCGAGCGTCTTGCCGGAGCCGGTCGGCGCGGAGATGAGCACGTGGTCGCCGCCGGCGATGGCAGGCCACGCCTGCTCCTGGGCCGGTGTCGGCGCCGCGAAGGCCGCCTCGAACCACTCGCGTACGCGCGGGCTGAAGGCGGCGAGCGGCATCCCTGCAGGGTACGACCGCAGCCCGGCCGTCGATCAACGCCGCAGGCTCAGCCGGATCGCGGCCGGCGCGCCGCCTCGTCCAGCGCGCGGCCGATGCTGGCGAGGAAGAGGTTGTCGGCGAGCTTCCAGCCGTCCTCACGGACGAGCCTGAACGTCGCGGGCGTCTCGCGAACCGCCTGCGGCTGCCCGCGGGCGACCGTCCGGAACAGCACCAGCACGCGGGCGCGGTTGCCGTCGATGTCGGTCTGGACGACCGTCAGGCGGTTCTGGACGATGTACGCGCGAAGCTCGCGCATCGCCGGAGCCAGGCTCGGCTCCACCCCGCGCGCATAGAGCCTGCGGGCGCCGTCGACGTCCCGGAACTGCAGGTTCTGCCACCAACTCAGCAACGCGGCGCCGGGACTGTCCCGCCCCGCGGCGGAGATATCCTCGCGGGAGATGAGAGCGCTCGTCGATGTCAAGCCCTCGCGCTGGGCCGACGAGGCCGCGCCCGTTCTCGTCGGTTCGTCGTCGCCCCCGCAGCCGCCGGCCGCGAGGAGCGCGAGCAGCACCGCCGCACGCACCACGCAGGCCGCGATGCGAGATTCGCTCACGTGTTCCGCCACGCCCCGAATCTATCGAGCGGGCCGCTCGGTGCACGCCTTCGCTCGATGAGCGGCCGTCGCGCGCTCGTCATCCTGATCGCGTCCGTGCTCGCCGCGGCGGCGGCCGGCGCGCTCGTCGGCGCCGCCGAGCCGCCGCCGCGCGGTGAGCAGGAGACGGCGATCGTCGCGGCCATCGCGCTGCGCCCCGACGTGCTCGAGGCGGTGGGCATCGGCACGAGCTTCAACCGTGACGCCCAGGGGGGCGTGCGGTTCTTCCCGGCCCGGCGGCGCGCCGGCGGCGTGTTCGTGGCGGACGGCACGACGGCCGCGGAAGCGCTGCGCCGCGCGTATGCCGCCGCTGTCGCCTTCGCCGACGCGCAGCGGCGCGCGCAGGACCGCCGGCTTCGTCAGATCTTCCGCACGGGCGGGCCTCCCGCCCGTGCCGCCGCGCGGGATCTGCTGCTCGATCCGCGGCGCTACATGATCGCGTACGACCCCGCGCCGCCGGATCGGGTCGACCGCCTCAGCGCGGCCGGCCGCGGCGCGCTGCCCGCGGCGCTGCTGGCGCTCCTCGCCGCCGCGCTCCTGACGAGGCGACGACCGCTCCACGTCGCCTCGCCGCTCGCGGCGGGGCTCGCCGGCGCGATCGTCGCGTGGTCGCTCGCCGGCACGGGCGCGGACGTGTACGCCGGCGCGCTGGGACTGCTCGCGTTCGGCGGCGCCCTCGCGTACGTGCTCGGGCAGGGCATCCGCGCGACGAGGCTGACGCTGGCGCTGGTGGTCGTCCTGGCCGCGATGCGCGGCGGGCTCCTGGCCCTCGCGAACGCGATCGACCTCCCGCACGCGCTCCTGCTCGTGAACACCGTCCAGCCCGCGCTGATCGGCGCGTGCGCGATCTGGGTGCTCGTCGAGTGGAGACGGGGGCGCGCCCTCCGCTTCCCGCGCCCGCTCGTCGTCGGCGCGGCGGTCATCGCCGCGGTGGCGGTGGCCAACGTGCTCACGCAGCAGGTCGGCATCACGCTCTACGGCATCGGGCTCGCGCAGTACCTCGTGTACCCGGTGTTCGCGCTCGCCTGCTGGACGGTCCTCACACCGGGCGACCCCCAGCGCCTGAGGTGGCTGCTCGTCGCGCTCTCGGCCGTGGTGGCCGCGTCGGTCCTCATGCAGTCCGCGGGCGTGACGGCGTTCGCCCAGGCGTCGTCCGGCACGAGCCGCGCCGGGGGCGTGACGGGCTCGTTCCTCCACGCGTCGATCTTCCTGGGCACGCTCGCCCCGCTCTGGGTCGCGCTCGCCGTCCTCTCCACGCGCTGGGCGCGCCGGGTCCTGGCGGTCGCCGGGCTCGGGCTGCTCCTCGTGGCGCTCGCGTTGACGTTCGGCCGCGCCGGGTTCGCGATCGCCGCGATCGCCATCGCCACCGTCTCGGTCAGCCTGCGGGGGCCCGATCTGCGCCGCGCTGCGCTCCTCCTGGCGGCGGGGCTCCTGCTGGCCGTGCCGCTCGGCATCGTGAGCGGCGCCGGGCCGAAGAAGATCGGCGACCGGATCGCGTCGGGGTTCGACTGGGACGGCGACCAGGGCAACCGCGAGCGCAGCCGGTCGATGCGGCTGGCCGTGCGCCGCTGGCGGGACGCGCCCCTCCCCCAGAAGGCGCTGGGCGAGGGGCTGGCGGCGACCGGCAACGCGAAGCAGCTCACCGACCAGCGGACCGACTCGACCGAGAGCTATCCGCTCAAGCTCCTCGTGGAGACCGGCGCCGTCGGCGCCCTCCTGCTCGTCGCGTTCCTGGTGTGGGCGGGGCTCATCTTCCTCAGGACGGCGCTGTCCAGGAGCGTCGACCCGCTCGGGCGCGCGTCAGCGGCCGGAGGGTTCGCGCTGACGATCGACGCCGCGCTCTACCCGACGCTGGAGACGCAGATCCTCGGGATGACGTGGTGGCTCCTGCTCGTCCTGGCGCTGGCGCCGTCCGGCGGCGGCCTACGGGTTCGGTTCGACGGGCTCGGGCTGCGTGCCGCCGAAGGGGTTGACCCGGCGGTCGCGCGTGCGACGCGGCACGAACGGGACGGAGAGCTCGCCGGCAACCGTCGCGCGTAGCGCGCCCCGCGCACGGAGGCGCAGCCGGCGGTCGAACATCCCGTTGCGGTCGGACGCCAGCCGCGCGACGACGCGCCAGCGCTCCCCCCGCTGCTGCTCGATCGTCACCCGCCCGCGGCGATCGGGCGGCACCCTGCCCCAGACCCGCACGGCCCGCCCGGCAGGGAGCGCGACGAACGGGAACCGGAAGGCCTGGAGCGCGAGCTTCGGCCGGTCGCCCGCGAAGGACGGGTCGTCGCCGCGCGCCCACAGCCCGGACTGGTAGGTCTCGGCCCAGTCCCGGTTGGCGGGCTTGACGGCGTCCCGCACGCCGAACCAGATCGCCAGCGACACGCCGTTGCGCCACATCCCGTACAGCGCCTCGGACAGCCAGCGCGCGTGCTCCTCCTCCGGGACGCCGCCCGGATCCGGCGGCGAGGAGTCCCAGGCGAACTCCGTCACCCAGAACCGCGGCCGCGACGTGCCGACGATCCGCCCCGCACGGGCGGCGGCGCGCAGCAGCCGCGCCATCCTGGGGAGGTCGCCCAGCGACACGTCGCCCCGCTTCGTCGCGCGGTGCGACGGCGAGCCCGACGTGTACGGGTTGTGGGCCCACACGTCGAAGCGCACGCGATCGCGGCACTTGCGGCGCGGGTGCCGCGTGTCGGTCATGCAGAGCATCTCCGCCATGAAGGCCATCGCCGGCGTGCCCCACTTCTCGGTCGACGACTCGCTGAAGGGCGCCGTGCCGCCGGCCACGACCAGGTTCGAGCGGTGGACGGCCTTCACCTCCGCGGCGAACCGGTTGACCATGTCGCGGTAGTAGTGGGCGCCGTCCATGCCGTTCTGCTTGAGGTAGAAGTCGAGGTTCGGCTCGTTCCAGGCCTGCCAGTAGCGCACGCGCGGCAGGCCCTCGAAGGTGCCGGAGTACCGCACCGCCATCGCCCGCGCGAGCTGCGCGTAGGGGGCGGCCTGGGGGCGCCAGGAGCCGTCGGGCACCCGCGCCCACTCCGGCACCTCGCGCGCGACGTAGACCAGCGGCTGGAGGCCCAGCCGGGTCGCGCGCTGGACGCGCTCGTCCAGTCCCTTGAACCGGTACACGGGATCGCCGGGGTTGGTCGCGTCCTGGGGCTGGCGCGGCGCGACGTCCGCCCACGAGACGGCCATCCGCACCACCCGCGCCCCCGCTTCGGACGTCTTGGCGAAGGCCATCTCGGAGTCGGGCCCGCCGTAGACGCCGGTGCCGTCCATCAGCCCGGTCTGCAGCGGGCGTGCGGCGAGCGCAGGCGCAGCCGTCCCGGCGGTCGCGAGGGAGGCCAGCAGCAGGCCGAGCAGGTTGCGCCGCACGGCGCGCAGCGTAGCGATCGCGCTCCGCCGGAAGGCCGGATGACGCGCTCGCGCTACCTTGCCCCGCCGTGCCCACGGACACGACCCGCGTCTTCCTCGTCGGGCTGTACGGCGTCGAGAACCTCGGAGACCGCGCGATCCGCGAGACGATCGAGCGGCTCGCGCCCGGCCTCGGCGCCGAGATCGTCCGGTTCTCCAGCCGCGTCGAGCTGTCCGATCCCCGCGCGGTCGTCCTGCGCAGCCGCCGGTGGTGGCGGTGGCTGCGCGCGTTCACCGAGGTCGACCGGGTCGTCATCGGCGGCGGCGGGCTCCTCAAGGACGAGTCGATCCGCTTCTCGCTCGAGCTGCTGCTGGCCGCGGTCCTGGGCCGCGTCCTGCGGCGCGACGTCACCCTGCTCTCGGTCGGCGTGGCGCCGTTCTACACGCGGCTCGGGCGCGCCGTGATCGCCATGACCGCGCGCCGCGCGTCGGTCCGCACCGTCCGCGACGCCGAGTCGGCCGTCGCGCTGCGCGGGCTCGGCGTCGACGACGTGGAGGTTCGCGCCGACCCGATGTTCTGCACCGTCGACCAGCGGCCGAACGGCGCGGTGCGCCGCCAGCGCCGCGTGCTCCTCGCGATCCGGCCGTGGTTCCACAAGGACCCGGACGGCGGCGCCGCGCGCTGGCCGCCGCTGCTCGCTTCGGTCACGCGGCTCGTCGAGGAGCTGATGGAGCGCGGCTGGGACGTCCACCTGAGCTGCCTCTACTGGCCGGAGGACCGGGAGGTCGCGGACGCGATCGCCGCCGGCGTCAGCTCCCGCGAGCGCCTGACGATCGACGACGCGCCCCGCGGCTGGGACGAGACGGTCGCGCTCGCGGCGACGTTCGAGCTCGTGATCGCGATGCGCTACCACGCGGTCGCCGCCGCCTCGGTGGCCGGACGCCCGGTCATCGCCCTGCCGTACGAGCCGAAGGTGCGGTCGCTCGCGACGGAGGTCGACGTGCCGATGGTCGAGGTCGACGACCCGCGGCTGACGGAGCGGATCCTCGAGCTGGTCGACGCCGACGGGGCCCGCGTCCCGGACCGCGGCACGATCGCCTCGCTCAGGGAGCGGGCGATGCGCGCGGTCCAAGAGGCCCTGGTCCCGGCCTGACGTGCAGGACGCGCTGGTCCTGTCCGCGGCCGCGAACGGCTATGCGCGGGTCTACCGGGGCTTCCTCGCGACGCATCGGGATTACGCGCGGCGGTGCGACCTCGCGCACGCCCTGGTCCTCCCGCGGCGGCCGCTGCCGCGGACCGATGCCGCGTGGCTGAAGATCGCGCTCCTGCGGCGGGCGCTCGAGCGCCACCAGTGGGTGCTGTGGGTGGACGCCGACGCGCAGGTGATGCCCGGCTGTCCCGACTTCCGCGGCGTCGAGGAGCCCGGCGGCCTGCTCTACCTCGCCGAGGGCCACACGGGGCGACTCAACTCGGGCGTGATCGCGGCCCGCGCGCACCCCGACCTCCTCGCCTGGCTCGACCTGCTGCTCGACCGCGCGGACGAGCCGGTCCCGGCGCAGGACGCGGCGCCGTACGAGAACGGCCACGTCATCCACTACGCCCGCGACCTCCCGTTCCTGCGGCGGCTCGAGCGCCGCTGGAACAACATGGTCGCGCTGGAGGACGGCGACCACATCCGCCACTTCACCGGGCCGCTGGCCCGCCGCCGGCCGAGCAGCCGGGCGGCCGCGGCGATCAGCCGCGGCGCCGAGCTCGTGGCCTCCGCGCGGCCGGGCCGCGACCGCGCGCCGACCGGGGCGAGGGCGCGCGGGCTCGCGCGCCGCCTCTACCCGTAGGCGCGCACGGCGTCCGCGAACGGGCCGGTCGCGCCGTGCGGCGCCATCACGAGCCATGACATCGCGGCCGGCCGCAGCTCGTCGACCGCGAGCGGCCTGTGCTCCGGGGGCAGGTCGTCCAGCTCGGGCCGGTGCGGGACCCGCCCCGGCGGCTGCGACACGACGGCGAGGTCGTGCGTCGCCGAGAACCGCCCGAGAAGGGTCGCGCTGATCTCGGGCCGGATGAAGTCGTGCAGCTCGACGATCGCCGCCGCGCGCAGCAGGCCGGGCACCGCGGCGGGGTCCATCAGCTCGAGCTCGGCGCCCTCGCAGTCGATGACGACCAGGCACCGCTCGCCGTCCGCGACGGCTCGCAGCTCGCCGGGCGTGCACTCGCCGCGCACCTCGACGCGGTCCTCCAGGCCGTTGGCGCGCAGGGTCTGGGCGAGCATCGACCGCATGGGCGCGGCCATCTCGAACGCGACGACCCGCGCCGTCCCGATCCGCCGGGCCAGCCCGGCCGCGAAGTAGCCCTCGGCGGCCCCGACGTTGACCACGGTCCGGAACGCGTCCGCCGCGGCCGCCTCGACGAACGGCTCGAGCTCGGACTCGTAGGTCCCGAGCAGCTTCGGGCCGATCGCCCGCGCCCGCGCGGTCACGCCCTCCCCGAGCTCGAGCCCCGCGAACGGGCCGTGCCGCACTCTCAGGCCGTACCGCTCCACGAGGGTGCGCCCCACCGCCTCGTGCGCCGCGAAGCGCCGCCGCACGCGCGCATCCGCCACCCGCTTGCGCAGCCGCTCAAGCATCGGCGCCTCCGTCGCCCCGCACCGCGCGCCGGAGCAGGACGGCGATGACCGCCAGCGCGGCGGCGATGGCGATCGCCGACGCCCAGCCGGCGTACGCGAGCGACGGGTCGTCGCCGGCGGCCAGCAGGAGGGCGAGCTGGATGCCGGCCGCGACGACGTAGGCCACGGAGGTCACGCCCGGGCGGCCCCAGCCCACCGCGGCGTTCACGAGCGTGGCGAAGACCGCGAACAGCGCCATCGAGACGGCGAGCGCCAGGAACGCCGTGTCGCCCGCGGCGTACGCGTCGCCGTACGCGGCCTTGATGACCGTCGGCCCCGCCACCGCGGCGCCCACGGTGACGGCGGCGGCCAGCCCGACCGCGACCGTGAGCAGGCGCGCGATCAAAGCGCGAGCGCCCGCGTCGTCGCTCGCGGCGCGCAGGTGCGCCACCCGGGGCATGCTCACGGCCCGCACCGCCGCCGGCAGCACCATGAACAGCATCGACAGGTTCTTCGCGGCGCCGTAGATGCCCGCGTCCTCCTCGGGGAACGTCGCCTCCACCCAGATCTGGTCCACGCAGCTCCACAGTAGGAACCCGATGCTCGACGCGGCGAGCGGCTGGGAGAGGCGCCACAGCACGCGCGTGGCCTCGCGGGTCGGCGTCAGCGCCCGCCACGACCACATCGGGTCGACGACCTCGAGGAGCACGCACAACGCGACGTTGCTCGCGCCGAACAGCACGAGCACGGTCGTGGCGTCGACGGAGCCTGCCGCCGCGAGGGCCAGGAGGCCGGCGAGCTGGAGCAGCGAGGATCCCGCGTACGCGGTGACCATCCGGCGGACGTGGCCGAGCGCGCCGGCGGCCGCGTAGTAGATCTGGAGCGTCGAGAGCCCGGTGATCGCCACCAGGAGGCCCGCGATCGGCGCGCGGCCGAGCACGCCGGCCGCGGCCGCCACGCACGTCGCCGCGAGCGTCAGCAGCAGGAGGGCGGCGGCGGCCACCACGCCGCTGCCCGCGACCGCACCCACGGCCTCCGGGCGTGCGCGCGAAGCTCCCAGCTCGCGTCCGAGCGCCGTCGCGACGACGGCCGTCCCCCCGGCCGCCACCAGGCCGAGCGCCAGGGCGTACCGCACCGCGCCGAAGTCCGCGGGCGCGAGCGCTCGCGCCGCCGCGATGTAGAACACGAAGCTCAGCAGGCGGGCGACGCCCTCGGCGACCACCACGGCCCCGACGCGGCCCAGGTCCGTCGACGTGCTGCGTGCGGCCGGCGTCAGACGTCCGATCGCGACCCCTCCAAGTCATCTTCAGGCGGCATGGGGTACACCTTCATGATGCTGCGACACGGCCAAGCGGTGATCGTCGGCCCGGGCGCACGGGTCAGCCTCGTCGCGACGCTGCGCAACGAGGCCGCGACGATCGCTCCGTGGCTCGCCGCGCTGGAGCGGCAGACCCGGGTGCCCGACGAGGTCGTCCTCGTGGACGGCGGCTCGACGGACCAGACGCTGGGCATCCTACGCGACTGGGCCGCCCGGACGCCCCTGCCCGCGACGGTCCGGTCGGCGCCCGGCACGAACATCTCGGCCGGCCGGAACGTCGCGATCGCAGCGGCCACCGGCGACATCATCGCGGTCACGGACGGGGGAGCGATCGCCGACCCCCGCTGGCTCGAGGAGCTGTGCGAGGGGTTCGCCGACGGAGAGGCCGACGCGGTCAGCGGGTTCTACGTCGCGGGCGGGGAGACGTGGTTCGAGCGCACGCTCACCGTCGCCATCACGCCCCAGCTCGCCGAGATCGACCCGGAGGACTTCCTGCCGTCGAGCCGGTCGGTCGCCTTCACGAAGGCGGCGTGGGAGGCCGTCGGCGGCTACCCGGAGTGGCTCGACCACTGCGAGGACCTCGTCTTCGACCTCGCGCTCAGGCGGGCCGGTGGCCGCTTCGCGTTCCGGCCCTCCGGCGTCGTGACCTGGAACGGCCGCTCGAGCCTGTGGGCGTTCGGCCGGCAGTACTTCCTGTACGCCCGCGGCGACGGCATCGCGGGCCTGTGGCCGCTGCGCCACGCCGCCCGCTACTCGGCGTACGCCGTCGGCCCGGCGCTGCTGGTCCTGGGCGCGAGCTACCCGCCGCTCCTCCTCGTTGCGGCGGCCGGCCTCGTCGCCCACTGCCGGCGCTCGTGGGTGCGCCTGAGGCGGGCGCCCCCGTCGCGTTCGGCCGCCGGCCGCGCCGCCGCGTACCTGCTCGTGCCGGCGATCGTCGTCACCGGCGATCTCGCCAAGATGGCCGGCTACGTCGCCGGCCGCGCCCTCCGCCGGCGGCGGCTGACGGCCGCGGGGAAGCGGCGGCGATGGCCGGCGACGGCGGACCTTTCCGGCCCGGGGGGCGGCGTCGAGGACGAGCGAGAGCAGTCGGTCGCGACCTCGTAGGGTTCCCGCCGTGCCCGTCCTGGAGATCGTGATCGTGTCGTCGACCGGTGCGCGCGACGTGCTGCGCCCGTGCCTGGAGTCGCTGCGCGCGAACCCGCTCACGATCGGCGACATGACGGTCCACCTCGTGGACAACGCGAGCACCGACGGCACCCCCGAGATGGTGCGCTCGGAGTTCCCCGAGGTCGTCCTCCACGCGCTCGACTGGAACTCCGGGTTCTGCGTCGCCAACAACATCGTGCTGCGCGAGACGCGGGCCGACTTCGTCCTCGTCCTCAACCCCGACACGGAGGTCTACGAGGGCGTGCTCGACCACATGGTGCGCCTCATGCGGGAGCGGCCGGAGATCGGCATGTCGACGTGCCGGCTGGCCCAGCCGGACGGGACGCTCGACCACGCCTCCAAGCGCTCGTTCCCGACGCCTCTGGGCGCGCTGGCGCACTTCGTGGGGGTCGGCCGGCGCACGAACGCCCCGAGGTGGCTGGCGCAGTACCGGGCGCCGGAGCTCGGCGAGCACGAGTCGGGCGAGGTCGACGCGGTCAACGGCGCGTTCATGCTCGTGCGCCAGGAGGCCCTGCGCGACGTCGGCCTGCTCGACGAGGGCTACTGGCTGTACATGGACGACCTGGACTGGTGCTTCCGCTTCCATCAGAAGGGCTGGAAGGTCTGGTACGAGGGCGCCGTCACCACGATGCACGTCAAGGGCGGCACGACGAAGCGCAAGCGGCACCTCGGGCTGCGCCACAACGTCGCCTTCCACCGCTCGATGGGCCGCTTCTACCGCAAGTTCTACGCCGGCCGGAACCCGCCGCTCGACGTCGCCGTGTACCTGGCGATCTTCGGGAAGCTGGGGATCAGCGCGACGCGCAGCGCGATCGCGCGGCGCAGCCTCGCCTAGAACGCGCCGCGGCCGGAGACCACGGTCGGGGCGGTGAGGAGCAGGATCCTGAGGTCGCGCCCCAGGGAGACGTTCTCGATGTACTCGCGCTCGATCGCCAGGCGCTCGTCGAACGTCAGGTCGCCGCGGCCGAAGACCTGCATCGGGCCGGTCATGCCCGGCGTGGCGTCGAGCCGGAACCGGTGCTCGGGGCGGTAGCGCTCGACGAGCTGCACCGCCTCCGGGCGCGGGCCCACGAGGCTCATGTCGCCGCGCAGGACGTTGATGAGCTGCGGCAGCTCGTCGAGCGACCAGCGGCGCAGGAAGCGGCCGACGCGCGTGATGCGCGGGTCGCCGCGCAGCTTGAACATCGGGTCGGCGAGCGCGTCGAGGTGGACGACGTCGCGCAGGCGCTCGTCGGCGTCGGAGACCATCGTCCGGAACTTGATCATCCGGAACGCGCGGCCGTGGAGCCCGGCGCGCTCCTGCACGTAGAAGACGCGGCCCCGGCTGTCGAGCCGGATGGCGAGGGCCACCACCAGGAACAGGGGTGCCGTCGCGAGGAGGACCACGGCGGCGACCACGACGTCGAAGCAGCGCTTCAGCGTGAGCGTCGAGACCGACGGGTCCCACGTGTGGTACTCGACGACCGGCAGCTCGGCGACGTGCGTGAGGCGGACCGCGGTGCCGAACATGCCGCGCAGCGGCGGCACGACGCTCAGCTTCACGCGCTTGCTGCGGCAGAAGCGCAGCAGGTCGGCCAGGAGCATCTCGTTGACGTCGGGGGCGCAGACGATGACGCGGTCGGGCAGCGAGCCGTCGCACGCGTCGCACACGAGGCGCTCGGTCGCCTCCTCGCCGCGCGCGGCCTCGAGCTGCGTGTCGTCGAGCCGGCCCGCGACCGCGAGGTGCATGTCGCCGAAGAGCTCGATCTTCCGGCGCGTGGCGCGTTCGAGCGGGCCGGTGCCGACGAGCAGGACGAGGGACGGCGGGGTCCACGCGCGCCACAGCAGGCGGGCCAGGCCGCGGAGCAGCGCGGCGGCCACCGTCACGGCCAGCCAGAGCCGCACGGCGGCGCCGCTGTCCGGCGCGCCGGCGGGTGTGAGGGCGAGCAGCGGGAGGGCGACCGCCGTCCCGACCGTCCCCCACGTGAGGACCGACCCCAGCTCGTCGACCGTGAGGTGGCGCAGCGTGCGGTGGTCGCGGTCGTAGAGGCCGTGGAGCTTGGCCAGGAGCAGCCAGACGGGCAGGAGGGCGACCGCCCAGAACGCCCGCGCGACGGTCAGCGCGCCCAGATGCGCGACGACGGCCGCCACGAGGACGGCGCTGGCGTCGGCCGTGGCCAGCATCCGGCGCCGCAGCGCGTCGCGGGCCAGGTGGCGCGGGGCATCGCGGTAGAAGAGCGCACGACGAGGGGCCGCGGCGCGAGCCGCGTCGGCCGTACCCGGCTCGACGACGGCCTGGCCGTGCTCGCTTGTCGATGCTGCCAATTCCCTCTCCACCTCTCCCTCGGGCGTTCTAACGCGCGAGGCGCGGAAGCGTACCGGTCACCCTGCCTGCGTTCTACGCAAAGCGGGGGATCTGGGGTTCAGTCGCCTGGCCTCCCGCAGGGCAGCGCGGGCGGCCGGGATGTCGCCCGCCTTGGTCGCCAGGCGCGCGTCGACGAGCCGCAGGCGCCAGTCGACGGGATCGCGCTCGATGGCCTGGGCCGCGCGGCGCCGGGCGCCCTGCAGGTCGCCGAGCCGCTCGCGGACGAGCGCGAGCTGGAGGTACGGCGACGAGGCCCAGGGCTGGATGGCCCTCGCCGACGCGGCGCGCTCCTCCGCCTCGCCCAGATCGCCGCGCGCGGCGGCGTGCTGGCTGCCGCGGATCTCGTTGGCGGCGAGGAAGGGGATGGCCGCGGCGACGATCGCGCCCCAGGCCAGGAGGACGATCGCGGCGCGGGGGCCGAACGCGGTCCGCGGCCTCGCCGGGCCGGCGTGCGCGCGCGTCGCCGGCCCCACGAGCAGGCCGAGCGAGACCACGGCGAGGGCCGCGACCGCCGGGATCTGCCAGACCCAGTCGACCGCGGCGCCGACGGCGAAGGCGACGACCACCGCGAGGAGGGCCGCGATCGCCGTCCGCTCGTCCTCGGGCGCGCCCCGCAATCGCCCCGCGCCGGCGACGAGGCCGGCGGCGAAGGCGCCCGCGAGCAGCACCAGCCCGACGATCCCCAGCTCGCCGAGGGTCTCGAGCCACAGCGAGTGCGCGTTGCGCACGAACCAGTCGATCGAGCCGTGCTGCGCCCACCACGCCTCGTACGTCCCGGCGCCCTGGCCGGCCAGCGGCTTCTCGCCGAACTGGTCGAGCGCCGCGTCCCAGAACTGCCACCGCCCGCTGCCGGCGCTGCTGAACAGGTGGCTCTGGACGAACCCGCCGCGGTCGACCTGCGACGTCGGGGGCTGCTTGAACGTGCGCACCCGCTCGGCGGGGTCGGCGGCGACCAGCCCGGCCAGCGCGCCGACCGCCAGCAGCGCCACGATCGCCACGACGGCGCCCCGCGGCAGCGCGAGCCGCGGCGGCACGAGCGCCGCCAGGGCAGCCTGCGCGGCGCCGGCGAGCGCGCAGATCAGCGCGATCGTCGCCGCGACGCCCGGGCCCTCGTCGCTCGCGGCGGCCGAGTCGAGCGGCCCGTCGACGAGGACGGGGTGGCCGCGGAGCACCGCGATCGCCAGCAGGCCGCCGACCGCGCCGACGGCGAGCGCCTGGAGCGCCGCGAACCGCCGCGCGGTGACCGCGAGGAACACGACCGCGCCCACGGCCGCCACGACGACCCCGCCGCGCGAGGAGGTCAGGTAGATCGCGGCGGCGAGGGCCGGGAGGGGCACGACGGCGAGCGCCCGCGCCGCGACCGGCGCGTGGCCCGCGGCGAGCCGCAGCAGCAGCGGCAGCCCGGCGCCGAGGAGGATCGCCAGCGCGTTCCAGTAGCCCAGCGGGTAGCTGAGCCGCGTCGCGGCGGCCGGCAGCAGGGTGGGGATGTCGCCGGCCGGGAACACGTCGGGGAGCAGCCGCTGCCCGGCGGCGAGGAGGGCGACGGCGCCGACCGCCGCCGCCATCCCGTCGGCCCAGCGGACCGCGTCGCCGCGGACGGCCGCGAGCACGGGCAGCGCGAAGAGCGCGGCGTAGAGGAGCAGCCGGCCGAACTCGGCGAACGCCCGCTCGGCGCCGGGCGCCCAGAGCGTCGACAGCCCGGTCCAGGCGGCGAACGCGAGCAGCAGGGCGCCGGTCAGCGCGGCGGCGCGGGGGAGCGCCGCCCGGGGCCAGACGCCGAAGGCGACCGCGAGGAGGATCGCCCACAGCGCGACGATCGTCGCTACGCTGCGACCGGTGACCTGCGCGACGTCCTGGTCGGTCGAGAGCACGAGCAGTCCCGCGGCGACGACGGGCGGGGCCGCCCATGCGGCGGCCCGCGATCGGCGCGGCGCGGCCGGCTCTGGCTGGTCGGGATGGCCTCGGAGCGGCCGGGCCGGCGTGGTGACGTTCATCGCGTTGCTGATGCTCCCGGCCCCGGCGCTGGCGCAGGATCCGGCCGGGGCGTCTCCCAGCCCGTCGGTGGACCAGTACCGCGAGAGCGTACCGACGGCGGGCGGATCCAAGCCCTCGTTCCGCGGCGGCAAGGAGAAGAAGGCCGAGCTGCCGCCGGACGTCAAGCGCGACCTCGCCGGCCAGGCGGGCGCCGACGCGCAGGACCTCGAGGCCATCGCCACCGATCCCGGCCTCGGCGCGCCGGCCGACCCGGCGGGCGGTACCGGCGGCCAGAGCGGCGGCAAGAAGGGTGGCGACGGCACCGGAAAGCCCGCCGGCGCCGGCAACGGGCGCACGGGGTCCGGCGCGCCGCGCGCGGCCGACGAGCGCTCGGTCGTCCCGGCGGCGGCGCAGGCCGTCGGCAGCGGGTCGGACGGCATGGTGCTGCTCCTGCTCGGGCTCGGGGGGACGACGGCCGTCGTGGCCGCCCTCGCGTTCGCCCGCCGGCGCCCGCCGACCGCCTAGCCGAGCGCGCGCTCGATCGCCGCGTCCCAGCGCGGCAGCTGGCGCTCCGGCGCGAACGTGGCCCGGACGTGGTCGCGGCCCGCCGCGACCAGGCGGGCCGACAGCGCGGGATCCTCGAGCAGCGCGGCGATCGCCCGCGCCAGCTCGCCGGGCCGGTCGGGCGCGACCAGCAGGGCGTGGTGGCCGTCGCGCAGCACCTCGGGCACGGCGCCGACGTTCGTCGACACGACGGGCACGCCGGCCAGCAGCGCCTCGGTCGCCACGATCCCGAACGTCTCGGCGACGCGCGCGGGGTTGACCACGACGTCGGCGACGGCGAAGACGTCGGCCGGCCGCACGAACCCGGCGAAGTGCACGGCGTCCGGCACGCCCAGCTCGGCGGCGAGCGCGCGCAGCTCGGCCGCGTACGCGCGATCGACCTCGCGCGGCAGCGGGGTCCCGCCGATGACGAGGCGGGCGCCCGGGCGGTCGCGGCGCAGCTCGGCGAGCGCGCGGATCGCGTCGTCCTGGCCGCGGCCGCGGGCGATGTTGCCGATCGTCGCGATCACGGGGCCGCCGGCGGGGATCGCGCAGCGACGGCGCAGCGCGTCCGCGTCGCCGCCGCCGTCCGGCGCGACCGTCGGATAGGCGACCACGGCGCGCTCGGGGTGGCGGAGCTGCGCGGCGACGGCGTGCGAGCACGGCACCACGACCGCGGCGAGACGCTCGTTCAGCCGCAGCGCGGACCGGCCCACCCGCGAGCGGAGGCGGTCGCCGACCGCACCCTGCCGGTACAGCTCGGCCGCGTAGACGATGAGCGGGCGCCGCCGGCGACGCGCGGCGAGCGCCAGCGCGGGGAGGGTCGTGGTGGCGACCACGACGAGGTCGGGGCGCTCGCGCCGCAGCAGCGCGTCGAAGCGGCCCGCGTCGCGCCGCAGCGTCGCCGCGGTGGCCGCGACGTCGCGCGGCCCGCGCGGCAGGGTGAGCGGCGTGTGCCCGGTCGCCACCGCGCGTCCGCGGTCGCCGAGCTCCTCCGAGACGCGCCCGAGCTCCGGCACCGCGACGACGACGTCGGTCCCCTGCGCGGCGAGGCGCTCGATCACCGGTTGCAGCGACCGCCACGGACCGCTCGGGTCCGCGAGGTGGATCGCCACGACGGCGCGGCGCGGCGCCACCGCTAGAACCCTGCCCAGCCCTTCTTGCGCAGGTACCGCAGCCAGGCGACGGTCTCCGGGTACGGCGACCACCTCGGGTGCCTGACGCAGGGATCGGACATCGAGCGGAGCGTCGCCTGACACGCCGAGACCGCCTCGAGCTCGCCGCCCTTCGTCCGCATCGCGTCGGTGCCGGAGCGCACGTTGACCAGGGCGGCGAGCAGGAGCGGCACCACCGCCGCCGCGAGCATCGCCCGCCGGGCGCGAGGGGCGATCGACGGCCGCGTGGCCAGCGCGTGGCGAGCGACCACGAGGGCGAGCGCCATGGCCGAGATCGCGAGCAGGCCGGCCACGGTGGAGTAGCGGCTGACCGCCACCTGGAGGACGTACCGCGAGATCCCCGTGATGACTCCGGTGCCGAGGGCGTAGAGCCCGATCCCGAGCCACGGCGCGCACCGGTCGACCAGCGCCTCGTCGCGGCGGTTGCGGACGACGTACGCGCCCGCCGCCAGGAACGCCGCGATGAGCACGGCGCCCACGAGCTCGCCCGTCGCGTTGTTCACCCCGAGCGACCGGCCGAAGTACAGGAGCACGAACCGCACGAAGTCGACGGGCTCCGACAGGAACGACGACTTGGACGGGACGCCCTCGTCGCCGATCCAGCCGTCGAAGTACAGCGCGGGCACGACGATCGAGAGGGCGAGCCAGATGCGCCACGGCCGGCGCCGTACGAGCAGGACCGCGAGCCCCGCGGGCCAGACGAGCAGCCCGCTGCCGAGCGAGAACGTCGCCACGCACCCGCACACGGCGGCCGCCGCGAGCCCGAGCCTCGGCGCGCGGTCGATCGTGAAGGCGAGCGCCCAGACCGCGGCGAGGACGCCGAGGTTCGCGAGGAACCACTCGAGCTCCCACCCCCAGAGCCAGTTCTCCCATTGCACGGGGGAGAAGTAGACGACCGACGCGACGATCGACGCGGCGAGGAAGGCCGTCCGGTCGAGCGTGCGGCGCATGATGCGCAGGATCACGCCGAACCCCGCGATCGCCACGGCGAAGTTGCGGTACATCTCGACCTTCAGGTTCCAGCCCGTCAGCAGCCCCGTCAGGAAGTCCGCCGCACGCGGGAACGCGGGGCGGTGCTCGTTGTGCTGGGCGAAGAAGTGGTGCAGGCTCAGCGTGCCGGTGTCGTGCGCCTGGAACACGGGGACCAGCGTCAGCTCGTCCCAGAACGGCACGTTCACCCCGTAGCGCACGACGAGCGCGAGCGTGAGCGCGGGCGTCGCCGCCAGCGCCGCGATCCAGGCAGCTCGCCACCACCAGCGCAGGCCGAGCGGCCTGCGGCCGAGCGGCTCGGGCCCGAGCGCCGGGGCGCCCGTGCGCCGCGGGCGCGGCGCCGGCTCCTCGACGACCCGCCGCAGCAGGCGGACCGTCTGTCCTCCGGGCGGCGCCAGCGTCATCGCGCCGACCCACAGCGCGACGAGCAGCAGCAGCCCGGCGAAGGCCGCCCAGAGGGGGCTGGGGCGCCCCGGCATGTCGCCCGGCAGCGCGGCCGCGACCTCGTCGGCCCACGTCTTCAGCGGCGGGCGGGTCGCGGGACCGGTGACCGCGACGCGCGGCGGAGTGGACGGGCCGAGCCGCACCAGCGCCCGGCGCTGGCGGTAGAGCTTGAGGCGCTCCGTCCGCTTGGGCCGTGGTCGCTTCGCAAGCCGTGCGTTGATGTCGGCGATCGTCTGGGTCCGCAGGAGGCCGGCGTGCCGCGCGGTCCCGTTGACGATCTCCCGGGCGACGTTCTCCGCGAGCTCCTGCGCCCGGTCGGGCGAGGAGTTGCGGACGGTCAGGACCATCGTGCCGTCGGGCGCGAACGTCGCGGTCGTCGCGCGCCGGTACTCGCTGGGCCCGGCGTCGGCGGTCGCCCGGAGACGCTGCTGCACGACCGGGACCGCGAGGAACCCCTCGTAGTAGCCCGGCGTGTACTGCGCGGCCAGCGGCCCCAGCGCCTGCGGCTTCATCGGGACCTGCGACGCGAACTGCGTCGTGCGCGACGCCGTGAAGACGGCGGGGAGCACGACGAGCACGAGCGCAGCGACGATCCACAGCACCCGGCGCTCGAGCCCCTCGGCCGCGACGCCGTCGCGGACCCATTGCGCGACGTCGCGCGCCCGCGCGTCGGCGACGGCGAGCGCGCGCCGGAGCGGGTCGGCCCGCTGCGTCGTCGTCACGCGGCCACCTCGCGCGGGGGACGGAACGCGGCGGCGACGGCGAGCCCGAGCAGCGCCCACGCCACGGCCTTCCCCGGCTGCTCGACGTACTCGCCGGTGAAGCAGAGGCCGAGGAAGCCGGCGAACGCGGCGAGGGCGGTCACGCCCACCGCGCGCCACTCGTCGGTGCGCCGCGCGATGCGCTGCGTGAGCAGCGCCATGGCGCCCAGCAGCCCGGCGAGGAAGACCACCAGCCCCTCCACGCCCTGCTCCACGAGCACCTTCAGGTAGCTGTTGTCGGTCGTGACCAGCTGCCGGCGCACGTCCGCGCTCGCGCTTCCCACGGTCCCGATGCCGTAGCCCCACGGGCGGCGGGAGACGCGCTCCAGCTGCTCCTTCCACGTGTCCCAGCGCAGCTGGACGGACTCGTCCTGGCTCGGGTTGAGGACGCCGCGAGCGCGTGTCTCCAGCTTGTCGCTGCCGCGGCTCGTGAGCTGCAGGCCGCCGAACGTGACGCCGACCGTGGCGACGACGAGCAGCCCGGCGACGACCTTCCGCCGTGTCGAGACGTCGCCGGCGCCCACCAGCAGGATGAGGGCGAAGAGCAGCCCGGTGAGGATCCCGAACAGCGGCGAGCGGCCGTACGAGGCGATGATGGCGATGATGGCCAGGCCCGCCGTCGCCCAGCCGAGGACGCGCACGCGCGGCATCAGGTAGCCGCCGACGAGGCCGGCCACGGCCACCGGCGTCAGGAAGCTGCCCATCCCGATCGAGCTCGAGAACGACCCGATCGCCCGCACCGCTCCGCCGTACACCGTGACCGAGCTGACGCTCACGGCGAAGTCGCGCTCGACCCAGGAGACGCCGAACACGACGCGGAAGGCGGCGTAGAGCGAGACGACCAGGCCGAGGCCGAGCGCGGCGCGCATCACCCGGCGCGGCGACCCGTGCCGCGCGGCGACGATCGCGACCGCGACGGCGACCCCGGTGTACGCCTGGAAGACCCGGAACCCCTCGATGCCGCGGACGAGGCCGCCCAGCGGGATCTGCGCCACCGAGAGCGCGAGCCACGCGCCGAGGAGCGCCATCACGATGCGCTCGGCATCGGTCGCCTGCGCCCACAGCGCGCGGGGCGTGCGGAGCCGATCGCCGTACAGCACGCCCGCGATCGCCCCGAACAGCGCCACGTCGATGGCGGCGGCGCCGAGCGAGCGGTAGTCGCCCAAGGGCCGGCGCTCGAGCGCGATGAGCAGCTTCACCGAGCCCTCGAAGCCCACCAGCAGCAGCGCCGCGCCCAGCGCCCACACCGGCGCGCGCCACGCCAGCACGAGGATCGCCGCGACGATCACCAGCAGGGCGCAGAGGGCCGGGGAGAGCGCCGCGGCGATCGCGACGGCGGCGATGGCGGCCAGCCCGGCCACGAGCGCCAGCGCCAGGAGCGCCCCGGCGGCGAGGCGGCGCACCGTCGCGAGCGGCCGCGCGAGGCGGTCGGGGTGCGCGTGCGCCCAGGCGCCCCCGCCGATGGCGGTCGCCAGCGCCAGGCCGAGCGGGGGCGCGGTCGCGACCAGCAGGGCGAGCACGACCGCGACCGCGACCCCCGCGGCCGCGGCGGCGGTGACGCGGGCGCGCGAGAGGCGGGACGGCGCGGGCGCTTGCATGGCGATGCGTTCAGGCTGAGCAGCACCGGACAAGACGGCGCCCACCCTACTGAGGGCGCCGGTGGCGCTCTGGTATCCATCCCGCCTCCATGGGGCGCCCCCGGGCATCCGTCGTCATCGTGTCGTGGAACGCCGCGCGCGTCCTGGACGCCTGCCTGGCGAGCGTCGCGACGCAGGAGCTCGAGGGCGGGTTCGAGACGGTCGTCCTCGACAACGGCTCGACCGACGAGACGCACGCCGTCCTGGCGAAGCACGCCGGCCACATCCGGACGCTGCGCAACGAGGAGAACAAGCGCTACGCGGCCGCGAACAACCAGGCGGCGGCGGAGGCGAGCGGCGATGTCCTCCTCTTCTTGAACAACGACACCGAGATGCACGGCAGCGACACGCTGGCGACGATCGTCGAGGCGGTCGAGCGGCCCGGGGTCGGGGTCGTCGGGCCGCGCCTCGTGAATCCGGACGGGACGCTGCAGCCGTCGTGCGCGCCGTTCCCGGGCGTCGGCCGCGCGCTCCTGACCGCGGCCGGGCTCGTCCGCCTGCTGCCCGACCGCGCGCGCAGGCGCTCGGCCGCCGACCACTGGTCCCACGACGCCGCGGCCGACGTCGACTGGATCATGGGCGCCGCGATCGCGGTGCCGGCGGAGCTGTTCCGGCGGCTGGGCGGCTTCTGGCCCACGATGTACGGGGAGGACGAGGACCTCGCCTACCGCGTGCGCCGGCTCGGCCTGCGGGTGCGCTACGAGCCCGCCGCCGAGGTGATGCACATCGGGCGCTTCTCCTCCGGGCAGCGCTGGGCCGCGCCGGAGCGGGCGGCGATCGTCGCCCGGGCCGAGGCGACGTTCCTGAGGACCCACTACGCGCCGGCGCGCGCCGCTGCGATCCGGTCGATCCGCGCGGGCGGGTACGCCGCGCGCGTGGTGGCGTACGCGCTCCTCGGCCGCCGCGACGCGGTGGCGCTGTATCGCGCCATGGCGCGCGCGATCCTCGCGCCCGAGGCGAACTAGCAGAGCACGAAGCGCCCGCCGCCCGTGATCGAGGCGACCCACGGGACGGGCGAGAAGCCGATCGGCGGGGCGATCACCACGCCCTCCCCGGGGCCGAGCGTCGCCACCGGCCGGCCGAACGCCTGGGCGAAGCGCCGCAGCCGGACGACGAGCGGGCGATCCGGCGCGGCGCGCACCGCGAGCCCGTAGGCGGGCGGCTGCAGCCTGGCCTGGACGGGCGCCGGCGACTCGCGCGCCACGAGGCAGGCGCCGCGGCGGCGCAGGAGCGGCGCGGCAGACCCGCTCACGGCGGCCGTCAGTCCCGGCCGCGGCGCCCGCGGGAGCGGGCTGCGGCGGACCGCCTCGAGCAGGAGCCGGTCCGCCTGGAAGCGGGCCGGCTCCGGCGCCGAGGCGAGCGCGGACGGCGGGAAGTCGGGCCGGCCGAGCTGGGCGAGCGTGTGCTGCCACCGGACCACGGTCAGCCCCGGCGCCCGCGGGTCGATGGCGGCGCCCTCCGGAAGTCGCGCCGGCGCCTCCTCCACCGCCGCCAGCTCCGCGACGAGCACCTGAGCGGCGGCCCGGCGTTCGTCGCCGTCGTCGACCAGGGCCGCCGCGTCGACGCCCGCGGCGGCGGCGGCGACGACGAGCGCGGCCGCGAGCGTGCGGCGACCGAGCCGCACGGCGCGCGGCGCCTCGGCGATCAGCAAGACGAGGAGGACGGCGGCCGGGTACCAGAAGCGGTCGCTGTCGAACCGCCCGTCGCGCTGGTGCGTCACGACGGTGACGACCGCGAACGCCGGCAGCGTCACGGCGAGCATCGCCAGCTGTGGGCTGACGTCGCCGCGGCGCCACAGCCACCATCCGGACGCCGCGAGCGCGGCCATGAGGACCGCGGCCCCCACGCCCACGTGGAGCGTCCGCTGCTCGCCCGCGTCGTACGCGAGGTACCAGGCGCCGTAGAGCGCCACCGGCAGCGCCGCGACCCACAGCCGGCGCCACCACGCGCCGCGCGCCAGGAGCGCCGCCGCGGCGCCGACCGCGAGCGGAAGGCCGAAGACCGAGCCCGCCAGCGCGACGATGAGCAGCGCGCAGGCGAGGACGTCGCGGCGCCGGTCGTCGCGCTCGAGCGCGAGCATGGCGCCCAGCCCCGCGATCACGGAGACCACGAGGCCGATCCGCGACGGGAACAGCAGGATCCCCGAGGCCGCGCCGAACAGGACCAGCGGCGCGGTCAGCGCACCGGCGATCACCGGGCCCACCCGGCGCCGGGCGACGACGAACACGATGGTCAGGCACGCGAGGTGGGCGAGCACCATCGTCAGCCGGTACGGCCAGTACACGCCGGTGCCCGCGAGCGCGAGCAGCGCCTTGTAGACGAGCACCTCGACGATCACGAGGTCTGCGGCGTGCGGGCGCAGGAAGGCGTCGAGGTCGCCGCCGCGGCGCTCGAGCACCATCGTCCAGTCGTCGCCGAGGAAGTAGAGTCCGCGGCCGGCCCACATGAGGAGCGCGATCGCGATCGCGGGCACGAGGATCGCGAACGCGGTCCCCCACGGCGGTGGCCGGCCGCGGATCCGCCATGTCGGCTCCCAGCTCAGCCCGGCAGCCTCGCGACGTGGACGTCCTGGACGAAGTCGGGAACCGTCCCGCCGGCCACGAACGCCACCGGCTCGAGCCCGGCGAACAGCCGGTCGCGCACGTGGCGCGGCGGGTGGTAGGCGGCGCACGCGTTGAGCCCCTCGGCGCTCGCGCGGCGGACGACGGGGCTGCCGGCGTCGTAGCGGCTGCGCTCGCGGTCGCCGAGCGCGTCCCGGTACCCGTCGCCGTGCGTGGTCACGAGCAGCAGCCCGCCGGGCCGCAGGATGCGCGTCAGCTCCTCCACCCACCGCTCGGCGAGCGGCTCGGTGAGGTGCGTGAGGACCGAGATCGCGTACACCAGCCCGAAGCGGTCGTCGGCGTACGGCGTCGGCGGCTCCAGCGCGTTGACGCGCGCCTCCATGAACGGGAGGTTCTCGCGGCACCACGCGACCAGCTCCGGGTTGTAGTCGCAGCCGTGCAGGTCGAGCCCGAGCGCTGCCCAGCGCCGCGCGACGCGCCCGCAGCCGCAGCCGAAGTCGAGCACCGGCGCGGCGTCCTCGATCCGCGTCCCGGCCTCGGCGAGCGCGGCGCCGATCGCGGTGGCGGCGGCCTGCGAGTCGCGCAGGAAGCCCTCCGGCCGCGCATGGCCGTCGACGAGCACGCGCAGGCGCGCCGGCGGCAGCGGGAGGCCGTCGGTCGCGACGGCGTCCTCGGGCTCGCCGCCGGCGCGCGCGGCGACGAGCCGCTCGCGCAGCCGGGCGGCGACGGTCATCGGAGTGAGGCAGCCGGTCACCGCGCGCACCGTAACCGAACCCTCGCGTCACCTCCGCCGGACGAGACCTCGGGCGCGCCGCCGCGCGGCGCCGGCGATCCCCGCCGCCCCCTCCGCACGGAGCGTCGCCGCCAGCAAGGCCGGGTACCCGCGCGCGGCGACAAGCGCGTCCCCGCGCGAGCGCCCGTCGGCCCCGCGCTCGTCGAGGCAGAACTCGACCAGCGGCCGCGCGACGTTCGGCCACAGCAGGGGCTCGAGCGCCCGGCGGTCGTCGCGCGCCCGCGGCGCGGCCGTGAGCGCGTCGAGCGCCGCGGCGACCGCCGCGTCGTCCTCCGGGCCCACGACGCGTCCGAGGCCGTGGGCGGCCACGACGCCCGACATCGTGTCGCCGTCGGTGCAGACGACCGGCAGCCCGGCGTAGAGGTAGTCCACGACGCGCGTCCGCGACGCATAGCGACCCTCGAGCGTCGCCGTGTGCAGCGAGAGGCCGGCGTCGGCGTCGAGCAGGTGGTCGACGTACTCGGCGCGGCTCAGCCACCGCGGGCGGAACACGACCGCGTCCTCCAGCCCACGGTCGCGCACGTACGCGACGGTCTCGGCCGCGAGCGACGCGTGCGGCTCGCGCATCGCCGGATCCGGGTGCTCGAAGCCGACGAACGCCAGCTTCAGGTCGGGCCGCGTCGCTCGTGCTCGCTCCATCGCGCGCAGGGCGGTGAAGGGGTCGAGCCAGCTCCAGATCCCGCCGCCCCACACGGCCACGGTGTCGTCCTCGCCCACGTCGCCGCCGGCGCGCAGCCCGGGGCCGCGGCGCCGCGGCGGCTCGGGATCGATCCCGTGCGAGACGACGGCGATCCGGTCGTGCAGCTGCTCGTCGCCGCCGGGGACGAGCAGCCCGCCGCCGAGCGCCGCGCCGACCAGCAGGTCGCGCTGGCGCTCGTTGGTGCACAGGACGAGGTCCGCCAGCGCGAGGTGCGCGAGCATCTCGCGCACGCGCCAGCGCACGACGGCGCGGCGCGAGGACCGGTCGGCGGCCTCCCAGGCCTCGAGCGCCAGCGGCGCGATGAGGTCGACGACGAGCCGCGGCACGCTGCGCCGGATCGCGAGCAGCTGCCGGGGCGACGGCAGCGTCTGCACGACCGCGACGTCGTGGCCGGCGACCGCGTCGGCGAGGCGCTGGTCGTTCGCGGGACCGGTCTCGACGGTCCGCAGCGGGCCGTCGGGAAAGACGGACGGCGCCGGCGCCGCGAGCGTCACGGCGCAGTGTCCGGCGACCACCTCCGCGAGCTTGAGCGCCCGCCGGGCGGGACCGGTGGCGCTCGGATGCAGCGGCTCGGGCGCCACGAACACGACCGACCTCGCGCTGGCGCTCACCCGCCGGAGTCTACGGCCTGCGGTACCTTCCCGCCGATGCTCCGCGCCGTCGCCGCGCACGTCCCCGAAGCGCCGAAGGCGCGCGTCCGCCGCGCGCTGGGCCCGCGCTACCACCGCGTGTTCCCCCGCTGGCACCGCGAGCGGGTCGGCGGCCTGTGGGACGAGCTCGGCGAGCTCCAGCAGCGCTTCCTCGTCGAGCAGGGCCTGCTGCCCGAGCACCGGTTCCTCGACGTGGGCTGCGGCGCGCTGCGCGCGGGCGTGCACCTGATCCGGTACCTCGAGCCCGGCCGCTACCACGGCGTCGAGGTCGACCCCGACCTGCTCGACGCCGGCGGGGTGGAGCTCGAGCGCCACGGCCTGGCGGGCCGGTCGCCGCGGCTGCTGCGCGACGGGCGCTTCGGCTTCGGGGCGTTCGGCGAGCGGTTCGACTACGGCATCGCGCACTCGGTCTTCACCCACCTGCCGGTCAACGACATCCTCGTCTGCCTGCTCAACGTCGAGAAGGTGCTCGCCCGCCCCGGAGGTCGCTTCTACGCGACCTTCTTCGAGACGCCGCACGGGACCAGGAGCCTCGAGGCGGTCGACCAGCCGCGGTCGGACGGGCCGCCGCAGCGGACGACCCTCGACGCCGACCCGTTCCACTACGGCCTGGACCTCTTCGAGTGGCTGTGCCACGGGACCGGGCTGCGCGTGGAGTACCTCGGCGACTGGGGTCATCCTCGCTCGCAGAAGATGCTCGTCTTCACGCCCGCGGACCGCTGACCGGCACGCCCGAGGAGCCGGCGGCGGAGGGGGTCGGCGCCCGCGCGGCGAGCGGCGCGGTCCTGCTCGGCGCCCGCGGCCTCGTCGTCTACACGCTCGGCATCGGCGCCAACCTGCTGCTGGCGCGGCTGCTCGATCCACGCGACTTCGGCGTGGTCGCGCTGGGCACGGTCGTGGTGGTCATGTCGACCTACCTCTCGACGGGCGGGCTCAGCGCCGCGCTCATCCAGCGCGAGCGCCCGCCGGAGCGACGGGAGCTCGAGGCCGTGCAGGGCCTGCAGCTCGCGGTGACGGGCGCCGTCGCCGTGATCGTCGCGGCGGTGTGCGCCCCGCTCGGGACGGAGGCGCTCGTCGTGGCCACGATGGTCGCGGCGGTGCCGCTGACGATGCTGCGGACGCCGTCGGTGGTCGTCCTCGAGCGCGACCTGCGCTACCGCGTGATCGCCACCGCCGACCTCGTCGAGGCGATGACGTACTACGTCTGGTCGGTCGGCACCGTCCTGCTGGGCTGGGGCGTGTGGGGGATGGCGACCGCGGTCGTCGCGCGGGCGGCGGCGGGCAGCGCGGTCGCGGTCGGCTACGCGCCGATGGGCTTCGTGCGCCCGCGCTGGTCGTGGCCCGACGTCAGGCCGCTGTTCGCCTTCGGGGCGAAGTTCCAGGCGGCGACGCTGCTGCAGATCGGCCGCGAGCAGGCGGTGGCGGTGGCCGTGGCCGCCGTCGCCGGCCTCTCCACCCTTGGCGTGTGGAACCTGGCGTGGCGCGTGATCCAGGTGCCCCTGCTCCTCTTCCAGACGGTCGGGCGCGTCGCCTTCCCGGCGCTCTCGCGGATGATGGACGCCGGCCGCGACCCGCGGGCGGCGATCGAGCGCGCGGCCGCCGGCCTCGCCGCGCTCACCGCCGTCGTCACGGTCGCCCTCGTCGCGCTGGCGCCCGCGCTGCCGTCGGTCGTCGGGCGCGGCTGGGAGGACGTGCCGGACGTGCTGGTGTGGGCGGGGGTGGCGCTGCTGACCAACGCGCCCACCGTCGTCGTCGCGGGGGGCTACCTGTACGCGGCCGACGACGCGGGAGCGGTGGCGACGGCGACCCTGCTCAGCGCGATCGTCTGGGTCGGCCTCGCGTCGGCGCTGCTGCCGGCGCTGGACGCGCCGGCGGTCGGGATCGGCTGGGTCGCCGGGGGGCTGCTGAACGCCGCGCTCCTGCGGCGGCGGACGACGGCGCGAACCGGCGCCGCCCTGCTGCGGAGCATCGGCCCGCCGACCTGCGTCGGGCTCGTGGCCCTGGCGGCCGCGGCGCTCGTCGCCCGGGCGATCGACGACGCCCTCCTGGGCGCCGCGGCCGGCCTCGCGGCGGGAGAGGCGCTGGCGCTGGCCGGGCTGGCCGTCGCGGCGCGGCCCGCGCTCGGCGACCTCCTCGCGCTCGGCGGCCAGTCGGTCCGGGCGCTGGGCCGCCCTGGCGCCGCCTGAGAACACCCTCCTCTACGCTGGGCGGCGTGCGCATCTCCGTCGCCCTCGCGGTCCGCAACGGCGAGCGGTACCTCCCCGCGCTGCTCGACAGCCTCGCGCGGCAGACCGCCCCGCCGCACGAGCTCGTCGTCACCGAGGACGCCTCCGACGACGCCACGCCGCGGGTGCTCGAGGACTTCGCGGCCCGCGCGCCGTTCCCGGTCCGGGTCAGGCGCTACGAGGAGAACCTCGGCCACGTCGAGGGCTTCGTCCGCGCCGCCCAGCGCTGCGAGGGCGACGCCGTGGCGTTCTGCGACGCCGACGACGTGTGGGTCGACCACAAGCTCGAGCTGTGCGGTCGCGAGCTCGAGGCCACGGGCGCGTCGATCGTCATGCACTCCACCCGCGTGGTGGACCAGGACCTCGAGTACCTGGGCTACGACTGGCCCCGGATCGCGGAGACGCGGCTCGTCCCGCCGCTCGGGCTGACCGCGGTCGACGTCGACGCGCCCGGCATGGCCATGCTGTTCAGGCACGACGTGCTCTCGCTCGGGGAGTTCGAGACGCGCCCGCTCTCGCGCTACGGCAGCGACCGCCGGATGATGCAGGACGAGTGGGTGCTGTTCCTGGCCGGGGCCGTCGGGCCGGTGCGCCTGCTCGCGGACACGCTGCTCCTCTACCGCCAGCACGGCGAGAACTACTGCGGCCCGGTCGAGCGACGGCGCCAGCTGACCCTGCGGCCCGAGACGGCCGACTACGGCAACCAGGCCGAGCACTTCGCCGCGTGCGCGGACTACCTGGAGACGTGCAGCTCGCCGGACCCGGCGGTGCGCGAACGCCTCGCCGAGGCGTCGCGCCACTACCGGCGGACCGCGGAGAACTGGGCGCTGCGGACGGAGCTCTACGAGGCGGCCGACCGTCGCCGACGCGCGCGCGTGCTCCGCGACCTCGTCAGCGGGCGCGCGTACGGCGAGCGGACGGCCGGCGGCTTCGGGCGAGCGGCTCTGGGCAAGGACCTCGTGGCGGGCGTGGCGCTGGGCGTGCGCCCGGCGCCGGAACGCTAGTGCGGCGGCCTCCCCGGCTGCGGACGCCGAAGCTCGACTTCATCGTCATCGGCGCGCAGAAGGCCGGCACGACCTCGCTGTGGCGCTACCTGGAGGACAATCCGAAGCTCCTGATGCCGCCGGACAAGGAGGCGTCGTTCTTCTCCGAGCCGCAGTACCCCGATGCGCTGCGCGCCTACATGCGCGCGCTCTTCAAGGACGCCCCGCGCGGGAAGCTGCTCGGCAAGATCACGCCGGCGTACATGACCGGCACGCCGGGCATCTCGGTGCCGGCGATCGCCGGCCGCATCCACGAGACGGTGCCGCGCGTGCGGCTCGTCGCCGTCCTGCGCGACCCGGTCGAGCGCGCGCTCTCGGCCCATCGCATGTGGACGCGGTTCGGCGAGGAGGACCGCCCGTTCGAGACGGCGATCGCCGAGCTCCTGCAGCCGGACGCGCTCGAGCGCGCCCGCCGCGGCCCGTCGATCCGCGACTCGTACGTCGTCAGCGGCGAGTACGGGTGGATGCTCCGCGCCTACGTCGAGCGCTTCGGCGCCGAGCAGCTCCACGTCGAGCTGTCGGCGGACCTGGACGCCTCCGCGGAGGACGTGGTCGCGCGCGTCTGTCGCTTCATCGGCGTCGAGCCGCATCGCCCGGCGCGGCTCGGGCAGCGGTTCAACCCGAGCGGGCCGCCGCTGCTGGGCCCGGAGGCCGAGGCCGACCTGAAGGACTACCTCGGCCGCCACGTCTGGCCACGCATGAAGCACGGCGCGCAGCACCGCGACCACTTCGACCAGTGGTTCCTGCGCTGGAACTCGGTGCCGGACCCCGAGCCGGCGCCCGGCGTCGCGGCGCCCGCCGTCGATCCCGCCACCGAGCGGCGGCTGCGCGAGCACTACGCCGCCGACGCCCGCCTCCTCGAGGCCGAGCTCGGCCTACGCGTGCCGTGGGCCGCCGGCTGACGTCAGCCGGCCGGCCTCGCGGGGCGTCGCGCCGACCACCCACGCCCGCCGCCGGCGCAGGGCCGCCAGCGGCCCCGTCGGGCGCTCGAGCGGCACCGGCCGGCGCCGGGGCGCGCCCTCGGCCCGCAGCGAGCGCCACTCGCGCAGGCCCGCGATCCGCCCGCGCAGCGGCGCCAGCGAGCCGTCCGCGACGGCGACGAACGTGACGTACGCGATGTCGTAGGCGACGATCAGCAGGCCCCACCGGCGCAGGTGCGCCGCGTCCGCGTTGCGGGCCAGCACCCGCACGCGGTTGCGGCCGACGTGGAAGTACTTGCGGGCCGATCCGTGGACGTTCGTCGCCGAGTGGTGGTGCCACACGACCGCGTCCGGCGCGTAGAGCGTCCGCCACCCCGCCATCTGCGCCCGCCACGCCACGTCGACGTCGTCGAGGTACAGGAAGATCCGCGCGTCGAAGCCGCCGATCTCCTCGAGCATCCTGCGGCGATACAGCGCCGCGCCGCCGCAGGCCCCGAAGACCTCCGCCGGCCGGGTCGCCTCGCCGTCGACCGGCATCCCGAGCAGACGGTCGTACGCGACGCCGAGCGCGTCGAGGCCGATGCCCGCCGAGTTGACGAGGTCGGGCCGCGCGACGAAGCGCATCAGCAGCGCGATCGAGCCGACGTCGTCGGGGATCGGGCGCCCCAGGACGAGCCGCAGGGCGTCCGGGTCTATCGTGGCGTCGTTGTTCAGAAGGAACACCCACTCGCCCGTGGTGTGCTCGAGGCCGGCGTTGACCGCGCCCGGGAAGCCGACGTTGCGGTCGAGCCCGACGAGCCGCACGTCGGGGAACTCCTCGGCGACCATGGCCCGCGACTCGTCGGTGGAGGCGTTGTCGACCACGACCGTCTCCGCATCGCACCCCGCGACGCGCGCCGCGGCGGCCACGGACGTCAGCGCTTCGCGCAACAACGGGGCCCCGTTCTGGTTGACGATGATGGTGCTGAGGTCCATGGTCACGACGCGGCTGCCCAGAGCCGCGCACAGTATTCACCTCCGCCACGGGCGCGCGCTCGCTGCGGGCCTGCTCGCGCTGCTCGTGCTCGCCGCCCCCGCGGCCGCGCAGCCGCTGCGCACCGGCATCACCGACCCGCTGGAGCCGGCGTTCGGCGAGCACGACCCCGACGCCGCGTACGGCGCGGTGCGCGACGCGGGCGGAACGATCATCCTCGTGCCGGTCTTCTGGGTCAGCACGACCAACGGCCCACCGAGGGAGCCGACGAACCCCGGCGATCGCGCCTACCTGTGGCGGAGCCTCGACGACCGGATCGCGCGTATGACGGCGGCCGGGCTGGAGCCGCTGCTGGCGGTGTCCGCCGCGCCGCTGTGGGCGCGGACGCACGCGCCGGACGGCCGCAGCCGCGTCACGCCGAATCCCAGCGACCTGGCCGCGTTCGTGACGGCGCTGGCCCGCCGCTACGACGGCGGCGCGCATCCGCGCGTGCGGCTCTTCCAGGTCTGGAACGAGCCGAACCTCAAGACGTACATGGACCAGGACGGGGCGCCGGCGGACTACCGCGCGATGCTTGCCGCCGCGTACCCGGCGATCCACGCCGTGCACGACGACAACGTCGTCGTCGCCGCCGGGACCGCCCCGTTCGCGGGCCCGGACGGGCGCTACGGCGTCGGGCCGCTGAAGTTCATGCGCGAGCTGCTGAGCGAGCGGACGGAGTTCGACGTCTGGGCCCATCACCCGTACACGTCCGGCCCGCCGGCGCGTCGCGCGACGGTCAAGGACGACGCGTCGATCGGCGACCTGCCGGCGCTGCGGCGCATCCTGCGCCGGGCGCAGCGCGCGGACCGGGCGCGCTCGGCGCGCATCTGGGCGACGGAGTTCTCGTGGGACTCCACGCCGCCGGACCCCTTCGCGGTGCCGCTGCGCGAGCACGCGCGCTGGGTGGCCGAGTCGTTCTTCCGCATGTGGGCCAACGGCGTCGAGCTGGTGGTCTGGTTCCAGCTGCGCGACAACCCGAAGGGGACGTTCACGTGGGCGCAGACGTTCCAGTCCGGCCTGTACATGCGGACCACCGACCGCTACGCCGACGAGAAGGCCAAGCCCGCGCTGCGCGCGTTCCGCTTCCCGTTCGTCGCGCTGCCGGCGGGGCGCGGCGTGCGGGTGTGGGGCCGCACGCCCGGGTCGGGGCGCGCGAAGGTGGTCGTCGAGCGCCGCGTCCGGGGGCGCTGGCGCCGGGTCGCCACGCTGCGGGCGGACGGCGACGGGATCTTCACCCGGCGCCTGCGCGGGCTGCACGGCGCCCGGCTGCGCGCGCGCATCGGCGGCGACGCCTCGCTGCCGTTCGCGGCGCGGAAGACCAGGAACCGCTTCGTCAACCCCTTCGGGGGCTCCGAGCTGCCGCCCAACGGCTAGTCGGTCGCTGCGAGCGCGTCGCGCGCCAGGCGCAGCGTCAGCGGCACGTCCTCGTGGTCGAGCTCCACAACGGGCGGCCCCGGCTCGCGCGCGGCGTCGAGCACGACGAGCCCGAGCCCGTTCCAGCACTGCCGCGAGTAGACGTGGTCCCTGACGACGAGGCGCCCCGCGAAGAAGTCGAGCAGGCAGAGGTCGACCTTGGGGTGGCTGGGCAGGTCCAGCTCCTCCAGCCCGCGGCGCACGTCCTCGTTGGCGGTGTCGTGGAGCATCAGGACGGTCCGCCCGCACGCGCCCGAGGCGAGGACCGCCTCGACGTCGCGGCGCACCCCGTCGGAGGAGTGGTCGCCGTCGACGAGGGCGAAGTCGACGTTGCGCCCGTCGCGCTCTGCGCCGGCGAGGAACGCGGGAAGCGTCTCGCGCGAGTCTCCGATGTGCGCGGTCGCGTTCGGCAGCGCCGCCACCACGGCGGCCACGCCGGGGTCCACGTCGAACGAGTGGACCTCGCGCGCGTGCGCGGCGATGCGCCGCAGGCTGCCGCCGCGCGCCGTCCCGACTTCGATCGCCAGCTCGGGCCGCAGGTCGCACAGCACGCCCTCGAGCACGTACCGCTCGCCGTAGCGCATCTGCCAGCTCGCGGCGGGCTCGGCGAGCAGCGACAGCCGGGGCGTCACCGGCCGCCCTCGGCCGCCGCCGCCAGCGTGAACTCGTACGGCGGGTCGATCAGCGCGTGCGCCGTCCGCGTCGAGATGACGTTGACGTGGTGCAGGTTCCAGCAGCGGTCGAGCCACCGCAGGCCCGTGCCCGCGTCGGCCACCGCCGGGCTGGCGAAGTAGCGGCCGGGCGACCAGACGTTGACGAACGAGATCCGGTACTCGACCTCGTCGCCGGGGGCGAAGCGGCCGGACGGCGGGTCGTCCACGTTGTTGGCGGCGAGCAGGTGGTTCGCGTCGACGTCGTGCACGTCGACGCCGAAGAGCGGGTCGACGACCTCGGCCTCGAAGCGCACGCGCGCGACGTACGAGCATCGCTCGCCGGTCACCAGGACGTCCGCGCGCCGGCCCTCCGCGTCCTCGAACCAGGCGTCGAGCACGCGGGCCCGCCCGTCGCCCCAGCGCTGCGGCGCGAGCGGGTCGACCTCGGCGTCGACGGCGGGCGCCTCGGGCTCCTCGTCGCCGTCGCCGTCCTCGCCGCCGGCGCCGTCCCCCGCGGCGGCGGCGACGGCGTCGCGCTCGGCCTCGGAGAAGTTCAGGCGCAGGTACTCCTCGGCGACGGTCCGCGTGTCGCCGATGGCGACGACACGACCGCGCTCGAGCACCATCGCCCGGTCGCAGAAGCGCTGCGCCGCGTTCATGTCGTGCGTCACCAGCAGGACGGTGACGCCGCCGCGCCGCAGCCGCGCGAACTGGTCGAAGCACTTCTGCTGGAACGAGGCGTCCCCGACCGCGAGGACCTCGTCGATCAGCAGGATGTCGGCGTCGACCTGGATCATCACCGAGAAGGCGAGCCGCACGAGCATCCCGGACGAGTAGTTCTTGACCTTCATCTCGGCGAACTCGTGCAGCTCGGCGAAGTCCATCACCGCGTCGTAGCGGCGCCGGGCCTCGCGCGGTGTCAGGCCGAGCATCGTGCCGTTGAGCAGGACGTTGTCGCGGGCCGCGAGGTCGGGGTTGAAGCCGACGCCCAGCTCGATGAACGTCGCCAGCCGGCCGTCCGCCCAGATCGACCCGGAGTCGGCGCGGTAGATCCCGCCCAGGCACTTGAGCAGCGTCGACTTGCCCGAGCCGTTGCGCCCGACGATCCCGAAGAACTCGCCGGAGGCGACGTCGAACGACACGTCGCGCAGGGCCTCCAGCCGCTCGCTCGGCGCGCGGCGGCCGGCGCGCAGCACGCTCTCCTTGATCGTGTGCACGCGGTCGCGAGGCATCGCGAACGTCTTGCTGAGGTGCTCGGCGCGGATCATCCGCGCAGCCGCTTGAGCGCGCGCAGCGGCGCGGTCAGGCGCCACGACGGCGAGCGCTGCATCGCGGCGACGACCTCGGCGGACTGCTCCAGGCGGCGCTGCAGCTCCGCGATCTCGCGGCGCAGGACCTCGTGATCGTCGCGCGCGACGCGCAGGTCCTCCTCGAGCCGGCCCGCGCGCGCCCGCTCGCGCTCGCCGTCGAGCAGCGCCTCCCGCGCGCGGGCGACCTCGAGCGCCTCGTCGTAGAGCCGGCGCAGCTCCGCGTGCTGGGCGCCGAGGCTGGCGCTCTGCTCGGCGTACAGCTCGACCCACTTGCGCATCTCGGTGAGCCCGGTCGCGACGGCCGTGGTGGACCGGTCGGGCGGCAGCGGAGCGTGGCTGGCCAGCGCGATCGTGTACGTCTCGCCGTCGGCCGGCAGCGCGACGCACTTGGCGAGCCGGAGGTCGTGCACGGGCTCGAGCGCGTCGCGCGCCGCGACGTCGTCGGGCATCACGCTCGAGGCGATCAGGTTGGCCTGGCGGCGCAGCTCGACGTGGGCGAAGAAGCGCTCGAGCGTCTCGCGCAGCTCGGCCGGCGTGTACTCGTGCAGGTGGTGCGGGTTGCCGGGCTCGTAGACGTCGCGGTTCGGCGACGAGACCAGGACGAGCCCGTCGGCGCTGACGACGCGCTCGAGCTCGCGCAGGACGCGCTCGGGCTCGTCGACGTGCTCGATCGCCTCGAAGCAGACGACGAGGTCGAAGGAGCGGTCTCCGAACGGCAGCTCGCGCAGGTCGCCGGTGACGAGCTCGACGTTCTCCGGGCAGCCGGGCCGCGCGGCGTCGAGCACCGCGGTCGCGCGATCGACGCCGGTGACCGACGCGGCGCCCGCGTCGGCCAGCATCCGCGTGCCGTACGCGGTCCCGCAGGCGGCGTCGAGGACACGGCGCCCTGCTGCCAGGCGCGACGCCCACCAGTAGCGCACGAGGTGCTCGGCCTCGACGAGCTGCCCGCGAGACGCGGCGGGCACGAACCGTTCTGGGACGACCGCTTCCGACATGCCTCTCGAACGTCTCAGGCTACTGTTCGGGCCGACGTAGCCGCGTCGCCGCCCGTGATGCCAGAGATCGTCTTCGCCCTCGCCCCCGGGCAGAACCACTTCTTCGTGGAGATCGTGGAGGCGCTGTCCGCGGAGCTCCGCGACCTCGGCGTGCCGGTCCGCACCACGACCGGCGACCTGCCCGAGCCGCGCGCGGACGCCGTGCCGGTGCTCGTCCCGCCCCACGAGTTCTTCGCCCTGACGCCGCACGAGCGCCACCCCGCGCCGCCCGAGCTGCGGCGGGCGATCTTCCTGTGCGCCGAGCAGCCGGGCACGTGGTTCTTCGACGAGGACGTCCGCCTCGCGCACCTGCACGGCGCCGCGCTGGCCGACGTCAGCGACGTCGGCGTGCGCGCGTTCCGCGAGGCCGGGCTCACCGCCGCGCACGTCCCCCTCGGGTTCACCCGGCGCTGGGCGTGCCCCGAGGAGCATCTCGACGCCGACCGCGACCTCGACGTGCTGCACCTCGGCATCTGGAGCCGGCGGCGGGCCGAGACGCTCGCGCGCTGCGGCCGCGCGCTCTCGCGCCGGCGCGCGCACCTCGTCCTCTCCGACCCCGACCACGCCAACGCCGCCGCGACGAAGAACTTCGTCGTCGAGGACGACAAGTGGGCGCTGCTGCGCCGCGCGCGGACGCTGCTGAACATCCACGTCGCCGACCGCGACTACTTCGAGTGGCAGAGGGCGGTGCAGGCGATCTCCAACGGCGCGCTCGTGGTCACCGAGCACTCCGACGGCGTCGCGCCGCTCGTCCCGGGGGAGCACTTCGTCTCCGCCCGCGCGGAGGCGCTGCCGATCGCGCTCGACGCGGTCCTGTCCGACGAGCCGCGGCGGCGGGCCATGGCGCGCGCCGCCTACGAGCTGCTGCGCGACCAGCTGCCGATGCGGCGCTCCGCCGAGCGGCTCGCCGAGATCGCGGACGAACGCGCCGCGCTGCCCCTGCCGCCGCCGCGTCCGCGCGCCGCGGCCGCGCCCGCGGCCGCGCCCGCCGCCGAGGCCGAGCCGCGCCGCCGGTTTCCGTCCGCCGTCGCCGACCCCGAGCTGGCGGGGCTGCGCGCGGCGCTCAAGGCGGTACGCCTCGAGCTGCTCGACCAGCGCCGCGAGCTGCAGCGCCTGAAGACCGCCGCGCCGCTGGTGCAGCACGTGCACGAGTCGCAGGGGTACGCGATCGCGACGCCGCGGGTCACGGTGATCGTGCCGATGCACGACGAGGCCGACTGCGTGACCGAGGCGCTCGACTCCTGCGCCGCCCAGACGATGGGCGACCTCGAGCTCGTCGTGGTCGACGACGGGTCGGGCGACGCGTCGAGCGACGCGGTCGCGCGCTGGTCGCGTGCGAACGCAGGCATCCCGCTGCTCCTGCTGCGCCACCCCGTCAACCGCGGGCTCGGTGCCGCGCGCAACACGGCGATCGACCACGCGCGGGGGCCGCTGACGTTCGTCCTCGACGCCGACAACCTGCTGTTCGACGTCACCCTCGAGCGGCTCGCGGCCGAGCTCGACGCGCGGGCCGGGGCGGACTTCGTCTACTCGATGCTGGCGATGGAGGCCAACGGGCAGCCGGTCGGGCTGCGCAGCTGCTTCCCGTGGGACCCGCCGCGGCTGGCCACCGGCAACTACATCGACGCGATGGCGCTGTGGCGGACGGCGTCGCTGCGCGAGCTCGGCGGCTACACGACCGAGCTGCGGCTGCACGGCTGGGAGGACTACGACCTGTTCTGCCGCGTGGCCGAGCGCGGGCGCGCGGGCGTCCTGGTCCCGGAGATCCTCGGCCGCTACCGCGTGCGGGCACATTCGATGCTGTCGATCACCGACATCTCCACGCGCGCGGCGGTGTCGCTGCTCATCGAGCGCCATCCGACCGTGATGCGGGGCGTCGAGCCGCCGCTGTAGTTGCACCGCAGCGCTGCGTCCGCGTAGAGTCGCCGGACCCCCCGCCCCGCCCGTCCATGGGGGCCTTCGTCAAGGAGGACGCATCCCATGCGCGCTCGTCTCGCCCTGCCCGCGCTCGTCGCGCTGGCGCTCTTCGCCTTCCCGTCGCTGGCCTCGGCGGGCGGCACGCTGACCCGCTCCGGCGGCGCCTACACCTACGTCGGCACCTCCGGTGTGGACGCGCTCAACATCACCGCCTCGCCGGGCTCGATGTCGGTCAACGACAGCTCGACGATCACCATGGCCGCCGACGCGTCGTGCAACGAGGAGAGCCAGGGCACGAACGGGCCGACGATCACGTGCACCGTGACACCGACCTCGATCAGCTTCAACATGGACGCCGGCGCCGACACGGCCGCCGTCCAGGTGAACGGCCTGCCTTCCACGATCCCCCTCGACGGGCTCAGCGGCATCGGCGACGACAACGTGACCATCACCGCGTCGTTCCTGAGCGGCGCCGCGACGACGGCGACGCTCAACGACTCGTTCGGGAACGACACGTTGGCGCTCAACGTGACGTCGATCAGCGGCGTCACGCAGTTCGGCTACGGGACGGTCAACGGCAACACCGGCGACGACACGGTCTCCGGGACGGCGACCGTCAACGGCGGGAACGGGAACGACATCCTGCGCGGCATCCAGCCCGGCAGCGGCAGCGTGGCCCTGAACGGCGGACCCGAGGACGACATCTTCACCCCGAGCGACAACATCCCCGAGCGCATGAACGGCGGGGGAGGGCTCGACACCGTCGACTACCGGGCGTCGGGGCAGGTCAGCGTGAGCCTCAACGACACGGCCGACGACGGGCCGGTGGGCGGCACGAACGACAACGCCAACGACGACCTGTCGGTCGAGGTCGTCAGGACCGGGCAGGGCGACGACACGATCACCGGCGGGGGCGGCAACGAGCAGTTCTTCACCGGCGACGGCGAGGACCTCATCAACGCCGGCGCGGGCGACGACTTCATCGACGGCCAGGGCGGCGCCGACACCGTCTCCGGCGGCAGCAATGGCGCCGGCGGCGACACCGTGACGTACGAGAGCCGCGCCGCGTCGGTGCGCGTCACGCCCGACGGCATCGCGGCCAACGACGGCGAGGCGAACGAGCTCGACAACCTCGCCGGGGACGTCGAGAACATCTTCGGCGGCTTCAACAGCGACAGCATCACGGGCAACGCGTCGGCCAACACGCTGAACGGCGGCCCCGGCGACGACACCCTGGAGGGGCTGGGGGGCAACGACACGCTGTTCGGCGGCTTCGGCCAGGACGTGCTCGACGGTGGCGCCAACAACGACACGCTCACCGGCAACGCCGGCGACGACACCCTCGACGGCGGAGCCGACGGCGACACACTGAACGGCACGGGCGGGGCCGACCTGCTCGACGGCAGCGGTGGCGTCGACACCCTGAACGGCGGCGACGGGCCGGACACGCTGCTCTCGCGCGACGGCGGCGCCGACACGGTCAACTGCGGCGCCGCGACCGATCACTCGGTGCACGACGTCGCCGGCGACACGGTCAACGCGGACTGCGAGATCTCGGACACCGGCGCGGCCGGGTTCCGCGAGCTCGACGGCCCGCGCGTCGTCGGGCTCGCGCCGACGGCGACGCCGGCCGTGGCCGGCGAGGCCGTCGCGCCGGCCCTCGTGACGTGCGTCGTCTCCCGCGCCAAGGGCGGCGGCGCGAAGGTCAGGTGCCGGATCAGCGGCGCGGCGGGCGCGGTCACGGCCAAGCTCGTGCGCGGGAAGCGGACGTTCGCGAAGGCCAGGCGGACGGGATCGGGCCGGCTGACGCTGCGCGCGCCGAAGCGGGCGCGGGCCGGGCGCTACGCCGTCGTGCTCACCCAGGGCGGGCGCGCGGTCGCGCGACTCGCCGTGCGGCTCCGCTAGCGGCGGGCGCCCCGCGGGTACAGGTTGGTCCATGCCAGGACTGCCTGACCCGCGGGGCGGCGCCACCGCCCTGGTCACCGGAGCGTCGGCGGGGATCGGTGCCGAGATCGCCCGCGAGCTCGCGCGCCGCGGCCACGGGGTGACGCTCGTCGCCCGCCGCCGGGAGCGGCTCGAGGAGCTGGCCGCCGAGCTCGGCTCCGACCACGGCGTGCGCGCCGAGGTGCTGCCGTGCGACCTGATCGACCCCGCCGCCCGCGCGGAGCTGCCGGGCCGCGTGGCGGCGCTCGGCCTCGACGTCGACGTCCTCGTCAACAACGCGGGCTTCGGCACGTCCGGCTGCTTCCACGAGGCCGACGTCGACCGCGAGATCCAGCAGATCCGCATCCTCGTCGAGGCGGTCGCGGACCTGACCGGGCGGTTCGTCCCGGCGATGGTCGAACGCGGCTCCGGCGCGATCCTCAACGTGGCCTCGACGGCGGGCTACGCCCCGCTGCCGCGGATGGCCGGCTACGGCGCGGCGAAGGCCTGGTCGCGGTCCTTCACGCACGCGATCCACGAGGAGCTCAAGCCGCACGGGATCGCGGTCACCGCGCTGTGCCCGGGGCCGGTGGCGACCGAGTTCTTCGACGTCTCCGGCCCGACGCCGATCGAGAACGTCATCCCGAAGCCGGCCTGGGTCGACGCCGAGCTGTGCGCGCGGGTCGGCGTCGACGGCCTGGCCCGCAACCGCGCCGAGGTCGTCCCCGGTCGCGCGATGCAGGCGATCGTCGCCGCGGGCCGCGTCACGCCGCAGGAGATCCGCGGCCCGCTCTTCGGCCGGTTCTTCAGGTAGCGAGCTCGCGCGCGCGGGCGAAGACGGCGTCCATCATCGGCGCCGTCAGCACGCCGGTGAACGTGTTCTGCTGGCTCGGGTGGAAGCAGCCGAGCAGCGTCCACGGCCTGCCCGGCAGCTCCGCGCCGTGGCCGAACCGCGGCCGCGGGCGCGGGAACGGTTCGCCGCCCGGCATCGCCGCGCGTACGCGCAGAGCCGCGTCCCACGCGAAGGCGCCCAGGCAGACCACGACGCGCGCCCGCTCCAGCGCGGCCAGCTCCGGAACCGCCCACGTCGTGATGCAGGTGTCCCGCTCGGCGGGCAGCGGCTTGTTCGCGGGCGGCGCGCAGCGGACGGCGGCGGTCACCCACAGGTCGTCGAGCCGCAGCCCGTCGTCGCGCGCGACCGAGGTCGGCTGGTTCGCGAAGCCGGTGCGGTGCAGCGAGGCGAAGAGGAAGTCGCCCGAGCGGTCGCCGGTGAACACCCGGCCCGTTCGGTTGGCGCCGTGCGCGGCGGGGGCGAGGCCGAACACGACGACGCGCGCGGCCGGATCCCCGAAGCCGGGGATCGGCCGCGCCCAGTACTCCTCGCCGGCGAACGACGCGCGCTTGACCCGCGCGACCTCCTCGCGCCAGGCCACCAGCCGCGGGCAGAGGCGGCAGTGGGTGACCGCGGCTTCGAGCTCGTCGAGGGACACGCGCGGCATCGTGCCGCACGCGCCCCCCGGGTGGCGTCCCACCGCGCCCCTCGCCTAGCCGACGCGGAACGCCAGCCGCTTCACGCCGCGGTTGCCGGCCGCGTCGACCGCGGTCACGACGAGGCGGTAGCGGCCCGGGGCGAGCCGGCGGATGCGCAGCGCGTTGCGGCCCGCGGCGCCGGCGAGGCGCTTGGCGCGGCCCACCCCGCGGAAGCGGCGGCCGGCGCGGCGCTCGACGCGCACCTTCACCGCGGCGCTCTCGCTGAGCGAGAACCGCACCGCGCGCCCGCGGCGGCGCAGGCCCGAGACGACCGGAGCCGTGCGGTCGGGCGCGACCGGGTTCGTGCTCGTCGCAGGGCGCTCGCTGACGGGGGTCTCGGCCATGACGACCGGGGCGGTGCCGCCGCCGGCGCCGGTGCCGCCCGTGGCCGTGCCGCTGCCGGTGCCCGACCCCGAGCCGGAGCCCGACCCCGAGCCGGCCGGCGTGGCCGCGGTCGGCAGCGCCTTCACGACGACGGTCCGCGTGGTCGTCGCGCTCTTGCCGTCGAGGTCCGTCACCTTCAACGACACCTGGTACGTGCCCGGCATCGCCCAGACGTGCGTCGTCTGCGGGCCCTGCACGCTCGTCCCGCCGTCGCCGAAGCTCCACGCCCACGCCGCGATCGCGTCGCCCGGATCGCCGCCGTTCGAGCCGGCGCCGTCGAGCTCGACGCTCTGGCCGACCAGCGTCTCCGGCTGGGGCGCGATCGCCGCGACCGGCGCGGCGTGCTGGTGCTCGAACGCGCCGAGGTCGAGCGCGTCGCCGACCTTGCGCGTCCCCCCGGCGGCGTCGAGGCCCGGGAGCGCCACGAAGGTCATGGCGATCCCCGTGTCGATGAGCGGCGACGTGCGCGCGAGGCGGAAGTCGCCGCCGGCGACGTCGGCGAAGCCGGGGTCGACGTCCGTGCCGTTCGCGACGGAGATCACGCCACCGCCCGTCTGCGTGTTGTGGGAGCTGTCGTAGTTGAGCTTCTGCCCCTGGATCACCGCCTGGCTGTCGGCGTGGTTGGCGAAGCGCGCGAGCCCGTGCGAGACGCCGTGCAGGATCGTGTTGTCGAGCTTGATCCCGGCGTCGTAGCCGCCGAGGGCGCTGGCGGAGACGGCGGTCGTCCCGCCGTGGTCGTAGCCCTCGATCGTGACGTTGGTGGCCTTGATCCGGGCGTCGTAGCCCGAGCTGGCCTGGGCCTGCAGCCCGGTCGCGTCGTCGGCGGTGAGCCGCACGAGGACGCTCGCCAGGCTCACGTCGGCGCCGATGTTGTTCATCACGCCGTACTGCAGCGCCGCGATCCGCGTGCGGTACACCGTCACGGGGCCGCCGAGCAGGCTGCGCAGGCCGATGCGGGCGGTGATCGCGCAGTCGTTGACGATGACCGAGCGATCGCCCTCGACCTGCACGCCGGTCCCGGTCGACAGCTCGATGCGCGAGGACACGAGGTGCGCGCCGTCGAGCAGCACGCCCTCGCTCGGGTGGATGCCGCCGGCCGGCTCGGTGATCCGCAGGTGCTCCGCGGTCACGAGGCCGGTGAGCCTCGCGCCGCGCGTCTTGTCGCCCGAGGCCAGGCGCGCCGGGGCGACGATGCCGAGCCCGTCGACGGCGCTCTCGCCCGCCGCGTCGACGGAGAGCGTCGTGAACGTCCCCTTCGCGTCCGTGTCCGGGCGCAGGATCGTCTGGTCCGGGCCCGCGCCGTGGATCTGGATGGTGTTGACGTCGCTGGCCGCGGCGTACTTGAAGCCCTGCGGCGTCTTGAAGGTGCCGGCGCCCACCCGGATCTCGTCGGGGCCGCCGCTGGCCTGGGCGGCGGAGAGGGCGCCGTCCAGCGAGGCGGCGACGCCGTCGGCCGGGCAGCCGGCGGGAGCGCCGACGCAGTAGGTCTTGGCGTCCGCGGTGGTGGCCAGGCCGAGCAGGGCGGTGGCGGAGAGGGCGGCGATGAGGTTGGTCGAGCGCATGGCCGCATCGTCGGCCCGCGGCGCCCGGGGCGCATGAGGGAGCCACCCCTCTCTTTTGGGCACGCCACCCCCGCGACCCGCTCGCGCCGCCGCAATTCGACCTCGGTGTTGGTCCCCCGGCGATCGTCACGCTAGGGTCGCCTCGGCCGCCATGCGAGTCCTCTTCCTTCTCCGGTCCGACGCCGGGCGACTGGCCGCGGGCCCTACGGAACAGGCTCGCCAGTACGCCCGCGCGGTGACGGAGGCCGGGGGCGCGGCCGTCCTGCACGTCGGCCACCAGCGCCCCGCCGGCCGCTTCGACGTCGCGCACGTCTTCAACGTCGACTGGCCGCTGGAGAGCGCGCACCACCTCGACCTCGCGAGGGCGGTCGCCGACCGCGTCGTGCTCTCGCCGATCCACCACGACCGCCGCTGGGAGAACCGGTACCACACGGTCGGCCGCGCCGGCCTGAGCGCGCGCGTCGCGCGCACCGTCGGGCTGGAGGGCTTCCTGCGCCTGCGCGGGGTCGCCCAGGCGGCGCGCGCACCGCGGCTGTGGGGCGAGGCGGCCGGTCAGCTCGCGCGCGGGGTCGACCGCCGCCAGCGCGACATGCTGAGCCGCGCCGACCAGTGGGTCGTCCTGTCGCACCGCGAGACGGACGCGATCGTCGGGGACTTCGGCGTCGCCGCGCGGCCGGCGCACCTCGTCCGCAACGGCGCCGACTGGGCCGACCACGACGTGGCCCTCCCGGCCCTGCCGGCCGAGTTCGTGCTGAGCGTGGCCCGCGTCGAGGCGCGCAAGAACCAGCTCGGCCTCGCCCGCGCGCTCGTCGAGCTCGGCGTCCCCGGCGTGTTCGTCGGGCCCGCGAACCCGCGGCACCGCGCGTACGTGCGGCGGTTCGCGGCGTTCGTCGACGAGCACCCGTCGCTGACGTGGCTCGGGGCGCTGGACCGCTACGAGACGCTCGCGATGTACCGGCGGGCGCGGCTCCACGCGCTCGCGAGCTGGTACGAGCTGCTGCCGGTCGTCGACGGCGAGGCCGCGGTCGCGGGCTGCCCCGTCGTCACCACGGCCCGCGGGTACAGCAGCGAGGTGCTCGGCGACGGCGCCCTGTACTGGGACCCGGTGACCGGGCACGACGGCCTGCTCGGCGTCCTGCGCGCGGGGCTGGAGCGCAAGCCCGACGCCGCGGCCGCCGCGGCGTTCCGGCGGACGCTCTCGTGGGAGAACGTCAGGCGCGACGTGGCACTCGTGTACGACGTGCCGCCGCTGCCGCGAGGCGACGTCGACGAGGAGCCGCTCGCCGCGGCCAGCGGCTAGCTGCCGCCCTGCTCGACGATCCCCGTGACCACCCGCGCGATGACCGGCTCGAGGTCGCGGATGTTCTCGGGGCGCGCGTGGCGCAGGTGGCGGGAGGTGAGCTCGACGATCGCGCCGACGATCGCGAACGCGTCGTCGAGCGAGGCCAGGCGCGACGCGCCGAAGCGCTCGTGGGCGATCGCGTTCTGGGCGTCGATCAGGCGGGCGAAGTCCTCGAGCACCGCGTCGCGGCGGGCCGTGGCCTTCGGGCCCGCGCCGATGATCTCGACGAGCAGGGTGCGGGCGTAGTCGGGGTAGGCCTCGATCGCCGACAGGAAGGCGCGGACGCCGCCGAGCACCCGCTCCTCGGGCGTGGACTCGTTCACGATCGACGCGGGGTCGACGCCGGTCGACGCCGCCACCGCCTCGCTGACGCGGCGGCCCGCCGCGTCGAACAGGGCGAGGATGCACTCCTCCTTGTTGGCGAAGTGCTCGTAGAACGTGGCCTTGGACATCCCGGCCTCGCGGCTGATCGCCTCCGCGCTCGCCTCCGCGTAGCCCAGGCGGGCGAACACGGCGGCCGCGGCCTCGAACAGCCGCGCGCGCTGGCGCTCGAGCCGGACCTCCAGCGGCGGCGCGTGGCGGCCGCGGGGGACGGGTGGGGACTCGGAGGACACTGCGAAGAGCATAGGAACCGTCCCCGGTAGGCTGCGCCGCCGTGCCCCGTCGTCTCCTCATCGCGATCCTCGCGCTCGTGCTCACCGCCGCCGCCGCCGGGTGCGGCGCGCAGAGCGACTCGGCCACCGACTTCGACGGCGCCGAGCAGGACGTGGCCCGCACGGTCGAGGACCTCGAGGAGGCCGGCCAGGAGGACGAGCCGCGCCGCATCTGCGACGCGCTGCTGGCCAAGGAGCTCGTCGAGCGGATCAAGGCCTCGGGCACCGACTGCGTCAAGGCGGTCGACAAGGCGCTCGACCAGGCCGACTCGTTCACGCTCACGGTCGAGGACGTCAAGGTGAAGGGCGCCGAGGCGACGGCCCGCGTCGAGACGGGCGTCGACGAGGAGAAGGTCGAGACGCTCCAGCTCGTCAAGGAGGGCGACGCCTGGAAGATCAGCGGGCTCCCGGGCGCCTCCGGCTAGTCCGGCCGCGCGCCTGCGCCGCCGCCCTCAGCCCAGCGACGTGCCGTACTGGCGCTCGTAGTACGCGCGGTAGTCGCCCGAGCGGATCGGCTCCCACCACCACGCGTGGTCGCGGTACCACTCGACGGTCCGCGGCAGGCCCTCCTCGAAGCGCACCTGCGCCTCCCACCCCAGGGCGCGGATCTTCTCCGACCCGAGCGAGTAGCGGCGGTCGTGGCCGGGGCGGTCGGTCACGTACTCGATGATCGACTCGTCCTGGCCGGTCAGCTCGATGATCCGCTTGACGACCTCGATGTTCGGGCACTCGTCCGGGCCGCCGACGTTGTAGACCTCGCCGGCGCCGCCGTGCTCCAGCGCGTGCCCGATCCCGCGCGCGAAGTCCTCCACGTACAGCCAGTTGCGCACCTGCATCCCGTCGCCGTAGACCGGCAGCCTGTCGCCGTGCAGGGCGTTGAGGACCATCAGCGGGATCAGCTTCTCGGGGTACTGGTACGGCCCGTAGTTGTTCGACCCGCGGCAGATCACGGTCTCCATGGCGAACGTGTGGAAGTAGCTCCACACGAGCAGGTCGGCACCGGCCTTCGTCGCGCTGTACGGCGACGAGGGCGCGAGCGGGGACTCCTCGGAGAAGGAGCCCTCCTCGATCGAGCCATAGACCTCGTCGGTCGAGACCTGCACGTAGCGCACGCCGCGCCGGCGCGCCTCCTCCAGCAGGACGTACGTCCCCTGCGAGTGCGTCTTGACGAACGCGTCGGGCTCCGCGATCGACCGGTCGACGTGCGTCTCGGCGGCGAAGTTCACGACGGCGTCCACGCCCTCCATCGCGCCCGCGGCGGCCTCGGGGTCCTCGATCGCGCCGCGGACGAAGGTGTGCTCGACGTCCTCGAGGTTCTCCTTGCGCCCCGCGTAGGTGAGCTTGTCGAGCACGACGACGTCGTCGCCGTGGTCGCGCACGCGGATGCGCACGAAGTTCGAGCCGATGAACCCGGCCCCGCCGCAGACGAGCAACCTCATGCCGGGACGACCTCCTTGACGTGCTGGGCGACGCCCTCGTGCCAGTCGGGCAGCCGGATGCCGTCGGCGCGCTCGGTCGCGAGCACGCTGAACTTCGGCCGCGGGGCGGGGAGGGGGTACTCCTCGGTGGTCACCGCGACGACGCGGCAGTCGAGCTCGCGCAGGCGCATCGCCTCGATGGCCAGCTCGAACCACGAGCACGCGCCGCCGCCGGCCGCGTGGAAGAAGCCCGCCCCACCGCGCTCGGCCAGCTCGACGAGGGCCGGCGCGAGGTGCCCGGTCCACGTCGGCGAGCCGACCTGGTCGAAGACGACGGAGACCTCGTCGCGCTCGCCGCCGAGGCGCAGCATCGTGTCGACGAAGTTCTTGCCGCCGTCGCCGAACAGCCAGGCGGTGCGGACGATGGCGTGGCGCTCCGACGCCTCCTGCACCGCGCGCTCGCCGGCGAGCTTCGAGCGCCCGTAGGCCGTGCGCGGGTCCGGCGCGTCGGACTCGACGTAGGGCGTGCGCGCGTCGCCCGCGAAGACGTAGTCGGTCGACACGTGCACGACCGGCACGCCGCAGCGCGCGACGTTGCCGGCGGCCTCGCCGTTGACGCGGGTCGCGAGCTCCTCGTTCGTCTCGCACGCGTCGACGTCGGTGTACGCCGCGCAGTTGACGATCGCGTCGGGGGCGGTGCGCCCGACGAACGCGCGCACGGCGGCGTCGTCGGTGACGTCGAGCTCCGGCAGGTCGGTCGTGGTGACCTCGTGCCCGCGCGCCTGCGCGACCCGCGCCACGCGGTGGCCGAGCATCCCCTTCGCGCCGGTGACGAGGAGGTGCATCGTCTAGAGGATCCCGATCTCGCTGTTGTCGCCGACCATGAAGCGGAAGGCGCGCGGCTGCCCGGTCGAGCGGCCGATGCGGACGTTGCGCCCGAGCAGGCAGGACTCCATCCGCCCGTCGAGGCCCTCCACGCTCGAGCCCTCCAGCAGGATCGAGTGCTCGACCTCCGCGCGGTCGATGACGCAGCCCGGGCCGACGGCGGTGTACGGCCCGATGTAGCAGTCGGTCAGACGCGCGCCCGCGCCGATGATGGCGGGCCCGCGGACCGTCGCGTTCTCCAGCCGCGCGCCCGCCTCCACGATCACGCGCCCGTGCGTCGTCGACCCGGCCATCTCGCCCTCCACCCGCGTCTCGATCGTGTCGAGCACGAGCCGGTTGGCCTCGAGCATGTCGTCCAGGCGCCCGGTGTCCTTCCACCAGCCCTGCACGATGTGCGGCTCGACGCGCAGCCCGCCGTCGACGAGGTGCTGGATCGCGTCGGTGATCTCCAGCTCGCCGCGCGCGCTGGGCTCGATCGCGCGGGCGGCGTCGTGGATCCCCGCGGTGAACATGTAGACGCCGACGAGCGCGAGGTCCGTCTTCGGCTCGGGCGGCTTCTCGAGCAGCCGCGTCACGCGACCGTCCTGCAGCTCGGCGACGCCGTAGTGCTCGGGGTCGGGGACGGGCGTGAGGAGGATCAGCGCGTCGGGCGCGTGCTCGCGGAACGCGTCGACCAGCTCGGTCATCCCGCCCTGGAGCAGGTTGTCGCCCAGGTACATGACGAACGGGCTGTCGCCAAGGAACGGCTCGGCGGTGAGCACGGCGTGCGCGAGGCCGGCGGGCTCGTCCTGGAGGATGTAGGTGATGCGCACGCCGAACCGCTCGCCGTCGCCGGTCACCGCCTTGATCTCGTCGCCGGTCTCCGGCGCGATGATGATCCCGATGTCCTGGATCCCGGCGGCGGCCATCGCCTCGATGCCGTAGAAGAGCACGGGCTTGTTCGCCACCGGCACGAGCTGCTTCGCGCTGGTGTACGTGATCGGGCGCAGCCGGGTGCCCCGGCCGCCGGACAGGATGAGGCCCTTGAGCGGCTCCACGGCCGGGTGAGGCTAGTAGGTCCCGCCGAGCTTCCTGTGGTCCCACGTCGCGCGCTCGCGCTCGGCGAACCGCAGCAGCACCCGCTTGGGGGCCTGCTTGGCCACCATCGCGCGGACCGCGTCGTCGGCGCCGCCGTCGGTGTAGCGGGTGAACAGCTCGATCCCGAACGCCTCGACGCGCGGCGTGTCGCGGATCAGCTCGACCTCGCACTTGAGCATCGCCCCGCGTAGCTCCTGGTACTGCTCGCCGTCCTCGACCTGGAGCGTCGCGCGCGGGTCGCGCTCGAGGTTGCGGACCTTCTGCGACTTGGCGAACGTCCACGCGCAGACCTCGCCGTCGCGGACGACGTACCACAGCGGCATGAGGTGCGGGAAGCCGTCCCTGCCGTTGGTCGCGCACACGACGACGCGCTGCTCGTCGAGGAAGGCGGCGACCTCCTCCTCGGTCATCTTGATCTGGTCGCGGCGGCTCACGTGCGGCAAGCTACACCGCTCGCCGTGCTCCGCCTCTACCGCTTCCCCTTCTCCACCAACGTCGACCGCGTCGCTCTCGCGCTCGCCCACAAGGGCATCGAGGTCGAGTCGGTGTGGATCGATCCGGCCGACCGCTCGCCGGTCGAGGCGATCAGCGGCCAGCCGCTCGTGCCGGTCCTCGTCGACGGCGACCGCGTCATCGCCGACTCGGCCGCGATCCTCGAGCACCTCGAGGGGACGCATCCGGAGCCGCCGCTGTACCCGGCCGAGCCGGCGCGCCGGGCGGAGGCCGGCGTGTTCGTCGACTGGTTCAACCGCGTCTGGAAGGTCGCGCCGAACCTGCTCGCCGCGTCGCCCGACGCGCCCGAGGCGGCCGCGTGGGCCGCGGAGGTCCGCGGCTCGCTCGACGTCTTCGAGGCGCTGCTCGACGGGCGCGACCACCTGCTCGGCGACTTCGGCGTGGCCGACGTCGTCGCCTGGCCCTTCCTGCGCTACGCGACGCTCGAGCTCGAGGCCGACGACACCGACCCGTTCCACCACGTGCTCGCCGAGCACCTGCGCACGGATGCGCACCCGCGGGTCAGCGCGTGGATCGAGCGGGTGGGCCGGCGGCCGATGGCGTGATCCCGCGCCGGGGCACGGGGGAGGACTGCATGATCGCCGTCGTCGTCTGTCCGTAGGCGGCGAACTGGTCGATCAGCTCCTCGAGGTGGCCGACGTCGCGGACGTACGCGGTCATGACGTAGCAGTCGTCGCCGGTCACGCGGTGGCACTCCACGACCTCGGGCGTCTGGCGCGCGAGCTCGGCGACGTCGCGCAGCTGGCGCGGCGCGGGCCGGATGCGCAGCTGCACGCCGAGCGTGAAGCCGAGCGCGCGCGGGTCGACCTCGACGCGGTAGCCGGTGATGACGCCCTCCTGCTCCAGGCGCCGCAGACGGTCGGTGACCGCGGGCGGCGAGAGGCCGACGCGACGCCCGAGCTCGGCCAGCGACATCCGCGCGTCCTCCCGCAGCTCGGCGAGGAGGCGAAGGTTCGTCGCGTCCAGGAGGCCGCCATTCGAAGCCATCGCCCGCAGGATACCTGCGATCGCCCATGGGAACCGGCGCTTGCGCGCACCATGCTTCGGCGGTGCCGCCGTACGCCTACTTCCTCGTCAGCGCCGTCTTCCACTACCTCGGGCCGGCGTTCGCGGTGCTGCTCTTCGCGCGCGTCGACGTGCTCGGCGTCGCGTGGCTGCGCATCGCGTCGGCCGCGCTGATCTTCGCGGCGTGGCGGCGGCCTTGGCGGGCGTTCGCCGCGCTCGACCGCCCCGGCCGCCGGCTGGTGCTCGCGTGGGGGAGCGTGCTCGCGGTGATGAACGCCTGCTTCTACCTGGCGATCGACCGGCTGCCGCTCGCCACCGTCGCCGCGATCGAGTTCCTGCCCGTCATCGTCCTCGCGGCGCTCGGCGCGCGGACGCGCCGCAACGCGACCGCCCTCGCGCTGGCGGTGCCCGGCGTCTACCTGCTCACCGGCGTGCACGTCAGCGCCGAGCCGCTCGGCCTCGTCCTCGCGTTCGCCAACGCGGTGCTCTTCGCGCTGTACATCGTGCTCGCCGACCGCGTCGCCAAGCACCCGCGGCTGAGCGGGATCGACGGGCTTGCGGCGTCGATGCTCGTCGCCGCGGTCGTCGTCACGTTCGTCGGCGGGTGGGCGGCCGTGCCGGCGCTGACCGACCCCGTCGGGCTGCTCGCGGGCGGCGGCGTCGGCGTGTCGTCCTCGGTCATCCCGTACGTCGCCGACCAGCTCGCGCTCGCGAAGCTCGCCCGGGCGACGTACGCGCTGATGGTCTCGCTGCTGCCGGCGACCGCGACGGTCATCGGGATCGTCGTCCTCACGCAGGTGCCGAGCGCGGCCGAGGTGGCGGGCGTCGCGCTCGTGGTCGCGGGCGTCGCGCTCCACCGCGACCCCGACGATGGCGTACGCTCGCCCGACGATGCCACGGACGCTCCTCCTCCCCGGCCGCGGACCTCGGGTCCGCTTCTAGGCGAGCGCGCGACATGCGCAGGCCGGTCCTCTGGCACCTGAAGGTCTCGCACTACAACGAGAAGGCGCGGTGGGCGCTCGACCACAAGCGCGTCCCGCACACGCGGCGCGCGGTCACGCCGGGGGTGCACCCGCTCGTCGCGCGGCTCCTGAGCGGCGGCGAGACGTTCCCGGTGCTGGTCGTCGACGGCCGGGCGATCGGCGACTCGACGGAGATCATCGCCGAGCTCGAGCGCCGGCAGCCCGACCGGCCGCTGTATCCGGCCGACCCGGACGCGCGCCGCCGCGCACTCGAGCTGGAGGACTTCCTCGACGAGGAGCTGGGGCCGTACACGCGGATGCTCGCCATGCACCACGCGCTGCCCGACCAGGAGCTCTTCGTCGGCATGTTCATGCCGGACCTCGCCGCGGGCGCCCGCCCGCTGGTGCGCGCGGCGTTCCCGGCGCTGCGCTCGCAGATCGAGGCCCAGTTCGACCTGCGCGGCGACGGGCCCGAGCGCGCGCTGGCCAAGGTGCGCGCGGCGGCCGAGCGCCTGAAGGCCGAGGTCGGGCCGAGCGGCTACCTCGTCGGGGACACCTTCACCGTCGCCGACCTCACCCTCGCCGCCCTTCTCGCGCCGCCGCTCGCGCCCGAGCAGTTCCCGTACGCGCAGCCCCAGCGCGACCACCCGCTCTTCGCGCCCGTGCGCGAGGCGCTCGACGGGCTCGGGCTGCTCGGGTGGATGCGCGAGCTGTACGCGCGCCACCGCTAGGGCAGCGCGGCCCGCACGCGGTCGACGGCCGCGCCGCCCGCGAGCCGCATCGGCTCCGGCGAGCGGAGCGCGCGGCAGAGCACGAACGCGCCCTCCATCGAGGCGAGCAGCTCGATCCCGAGCTCGCGCGCCCGCTCGCGCTCGATCCCCCCGCGCCGCTCGAGGTAGGCCGTCCAGCCGTCGATCCAGCTCTGGAAGACCTCGGCCGTGGCGAGGCGCAGCGGCTCGTTCGTGCTGGCGACCTCGAGCGCGACGGTCTCGATCGGGCACGCGTCCTCGTAGCCGGACTCGACGAGCGTCTGCGCGGCGCCGTCGAAGACGTCGCGCACGTAGTCGAGGGGCCCGTCGGCGTCGCGCGCGATCTGCGCGAACAGCTCGGCGTACATCGCACCGCCGCGGAGGATGACCTCGTGCCCCAGCTCCTCCTTCCCGCCCGGGAAGTGGTGGTAGAGCGACCCGAACGGGGCCTGCGCCGCCTGGACGATCTGCTTCATGCCCGTGCCCGTGTAGCCGTGGCGGCGGAAGAGATCGGCGGTCGTGTCGAGGATGCGGGTGCGTGTGTCGCTCGTCACGCTGAGCCATGGTAGCGTCGGGAATAGAGCGATCTATCTAGTCGACGAGGGGAGGCCGGCGATGGCGAGAGGCAGCGAAGCGCTGAGGGCGATCCTGACGTTCACGATGGTCTCGACGGGGATCCACTTCACGCACAACTTCGTGAAGATCGAGGACTATCCGGAGTCGCCGATCCCCGACTGGGTCGTGCGCACCGCGATCGTCGTCACCTGGCCGATCTTCCTCGTGGTCGCGATCCGCGCGTACCGCTCCTACTCGCGGGGCGACCAGCGCGGCGCGCGGCCGTGGCTCGTCGCCCTCGGCCTCTGGGCGCTCGCGGCGCTCGGGCACTTCACCTCCGGCAACCCGGACATCCCGCCGGTCTGGTACGCGACGATCTGGACGGACGCGCTCGCCGGGTTCCTGGTCCTAGGCTTCGTGGCGTGGTCGGAACGCTCGGCTGGACGCAGCGCACCGGCGGCCGGCTGAGCCGCCGCGACGGCCTGGCGCTCGCGGCCCAGCTCGTGCGCGAGGGGATCGCGCTGCTGCCGCGCGCCGCCCGCCGCCGCATCGACGCCGACCCGCGCGACGTCCCGATCCCGGACACGGCCGGCGCACGGGCGGCCGAGGCGCAGTGCGACGCGCTGCCCGGCGGCCTCGCCGGCCACTCGTACCGGACCTACCTCTACGGGACGCTGCTCGCGCGGGCCGACGGGCTGCGGCCCGACCCGGAGGTCGCCTACGTCGCCTCGCTGCTGCACGACGCCGGCGTCCCCGACGCGCGCGACGACCGCTGCTTCACGGTGCTCAGCGCCGAGCGCGCGCTGGCGTGGGACGACCCGCGCGCCGAGCGCGCCGCCGAGGCGATCACGCTGCACCTCAACCCGCACGTCCCGCCGTCGCAGAGCGTCGAGGGCCACCTCGTCCGCACCGGCGCCGGGCTCGACACGATCGGGATGCGCGCGTGGGAGGTCAGCGGCGCCACCCGCCGCGCCGTGCGCGAGCTGCACCCGCGGGAAGGGTTCGCCGGCGCCTTCGGGGCGATGATGGCCGACCACGCGCGCCGCGCGCCGCGCTCGCGCACGGCGTGGAACCTGCGCTACGCGCGCTTCGGCGAGCTGCTCCGGTAGGCGCAACTGCCGCGAGCCCGGCGCGTTCCAACCGGTCACCATGCCCGCACGCCGCCTGATCGCCCTCGTCGCCGTCGCGTTCGGGGTCTGTGCCGGCGGCGCGGCGGCCGCGCCGCCGTGGACGGGCGAGCAGGACGTCTCGCGGGCGCACCTCTTCGTCGACCCGCCGCGAGCGATCGGCTTCACCGGCGGCGGGGCGCTGACCCTGGCCCGCTGGCAGGACGGGATCGGCGAGGAGGCGACGACCGGCACCGCGATCGCCGTCCGCGCGCCGGGCGCGAGCGCGTTCTCGCCCCCCCGTCCCGGGCCCGCGCACCTCGTCGACGTCGCGGCGTTCGGCAACCGCTTCGTCGCGCTGCTCCAGCCGTCGGACCGGCGGCTGCGCATCGCGTACGGCCGGGCCGACGGCTCGCTCGGCCCGAGCCGGCCGCTGGCGAGCGGGCGCCGGCTCGCCGGCGCCCACATCGACGCCGCTCCGGACGGCACGATCGCGGCGGCGTGGTTCGACGACCGCGGCTTCGCGCACGAGGGCGTCCGCGTCGCGGTGCGGCGGCCCGGGCATGGGATGGGCCGGACGCTGGCCTTCCGGACGCGCCGCACGTTCCGGGTCGCGGTCGCCGCCGCGCGCGGCGGCCGGGCGATCGTGGTGTGGAACGAGCGCGACGTCGTCCGCGCGCGGGTCAAGGGCGCCGGCCGCGCGTCGTTCGGCGGCACGCAGACGATCCGGTCCGCACCGGCGTACGGCGCCTTCACGCGCGCGGCGCTCGACGCGAGCGGCCGGGCGGTCGTCGCATGGAGCGCGCAGCGGCTCACCGAGGGCGGGTCCCGCGGTCCGGCCTTGCTCGAGGCGGCCGTCCGCCCGGCGGGCGCGCGGCGCTTCCGGCGCGCGCAGCTCGTCGACCGGCGCACCCCCGAGCAGGGCGCGCCCCCGTTCGACCTCGCACGGGCCCCCGACGGCCGCACCGCGCTCGCGTGGGCCGCGGGCGCGGAGCTGCGCGTCGCGTTCACGGATGGCGGCGATCGGTTCGGGGCGCCGCAGGCGCTGAGCGTCGCCGGCCGCGAGGCCGGTGGCCCGGCCCTCGCCGCGGGCCCGGGCGGCTGGGCGGTCGTGTGGTCCGCGATCGCGCCTCCCACACTGTCCGGCGACCCGGCGCAGGTCTACGCGGCGTTCGCGCCGGCCGCTGCCGAGGGTGACGACGCGCCGCTCCAGACACCGCTGTTCGGGCCGCCCGAGCCGGTCTCCGAGGATCACGAGGCGAACGCCGGCGACGTCGTCTTCACCGACCGCGGGCTGCTCGCCGCGTGGTCGGAGCGCCCGGAGGGCTCGCGCCCGGCCGGCGGCGTCGACGCGGTCCGCACCTTCGCCCGCGTCGCGGAGCGGCCGGAGCCGTAGCGCCGCGCTTCAGCCGTCGACGGGGTCGAGGCGGAACGTGTGTCGCGTCCCGCTGCGCTCGCGGTACGCCGCGTGCGCCGGCCACACCTCGCACAGCGCCGGCCAGTGCCGGTCGGCCTCCTCCTCTGACAGGCGCCGTCCGCGGCACGGGATCGTCTGCCCGTCGAGCTCGACCGTCGCGTCCGGGTTCGCGTCGAGGTTCAGCGGCCACGCCGCCGGCTTCGGCTGCCCGTAGTCCTCGCTGCTGACGACGAACCCGTCCCCGTCGCGGACGTAGATGACCGGCGTCGTCCGTGGCCGCCCGCTCCGCCGCCCCCTCGTCGTGAGCAGCAGGACCGGGGCGAGGCTGCCCGTCAGCGTGAACCGCCCGCCCGTCGCCCGGTAGAGGAGGCGATCGGTTCGCCCGCCGACCCGGCGCGCGAAGGCCGCGAACCACGGCTGGCGACCGATCCGCTGGAACGCCCGCCGCACGCTCAGCGTGCCGCGGCGGCCGCGCGGTCGCGCAGCTTCGCGACCGCCTCGCGCACGGCCTCGCGCGCGTCGGCCGGCTCGAGGACGGCGGCGTCGCCCGCCTCCTTGAGGATCTCGCGGATGAGGAAGTCGGTCCCCTTGTAGCGCAGCTCGACGATCACGGCGCCGTCCGACAGCTCCTGCGCGACGCGCCGCTCCTCGCGCGCCCACCGCGCCCGCTCGGGCGAGACCCACACGCGCGCCGGGCGCGACGCCTCCAGCTCGCCGGTGCGCGCCCAGCCGTCGACGTCGGCGGCCACGTAGGCCTCCGGGCGCGGCTCGAACGCCACGTCCGTCACCTCGGCCGCCTTGATCCGGTCCAGGCGGAAGTGGCGCACGTCCTCCTTGGCCGGGTCGTAGGCGGCGACGTACCAGCCCTCCAGCCCGTTCATGAGGTGGTAGGGCTCGACGAGCCGCTCGGAGAACGTGTCGGCCGACTCCTTGTAGTACTCCAGGCGCAGCAGCCGGCGCTCGTCGATCGCGACGGAGATCCGCCGTGCCATGTCCGGGTCGTCCGCCGTCGCCGTCGCGATGTGGAGCTGGTCGCGCGGGTCCTCGCCGCCGAGCGCCTCCACCACCTTCTCCCGCGCGGTGGTGAGCGCGCCCGAGGGGAAGTGCTCGCCGATGAGGTCGATCGCCGCGACGAGCGCCTTGGCCTCGACCGGCAGCAGCCGCGCGGGGCGCGCGAAGTTGTCGGCGTAGGGCTCGGGGTCGACCTCGATCGTCCCGTCGGGGTGCATCTCGGCGTAGAGCACGTAGGTCCCGCCGCCGAACGAGACGACGTTGAGGACGTTGATGTCCTCCTGCAGCTCCTGCGCCGAGACCTGCACGCGGGCGCGGACGTCGTCGGCCTGCAGGTTCTCCCCGCGGCGCCCCGCCTCGATGAGGATGCTCGCGAGCGTGACCAGCCGCGCGAACCGCTCGGGGCGGATCGACGTCTCGCGGCGCCCGCCGCCGCCGTCGTCCTCGGCGGGCTCCTCGGCCCGCTCGCCCTCGGGGACGGCCGGCGCCAGCTCCGGTCCGTCGCTGTGGCGCTCGTGCAGCAGCTCGACGCGGCCGGCCAGCTCGCGCGCCAGCTCGTCCGGCCCCACGACGCGCGCGTGCTCGCCCAGCCCGAGCACGAACGACGCCAGCTGGCGCGCGTCGGCGAACTGCGTGGAGAACACGATCCCGTCCCCCGCCGGCTCCACCTCGCCGTAGCGCCCGTACTGGCGCTCGACCTGCCACGCCAGCCGCTCGGAGACCCAGATCTCGGCGGTGCCGGCGGTCTCGCCGAACTGCCAGCCGGCGCGCGAGGCGTAGACGCGCGGGTCGAAGTCGCGCGGGCGCTTGAAGTCGTGCTCGGCCTTCGTCGCGTACGCCACCTTGCCGCGCATGCGGTCCAGGCGGAAGACGCGCATGTCGTCGCGCTCGTGGCTGCGCCCGACGAGATAGAACTGGCCGTCGCGGAAGAGCAGGTGGTACGGGTCCACCTTCCGCGCGTCGCGCGAGTCGCGCTGCAGCGAGTAGTAGTCGAAGGTGATGGTCTTCTGGCGGAAGATCGCCGTCTCGACCTTCGCGAGGCGCTGCGAGAGCTCCTGGCCGCCGGCCGACGCCGTGATGTTGAGGCGCAGGCCGCCGGTCGTGTCGAGCGGGCTGGGGCGCCCCCACGAGATCTGCTGCAGCGCGAGGCGCAGCGGCTCGGCGTAGGCGAACTCCCCGTCGAGGAGGTAGAGCGCGGTGTGCAGCGCCGCCAGCTCGGAGTCGGTGAACTGGATGGCGGGGAGATGGAAGTTCTCGGGCCGCAGCGAGTAGGTCTCCTGCTCGCCGCCGGCGTCGATCGGCTTGTCGACGGTGAGCTGGATCCCGAGCGAGTCGAGCTCGGCCCGGTCCGCGTAGAAGCGCCGCGCGAACGCGTCCTCGTTCATCCCGCTGTAGCCCTCGACGTCGCGGCGGATCTCCAGCGCGGTGACCGGCCGGCGCTCCGCCATGAGGTACGAGATGAGCGAGAGCTGCCGGATCAGCTTCTCGGTGTCCTTGGCCATCTGGGCGCTCACGATAGGGCGCGGCGCGAGGCGACTTCGCCCCCCTTCCGGCCGGCTCCTCCGCGTGCGCCGCTCTTTGCGGCTTTTCTTGGGGGTATGCTGCCGCCGCGTGACGAAGCTCGTCGTCATCGATGACCACGAGGCCCTGCGAAGCGGCCTCGAGGTGCTGCTCAGCCAGGCTGGGCTCGACGTGGTCGGCGCCGCCGGCAACGTCGCGGCGGGCGTCGACCTGATCGAGCACACCCAGCCCGACCTCGCCCTGGTGGACATCCGCCTGCCCGACGGGAGCGGGATCGACCTGACGCGACAGCTCCTCCAGCGCCATCCGGAGCTCGCCGTCGTCCTCTACACCGGCGACGCCGACGCCGAGCTGCTCTACGAGGGCCTGGACAGCGGCGCGCGCGGCTACGTGCTCAAGGCCGGGTCGATGGACGAGCTGCTGTCGGCCATCAACCAGGTCGCCGAGGGCGGTTCGTACGTCGACCCGCGGCTCGACCGGATCCTCCTCTCGCCGCGCGCCACCTCGCACGTCCCGCAGCTCTCGCCGCGCGAGCGCGAGATCATGCACCTGATGGCCGAGGGCCACACCGCCGAGCAGATCGGCGACCAGATCACCGTCAGCGTCGAGACCGTCCGCACCCACGTGCGCAACGTGATCCGCAAGCTCCAGGCGCGCAACCGCGTGCACGCGATCGCGATCGCCCTCGAGCGCGGCGAGATCCAGCTCGAGTCCCAGCCGGGCGATGGCTGAGGACGCGACGGATCCCGACGCCCGCCTCGCCAAGCTCGTCCACGACCTCCGAAGCCCGCTGACCGTCGCCGAGGGGTTCGCGCAGCTCCTCGCGCGCGACGAGGGCGGGCTGACGCCCGAGCAGCGCGCGGACTTCGCCGGCCGCGTCGCCTCCGCGATGGCCGACATGCGCGCGCTGCTCGACGCCGCGCGCTAGAAGAGGAGCTGCCGGCCGCGGCGCAGCGAGAAGCCGTGCCCGCGCTTGTTCGTGCAGCGCACGGCGCTGGGCCTGATCGTGCAGCGGAAGCCGTTGCGCCGCCAGACGGTGCCGTACGGCAGCGTCGGCGCGTCCGGGCCGCCGACCGCGTCGCTGACGCACATGAGGTAGCCCCGCCGGCCGTTGCCCTGGATGCCGAACGAGTTGCCGTAGTCGAACTCGCACGACTTCGGCCGCGGCTTGCGCGCGTTGCCGAGGTGGCGCATGTCGCAGCGCAGGTTCTGCCGGCTGAACGAGCCGCACCGGATGTTCCCGGACGGCGAGTTCCACTGCTCGGGGTCGGCGGCGGCGGGGGCGGCGGGGACGAGGAGGAGGGCGCCGAGGGCGGCGGCGGTGGCGATCGTGCGGTGCATGGAGCGACACTACGCGAACGCTCACTCCGCGAGAGCGTCGGGCAGCTCCTCCCGCGACTGGATGCGCAGCTTGCGGTAGGCGTTGCCCAGGTGCCACTGGATCGCCTTGCGCGTGACGAACAGCGCCTCGGCGATCTCGCGGTTCGTCATGCCCTCGGCGGCCATGCGGGCGACGCGCCGCTCGCTCGGCGTCAGCGACTCGACGCCGCTCAGCCGCGCGCGCCGCGGCCGCGCGCCGAGGGCGACGAGCTCCTCCCGCGCGAGCGCCGCGATGCGCCGGGCGCCGCAGCCCTCCGCGGCGTCGAGGGCGCCGCGCAGCGCGTCGCGCGCCTCGGTCCGCCGGCCGGCGGCCCGCAGCGCGACGCCCAGCGCGAACCGCGCCCGCGCGGCGGGCAGCCCGACGTCGGTCTGCGTGACGATCGCCACCGCCTCGCGCAGGTCGTCGATCCCGTCGCGCCCGGCGGTCAGGCCGCGGGCGAGCAGGGCGGCCCCGATCGTCGCCGGCGCGCCCCAGCGGCGCGCGAGCTCGAGGTCCTCCTCGGCCAGCGCGCGGCCCTCGTCCGGCCGGCCGAGGCGCGTGAGCGCGACGGCCATGCCGCGCCGGCACGGCGAGAAGGCGGGGTTGATCGGCGGCATCACCGCGGCCATCCCGGCGCGGGCCTGCGCGTAGCAGTCGAGGGCCTCCTGGTGCTCGCCGCGCGCCAGCGCGACGTTGCCGCGGTGGTCGAGGTGGGCCGCCCACATCAGACCCTCGCCGTAGCCGGGCTCCGCCTCGGAGTCGCGCAGGAGGGTCAGCGCGCGCTCCTCGTCGCCGCCCTCGAACACCGCCTCGGCGAGCTGGCCGATGGCGCGGGCGCGGTACTGCTCCCAGTTCGACCGGCGCCCGTCGACGGCGACCTCGAGGTCGGCGATCGCGTCGGGCACCTTCCCCCACAGCAGGAAGAGCGCGCCGCGCAGGTAGCTGGCGCTGACGAAGCCCAGCGCCGAGCCGCGGATCCGCGCGTCCTCCACCATGGCGTCCGCGACCTCGACCGCCTCCTCGTAGTGCTCGGCGAAGCTCAGGGCGGCCGTCACGCCGCCGAGGACCGCGTCCTCCGCGCCGGCGTCGGCGAGCAGCGCGCCGGCGCCCCACGCGCGCCGCGCGAGCTCGACGCCCTGCAGGCGGTCGCCGATGCGCAGCGTCTCGGCGCTCGCGATGTGGGCGAGGACCTTGCGCTGCCCCGGCGTCCGCGGCCGGGCGCCGGGGGCGAGAAGCGGCTCGATGCGGGCCATCGCCGACACGCCGACCGCGGGGTCGAACAGCGTCGCCATCACCCAGGCGGCGTCGAGCTCGAGCCGCAGCTCCTCGTCGTCCCCGTTCAGCTCGGCGGCGCCGCGGTCGAAGGCCGCGGCGCCCGGCCGCAGCGCGTTCGCCGCGGTGTGCAGGCGGCCGAGCTCGAGCAGCAGCAGCGCGCGCTCGCGCCCCGGCGGCGCGGCCTCGACGGCCTGCTCGAGGACGTCCGCGGCCTCGGGCTCCCCGGCCGCCGCGAGCGCGCGCCCGAGCGCGCCGAGGATCCGCGGCCGGTCCTCCGCCGCCGGCGGCTCCTCCACCGCGCGGCGCAGGTGCGCCGCGGCGACGGTGGGCGCGCCGCTCTCGAGGGCGGCCGCCGCGGCGCGCTCCAGCGTCTGCGCCGCCCACGCGTCCGTGGCGGGCGTGGCCACGAGGAGGTGCGCGGCGACGCGCTCGACCGGCGCGTCCGGCGCGAGGACCCTGGCCGCCAGCCGGTGCGCGAGCGCCCGCTCGCTGGGCGGCAGGTCGGCGTAGACCGCGCTGCGGACGATCGGGTGGACGAAGCCGAGCCCCGCCTCGCGCCGGAAGATGCCGGCCAGCTCGAGCGACGCGGCCGCCCTGGCCGCGGTCTCGACGTCGACCTCGGCGAGCGCCGCGGCGGTGTGGAGCGAGGCGCCGTCGCCCAGCACCGCCAGCGCCCGCGCGAGCGCCGCGGCCGCGGGATCCAGGCGGCCCAGCGACAACATGACCGCCCGCGAGACCGGGTGCGGGCCGATCTCGCGCACCCGCGCGACCCCGGCGGCGTCGGCTCCCGCGCCCTCGGCCAGCAGCGCCCGCAGCAGCTCGCGCAGCAGGAGCGGGTTGCCGCCCGTCACGTCCCGGCAGGCCGCCACGAAGGCCTCGTTGCGGTCCCCGCCCGGGAAGCCCGCCCGCGCGACGACCGCGGCCACCGCCTCCTCGCTGAGCGCGCGCGGCTGCAGCTCCGTCGCGGCCTCGTGCCCGACGACGCGCGCCACGAGCTCGCGCGGCGCGCCCGGCTCCGCGGGCCGCGCGGCCACCGCGAGCAGGCCGGGGAGGTCACGCGAGCGCTCGAACAGGTGCAGCACGAAGCGCACCGACAGCTCGTCCGCCCAGTGCAGGTCGTCGACCAGCAGCGCGAGCGGGCCCCGCTCGGCCAGCTCGCTCACCAGCCAGAACAGGCCGTGGAGCATCGCCGCCGGGTCGCCCGCCGCGACGTCCGTGGGCGAGCGCTCGCCGAGCAGCAGCGGGCGCGCGAGCGCGGCGCTGCCGGTGAACAGGCCGTCGCGCTCGAGCGCCGCGGCCCGGCCTCCGAGGAGTTGGAGGACAACCCCGAAGGGGAAGTCGCGCTCGAGCTCGGCGCCCCGCGCGCGGAGGGTGTGCAGCCCCGCGGCGGCGGCGGCGTCGGCGGTCGCCGCGATGAGCGACGACTTGCCCAGCCCCGCCTCGGCCACGATCGCGATGGCCCGCGTCTCCCCACGGGAAACGGCGTTCGCGGCCTCGGCGATGACGGCGAGCTGGTCGTCGCGCTCGAGCAGCGACGCATCAGGATCGGGCCGACGCTTCCCCTCCATGGAGCGACGCTAACCGAAAAGCGGGGCGATGGGGGTGAAAAAGACTGGGGCGGGGGGCCTAGGGCGCTCGCACGGCGCCGTCCCTAGGGTCGCGACGTCCCGATTCCGGGGTGACGGACCACCCACCGGAGGAAGCTCACATGCGCCGCCTGTCGCTCGTCGCGCTCTGCGCGCTCACCGCCCTGCTGGCCTGCGCGCCGGCGGCCCTCGCCGGGCCCGGCGACCTCGACACGACGTACGGCACGAACGGCCGGACCGAGGGCCCGCTGTCGTCGGGGCACGACCGCGCGGAGGACGTCGTGACCGTCGGCGGCGGCACGGTCACGATCGGCTGGCGCGAGACGAACCCTGGAGGCGGCGCGCCGCTGCACGACGCGCCCGTGCTCGTGAAGCTCGACGCCGACGGCCAGCCGAGCCAGTTCGAGACCGGCGGGCCGACGAGCGTCGGCGTCATCCTCCCCCGCGAGGCGCGCCTGCTGGCCGGCGCGATCCAGGGCGACAAGCTCGTCACCGTCGGCTACGTCGAGGACTTCGACCCGTCCAACCCGCCGCCGGTCTCCGATTGGCTCATCGCGCGCTGGAACCTGTCGGACGGCACGCTCGACGCGACGTTCGGCACGCCGCCCTCCGGCTGGCCGCAGGGCGTGGTGGTCGACGACTTCGGCCCCGGCGAGGCGCGCGCGCTCGACGTCGCGATCGACGCCAACGGGAAGATCGTCGTGGCCGGCTGGGTGCAGGGGACGACCGGGCCGCGGAAGTTCGCCGTCGCGCGCTACACGCAGAACGGCGCCCCGGACACGCTCACGTTCGGCAGCAACGGGCGCTACCTCGGCACGGCAGAGCCGGCGGTGGACGACGCGGACGCCCGCGGCGTCGCGATCCAGACCGACGGCAAGATCGTCGTGGCCGGCCAGGAGGCGACGCCGGGCGGGACCGAGCTGCGCATCGACCGCCTCACCTCCGGCGGCACGCCCGACCCCGACTGGGACGACGACACGGACGCCGGCACGCCCGGCGGCACCGTGCGCCACTCGACCGCGTCCGGCGATCTCTCCGGGCTCAACGACGTCCTGGTCGACGGCGCGAGCGTGGTCGGCGCGGGCTACGGCGGCCCCAACGGCAACCAGTGGGCCGTCGCGCGGTTCCTGTCGAACGGAGCGTTCGACACGCTGACGCAGCACCTCGCCGGCGGGACCCCCGGCGGTCGCGCGTACGCGATCGTGAAGGCGGACACGCGTTACATCGTGGGCGGCTCGGGCGCCGACGGCGACGCCGAGGTCGACCACATGATCGGCGGCTACACGACCGCGGACCTCGCGCTCGACCCGGCCTTCGGCGGCGAGAACGGGCCTCCCGGCATGGACTTCACGGACTTCGGCAAGCCGTCGGAGGCCTTCGGGGTGACGCTCCTCACCGATTCGGTGGTGCTCGCCGGCTACGCCGGGGACATCGGCTTCAGCAACGACAACCACGCGCTGACGAAGTACACGCTCACCGGCCCCGCGCCCAACACGAACCCCCCGGTCCCCACCGGCGCGCCGTCGCTCACGGTCCAGGGCGGCGGCGCGCTGACCGTCGGCAAGACGCTCGTCGCCGGCAACGGCAGCTGGGACAACAACCCCGACGGCTTCAAGCACCGCTGGCAGCGCTGTGACGGGACCCCCGCCGCCCCGGCGAACTGCAAGTACCTGAAGGTCGACGGGACGACGTCCGACGTCAACGACCCGAACCAGGCCGGTCTGCTCACGGACACGACGTACACGACCCGGGCCGCCGACCAGGGCAAGGTCATCCGCGTCAAGGTCTGGGCCTCCAACCAGTACGGCGAGAGCAGCGTGCCGGCGCAGGCCACGAGCGACGTCGTCGGCGCGGCCGCCGGCGGTGGCGGCGGTGGCGGCGGTGGCGGGAACGACACCGGTGGCGGCGGCGACACCGGCGGGGGCGGCACGCCTCCGCCGCCCGAGCCCGAGGGCCCGGCCCTGCCGCCCATCAATCGCGACAGCGCGTTCAACAGCGCGCCGGGCGTCGGCGCTCCCGTCGAGACCGCACGTACCGCCACTCGGCCGGACCTGCGGCCCAAGAGCAAGCTGTGCAAGCGGATCGGCCGCGACGGGTTCTGCACCGAGTCGAACGCCCGCGAGGCGATGAGCGACGCGGGCCTCGCCAACGCGAACATCGTGCTCGAGCCGGTCGCGCTCAGGAAGGTCGCGAGGACCTACCGCGAGGAGGTCGAGGACGGCGACATCGTCCGCCAGACCTGGCACAACCCCGCGAACCCCGCCGAGGACGGCGAGCGCATCGTGAGCGTCCCCGGCATCGACGACCCGCCCGGCACGCGGCCCACGCTCACCCTCGGCGTGTACGCCGACGCCGTCCCACCCGGCCGCTGCACGCGCGCGGAGGTCGAGGCGCTCGTCGACCGCTCGTGGCCGGGCACGACGTATCCCGCCGTCCGCAACTCCGCGGGCAGGCAGGTCCGCCGCGCCCGCTACGGCGCGCTCGACGCCCTGAAGCGGATGGGCTGCGACTTCAAGCTCAAGTACAAGAAGGACGCGACCGTCACGGTCCCGGCGATCAGGAAGGTCTCGTTCTCGCCGCTCGTGGTCTCGATCAGGCTCCCGGCCGTCGACGAGCTGACGATCGGCATCCGCGACGACCCGTGGAACCCGTACTTCCCGCCGGGGACCGAGAACGACCCGGGCCCGGCGGCCGGCGCCAGCGCGACGATCCCGGTCAGCCCGCGTCGCCAGAAGATCGCGCTGGTCGCGAAGGTCATGGACAAGGCGACCGGCACGATGTGGCGCGGCGCGAAGGTCAAGCTGTACGGCCCGGACGAGGGCGGCGGGTTCGAGCTCCTGGACGAGACCACGTCGAAGAAGGGCGGCGACGCCGTCTTCCGCACCGCGTTCCCGAGGAGCGGGACCGGGAAGATCGAGGTCTCGGCCGAGGGGAGCAACGGCATCCCCGTCGACGGGACGCAGGCGTTCGTGGTGAAGAGCATGGGCACCGAGTACGTCACGGCTTCGCGGCGCACGATGCGGCTGAGCGGGGGGGCCTACAAGCCGGCGACTGGAGCGGGTCGCCGCGCGGCTGCGCGGGCGGCCGCCGTCCAGCACTTCTGCAGCGAGTTCGACGCGTTGCTGGGGACCGGCTTCGCGCTCGCCTTCAGCGCCGAGGCAAAGAGGTACCTCACGCTGGCGCGCGAGCCAGGGCAGAGCAAGGCGCTGAGCGACTGGGCGACGGCGGCGGCCGCCGCGGTGGTCCAGTTCGCGCAGTCCACGCCCCTCGTCGACCATGCGCTCTTCGCCGCTCTGGTCAAGGACACGGGGTTCGCCCCGATGGCGCTGACCGACGGCAACGCGAAGCAGCCCGCCTGCGGCGCCTCCCAGCCCCAGGTCGTGAGCACGACCGGCGGCGGGATCGGCTCCGCCTCGCTCGGCTTCGACCTCAGCAAGGGCGTCAACACGTTCGCGTCGGTCGACTCACTGGTGGTGCCGGGGGCCAACCAGGTGTTCTCCTCGCAAGGCGACGTCAGGGACGCGGTCGTCGTCAACATCGGCGGCAAGTCGGTGATCGTGCCCAACGACGGGCAGGTCATCGCGTCGGGCGGCGGCAACTACCAGGTGGTCGACGTGGGCGGGAACGTCATCGCGTCGGGCGGCGGGAACGTCATCGCCAGCGGCGGCGGGAACGTCGTCATGCCCGACGGCTCCCGCGTCATCGCGTCGGGCGGCGGCAACTTCCGCATCGAGGACCCGAGCGGCAGGGTGATCGCCAGTGGCGGCGGCAACGTCATCCAGGCCCAGAACGACGCCCGGGTGCTGAAGATCGGCGGCGACACCGCGATCGCTCCGCCCGGTGCCGGGGTCATCGCGTCGGGCGGCGGGAACTTCAAGATCGTCCAGGGCGACGCGAACGTCATCGCCTCCGGCGGCGGGAACGTCATCGCGAGCGGGGGCGGGAACGTCATCGCCAGCGGCGGCGGCAACCTTGTCGTGCCCGACGGCGCGCGGATCATCGCGTCCGGCGGCGGGAACTTCGAGGTCCTCGACCGCGCCGGCCGCGTCATCGCGAGCGGCGGCGGGAACGTGATCGCCAGCGGCGGCGGCAACCTCGTCAACGCGACGAAGGACTCCACCGTCGTGCAGGTCGGCCGCTACGGCGCGTTCCCGAACCATGTCGTGGTGCCGACCGACGCGCGCGTCATCGCCTCCGGCGGCGGCAACGTCATCGCGTCGGGCGGGGGCAACTTCGACGTGCTGGACGGCGCCGGCCGCGTGATCGCGTCGGGCGGCGGCAACGTCATCGCCAGCGGGGGCGGGAACGTCATCGCCAGCGGCGGCGGCAACTTCGTCCTCGAGGAGGGAGCGCGGATCATCGCCTCCGGCGGCGGCAACTGGAACATCATGGACGCCGTCGGCCGTGTGATCGCCTCCGGCGGCGGCAACATGATCGGGCTCGGCTCCGGCAACCTGCTGAACATGGGCGCCGGGAACGTCGCGATCGACCCCGGCGCCCTCGCGGGCCTGAATCCGAGGCGGGCGGGCGGCTAGGCGGCTTCGCGGACGGGCTCGGCGCGGTCGCCGAAGTACGCGCCCGCGCCGAGCGCGCGGTCGAAGCCCGACCACGTCTCGCCGTCCGGCAGCTCCTTCTCGAGCCGGTCGAACGAGCCGAGGCGCCCGCCGAGGTTGTCGACGAAGTGCACGAGCGTCGCCTCGCGCGTGCACGGGCGCACGGGGGACCCGTGCTCCAGCGCGCCGTGGTGGCTGAGGATGATGTGCAGCACCGCCTGGGCCAGCGCGGGGGGGAAGCCGGGCAGGTCCTCGATCTCGCGGCGCACGCGGTAGTAGCCGAGCGGGATCTCGCCCTGCAGCCGGCCGAGGTCGGTCAGGTCGTGGGCGAGCGGGTCGTCGGTGTAGGCCTCGAGCTTGCCGATGTCGTGCAGCAGCGCGCCCGTGACGGCGACGTCGCGGTCGATGCCCGGGAACGTCGCGCTGATCGCGCTGACGCCCTGCGCGACGGTCAGGCAGTGCTCGAGCAGCCCGTGCCGGTAGGCGTGGTGGAAGTGCTTGGCGGCGGGCGCGACGCGGAAGCGCTCCCAGGCCGGTGAACCGGGCCGGAAGAACCGGTCGAGCAGCTGCGCGAGCCAGGGCTCGCGCACAGTCGCGAGGAGCTCGCGGAGCTCCTCCTCCAGGCGCTCCACCTCCTGCCCCTCGCTGTACCCCGGCACCCGCACGCCGCGCAAGATAGGCCTGCATTCGGACGCCTTCGGAGTTTGCGCTGACGCGCGGTCAGCCGCCGTAGAAGCGGATCGCGTCGTCGGCGAGGGCGCGCGTCGATCGTTCGTTCCCGATCGAGTTCCAGAAGATCGCGAAGCCCGGGATGAGCTTGCCGCCGAGCCGCCGCGCGCCGTGGCCCGCGGCCGCGCGCGCCAGGCGCTCGGTCAGGCGCTCCTCCACCGACGAGTCGAGCTTGCGCGTCGTCGCCGACACCGCGAGCGGGCCGGACGCGCCGTCCAGCGCCGCGCGCGCCGCGGGCGGGTCGTCGAAGAGGTCCCAGAGCACGAGCAGCTCGGCCGGGCGCATCCGGTCGCGCGGGTCGAACCCGTAGGCCGCGGCGATGAAGAAGACCATCCGCGACTGGATCCACAGCATGAGCGCGAGGTCGGGGACGACGGTGTAGAAGCCGCCCACGCCGGTCGCCGCGCCGCCGAAGCGCGCCAGGCGCGCGTGCGAGCGCTTGGCCGAGCGCGCCAGCTTGCGCGGCTCGCGGCGGCCGCGCTCGGCGACCCACTCCGCGGCCGCGGGGCCGTGACGATCGGCGGCCGCGAGGGCGAGCAGCTCGGGCGCGCGCGCCGGCTCGGCGCGCAGCGAGGCCAGCAGGCCCTCGGGCAGATGCGGTCTGACGTCGTCGGTCTCCACGGAAGGGGATGATGCCCGCCGTGCACGAGAACAAGTGGCTGACCCTCGTCGCGGTCTGCATCGCGACGTTCATGCTCCTGCTCGACATCACGATCGTGAACGTCGCGCTCCCCGAGCTCAAGGAGGACCTGGGCGCGAGCTTCACCGACCTGCAGTGGGTCGTCGACGCGTACGCGCTGGCGCTCGCCGCGTTCCTCCTCCTCGCCGGCTCGCTCGCTGACCGCATCGGCCGCCGCCGGGTGTTCGCCTGGGGGCTCGTGCTCTTCGTCGCGGCCTCGATCGGCTGCGGCTTCTCCGAGTCGCCGACGGTGCTGAACCTCTTCCGCGCCCTCCAGGGCATCGGCGGCTCGGCGATGTTCGCGACGTCGCTGGCGCTGATCGCCGGCGCCTTCCACGGGGCCGACCGCGCGACGGCGATCGGCGCGTGGGGCGCGACGATCGGCGGCGCCGTGGCCATCGGCCCGCTCGTCGGCGGCCTCTGCACCGAGCACCTCGGGTGGGAGTCGATCTTCTTCCTCAACGTCCCGATCGGCGTGCTCGCCGTGTTCGTGACGCTGCGCTACGTCGCCGAGTCCACGCAGCCCGGGGCGCGGCGGATCGACTGGCCGGGCGCGGCCACGTTCAGCGCCGCGCTGTTCCTGCTCGTCTTCGCGCTCGTGCGCGGCAACGCCGAGGGCTGGGGGAGCGGGATCATCCTGGCGTGCCTGGCGTGGAGCGTCGCGCTGCTGCTCGTCTGGCTGGTCGTCGAGCTGCGGGTGGAGGACCCGACGTTCGACCTCAGCCTCTTCCGCAACCGCTCGTTCAACGGCGTCTCGGTCGCGGCCTTCGGGCTGTCGGCGTCGATGTTCGCGATGTTCCTCTACCAGACGCTGTTCATCCAGAACCAGCTCGGCTACGGCCCGCTCGACGCCGGCCTGCGCTTCCTGCCGACGACGCTCGTCAGCTTCTTCGTCGCACCGATCGCGGCGCGGCTCACGCAGCGCTACCCGGCGCGCGTGTTCTTCGGCCTCGGGCTCGGGCTCGTCGGGATCGGCCTGCTGCTCATGCGCAACGTCGGCCCCGACTCGGACTGGACCGCGCTGCTGCCCGGCTTCGTCGTGGCCGGCGTCGGGGTCGGCTGCGCGAACCCGATCATCGCGTCGGTGGCCGTCGCGGTCGTCGAGCCGCGCGAGGCCGGCATGGCGAGCGGCATCAGCGGCACGTTCCGCCAGGTCGGCATCGCCACTGGGATCGCGGCGCTGGGCGCCGTCTTCCAGTCGCGCCTGGCGGCGGGCGTGCCGGGCGACGCGCCGAACGAGGGCGCGTTCCTGGCGTCCGTGCCGCTGAAGAAGGTCCCGCCGGAGCTGCGCGACGCGGTGCACGCCGGCTTCGTCGGCGCCTTCGACGACATCCTGCTCATCGCCGCGCTCGTGGCGCTCGCGTCGGCGGTCGCCGCCGTCGCGCTCGTCCGCTCCGATGCAGCCGCTCATTGAGCACCGGCTCGAGCTCGGCGGGTACGACACGCGGGCCCTCGAGCTCGAGGGGGAGGGCGCGCCGGTCGTGCTGCTGCACGGCTACGCCGACTCGGCCGACACGTGGCGGCACGTGCTCGACCGGCTGGCGCGCGAGGACCGCCGCGCGCTCGCGATCGACCTGCCGGGGTTCGCGACGGCGGACGCGCTGGACGACGGCCCCGTCCTGCCGCAGCTCGACGCGGCGGCGGTCGCGGCGGTGCAGTACGCCCACGAGCAGGCGGGCGGGACGCCGGTCCTCCTCGGCGGCAACTCGCTGGGCGGGGCGCTCGCGCTGCGCGCCGCCGAGCGGGAGGACCTGCCGCTCGCCGGCATCGTCCCCGTCGCCCCCGCCGGCCTCGACATGCCGCGCTGGTTCGGGCTGATCGAGCGCGACCCGATCGTCCGCTGGATCCTCGCCGCCCCCGTCCCCCTGCCCGAGCAGGTGCTGCGCACCGCGGTGGGCGAGGCCTACCGCCAGCTCGCGTTCGCCAACCCCCGCCGGGCCGCCCGCGAGGTCGTGCGGGCGTTCACCGACCACCACCGCGACCGCGCCAGCGTCAACCGCATCCTCGACAACGGCCGCCGCCTCCTCCCCGAGCTCGAGCAGCCGTTCCGCCTCGACCGCATCCGCTGCCCGGTGCTGCTCGTCTGGGGCGACCGCGACCGGATGGTCACCCACCGCGGCGCCGAGGTCGTCGCCGACGCGCTGCCGGACACGAGGGTCGAGCTGCTGGCCGGCGTGGGGCACTGCCCGCAGATCGAGGCGGCCGAGCGCGTGGCCGAGCTGATCCTCGGCTTCGGCGCCAGGGCTTCACAGCGCACCGCTTGATGGGCGATGATCGGCGCGTGGCGACGCTCGGAGATCGCCTGGTCGCCAGAGACCGGGAGCAGTTCGTCGGGCGCGACGACGAGCTCGCGTTCTTCAGCGCGCTGCTGGCGGCCGATCCGCCGCCCAAGAACGTCGTGCTCGTCCACGGGCCGGGCGGGATCGGGAAGAGCACGCTGCTGCGGGAGTTCGCGCGCCGCGCGGAGGCCGCCGGTCGCGGGCCGTTCCTGATCGAGGGGCGCGAGATCGCCCCGGACCCCGACCAGCTCGAGGAGGTCCTGGTCGGCGTGGCGAACGAGCCGCGCCCGCTCGTCCTCTTCGACACCTACGAGCGCATGACGGCGATCGGCGGCTGGCTGCGCCGCCGCTTCCTGCCCTCCCTCCCGTCGGGGGCGCTCGTCGTCCTGGCGGGACGGCGCAGGCCCGAGCCGGAGTGGTTCGAGGGCGGGTGGGAGCGCGTGACGGTGGAGCTCGAGCTGAGGCCCATGGAGGCCGGCGACGCGCGCGCCCTCGCACGCTCGCACGGGATCGACGACGACGAGGCGGTCGCGCCGCTGCTCGAGTGGGCGCAGGGCTCGCCGCTCGCGCTCTCGCTCGGCGCCGACGCCGCGGCCGAAGGCGACTGGCGCCCGGAGTACGTCGACGAGCGCCCGGACCTCGTCCGCGCGATCCTGCGCCGCCTGACCGAGCCGGAGCTGGAGGGCGGCAGCGAGCCCGAGGCGCTCGCGGTGGCGGGGATCGCGCGCGTCGTCACGCCGCGGCTGCTGCGCGACGTGCTGCCGGGGGTCGACGCCGACGCCGCGCACGCCTGGCTCGGCTCGCTCTCGTTCGCCGACCAGGTCGCGGACGGCATCGCGCTGCACGACCTGGTGCGCAAGGCGGTGCGCGCCGACCTCGTCCGCCGGCGCCCCGAGCACGAGCGCGAGCTGCGCCGCCGCGTCGCCGACCACCTGCACGCGCGCGCCGCGTCCGGCGAGCTGCGGCTCATGACCGACCTCGCCGACCTCGTCCAGAACCCCGCGCTGCGCTGGGGCCTGGGCGCGGAGGGCGCGATCGGCCTGCGCGTCGACGCGCTGCACCGCGACGACCTGCCCGAGCTGCGCGAGCGCCTGCTGCGCCGCCACGGCGGCGGCGGGGGCTTCGAGGACTGGTGGGCGGTGACGGAGAGGCTGCTCGAGCGCGCGCCGCAGCGCGCCGTCCTCGTGCGCGACGCGACTGAGGGCCTCTGCGGCTACTCGTACGCGGTCACCCCGGCCAGCGCGCCCGCGGCGGCGGCGGAGGACCCGATCCTCGGCCCGTGGCTCGAGCACGCGCGTGAGCACGCCGAGGGCGGCCAGGCGATCGTGTGGCGCGACGCGGTCGACATCTCCGCCTCGCGCGAGGGCGACGTGTCCTCGCCCGTGCTCGCCCTCGCGAACCTCGCGACCGTGCTGCGCTCGGGCCTGCGCAATCCGCGCTGGTCCTACCTGCCGATCGATCCCGAGAACGAGGCGGCGGTCACGTTCGCGCGGCGCGTGAAGGCGCGCCACCTGCCCGAGATCGACTTCGTGGGCGCGCACGGCCGGATGGAGTGCTGGCTGCTCGACCACGGTCCCGGCGGGATGATCGGCGGGATCGTTCGCTCGGTCTACGCCGAGCTCGGGCTGCCGGCGCCGGAGGAGGCGCCGGTCGTCGCGGTCGACGCCGACGCGGTCCGCGACGCGCTGCGCGCGCTCGACCGGCCGACCGAGCTGGCCGCCTCCCCGCTCGCGCGCGGCGAGACGCCGGAGGAGCGGGCGGCGTCGGTGCGCGCCGCGCTCGGCGAGGCGGTCGACGCCGCGTTCGGCGACAGCGTGGAGGAGCGCCTGCTCGCCGGCGTGGTGCGCCGCGGCTACCTCGACCCCGTCGGCAGCCACGAGGCGGCGGCGCACGACCTCCACCTGTCGCGGGCCACCTACTTCCGCAAGCTCAAGACGGCGAGCGACCGCGTCGCGGAGTGGGTCGTCAGCCGCGCGGCGAGCTGAGCGCGGCCTGCGGCTGCGCGCTGAACGTCGCGAAGCCCTCCGACGCGTGCGCGTCGATCTCGTAGCCCCTCAGGTACCGGTCGAAGAACTCCTGGTGGTCGTAGCCGAGCAGCTCGAGGTGCAGCTCGCCGACGATCCAGCGCACGCGGGGCAGCGGCGCGAACGCGTCGAAGATGTCGCCCTCGGCGCCCTCGACGTCGACCTTCAGCAGGTCGACGCGGTCGACGCCCAGCTCGTCGAGGATCGACGCGAGCGACCGCGTCGTCACCTGGACGCGGTCGTGCCGGTCGCGGGTCGGCTGCAGCGACGAGGCCCAGCTGTCCTTGGCGGCGTAGAAGTCGGCGGTGCCGTCGCGCGCGCCGACGGCGACCTGGCGGATCTCGACGTTCGGGTCGTCGCCGACGTTGCGCTGCAGCAGCGCGAACGCCTTCGGGTCGGGCTCGAAGCCGTAGATCCTCGCGTCGGGGTAGCGCTCGCGGAAGGCGAGGATCGAGACGCCGATGTTGCTGCCGAGGTCGACGATCACCCCGGCGTGCTCGGGGAAGCCGACGTCGTACTCGCCGCCGCGCAGGACGCTCCACGCGCACGCGACGTCGAAGAACTGGGCGACCTCGAGCCGGCGCCGCCGCTCGCCCAGGGCGATCGTCGCCGTGAAGCGCGGCTCGGGCGCGAACGGGACGTGCCACGCCGCGAGCATGTACAGCGACGCCAGGAACAGCCGGACGTGCTCGAGCCGGGTCGCGCCGACGCTCGAGACCTTCCACGCGTCCCCGGCCACCTCCGGCAGCCGGCGCAGGATCCGCGCCGGCCTGGTGAGCGCGCTCGGCATGTGTCGTCCAACCCCTCCCTCGAGAACAGCGAGGAGGCCACTACAGAGAGGGTCCGCCCGTTTGTCAAGGGCTCCTGAGCGAATGCGCTACGACGGCAGCGCCGGTTTTCGCGGGTACGATCGTTCTCGATCTCGATGGGCCTCCCGATCCCGACACCCCCGCGACCCGACCAGGTCTCCGACGCCGCGGCGAACCTGTTCGACAAGGTCTTCCGCGGCGGCCTTGCGGACCTGCGCCCGACGCCGGCGAAGATCATCCACGAGCAGGCCAAGTGCACCGTCTTCCGCTACCTGCGCTCGACCGACGCGCCCGACCGCGCCCTTCCCGTCCTGCTCGTGCCGCCGCTGGCCGCGCCCGCCCTCTGCTTCGACCTGCGCCGCGGCCACAGCCTCGCCGAGCACCTGCTGCGCCTCGGCCACCCCACCTACCTCGTCGACTACGGCGCGATCTCCTACTCCGACCGCGAGCTCGGGCTCGAGCACTGGGTGGAGGAGGTCATCCCCACCGCCGTCCGGCGCGTGAGCGAGGACGCCGGCGGCGCGCCGGTGCAGGTCGTCGGCTGGTGCCTGGGCGGGATCATGTCGCTGCTGTCGATCGCGGGGGAGGACGACCTGCCGGTCAACTCGGCCGCGCTCGTCGCGAGCCCGTTCGACTTCACGCAGGTCCGCCTCATGGCGCCGATCCGCCCGATCGCAAATTTGACACAGGGGGCGTTGCTGACGCCGGTCTACCGCGCGCTCGGGGGCGCCCCGTCGCCGCTGGTGCGGCGCGCGTTCCAGCTGACGTCGATCGACAAGGAGATCACCAAGCCGATCGCGATGGCGCGCAACCTGCACGACCGCGAGTGGCTCGCGCAGGTCGAGGCCGTCGACCACTTCATGTCGCGGATGCACGCCTACCCCGGGCGCACCTTCGGCCAGCTCTACCACCAGTTCTTCCGCGTCAACGACCTGGCCGACGGGCACATGGTCCTCTCCGACCGCGAGATCGACCTCGCAGACGTGCGCGTCCCCGTGCTGTCGGTCGCGGGCGAGACCGACGTGCTGGCGCCGCAGCCCGCGGTCCACCACGTCGCCGAGCTGCTGCCGAACAGCCCCGACGTCAGGCTCGAGACCGGCCCCGGCGGCCATCTCGGCGTCCTCACCGGCCGCTCGGCCAAGCGCGCGACGTGGCGCTACATCGACGAGTTCTTCGTCGAGCACGGCGCCGCCGCGCTGCCCGAGCGCCCGCCGCTCGCGGCGTAGCGCAACGCGTCTTGCGATCCCGCGCCGCGCCGCGGGTACATTCGCAACCGTGACCCTTCGGCGTCTCGTCGCGTTCTCCTGCCTGCTCGGCGCGCTCTGGGCCGCGCCGGCGAGCGCGCAGGACCCGCAGCAGCCCGAGCCGCCGCTCGAGCAGCGCCAGATCATCGCCGAGGGCGTCAAGGCCGGGGGGATCGACCTCGGCGGCCAGAGCGTCGAGCAGGCGTCGCAGACGCTCGACCTCGCACTGCGCCCGCTCGTCGAGCGCGACGTGATCGTCCGGAGCGCCGGCCGCGAGTTCACGCTGACCAAGGACGAGGCGCAGGTGAAGTTCAACCCGCTGCGCACGGCCAAGCGCGCGTACTACGCGGGCCGCGACAAGGGCCCGGGCGTCGAGGTCGACCTCGCGCTGCGCCACAGCGACGACCGCGTGCGCGCGTTCGCCGAGCGGATCGACCGCGAGGTGTCGAAGAAGCCGAAGGACGCGAGCGTGCGCATCACGCTCACCCAGATCTTCCTGCGCAAGGGGAAGATCGGCCGCACGATCAACGAGCACGAGCTCGCGCGGGCGATCGACAAGCTGCTCGACGACCCCGCGGCGGTGCGCGAGGTGCGCGCCAAGCTCAACCCGGATCGGCCGGCGGTTCGCACGCGTGACATCCGGCGCCGCTATGCGACCGTGCTCACCGTCGACCGCGACCACCTCGTGCTGCGCCTCTTCAAGCACCTGCGCCACGCGCGGACGTACGACATCGCGCTCGGCCGCGCCGGCTTCGACACCCCGGGCGGGCTGTTCCACATCCAGAGCAAGCAGGTCAACCCGGTGTGGCACGTCCCCAACAGCGCGTGGGCGGGCTCGCTCGCCGGGCAGACGATCCCCGGCGGCGCGCCGAACAACCCGCTCAAGGCGCGCTGGCTCGGCGTCACCGGGTCGGTCGGCATCCACGGCACGGCCGAGGAGTGGACGGTCGGCACCCGCGCCTCGCACGGCTGCATCCGGATGCGGGTCGCCGACGTGATCGCGCTGTACCGCCGCGTCCCGGTCGGGACGCCCGTGCTGATCAGGTAGCGCCGATCGGGCTGCAGCGCGCGCAGCGGCCGCGGAGCACGACGTCGTGCGCCTCCACGGTCCAGCTCAGCCGCTCCGCGAGGCTGGCGATGGCGCGCTCGAGCTCGTCGTCCTCGTAGGAGGCGACGCTCCCGCAGCCGTCGCACACGATGTGGTGGTGGTGCTCGCCGCCGGCCCGCGCGGGCTCGTAGCGGACGACGCCCTCGCCGGCGTCGAGGCGCTGCACGAGCCGCAGCTCGTCGAGCACCTCGAGCGCGCGGTACACCGACGCCAGGCCGACCTCGGTCCCCTCGTCGCGCAGGGCGTCGGTGATCTCCCTCGCCGAGAGGCAGCAGCGCTGGCGGCCGAGCAGCTCGACGACCGTCCGCCGCGCGGAGCCGGCCCGGTAGCCGCGCCGCTCGAGCGTCGTGAGCGCGTGATCCGTCCAGTCGCCCATCCCCGGGAGAGGATACGGCGGCGCCGGCCTACGCCGGCTGGGGGCTGAGCTCGCGCTCGCGCCGCGCGCGCACGACGCGCGGGATCGCGAGCGACGCCCCGAGCGCGAGCAGCGCGACGCCCGCCGACAGCGCGAACGCGTCGGTGTAGGCCGTCTCCGTCGCCGTCCTGCTGTTCCCGATGGTGTCCGCGGTGAGGATCACCGTGACGATCGCCGAGCCGAACGCGCCGCCGACGGTGCGGGCGATCGTGTTGATGCCGGTCGCGATCCCGACGTCGTGGCGGTCGACGGCGTCGACGATCAGGTTCGCCATGGCCGCGAACGAGAACGAGATGCCCGCGCCGAGCAGGACGCCGGCGATGACGAACTCCCAGACGTGGGCGTGCGCGAAGGCCAGCAGCGCGAACGACGACCCGGCGAGGACGGTGCCCGCGGCCAGCACGGCGCGGAAGCCGAAGCGGTTGCCGAGCATGCCGCCGATCGGGCCGGCGAAGAGCATGGTGACCGCGCTCGGGAGCATCACGAGCCCGGCGCCGGTGACGCTGAAGCCGAACCCGTAGCCGGTGCTCTTCGCCGCCTGCGCGAACTGCGGGATGAGCAGGAACGAGCCGAACATCGCGACTCCGACGAGGAACCCGGTGACGTTGGTCGCCAGGACCGGCCGGCGGTTGAGGACGCGGATGTCGACGAGCGGCTGCTCGGTGCGCAGCTGCAGCGGCACGAACGCGGCGAGGATCGCGACCCCGCCGAGCAGCAGGCCGACGACCGTCGCCGAGCCCCAGCCGAGCTGGTTGGCCTTCGTGATGCCCAGCAGCAGCGCCACGAGGCCGCCGGACAGCACGGCGGCCCCGCGCCAGTCGACGCGGGTGCGCTCGCGCGCGGGCGACGGCGGGACGTAGAACCACACGGCCACCGCGGCGGGCAGCGCCATCAGGCCGATCCAGAACAGGAGCGAGAGGTGCAGGTGGTCGACGATGAGGCCGGACAACGGCAGGCCGATGCCGCCGCCGATGCCGAACATCGCCGAGATCAGGCCGATCGCAGTGGCGCGCTTGTCGGCCGGCAGCTCGTCGTTGACGATGCCGAAGGCGAGCGGGAAGACGCCGCCCGCGACGCCCTGGACGACGCGCCCGGCGATGAGCACGCCGACCGAGTCGGCGAGCCCGCAGACGACGGAGCCGAGGGAGAAGATCGTGAGCACCACGGTCAGGACGCGGCCCTTGCCGAAGAGGTCGCCCAGCTTGCCGGCCAGCGGGGTGCACACCGAGGCGGAGAGCAGGTAGCCGGTGAGGACCCACGACGAGGAGGACTGCGTCGTGTGGTACTCGTCGGTGATCTGCGGCAGCGCGGGCGCGACGACGGTCTGCGACAGCGCGTAGGCGAGCGCCGCGAGCAGCAGGGCGCCGATGACGGGCGCGACGGGCTTTCCGTGGACGGTGTGGGTCATGCGATCGTGGCACGCGGAAGCGGAACGTCCACTTCCGCGCCACACCATAGCGACCGGAGCGGCAAGCGGAACGATGACTTCCGTCACACGGCTAGGCTTGGCGCGTGGCCGCACGACGCACCACCTCGCCCGTCGCCGATGCGCCCGCCGGCGAGGGTGCGTCGCCTTCGGCTTCGCCCGCGCTGCGCTCCGACGCCGAGCGCAACCGGCGGCGCATCCTCGACGCGGCGCGCGAGGTCTACGCCGAGCACGGGCTCGGGGTCGGCGTCGACGTGGTCGCGCGCGCGGCCGGGTGCGGCGTCGGCACGCTCTACCGCCGCTTCCCCACGAAGCAGGACCTCTTCCGCGCGATCGTCGAGGACCGCGTCGACCAGCTCGCCGCCGCGCTGGGCGAGGCCGCGGCGATCGGCGACCCGTGGGAGGCGTTCGTCCGCGCCGCCGAGGAGTTCGCGGGCGCGATCGCGCGCGACCGCGCGTTCTTCGAGGTCGTCCAGCACGTCGAGCCGGGCGCGGCGATCGCCGCGCGCGAGCGCAGCCTCAAGGCGCTCGCGCCGATCCTGCGCCGCGCGCAGAAGGCCGGGGTCGTGCGGGCCGACCTCGTGATCGAGGACGTCCCCGCGCTGTGCGCCGTCGCCGCGAGGCTGCCCGCGTGGCGCCTGGAGCAGCAGCCCGAGCTCTGGCGCCGCTACCTCGGCGTCGTGCTCGACGGCGTGCGCGCGGAGGCCGCGCACCCGCTGGGGCACCCGCCGCCGAAGCGCGCGCGCTAGGTCGCAGGGGCGCGCCGCTTCGGCGCGACTCGGGCGACGACGACCTTCCCGTCGCGGCGCACCCACGCGCCCTCCCACGGCCTGCGCCTCACCCCGCGCAGGTCGAAGAATCGCCAGCCGGGGATCGGCCGCAGGAGCGGGAGCCGGACGAGCTGGCGCGCGCGCGTGCACGCGATCCGGTCCGCGCCGCGCGTCACGAACACCCGCCGGCCGCACGCCTTCGGGGCGCGCGCCACCTTCCGCGGCAGCCGCAGGCGCCGCAGCGGCGGGTGCACGAGCGGGTCGACGCGGCGGCGGACCAGGTCCGCGAACGCGCGTGCGCCGGCGTCGCCCACGTGCAGCCCGTCGCCGCCGAACCACGACCCGTGGCCGGCGCTGAAGGCGACCCAGTCGATGAGGAGCACGCGGTCGCCGTAGCGGCGCGCGGCCCAGCGCACCGCCGCCTCGCTCTGCGGCGAGCGGCGCGGCGTGACCAGGCCGAGGATGCGGCGCGGGCCCATGACGCGCAGCGCGCGCCGGACCGCGCCGCGCTCGATCGGCCCGTTGGCGCCGAGGGCGAGGATCGCGACGCGCGGGAGCCGCCCGACCCGCCGGCGCTGCGCCAGCATCGCGACCCCGGTCGCGAACTGCCGGCACCCGCGCGCGTCCGCCTCCAGCCCCCGCCGGCCGAGCTTCGGCGCGGCGAAGAGCATCGTCGAGTCGCCGATGATGAGCGGCGGGCGCTCCGCCGCGGGGCGGTGCGCCAGCGCTCCCGAGCGCTTGATCGTCTCGCACGCGCCCACGGCGGAGGCCGACGGCGCGGCGACGAGCAGCACGAGCAGCGCGAGGAGGGCCGCCCGCAACGGTCAGGCGGCGGCGCGCGCGGGCACGGACGGCGGCGCGAGCGCCTCGGCGATCGCACGGAAGACGTGGCGGTTGACCGCCATCCCGACGTGGCTGGCGTCGACCTCGACGTGCTCGGCGTCCGGGTCCAGGCACGCGCGCCAGTCGACGATCCCGTCGCTGCGCGAGTAGACCGACACGAACCGGACGTCGCGCGGGAACGGCTGCGACGCCTGCTCGCGCGCCTCCGCGCAGCACTCGCCGTGGGTGCAGCCCCGGCCGAACAGGCCGGGCACCCCGATCGTCCCCAACAGCCCGACCCACGTGACCTGCGCGCGCACGAGCGGGTGGACGGCGAACTGGTCGGTGAGCGGCGAGCCGAGCGCGACGATCGTGTGGACCAGGTCCGGGCGGCGCATGGCCAGGCCGCGCGCGAGCGACCCGCCGCGGCTCTGGCCGACCACCGCGGCCGGCCGGCCGTGCCGCTCGGCTAGCTGCTCGACCTCGGCCTCGAGCCGATCGAGCGCCCGCGTCGCGCAGTCCACGTTGACCCGCATGCGCGCGCGACACGGCGCGTAGCCGAGGCGCTTGAGCCATCCGGCCATCGTGGCCAGCGACGGGTCGCCGGCCATGAAGCCGGGCACGAGCAGCACGGGCGAGCCGTCGCCGGGCGGGACGCCGCGGCCGTGCAGCACCGGGTCGCGGCGCAGGGCCGCGTGCTCGAGCGCGACCCTCGACTCGCGCCAGATGGGGATGCCGAGGCGCAGCACGGCCGCGATCCTACGGGACGCGCCAGGCGTCTCAGCGGCTCGGGCAGGTCGTTGTATGGTCACGAACGTGCCCGTGCGCGCCCGCTTCTGCCCGTCCCCGACCGGCCCGTTCCACGTCGGCGGCGCCCGCACGGCCCTCTTCAACTGGCTCTTCGCGCGCGGCAACGACGGCAAGTTCCTGCTGCGCAACGAGGACACCGACCCCGTCCGCAGCGAGGAGCGCTGGCTGGAGGGGATCCTCGAGGGGATGCGCTGGCTCGGGCTGGACTGGGACGAGGACATCGTCCACCAGTCCCGGCGCCGCGACGCCCACCTCGCGGCCTCGCACCGGCTGCTCGACAGCGGCCACGCGTACTGGTGCGACTGCACGCCGGAGGCGATCGCCGCGCGCCGCCCCGCGGACGCGCAGCCCGGCGGCTACGACGGCTTCTGCCGCGACCGCGGCCTGGGTCCCGCCGACGACCGCGTCGTGCGCTTCCGCGTCCCCGACGACGGCACGACGACCGTGGTCGACATCGTCCGCGACGAGGCGACGTTCGAGAACGCGACGATCGACGACTTCGTCATCGTCCGCCGCGGGGCGTCCCCGATGTTCGTGCTCGCCAACGTGGTCGACGACGACTTCCAGCAGGTCACGCACGTCATCCGCGGCGAGGAGCACCTCTCGACGACGCCGAAGTACCTCCTGCTGCGCCACGCGCTGGGCATGGGCGACGACCCGGTGTTCGCCCACCTCTCGCTGCTCGTCAACGAGAAGCGCCAGAAGCTGTCCAAGCGCCGCGACAAGGTCCAGCTGCTGCAGTACCGCGAGGAGGGCTACCTCGCCGAGGCGATGCGCAACTACCTCGCGCTGCTGGGCTGGTCGCCGCGCGACGGCGAGGAGATCACGACGGTCGAGAAGATGATCGACCAGTTCCGCCTGGAGGACGTCTCGCGCGCACCGGCGTTCTTCGACGAGCAGAAGCTCCAGCACTTCAACGCGCACTACATCCGCGAGCTGTCGCCCGAGGCGTTCGCCGCGGCCGCGCGCCCGTTCGTCGAGCCGAAGGTCGAGCGCTTCGACGCCGAGCTCTTCGCCGAGGTCGCGCCGCTCGCGCAGACGCGCGTGAAGCTCCTGTCCGAGGTTCCCGACCTGCTCGGCTTTCTCTTCACCGACGACCCGCCCATGGAGCCCGCCTCCTGGGACAAGGCGATCGTGAGCAACGACTGGAGCCGCGACCTCCTCTCCGAGGCGGCGTCGGAGTACGCGTCCTTCCCCCGCTGGAGCGCGGACCCGCTGAAGGACCTCACGGCCTCCCTCGGCGAGCGCCGGGGGCTCAAGCTCGGCAAGACGCAGGCCCCCATCCGCGTGGCCGTCACCGGGAACACCGTGGGGCCGCCGCTCTTCGAGTCGCTCGAGGCGCTGGGTCGCGACGTGACGGTCGAGCGACTCCGGCGCGCGCTCGAGCGCATCGGCGCGTGACCGCCCCCGTCGCCTTCCTGACCGAGCGGCTGCGCGACGCCGCCGCCCGTCTCGGCGCGCCCGCCGACTTCGAGGCCGCCCGCTTCGTCCAGCGCAACCGCGCGGGCGGCGACCGCGGCGACGTCCAGGTCAACGCGGCGTTCGGCCTCGCCAAGGCCATGCGCCGTAACCCGGCGGAGATCGCGGCCGAGCTGGCGGAGGCGATCGACGCGTCGCCGCTCTTTGCGCCGGGAGAGGTCAGCGGCAAGGCGTTCGTGAACTTCCACCTGCGCGACGAGTGGCTCGTCGAGCGGATCGCGGCCGGCGAGCTGCTGCCGGCGGCGACCCGGCCCGAGCACGTCCTCGTCGACTTCTCGAGCCCGAACGTCGCCAAGGAGATGCACGTCGGCCACCTGCGCTCGACGATCATCGGCGACAGCCTCTGCCGCCACTTCGAGGCACGCGGCCATACGGTCGACCGCGTCAGCCACGTCGGCGACTGGGGCACGCAGTTCGGGATGCTGATCCGCTTCCTGCAGGAGCAGGGCGACGACGTCGCGTCGCTGCCGATCGAGGACCTCAACGAGCTCTACAAGACGGCCAAGCAGCGCTTCGACGCCGACGAGGGCTTCCGCGACCGCGCCCGCCAGGCCGTCGTCGAGCTGCAGTCGGGCGAGGAGGGCGCGCGCCGGACGTGGGAGCTGCTGTGCGAGCGCTCGCGCGCGTACTTCCACGAGATCTACGACCGGCTCGACGTCGAGATCCGCGAGGTCGGCGAGTCGTTCTACCAGCCGCTCCTGGCCGACGTGGTCCGCGGGCTGGAGGAGCAGGGCCTGCTCGAGGAGTCCGACGGGGCGAAGGTCGTCTTCGTCGAGGGCTTCACGACGCGGGAGGGGACGCCGCTACCGCTCATCATCCAGAAGGCCGACGGCGGCTACAACTACGCGACGACGGACCTTGCCGCCGTGCGCCACCGTGTCGGGCAGGGATGCGACCGGATGCTGTACGTGGTCGACCACGGCCAGGCGCAGCACTTCGACATGGTCTTCGCGGTCGCGCGCCGGGCCGGCTGGCTGCCGGAGGGGGTCGAGTGCCGCCACATCCCGTTCGGCCTCGTCCTCGGCGAGGACGGCAAGCGGCTGCGCACGCGGTCCGGCGACTCGATCCCGCTGAAGGCGCTGCTCGACCAGGCCGAGGAGCGCGGGCGCCGGCTCGCGGTCGAGCACGACGCGCCGGCGGAGGTCGGCGAGCACCTCGGCCTCAGCGCCATCAAGTACGCCGAGCTCGCCCACAACCGGATGACCAACTACGTCTTCTCGTTCGACAAGATGGTCTCGCTCGAGGGGAACACGGCGCCGTACATGCTTTACGCGTACGCGCGCATCCGCGGGATCGTCGACAGGGCTTCCGGCTCGGCGCCCGCCGAGGGCTCGGACTCAGGCCCGCTCGACGACGCCGAGCGGCCGCTGGCCAAACTGCTCGCCGACTTCCCCGACGTCGTCGACCGCGCCATGGCCGAGTACCAGCCGAGCGACGTCACCGAGTACCTCTTCGCGCTCAGCCAGGAGTTCAACCGCTTCTACGAGCGCGCGCGGGTCGTCGACGAGGGCGTCGTCGACGCGCTTCGGCTGCGCCTGTGCGAGGCGACGGCGCGCACGCTGCAGACCGGCCTCGGCCTGCTGGGCGTGCGCACCCTCGAGCGCATCTAGCGCCGGTACACCGCCGTGAGCGGGCGCAGCATGCAGATCGGCCGCGGGTCGTACCGGTCGTCGCGCGCGAGGGTGATCGCGCCGGGCGTGTCCGTGCAGCCGCCGCCGTCGCAGACGTGCAGCGTGTACGCATGCCGCTCCCCCTCGGCCAGCTCCCCGTCCGCGACCTTCGTCTCGCCGTGCCAGATCGCGCCGCCGACCGCGAAGCTCGTCGAGCCGAGCGCGTAGGCCGCCGAGCCGCGCGGGTGCAGCTCCGCGCCGTGGCCGCCGAGGGCGACGTCCACGCTCTGCGCCGACAGCGGGACGACGGCGGTGAAGAAGAGGGCGTTGTCGCCGTAGCGCAGCCGCATCGCGAGCCTCAACCGCGTCGGCGCGACCGGCCGCACGCCCGGGGGCGCCACGAGCTTGACGGGCCGTGTGCGCGGGCCGCTCTGCGCGTACGGCGGGCGGTGCAGGTACGGCGTCGCCAGCACCGTCGCGTCGACGTGCTGGACGTCGTGCGCGCGGGTCACCGTGCGCGACACCACGACCGTCCGCGTCCGCCGCGGCCGGATCGCGAACCGCTTGCGGCCGAGCTCGGCCTGGCAGCGCGGGTCCCTGACGGGCTGGTTCGGGCAGTCCGGGACGCCGACGACGAGCACGCCCTCGCACGCGTGCCGCGTCCGGTTGCACCGCACCTGGATCGGCGCGCGATCGTGCCGCGCGAGCGCGACCTCGTCGGACACGACTGCGACCGGTTGCGGCGCCGCGGCCGCCGCAGCGACCGCCAGCGCCGCGAAGTACATGGGCTGGTCCTACCCGGTCGACGGCGCCACGCGCAGGATGCGCGCGGCGGGCGCCGGCAGCCACCAGTTCCACTTCCCGAACAGCGACACCACCGCCGGGACGAGGAGGGCGCGGATCACCGTCGCGTCGAGCAGGATGCCCGCCGCCAGGCCGGTCGCGAGGATCTTCACGTCGGTCTCCGGGCCCGAGGCCATCGCGGCGAACGCGAGGAACAGGATCAGCGCCGCGCTGGTGACGAGCCGCCCCGTTCGGGCCAGCCCGAAGACGACCGCCTTGTCGGTGTCGCCGCCGTGGTCGTACTCCTCGCGCATGCGGGCGAGGATGAACACCTCGTAGTCCATCGACAGGCCGTAGAGGAAGGCGAAGACGATGAGCGGGATCCACGACGCGATGGAGCCCGTCGCCGCGATGCCCCACAGCTCGTCCGAGCCGTGACCCTGCTGCCAGACGAGCGTCATCACGCCCCAGGCCGCACCGACCGAGAACACGTTGAGGATCACCGCCTTGAGCGGCAGCAGCAGCGAGCGGAAGGCCCGCGCGAGCAGCAGGAACGTGAGCAGCGAGATCAGGGCGATCATCAGCGGGAACGCCCCGTAGACCGCGTCGATGAAGTCGGCGTTCAGCGGCCCGCTGCCGCCGACGCGCGCGGGGGGCGAGGCAGCATGCGCGGCGTCCTCGAGGTTCTGCACGGCGTCGCGGCCGGCCTCGGACTCGTCGCCGTCCTGCGGCATCGCGGCCACGACCGCCTTGCCCTCGCGCCGCCAGTCGGGCCCGGAGGGCGCGACGGCGCCGTGCACGTCGCCGACGCCCGCCTGCGCGCCGCGCACCTTGTCGGCGTCGGCGTCGGGCACGAGCGTCTCGACCGGCGCGAGCGTGCCGCTGCCGATGCCCGAGTCCTTCAGCGCGCGCAGGCCGTCCTTCGCCGGACCGGCCTTGGCGATCGTGTCCGGGTCGGCGTTGCCGAGGTGCAGGTCGGTGGCGGGGGCGACGAGCAGCGCGAGCAGGACGATCGCGCCGATCGCGGCGAACCCGCGCCGCCGGACGATGCCCTCCGACCAGCGCTGCCAGAAGCGGTTGCTGCGGTCGCCGCGGCGCAGGCGCCGCCGGTCCAGGCGCGGTCCGATCGTCGCGAGGACGACCGGCAGCAGCGTGACCGCCGCGAACGTCGCCACGAGCGGGATCAGCAGCCCGCCGTAGCCCATGCTGCGCAGGAAGGGGAGCGGCAGCACCACCAGCGCGAGTAGGCCGACGGCCACCGTCGTCCCGCTGAACACGACGGCGCGCCCCGCCGTCGCCATCGCCGCCTCGACCGCCTCGTCGCCCTCCAGCCCCTTCTCGCGCTCCTCGCGCCAGCGCACGACGACGAGCAGTGCGTAGTCGATCGAGACCCCGAGGCCGATCAGGGCGACGAGGAACTGCACGATCGGCGAGACCTCGGTGACCGCCGTGAGGGCGTAGAGGAGCAGGAACGAGACGAGGATCGAGCAGATGGCCATGGCGATCGGCACGATGGCCAGGAACGAGCCGAAGACGAACACGAGCACGATGAGCGCGCCGACGCCGCCGATGAGCGCTTCGAGCAGGACGCCCGGCCCCTCGTCGGCCTCGCCGGTCGAGTCGTACAGCGCGTCGTAGCCGGTGACGTTCACCTTGGCCCCGGCGACGCTCGTGTCGCGCAGCGCCGTGCTGAGGTCGCGCTTGGCGTCGACGCTGCCGCCGAACGGGTCGTCGCTGCGCGGCGGGAAGGCGTAGACGAACGCGACGCGCCCGTCCTTCGAGGTGAAGGCGCGGTCGCCGGTCGACCCGAAACCGGCGACGCGTGCACCGGGCACCGCCTTGCGCGCCGTGTCCTCGATGCCCCTCAGCTCCTCGCGCACGTCCGCCGCGCTCGTCCCGGCGGGCAGCTGCACGACCGGGATGAGCGGGAGCGTCTCGCCGCCGTTGCCGTACAGCGCAAGGATCTCCTGGCTCGCCTCCCATCCCTCGCGCCCGGGCACGCTGAAGCGTTGGTCGAGGGCCTCCGAGGCGGGGCCGGCGGCGGCCATGCCGACCAGCGTGGCGAGCAGCCAGGCGACGGCGACGATGCGCTTGTGGGCGAGGACGTGGCGGGTCAGCTTTTTCATATCCGAGAGATCCTGTCCGATCGAGTGACGGCGCTACGTGAAGAGACCAACCAGCCGTCAGGAACTAAGCGGTCGAGCCGTCGGCGCCCGGGCGGCCCGACCTTTTAGGTCCGGTACGGGAAGACCGCGACCGTGCTCGGCCGCATCCGTCCTAGCAGATACGGTCGTTTCGCTCCGGGGGCGATGTAGCGGAGAAAGGTGCCTATGAGACGTGAGCAACACTCAAGAACAGCTCCGTGTGACACGATGAGAGGGACGCATGGCCAGCCACGGTGAGACTCGTACCTCGGCACCCCCGGAAGGAGGGGTTTCCCCGGCCCAAGCGCCTCATCAAGCGATGATCGCGTCGGGTGAGCTGGCACGTGCGGAGGAGGTCATTACGGCACCGGACGCACCGGCCGTATATCCGCCAGCGATGGTGGAGCTCTTCGGTGCCTATGGGGCTGAGCTGAGCGTCAAGGTCGATCTCCAGGCAGCTCCGAACGGCGACCCGGGTGTCGACGCTTCGGAAGTCGATGGCGGCGATACCGAAGTCGACCACGCTCACTGAGCGGGGCCGCGGCGCATCGCGGGCGCACGAGCCCACTTCGGCGGCTGCTTTCCGTGCGGCGGATCCTTGATCGTCGGGAGCAACCAGCTCCACGCGAGAAGGGCGGCCAGAAGCCAGGCTGCGACGGCCGCGGCGACCCACCATCCCTGGACCGCTGAGACGCGCGGACGGTGACCGGCTGAAACGAGGGCGATAGCAGCGAACACAGGCAAGCTGCCGGTCGCGAGCAGTGCAAGCCGCACGCCTGCGACCTGCGACCGCCGGATGGCGTGTTCGCCCACCGGGCGCGTCACGAGATAGCCCAGGAGTGCCGGGGCGAACAACAGTGTTGTCACGGCCGGGGCGAGGTTCTCGACGATGGATCGGGCGGCCGCCGCGAAGAACGTGAGCAGGATCGCGATCAGCACCGCCATCGCGACGGCGCTCGAGAACAGGCTGGACTTGTCCGCGGAAAGGTCGACCTCGACCGCCCCGTAGTGGGACCGCGGACCGCGGACGTAGAGATGCGCACGGTGCGGAGTGTGCATCTCGAACGGCCGGCCGGCCTCGGACTCCTGGAGCCTCCACGTATCACCCGGCCTGTGGTCAACGCCGGGTGGGGAGTCCGGCCGGAGGCCTGAGACCGCCTTCGACCTCACCGTGTTCCACAGCCGCCACAAATAAATCGCTGTCCAGTGCACCCGGTCCCCAAGCGTGGGCGTCCGTTCCGGGGGAGCTGGCTGCAACGGATTGCGCAACCTGAGCTTCGCGCGGTGCACGGTGGTGCCCGGTGGGGGGTCGAACTGCAGGTGGTAGCTGCCGCCCTCTCCGATGTTTGGCAGGTGGATGTGCGTTCGCTGCGGGGCCAAGCTCAGGCCGATCCACAAGCGGCGAAACAATGAGAAGCGGGTCTCGTACGGATACTCGAAGCGGATCTTCACGATCTGACGCTCGCGCGGATAGGCGTCGATCCGGGCCCAGAGCACCGAGTTGCCTACGAGGCTGCTGGCCAGGAGGAGCAGCTGAAGCCAGCGCTGCCTCTCCTCGCTCGGCAGGCGCGGCATCTCGCGCTGTACGGCCACCGCGACCGCGTTGAGCTCCCACGTCGCGCGGTTCGGAGCCTCGCGCGCGACGGCTTCGAGCCGCGGCGCGACCCCTTCGCGTAGATCACCCGGCGGGGCCAACGCGACCAGCAGCGCGCTGTCCAGGGCGCGGTTCTTCGGCGAGGTCAACAACGGGATGGGGCATCCGTGGGGATCGCGTATGTCGAGCCGGACCAGCGGCGGCCATTTCCGGAGCAGGTGCACGGGGACGAAGTACGTGTTGCGGTCCTCGCCCTCACGGAAAACCGGGTACCCGCGCGGTATCGAGAAGTCCACGCTGATGTCGCGGCAGACCATGCCAGGGCTGACGAAGGACACCTTGTCGACGCGGCGATGAAGCCACCCCGAGGTATCGATCAGACATTCGCCGCCCTCGCGCGCGACCTCGACCAGACGCTTAGCTGGAGGAGGGATCGTCATTGGTGGCTTGTAGCAGACTGAACACACGCTCGCGCCTCCCGCCGCGCGGCCTGGACATCCGGATGATGCCCCGCCCGAGTCTTTGGACATGCGGATAAGGACGGCGCGGCGGCGCGCGAGCAGGATCTGGGCGTCAAGCGGACTGGGGAGCCCGTGAAGTGAAATTGGTCATCGGCATCGTTCGCCCCGAGAAGGCGAACGACGTGCTCGAAGCGCTGTACCGCGCCGAGGTGCGCGGCATCTCGATCAGCCGCGTCCAGGGTCATGGCGGCGAGCTGGAGCGGGTGGAGACGTACCGCGGTACGACCGTGAAGATGAGCCTGGCCGACAAGGTCCGGTTCGAGATCGCGGTGTCCGACGCGTTCGTCGATCCCGCCATCGACGCCCTCTGCGAGGGCGCGCGCACAGGCGAGGTGGGGGACGGCAAGATCTTCGTGGTCCCGCTCGAGCGGGCCGTGCGGATCCGCACCGGCGAGACCGACCACGGCGCCGTGACGCCGGTGGGCGCATGATCGCCGCCGCGGAGATCAACGCGGGCGACACCGCGTGGATGCTCGCCGCCACGGCGCTCGTCCTGCTCATGACGCCCGCGCTCGGCCTGTTCTACGCCGGCCTCGTGCGCGGGAAGAACACGCTGAACACGTTCATGATGTCGGCCGCCGCGCTCGGCGTGGCGACGCTGTGCTGGGCCGTCGTAGGCTACTCCCTGGCCTTCGCCGACGGCAACGGGATCATCGGCGGGCTGAACTTCGCGTTCATGCACGACGTCACGTTCGCGCCGAAGGACGGCACGACGATCCCGCACCTCGTCTTCTTCACGTTCCAGGCGACGTTCTGCATCGTCACCACCGCTCTGGTGTCGGGCGCGGTCGTCGAGCGCATGCGCTTCGGCGCCTACCTGATCTTCGCGGGGCTGTGGTCGATCCTCGTCTACGCGGTGCTCGCGCACTGGGCGTTCGGCGGCGGGTGGCTCATCGACAACGGCACGCTCGACTTCGCCGGCGGCGTGCCGGTCGAGATGGGCTCGGGCTTCTCCGCGCTCGCCGCGGCGCTCGTCGTCGGCTCGCGCAAGGACTACGGCCGCCAGGCGCTCCTGCCGCACAACGCCGTGTACGTGCTGCTCGGCGCCGGGCTGCTGTGGTTCGGGTGGTTCGGCTTCAACGGCGGCAGCGGGTTCTCGACGGGCCAGGCCGGCGTGCTGGCGTTCACCAACACGCTGCTCGCGCCCGCGGCCACGCTCATCGTGTGGTTCGTGCTCGACCTCGTCCGCGGCCGGCAGGTCACGGCGATCGGCGCGGCGACCGCGATCATCGTGGGCTGCGTGCTCATCACGCCGGCGGGCGGCTTCATCAGCCCGATGTGGGCGATCGTGCTCGGCGCGGTCGGGACGCTGCCGAGCTACTTCGTGATCGTCTACCGCCCGCGCACCCGCGTCGACGAGACGCTCGACGTGCTCGCCGCGCACGGCACGGCAGGGCTCTTCGGGATCCTGTTCACGGGGTTCGTCGCCAGCAAGTCGTGGAACGGCGCCGCGGACGGCCTGCTCTACGGGGACGCGGGGACGCTGGGGTGGCAGACGCTCGCGGCGCTGTCGGCGCCGATCTACGCGTTCGGCGCGACGTTCGTGCTGCTCAAGGCCCTGGGCGCGCTCATGCCGCTGCGGGCGACCGACCACGAGCAGGCGATCGGGATGGACGTGGTGCAGCACGGCGAGGAGGCGTACGCCAGCGGCGAGGGCGCGATCCTCATCGAGCCGGACGGCGCGACGCCGGCGGGCGTGCTGGTCGCCGACCCGGTCAGCGCCTGAGGCGCCGGACGCGCTCGCAGCCGCGGGTGCGGTCGCGCGGGCCCGCGACGGCGCGGTCGCGCCGGCCGGGCCCGCAGTCGAGCAGGTCGCGGCCAGGGCCGCCGACGAGGACGTCGTTGCCGCCCTGGCCGAGGAGGACGTCGGCGCCGCGGCCGCCGCTGAGGCGGTCGTCGCCGGCGCCCCCGGCGACGCAGTCCGAGCCGCCGCGGGCGAGGACGGTGTCGCGGCCCGGGCCGGCGAGGATGAGGTCGGCGACGGGCCGGCCGAGCAGGCGGTCGGCGCGCGCGGTGCCGCGCAGCACGCGCGCCGCGCGCTCGACGGCGGCCGGGCACGGGCCGCCGAGGGTCGCGGCGTCGGCCTTCAGCGCGGCGGCCAGCAGCGCCGCGGGCGTCGCCGCCGGCGGGGCGGTCGTCGTGCCGCCGCCGCTCGGCGTCGTGGCCGGCCCGGTCGCGGCCGGGGCCGGGGTCGGCGGGGGAGGCACGTCGAGGTGCGGTCGCGCGCCGGGCTGGAGCCACGGCGCGAGCGGCTCGGCGCTGCCGGCGCGGAAGCGCAGCCGCCCGCGCAGCGCGGGCCGCTTGTCCGCGTAGCAGCGCATCTCCAGCGAGACGTCGAGCGTGCGCAGGTTCCCGTCGGGCATGCGGGAGATCTCGTGGACGGTGAACGCGCCCTCGCTCTGGTTGCAGCGGGTCGGCGAGCCGGATGCGGAGATGCCCGGCCCGCTGGCGGGGTAGATCGTCGGCTCGCCGACGTAGTCGCCGGGCTTCAGCTCCTGCCCGGCGCCGGCGTAGAGCTGGACGACCCACACGCGGTCGTCGTCGCCCTGCAGGTAGACGCCGGCGCGGCCGGGCGACGCGCCGCCGCTCCACTCGCCGTTGCCGGCGTCGTAGGAGTACGTCCCGTGCTCGCCGTCGAGGTCGCCCTCGAGCACCTCGAACGTGGCGTTCGTCGCGCCGCCGTGCGCGAAGCCCTCCAGGCGCGCCTCGTGGATGCGGCCGTCGACGTCGGTGAACCGCAGCGCGGCCTGGCGGTGCCCTGCGCCCGTCGGCGCCCAGCGGACGCCGACGTCGCACGGGCCCGCATGGCCCGTGCAGCCGTCGCCCGTGATCGCGAAGTCGCCCGCGTCGGGGCCGACGATCGCGACGTCGCGCACGGTGGCCCCGCCGGTGTACGCGACCGGGACGGGCGTCGCCGTCTCCCACGCGTCGAGGTCCGGCCAGCGCACGATCCCCGGCGCGACGGCGGCCCGCTCGTCGGGCACCCACGCGTTGATGCGGACCTCGCCCCACGTCGCGTTCGCCTCGCCCTCGCAGTGCTGCTCGAAGATCACCCACAGGCGCTGCACCGTGCCGTCCGGGTTGAGCGCGAGGTCGAGCAGCTCGAACCGCCCGTCGACCTCGTTGCAGGTGTGGTTCATCCCCTCGACCTGGAGCCCGGGGTGGCCGTCGCCGCGGAACGGGACCCGCTCGGCGAGCAGGTAGTTGCGCGGCTCGAGCGTCTCGCCGCGCGGCGCCGCGAACTGAAAGCCGAACTGCTCGGGCCCGTTGTCGGCCCAGGTGAGCAGCTCGTCGCGCTCCATCCTCCCGCCGACGTCCGTCGCGTTGTGCGTGTGGAAGATCCGCTGCTGGCCGCCGCCGATGAAGTCGCCCGGGTCGCTGTACATGCTCACCGACGTCGTCCAGGCCGCGGACGCCCCGGCGGGCACCGCCGCCAGGAGCGCTATCGCAAAGGTGAGCACCGCGCACACCCGCCCCATACGCGGACGTGATACCCGCGGCGCGGCGAAATCTCTCGCCGCGCCGCGCCGCGGCCCGTCGGCTCAGCGGCTCAGCGGCGCAGCTGCACCGTCGTGGTGCGCGGCTCCGCGCCGGCGAGGCGCACCGCCAGCAGCGCGCGCCTCACCCTCCGCGCGCGCCTGCCGACGCGCACCACCACCGCGCGCCGTTCGCCCGCGCCGAGCGCGAACCGCGCGCGGCCGAGGACGCGGCCCTTCGCGCGGAGCACGACCGTCCCGCGGCAGGCCCGCGCGCAGCGCAGCACGAGACGGACGCGGCCGCGGCGGAGCGTCGCGAAGCGGGGGAGCTGGACGAGCGTGGTGGGGAGCGTGGTGGGAAGGGTCGTGGGCACCGTGCCGGGTGTCGTGCCCCCGGACGGCGGTGCGTCGCCGCCACCCGCTCCGCCTCCGTCTCCGCCGAGGGGCGGTGGGTCCTGCCGCGGCTGCGGCGGCGGGCCGGCCTCGAACGCCGCGGCGATGTTCCCGTCCGCCGTCGTCCACGCGACGACGAGCCAGCCGTCGGGCGTGCGGGCGGCCGCCGGGGCGGTGGCGGCCGCGCCCAGCGAGACGTCGACCGCGACCCCGTCCCTCGTCACGATCACGTGCGAGTCGGCCTCGCGCTGCCACGCGACGGCGGCCGAGGTCGCCAGCGGGGCGATGCCGAAGTTCGCCATCGAGACCGTCTCGCCGCCCAGGTCGCCGATCGCGCCGAGCGAGTCGTCGGCGCCCCAGCGCCGGGACACCGGATGGTGGTCGCTGTCGCGATGCCACGCGGCGATCGCGTCGCCGGCGTCGTCGATCGCGACCGTCGGGTTCGTGTCGCCCACCGCCGAGTCGGGCTGTCCGGAGACGTCCTTCTGCGCCGCGGCGTTCCCGGCCGCGTCGATCCGGCGCACGATGATGTGGCAGTCGGTGTTGCGGTGCCACGCGACGGCCGCCGAGCCGTCGTAGCCGATCGCCACCTGCACGTTGGTCCCGAAGAGCGCGATGTCCGGCTCCGAGGTCAGGTCGACGACGCCGGCGGAGGGACCGGCCGCGACGTCGAACGCGCGGAACGAGACGTGGCTGTCGTTCGGTCGCCTCCACGCGACGGCGACGCGCCCGGCGCCGTTCGCGACGACGGCCGCCTGGCCGTTCAGCTCGGACAGGCTCGCGTTCGAGACGTCCCACACCGGCCCGAGCGCGCCGTCGCCGCCCAGGCGGCGGACGACCATGTGGTGGTCGCTCGGGCGCACCCACCCGACGACGAGGTCGCCGCCCGCCAGGGCGATCGCCGGCGGCGTCGAGGTCGCGGCCTCGGACGACACGTCGACGACGTCGCCGCGCGCGCCGTCGGCGGTCATGCGGCGCACCACGACGTGCGAGTCGCCCGGCCGGGTCCATGCGAACGCGGCGCCGCCGCCGGGCGCCGCGGCCACTCCGGCCCCGCCGGCCGCCGGGGCCTGCGACACGTCGACCGGCCCACCGAAGGCGAGCGCCGACGGCGCGAGGAGCGCCAGCCAGACGGCGGTCGTTGCTGCGATGCGTGCGGTCACTTCTTCCTCCGGGTCGTGAACGTCGTGGTGCGGTACCGCAACCGTCGACGGGCCCGGGAGAAAGGGCAATGCCGCCGTGGTTCGCGCTGCGCAGGCCGTCCACGACCGCGCATAAATCTGGACGCCCGAGGATTCCTGCTGCATGATCGTCAGGTGGACGACACGGACCGCGCAATCCTCCTGGCCCTCCAGGAGAATGCCCGCGTGAACTTCCGCGAGCTCGCCGCCGACGTCGGGCTGAGCCCGAACGCGACGGCCGATCGCGTCCGGCGGCTCGAGCGCCGCGGGGTCATCAGCGGGTACACGGCGATCGTCGACCCGGCGGCCGCGGGCCGCAGGCTGACGGCGCTCATCGACGTGCGCCTGCGCGAGGGCACCCAGCCCGAGCAGTTCGAGCCGCTCGTGCGCGGCCTCGACGTCGTCGACGACTGCGCGCACGTCACCGGCCCGTTCGACTACACGCTGCGGGTGACCGTGGCGGACATCGCCGAGCTCGACAAGCTCATCCGCCTGCTCAAGGCGAAGGGCCACGTCGTGCAGACGGACACGCGGATCGCGCTGCGGACGGTCGTCCGGCGCGCGGGCCCGGCGCCCGCCGCCTGAGCGACGTCCCTCACACAACGGCGGGGGGGCTCCCCTACCGACAGGCCGGCCCGGCGAGGCCACCATCCTCGCCATGACCACGACCAAGCCACTGCGCGTCCTCGCCGCCCTCGCGGCGGTCGGTGGCGCCCTCGCCATCGCGCCCGGAACGGCGGCTGCCGGGACCACGCAGGTCTTCTGCGTCAACGCGGTCTCCTGCCCGCCGAATCCCACGTCCTCGAAGCTCGGGCTCACCGGCGCTCTCAGCGTCGCCCGCGCCAACGGCGAACCGGCCGAGATCTACCTCGGGCCGAACCCGGACGGCACGCCGTACGCCGGCCCGTTCGAGTACCCCGCGACGACCACGACCCAGAACTCCGTGAAGATCATCGGCCAGAACCGGCCGGTGCTCAGCGCGCCGTCGCCGGACAAGCCGGTGCTCGCCCTGCGCGGCATCGCGCACAACGAGGTCAGCGGCATCGACGTCACCGTGCCTGCGGGCGGCGACGGCCTCGTGCTCGAGGAGACCGACGCCGACCACGTCCACGTCGACAGCGCGCCGATCGACCCACAGACGCACGGGATCACGATGTCCGGCGTGGCCTCGCTGCGCGACGTCGTCGTCCACGTGAGCGGCGGCACCGGCGTCGAGCTCCTGGGCGGAGCGACGGAGATCGCGGACACCCGGATCGAGGCGGGCACGGGCATCGTCGCCTTCCAGACCGACCTGCGCCTGGAGAACTCGCGCGTCGACGCGAACCGCACGGCGATCCAGCACGTTCGCGGCGCCGGCGGCCAGCTCACCTTCCTCAGCGACGGCCTGCAGGTCATCGACTCCGAGCTCACGACACGCTCGGCCGACAGCGACGCGCTGTTCCTGCGCGACGCCGACGCGCTGCTCACCCGGGTCAGCGTCGCGCGCCTGAGCACGGCGCCGGCGCCGACGAGCCGCGCCTTCGTCATCGAGGCGATCGACCGCGATCCCGACGTCGCGATCACGACGACGGTGGTGGGCGGATACGCGCACGTGCTCGACCGCCGCGCCTTCCCCGGCCACGCCGCTCCGCTCGAGATCCACGACAGCGAGTGGAGCACCGTCGGGGACAACCTCGGCGGGGGCGCGGCGGGCAGCGTCGCCAGCAGCGGCTTCGTCGACGCGCCGCCGAAGTACGTCGACCGCGTCGCCCACGACCTGCGGCTGCGCGGCGGCGACAAGGCGATCGACCGCAACAGCCAGCCGCGGACGTTCAACGAGCTCGACATGGACGGCATCCCCGTCGTCGACGGCGACGCGAACGGCACGCTGCGCACCGACGCGGGCGCGCACGAGTACCGCCGCCGCGCGCCGGTCATCACGGCCTTCACCGTCACCGCCCCGCACTTCGCGGCCAAGGCGACCGACGCCGACGGCGAGACGGTCCAGCTGCTGTGGGACTTCGGCGACGGCGCCCACGCCGCCGGCCCGCAGGTCGATCACGTCTACAAGCCGGGCACGCACACCGGGACGCTCACGGCGCGCGACGAGGCCGGCGCACAGGCCAAGCGCACCTTCACGGTGACCATCGCCGACCCGTCGGCGCCGCCGCCGCCGGGCGACGACACCCTCCCCGCACCCACGACGCCGACCGCCGATCCGGTGGTGGCCCCCAGCGGCGACGCGCTTCCGAGCGGGACCACCGCCGGCCTCGGCACGGCCGACGGTGGCATCGCCGGCGCCGGGACCACCGGCACCGGCGTCGCGATCGACGCCCTCGCCCCCACGATCCGCTCCGCCCGCATCAAGCGCCGCGGCGCCCGCCGGGCGAAGCTGACCATCGTCCTGTCCGAGGCCGCGACCGTCCGCGTCAAGATCGGCCGCAGGACGCGCAAGCTCGCGCTGAAGGCCGGCCGCAGCAGCCGCCGGATCAAGGTCGGCCACCGCCGCGCGAGGGTCCGGATCGTCGCCGTCGACGCCGCCGGCAACCGCTCCGCGGTCCGGAGGCTGAAGCTGCGCCGCGGCTAGTGTCGTAGGCATGGCCCTGCAGATCGAAGAGCTCGTCAAGCGCTACCCCACGGGGACCGAGGCGCTGCGCGGCGTGTCGCTCGACATCGCCGAGGGCGAGTTCTTCGGTCTGCTCGGCCCGAACGGCGCCGGCAAGTCGACGCTGATCCACTGCACCACGGGGCTGGCGCAGCCGACGTCCGGCTCGATCCGCGTCTTCGGCCACGACGCGATCGACGACTACGAGCAGGCCCGGCTCGCCGTCGGCCTCGCGCCGCAGGACCTCAACCTCGACTGGTTCCTCACGCTCGAGGAGACGCTCGACTACCACGGCGGCTACTTCGGGATGCCGAAGAAGGACCGCCGCGAGCGCGCGAAGGAGCTGCTCGAGGCGTTCTCGCTGACCGAGAAGCGCAACGACCGCACGCGTACCCTGTCGGGCGGGATGAAGCGCCGGCTGATCCTGGCCCGTGCGCTGATGCACCGCCCGCGCCTGCTCATCCTCGACGAGCCGACGGCGGGCGTCGACGTCGAGCTGCGGCTGGAGCTGTGGCACTACGTGCAGCGCATCAACAGCGAGGGCACGACGATCCTCCTGACGACGCACTACCTGGAGGAGGCCGAGCAGCTCTGCGACCGGATCGCCTTCATCGGCGACGGGCAGATCGCGGCGACGGGGACCTCGCAGGAGTTGGCGGCCGAGTACGGCGTGGCGTCGCTGGAGGACGCCTACCTCAAGCTCGTGGGGCGCAGCGAGCTGTCGCGCGCGCACCTCGGCGAGGTGGCATGACCTCGGCGCAGATCCGCTTCCTCGCGCTCGTGCGCCGCGAGGTCAACCGGTTCGTGAAGATCAAGCGCCAGACCGTCGGCGCGCCGCTGCTGGAGACCTTCCTCTACATCTCCGTCTTCGGCGCCGCGCTGGGCACGCGCATCGACAAGCTCCACGGCGTCGACTACGTCGTCTTCATCGTCCCCGGCCTGATCATGATGGCGTGGGCGATGAACGCGTTCTCCAACAACGCGTCCTCGATCCTCCAGCAGAAGTTCCAGGGCGCGATCCAGGACCAGCTGTCGTCGCCCGCCTCGCCCAACGAGCTGCTGCTCGCGTTCTCGCTCGGCGGCTTCCTGCGCGGGATGACGGTCGCGGTGCTCACGTTCACCGCGGCGACGATCCTCGTCGGCGTCCCCGTCCACAACCCGCACGTGCTGATCCCCGCGCTCTTCCTCGTCGGGTTCTTCTTCGCGCAGCTCGGCGTGCTCATCGGCGTGCGGGCCGAGCAGTTCGACGACGTGTCGTTCGCGCAGACGTTCGTCCTGCAGCCGCTGATCTTCCTCGGCGGCGTCTTCTACTCGGCGTCGCTGCTGCCCGAGCCGTTCCGGACGCTGACCCACTTCGACCCCGTCTACTACATGATCAACCTGGTCAGGTACGGGTTCATCGGCTACTCCGAGGCGAACATCGCGCTGTCCCTCGGGCTGCTGAGCTTGGCCACGTTCGCGCTCTTCAGCGTGAACCTGCGGCTGTTCCGCAGCGGCTACAAGCTGCGCGCGTAGCGGGAGCTCACCGCCGCCGCAGGACCGTGCGCAAGACGCCCTTCTTCGCCTTGTTCCGCGCGGGCGCCCGCAGCCGGTCGGCGAGGACGATCGAGGCGAGCGCGACGACGACGAGCGAACGACGCATGGCCTCGCGGAGGTACCTTCTGCTCCGTGATGGCGCGCCGGCTCGTGGCGATCGTCCCCTGTGCGCTGGTGCTCGCGGTGCCGGCAGCGGCGCAGTCCCGCGTCGTGCCGAACGTGGCGAACCGTTGCGTCGCGATGCGCGGCGTCGCCGGCGGCCCCTTCCACTTCAAGCCGTCGGGCCTCGGGACGTACCTGATCTCGGCGCGGGACGGGAAGCTGCTCGGAGGACCGCAGGCCGAGTGGCTGATCGACTCGCACGGCCGGGGCGGCGTGCGGATCGTGCCGCGCGGCGGCGGACGCGCGCTCAGGGTGCGGCGCCTGCGCGTCGTGCGGACGTGCACGCGCTTCCCCGAGGCGGACGTCGGGGCGACCGGCCGGCCGTTCCGCGGCCCGCGGCGCGGGCCGGTGCGCGGCTTCGCCGACCCGCACATGCATCTCGCCGCCGAGCTGCGCGCCGGCGGCCGCGTCATCGCGGGCAGCAGCTACGACCGCTTCGGGATCCCCGCCGCGCTCGGCCGCGACGCCGACGTCCACGGCGAGGACGGCGGGATGGACATCACCGGCAACCTCCTGCGCTCGGGCAGCCCGACGGGCACGCACGACACGCACGGGTGGCCGACGTTCACCGGGTGGCCGACGTTCGACACCTACACCCACCACCAGATCTACTACCGCTGGCTCGAGCGCGCGTGGCGGGCGGGGTGGCGGCTGATCGGCGCGCAGGTCATCGAGGACGCGCCGCTGTGCGAGATCGAGCCGAGCCGCTCGCACTCGTGCGACGAGACGGAGACGGCCGAGCTGCAGGTCGAGCGGCTGCGCGGCCTGGAGGACTACGTCGACGCGCAGGCCGGCGGCCGCGGCCGCGGGTGGCTGCGGATCGTCACGAGCCCGGGCGAGGCGCGGCGCGTCATCCGCCGCGGCAAGCTCGCCGTGTTCCTCGCGTTCGAGTCGTCCGATCCCTTCGGCTGCGCCCTGCGCCAGGGGATGCCCCAGTGCGACCGCGCCGGCATCGACCGCGGGATCGAGCGCCTCCGCGCGCTCGGGATCCGCAGCATGTTCCTCGCCCACTGGGTCGACAACGCGCTCGCCGGCGCGGCGCTCGAGGGCGGCGACAAGGGCAGCTTCATCGCGGCCATGCAGGTCTCGTACACCGGCGCGCCGTTCGTCACCGGGCCGTGTCCGCACCCGGGCCAGGGCGACGAGCCCGCCGGCACCGGAGCGCTCACCGGGCCGCAGTGCAACGCGAAGGGCCTGACCGAGCTCGGCGAGTACGCGGTCGGTCGCATGATGGACCGGCACATGCTCATCGAGGTCGACCACCTCAGCGAGCGCGCGCGCGAGCGGGTCCTCGCGCTCGCCGAGGCCCGCGGGTATCCGCTCGTCTCCAGCCACACCGGGACGGGCGGCAGGTGGGACGAGTCCGAGCTGCGGCGCCTCCAGGCGCTCGGCGGGTTCGCGGCGGCGACGCTCGACGACGCGGTGAAACTGCCCGACAAGGTGCTCGCGTTCCGGCGGCTCGGCTTCGCGAGCGTCGGCCTGGCCACGGACATCGGCGGCTTCGCGGCGCTTCCCGCGCCGGACAAGGACCACCGGCTCGAGTACCCGTTCCTCTGCCAGGCCGGCGACGTCCGGCTGGCGCGCCAGCGCACGGGCGAGCGGACGTTCGACATCAACACCGACGGCGTGGCGCACTACGGCCTGCTGCCCGACCTGCTCGCGCTCACCAAGCAGCAGCCCCGCGGAGCCGAGGCGGTCGACGACCTCTTCGGTTCCGCGGAGGCGTACCTGCGGATGTGGGAGGGGGCGGCGGGCTAGCGGCGCCGGGGCCGTCCACCGCTCAGGGCGATGACCGTTCCGCGACCCTGACCGAGTTCTAAGGTGCTTGGCTCATGGTGGGCGCGACGCGGCACGATCGGGAGGCATTCGGTGCCGCTTTGCGGGCGATTCGCGTCGAGCGCGGGCTGTCGCAGGACGACGTCGCACGCAAGCTCAACCTGCACCGGACGTACGTCGGCAGCACCGAGCGCGGGCTGCGCAACGTCAGCCTCAACAACATCCTGCGCCTCGCCCGCGCGCTCGACGTCAGCGCCGAGGAGCTGTTCGCGCGCGCCGGGCTGTGATGAGACCGTCGGCGAGACCGGGCAGATCCGCTTCAGCCGAACCTGACAGGAGGCCGGGCGGGTTGCGAACGGCGCCGCACGGCGCGCCGCGCCCAGCGAGCGGGCCCCGAGGCGAGCTCGCGCGGCCCCGGGTCCTCCACGTGATGCGCGCGGCCGGCGGCGAGCAGCAGGAGGCGCAGCTCGTCGCGGCGGTACGGGGCGTCCGTGCGCAGCATGAGGCGGGTGGCGGCCTCAGCGACGAGCGTGCGCGGCGTGACAACCTTGGGCCGGTCGTCCGGCGCCTTGAGCGCTCCGAGCGCGCGGCGCACGATCAGGCCGGTGCCGGGGACGGCCTGCGCCCACGCGCGCGTCTCGGGCGGCAGGAAGGGGCCGAACGCGGCCTCGGCGACGCGCAGCCCGGTCGCGAGCGACCGCTCGTTGCCCGGGCTCGCCGCCCGCAGCGCGTGCGGCCGCGCGGCGGCGGGATGCGTGGTCGCGAGCGCGGCCACGTCCGCGACCCACTTCAGCTGGGACCACAGGTGGGGCGACCCGTGCACGAGGACGTACGCGAGGTGGACCGCCGGGTCGAGCGTCGGCGTGGCCGCGCCGTGGACCGCCACGTCGTGCGGCGCATCGAGCCACGACGGGTCGACGGGCATCAGGCGGGGGTTGTCGAACAGCCGCCAGTGGACCTCGACGAGGACGCCGTCGCGGACGAGCTTGACGTCGCGGAGCATCGGCAGGCGCTCCAGCCGCCCGACGGCGGCGCGGCCGGGCGCCGGGCGATCGGGGTCGTCGGGCCGGCGCCACCCGTAGAAGGCGAACCCCGCGTCGAGCAGCGCGTCGACGGCCGCCTCCGCCTGCGCGCCCCGGACGAGGACGTCGACGTCCCCCGGCGCGCGCGCACCGGGGTCGCCGTACGCCTGGGCGGCGAGCGGAAGCCCCTTCAGGACGACGACGTCGACCCTGGCCTCGTGGAGCGAGGCAAGGACGCGCTGCTGCACCGCGGCGACGTGCAGCGACAAGACCGCCTCCCGTTGGGCGAGGGGGCGCAGGGCCGCGCGGGCTGAGCTCGGAAGGACGCGGGCGCCGCGGTACGCCAGCCCCGCCACGCGATGGCGCGTCGCGAGCGCCGCCAGCTCGCGGTCGTCGACGCCGCCGACCGGAGCGGGTCCGCGCTCGATCCCGCACCCCGCGGCGACCGCGGAGCTGAGCGCGCGCAGCGTGGGGCTCGGGGCGGGCACGGAGCGAGTATGGCGAGACCCGGACTCGAACCGGGGACACCACGATTTTCAGGTCAGCCTGACGCTCTCGCGATGTCTCGGATTAGCTGACGAATCGCCTGCTAACCAGCGGTTTCGGCTCGGCCGGCGCGGCTCTCCTTTCGTGCCGTTTCGGCGTCTCTTGTTTACGCCGAAGTTTACGCCACGGGCGGATGGGGCCGCGGGGGATCGTCGGGGTAGTCGCCGCGCCACAGACGCCAACCGATCCTGGTCCACGCGAGCTTCAGCTCCTCCGGCACATCCTCGACTTCTTCAGCGACCGATGTCGCGTAGAGGTCCATGAGGGTCTCGAGTCGCGTCGCCAAATCCGCGAACAACGCCCGCATCTCGTCCAACACGTCACCGCTTCCCCCCACGAAATGAGGCATGGGCTGCGAGCGCAACCTCTCGCGCAGGAACTGGTGTGCGAGGTAGTTGCGGCACGCGATCGCGTGTCCGATCTCCTCGAGCAGCGGCTCAGCAAGAACGTCCTCCAGCCCTCGGCGAAGTTCGCTCGCGCTCGCTCGGTGGGACACGTGGATTGCTTGGCGCAGGAGCCGGCGCGCGTTCCGTTCGGTCATCTGCGCATCGAGCTTCCCGTGGTGCCAGAGCCAGACGTGGGCGAGGTGATGCTCGAAGAGCTGGACGGCGAGCATCGTCGAGCCGTACCGCGCGAGAATCCCCGTTGTGTCTGTGTCTCGTTGTGGCTGCTCGTGCATGGCCGATCACGTCGTGGAGGGTCTTACACGTGGGCGGTGGTCCGCGGGCGAGAGCGCACTATCTGGATACGTCGGGCAAGGGGGTGCCACCCTCCGCGCGCAGCCTGCTCCGTCCCTAACGCTGCGCCAGTTGGCGCAGGTCGACTGCGCGCAGTCGCCGACCCTGCAGTTCGTACAGGACATGTCTCCACCCGTCGGTTCCGCCGCCAAGGATGAGCATCATCGGCCGGGGCGCGCGCGCTGCTGGCTCCTGGCGGATCGCACGAGCCGTGCGGACGTCTCGTTCACTTGGCGTGCACCCGCCGGCCGGGTGCGTATGCCAATCGCCGAGGTACGTCGTGATCCGCCCTGACGCGTCGTAGCGCTCTGCGATGGTCTCGCGCTGCCATTCGTGGTCGGGGACAAACCGGTGACGCTCGTGTACCGCGTTAGGACCGGGTCCGGTGACGTCCTGAATCAGCACCTCGTCACCGTCGCTCCAGTAACCGAGCAACGTGCCGCCCGTTTCAAGCGGCAACTTCTCGTCGGCGTGGTCGGCGAGCGCTTCGGCGGCCACGGCGGAGATCCAGACACGCGGTGGCTCTAGGCGTCGTCGGCGTCGCTGCAGTACGGACACTTCGGGTGTGGCTCGAGGGCGTACGAAGTCCACTGCGGAGCGATGTGGAGGTTGTCCTCGCCGGCCTGGTTGAGGACGAAGACATCGTAGGCGTTCTCCTTCCGGCGCCCATGCAGCAACGTGCCTGCGGCGATTCGGACCGCCTGCGCCACGACCGGCAGTCCGTCAAAGCTAGATCCGGTCCAGGCGGGGCTCATGCAACCGCGCGGCTGCGAGAACCCATCCGGCGACATAGGCGGCGGCTCGATCGTCTTGTCGGTAAGCCGTAGCTGCAAGCAGTACCAGCACCCGGTCTCGCCCGGCACGACCCGTGCAACAAGGCCACCCCAGCCGCCAGGTGTGGATGAGGCGTATACCTGCGGCACGCCCGCGGAGTCGGCGAGCCGGGACAGCAGATATTGAACTCCCTCCTCGGCGGTCGCATCGATGAGCAGATCGGCACCTTCAAGGAATTCCGTGACGACCCGGTGCTCAGGGAGCGACGGTTCCTCGTCGGGACCGGGGACGTAGCCGATCCGCTGTTCGTAGCGCTTCGCGGTCGTGAACGGCCAGCCTGCCGCGACCATGTCGCTGATCGCGTCAACCTTCGGCTGGGCAGCGGCGGTGATGCCGAGCGGCCAGCGGACGCTCGTTCCGGTCTCGGCGTAGTCCTGGTCGAGTGCGCGCAGCTCGCCGACCTGTGCGCGACCAAGCTCCAACGCAATCGGTCCCCCGATGGCACCGAGGCCGGCCAGCGCGACCGTCTTCGCGTTCATGCCGGCGAGCGAAGGGATCCGCGCCGTCAGGTCCGCGAGCGTAAGCCGCTGTCCCGGGGCGACGTATGAACTGCGGTCGCGGTCGCGCTTACCCCCGGCCTCCTGCTCGACCACGACTAGCCAGCCATCCTCATACTCGCCCTGGCGGACCTCCTCGCGGGTCACGAGGGCCGTTAGGCGCAGCCGTCCTCCGACGCCTTGCTGCCACTGCGCCTGGCGATAGCCCGGCGTCGCGCGGGCCGCGGCGAGTAGTGCTTCCGCCGTCGCCTTGCCTCCAGACGGCAGCGCCTCGAGACGCACCCATGTACCCGCGAGGATGGTTCGCCCGAAGCGCCGGGATAGATCGTCGCCGATCGCGGCCACGACCTCCGCGCCGCCCCGCTTCTCGAGTTCCAACGACTTCACGCATGCGCGAAGTGGTGCGGCCCCGTCCTCGGGGTCACCGATTGCGAATCGGATAATCCCGCTGCGGTACTCGGGGTTGGCGGCAAGTACTTGCTCCGGGACGAAGACGACAGCCCCCGGGGGTCCGACGAAGTACCGGGTCGCCGGCTCACCCTGCGGCGTCTCGGCGTCGCGCATCGCAGCCTCGTCCCCCGCGTCGAGCAGTGCGAGCAACTTCTCGCCCTGTTTTGCAATGAGGTCGGCCGCGGTCCACGTGGGATCCCAATGCCGCGTCGATGCGTCGAGAAGGCACAGGTTCCCGCGGTACGGGTGGTGGTGACGCTCGAAGGTGATGGTGCGTGCGAAGACCTCCGGGCGCAGAAACGGAAACGAATCCGGATAGACGACTTCGAGCTCTAGGGCCTCCCCGTTCGGTCGCTTGTACGTGCCGCGCAGCAGGATGAGGCCCGTGCGCCGCTGGTAGTCGTCATCGAGCTCAAACGCGAAGGGGCCATCGTTCAGCGCAGCTAGCTCCGCGTTTAGCCGATCCTCGTTCTCTTCGTACCAGCGGCGCACGGTGCCTGTGTCACGCGACCGGCCGGTGGTCCGGCGGCGACGGCGGCGACGGCGGACCCGGGGGCGGCGACGGCGGCCCCGGCGGATCGTGCGGCGGCCCGGGCGGGTCGTGCGGCGGCCCGGGCGGGTCGTGCGGCGGCCCCGGCGGGTCGTGCGGGGGCCGGTCGGGCTTCGGCGGCTGTGGCATTGCTCTCCTCCTCGGTCAACGGGTTTGCCTTCACCACATTAGAACGCCTGAGCTAATGACCGCCCGAATGCGAGACGTCTCGTTCGCAAAGGTGCGGGAAGCCACGCCGTAGCTGCGCTTCTGCGCCCACGTCAGCCCGAACCGCGGTGGCGAGGCCGGGTTCAAATCTCGCAGCCTGTGCGGCCATGATCTGAGGGGACCCACAGGGCGGGCCGGGACCGATGAGTCCAGGCTCGTTGAGGCTCTAGATCGTCTCGATCACGCTCCAGGCCGGGCTGAGGCCGAGGAACACGATCTTGTTCGGATCGACCTCGACGCGGAAGTACACGTAGAGCGGCGGGATATCCGGAAACGCGTCCCGAGTTCCGATCATCCGGATGCCCCGACCGTTCGGCACCTCGGTGGAGTACTCCCACGGGTAGTCGCCGAGATGCCTCTCGACGTCGTGGAAGAAGTAGTCGAAGTTTTGCCCTGGCAGGCCAAGCGCAGCGCGATGCTGCTCGAAGGTTGCTTCGTAGGCGGGGGCGAACCTGGGATGGCCGGGCGGCTCAGGCACTCCCTACAGGTTGGCCGCGCGCCCCGACGGACCTCCCCGGACTTCTCGCGAACTACTGCGGGTCTAGACCCAGCCGTTTTCGTGGACGAATGCAGTCGCCCGCTTCAAGTCTTCGTCGGGAACCGGGTCCGTCGAGATGAAAGTGGTTGCGTAGTCGATTTCGTCGCCGTAATGCGGCATGACGTTCCACCCCGCGGACTGTTCGTGCGACCAGTCGCTGACGCTCTTACCGCCGTGCGTTGCGAGTTCGCTCAGCGTCCGCTTGATGATGCGCAGCTCGTCTGAGGTGAACGAGGTCACATCCGGACGGGCCTCGAGGCCCTGTCGCACGAACGGGACCTTCCGCATGCGCCTGCCACGCGGGATGTTCCGCCAGTCAAGCCGACCCGCGCGGCCCAGCTCGTCGAGGACGATTGGAAGGTCCCGGGCGACCGGGCCGAACTCCTGCTTCTCGTAGGTCTCGCCCGTGATCGACCGTCCGAGCAGCCGGTAAGCCTCGAAGTCGGCGCGGAAGAGGAGCTTGTTCAGCTTGACCATGCCGAAGCCCTCGTCTCTCGCCTTCGCGGACTCGTCCGCGAAGAACAAGACCAGCTCCTTGAACTTGCCTCGGTTGAACTCGATGCCGCCAGCCATGCCTGCGCTCCTCCGGAGGGGCTAGTATGGCCCCGATTCAGAACCTAGGTTTCACCTAGTTCTTTCCAACCTAGGTAAATCCTAGGTTGCGGACCGGATGCCTGGACCCACCATCCCACGCGGCCATTTCCTGACGGATGCCTCCGTCCCCGCAGCCGCTCTCAACGTGGGCGTGCCGTGGCCGGTTGATGAACGGCTGTCGCGGCTTGCGGATCTAGTGAACGCTGAAAGGTTGGGGCCGACGACGAAACGCGAGTTGGCTGCAGCGCTGATCCAGACAGCCCCGCCGACGGCTATCGAGCTCTGGGACAGGGTCTTGTCGTACCGCAAGGCGACGGTCGGCGAGTGCGCGTTCTGGGTGCCTGAAGAAGTGGACCCGGTGGAATTCGAGGAGCGCAAGCAAGGGCGGAGGCGCGTGTGACCGGTGCGGTGCACTCGTCTGTCTAACGACGGCGGTCGGCAGGATGAACCGGCCCGCGAAGACTTTTGGGCACGTAGCAGCCGCCGGGCACCTCGTCGCCCTCGCTATCGCAAGCTCGGCTTCTGGTGCGGCACTCGGCGATCAGCATCGCCGTCGTCGTCGACCTTGCAGCCACGACGGCGCGTCTTGTTGCCTGACGACGAGGCGCGGCGCGCGGACGCTCTGAGCTTCCCCGGCATCGCAGGCGGCCGGAGGGAGATTGTCACCGCGCCTCCTCGAAGGTGATCGTCCCTTCAACAGCACCTTCGACGGACGCGGGTGGCCGGCTGCCGCTCGGTCCCGTAGCTCCTGGGGATCGGGTGGCCTCCGCGTGCCTGACCACCCACTCCCACCGTGAACAAGTTCATTTGTGGGATCGGGTGGTCAGGCCCACTTCGGCCAAACGGTGCGGGGGACGGGACCGAGCGGCAGCCGGAAGGGAAGGGGTCGATAGACGGACGAAGAGCCCATGTCGGTGGTGGGGCCGGTGAGACCGGTGGCGGCAGTCGAGTGCGAGATCCTCGATCCGGGGCTGCTGGGTCGATGCGAATGGGACGCCGAGCAGGCACGGCGAGACTGCGAGGTGCTGGCGTGGATCGGCCGATTCCGGTTCGTGACAGCGCAAGCGGTCGCCGACCGATTCGACGTGTCGTGGCAGCAGGCGAACGCGCGTGTTCGACGCCTCGAACGGCTCGGACTCATCGGGCGTGAGCGCGAGCACGTCTCGCAGCCGCACGCGCTGTTTCTCACAGGCAAAGGCCACGAGCTGCTCGGTCGCCCGCGACGTCGACCGCCGCGCGCGCAGGTTCAGCGTGAGCACGAAGCCGCGATCGTGTGGCTAGTCACTCAGCTCGAGCGAGCGGAGCCGAGCACCCGCGTCCTGACGGAACGCGAATGCCGGCGGCTAGAACACGACGGACAGGGCAGCTACAGCGTCCACCTCGGAGCGACAGGCGGGTCGCAACGGCGCTGGCCGGATCTAGTTGTCGAGCAGGGCGACGCGCGACGAGCGATTGAAATCGAGTTCGCGCCGAAGGGCACGGACCGGCTGCGGCGAATCGTCGAGGCGTACCGGAACAGCGCGTACAGCCACGCGCTGTTCCTCGTGAAGAGCGTGGCGCTCGGGCGCCGCATCCGGCGAGTGACGGAGCGCCTGCCTCCACCGCCGGATTGGATCGGCTGGGCGGTCGCCGACATCCAGATCGCAGCGTGGCCGGCGTTGCCCGAGGTCGATCGGCGGCACCTGGACGAGGCGCTCGCGCGTGACACGTGAAGCGGCGCGGCGTCCTGTCGCTACGTCGTCGGTCGCCGATGCCCTTGCTGACGGCTCGGCGAGGGAGGGTAGTGCTGCAGCACTGCCGGCTTTCGTCCTAAGCGCGAGTGTCGAGGTCGGGAGCGAGCGGGGGATCGCTGCTGAATTCCTCGAGCCACGCAAACAGGTCGCCCTGTAGTCCGTCGCTGATTTCGCCGACGTCAGCTCCGTCCCACAAGAGCCGCACGCGCGGTGCGCCGTGGGATACGCCGTGGAGCAACCCATGCAGGGCGGTGATGACTGCCGCCTTGCTTAGATCAAAAGCGGCTTCTCGCTGCGCCGCGTCGAGCGTCGCGAGCACGCGCTGAAGGTCTCGACTTCGTGCGGAGCGCCATCGACCAACGAGCTCGCCGCGCGCGTAGTCGAACGCGGGCTCGTATGCGCGCTCAACGATGGACCGGCCGAGCGCGTCGAGCGGCGGCGTGAGGGAATCCATGTCGGTTGCGATACCCGCTGGAGTGGCCGCTGCGACTTCAGCACGCCCTCCTTCTTCTGCCTCAACGCAGAAGCCCGCTACGCCGGCTCGAAACCAGGCAGCCATGCGAAGCCTTGCGGCCCCAGCACGGCGAGGTGCACTGCCCCCATCCCGTAGTCGTCAAGCAGCACGTACTCGATAACGCGGTCGCCGATCATGGTGTCGAACTCAGGACTCCCTTCACGCAAGCGGGTGAGCGTCGATCGAGCGCGGTTAAGGTCATCACGCGCCGTCGCCTCAGTGACCTGCTCGATATTCCACGAGCTCTCGACTGCAGCCGTGAAGGACCCGGCGTCAGGACGCCCGCTGCGGCCGCGTCCATTCCATAGCCCGATCCCTCGGTAGACAACGGTCTCCGCACCGGGCGTCGCAAGCAGCTCTAGCGCGAGTTGCCAGCGCGAGCCGCGCGGCTCGTCGACGTGGAAGCCGCTCGGACCGACCATCCAGCGGATCGTATGCCGCCTAGCGTCGCCGCTTAGGCCGGCTTCCGCTCCTGCCTCAAAGGAGCAGCCCTCGGGCCACGTCTCGGGTGGCAGCGTTAGCGTGTCGCACTCACTGGGCTCGACCTGATCAGCGGGACAAGCGCAAGCACCAACGTGGAGGCAAGTCATGAATGACGACGACTTGGCATGCCCGTCCTGCGGGGGGCAAGCCATCGAGATAGGCGTCTTCGAAGACCGGCCCTACTTCTTCATGGAATGCGCGTGTGGGTGGACCTGCGAAGGAGAGGGCACCGACTGGCGTGCGCAGCTGGTGCCCTACGAAGGCGACTCGACAGAGGACGACGAGGCGGGGCCGCGGGAGGGGTGGCCTCTGGACTCCGAAGCGCCCGATCCGGGCGAGCCTCCCGGCTGGTAGCTACGTAGCTGCTGCGCGAAGTCACGACGGTGCTCCCGGTCTCAAGGTGTGGCCGCTTCTGCATACGCCTGTCTCCAGCAGCGAATCGCCGCTCGATCGAGAGTGCCGCTTCCCATGCAAGGCGCAAGCCGGCCGCCGCCGGTGATCCGACGCTACGCCGCCGTCACCTCGTCGAGGAACGACGCCTCGCCCACGCCCGCGTCGATCAGGTGCACGTACTCGCGGAGCGTGTACGCCGGCGAGTGGTGGCCGAGCCACTCCTGGACCTGCTTGACGTTCTTCTCGCCGCCGCCGTGGTCCTTCGGCGCGAAGAGCAGCGACGCGCACGTGTGCCGGAACGTGTGGAACGTCACCCAGCCGAGGCCGACCGATCGGACCGCCGGCCCTAGGACGTCGCGGTAGAGGTTGTGTCGGTTGAGCCTCGTCCCGAACGACGTCGTGAACACGAGCTGCCCGTCCGCGTTCGGCGGCTGCGCGAGCAGGAGCTTGCTCGTCAGACCCGGCGACAGCGGAATGTCCCGCTTCCCGTAGCGGGTCTTTGGCTCGCAGACGCGGCCGTCCGCGAACTGCCAGCGCAGCTTGATCCGCGGCCGATCGTCGAGCCCCAGGTCGCGGCCCCAGCGCAACTCGATCGCCTCGCCGATGCGTAGGCCGCTGTGCCCGAGCAGCTCGAACATGAGCCGCCACTCCGGCGGCAACGCGCCAAGGACGAGCTTGAGCTCGGCGATCGTCATCGCACGCTTCTCGGCCGCCGGCGCGCGGCCGGTCCCGTCCCCCTCGGGCACGACGACGCGGATGCCGCGCGCGGGGTTGCTGCGAATGAGCCCTTCCTCCATCGCGTCTCCGAGCAGCGCGCGCAGCACGCCGACGTTCTGGCGGATCGTCGACTTCGAGAAGAGCCGTCCGGTGCGCGGGTCGCGCTGCTCGACGAGCCAACGCACACATGCCTTCACGTCGCGCGGCTGGATCTCGGCGAGCCGCAGCCGCCGGACGCCGTCGAAGTACGGGATCAGTCGCGTGTTGAGCTGCATGCGGTAGGCGGTCCGCGTCGACTCTCGGAACCCGCGCGACGTGCGGCCGTGGTAGTTCTCGATCCACTCGCGCGCGTAGTCGCCGAACCTCGCCTTGGAGACGTCCACAAGCTCGCCGCGGTCGGCGTCGGCCTCCGCCTGGCGCTTCAGCCGGCGCGCCTCGTCGAGGGAGGCCGCAGATCCCCAGCGCTGGCGGCCCTCGACGCGGTAGCCGTAGACGTAGCGGTTGCCGCGCCGGTAGACGCCGGGGACCTTCGTCTTCTCGTTCTTCGGTTGCTGCTTCGGCATCTCGGGCTCCTCTGAGTGAGCCGAGACGACCCGAAGGTGAGCCGTTGCCATCAGCAGGCGCTTGCGCGGCCGCTCTCGATCCAGACGTCGAGCTGCGAGATACGGAAGAGCAGCCGGCCGCCCTCCTTGCGGTGCGGGATGCCGCTCGTCGCGCGCCGCGAGACCAAGTCGTAGACGCGTTGCGGACGGCAACCGAGATGTGTCGCGACTTCCGCAACGCCCACCCACGGCTCGGCGGCGAGCGGCGACGGAAGCCGCTCCACGACCCGCGAGACGAGCGCCTCGATCAGCTCCGGCGGAACGACGAGCACGGGGTCTCCCATCGCTCAGAACGGCGCGGTTTCCAGCCTCTTCCGGCGCTGATGTTTACGCCGGTGTTTACGCGTCCCCTCCGCGGGACTTGCGGCCACGAGGGGCGAACCTCGTGAAGTGCCTGCTATGTCGATCTTTTCGCTGTGATGGCGAGACCCGGACTCGAACCGGGGACACCACGATTTTCAGTCGTGTGCTCTACCAACTGAGCTATCTCGCCGAGCGGCGGAAAGGGTAGCGTCGGGCACCGCCGCGCGGGGCGCGCGCCGCGGTACGGTGGCGCTCGTGGCGGACACCATCATCACCCTGCGGATCTGGCGCAAGGGGCCTCGGGGGCACGAGCTGCTTCAGCGGCTCGGCGCGGAGCTGGGGCGCAACGACGTCGTCGCCGACGACCACGGCGTCGTGAAGCTCAAGATGGACGGGCGGGGCGGGAAGAGCTGGGACTCGCTTCGCGACGCGCTCGATCGCGCCGGCAGCGACTGGCGCGAGTGGCTTCACCTGGAGTCGCGGCCGCCGCGCTAGCCGGCCCAGGCCTTCAGCTGCGCCAGCGGGTCGATCGGGTGGCCTCCCCGGTCCCGCCAGCCGCCGATCCAGATCTCGAAGTGCAGGTGCGGGCCGGTGCTGCTGCCCGTCGTGCCGACCTCGCCGATCTGCGTTTCCGCGCGAACGGGCAGCCCGGGCGTCACCGTGATCGACCCGGTCCTCAGGTGCGCGAAGAAGAACGAGCGGCCGTCGTCGCCGTTGATGACGACGTAGTTGCCGGCGCCGCCCGCCTGGTAGTCGACGAACGCGACCGTCCCGCTCACGGGGGCGATCACCGGCAGGCCCTGCGCGGCGACGATGTCCTGGCCCTCGTGGGTGTGGCCCTGGCGGCCGGCGCCGAAGCGGGCGCCGTCGCCGCCGAAGGAGTACGGCCCGCGGACGGGGAAGACGCCGGAGCCCGAAGGCGCGGGCGCGGGCGCGGGCGCGGGGGTGGGCGAGGGCGCCGGCGTGGGGGCGGGAGCAGGCTTCGGGCGCGGCATGCGCTTGGGCTTCGGCCTCGGCTTCACCGTCACGACGACCTTGCCGCTCGCGTGCGCGGCCCGCGCGAGGACGGCACCACGGCCGTCGCGGGCGTGCACGCGGATGACGTACCTGCCGGCGGGGAGCTTGGAGCCGCGCGGCCACCGGACCGGGATCGTGTCGCCGACCGGGACCTCGCCGAGGTCCATGCGCGCGGGCACGGCGTGCGTGCGCAGGTTCTGCACGACGACGCGGGCGTTCACGCGCTTCGTCCCCGGCTGCTCGATGCGCAGGCGGATGTGCGGCCGGTGGCCCTCGACGAGCTTCGTCGGCGTGACGCGGAACAGCCGCGCGACCGGCGGGGCCGGCGGGGGCGTGCCGAACTCGACGCCTCCATGCTCGTCCGGCGCGTCCGCGAGCGCGCCGCCGGTGCCGTCCGCCGCCCACGCAGGAGCGGCGCCGGCTAGCACGGCGACGAGACACAGGGATGTGACGAGAGGGGAACGCATCGTCTCGCGAAGAGATCGAACACGCCCCGTCCGGCCTTGAAGCGCTCCGCCGCAGCCGGGCCTGCAGGTTCCCGGGCGAGAACCCGTGCAACTACCGGCGCAGCATCCGCGCCATCAGCTCGAGAGCCCCATTCTTCGACAAGGGCTCGTTCAGGTTTCCGCATTTCGGCGACTGGACGCATGACGGACACCCGCTCTCGCACGGGCAGTCGCGGATCAGCGTCGCCGCGTCGGTCACGAGCTCCTCGAACCGCAGGAACGCCTGACGCGTGATCCCCACCCCGCTGGGGTGCCCGTCGTAGATGAAGATCGTCGGCCCGCCGGTCTGCTGGTGGCCGGCCGTCGAGAGCCCGCCGATGTCCCACCGGTCGCACATCGCGAGCAGCGGCAGCACCGCGATCTGCGCGTGCTCGGCCGCGTGAAGGGCGCCGAGGAGCGCCTCGCGCGGGAAGTCGACGGACGTGATCTCGTCCGGCAGCTCGTACCAGAGCGCCTGCGTCGAGAACTCGGTCGTCGGCAGGTCGAGCATCTGCAGGTCGATGACCTCGTGGTCCTGCAGGCGCTTGCGCTGGTAGGCCATCACCGTCTCGGCGACGCTCACCCGCCCGAAGGACAGCGTGCACCCGAGGACCTCCCGCCGATCGAGCAGCTCCTCGATCCACGTGTCGGTCTCCTTCTTCGGCTGCGTGTACCAGTCGCCGTCGAAGGGCTTGACCAGCGCCCGCTGGGACTCGAGGTCGAGCTCGAGCACCTCGTACGAGCGCCCGAGGTGCAGGTACACCGCGCCGTCGTGGACGGTGGAGAACGCGCGCGCCATCTCGACCGTCCCGAGCAGCTCGCCGGAGGAGACGTCGACGACCGCGAACGAGTCCGGCGAGGCCGACCGCAACGACACGCGCGCCGCCGGGTAGTCCTCGGGCGCCGCGAGGACGTACTTCCCCCGCACCTGACGCAGCTCGCCGCGCGCCTCCAGCGCCTCGGCGTACAGGCGCCAGCGCGGCCCGAGCGCGGGCGTGTCGTCGTCGGTCAGCGGCGCCTCGTGCGCGGCGCACAGCAGGTGCGCCATGTGGATCTGCTCGCTCTCGTGGTCGAGGATCGCCGCCTCGACGGGCCGGTCGAGGAGCTGGTCGGGCTCGCGGCACAGGAACTGGTCGAGCGCGTCCTCGCCCGCGACGTACACGGCGAGCCCGCGGCCGCGACGGCCGGCGCGCCCCCACATCTGCCGCAGCGACGCCATCGTCCCGGGGAACGTGACGACGACCGCGGCGTCGAGCGCGCCGATGTCGATCCCCAGCTCCAGCGCGTCGGTGGTGATGACCGCGAGCAGCTCGCCGCTGACGAGGCGCGCCTCGATGTCGCGTCGCTGCTGCGGCGTGTAGCCGGCGCGGTACGGCGCGATGCGGTCGCGCAGCGACGGTTCGAGCCGGTCCTGCACGAGCTTCGTCGTCAGCTCGACCGCCTTGCGCGACTTGATGAAGCAGATCGTCCGCGACCCGCCCTGGACGAGGTCGACGAGGATGTCCGCCGCCTCGGCGAGCGACGAGCGCCGCGAGCCGAGGTCCTCGTCGATCAGCGGCGGGTTCCAGATCGCGATCCGCCGCCGTGCGCGCGGCGACCCGTCGCGCTCGACCAGCGCGATCTCGTCGACGCCGGTCAGCTTCTCGGCCAGCTCGACCGGGTTGGCGATCGTCGCCGACGCCATGAAGAACCGCGCGGCCGGCGCCATGCGCCGCAGCCGCCGCAGGACGTTGCCGACGTGCGACCCGAAGACGCCCCGGTAGACGTGCGCCTCGTCGACCACGACCACGTCGAGGCGATGCAGGAACTCCGACCACGCGCGGTGGTTGGGCAGGATCCCGACGTGCAGCATGTCCGGGTTCGTCAGCACGACGTTGGCGCGCCTGCGGATCACCGCCCGCTCCTCGCGCGGCGCGTCGCCGTCGTAGATCGCCGGGCGCACGTGCTTCTGCAGGCCGAACGCGTGAAGGGCGCGGGCCTGGTCCTGCGCGAGCGCCTTCGTCGGGTACAGGTACAGCGCGCGGGCGGACGGCTCCTGCAGCAGGTGCGAGAGCGTCGGGAGGTTGAAGCACATCGACTTCCCGGAGGCGGTGCCGGTGGTGACGATGAAGTCGCCCGCCATCGCGGCGTGGACCGCCTCGACCTGATGGGAGTACAGCGACTCGACGCCCATCGCGGCGAGGGCCTCGACGAGCCGCGGGTGCAGAGGCGGGATGTCGCCGAGCACGGGCGGCTTCTCATGCTCCTGCGCCTCGCGGACGAGCCGATGGTCCTCGCGCCCGGCCTCGAGCAGGTCGTGCCACGGCTCGAGCTCGCGCGTCTGAACGGTCATCGGACATGCCATCGTAGGCCCCCGCCGTGGCTCCGCTCCGCGCCCTCTACGTCGACCTCGACAACACGCTGCTCGGGCGCTCCGGCAGCCTGTTCCACGACGGGGAGGGCGGGCCGAGCCTGCTCGGCCCGCGGGCGGTCGAGCTCTGTCATCGCGCCGGCGTCGAGGTCGTGCTGATGTCGGGGCGGCGGAGGTCGTCGATCACGGAGGACGCCCGGCTGCTCGGCTGCCGGGCGTACATCTTCGAGTCGGGCAGCTGCGTCGTCGACGGGCCTGACGAGGAGTGGTTGACCGAGCCGTTCATGCCTGACGAGGGTCCCACGATCTTCGAGCAGATAGAGCGCAGCGGTGCACCGAAACTGCTGCTGGATCGCTTCGACATCGAGTACCACGCGCCGTGGCACACCGGCCGCGACGTGTCCCACCTCTTCCGCGGCGCGATCGACGCCCGCGACGCCAACGCGCTGCTCGCCGAGCACGGGCACGAGCACGTCCGGCTCGTCGACAACGGCGGCATCGACCGCCCGGGCCTGCGCGCGTACCACCTCGTGCCGAAGGGCGTCTCGAAGGGGCGCGCGGTCGCGCGGCACATGCGCGTGCGCGGCTACGCGCCGGAGAGCGCGATCGCGGTCGGCGACTCGCGCGAGGACCTCTCGGCCGCCGAGGCCGTCGGCACGTGCTGGCTGGTCGCCAACGCGCTCGACCGCGACCCGCTCCTCGCCGGCGACCTGCCGCGCAACGCGCGGGTGGCGGAGGAGGGGCACGGTGCCGGCGTCTACGAGGCGGTGATGACGGAGCTGGCCGAGCGGCGCTGATCTCGCGAGGCTGTCCCGGTTGACCCGCGGTACGCGCGGGTCGGGCAGGACGGCTCGGCGGGCTGTCCTGGTTGACCCCCGGCAGGTGGGGCCAAAGCAGGACAGCGTGTTCAGCGGCGGCGGCGCAACCGCTCGAGCACGCGCCGCCAGAACCCCGGCCGCGGTCGCCCGACCCGCCGCCGCGCCGGGATCGGCACCGTCGTGCGGACCAGCGCGATCCAATCGTCCAGCGGCAGCTCGCCCGCGATCAGCTTCGACAGGCCCGTGGTCACCGGCGCGTCGACCTCGGCCTGCTCCAGCGCCGTCGCGAGCATCGGGACGAGATCGAGCGCCTCGACCGCCTGCCCGATCCGCTCGGGGATCTCGGCGGTCGGCACGCCCTCGCCGAGCAGCTCGCCGGCCCGCCGGTTGCGCGACTGCGGGGCGAGGGCCGTCGCCACCAGGTCGCCGGTCCCGGCCAGCCCGATCAGCGACTCCGGCCGCGCGCCCTGCGCCGCGGCGTAGCGCCAGACCTCCGCGAAGATGTGCCCCGCCGCCGCCCCCGCGGCGTTCAGCCCCTGCGCCTCGGTCGCGCCCGCCGCCAGCGCCGCCGCGTTCTTCGCCGCGCCCGACAGCTCCACCCCGATCGGGTCGTTGGACTCCTCGCAGACGACGCCCGCGCGCAGGAAGACGTCCGCGATCGCCGCCGCGAGCTGCTCGTTCGTCGACGCCGCGACGAGGCCCGCGCCGTGGTCGACCATCTCGCGTGCGTGCGCCGGCCCGCCGACCACCGCGACGCGCCCCTCGCCGAGCTGCGCGCGCAGCAGCACGGTCGGCGCGCGCCCGTCCGGCGGCACGAGCCCCTTGGCCAGCGAGATCACGGCCGCGCGCGAGGAGAGCCCGTGGCCCGCCAGCCCGGAAATCACCTCGTCGAGGCCGCGCGACGGCACGCCGAGGAACACGAAGTCCGCCCGCGCCAATCCGGCGCTGATGTCGTCGATCCGCAGCTCGCGCGGCAGCTCGACACCTTCGAGGTACTGGGCGTTCTCCCGCTCCTCCGCCAGCCGCCGGGCCTGCTCGGCCGTGCGCGCCTGCAGCGTCGTCCGCAGCCCGCCGCGCGCGAGCAGCACCGCGACGGCGGTCCCGAACGAGCCCGCGCCGACGACGACCGCCCGCCGCGCGCCGGGCGTCGGGAGGTACAGCGAGGGGCGATGCCGCTCGGCCATCGGGGGAACCTAGAGCACGGCGGCCAGGCGCTCCCCGGCCTCCTCGAGCGCGGCGAGCGTCGGCGCCTCCACCACGTGCTGCAGGTCGAGGATCCGCTGGTCGAACAGCGAGAGGGCGCTGGCGCCGCACACCGCGTGGCACGGGACGCCCGCCTGCCGGCACCGGACCGCGGCCTCGCCGGCGGCCTTGCCCTCCAGCGTGGTCGCGTCGATCCGCCCCTCGCCGATGATGACCGCCCGCGCCGCGCGCATCCGCGCGTCGAACCCGAGGACGTCGAGCACGAACGGGGCGCCGGGCTCGAGCCGCGCGTCGAACGCCGCCCACAGCCCGCCGGCCAGCCCGCCGGCCGCGCCGCTCATCGGCACGCCGCGGGGGTCGCGCGGAAGCTCCAGCGCGCGCTGCTCCAGGCGGCGCGCCAGCCGATTGACGGTCGCAACGTCCGCGCCCTTCTGCGGCCCGAACCGCGCGGCGGCCTGCTCGAACGGCGTGCGCACGTCGCAGAGCACCACGAGCCGCGCCCCGCGCAGCCCGCCGTGCTCGCGGATCGCCTCGATCGCGCCGTAGCCGGCGTCCGTCGTCGCGCTCCCGCCGGCCGCCACGAGGACCACCGCGGCGCCGGCGTCGACCGCGGCCGCGATGAGCTCGCCGGTCCCGTACGTGGTCGCCGCCTCGGGGTCCGCGGGGTGGTCGGCGGCGTGGCGCAGGCCGCTCGCCTCGGCCACCTCGACGACCGCGGTCCCTCCGTCCTCGAGCAGCGCGAACCCGCCGCGGATCGGGGCCCCCCAAGGATCAGAGGCCACCGCGCCCGCCGTCTCGCCCCCCAGCGCCGTGATCAGCACCGCCAGCGTCCCGTCGCCGCCGTCGGCGATCGGGCAGAGGTCCGGGGGCTCGAGCCCGGCCCGCTCCAGGCCGCGCCCGACGGCCGCCGCCACGGCAGCCGCGGAGAACGTCCCCTTGAACTTGTCGGGCGCGACGAGCACGTGCACGCCGGGCATGGTGGTACAAGACAGCCGCTGTGGACCACCTGAGCATCGCCCCGGAGAAGCCCGTCCAGCTCTTCCGCCGCCCCCCGCTGACCCCGGGGGACCAGGTCCGCACGCTCAACTTCGACGACCTCGGCCGGCGGCGGGTCACCGCCTTCTTCCGGTTCTTCATGGCGATCCCGCACCTGTTCTGGCTGGGCTCGTGGGCGAGCGGGATGATCCTGCTCGCGCCGATCCTGTGGATCGCGACGCTGATCAAGGGCCGCCCGCCCGAGGGCCTGCGCGACGTGTACGCCATGTTCACGCGCTACTCGACGCACGTGTACGCCTACCTGTACCTCGCGGCGCAGCCCTTCCCCGGCTTCCTCGGGCGCCCGCGGTCCTACGTCGTCGACATCGAGGTCCCGCCGACGGGCCACCAGAGCCGGTGGTCGGTCGGCTTCCGGGCCATCCTCGCCTTCCCGCCCGTGATGCTCGCCGGCGCGCTCACCGGCGGCGGGCTCAGCGCGATCGCGTCCAACAGCGCGGGCGTCGTGCTGACGGCCGCCTTCTGCGGATGGTGGGCGTGCATGTTCACCGGCCGCATGCCGCAGGGGCTGCGCGACCTCACCGTGTGGGCGCTCGGCTACGCCGCGCAGACCTCCGCGTACGCGTTCCTCCTCACCGGCCGCTACCCGAACAGCGACCCCGCCGTCGCCCCGCTCGCGCCGCTTCCCGCGCACCCGATCCGCCTGGAGCTCACCGACGAGCTCCGCCGCAACCGCTGGCTGGTGGCCTTCCGGTACGTGCTCCTCTTCCCGCACGCGGTGTGGGTCGTGCTGTGGTCGGTGCTCGCGCTGCTCGCCGCGATCGCGGGCTGGCTGAGCGCGCTCGTCCTCGGCCGGCTGCCCGGGCCGCTGCACCGCTTCCTCGCGCGCTTCATCCGCTACGTCGCGCACGTCAACGCGTTCGGCTACCTCGGCAGCGGCCTGTTCCCGGGGTTCACGGGGAAGCCGGGAGCGTGCCCGGTGGACATCGCCATCGACCCGCCGGAGCGCCAGTCGCGCTGGACGGTCGCCTTTCGCCTGATCCTCGCGTTCCCCGCCCTGCTGATCGGCGGCGCGATCGGGAGCGTGCTCTTCTTCGCGTCGATCGGCGGCTGGTTCTTCGCGCTCTTCATGGGGCGGATGCCGCGCGGGCTGCGCAACGTCATCGCGTTCGGCACGCGCTACCTCGCGCAGACCTACGCGTACCTCGCGCTGGTCACGCCGCGCTATCCGTACAGCGGCCCGGCAGACTTCCACGGGTGAACCGCGCTGCGCTCATCCTGGCCGGGGTCGTGATCGCGGCGGCGTGCGTCGTCGCCGGGCTCGCGCTGTGGGACACGACGGTGCCGTCGAACCTGCCGCTCGACACGAAGGCCGCCGTCGGCACGTTCGACCAGCCAGCGCGCGAGGAGGCCGAGAGCTTCGAGGCGCTGCTGCGCTGGCTCTTCATCGGCTCGCAGGTCGTCCTCGTCGCGACGCTCGTCGTCTACCTGCGCAAGGGACACGTCTTCCTCAAGGAGTCGGCGGCGGGCCCGGTCGGCACCGGCCTGCTGATGGGGATGATGGGGATCTCGATCGTCTGGCTCGTGTCGGTGCCGTTCGGGCTCGTCGAGATCTGGTGGACGCGCAAGCACGACGCCGTCGACGTCACCTACGTCGACTACCTGTTCGGGAGCTTCTTCGGGCTCGGCGGCGAGGCGCTGTCGCTGTGCGTGACGCTCGCCGTCGTCATGGGGCTCGCGCGGCTGCTGAAGTCGACGTGGTGGCTGCCGGGGGTCGCGGCGCTGGCCGGCGTGGTCGCGCTGCTCGCCTGGCTCAGCCCGTACCTGATCCCGGACCTGCGCCAGCCGTCGCCCGAGGTCAAGGCGGACGCGCGGCCGCTCGCCAAGAAGCAGGGCGTCAAGGGCGTCCCGGTGCGGATCGAGAACGTGCGCGAGTACACCGAGCAGCCGAACGCGTACGCGATGGGGATCGGCGGGACGCGCCGCGTCGTGCTGTGGGACACGCTGGCCGAGGACTTCGAGCGCCCCGAGGTCCGCTCCGTCCTCTCGCACGAGTTCGGCCACCTCCAGCACAAGCACATCCAGAAGTCGATCGGGTGGTTCGCGGTGACCGCGCTGCCGATCGCGTTCCTCGTGATGCTGCTGACGCGCCGGCGCGGCGGCCTGGGGGACCCGCGCGCGGTGCCGCTCGCGCTGCTGCTCGTGATCGTCTTCCAGCTCGTCGAGTCGCCGATCACCAGCGGCAGCTCGCGGCGCTACGAGGCCGAGGCGGACTGGGCGGCGCTCGAGGCCACGCGCGATGCCGACTCGATGGTCGCGCTGCACCACGACTTCACGCTGCAGGCGCTGTCCGATCCCGATCCGCCGGGCTGGTACCACTGGCTGTTCGACAGCCACCCGAGCGGGGCCGAGCGCGTCGCCATGGCCAAGGCCTGGCAGTGGTACGACATCCGGCGGGAGAAGTAGAGGAGCGGCCCGCATCGCGGGTCACAGCGGGCCGCCCAGGTGCTACGAGGAAGAACTCATGCGGCGGTGGACCTGTGACCCGGTCTCCGCCTGCGCCAGAAGCTCGGTATGGGCTTCGTTCATGGGACGCACTCTGACCGCGGCCGTCCACCGTGACATCGGGGAAACCCCCCTGACTCGACCCCCGGGTCCCTAAGGGTTCCTACGGGGGACAGCACCAGCCCTGAGGCACCACATTCCGGGCGCCGAACCGGCGGGCGACGCCGGTGAGCTGGCGGGCGCGGCCGCCGTGCAGCGGGAGGAAGAGCCACGTGCCCGTCTCCGTCCAGTCGACGAGCAGCCAGCGGTCGTCCGGGGAGAAGGCCACGATGCGCAGGTCGCCGGCGACGAACAGCCTTCGCACGCGCAGCCGCTGCGCGCTGGTGCGGGTGACGAGGACCTCCGTCCGCGGGCCGTTCTGGCGGACGAGGGCGAACGCCGTCCCCGCGCGGTTCCAGACGCCGCCGCCGAGACGCGTGCCGGGGCGGGCGCGCAGGGCCTCGCGCTCGCGGGCGCCGCCGGTCAGGCGCGCGGGGAGGCGGTGGAGCGCGCGGCCGTCGCGGCTGCGCAGGACGCGGACGTCCGCGCGGGAGGTGAGCAGCAGCCGGCTGCCGTCGGGCGCGAACTCGGGCCGCGGGCGGTCCGGCGCGGGCCGCGACCAGAGGACGCGCCGCAGATCGGTGTCGACGACCCACACCCGGCGCCGGTCGACGTAGGCCAGCACGTGCCGGGAGCCCGGCTTCCAGGCGAGCCCGGCGAACGCGCTCTCGCCCGCGCGCACCCGCCGCTGCGTGACGACGCGGTCACCGGTCCCGTCGCCGGCGACGAGGCGCATCTGCGCGCCGGTGGCGTAGGCGACGCGGAAGCCGTCCGGAGACCAGCTCGCCCGCTCGATCGGGGCGGGCGCGGCGAGCGACCAGCGCCGCTCGCCGTGGAGGTCGAGCGCTGCGAGCTCGTTGCCGCGGATCGCGGCGACGAAGCGCGCGTGCGGCGACCACGCCGCGCCGTCCGCGTCGCCGGCCAGGCGCCGCTTGGCGTCGTCACCGGCGATGGCGGGGGCGCCGTCGGCCAGGACGAGCACGCGGCCGCCGCCCGGCAGCGCGTCGAGGCCGCCGGCGTTGCGCGGCGGCGGGTCGGCGTCGACGACGGACTTGACCGCGTCGCCGAGCCAGTCGGCGACGGCGCTGCCGGGCGGCGTGACGGCGGCGGCGAGGAGCGCGATCGCCGCCGCCGCGACGGCGAGGCTGCGCCGCCGCGGGCGACGCGGGGCCGCCGCGGCCGGCGCGCGCTCGTCCAGCGCTGCCGCGGCGAGCTCCCACGCGCGGCGCCGGGCGTCGCTCTCGCCGGGGGCCCGCAGGTCGCGCAGCTCCTTCACCGCACGCTCCTTCCCCACGACTCCAGCGCGTCGAGCCCGCGCCGCAGCCGCGAGTTCACGGTCCCGCGCGGGAGGCCAAGCAGGTCGGCGATCTCGCCCGGCGTCAGCTCGAGGACGTGGCGCAGGACCACGACGGTCCTCTGGTCGTCGGGCAGCCCCGCGAGTGCGTCCGCGAGGTCGCTGTCGTCCGGCGCGGACGGCGGCGGCTCGGTCGACGGGATCGTGTCGAGCGCGGCGTCGCCGACCTCGCGCCGCAGGTTGCGCGCGCGCAGCGCGTCGATCGCGCGGCGGGCGACGATCGTGCGCAGCCACGGCGCGAGCGGGCGGCGGCGGTCGAAGCGGTCGAGCGCGGCGATTGCCGCGAGGAAGGCCTCCTGGGCGATGTCCTCCGCCGCCTGCTCGTCGCGCACGACGAACCACGCCGCGCGGTACGCGGCCGGCCAGTGCGCGCGGAAGAGGGCCTCCAGCGCGGCGGCGTCGCCCCGCTGCGCGGCCCGCACCAGCGCCCGCTCGCGCCGCGGCGTCACGGCGCGGCGCGTCGGCCGCGGTCGGAGCCCGTCCAGGGCGGCCTGGCTGGCCATGGCCTGCACACTCTCCTCTACGGCCGCTTCGGCCGCAAAGGTCCGCGGCGACGTTCGGCTGCGCCTCACGTCGCTGGAGGAAGGGCTTCGCGGCTTCCTCCGCGCCGCGGCAGTCCGATGCCGCTAGGAGTCGAGCTGGTCGATCAGGCACTCGCGCGGGTCCTTGTCCTCGCGCCAGCGCTGGATCTTCGCCCCGTGGCGGATGCGGCCCTCGCTCACGTGGTCGAAGGTCACCTCGACGACGAGCTCCGGCCGCAGCTCGCGCCACTCCAGCTCGCGGTCGCTCGCCCAGCGCGACGGGTCGCCCATCCCGGACTTGCCCGTCTCGTACGGCTGCAGCGTCGCGACGAGCTCGCGCTTCTGCTTCGCGGTGAACCCGCTCGTGTGGCCGACGACGCGCAGCGAGCCCGCCTCGTCGTAGAGCGCGAGGATCAGCGACCCGACCGTGCCCTCCTCCTTGCCCGGCCGCCAGCCGTGCACGACCGCGTCGATCGTCCGCACGCGCTTGACCTTCACCATCCCGGTCCGCTCGCCCGGCCGGTAGGGCGCGTCGAGCTCCTTGGCGATGACGCCCTCGGCGCCGCGCAGCCATGGGTCGGCGTCCCGGACGTCCTGCGTCCACGGAGTGAGATCCATCGGTGCCTCCACGATGGCCTCGAGGGCGCGCCTGCGTTCGCGGAAGGGGAGGTCGATCAGCACGTCGTCCTCCCGCGCGAGCAGGTCGAACGAGACGAACCGCGCGGGTGTCTCCTCCGCGAGGCGGTCGATCCGCGACTTCGCGGGATGGATGCGCTGGCCGAGGAGGTCGAAGAGCTGCGTCCCGTCCTCGGCGAAGATCACGATCTCCCCGTCGACCACGAACCGGCCGGCCGGGAAGCGCAGCTCGGGGAAGTAGCGGCGCAGCGCCTTGCCGTTGCGCGACTGCAGGAAGACCTCGCCGTCGTCGACGAACGCCACGCAGCGAAAGCCGTCCCACTTCGGCTCGTAGGCCCAGTTCTCGCCCTCGGGCAGCCGCGCCCGCGAGCGCGCGAGCTGGGGCGGGACGGGAGGATTGAGCGGGAGCGCCACGGCCCGACAACCTAGACGCGCGCGGGCGGCACCGGCAGCCCGGCGACGCCCACGCGGGTCCGCAGCACGGCGGTCCGGGTCGTGACGTACAGGTCGTCGAGCACGGGTCCGCCGAAGCACACGCTCGACACGAAGTCCGCGCCGGGCACGTCGATCGTCCGCTCGAGCTCGCCGTCGACGAACCGCGCGATCCCGGCACCGCCGCCGGTCGCCACCCACACGCCGCCCTCGAAGTCCACCGCGAGCCCGTCGGCCTGCTCGCTGGGCGACCGCGCCCACGCCTCGTGCGCGTCGCGCCAGATCCGCCCGTCGCCGAAGTCCGCGAGGTAGAAGGTCTCGCCGTCGGGCGCGCACGCGATCCCGTTCGGCCACGTGACGATCGGCAGCTCGGTGGTGTCCGGGTGCTCGTCGCCCGGCTTCATGATCAAGAGCGCTCCCGGCTCGGGCGCCTGGCCCTCCATCGGGTTGAAGCGCAGCGCGCCGACGACGAGCGTCCCGTCGGCCAGCGTCCCCATGTCGTTGTAGCCGGCGAAGCCGGGATGCCGGCCGAGCACCTCGACCTGCTCGCCGTCGGGGAGGACGCGCACCACGTCGCGCCCGCTCACGAGCAGCCCGCCGTCGGCGTGCAGGACCATCCCGCCGATGGCGCGGCGCTTGGCGAGCACCTCCTCCACCCGCCCGTCCGCGCCGATCCGCTTCACGCCTCCGAAGACGGCGTCGCTGAACAGCAGCGTCTCGCCGTCCCACACCGGCGCCTCGGCGAGGCCGAACCCCTCCGCCACGACCGCGAAGGACTCGCTCATGATCGCCTCGGCGCGGCGCTCGGCCCGCGCAGGCGGCGCAGCAGCGCGTCCGCCGCGGCGGGGGACACGCCGTTGACGACGCCCAGCAGCCGCGTGACCGGCGGGTAGAAGACCTGCCGCTCGTCGCGCTCGACCGCGCGCAGGATCCGGTCCGCCATGCGGTGCGCGGGCACCGCGCGGGAGGACGCCCGCGACCACGGCGGCATCCGGTCGCGCTCGTGGTCGTGCAGCGACGTCGCGACCTCGCCCGGATGCACCGTCGTCAGCGACACCCCGGTGCCGCTCAGCTCGTGGCGCAGGGCGTCGGCGAACGTCCGCTGCGCCGCCTTCGTCGCGCCGTACACGGCGGCCTGCGGGAACGCGCGCAGCCCGGCGGCGCTCGAGACGATCACGATGTGCCCGCTGCCCTGGCGCAGCAGCTGCGGCAGCGCGGCCGAGACCGTGTAGAGCGTGCCCAGCCAGTTGACGCGCGTCATCTCCTCGAAGTGCTCGGGCGACTGGTCGCAGAACGCCTCGTAGTACGCGACCCCCGCGTTCGCGACGACGAGGTCCATCCGCCCGAACCGCTCGACGGCAGCGTCGACCGCGGCGCGCTCGCCCACGTCCGTGTCGCCGAGCACGACGTGCTCGCCGGGCAGCGCGTCGGCGAGCGCCTCGACCTCGCGCGCCGTGCGCGCGGCGAGGCCGACCGTCGCCCCGCGGGCGGCCAGGCGCTCGGCGAGCGCCCGCCCGATCCCGCGCGAGCTGCCGGTCACCAGCGCGCGCGTTCCGGGGCCGAGGTGCACGACGGCGATGCTAGCCAGCCTGTCGCTAGTGTGGAGCGGCATGACCGCCGCGCACGCCACAGTCGCCGAGGAGGAGTACCTCCAGACGCTGTTCTGGCTGCAGGAGGCGGGCCTCGCGATGACCGGCGCGAACGTCGCGCGGGCGATGCAGCTGTCGGCCCCGACGGTGCACGAGATGATCGGCCGGCTGGAGCGCGACGGCTACATCACGCGCGGCGGCGACAAGTCGATCTCGTTCACCGAGAGCGGGCAGGGACACGCGGAGGAGATCGTCCGCCGCCACCGCCTCATCGAGCGCTTCCTCACCGACGTCCTCGGCATCCCGTGGGACGAGGTGCACGAGGAGGCCGAGCGCCTCGAGCACGCGATGTCGCCGGTGTTGGAGGAGCGGATGCTCGCGGCGATCGGCGACGCGAAGACCTGCCCGCACGGCCACCCGATCAGCCCGGGGTCGCGGATCGAGGGCGTCCCGCTGGCGGACGTCGAGGTCGGCGCGACAGTGACGATCCTGCGCTTCGAGAACGAGGCCGAGGACCTGCTGCACCACCTGCGCGCGGTCGGCCTCGAGCCCGGGATGCAGGGCGTGCTCGCCGCGCGCGACGACGACGAGGTCGTGGTCGAGGGGGAGGGGCGCCGCGTGTCGCTGACGCCCTCGGTCGCGGAGACCGTCTCCGTCCTCGCCGACCCGTCGCCGCCCCCGAGGACCGCGCTGCCCGAGCAGCTCGTCCTCGCCAAAGACCGCTACGGCCGGTAGGGCGGTCCGGCCTACTGCCGTCGCTTGCGCCCTGCCGTGCGGCGTCGGCGGTCGCGGCCGCCCGCCCACCCGGCCACCCCGCCGGCAGGTTCGGCCGGTGCTGGCAGGCGGCGGTCCGACCATCACCCCCGCCAGACGGACATCGGGCTCCGCCCTCAGGTCCCGAGCGTCTGGCGGGCGCGAGGTCGGCCCGCCGGCCGTCGACCGCGGTGGTCTCCGGTCCCGCCGGCCGCGGCTGGTGTCCGTCGCCGTCTTCACGTCCCGCCGTGCCGGCGCGCGCCCTTCTTGCGGCTGCCGGGGCGGCTCCTCGGGGCGGGCGCGTGTGAGGAGGTCAGCACGGAGGACCTCCTCGCACGCGCGCGGTGCAGGTTCGCTCACTGTCGCCTTCACGCGAAGGAGCAGCGGCCTCGCTGTCAGCGCGCATCCGCGACTCGTCCAAAGCGAAGCAGCCAGGCGGTCGTTGGCTGAGCCGGGTAACTTCCGTTGGCGGTTGTCGGGTCATCGCCCGTGAGCTCCGTAGACCCCGCGCTGCGCAATGACCGCTTAAGGTCTTATCCTCAACGAGACGCCGCCAGGAATCCCCGCAAATACGGCGAAAAGCGGTCCGGCGCCACGGCCATGCGCGACCTCGACATCCGGACAGCCCTCAATCAGCAGCTTCTCGGCGAGCACCCGCCTGACGACACGTCGATCTTCCACGAGTTCGGCGTCGCCCACGGCGCAGCTCGTGTCGACATCGGCGTGGTCAACGGTTCCATGGAGGGCTTTGAGATCAAGAGTGACCGCGACACCCTCCGCCGGCTACCGGGGCAGGCTGAGGCCTACAACCGCGTCTTCGACAAGGTCTGGATCGTCGTCAGCGGCAAGCACGTCGGTCGCCTGTCGGAAGTCGTACCCCGGTGGTGGGGCGTCCGCCACGCGCGCGAGACGCCCGACGGCGTCGAGATCAAGATCAAGCGGCAGGCCAAACTCAACCCGAAGCGTCAGCCGCTGGCCCTGGCGCAATTGCTGTGGCGCGAAGAGCTACTCGAAGCTCTGACCGAGCACGGGGTGAATCAGGGGATGCTGGCGAAGCCCAAGCGCACGTTGCAGCTCGCCCTGGTCGAGGCTGTGGAACTCGAAGAGCTCGCGCGAATTGTGCGGGACGCGATCAAGCGCCGAGACTGGCGATCTGGCTGAGGACCATCGCGAGGTGGTGGCTCGTGCCCACCTTGCGCCATATCCTGGGATTGCCTGGTCTGGCATCCGTTCCGTCTGCGCGCTCCGCGATGTACTTGTCTCCCCAAGAAAAGTCGGGCCCCGCGTACTCCGGTCGTTCGACGAGCTTCTTGCAGATGTCGATGAACTGCTCGTTACCGTGGTCGCGGATGTTGCGCTCCTTGAAAATGAGCCAGTCGTCCTGACACGTGTAGCGGAGCTGCGCGCTGATGCGCATGAGTCGTGGATCCATCTCCGCGGCCGGCTCGGGGTGGGCGATCGCGTAGTCGGCGAAGGTCGGCCGACGATCGAGCTGCCGCCCGCGCAACTGCTGCCAGACAGTCCACTCGGCCCTGGCGAACCGCTGCTCGGAAGCGGGCGACATCTCGCTGAGGTTCTCGGGGAACGCGCCAGCGGCGAGAGTGAACGATCGCCACGACCCGACGTCAGGGACCTGGCTGAGGATCCCCAAAGCGCCGATGACGTTGAAGTCCACGGCGTCGGCGTTTAGCGCCTTGAGGTCGACGACCAGGTCGACGTCGCGTCGGGCCAGGCCGAGCTGGTCGAGGAGCTCGCCGACGGCGTCCTCGGCGTCGGCGCGGACGAGGTCAGCGCTGAGCAGCCGTAGACACGCGCCCTGGTCGTTGTGCCCGTCACGCGCGGCCTCTCGGTACTCCCCGTCGCACGCAAGGCCGACGACGGGGACGATCCGCAGTTCCGCGGCTCGTCCGCTCTCGAGGAGGAACCGCATTGGGTGGAGACCGTCGGCGGTCCGCGCTTTCCCGCTGAGCCAGCACATGTCCACGAAGACGCGGCGCTCAGTGCCCCACGCGCGCAGCAGGTTGCGCTCGACGCTCAGGACATGAGCGTCGACCGAGTGCACCGGCTGGTTCTCGATGAACTGTGCGGGGATCGGCGTCAGCTCGATCAGGGGCGTTAGCCCGAGCAGCTCGGTGCTGCGTCCCTCGGCTTCGAGGGCGTCGTACTCCGCGGCGCGGCTCTTGAGGATGGGCACGTAGTGCGTATCGTCGAACATGGCTACTCCTGACGGGCGTCCGGCGCGAGGTTGTTCTCTTGGCGCTGCCGCTCCAATACAGTCAGCGCCTTCGTCTCGCGTGCTAGGTAGATCGGTTCGGCCGGGCGTAGTTCCGCCGGGACCGGCTCGGCGGCTACCAAGTGGGCCCGCGCGGCGTCAAAGGGCACGACCTCGCCGCTGCGCTCCTTGCGCTTGCTGGGCGCGAAGACATTGCTGTATAGCCGCGGAGCGGCGCCGACGAAGGGCCGCAGGTGCAGCTTGTCCTCGGGCGGGTCGGCTGCGGCCACCACGATTGCGTCGTCGTGCAGCCGAGAGGCCTGACTCTTGGCGTACGGTGCCACGTAGACGACCTCGCTGATGCCGGCGAGGATCAAGTGGCGCGCGCAGTTGTGACACGGGAAGGTGGTGCTGTAGAGCTTCGCGCCCTGGACCGAGACGCCGCGTCGCGCGGCATCCATCAGGGCCGTCATTTCAGCGTGAGCGGCACGGCCGAACTCGGTGAGCGCGCCCAGCCGGGTGCCGAGGATGGTGTCGAGGACATCGACCGGCCCCGGCACGTCTTCGCCCGCGCCCGCGAGGATGTCGACGTTAAGCATCTTGCTCTCGGCGAGTTTGATGACGATCTCCTCGGCGATCTCGCGCTTGCGGATGTCGTTCGTGTCGGCGCCGAGGTGGAACTCACGCGCGTCTCCGTCGTCGTCCTCCCAGTAGATCCCGCCGCGCGCCTTGGGGACCTCGTTGGTTCCGAGCGCGATCACCTCGCCGTCAGCCGAGGTGAGGCAGGCACCCACCTGGCGGCCGAGCTCAGCGGACCGAAGCGCCGCCGCCTCGGCGCACGTGAGCGCGTACTCCTCACGAGTCGGGGTCCGGAACGGATCGCCGAAGAGCAGCGCGACGAACCGCCCCAGCTGTGGCCGCATCCGATCGCGGTCGGACGCGTCGACGAAGTAATCGGCGAGCGGGAACGTGTCGCGCAACTTCTGCCCAGAGGCCTCGGGCTGATGCTCGTCCTGCTCCAGGATCTGCTCGGGCAGGTAGGTCCAGTCGGTCGGGTCGGGCGAGCCGGAGGTGTCAGCGATCAACTCACGGACGGCTTCGAGACGCATCTCCCACGGCCGGTACGCCGAGACCAGGAAGAACGTCGACCCGTAAATGGCTCTCAGCGTCGCGACCTCGGCGGGGTGCTTGACCGAGCGGAGGATGTGGGCGACGCGCCCCGGCCGGCGTCGCGCGCGGATCTGCTCGACAGCGAGGAGTGCGAGTGCATCGTCGCGGTTCCAGTCCTCGCGCAGCTTGTTGCCGGCGTCCATGTAGGCCACGACCTGCTCGTCGTAGGGCGTCTTCGGGAGCTCCGCCAATCCGGGCAAGTCGCGCAGCCCTGCGCTCAGCGAGATCTCCTCGGCGTCGACGTCGTAGGCGCGCAGCGCGAGCTGAAGCTCGACGACCACCAGGTCGAGCCGCGTGCCCACGGCGCCGGCGATCGCGATTACGAGCTCTTCGCTGGGCGCGGTGGCTGCGGGCATGACGCAAGCATGTCTGACCAGACCGACCGCAGTCGACGGCGAAGCCGCACGTTCCGCAAGTGTGGGGGCGACGGCCGCGCGTGCATGCGACGATCGCGGCGTGCCGTCAGTCGCCTACATCAACCGGCGCATAGCCGAAGCGCATGTAGGCGCGACGGTGGCCCGTGCGGCGCCAGACGCAGTCTTGTGGGCGCCATGGCTACGTGATGGCCTAGGAATCCTCAACGCCGACCCGAGCCTGCCGAACCTCCTCCTCGTGCAGTGCTCGACCGCCGAGTACCGGAACACCGGCCCGTCGAACCGCGTCTCGCGCACGGTGCTGCGCCAGTATGTCGAGAACCCGGTACTCACCCCGTGGAAGGACCGCGTGCGGTTCGTGCTGGCTGGGCCCGAGGCGGACCACGGCGAACGGCCGTGGCCATTCAACCTTGGCGGCGAAAGCTCGGGCCTGCACTTGATCGGCGTTGACGACCTGGCGGATGTGGTCGCGGCGCAGGGTCGCGGGACGATCAACACGCCGACGCTGCTGGAACTCACAGAGTCCACCTCGCCGCGCACAGGCGCGGCCGTCGTGCAGCCGTTCGAGGCCGAGCTCGCCAGCTGGCCACGGGGCCTATTGCCCCTGGCTCCGGAGCCGATCGAGGTCCGCCGCGTCGAACGGGCCGAGCGAGTGTTCGTTCTTCAGCGACCGACGCCGCTCGGCATCGCGTTCGTGGCGCGCAGAGCGGGGCACCCCAGCGCGCGCCCACGGGGACGCTAGCCGTCAAGATCAGGCGTCGTAATCCGGAACCTGCAGGCCGCGTTCGGCCCAGTCGGACTCGCGCGGCCGCTACTGCTTTGCGCGAGAAGCGCGACCGCGCGTTACGCGCGTCACTTCACGGCGCGCGCGCCGCGCCGCGTGAGCACCATCTTGCGCGGCAGCGTCGCGAGCACCGGCTCGAGCGCGCTCGCCATCTCGCCGGCGGTCGGGCGCTCCTCCGGGTTGCGCGCGAGGCCGGCGTAGATCGCGTCGGCGAGCGCGGGCGGCGTCTTGGCCGGCAGGTCTCCCGGCCACGAGTGGAGCTGGGGGAAGCGGAGGTCGCGGTCGCCGCTCTCGCGCGCGCCCGGCTCGCGCGGGAACGGCACGACGCCGGCGACCGCGTGGAACAGCGTCGCCGCGAGCCCGAACACGTCGGAGGCCGGGCCGATCAGCCCCGGGAACGCGGACGGGTCGGCCTGCTCGGGCGCCATGTAGGCGTCGGTGCCGACGGTCCCCTTGATCCGAGCGGCACGCTCGTGCGTGCGCGCGACGCTGAGGTCGATCAGCCGGGGCGGGACGCCCATGACGATGTTGTCGGGCTTGACGTCGAGGTGCGCCCAGCCCTCGTGCGCCATGTACTGCAGCGCGGCCGCCACGTGCAGTGCGAGCGGGACGAGTTGCTCGATGGGCAGCCCGCCGTGGCGCTTGATGAGCGACCGCAGCGTCGGCCCCTCGAGGTGCTCGATGAGCACGTGGGGGTGCGGGCCTTCGAGGACGGCGTCGAAGCCGCGCACGAGGACCGGGTGGGCGAGCGCCTCGAGCGCCTCGGCCTCGTGGCGCAGCCCGCGCAGCTCGTTTGGGTCCTCGGCGCGGTCGGGCCGCAGGACCTTGGCGACCATCAGCGCGAAGCGATGGTCGTCCCAGACGAGGAACACCTCGTAGGCGTTGCCGCCTCCGAGGTGCTTGACGACGCTCCGCCCGGGGGTGATCTGGTCGCCCTCGGCGAAGTGCCAGGAGGCGCGATCCGGTCGACCTGGGGGGTGGGTGCCGGATCGCGCCTCCATGGCGGGGGACTACTGCTGGCCGGCCGCGATGCGGCAGGCGCGGCTGGCGCGGGCCTTGCGGAGCTTGGCCTTGCGCTGGCTGGCGGAGTGCGCCTTCTTGGCGGCCTTCTTGGCCGTCACGCACCGCTGGGCGGCCTCGCGCTGGGACTTCGCGCCGGCGACCGGGGCGGGGGCGGCGTCGTCGTTGCCGCCGGCCTGCTGGCCCGCGTCCTCGGACGCCTGCGTGTTGTCGCTCGCGCCGTTGTTGTCCGTCGCGCTCGCGTTGTTGTCCGTGGCGCCGGTGTTGTCGGACGCGCCGTTGTTCTCGGTCGCGCTCGCGCCGGTGTTCTCCGACGGCTGCGTGTTGTCCGAGGCGCCGGCGTTGTCGGTCGCGCTGGCCTGGTTCTGGTCGTCGCCGGCCTGCTGGTCGTCGCCCGCCTGCCCGCCGGTCGTCGCCGCGCCGTCGGCGGTCGTGCCATCGCCGGCGTTCGTGGCCGCGCCGGTCGTCGTCGCGCCCGGAGCCGCGCCGTCGTCGCCGTCGGTGGCGTCGTCGCCGTCGTCGGCGCCGTCGTCACCGCCGCCGGGCCCGGAGTTGTCCTCACGGACCGCCTGGTCGTCGCCGCCGCCGGGACCGCTGTCGGCGAAGGCCTTCGTGACGGAGAAGGTGGGCATGGCGAACAGGGCGAGCATCGCCATCACGAGGGCGACGAGCCTCCGTGGGTTGGACCGCTGATCGGGGCCGGACTCCCCGGATCCTTCGGCCAGCTGCATGTACAGATGTGCGTGCTGCATTCGCGCCTCCCGCGGCTTACGAGGGTGTCTCTTGCCCTGTAAGAGCCGCAGCCCCGGCGGAGGTCACGGGGTGTCCAGGAATCTGGCGCGTTGCCGCTATACCGACGCGCTCTTGCGCTGGGCGTTGTACGCCTCGGCGAGCCGCGCCACGCCCTCGTCGATCTGGTCGGCGGTGACGCCCGAGTACGCGAGCCGCAGCGTGTTCCTCCCGCCCTCGAGCAGGAAGTCCGTGCCCTTGACGAACGCGACCCCGCGCTCGGCCGCCGCGCTGAACAGCGCCTCGACGTCGGTCTCCTCCGGCAGCTCGACCCACATGAAGTAGCCCCCCTCCGGCGGGGTGAAGCGCGCGTCGGGGAGGTCGCGCTCCAGCGCGGCGGCGAGGCGCTCGACCCGCTCGGCCAGCGCCGCCTTCACGGTGTCGATCGACTGCCGGATGCGGCCGCTCGCGCAGAACTGGTGGACGATCGACTGCGCGACCATGTTCGGCGAGATGTACGTGCTCGTCGCGCGCTTCTGGATGCGGGCGATGATGTCCGCCGGGCCGACGAGGTAGCCGACGCGGATGCCGGGGCACACGGTCTTCGAGAACGAGGACGCGTAGACGACGCGGTCGTCGCGATCGAGGCTGAGCATCGTCGGCAGCGCCTCGCCGGTGAAGCGCAGGTGGACGTAGGGGTCGTCCTCGAAGATCACGAAGTCGTGGTCCCGCGCCAGGTGCAGGAGGCGCTCGCGCTTGTCGCGGCTGAGCGTGTACCCGGCGGGGTTCTGGAACGTCGGGATGATGTGCGCGAGCTTGGGCCGCAGCCCCTGCGCGAGCGCGTGGCCGAGCTCGTCGACGTCGATCCCGTCCTGCTCGAGGCCGATCATGTGGATGCTCGCGCCGCGCTGCTTGAGGCCGAGGAGCGTGCGGTCGTAGGTCGGCCGCTCGACGACCACCGCGTCGCCGTCCGACACCAGCTCGTCGAAGAGGAACGCGTCGGCCTGCATCGACCCGTTGGTCACGAGCACCTGCTCGACCGGGACCGCGTGCTGCTCGGCGATCCACTCGCGCAGCGGGACGTAGCCGACCGACGTCCCGTACGCGGTCGTCCCGCCCGGGTCCTTCTCGAACGCGAGCTGGGCGGATTCGCGGAGCCCCTCGACGTCGACGATGTCGAGCGAGGGCGCGCCGCGCGCGAAGGAGATCGTGTCGCCGGCCATGCGCTGGAGGCTACGACAGAGGAGGGCCCGACGAGGCGCCGCGCACGTCCTGGACCTGGACCTGCCCGATCCGCGGCGCCGGCGGGGGCGCGATCGACACCGGCGGCGCCTGCTCCGGCTCGCCCGCGAGGTCCTGCGCGGCCCGCCGCGCGGCCTCCCCGAGCGCGGCCACGAGCTCGTCGAGCTGCTCGCGGATCGCGACCGCCTCGCCGAAGCGCCGGTCGACCGTCTCGGCCGTCGCGATCAGCCGGTCGCTGAGCTCGCGTAGCCGCCGGATCCGCGCCTCGGCGAACGCGTCCGCGCGCCGGCGCGCGGCATCCGCGTACTCCTCCGCCTCCCGCCTGATCCGCGCAGCCTCGTCCACTCGAGGCGCGAGGCTAGCTCAGCGCGATGCTCACTCGGCCGCTGCTGAGCTCGACGAGGTCGAACGTCAGCAATTTGCGCAATTCGGAGACCAGCGCGACCTCGCCGTCGAGCGCCACCTCGAGCGCCGCGGCGCCTCCGGCGTAGGCGCGCAGCGTCACCGAGGTCACGCCCGCGACGTCGCGCAGCGCGCGCTCCAGCGCGCACAGGCCGGCGAGCTCCGCCCGCGCCTCGAGCGCGACGCCGCCGCGGAACGTCATCGCCTCCGCCGCGTCGCCGCGCAGCTCGGCGGCGGTGCGCTCCCACACGGCGACGAGGCGGCGCAGCTCGGCGCCGAAGCGGTCGAGGGCGTCGGAGGAGGGGGAGGGGGACGGGGCGCGCGGGGCGGGCGGCGCGGGCCGCTCCGCCCGCGGCGGCTCCGGCGGGTCGAACCGCCGTGTCTGGCCGAGCGGCGGCAGCTCCGCCGCGTCCTCCTCGTCGAGCTCGCTCTGCAGCGCGCGCAGGCGCTGCTCGAGGCTGGCCAGCGTCTCTTCGACGTCGTCGGTCATGACCTGACCGCCTTCGCCGCGCCCGGGCCGACCCCTTCCGGAAACACGACCGCCGGCCACGAGGGCCGGCGGTGGTGTGCCTTTGGCGCTCGGCGCCCGTCCCGGAGATGCCGGACGTCGCTCGCCTCAGACCGGGCGGGGCCTCGAAGGGCCGCGCTCGTTCCAGCGAGACTAAAGGCGCGGCGACGCGCCGGTATAGGACCCGGCGCCGAAAGTGGACGAACGTCGTAGCGGCGCTAGCCGCCGAGGATCTCGACGGCGATGTCCGCCACCTGCGTCGGCGTGCGGCCGACCTTCACGCCCTTGGCCTCGAGCGCCTCGGCCTTCGCGGCCGCGGTCCCCTTGGAGCCCGAGACGATCGCGCCGGCGTGGCCCATCGTCTTGCCGGGCGGCGCCGTGAAGCCGGCGATGTACGCCACCACGGGCTTGGTGACGTGCTCGGCGATGTACTCCGCAGCCTCCTCCTCGGCCGAGCCGCCGATCTCGCCGCTCATGACGATGAGCTCGGTCTCCGGGTCGTCCTCGAACAGCGCGATGACGTCGATGAAGCTCGAGCCCGGGACGGGGTCGCCGCCGATGCCGACGATGGAGGAGTTGCCGAAGCCGCGCTGGGCGAGCTCGTTGCCGATCTGGTAGGTCAGCGTGCCCGAGCGCGAGACGACCCCGACGTTGCCCTCCTTGAAGAACGCCGCGGGGATGATCCCGACGTTCGCCTTGCCCGGCGAGAGGACGCCCGGGCAGTTGGGCCCCACGAGGCGCGTCCGGCCGTGGGCGCGCAGGTGGTTGTACACGCGCAGCTCGTCGTGGGCGGGGATGCCCTCGGTGATGCAGATGACGAGCTCGATGCCCGCGTCCGCGGCCTCGAGGATCGAGTCGGCGGCGAAGCGCGGCGGCACGAAGACCATCGCGGTGTTCGCGCCCGTCTCCCGCACGGCCTCGTGGAACGTGTCGAAGACCGGAATGCCGTCGACGTCCTGGCCGCCCTTGCCCGGCGTGACGCCGGAGACGACCAGGCGGGTGGAGGAGTCGACCAGGATCGCCATCAGCGGGCGAGCTCCACGACCTTCTCGGCGGC
>DASVQN010000036.1:0-2178 GCA_036389155.1 Solirubrobacteraceae bacterium
CCTGCGCGGGCTGCCCAAGGGGAAGATCAAGGTGCGCCTGCGCGTCGAGCTGACCGACGGGCGCGTCGCCACCGACACCCGGACGTACAGGACGTGCGCGACCAAGAAGCGGCGGGGGCAGTTCGGGTGATCCGCGCCGCGACGCTCGCCGCGCTCGCCTTCGCGTTGCTCGCGACGCCCGCTCCGGCGTTCCAGAGCTGCACCCACTCCGGCACGACCGTGACCGTGACGTTCGGGTCCGACACGGGAGGCACGATCTCCCGGAGCGGCACCGCCATCGTCACATCGGACGGGATCGCGACGGGTCAGTGCGGGGGAACCGCGACGGTGACCAACACCGACACGATCGTCGTGAACGGCGACCCCGGCGACGAGGAGGACTTCACCATCGACCTCGGCAACGGGCCCTTCGCGCCGGGCGCGACTGCGGAGGCGGACACCTCGAGCGAGATCGAGTTCGACGCGAACCTCGACACCGGCTTCGGAGTCATGACCGTCGACGGGACGTCCGCGGCCGACCACATCACGATCGGGCAGGTCAACGGGGCGTTCCCGGCGCCGTCGTTCACCAGGCTGAACCTGAACGCGAACGAGACCGACGGCATCGACGCCGACGTCGAGTTCGACGGCTTCTTCACCACCGACATCCTCGGCGAGGCGGGCGCCGACGTGCTCGACGCGGGCGGAGGCGAGGGCACCGGGGATCCGGGATCGTTCTCCACCCTGTACGGGGGCGACGGCGGCGACGCCCTCACGGTCACCAAGAACACCGACGCCGTCCCGGACGAGGGGAACGACACGATCACCACCGTGACCGACGGCTGGGGGTCGGTCGACTACAACAGCTTCGGGACGGGGCCGGTCGAGGTGACGCTCCAGGACGGCACAGGCCTCGCGCCCGGCGGCGGCACCGCGCCCGGCAAGGACGGCTACGGGACCAGCGACACGTACTTCGGGGCGATCGGCAACGTCGCCGGCTCGGACGACCCGGCCGGGGACATCCTCAACGGCGGGCCCAACGCGGAGGCGCTCTTCGGCGGCGACGGGGGCGACACGATCAACGGCGGCGGGCTGGACGACATGCTGCTGGGCGGCAGCGACGCCGACACCATCAACGGCGGCCCGGGACCGGACGACATCGAGGGCGGGACCGGCAACGACACGCTGCATGGTGGCGACGCCGGCGACCTGATCGTCGGCAACACCGGCGACGACGACGAGTTCGGCGACGGCGGGGACGACCACATCGAGCAGTCGGGCCAGTTCATGTTCAACTCCGAGGCGAACAACCCCAACGGGGCGGACTTCCTCTCCGGCGGCGACGGGACCGACACCGTCCAGTACGGCGAGCCGCAGACCGGCCTGGGCGGCAACTTCGCCGCCCGCAGCGGCGCCGTCTCGGTCGACGCCGACGGCGTGGCCGGCGACGACGGCGCCCCCGCCGAGGGCGACTCCGTCCAGACGGACGTCGAGAACCTCACGGGCGGCGACGGGAACGACACGCTCGTCGGCAACGACGCGGCGAACGTCCTGCGCGGTCTCGCCGGCGGCGACACGCTGCGCGGCCGCGGCGGCGCGGACACGCTCCACGGCCTCGGGGTGACCGGCTTCGACGCTCCCGACATCGAGGAGGACGTCGAGGACGGCGCCGACGACATCGACGGCGAGGCCGGGAGCGACACCGTCTTCGCGAACGACGGCGACGACCTCGTCGAGGCACGCGACGGAACCGGCGAGCCGATCGACTGCGGACCGGGCAACGACACCGGCCGCGCGGACGCCGCCGACACGCTGACCGCCTGCGAGGGGCTCGCCCTGCCGGTCGAGATGCCACCGGACCCGCCGGTCGAGCAGCCGCCGCCGAGCCCACCTGCGCAGACGCCGCCGGTCACGCCGCCCGTCGTCACGCCGCCGGTGGTCACACCGCCCGTCGTCACGGCCCCGCCGAAGGTCGCCGCGATCCTCTCCCTCCCCTCCTCGCGCAGGTGCGCGTCGCGGCGGAAGTTCACCGTCCGCGTGCGCCGCGAGATCCGCGGCACGGTGAAGCGCGTGCAGATCTTCGTCAACGGCAGGCGCGTCAAGTCCGTGACCGGGCGGCGGATCGCGCTGCCGATCGACCTGCGCGGGCTGCCCAAGGGGAAGATCAAGGTGCGCCTGCGCGTCGAGCTGACCGACGGG
>DASVQN010000037.1:0-17389 GCA_036389155.1 Solirubrobacteraceae bacterium
CGCGGGCTGCTCGATGTGCCTGGGAATGAACCCCGACGTGGCCGCCCCGGGCGAGCGCGTCGCGTCGACCTCGAACCGCAACTTCGAGGGCCGGCAGGGGCGCGGCGCCCGCAGCCACCTCGTCTCCCCCCAGATGGCGGCCGCGGCGGCCGTCGAGGGGCACTTCGTCGACATCAGGGAGTGGTGACCGGTGCCCGATCCCATCAACGTCATCGAGGGCGCCGTCACCGACCTGCCGCGTGACGACATCGACACCGACCAGATCATCCCCGCGCGCTACATGAAGCGGGTCGAGCGGACCGGGTTCGGCGAGTTCTGCTTCCACGAGTGGCGCCAGCAGGGGCTCGACCTCCCGCCGAACCCGATCCTCGTCGCCGGCGACAACTTCGGCTGCGGCTCGTCGCGCGAGCACGCGCCGTGGGCGCTCGACGACTACGGCTTCAAGGCCCTCATCGCGCCGTCGTTCGCCGACATCTTCCGCAACAACTGCACGAAGAACGGGCTGCTCCCGATCGAGCTGCCCGCCGAGCAGTGCCGGGCGATCGCCGAGCGCGGCCGTGCCCGCGTCGACCTCGAGGCCCAGACGGTGGACGAGTTCCCGTTCGACATCGACCCCGAGATCAAGCACCGCCTGCTCAACGGCCTGGACGACATCAGCCTGACGCTGCAGCAGGAGGACGCGATCGCGGCCTACGAGCGCGAGCGGGAGCGCACCGGCCCGGTCACGACCGCGCTGTGACGTGGGACGCCGACACCTACGACAAGGTCGCCGACCCGCAGGAGGCGTGGGCGCGGGAGATCATCGCCCGCGCCGGCTTCCGTCCCGGTGAGAAGGTGCTCGACGCCGGCTGCGGCAGCGGCCGGGTGACGGAGCTGCTCCTCGAGCGCGGGCTGGACGTCCTCGGCGTCGACGCCGACGCCGCGATGGTCGAGAAGGCCCGCGAGCGGCTGGGGGAGAGGGCCGAGGTCCAGCAGCAGGACCTGCTGGAGCTGACCGTCGACGAGCCGGTCGACGCGATCTTCTCGTGCGCGGTCTTCCACTGGATCACCGCCCACCAGCGGCTGTTCGAGCGGCTGCACGCCGCGCTGAGGCCGGGCGGGAGATTGGTGGCCCAGTGCGGGGGCCACGGCAACATCGCGAAGGTCGTCGCCGTCGTCCCCAAGCGGACCTCGCCGTGGCTCTACGCGACGCCCGAGGACACCGAGCGGCGCCTGCGCGCCGCCGGCTTCACGCAGGCGCGCGCGTGGCTCGAGCCCAAGCCGACCACGGTCCCCGACCCGCAGACGTACGTCGCCGCGGTGTGCCTGCACGGCCACCCCGACGCCGAGACGCTCGCCCCGCGGGTCGTCGCCGCGCTCGGCGAACCGCCCGTGATCGACTACGTGCGCCTGAACATCGACGCGACCGCCTAGGCCGGCCGCGGCGCCTTGTCGTCGAGCAGGTCGAGGAAGAGCGAGACCGCGGGGTCCTCGCGGAAGACCGTCTCGTACTTGCGGCCCGCCTTCTTCTCGCGCTCGAGGAACTGCGCGACCTTCTCGCCGACGCCCTTGCGCATGTCGCGGTTCGTGAACCAGATCGTGAAGTCGTCGTGGCCCTTGCGGGCCTTCGACAGCATCTCCAGCGTCTCGATGTCCGGGTTGTCGAACATCCCGTTCGCCGAGATGACGTAGTGGCGCGCGGGCGCCTTCTCGAACAGGCTCGCCTCGGCGTTGCGGATGCTCCCGTGGTGGGGGAGCTTGAAGATGTCGAGCGGCTCGTCGTAGGTGAACTTCAGGCCGGCGCTCTCGATGCCGCGCTCGACGGCGTCGCCGCGCGCGTCGCCCGGCAGCAGCATCCGCCGCCCGCCGCACTCGGCGAGCACGACGATGCTCGAGAGGTTCGCCACCGACGTGTCCGTGTAGGCGGTGACCTTCGCCTCGGCGTCGTCGTCCTTCAGCGTGTGGCGCCACTCCTTCTCGAGCGCGTCGAGCTCCTCCTGGAAAGGCGACAGGACGGTGAGCTTCAGCCCGGGGTCGTACGTGACCGTCGTCCCGCCCTTGTCGGCGCGGACCAGGTCGCCGAACGGCTCGTTGCGCCCGACGACGAGCTTCTCGGCGAGGTCGTCGAGCTCGCGGCCCTTCGCCGCGCTGGCGACGACCAGCGATGCCGTGTGCCCCAGCGCGTCCGGCTTGACCTTCGCCTGCGCCTCCTCCGGCACGAGGCGGTGGAAGGCGTTGTGCCAGAGCATGTCGAGCTCGGCCGGCGCGTCGCCGGCGTCGAGGTCCTTGAAGAGCTCGAGGATCCCCACGATGTGGTCGTCGTCGATGTGCGAGACCATCACGAGCGGCAGGAAGACCTTGCCGTCGGCGGGACCAAGCTGCGCCAGCCGCGCCTTCAGCCGGCGCTCGTACACCCCGCTCGGCCCGCCGTCGATGAGGATCGTCTGCGGGTCGGCGGCCGAGCCGTAGTGGAGGATCAGCGAGTCCCCCTGCTCGGCCTGGATCACCTCCAGCGTGAAGAGCGTCGGGTCGGCCATCCGGTCAGTGTGCCTGCATCGCGCGGAGCACGTCAAGCATGCCCGCGCCCTGGAAGTAGCGCTCGCGGCCGAGGTCGGTCGCGGTGCGGCAGAGCAGCTCCTTGATCGCGACCGGGTCGCCGATGAGCTCGTCGTGGCGCGCCATCAGCAGGGCGGCCGCGCCCGAGACGTGCGGCGCGGCCTGGCTCGTGCCGTCCATCTCCATGCGCGAGCGGCCCGGCGTCGTGGAGGTGATCTTCTCGCCGGGCGCGACGAGGTCGGGCTTGACGCGGCCGTCACCCGTCGGGCCGCGGCTCGAGAAGAACGAGACGCCGTAGGTGTGCGGCGCGGACCGGTGGGTGGCCCCGACGGTGATGACGCCCTCCGCGTTGCCGGGGTCGGTGATGGAGATGGACCGATAGCCGTAGTCCTCGGCGCCCTCGTGGTCGAACTGCTTGACCCAGCCCTCGTTGCCGGCGGCCGCCACCGCGACGACGCCGCTCTTCACCAGCCGCTCGGCCTCCTCGCAGATGGGCGTGCGGCCGCACGCGTAGCTCTGCACCTTGTGGTCGAGCGAGAGCGAGAGGTTGACGCCGTGGATGTAGGGCTGCGGGTGCCTGCTGTTGAGGTGCCGGATGAACTGCAGCGCGGCGAGGACCTCGAACTCGTCGCCCGCGCCCTCCTCGCCGAATACGCGCAGGTCGACGATCTCGATGTCGGGGCAGATCCCGACGAGGTCGGCGGGCGGCGTGTCGGCGGCGGGCGTCGCACGCCAGTCGGCGCCGAGGATGCCGGCGACGTGCGTGCCGTGCCCGTTCTCCGGCGTCGGCGCCGTGTACTTGTCCTTCTCATGCGTGATCTCGATCTCGTCGGCGATCGCGTCCCAGTCGACCGAGAGTCCCTCGCGCAGGCGACGGTGCGCCTCGCGGGTGGTGCGGCCCGCCTGATGCTCGGCGTGGCGCTCGAGCGCGGGGCGAACCTTCGTGAAGTCGAACGTCGCCACCACGCGCGTGCCCAGCCGCCGCGGCTTCGTCTCGATGACGTCGAATGGCTCGCCGAGCGCTTCGCCCTCGGCGTCGCGGCGCAGGAAGGCGGGGTGCTGGGCGTCGACGCCGCTGTCGACGATCGCCCACCGCAGCTCGCGACAGGACGGCGCGAACAGCTTGCGCGCCGCGTCGGCCTTGACGGCGCCCGTCGACCTCATCAGCGCCGTCCGCGCGGGCCGGTTGCCGCCGACGCGGAACAGGAGCGGCACGTCGACGACGTCGGCGCGCTCGGCCTTCGCCAGCAGGTCCTCGGCGGTCGCGGCCGGCTTGGCCTTCGCCGCGATCAGCGCCACGATCTCGGTGAGCCAGGTGACCGCCCGGTCCCGCTCGGCCGTCCTGTCGTGCCAGTCGTCGTTGGCGCCGGCGCGCGGCCGGTCCCCGCCGCCCAGCACGTCGTCCCCCCACTGCGACAGCGGGAGCGCCGCCTGCACCAGCTCGGCGAACGTCAGCCGGGCCGCGACGTACGTGTTGGTGGGGGCCAGCTCCGCGCGCGAGGCGCTCCGCCCGAGGCGTTCGCGCAGGACCATCGCCAGCTCGACCGCGCGCCGCTCGCCGTGCGGCGTGAGCAGCAGGTTCAGCCGACCCTCCGGCTCGGCCGCGTACGCGAGCCACACCTCGGGCAGGATCGGGCTGTCCTGCGTGAAGCGGCGCTGCTCGCCGCGCCCGCCGTAGAGCTGAGCGTGCACGGACTGCTGCAGGTTCATGGCGCGACACTACCGGGATTGTGGAGCGTCACATTCGACGTAGTAGATCTCGCCGAGGACGAGCGGGGCGTCGACGTCGCCGGTCCGTCGCACCGTGACACCGCCCGGGACCCGGACCACGCGCAGGCCGCCCGGGCGCAGCCGCCCGCGCCGATCCCCCAGCTCGTAGCCGATGGGCCCCGGCGCCTCGGCGCGGTTGGTTACCGTCACGTCGAGGCAGTGGCCGCGCAGCGCCGGATAGGCGACGATCCTCGCGGGCGCGTCCTCCACCGCGCCGTCCGGTCCGGCGCCGACGACCTCGGCGGCGGCGCGGGGCTGGTCGCCGACGAAGCGCTCGACGCGGAAGGGGTTGCCGTACGCGGTCGGGCGGCTCGTCTGGTAGGCCTCGAAGACGACCGGCCGGTAGCTGTCGGGCCCGGCGACGTAGCGCGGGACGGGGTCGCGCTCGAGGCGGCCGTCGCCCCCGACGCTGTCGGCCAGCTCCGGCCGCCATTCGCCGCAGCACGCCGAGGCGTTGTGGTACAGCGTCAGCCGCGCCCGGACGTCGCGGTCGGGCTTGTTGACGTACCACTGGTAGTTCCAGAACACGACGTTCTCGCCGCCCCCCGCGCGGTCGAGCCACGCCACCTCCGACAGGCTGTCGGGGCCCAGCGCGGGCTCGTACTTGTGCAGCGTGTAGACGCCGGAGACGACGCCGAAGACGACCAGCGCCACGACGACGGTGCCAGGCACGGTGCCACCCGTCGTGCCAGGCACGGTGCCACCCGTCGTGCCAGGCACGGTGCCAGGCACCTTAATATTGCGGTGCCAGGCACGTTCATATTGCGGTGCCAGGCACGCGGTGATCACCACCGCGACCGCCGCCGCTCCCACCGTCGCGATCGTGACCATGTGCGCGTCGCCCGGCAGAGCGACGGTCAGCCGGCCCACGACCACCTTCGAGAAGAAGAGCTGCGCCGGCTCGAAGAAGTAGCTCAGGGGGTCGGTCGCGTCCGTCACCGCGCGCGTCGCGATCGCCCGCGCGGCTACGAGGCCGAGCACGGCGGTGCCGAGCACCCACGCCTCGCCGCGCCGGTAGAGCGCGGCGCCGAGCGCGACGACGGGCAGCGCCGCGAGCACGGCGGGGTAGCGCTCCTGCTCCTCGGCGCCCGCCGCTCCTGCGACGTAGACGTAGAGCAGGACGATCGCCAGCGCGATGACGGCGAAGGCGCCGGCGCGGACGTCCGCGGGACGGACCAGCTGACGCAGCGCCCAGGCGCCGCCGATCGGCAGCGCGACGAAGCCGGTCGCGAGGGCCAGCGCCGCCGTGGTCCACGCGAGCGAGTCCCAGAGCTGGCCGAGCGGGAACTTGATGCTCGCGCTCTGGTCGTACGCGTCGCCGGCGAACCGCTCGGGGCCGAGCACGACCACGACGACCAGGCCGACGAGCGCGACGGCGGCGATGACCGGCGTGCGGGCGAAGACGCGCCGCGGCAGCCGGGGCAGCCCCTCGCCGGGCTCCCGCGTCCACCACGCCGCCGCGACCGCCGCGAGGACCGCCGCGCCGAAGAACGCGGCGTGGCTCGCGCGCGCCGTCGTCATCACCGCGGCGACGCCGATCGCGAGCGCCTCGGCGCCGAGCGACGGTCGCACCACGGCCCGCCACGTCGCCCACGCGAACGCGATCGTCAGCGGCGCCGCGAGCGTGATGTTCAGCATCGTCGTGCCGAACACCACCCACGGCCCCAAGATCGCCGCCGCGGCGAGCCCGGCGGCGGGCCAGCGGGGCACGTCGAGGCCGCGCATCAGCGCGTATGCAGGTACCGCGACGAGCGCGTAGGAGAGCACGAGCAGCAGGTGCCCGACACCCATCTGCCACGGCGTCGAGTCGAACACGGCGTCCGGGATCGCGAGCACGACCGAGGTCAGCCGCTCCGGGCCGCGGAACTGCCCGGCCGCGGACGCGCTGACGACCTCGCCCACGTCGTGGGCCATCCCGCGGCCCGCCATGACGGTCCCGTACTCGTCGTTGAGGTACGCCGTCGCGTCGTAGGCGATCGACAGCACGTACGTCGTGACGGCGGCCACCGCGAGCCCGAGAGCGACGGCCGGCGACCGCGGTCCCCGGAGGCGTTGGCGCACTGCGACCCGATGATACGGTCGCCCGCTCATGCCCCGCATCGTCACCCTGCCCGGCGACGGCATCGGGCCGGAGATCACGACGGCCGCGCTGCGCCTCCTCCACGAGGTCGCCCCCGACTGCGAGACCGAGTCGCACCTGGTCGGCGGCGCCTCGATCGACGCCCACGGGACCGCCCTGACCGACGAGGCGCTCGAGGCCTGCCGCGGCGCCGACGCGGTCCTGCTCGCCGCGGTCGGCGGCCCGAAGTGGGACACGACGGACCCCGACGAGCCGCGCCCCGAGCAGGGCCTGCTCGGCCTGCGCAAGGGCCTCGGCCTCTACGCCAACCTGCGCCCAGTCCGGCCCGTCCCCGCCCTCTACGACGCCAGCCCGCTCAAGCGCGACCGGATCGAGCGCACCGACATGCTCGTCGTCCGCGAGCTGACGGGCGGGATCTACTTCGGGGCCAAGACGCGCTCCGACGACCGCGCGACCGACGAGTGCGCCTACGAGACGCACGAGATCGAGCGGATCGCCCGCGTCGCCTTCAAGGCCGCCCGCAGCCGCGTCACCAGCGTCGACAAGGCCAACGTCCTCGAGACGAGCCGCCTGTGGCGGGAGGTCGTCAGCCGCGTGCACTCCGAGGAGTTCCCGAACGTCCTGCTCGAGCACCTGCTCGTCGACAACGCGGCGATGCAGCTCGTGAGCGCCCCGCGCCACTTCGACGTGGTGCTCACCGAGAACATGTTCGGCGACATCCTCAGCGACGAGGCGGCGATGATCACCGGCTCGATCGGGATGCTGCCCAGCGCCTCCCTCGGCGAGGCGGGCGCGCCCGGCCTCTTCGAGCCCGTCCACGGCTCGGCGCCCGACATCGCGGGCCAGCGCGTCGCCAACCCGCTGGCCATGTTCCTGTCGGTCGCCATGATGCTCCGCCACGGCCTCGGTAGAGACGAGCCCGCCGCCGCCGTAGAATCCGCGGTGGACCGGGCCCTCGAAGCCGGTCTGCGCACCCGGGACCTCGGCGGCGAGGCCACCACCGCGGAGGCCACGGACGCGGTCCTCGCCCAGCTCGAAAGGACGTAGTGACGTGAAGGCAGCCGACCTCATCTGGATGAACGGAGACTTCGTGCCGTGGGATGAGGCCAAGATCCACGTCCTCACGCACGGGCTGCACTACGGGACGGGCGTCTTCGAGGGCGTCCGCTGCTACGACACCGAGATCGGGCCGGCGGTCTTCCGCCACCAGGACCACATCGACCGCCTCTTCAGGTCGGCCGAGCTGTACTACATGCCGATCCCGTTCGAGGCCGAGCAGCTGCGCCAGGCGACGCTCGAGCTGATCGCCCGCAACGGCCTTCGCTCGTGCTACATTCGCCCGCTCGTCTTCCGCGGCTACGGCCAGATGGGGCTGTTCCCGCTCGACGCTCCGGTCGACGTCTGCATCGCGACGTGGGAGTGGGGCGCCTACCTCGGCGAGGAGGGCAAGCAGAAGGGCGTGCGCGCGAAGGTCTCGTCGTGGGAGCGCATCAGCCCGGCGTCGCTGATCCCGCAGGCCAAGGCGTGCGGCCAGTACCTCAACTCGATCCTCGCGAAGATCGAGTCGCACAAGGCCGGCTACGAGGAGGCGATCCTCCTCGACGACAAGGGCTACGTCTGCGAGGGCACCGGCGAGAACATCTACGTGATCCGCGACGGCAAGATCCACACGCCGACCATGACCAACTCGATCCTCGACGGGATCAACCGCCGCGCCGCGATCCAGATCGCCCGCGACCTCGGCTACGAGGTGATCGAGCGCAACATCGACCGCTCCGAGCTCTACCTCGCGGACGAGATCTTCCTCACGGGGACCGCGGCCGAGCTGACGCCGGTGCGCGAGGTCGACGACCACGCCGTCGGCACCGGCGAGCCGGGCCCGATCACGCGGGCGGTGCAGGAGACCTTCGAGGACGCGCTGCACGGCCGGGCCGAGCGCTACCGCGACTGGCTCGACCCGGTGCCGGTCACGGCCAAGGTGTGACCCGGATCGAGCTCTACGACGCCACCCTGCGCGACGGCATGCAGGGGGCGGGGCTGTCGCTGACGGCCGAGGAGAAGCTGCGCGTCGTCCACAAGCTCGACGAGCTCGGCGTCGGGTACATCGAGGCGGGCTTCCCGTCGTCGAACCCCAAGGAGGCCGAGCTCTTCTCGCTGCTCGAGCGCGAGACCCTCGCGACCGCGGAGATCGCGGCGTTCGGGATGACCCGCCGGCGCGACGTCGGCGCCGACGCCGACCCCGGCCTGCGCGTCCTCGCGGAGTCCTTCGCGCCCGTGTGCACGATCGTCGGCAAGACGTGGGGGCTGCACCTCGACAAGGTCGTCAAGGTCGGCCGCGACGAGAACCTCGCGATGATCGAGGAGTCCGTCGCGTTCCTCGCGCGCGAGGGCAAGCGCGTCATCTACGACGCCGAGCACTTCTTCGACGCGTTCCGCGACGACGAGCGCTACGCGATCGCGTGTGTGCGCGCGGCCGCCGAGGGCGGCGCCGAGCGCGTCGTCCTGTGCGACACCAACGGCTCGTCGCTGATGAGCCAGATCGGCATGGGCGTGCTCGCCGCGGTGAAGGAGCTCGGCCATCGCGTCGGCATCCACTGCCACGACGACGCCGGGTGCGGCGTCGCGAACACGCTGATGGCGCTCGACGCCGGCGCCACCCACGTGCAGGGCACGATGAACGGCGTGGGGGAGCGCACCGGCAACGCGAACCTCGTCACGATCATCGCCAACCTCCAGCTCAAGATGGGCGTCGAGGTGCTGCCGCCCGACCGGCTGTCGAAGCTCACGGAGACCGCGCACTTCGTCGACGAGCTGCTCAACCGCACGCCCGACCCGCGCCAGCCGTACGTCGGGAAGATGGCCTTCACGCACAAGGGCGGCCTGCACGCCGCGGGCGTGCGCGCCGATCCGGCGACGTTCGAGCACGTCGACCCCGCGGCGGTCGGCAACCGCGGCGACGTGCTCGTCTCCGAGCTCGCCGGGCGCCACTCGATCGAGGAGAAGGCGGAGGCCGTGGGCGTCGACGTCGATCCCGCGCGGGTGCTCGAGCAGGTCAAGGCGCTCGAGCACGCCGGGTTTCAGTTCGAGGCGGCCGACGCCTCCTTCGAGCTGCTCCTGCGCCGCGACGCCGGCGTCTACGAGCCGCTCTTCGTGCTCGAGTCCTGGCGGGTGATCGTCGAGCAGCACGGCGACAACGAGGTCAACACCGAGGCGACGATCAAGATCCTCGTCGACGGCGAGCGGATCGTGCGCCACGCCGAGGGCAACGGCCCCGTGAACGCGCTCGACGCCGCGCTGCGCCGCGCGATCTGCGAGAAGCACCCGCACCTCGCCGAGATCGACCTCGTCAACTACAAGGTCCGCATCCTCGACGAGACGAAGGGGACGGGCGCCGTGACGCGGGTCCTCATCGACGCCAGCGACGGCCAGGACGTCTGGGGGACCATCGGCGTGCACGAGAACGTCATCGCGGCCTCGTGGCAGGCGCTCGTCGACTCGCTGGCCTACGCCGAGCAGCCCAGCCGCGTACGCGCGTGATCCCGATGGCGCGCCCGGTCCTCGGGGACCGGGAGGAGGAGCTGGTGCTGGAGGTCCTGCGCTCGGGTCAGCTGTCGCTCGGCCGCCGGCTGCCGGAGTTCGAGCGCCACTTCGCGGCGCGGATCGGCGCCGGGCACGCCTCCGCCGTCTCCAGCGGGACGGCCGGGCTGCACCTCGCGCTGCGCGCCGTCGGCGTGGAGCGCGGCGACGAGGTCGTCACGTCCCCGTTCTCGTTCGTCGCCAGCGCGAACGTCGCGCTCTACGAGGGCGCGAGGCCGGTGTTCGCGGACATCGACCCCGTCACGTTCAACCTCGACCCGGACGCGGCGCGGGCTGCCGTCACCGAGCGCACGAAGGCGCTGCTGCCCGTCCACATCTTCGGCGCGCCCGCCGACATCCCGGCGTTCGAGACGTTCAGGCTGCCCATCGTCGAGGACGCCTGCGAGGCGCTGGGCGCGGTGCACGACGACGGGACGCCGGTCGGCTCGCGCGGCCATCCGGCGGTGTTCGCCTTCTACGCCAACAAGCAGATGACGACGGGCGAGGGCGGGATGGTCGTCTGCGACGCCGCGACGAAGGAGCGCATCGACTCCGAGCGCAACCAGGGCCGGGCGCCCGACATGGGCTGGCTCGACCACGACCGCCTCGGCTTCAACTACCGGATGACCGAGCTGCAGGCCGCGCTCGGCATCGCGCAGCTCGAGCGCCTCGACGCGATGCTGGCCGACCGCGCGCGGGTCGCGGGGTGGTACCGCGACGCGCTGGCCGACGTCGACGTCACGCCGCCCGCCGACCTGCCGGGCCGCAGCTGGTTCGTCTACGTCGTGCAGCTGCCGGGCGGGATCGACCGCGACGACACGATCCGCGCGCTGCGCGAGCGGGGCGTCGACGCCAAGCCCTACCTGCCGGCCATCCACCTGTTCGCGTACTACCGGGAGCGCTTCGGCCACCGGGAGGGGGAGTTCCCCGTCGCCGAAGACATCGGCCGGCGCTCGATCGCCCTGCCGTTCTTCCCCGCGCTGACCGAGGGCGAGGTCGCGACCGTCGCGGAGGCCTTGCGGGCCGTGCTTGAATCCCGGCATGGCGGTGGGGGCGCGGCAGGCGCGGCTCGAGGCACGGCGTAGACAGGCGCGTTTCGTCGGCGCGCTCGGGTTCGTGATCGCGGCGGTCACGCCCGTCGTCCTCTTCCACCACGTCGTCGAGATCCTCGCCGAGCAGCCCAAGCTCGAGCTGCACTACATGACCGGCTGGCTGCCGTGGGCGCTGCTCGCCGTCGGCCTGCTCTTCCTCCTGCCGGTCGCCTGGTCGGCGGGGATGAACCCCGAGAGCCGCTGGTTCCCGCGCCACCGCGGCGTGTACAGCGGCTGGGGGATCACGCTGTACCTGCTCGGGTTCGTGCTGGCCTGGCAGGTCGCCGCCGTCCAGGGCGCGGCGTTCGGCGGGGCCTGACTAGGCTCCGGCGCGTGTCGCGCTTCTCCGAGCCGCAGGACCCGGCGTTCCGGGCGCTCGACTCGTCCCTGGCCTTCGACCGGCGGCTGTGGCCGTACGACGTCGCGCAGTCGCGCGCGCACGCGGGAATGCTCGCGGCGCAGGGGATCATCGGCGACGACGACCGCGACGCGCTGCATGCCGCGCTCGAGCAGGTCGAGGTCGAGCTGGCGGACGAGACGTTCCCCTTCGCCGACGACGACGTGGACATCCACATGGCGATCGAGCGCCGCGTCACCGAGCTCGCCGGGCCGGCCGGGGCGAAGCTGCACACCGCGCGCTCGCGCAACGACCAGGTGGCGACGGACGTCGCGCTGTTCGTCCGCGACGAGGCGCGGTCGGCGCACGAGCGGATCCGGCGCCTCCAGGCCGCGCTGCTCGCCCGCGCCGAGGAGCACGTCGACTGGCACCTGCCCGGCTACACGCACCTGCAGCGCGGCCAGCCGGTCTACCTCGCGCACCACCTCCTGGCGTACTTCTGGATGCTCGAGCGCGACTGCGCGCGCTTCCGCTTCGCCTACGACGCGGCGGACGCGCTGCCGCTCGGCGCGGGCGCGCTGGCCGGCGTGAACTTCGCCACCGATCGGCGCCACGTCGCCGACGCGCTGGGCTTCACACGCGTGGCGCCGAACTCGCTCGACGCGGTCTCTAACCGCGACTTCGTCCTCGACGTGCTGGGCGCCATCGCCACGTGTCTCACCCACCTGTCCCGCCTCGGCGGCGAGCTCGTGCTGTGGTCGACCGCGGAGTTCGGCTTCGTCACGCTGCCCGACGCGTGGACCAGCGGCTCCTCGCTCATGCCGCAGAAGAAGAACCCCGACGCCGCCGAGCTGCTGCGGGCCAAGGCGCCGCGCGTCGTCGGCCACCTCATGACGCTCTACGGCGTGATGCACGGCCTCCCGCTCACCTACAACAAGGACATGCAGGAGGACAAGGAGCCGCTGTTCGACGCGGTCGACACGCTGGAGCTCTGCCTCGCCGCCGCGACCGGGATGATCGAGGGCGCGCGGTTCGACCGGACGCGGATGGCCGCCGCCGCCTCCGACGAGCTCATCGCCGCGACGGACCTCGCGGACCTGCTGGTCCGCAACGGGATGCCGTTCCGCGAGGCGCATGGCGTCGTCGGCGGGCTGGTGCGCGACGCCACCTCCTCCTCCCGGCCGTTCGCCGAGGTCGCCACCGAGGCGCTCGGCGACGACGCGCGCGCGGTCCTCTCCGAGTCCGCGTGGCTCGAGTCCAAGGTGTCCGAGGGCGGGACGTCGAGCGGGCGCGTGCGCGAGCAGCTCGAGCAGGCCCGCGCGGCGCTCGGCGCCGCCGCCTCGCCGCCGTGAACCGCGCCTTCTACGACCGCCCCGTCCTCGACGTCGCACACGACCTCGTCGGCTGCGTCCTGCGCCACGGCGACACAGCGGGGATCGTCGTCGAGACCGAGGCCTACCACTACACGGAGGAGGCGTGCCACGCGTACGTCGGCGTGACGCCGCGGACACAGGTCCTCTGGGGCCCGCCGGGCGTCGCCTACGTCTACCGCTCGTACGGCATCCACGCGCTCCTCAACGCCGTCTGCGAGCCCGACGGCGTCGGCGCGGCGGTGCTCATCCGCGCGATCGAGCCGCTCGAGGGGATCGAGGCCATGCGCGCGCGGCGCGGGCCGGTGCCGGACCGCGAGCTGTGCAACGGCCCGGGGAAGCTCACGCAGGCGCTGGGCATCGGGCTCGAGCTCAACGCCACGTCGCTGCTCGGCGACGGCCCGATCTCGTTCGAGCCGCGGCCGGACCCCGGCGTCGACGTCGTGCGCAGCGCGCCGCGGATCGGGATCACGAAGGCGGTCGACCTCGACTGGCGGTTCACCGTCGCCGGCAGCCGCCACGTCTCGCGGCCCTTCCCTACGCCCGTCGCCTGACCTCCAGCCGACCGTCGCGCTCGCGGACGTCGAACGGCGGCTGCGGGCCGGTGGCGGGCCCGCGCTCGACGGCGCCGTCGCTGAGCCGGAACACGCTGCCGTGCCACGGGCAGGTGACGCACCCGTTCTCGATCTCGCCCTCGTCGAGCGGGCCGCCGCGGTGCGAGCAGCGGTTGTGGATCGCGTGCACGCCGGTCGCGTCGCGGGCGAGCAGCACGGGCGCGCCGCCGGCCATGACGCACGTGCTGTCGCCGACCGCGAGCTCGGCGGCCGGGATCGTGGGCGTCCAGTCCTCCGGCCCCGGGTCGAAGGCGGTCTGCTCGACGCCGACGCCCTGCGAGTAGCTGAGGTGGCCGCCGAGGTGCCCGCTGACCGCGAGCGCGGCGCCGCCCGCCGCGGCGAGCGCCTTGCCCCGCCCGCGCCGGCCGCCGCGGCGCGCGGCGAGCGAGGCGGTGAAGAGCCCGAGCGCCGCGGTGTTCAGCAGCCCGTGGACGGCGCCGACCCGCCTCGCGCTCTCGTCCGCGACCTCGGTGTCGGCCCAGTCGCTGGCGCCGGTGAGCGCGGTGGGCAGCGACGCGGCGATGCCCGCGCCGACGAGCAGGTCGGCCGCCTTCTCGGCGTCGGCGCCGCCGACCGCGTCGAGGAGCATCGCGCTCGTCCAGGTCCCGATGACGGTGTCGGTCAGCAGCGGGTGCAGCGCGTGCCCGAGCCACGTCCCGCTCAGCGCGTCCTTGAACGCGCCGCCGGGCAGCGCGTCGCGGACGGCCTTGCCGAGCGTCTTCGCCGGCGGGTCGATCGCCTCGACGCGACCGAGCCGCTCGACGGCGGCGTGCAGCTTGGGAGGTGAGACGGGCGGGCGGGGCATGCCGGCGGGGCTACCCCGCGGCGGGCCCGCGAAGCGCGTCAGCCGGACGGTGGCGCGACGCCGCCGGTGCCGTCGGAGGAGCCTCCGCCGCCGCCACCGCCACCGCCGCCGCCGCCGCCGCCACCACCGCCGTCGGGCGGGGTTCCCTTCGGGGCGGGGGCGGCCGGCTGCTGGGCGGCCGGCGGCGTGCCCTTCGCCGCGGGTTTCGTGTCGGGCTGCTCGGGCCGTGGGTCCCCGCCGCCGGTCGGCGCCGGCGGCTCGGCCTGGGCGGGCGCCGCGGTGCCCGGGGTCGTCGGCGTGCCGGGCGGGAGCGGGGTCGTCGTGGTCGAGGTCTCCTCGTCGCCCGCCGCCTCGCGCGCCTTGCGCTCGTCGATGAGGTTCTGCGCGGCGACCATGAAGTCGCGCCAGATCTCCGCCGGGAAGGTGCCGCCGGCGACGGGCTGGCCGCCGTACTCGGTGGTCATCGGCGTGAGCTTGTCCGGGTAGCCGACCCAGACGGCGACGGTCATCTCGTCGGTGAACCCGACGAACCACGCGTCGCCGTAGTTCTCCGTCGTTCCCGTCTTGCCGGCCGCGAACTGGTCGAGCCGCGCGCGCACCGCGGTGCCCGAGGTGACGACGGTCGAGAGGATCGAGCGCATCGTCTGCGCGACTCCCGGCGACAGGACGCGCCTGGTCTCGCGCTTGTTCTCGTCCTCGCGGCCCTTGCACTTGCCCTTCTTGTTCAGGCCGCCGTGGCAGACGTCGCGGACGCCGACCGGGCCGCCCTCGGGCCCGAGCGAGCCGGTCACGAGGTTCCCGCCGGTGGCGATCGTCTCGTAGGCGTGCGCCATGTCGAGCGGCGTCACGCCCTCCTTGAGCCCGCCGAGGATCATCGCGCAGTTCTTCGAGACGTTCGTGCGCACGCCCATCTGCCTGGCCGTCCGCGCGATGTTCTTCAGTCCGACCTTCAGGCCCACCTGCGCGTAGACCGAGTTGTCGGAGAACGTCGTCGCGTGCTGGAGCGAGGAGATGCCGGCGTACGCGTCCTCGTAGTTGTTGACCTCGAAGTCGCAGCCGTACTGCTTGCTGTGGATGCTGAGCTTCTTCGACGACCACGTGCTGCCCGGGCTGATGCCCTGCTTGAGCGCGGTGGCCAGCGTGAACGGCTTGAAGGCCGACCCGGGCTGGCGCTGACCCTGCGTCGCGAGGTTGAACGGCGACTCGTTGTAGTCGCGCCCGCCGACCATGGCGCGCACCTCGCCGGTCTGGTTGTCGATGGCGACGAGCGCCGCCGTCGGGCCGGCTGGGCTGGCCAGGTGGTTGCGGACGGCCTGCTCGGCCGCCGCCTGCATGTCGAGGTCGATCGTGGTGCGGATCCGCAGGCCGCCCGTGAAGGCCTGGCGCGGGCCGTAGCGGTCGACGACCTGCTGCTTGACCCAGGTGACGAAGTAGGGGACGGTCGGGTCGTCGTTGCGCGTCTCCTCGCGCGGCGGCTGGACCTCGTCGGGCGCTGGCGGCTGGAGGCCCACGAGGTCGCTGTACTGCGCCGGCGCGAGGTAGCCCTGCTCCATCATCCGCTTGAGGACGAGGTCGCGGCGCGCCTTGGCCGACGCCGGGTGGCTGACCGGGTCGTAGGCGCTGGGCGACGCGATGATGCCGGCCAGGAGGGCGGCCTCCTCGGCGTTCAGCTCCTTGGCGCAGGGGTGCCGCTCGTCCTCGCCGCAGCCGAGGTGGTTCCAGCCGAAGTACGTCCGCGCCGCCGACTCGATCCCGTACGCGCCGTTGCCGAAGTAGATCGAGTTCAGGTACTCCTCGAGGATCTTCTCCTTGTCCCACTTGCGGCTCAGGTGGTAGGCGAGCGCGGACTCGCGGACCTTCTGGAACACCGTGCGGTCGGTCTGCGCCTGCAGGCGGTTCTTGACGAGCTGCTGGGGGATCGTCGATGCGCCCTGAACCGCCTTGCGCTCGATGACGTCCTGGACGAACGCGCGCCCGAGGCCGCGCAGGTCGACGCCCTCGTGCTCGTAGAAGCGCTTGTCCTCGATGGCGACGACCGCGTCGCGCATGACGGGGGCGATCTGGTCGTACTTGACGATGATCCGGTTGTCCGGGCTGCGCAGGACGCCGAGCTGGCGGCCGTGGACGTCGACGAGCACCGAGTTCTTGCTGCGCTCCGCGCGGATGTCCGCCTTCGTCTCGAGCTCGTCGAGGTCGGCGGCGACGGCCATCATCATCCCGAAGATCGTGGAGACCATCGCGAGCAGCCCGAGCCCCACCAGCACCAGCAGGAGCCGGAGCTTCTTCACACGCGGGCGCGTGCGCGGGAACTCGTGGATGTCGGCTAGGGGATCGTCGCTCATCGCGTGATGCGGCGGCCCGAAGCAGCGCTTCGGCGGGGCGTCTCGGCAGCGGGCGGCCAGGTGCCGAAGAGGGGGCGGAGACTAGCACCGGGGACGCGCTATATTGCCCGCCGCAGTCGGCGCCGAAGTGGCAGAAGACGGTCGATCCAGGCCTCGAAATCCGAGGTCCGGCCCGCCCCAGTGCGCGCTATACTGCTCTGTCCGCTCCCGGGGATGTCGAAAGCCCCGGGCGCGCTCACGGAGGGAGTCCCCCTCCCGGGAGGCGCGGCGGTCTTTGAAAACTCAACAGCATGCGCGCACGACGGTCCTTCACGGACCGGAGTGCAGCAGGTCCGACCTACCCGGTTCGCGCCAGCGGCCGAGGTAGGCATCAATTGACCCGTCATGGTCGTCGCATCCGGTGTACGAGATGCGGCGCCAGGCCATGACAGCTCTTTGTGACCGACTGTGTCCCTCGGGACGCGGCCGGAAGCAGTGCCGGCGACTCCTCCAGGAGGTGCCGGTCTTTCACGGAGAGTTTGATCCTGGCTCAGGACGAACGCTGGCGGCGTGCTTAACACATGCAAGTGGAGCGACGAACCGGGCTTCGGCCCGGGGCAGAGCCGCGAACGGGTGAGTAACACGTGGGTTATCTGCCCAGTTGACAGGGACAACCCGGGGAAACCCGGGCTAATACCTGATGTGCCCCTCGGGGGAAAGGAAGCTTCGGCCTCCGCAACTGGATGAGCCCGCGGCCCATTAGCTTGTTGGTGGGGTAATGGCCTACCAAGGCGACGATGGGTAGCTGGTCTGAGAGGACGATCAGCCACACTGGGACTGAGACACGGCCCAGACTCCTACGGGAGGCAGCAGTGGGGAATCTTGCGCAA
>DASVQN010000038.1:0-59396 GCA_036389155.1 Solirubrobacteraceae bacterium
AGTAGGTCCCAAGGGTTGGGCTGTTCGCCCATTAAAGCGGTACGCGAGCTGGGTTCAGAACGTCGTGAGACAGTTCGGTCCCTATCTGCCGTGGGCGTTGGAGAGTTGAGAGGATTTGTCCCTAGTACGAGAGGACCGGGATGAACGCGCCTCTGGTGTATCAGTTGTCCTGCCAAGGGCACCGCTGGTTAGCTACGCGCGGATCGGATAACCGCTGAAGGCATCTAAGCGGGAAGCCGGCCTCGAGATGAGCTCTCCCATCCCCTAGAGGGAGTAAGACCCCTGGTAGACCACCAGGTTGATAGGCCGGATCTGGAAGGCCAGTAATGGTCGAAGGAGACCGGTACTAATGGGTCGAGGGCTTGACGGATATTTTTGATCGCGCCGATGCAGGCGTGATCATGGAGCACCCAAGCGTGGCTACTGCGCAGTTTTGAGGGACCGCGGAGGCGGGGGCGCGCGAAGCATGCGCGCCGCTCTCACCATTTCCGGTGGTCATGGCGAGGGGGAAACACCTCTTCCCATTCCGAACAGAGCAGTTAAGCCCCTCAGCGCCGATGGTACTTGGCCCGCAAGGGCCCGGGAGAGTAGGACGCCGCCGGTTTAATTCAGGCAAGGGCCGCCCCTCGGGGCGGCCCTTCGTCGTCGTGGTGCGCCGCTCGTCGACGCTGCGCTTCGTCGTTGGGGGCACCCCTTCGTCGTTGCGGCGGGCGCCGTTGGTGCGGCGCCGCGGGTGCGCCTACACGCGCGCGGCTTGGCGCGGCGGCGCCGGCGCCGCCGCCGCGCCGCGGGTCCGCCTACACGCGCGCGGCTTGGCGCGGTGGCGCCGTCGCCGCCGCGACCGCCTTCGCCGCCAACCGCCCCGTGAACACGCAGCCGCCGAGGAACGTCCCCTCGAGCGCGCGCTTGCCGTGCAGGCCTCCGCCGCCGAAGCCCGCGGCCTCGCCGACGGCGTAGAGGCCGGCGATCGGCTCGCCGCTCGGCTTCATGACGCGGCACTCGAGGTCGGTCTGGATCCCGCCGAGCGACTTGCGCGCCATCGGCTGCAGGCGGATGGCGATGAGCGGGCCGGCGGACGGGTCGGCGATCGACTGGAACTTGCAGGTCCTCAGGCGGTCCCCGCGCCACTGGCGCAGCTGGGCGATCCGGCGGATCTGGTCGTCGTTCCACAGCGACTTGCCGCGGGCTAGCGTGTCGTCGTAGCGCTTGATCTCGCTCTCCATGAGGTCGGCGTCGAGCGCGCCGTCACCGGTCACCTCGCCCATCCGCCGCGCGAGCTCGGGCAGGGTGTCGGCGGCCACGAAGTCCGGGCAGCGCTCGACGAAGTACCGCACCAGCGTCGGCTTGCCGAGCAGGATGCCCAGCAGGAACCGGACCAGGTTCTTGTTGCGGATGCTCGGGTTGTGCTGGGCGCCGGACACGTCGAGCTCGCGCCGTGCGATCTTCGTGTTGCACACCAGCCACGCGTACTTCTGGTCGGTCTCGCGGCACATCCGCTCGAGGGCGTAGTAGTTGTCGAACGTCGGCATGACCGGCGGGAAGAACCGCTCGCCCGTCGGCTTGAGGAGCAGGCCCGATCGCGGCGGGATGAGCTTCAGCCCGTGCAGCGGGCGCCGCGGCTCGGGATGGCGCACGGCGTCGGCGTAGTTCCACATGCGGCTCAGGTGGGTGACGTTGCCGCCGATCCGGGTGACCTCCTCGTGCATGGCCCCGTCGGCGTAGTAGTGCGAGCCCATGAGGATGTGCTCGGGCGCCTCGCCGAGGTCCGCCGGCCACTCGCGCCGCACGATGTCGAGGTTGCCCCCGACGCCGCCGGACGCGATCACGACGGCCGAGCCGCGCAGCTCGGACGCGTCCTCGAGCTTGACGCCCGTCACCGCGCCGTCCTCGCGCAGCAGCCCGGTCACACGCGCGCGCAGGCGCACGGTGAGCAGCGCGTTGCGCGGATGGGCCTGGATCGCGCCCCACGTCGCGTCGACCAGCGCCTTGCCGGTGCCCCACGTCAGATGGAAGCGGGGGACGGAGTTGCCGTCGCCGTCGACCCCGCGCTCGGCCCAGTTGACGACGGGGAAGAACTTGACGCCGATCTCCCGCAGCCACCCGCCGACCTCGTCGCGCGAGCGCCGCACGTACTCGGCGGCCCACCGGCGCGGCAGGTCGTCGCCGGGCTCGAAGTCGGCGATCCGCGACCAGTCCCCGTAGGCCAGCTCGAAGCTGTCCTCGATGCCCGCCCGGCGCTGCTCGGGCGAGTCGACCATGAACATCCCGCCGAAGGCCTCGCGCGCCAGGCCGCCGACCTCCGAGGGCTCGCAGCGGTCGACGAGCACGACCTCGCGCTCGTGGTTGAGCAGCTCGAGCGTGGTGACGAGCCCCGCGATGCCCGCGCCGACGACGATGACGGTCATGCCAGCGCCATCCCGGGCTGGACGGGGACCTCGATGACGTTCGGCCGGTCCGAGGCGATCGCGGCAGAGAGCGCGTCCGCGAGCTCGTCGCGCGAGCCCACCTGCCTCGCGTCCACGCCGTAGCCCCGCGCCACCTCGGCGACCTCGAGCTTCGGCAGGTCCAGCCCTGGCGCGCCCGCGACGTCCTCCATCATGGCGAACCACTTCAGGATCGCGTACTCGTCGTTGCGCGGGATCACGAAGGTGACCGGCACTTGGTACGCGGCCGCGGTCCAGAACGTCTGGATCGCGTACTGCGCGCTGCCCTCGCCGACGACGCACACCACCGGCCGCTCGGGCTTGGCGAGCTGGACGCCGACGGCCGCAGGCATCCCGAAGCCGAGCCCGCCGCCGGCGGCGAAGAAGTAGCTGTCCGGCCGCGAGGGGCGCATCTGGTTGCGCAGCGCCAGCGTCGAGGCGGGCGACTCGAGCACGACGCTCCCGTCGTCCGGCAGCGCCTCGGCGAGCGCCGCCATCGCGTGCGACGCGTTCATCGGGTCGGAGTCCTCCATCGCCTCGGCGGCGGGCCGCGCCTGCGGGGCCTCGCGCTGCGGCGGCTCGGCGGCCGCGTCGGCGAGCGCGCGCAGCGTCAGCGCGACGTCGCCCACGAGCGCGTCGCCCATCGGCGCGCGCGCCGCCTCGTCGGGATCGCTGGTGATCGCCACGAGCGTCGTCCCCTCGGGCAGCAGCGGCCCGGGGATGTTCGGGTAGTAGGGGAAGACCGACGAGCCGGCGACCACGACGAGGTCGTAGCCCTCGAGCATCTGGCCGAGCGGCCCGATCGCCGGCGGGAGGATGCCCTGGAAGTTCGGGTGGTCCTCGGGGAAGCCGATCCGCCCGCCGCCGGGCGCGGGCGTCGCGAAGACGGGCAGGCGCAGCTTCTCGGCGAGGGCGATCGCGGCGTCCCAGCCGCCGCTCGCCGCGACGTCGGGGCCGGCGACGAGCGCCGGGTTGGCGGCCTCGGTCAGCTGCTCGGCGACCTTGCGCAGCGCGGCGGGGTGCGCGGCGCCGGGACCGGTCGCCATCCGCTTCGTCTGGTGCGCGACGGCCTCGACGTCGACCTCGGCGTCCCAGTCGTCCATCGGGATCGACACGAAGACCGGGCCCTTCGGCGGCAGCCCCGCGAGATGGGCTCCGCGGGCGAGCGCGTGGGGGACGTCCTCGGCGCGCGGCGGCTCGTAGCTCCACTTGACGAGCGGGTGCGGCATGCGGATCGCGTCGCGGTTCGTGAGGTTGGCCTGCAGCGTCATGAGCTCGCGCGCCTGCTGGCCCGCGGTGACGAGCAGCGGCGACTTGTTCGCCTGCGCGTTGAAGATCGCGCCCATGCCGTTGCCGACGCCGGGGGCGGTGTGCAGGTTGACGTGCGTCACGCGGCCCGTCGCCTGCGCGAACCCGTCGGCCATGCCGACGGCGACGATCTCCTGCAGCCCGAGGACGTAGCGGAAGTCCGACGGGTAGTCCTTGAGCATGGGCAGCTCGGTCGAGCCGGGGTTGCCGAAGATCGTCGTCATCCCCCGGTCGCGCCACATGTCGAACACGGCCTCGCGAACGGTCGTCATCGGCGGAATCCATACCGGTTCTGCGAGCGGCGCGCGGCGGGCCTCGGCGGTCTACATTCCTGCATCGCGTGCGCCGCCTCGCCGTCCTCCTCGTGCTGCTCTGCGCCCCGAGCGCTGCGGATGCCGCATCCCTGTACGAGGGGCCGGCGCCACGACCGGGGCCGGACATCCTCTACGCGCCGCCGGCCGACGCGCCGCAGCTCGCGAACGCCGGGATCTGGAAGGCGCCGCCGATCCTCGTCTCCGGGGCCAGCGCGTACCGCCGAGGGGAGTTCCTCTACCAGGACTGGCTGTTCGACGACCACGGCGCGCGCGGCGTCCGCGACCCCGACGACCCGCGCTTCGACAACGACACCTTCTCGGCGCCGTACGGCACGTACACGTACCCGACGGACAAGCGGTACGCCGGCAACGCCGCGGATCTCGTCGAGCTGCGGATCCGCCCGCTCGAGGACGCGACCGCCTTCCGGCTGACCTACAACACGCTCGTCGCCCCCGAGGTCACGGCCACGACGATTGCCCTGGGCGACAGCCCGGCGCCGGTCGAGCTGCCGCACGGCGCGCACGCCTCCGCTCCCGCCCAGCTCTTCCTCACCGTCCACGGCGGGACCGCCGACCTGCTGACCGCGGGCACCGGCGCAGCGGTGTCGCCGGCACCGACGGTCACGGTCAGCACCGAGCGCCAGCAGGTCGAGGTGATCGTGCCGCGCGCGGCGTGGGACCCCGGCCGGTCGGTCGTGCGCGTGGCGGCCGGCACCGGCCTGTGGGACCCCGCGGCGGACAAGTACCTGCTGCCCTCCGGACAGGCGAGCGAGACGACGCCGGGCGGAGCGGGCGGCGTCGCGTCGCCGACGGCGATCTTCAACGCCGCGTTCCGCTACGAGATCCGCGACCCGTCGGCGCCCGCGCCGGGCGAGGAGCCGCGGCCGGAGATCCAGAACGGCGCGACCTCGGTCGCCGCGACGCGCTGGTGGCGCGACCAGGCGCAGGGCGATGCGCTCGCCGCGAACGACCTCTCGCCCTTCTTCGCATCGGTCGACTTCGGCAAGCTGCGCGACGCCGTCGACGACGACATGCTCGGTGCGGCGAAGGGGACGCCCGTGAGCGGCGCGATGAACCGGATCCTCGCCAGCCGCTTCCAGCCCGGGCAGGGGCAGGACTTCACCAAGGAGTGTGGCAACGCCACGAACTGCGAGGGCGAGCTGCTCTCGCGCCTGCAGCCGTACGCGATCTACGTGCCGCGCAAGCCGATGCCGCCGGGCGGCTACGGGATGACGCTGCTGCTGCACTCCCTCGGCGCGAACTACAACCAGTTCGAGGGATCCAACAACCAGTCCCAGCTCGGCGAGCGTGCCGGCGGGTCGATCGTCATCACGCCGGCCGGGCGCGGGCCGGACAGCTGGTACTACGGCGTCGCCGGGGCCGACACGTTCGAGGTGTGGGCCGACGTCGCCCGCCACTTCACGCTCGACGCCGACTGGACCGCGATCTCGGGCTACTCGATGGGCGGCTACGGGACGTACAAGTTCGCCGCGCAGTTCCCCGACCTCTTCGCCCGGGCCAACCCGGTGGTCGGCCCGCCGTCGCTCGGCATCTCGCTCACGGGCGAGGACTCGACCGGCGGCGAGTCGACGAACACCGGCTTCATGCTGCCGTCGGTCCGGAACATCCCGTTCATGATCTGGAACGGGTCCAACGACGAGCTCGTGCCGGTCAGCGGCGCCACCGTGCACGCGCAGCGCTTCGACGACCTCGGCTACCGGTACATCTGGGACCTCTTCGTCCCGGCCGACCACTTCGCGCTGGCGACCAAGGACGAGTACACCCGGGCGGCCGAGTTCCTGGGCGATGCGCGCGTCGACCGCGACCCGGCCCACGTCACCTACGTCGTCAACCCGAAGATGGACTTCCCCGAGGCGGGCACGGTCGCCGACCACGCGTACTGGCTGTCGGGGATGAAGGTGCGCTCGGCCGAGGGCGAGGCGCCGCGGGCGCTGGTCGACGCGGTGTCGGAGGGCTTCGGCGTCACCGACCCCGCGCCGGGCGAGACGGCGTCCGGCGGCGGCGCGGTGACCGGGGGCGGCCCGATCCCGCCCGCGCTCACGTACGGCGAGCGCTCGAAGGCGTGGGGGCTGCCCGGATCCGCGCCGGTCCGCGACCGGCTGAAGATCACGGCGACCAACCTGAGCCAGGTGACGGTGAACGTCCGCCGGGCGAAGGTCACCTGCGACGTCGACCTCGAGGTCGACAGCGACGGGCCGCTCACCGTGATCCTCGACGGGTGCTCGCGGCGGGAGGAGTTCGGCGTCGCCGGCGGCTCCGGCCCGGCGTCGTGTCGCGCGGCCAACGGGTTCGTGCGCGTGTTCGCGCGGCCGCTGGGGCGGCGCGTCGGGATCGAGGCCGCGCAGATCGGCGCGGGCCGGTTCGACGTGGACGTCTTCCGACAGTCGCGCGGGCGGCGCGTGACGGGCGAGCTGCGGGTGGCGCGCTTCGCCGGCCGGAGCGGGTCGTTCCGCTGGAACGGCCGCGGGCGGCGCGTCGGCGACGGCGTCTACATCGTGCGGTTCACCAAGCGGCTCGCCGGCGCGCGCGTCGACGTCCGCCGGCTCGTGGTCGAGCGCCGGCGCGGGAAGTGGCGGCGGCTGCCCGACTACTACCGGCGCAAGTCGTGCGGGCGCCTGTCCTCGTTCAAGCTGACGCGGCCGGTGTTCGGCGGGACCACCGGGCGCCGCCTCGGCATCGCGTACCGCCTCTCGACGTCCTCGCGCGTCGACCTGCGCGTGATGCGCGGCCGGAAGGTCGTGAAGCGGTACCGGTGGCCGGTCCGGGCGCCGCGCCGGACGCATCGGCTCGCGCTGAAGCCGCCCGGCCTGCGCCGCGGCCTGTACCGCGTCGTGATCGAGGTGCGGCCGCAGGGCGGCGAGATGGTGAGGGCCACGCTCGCGTCGCGGCGCCTCTAGCCGGCCGCGACGGCCGCGACGCCGGCGAACACCGCCGCGGCGCCGACGACGCGCGCCCTTCCTCCGCTCTCGCCGAGCACGCGCGGCGCCGCGAGGGCGGCGATCACCACGCTGCCCTCGCGAATGGCGGCGACGGGCGCGGGGTCGGCGAGCGACAGCGCCGCGAGCGCCAGGCCGAACGCGCTGATCATCCCCGCGGCGACGGCGGCGGTGCGGGGCGTCATCTCGCGCCGGAGTGCCGCCCAGCCCGAGCGCGCCGCGTGCCGCCGGCCGCTGCGCCGCCGCTCGCGGGCGTCGAGGACCCGCGCGCCCAGTCCCAGCGCGAACCCGACCGACCGCACCGACGCCGCCCCGGTCCGCACCGCGAACGCGGCCGCGTAGACCGCGCCCGGGACGCCCACCACGAGGCACAGGTACGGGATCGTCGCGGCGTGGTCGAGCCCGGCGTCGTCGGCGAGGACGTAGCCCGCGATCGTCGCGCCCACGGCCAGCGCCAGCCCCATCTCGCGCGCGGCGGCCGGGGTCGCGCCGCCGCGCAGCGCCAGCACGCCGCCGGCGACCAGGACGACGCCCGCGACCTGGACCGCGCTCGGGTCGCCGCGGCCGAGCACCGCCGCGGCGGCGAGGACGAGCACGGGAGCCGAGCCGCGCGCGATCGGATAGACGATTCCGAGGTCCGCCCGCGCGTAGGCCGCCGCGAGCAGCACGAAGTACGCGATCTCCAGGGAGATCGACGCGACGAGGTAGGGGAGGGCGGCGGCGTCGACGTCCCACGTGAGCACGGCAGCGGGCAGCGAGACGGCCGCGACCAGCGCCAGCGCGCCCGCCGTGGCCGCACGCGTGTCGCGGGCGCCGGCGAGCAGCACGTTCCACGCGGCGTGGAGGACGGCGGCCCCGAGCGCGAGGAGGAAGGCGTCGACCGGCACCCGCGGAGCATGCCGGACGGTCAGCGAGCGGACAGCAAGATCCCGCCGCCCGGAGCGTTGCAGCCGACATGCGACGCCTCCCCTCGATCCTGCTCGCGGCCTGCCTCCTGCTCGCCGCGGGCCTGACCCTCTTCGCGACCGGCACCACGTCCTCGGCCGGCGCCGCCGAGACCGCAGTCCCCGCCACGCTGGATGCGGACGACGTCAAGCCGGGCGAGGCGCTGCACGTCAGGGGGCGGATCGAGCGAGCGGGGACGGACGCGGTCAAGCTCCAGGTCCAGCTCCCCAACGGCGAGCTGCGCGGCCCGTACGGCCCGTTCGCGGTCGCCGGCGACCGCCTCAGCGCGACCGTCCCCGGCGAGGCCACCGCCGGGCTGAAGCCGGGCCGGGACACCGGGTTCACCGAGGTCGTCGGCGTTCAGGCGCTGCCGGCGAGCGCGACGCAGACGAGCCGCGCGGCGACCGCCGAGCCGCGCGCGGCGGCGGCCGACGTCGTGGCGCCGCCCGCCGGCCCGGTCCTCGAGAACCAGTTCGTCTCGCACCTCGGCTGGGTCAAGCCCGGCGAGAGCTATCCGTTCTTCGTCCGCGTCAAGAACTACGGCGCGGCGCCGGTCGACGGCGGCACCGTCACGATCCCGCCGGTCGACGGCGCCACCTTCACGAAGGCCGACGGCGCGGCGCTCGACGGCGGCGCGATCACGTGGAACGTCGGCGAGGTCCCCGGGACGACCGACCCGCGGTCGCCGGGCGTCAAGACGCTGCTCGTCGAGGCGAAGGCCAAGACCCTCGACGACGACCCGAAGGTCGTCTGGAAGAACCTGGCCGCGACCGCGACGGGCACGACGACCGGCGCGCCGGTCACGAGCCACGGCCCGAAGGTCATCCCGCCGAGCGAGGCCTACAACACCGCGCGGTACGGCGACCGGCCGTTCCCCGTCGTCCCCGTCGAGTACGCCGACCGCTCCCGCGCGGCGGAGTCGCAGGCGGACGTGCTCGCCAAGAAGATCAACGACCCCGGGTTCGAGGGCTCGACGTTCAACCTCTACCAGGAGATGTCGTACGGGCAGCTCTACCCGCACGGCACGGTCCCGTCGTCGGGCATCGCGACGGCCGACTGGAACTACGGCCCCGGCTTCGAGTTCACGCACACGCAGACGGGCAACACCTGCCAGTCCCCGACGACGAACGACCTCCCCGGCAACGCCTACCAGCAGCGCGGGCCGCGGATCAAGGACGGCTGGTACCAGCTGCCCGGCACGACCGGCTACTACGGCTCGGACGGCAACGGCTCGGCGCTCATCGGCGCGGAGGCCGCGGTCGGCGCGCTCCAGCAGATCGACTCGGGGTGCGGCGCGCCCGGGAAGTCCGTGTTCGACTCGGCGCAGATCGCCGACCCGGAGACCAACTACGACGACTACGACACCGACAAGGACGGTGTCGTCGACTTCTTCATGGTCGTCTTCCCCGGCGCCGGCGGCAACGGCGAGTCTCAGACCAGCGTCCCGCCGTACGACAACATCTGGCCGCACTCGGCGAGCCTCGAGGACCAGTTCGTCGGCCCGTGCGGCCAGGCGGGCTACGTCTCCGACGACCAGCGAACGGACATCGAGGGGCGCCCGCTGTGGTTCACCGACGACTCGTGCACGAGCACGACGACGGAGAACAAGGGCGACAAGCTCAAGGCGTACACGCGCGTCGGCCCGTACAACCTCAACCCCGAGAGCGCGATCCAGCAGGCGAGCGTGATCTCCCACGAGTACGGCCACTCGCTCGGCCTGCCCGACTACTACTCGACGGGCTCGCGTGGGACGTACGGCTCGTGGAACCTGATGGCGACCGACCACTCGCAGCACATGGACGTCAACGGGCGCCAGGAGCTCGGGTGGCTCGTGCCGCGCGTGCTCGACGTCGGCCAGAGCAGGACGGTCAACGACTTCGTCGACTCGACGCACAACACCCACCGCATCGACTGGCAGTCGCCCGACGGGACGAACTACACGCTGCAGGGCGACAACGTCGCGAACGGCGAGGCGTACGCGGCCAAGCTGCCGCAGCGCCAGGTGATCCAGCCGAGCAAGGTGCCGTCGGGAACCCACCTGTGGTGGTCGCAGGCCGGCAACGACTTCGGCTGCCCGTCGACCAAGGGCCACAACCTCGACATCGACCTCAAGGCGCTGAGGGACGTCGCGCCCGGGACGCCGATCACCCTGACCTTCAAGACGGCGTTCAACATCGAGTGGGACTACGACTACGGCTTCGTCCTGGGCTCGACCGACGGCGGCAGGACGTACCACTCGTACGCCTCGCAGAAGGGCTACTCGACCGACCAGTCGCAGAACCCGAATGCCGCGAGCTGCCAGCAGAAGTTCGGCAACGGCATCACGGGCGCGCCCGAGGCGTACGACAACGGGACGGCCCCGGTCGACCGCGTCCAGGGCAACTACGAGGACATCCACTTCGTCGACGACTCCTACGACCTCTCCGACCTCGCGGGCAAGGCGTCGGTGCTGCGCTTCACGTACGCGACCGACGGCGGGCTCGCGAAGGCGGGCTGGTTCATCGACGACCTCGAAGTCAAGGCCGGCGACCGCGTCATCTACAAGAGCGACTTCGAGACGGCCAACGACACGCAGATCTACAACGGCGGCTGCCGCGAGGGCCTGCAGACGTCGCCGATCTGCACGCACGGCTGGCAGTACACGTCCGCGGTCGACGGCGACCCGGCGGACCACGCGTACTACCTGGAGATGCGCGACCGGGCGGGCTTCGACGCCGACGGCCACGGGCAGGACGAGCGGGCCGGCGGGCCGAGCTACGAGCCCAGCCTGTCGCTCGTCTACACCGACGAGAACCACGGCTACGGCAACGTCGGGACGGACGACCCGCCGGCGCAGACGCCGGTGGACGCCAAGCCGGATCCCGGCAACCGCAACCCGAACCTCGACGACGCCGGGTTCAACGCGTTCAGCCGCCAGCGCTACACGGACGCGGGACAGGGCTGGATCGACAACTACACCGACCCGGCCAGCGTGGACGGCAACTGGCACCACGCGTGGGACTGCCTGACGTTCCGGGTGACCGGGCTGGTCGGCGACGGCGTCGGGCCGACGACCGCGCCCGGCGACCTGAAGGGCAACGTCAACTTCGACATGGGCAAGGGCTGTGCGAAGTTCGACTACGGCTACGGCCGCGGGTCGAACGCGGTGTCCGTGCCGGGCGTGACGCCGGCCGGCGAGAGCGGCTCGAAGGGGGGCGGCCCGACGGCGTGCAAGGCGACCGCCGGCCAGTTCAAGCGCGCGCCGCGGCTCAAGCGCGCGCGGCGCGGCGTGCGGTTCACGCTGGCGCCGCGCTCGAAGGCGCAGCGCTTCCGCGTCGACGTCTTCGAGGTGTCGAAGCCCAAGCGCGTGATCGGGCAGCGCCTCGTCGCGCGTTTTCGCAACCGCAAGCGCTCGTTCACCTGGAATGGCCGCGGGCAGGGCGATCGGCGCCTTGTCGACGGGCTGTACGTCGTGCGGGTCGTGGCCCGCACCGGACAGCGGACCGAGTCGCGGCGGATCGCGCTGGTGCGGTCGAAGGCCCGGTTCCGCGTCCGGCGGGCGTTCGACGTCCGATCGACGTGCGGGATCATCCGGGCCTTCCGGGCGACGCTGCCCGTCCTCGGTGGGCGCACAGAGCGGCCGCTCGACGTTCGCTACCGGCTGGGCGCGAAGTCGCGCGTCTCGATCGCGATCGTGCGCGGCAAGAAGGTCGTGCGGCGGCTGCGGACGACGACGCGCTCGGCCGGCCGGACGTACAAGGTCCGCCTGACCGCGCTGAAGCTGCCGAAGGGCGAGCTGAAGGTGATCCTCAACGCGAAGAGCGGCAACGTCGCGGCGAAGCGGGTGCTCGCCGCTCGCAAGCTGTAGGCGCGCGGACGCGCTAGCCCGCGGCGCGCGTGCGGCGCCGCGGGAGCCGCTTGCGCGCGCCCTCCACCGGCGAGGCGCAGGCGTGCGCGCGCGGCGACGGCACCGCCGCACCGGGCCGCCGCGGCCGTGTGGGCGGCCGCAGCGGAGTCCGGTGGGGGTGATCGCGGTCGACGGGCACGCGCGCCGAGCGATCCTCGACGCGCCTGACGACGTCCTCGGGCACTCGCGTGCTGGCGCACGCCACGTGCCCTGCGTCCTCGTCAGGCACGACGATCGATCGCTCGTTGTCCGCAAGGGTCGCGAAGGCAACGGCCAGGTCGACGGCGTACCGGAGCCTGTCGCGCCACGAGGGGGCGATTCCGCGCCTCCCGGCGCGCGGCTCCGGGCGCCCCGCATCCGGAGCCGCCGAGGCGGCACGCGACCGCGCCGCGCCTCCCATGCGCGACGACGGCTCGGATATGGGGGAGGGGAACATGTGTTCGCGCAAGCTAGGGCCGGGGTCGGACGGACATGGGGGTGTGCAAGCGAAGTTGCACGGCCCTTCGCGGGTAGGCTCGCGACGCCATGGTGCACCTGCGGATCGTCGCTCCGGCCTGGGAGGCCCAGCAGGCCGTCGACCTCCTCCTGCGGTTCGAGACGGCGGTCAACCTCGTGCACGTCGAGGGTGCGTCGCGCAAGCCTGAGGGCGACCTGATCCTGGTCGACGTCGCGCGCGAGGAGGCGAGCATCATCGTCTCCGACCTCAAGGAGCTCGACATCCACCGCTGCGGCTCGATCGCCATCGAGAGCAGCGAGACCCACATCTCCGACGCCGTCGACGAGGCCGAGCGGATCGCGCCCGGCGACCCCGGCGACGCGGTCGTGTGGGAGGAGGTCGAGGCGCGCACGTCCGAGGACTCGAGCCTCAGCGCCGGCTTCGTCCTCTTCATGGTCCTCGCGGCGATCATCGCCACGATCGGGATCCTCCAGGACTCCGAGATCCTCATCGTCGGCGCGATGGTGGTCGGGCCGGAGTTCGGGCCGATCGCGGGGTTCTCGGTCGCGCTGGTCGAGAAGCGGATCAAGCTCGCGGCGACGTCGCTCCTCGCGCTCGCCGTCGGGCTCCCGGCGGCGATCACCGCCGCGTGGCTGCTGACACTCGTCCTCAAGGCGACCGGGATCGCGCCCGCGCAGCTCGGCGAGGAGGGCCACGCGCTCTCGACGCTGATCTCCGACCCCGACGAGCTGTCCGTGATCGTGGCCGCCGCCGCGGGCGCCGCGGGCGTGCTCAGCCTGACGACGGCGAAGTCGGGCGCGCTGATCGGGGTCCTCATCAGCGTCACGACCATCCCCGCCGCGGCGAACATCGGGCTGGCGGTCGCCTACGAGGACTGGTCGGCGTGGCGCGGGTCGCAGGCGCAGCTCGCGATCAACGTCATGGCGATCCTCACCGCGGGCGTCGTGACGCTCTGGATCCAGCGGCTCCTCTACCGGCGGCGCCGGCGCGAGCACCTCAAGCACGAGGCGCGCGAGGCGGCCGGCCTGCCCGTCGGGCGCAGCCGGCGCGAGAAGGTCGGCTAGCGCGTCGTCCCGAGCGAGGACCAGGCGTCGAGCTTCGCCTTGATCCTCCCGACGACGTCGGTCGTGAACTCGGTCGTCGTGGCGTGGCCGCCGAGGTCCGGGGTCCGGACGCCCGCCGCCGTCGCCTCGAGGACCGACTCGTAGACCGCGCGCGACGCCGAGCTCGCCTTCGCGTAGTGCAGCACCGCGCCGCAGGCGAGGATCATCGCCATCGGGTTCGCGATGTCCTTGCCCTGGAGCGCCGGAGCGGTGCCGTGGGGGGCCTCGGCCATCGCCACGTCGACCTCGTAGTCGTCGTCGAAGGCGAGCAGGACGGACTCGGCGCCGGCGATCGAGCCGAACATCGGCATCACCAGGTCGGAGAGGCAGTCGCCGTCGCGGTTGAGCGAGGGCACGACGAGCGGCACCTCGCCGGCGCCGGTGATGAGGCCCGCGTAGGTGGCGTCGATGAGGACCGGTTGGTAGACGACGTCGGGATGGCGCGCGGCGGCGGCGTCCATCTCCTCCTTGAGCATCCCCTCGTAGACGGGGGAGACCGTCCACTTCGGCCCGCCGTAGACCTTCGCGCCCATCTGCTCGGCGGTGCGGAACGCGTACTCGGCGACCATGCGGCAGGTCGACCGCGTGATCTTCTCGGTGCGGTACGCGACCTCGTCGTTGCCCTCGCCCTCGCGCCACTGCTTCGCGCCGTACGCGTCCTCGACCGCCATGCGGACGACCGAGATCGGGTGGTGCACGCCGGGGAACGGCGCGACGCCGGGGATCCGCCGGCCGGTGCGGATGATCACCTTGCCGCCGATGCCCTCGCGGACGATGCGGTTCGGCGAGCCGACGTCGTCCTTGCCCTCGGGCGTGATCGTCGCGGCCTTCAGGCCGAGGCCGCTGCGGCACATCGCCTGGGCGGCCTCGTCGACCACGCCGTTGCTCGTCGCGCGGCGGCTCTCGAGGCTCAGGTCGAAGCGCTCGAGCTGCAGGGGAAGGCCGAGGACGTCGGGGTCGAGGACGCGCAGCGACTGCTCGAGCAGCTCCTGGCCCGTCTCGTCGCCCTCGAGGACGGTGATGGTGAAAGGCTCCATCGGGCGGCGAGGTTATCTTCTCGATCGTGCCCGAGCAGTGCAGCTGGTGCGGGGTCGCCGTCGAGGATGACGACGGCTTCCGCGCGGCCGAGCCGGTGGGCGAGCGGCGGGCGACGTTCTGCCGTCTCGAGCACGTCGTCCCGTGGGTCATCCAGGGCGCGCGGTGGGATCCCGGGCGGCTGAAGGGGATCGATCCCGACGACGACACGGCGGCCGGCCTGGGGCGCTGCGCGCAGTGCGCGGGCCCGCTGGACGACACCTACGTCCTGCTCGTCCGCCACCGCGGCGAGCACCGGATCGCGGACGCGTTCTGCAATCCCGATCACCTGCTCGACTGGGCGAAAGCGGGTGGGAGGTGGAGGGGCGCGGCGTAGGGCTCCGCCGGCGGGCGCTGAAGGGGGCGGCGTCGGGCGCGGGGCGGTGGCCGCTGAAGCGGCGCGGCGTAGGGCGCCGGGCGGCAGCGCGGAGGGGCGCGGGGTAGGACGCGATGGAGGGGCGCCGGGCCGGCACGCCCCCCCACACCGCGTGCGACTAGCCCTTGAGGGCCTCCTTCAGCGGCGCGGACGGCTTGAACCGCGGGATCCGCGACGCCTTGATCTCCATCGTCTCGCCCGTCTGCGGGTTGCGACCCTGCCGGGCCGAGCGCTCGCTGATCGCGAACTTCCCGAAGCCGGACAGGCTCACCTCGTCGCCCGACATGAGCGCACGCTCGATCTTCTCGAGCGTGGCCTCGATGGCCTCCTTGGCCTGGCCGTTGGTGAGGCCGGTGTCCTCCGCGACCGCGCGTGCCAGCTCGGTCTTGTTGATCGTCGCCACGGCGATACCTCCGTTGGTCGGGTGGCGCCGCGACGCTTGCAAACCCGTCGGACGGAAAAGCCGCTCGATGCGGGTTTTCACGCCGTCAGCGTCTTTCGCCGCGTCACGGCGACCGCCGCGCCGGCGAGGCCCGCCGCGGAGCCGGCGAGGAGCGTCTCGCGCCAGCTCGACGCCTCGATGATCGCCCCGCCGAGCGCCGTCCCCAGCGCCAGCCCGCCGACCGTCGCCGTCAGGATCCAGGCGTAGGCCTCGGTCACCGTTCCCTCGGGCGCGACGACCCCGACGAGCTCGTTCTCCACGGCCGTCAGCGGCGCGAGCGTCGCGCCGGCGACGGGAGCGAGCAGCAGCATCGCGAGCGTCGAGCTCGGCAGCGCGAGGAGCGCGAGGCTCAGCGGCAGCACCGTCGCGAAGATGATGAACACGCGGACGGTGCGGGTCGGCGGCCGGGCGCCGTAGACCACCCCGCCGGCGGCGCTGCCCAGCGACAGCGCAGCGACGGCCAGCGCGCCGATCGTCGACGAGCCCTCGCTGATCCCGAACGCCGGCAGCCCGACCTCGAGCGCCCCGAAGGCCACGCCCAGCGGCACCGCCGTGGCGAGCAGCGTGAGCAGCCCGGGCGACGTGAGGGGCCCGAGGCCGAAGCTGGCCGTGCCGGAACCGCGCCACGCGCGCGACGCGGGCGACATCGCGAACGCCGTCGCGCCCGCGCCCGACAGCGCGAAGCCGGCCGCCAGCGCCGCCGCGGGCGAGGCGACGGCGACGAGCAGCGCGGTCAGCAGCGGCCCGCCGACGAAGACGAACTCGAGCGAGATCGCGTCGACCGCGAGCGCGGACCGCAGCGCGACCGGGTCGCCGCCGAGGAGGTCGCCCCACAGGCCGCGCAGCGCGGGGGAGACCGGCGTGACGGCGGCGCCCGCCACGACGGCGGCGACGCACAGCGCGAGCGTCGACGCACCGGCCAGGCCCAGCGCGATCAGCGCCGCGCCGCCGGCCATCTGCACGACGACGGTGGTGAGCATCACGCGCGTCTGGCCGACGACGTCGATGAGCCGGCCCAGCACGGGGAGCGCGACGGCCGCGGCGATGGCGAACGCCGCCGCGACGGCGCCGGCGGCCGCGAACGAGTCCTTCTCCTCGTGGACGAACAGCAGGGTCGAGAGCCCGACGATCCCGTACGGCAGCCGCGCGACGAGCGCGCTCGCGACCAAGTACGGGACGTGCGGCACGCGCAGGACGCGCGCGTACGCCTCCATCGGCCCGGCCTAGGCGGCTTCGCGGCCGTGCAGCTCAAGCTCGTCGGCGCGCGCGTCGAGCGCCGCGATCACGAAGGCGACGTGCTCGTCGAAGTCGACGCCCAGCGCCTCCGCGCCGTGGCGGACCTCGTCGCGGTTGACCGCCGCCGCGAACGAGGGCTGCTTGAGCTTCTTCTTGACCGACTTGGGCGTCAGGCCGTGGATGCCCTCCGGCCGCACCGCCGCGCACGCGACGAGGAACCCGCACAGCTCGTCGACGGCGACCAGCGTCTTCTCCATCGGCGACTCCGGCGGCACGCCCATGAAGTCCGCGTGCGCCGCGATCGCCCGGACCATCTCCGGCGGCGCGTCGCGCCGCTCGAGCTCGGCCATGATCGTGCGCGGGTGGCCGTTCTCGGGATCGTCCATGTCCGGGAAGCGCTCGTAGTCGGCGTCGTGGAGGAGGCCGGTCACGCCCCACAGCTCGACGTCGGCGCTCTGCCGCTCCGCGTAGGCGCGCATCGCGGCCTCCACGGACAGGCAGTGCCGGCGCAGCGACGGCGAGGCGACCCACTCGCTGAGCAGGGACCAGGCCTCATCGCGCGAAACCACAGACGCCATGTCGGGTACCCTAGCCGAGCGCCCGAGGCCGCTTACCGCCCTCGCCTCGAGTCCCTCACCGCCCATGCAGAAGTTCGTCATCGACGGCGGCGTGCCCCTGTCCGGCACGCTCACGCCCGCAGGAAACAAGAACGGCGCCCTGCCGATCCTGGCCGCCTGCGTGCTCACGGAGGAGGAGGTCGTCGTCCGCAACGTGCCGCGGATCCGCGACGTCGAGACGATGCTCGAGATCCTCGAGCTGCTCGGCGTCAGCGTCACGTGGAACGGCGAGCACGAGGTCGCGCTGTGCGCGGCGGCCGTCGACGACAGCGGCGAGATCGACCGTGAGCGCTCCGAGCGCATCCGGGCCTCGTTCCTGCTCGCCGGCCCGCTGCTCGCGCGCTGCGGGCGCGCGGTCATGCCGCCGCCGGGCGGCGACGTCATCGGCCGCCGGCGCCTGGATCCCCACCTCGACGCGCTGCGCGCCCTCGGCGCCGAGCACGAGCTCAACGGGTCGATCCGGCTCACGGCCGAGCGCGGGCTGCGCGCCGGCGAGGTGTTCATGGACGAGCCGTCGGTCATGGCGACCGAGAACGCCCTGATGGCCGCCGCGCTCACTCCCGGCACGACCGTGATGGGGAACGTCGCGTGCGAGCCGCACGTCCAGGACCTCGCGCGCATGCTCACGAAGATGGGCGCCCGGATCGAGGGCATCGGCTCCAACGTCATGACGGTGCACGGCGCCGACCGCCTCGGCGGCTGCACGCACACGGTCAGCCCCGACCACATCGAGGTCGGCTCGTTCATGGCGCTGGCCGGCGTGACCGGCGGCGAGCTGCGGATCAAGGACACGATCCCCGACGACCTGCGGATGATCCGCCTCGTCTTCAGCCGCATCGGCCTGCAGTCGGAGATCGACGGGCACGACCTGCTCGTGCCGGGCGGGCAGACGCTCGTCGTCGCGCGCGACCTCGGCGAGTACAAGTCGAAGATCCAGGACGGGCCGTGGCCCGCGTTCCCCGCCGACCTGACGTCGATCGCCGTCGCCGTGGCGACGCAGTGCGCCGGCTCGATCCTCATACACGAGTGGATGTTCGAGAACCGCCTGATCTTCACCGACAAGCTCGTGATGATGGGCGCGGACATCGTGATGTGCGACCCGCACCGCGCGATCGTCACCGGCCCCGCGCGCCTGCGCGGGATCACGGCGGCCTCGCCGGACATCCGCGCCGGGATGGCGATGCTCATCGCGGCGCTGTGCGCGGAGGGCCGCTCGGAGATCGCGAACATCTGGCAGATCGACCGCGGCTACGAGCGGATCGACGAGCGGCTGCGCGGCCTCGGCGCACGGATCGAGCGCGTCGCGACAGAGCCCGCTCCGGTGTAGCGCCGCTACGTTCTGGCCGCGATGGCGAAAGCCCGTCCCATCAGCGGGTTCCCGGAGTGGCTGCCCGAGCAGCGGCTCGTCGAGCTGCGCCTGCTCGACGAGATCCGCCGCCAGTTCGAGCTGTTCGGGTTCGCGCCGATCGAGACGCGCTCGGTCGAGCCGCTCGACCAGCTGCTCGCCAAGGGGGAGACGGACAAGGAGATCTACACGCTCCGGCGGCTGCAGGGCGGCGACGACGAGAAAGCTGAGCTGGGGCTCCACTTCGACCTGACGGTCCCGCTCGCGCGGTACGTTGCGCAGCACCTCAACGACCTGCGGTTCCCGTTCAAGCGCTACCAGATCCAGAAGGCGTGGCGGGGCGAGCGCCCGCAGGAGGGCCGCTACCGCGAGTTCACGCAGGCGGACATCGACGTCGTCGGGCGCGGGTCGCTCTCGCTGCACTTCGACGCCGAGATGCCGGTGCTCGTGCACGAGGTGATGAGCGCGCTGCCGGAGCTGCCGCCGGTGACCATCAAGGTCAACAACCGCAAGCTCGTCGAGGGCGTGATCCGCGCCGTGGGCGTGGAGGACGTGGGCCCGGTCATGCGCGCGCTCGACAAGTTCGACAAGCGCGGCGCGGAAGGGGTGGCGCAGGACCTGCGAGCGCTGGGGGCCCCGCCCGAGAAGCTGCTCGAGCTGGCGCAGCTGCGCGGGGACGTCGTCGAGGGCGTGCGCGGGCTCGGCCTGAAGCACGAGCTGATCGACGAGGGGCTCGAGGAGCTGCGGTTCGTGCTGGCCGCCTCCGAGGGGCGGCCCGTCGTCGCCGACCTGTCGATCGTGCGCGGCCTCGACTACTACACCGGCACCGTCTACGAGACCGTCATGGACGGCCACGAGTCCGTCGGTGCGATCTGCTCGGGCGGGCGCTACGACAACCTCGTGCAGGGCGGGCGGGACAAGCTGCCCGGCGTCGGCGTGTCGATCGGCGTGACGCGGATCCTCGGCCGGCTGTTCGGCCAGGACGCGCTGCCCGTCGGCCCCAAGTCGCCGACGCAGGTCCTCGTCGCGCTCGCGTCGGACGAGGCACGTGGGCGGGCGGCGGAGCTCGCGACGGCGCTGCGCGGGCGCGGCATCCCGACCGAGGTGTTCCACGAGCCGGTGAAGTTCGGCAAGCAGATCGCCTACGCGGACGGGAAGGGGATCCCGTACGTGTGGTTCCCGGAGGAGGGCGAGGTCAAGGACCTGCGCTCGGGCGAGCAGCGCGCGGCGAGCGCGGAGGACTTCACGCCGTGATCCACCCCGTTCCCTCCGGCACCCGCGACGTCCTCCCCGACGAGATGCGCGAGCTGCGCGCGATCTCGACCGCGCTGCTGGGCGTCTTCGACGCCGAGGGGTACGGCGAGGTGGCGACGCCGTCGCTCGAGCACGAGTCGGTCCTCGCGCGCGGCGGGGCGGGCGGGAACCTCCCCGCCTATCGCGTGGTCGACGACCACGGCGCGGTGCTCGCGCTGCGCTCGGACATGACCGTTCCGATCGCGCGCGTCGTCGCGACGCGGTACGCGAACGTCGAGCCGCCGCTGCGCTTCTGCTACTTCGCCAACGCGTTCCGCAGCGTCCGCCCGCACCGCGGCCAGCAGCGCGAGTTCCTGCAGGCCGGCGTCGAGCTCGTCGGGCCTCCGGGCGCGGAGGGGACCGCGGAGGCGCTGCGCGTCCTGTGCGCCGCGCTCGACGCGACCGGGCTGCAGCACTACCGCGTGGGCCTCGGCGACGCCTCGCTCTACCCGGCACAGCTCGAGCGCCTCGGCGTGGCGGAGGAGGCGCGCGCGGGGATCATGCACGAGCTGGCGACGCGCGACTTCGTCGGGCTCGAGCGCCGGCTGCGCGAACTGGACCTCGCCGCCGAGGACCGCGAGCGCCTGCTCGCCCTGCCGCAGGTGCGCGGGGGCGAGGAGGTCCTGACCGAGGAGGCCGCCGAGCTGCGCCGCGTGCGCGACCTGCTGCCGGCGTCGGCGCGCGAGCGCGTGATCTTCGACCTCGGCCTCGTCCGCGACCTCGCCTACTACACGGGCGCGGTGTTCGAGGTCTACGACCCGGCGCTCGGCCAGCCGATCGGCGGCGGCGGGCGCTACGACGACCTGCTGGGGCGCTTCGGCCGGCCGCTGCCGGCGGTGGGCTTCGCGCTGACGGTGGACTCCCTCCACGTCGCCCTGACGGGGGAGGAGCGGCTGTGAGCCCGCTCAACGGCCTGACCATCGCGGTCCCGCGCGGCGCGCTGCTCGGCGAGACGCTCGACGTCCTCGACCGGCTCGGGGTCGACACGGCGGAGGTGCGCTCGAACGACCGCAAGCTGCTCTTCGAGGAGGCCGGCATCGTCACGATGCGGCCGAGCGACGTCCCGACGTACGTCGAGGCCGGCGCCGCCGACCTCGGCATCACGGGCAAGGACGTCCTGGTCGAGCAGGCCGAGCGCGAGGTGTACGAGCTGCTGGACCTCGGCTTCGGCGCCTGCCGGATGATCCTGGCGACGGTCGACGGGCCGGACCCGTCCGAGGAGGCCCTCCGCCGGCTCGGCATGGTCCGCGTCGCGACGAAGTACCCGAAGATCGCCGCCGCGCACTTCGAGCGGACGGGGCGGCAGGCGGAGATCGTCGAGGTCAAGGGCTCGGTCGAGCTCGCGCCGCTGACGGGCCTGGCCGAGGCGATCGTCGACCTCACCGCGACCGGCACGACGCTGCGTGAGAACGGCCTGGTCGAGCGCGAGACGATCCTCGAGGCGACGGCGCGCCTGATCGCCAACCCCGTCGCGCACAAGCTGAAGGCGGCCGCCATCGACGCGGTGCTGGAGCGCCTGCGTGCGGCTTGAGCGCCTGCGCGGCGAGGACCCCTGGGAGGCCGTCGACCGGATCCGCTCCCTCGTGCCCGCCGGCGCGTCCGTGCGCGAGGAGACGGCGGCGATCGTCGACGCCGTGCGAACGGGCGGCGACGCCGAGCTGGAGCGGCTCGCGTCGCGGCTGGACGGCGTCGCGCCGCCGCTCAGCGTGGCGCCCCACGAGCTGGACGCCGCGGCGGCGGCGCTCCGGCACGACCTGCGCTGCGGGATCGAGATCGCGATGGCGAACGTCGCCGCCGTGGCCGGCGCGTCGCTGGGCGACGACGCGGACCTGCGGCTGCCGCAGGGCCAGCGGATCGTCGTCCGCGAGCTGCCGGTGCGCCGTGCCGCGATCTACGTCCCCGGCGGCCGCAACCCGTACCCCTCGACCGTCGTCATGGGGGTCGTCACCGCGCGCGTCGCGGGGGTCGAGGACATCGCGGTGCTCTCGCCCGGCGCGCACCCTGTCGTGCTCGCGGCGTGCGCGCTGTGCGGCGTCGACGAGGTCTACCGCTTCGGCGGCGCCCACGGCATCGCCGCGGTGGCGTACGGCACCGGCTCGGTCGAGCGGGCGGACGTCGTCGCCGGCCCGGGCGGGCTGTACGTGCAGGAGGCCAAGCGCCTCGTGTCGGGCGACGTCGGGATCGACGGGTTCCTCGGGCCGAGCGACGTGTTCATCGTCGCCGACGGCGGCGCCGATCCCGACCTCGTCGCCGCCGACCTCGCCGCGCAGGCCGAGCACGGCCCCGGGACGATCGTCGCCGTCGCCTCGCCGGACGCGGCGCTCCTCGACGCCGTCCGGGCACGGCTCGACGTGGACAGCGAGGCCGTCGGCGCGCTCATCGACGTCGGCACGGTCGAGGAGGCGCTCGCCGTCGTCGAGGCCTTCGCGCCCGAGCACCTGCAGCTCATGGGCCGCGACGCCGGGTCGCTCGCCTCCCGCGTCACGCGGGCCGGCTGCGTCTTCGTCAACGGCGGGACGGCGTTCGGCGACTACGTCGCCGGCTCGAACCACTCGCTCCCCACCGGCGGCTCGGCGCGCTTCGGCTCCGCGCTGTCGGTGCGGCACTTCCGGCGGCGCATGACGGAGGTCCACCTCGGGCCCGCGTCGCCGGCACTTGCGCGGGCGGGAGCGCCGATCGCGAGGGCCGAGGGGTTCGAGCTCCACGCGCGCTCGATGGAAGCACGGAAGAATGGCGGGCCTCGATGACCGGACGGCAGGCGGAGATCCACCGCAAGACCAAGGAGACCGACGTGTCGGTCGCCCTCGCCCTCGACGGGTCGGGCAAGGGCGCGCGCCTGACCGGCGTCGGCTTCTTGGACCACATGCTCGACCTCCTCTGCCGCCACGGCCGGCTCGACCTGGAGGCGCGCGTCGAGGGCGACCTGGAGACCGGCGCGCACCACACGGTCGAGGACACGGGCCTCGCGCTCGGCCAGGCGCTCGACACCGCGCTCGGCGACCGGCGCGGCATCACCCGGTACGGCCACGCGGTCATCCCGATGGACGAGGCGCTCGCCAGCTGCGCGATCGACATCTCCGGCCGGCCGCTGCTCGTCTTCAAGGCTCCGCTGCCGCCGGGCGCGACCGGCTCGTTCGACCACGAGCTGACCGAGGAGTTCTTCCGCGCCGTGAGCACCGCCGGGCTGATGACCGTCCACCTGACGGTCGACAGCGGCACGAACGCACACCACATGATCGAGGCGCTCTTCAAGGCGTTCGCCCGCGCGCTGCGCCAGGCCGTCGCGATCGACCCGCGCGAGGAGGGCATCCCGTCGACGAAGGGCGTGCTGCGGTGATCGCCATCGTCGACTACGGGATGGGGAACCGGCGCAGCGTCGAGAAGGCGCTCGAGCACGTCGGCGCGACCGCCCGGCTCACCGCCGACCACGACGCGATCCGCTCGGCCGAGGGCGTGGTGGTGCCGGGCGTCGGCGCGTTCCCCGAGGCGATGCGGCGCCTGCGCGCGCTGGGCCTCGACGAGGTGCTGCGCGAGGTGCGCGCTCCCCTGATCGGCCTCTGTCTCGGGATGCAGCTGCTCTTCGACTCGTCGGAGGAGCACGAAGGCGAGCGGGGGCTCGGCCTCCTGCGCGGACGGGTCGTGAAGCTCCAGGCCGGCGGGCTCAAGCTGCCGCACATCGGGTGGAACATGGTCCGCTGGACGCGCCGCTCGCCGCTGCTGGAGGGGCTGCCGGACGAGGCCGCGTTCTATCACGTGCACTCCTACGCGCCCATGCCCGAGGACGAGTCGGTGGTGCTCGGCGTCGGCGACTACGGCGGGCCGTTCGTGTCATTCGTCGAGCACGGCAACGTCTTCGGCGCCCAGTGCCATCCCGAGAAGTCCTCGCGCCATGGCCTGCGCGTGCTCGGCAACTTCGTCCGCGCGGCGGTGCCCGTTTGATCCTCTATCCGGCCGTCGACATCTCCGAGGGGCAGGCCGTCCGGCTCGTCCAGGGCGACTTCGACGACAAGACCGTCTACGCCGACAGCCCGCTGGAGGCCGCGCGGTCGCTCGTCGAGGCGGGCGCGCGCTGGCTGCACGTCGTCGACCTCGACGGCGCGCGCACGGGCTCGCCGCAGTCGATCGGCCACCTCGAGCAGATCGCGAACGAGCTGCCGGTGCCCGTCCAGTACGGCGGAGGGCTGCGCTCGCTGCCGGCCGTGCGCGACGCGCTGCGGGCCGGGGCGTCGCGGATCATCCTCGGGACCGCGGCCTACACCGACGTCGACTTCCTCGACGACGTCCTCGCCGCGTACTCCGAGCGCGTGGTCGTGTCCGTCGACGGCCGCGGCGGGCACGTGACGACCGCCGGCTGGACCGAGACGACGCAGATGCCGGTCGAGGACGTCATCCGCCGCCTCGCCGCGCGCGGCGTCAAGCAGTTCGTCTACTCGAACGTCGACCGCGACGGGATGCTGTCGGGCATCGACCTGGAGGAGGTCCGCCGCATCGCGTCCGTCGTGCGTGGCCGCTTCCTGTACTCGGGCGGCGTCGGGAGCCTCGAGGACCTCGAGGGGCTCGTCGCGGTGCGCCAGGTCAACCTGGCCGGCGTGATCGTCGGCAAGGCGCTGTACGAGAACGCGTTCACGGTCGCCGAGGCGCAGGCGATCCTGGACCGCGGCTGATGCACCTCAAGCGCGTGATCCCGTGCCTGGACGTCGATGCCGGGAGGGTCGTCAAGGGGACGAACTTCGTCGACATCCGCGACGCCGGCGATCCCGTCGAGCTGGCGGAGCGCTACGACCGCGAGGGCGCCGACGAGCTGGTCTTCCTCGACATCACCGCGACGTCGGACAAGCGCGGCACGATGGTCGACCTCGCGCGGCGCACCGCGGACAACGTCTTCGTCCCCTTCACCATCGGCGGCGGGCTGCGGTCCGTGGAGGACGCGCAGGCCGTGCTCGACGCGGGGGCCGACAAGGTGTCGGTCAACAGCGCCGCCGTGGCGCGGCCGGAGCTCGTCGACGAGCTCGCCGGCGTGTTCGGCGCGCAGTGCGTCGTGCTGGCGATCGACGCGAAGGCGCGTGACGAGTCGTGGGAGGTGTTCGTCGCGGGCGGCCGGACGCCCACCGGGCGCGACGCGGTCGCCTGGGCGCGGGAGGGCGTCGAGCGCGGTGCGGGCGAGATCCTGCTCACGTCGATGGACCGCGACGGCACGAACGCCGGCTACGACCTCGCGCTGACGCAGGCGGTCAGCGAGGCGGTGGGCGTGCCGGTCATCGCGTCCGGCGGCGCCGGGACGCTCGAGCACCTGGCCGAGGCGCTCGCGGCCGGCGCGGACGCGGCGCTCGTCGCCTCGCTCTTCCACTTCGGTGTGTTCTCGATCGCGGAGGCGAAGGCGGCGCTCGCCGACGCGGGCGTCGCCGTGCGGCCGATCGGATGAGGCGCCTGGCCGTCCACGGCCTGACGGTCGAGCTGTCGGGCTCGTTCGACGGCGCGATCGACGAGGCGCTGCGCGACTTCGCGTGGTTCGCGGCGGCCGACGACGGCCGCCCCGCGGACGTCCGGCTGCGGCTGGAGCGCGGCGAGCCCGACTGGGACGCCTTCGGCCCGCTGGAGGCGGGCTTCGTCACGCCGCGCAACGTCGTCTACCAGGACGGCGGGAGGACGGTGATCGACTGGTTCGGGCGGGCGGCCGGGGTGCTCGACCGCGCGGCCGGCTCGCTGACGATCACGGGCGAGGACGTCCACCTCGTCCACGAGGCCGCCTACCTCTTCCTGCTGTCGCGGATCGGCGAGCACCTCGACGCGCTCGGGCTGCCGCGGCTGCACGCGCTGGCCCTCGCCGGCTCGCACGGCGCCGTGGCGGTGATGCTGCCGTCGGGCGGCGGGAAGTCCACGCTGGCGGTGCGCGCGCTCCGCGCCGAGGGCGTGCGGCTGCTGGCCGAGGACACCCCGCTGCTGGACGCGTCCGGATGCGTGCACCCGTTCCCGCTGCGCATCGGCGTCAACCCGACCGACGCCGAGTCGCTGCCGCCCGGGCACGTGCGGCGGCTCGAGCGGATGGAGTTCCACCCCAAGCTCCTGTACGACCTCGAGGGCTTCCGCGCCCGGGTCGAGCCGTCGCCGCAGCCGCTCGCGCACCTCGTCATCGGCGCGCGGTCGCTGGCGCGCGAGCCGCGACTCGAGCCCATCGCGCGGCGCGCGGCGATGGGGCCGCTCTTCCGCGAGTGCGTGGTGGGCCTCGGCGTCTACCAGGGGATGGAGTTCGTCCTGCAGAACGGGATGCGGGACGTCACCGGCAAGGCGGGGACCGCGACGATGCGCGCCCGGTGCTGCGCTGCGGCGCTGCGGCGCGCGAGGACATGGCGGCTCGTGCTCGGCCGCGACCACCAGGCGAACTGGCGGGCGCTCGAGCCGCTGGTGCTCTGAGCGGGCGCGTCTAGCGCGCGGCGGCCGACACGCGCACCTCGTCCAGCGCCGCGGCGAGCTGCGCGGCGAGCGCCGGCCACGAGAAGCGCTCGGCCGCGTCCTGGCGGGCGGCGCGCGCGCGGCGCCGGCGCTCCTCCGGGTCGTCGACCGCCGCGACGATCGCGTCGACGAGCGCGCCGCGGTCGTCGGGCTCGACGAGCCAGCCGGTCTCGCCGTCGCGCACGATCTCGGCCGGGCCGAACCGGTCGACCGCGATCAGCGGCAGCTCGCACGCCATCGCCTCGACGAGCACCTGACCGAACTGCTCGCGCACCGAGGCGAGCGCGACGACGTCCGACGCGTTGAGGAACGCCGGGAGCTCGTCGTGGTCGTGCCAGCCGGCGAGGAAGACGTCCTGCGCGCCGATGCGGTCGATCGTGTCCGCCGGGTGCTCGTCCTCCCACTCGCCCGGATGCCCGCCGACGACGACGAGGGCGGCGGGGTGGCGCAACCGCTCGCGCGCCTGCGCGAACGCCTCGATCAGGAGCGGCGTGCGCTTGACCTCGGTGAAGCGGCCGACGCTCATGAGGACGGTCTCGTCGGCCAGCCGCTCGACGTCCTGCGCGGTGTAGCGGACGCTGCCGGCCTCCTCGCCGGGGCGCCACCCCTGCGGCGCGTCGACGAGGTGGCGGCGCCAGTGCGCGACGCGGTCGACCGGCCGCGGGCGGAAGACCTCGGGGTCGAAGCCGTTGGAGAGGACGACGCAGTGCGCCGGGTCGAGGCCGAGCAGGCGCTCGGCGCGCTCCTCCGCGCTCTCCGACAGGAGGATGACCTTCTCGCAGCGCGCGGCCCAGCCCCGCATCCGCTCCGCCCATTCCTCGGCGTGCGGCCAGCCGGCGCCGTCGTCGATGGCCTCGAGCATCAGCAGCTCGGTGCCGTGCAGGTGGCCGACGACCGGCACGTGCGGCGCCACCCGGGCGGCGGCCTCGTTGATCGGCGTGAGGTGGTGCAGGTGCAGGACGTCGGCGCTCTGCGCGCCGGCGTCGCGCAGCGCCCGCGACCACGACGCGACCTGGCGCTCGTACGCGTCGTCGTCGAGCGAGGCCATGACGGCGTCGGGCGCGTCGTCGCGGTCCTCGAAGCTCGGGTGCATCGGGATCGGCGCGTGCATCGGGTCGGGCGAGCGCAGGGCGTCCGTGAAGTCGACGACGTGCGGGTTCAGCCCGGCGTAGAAGCGGCGGGCGTCGCCGTGGCCGGCGTGGTCGGAGCGCGACCCGGAGAGCAGCGTGACGTCCCATCCGAGGCCGGGGAGCGCGCGTGCGAGCGAGCGGGCGACGTGCGCGGAGCCGCCTCGCGGGAAGAACATCAGGGCGCTGAGGATCCGTGGCACGCCACGGATGTTGTCACCTCGGTGTGAACGCGAGCGCGGTCGGGATGCGGCGGCCGCCCGGCAGCACGATCCCGTGCTCCTCGCGCGGGACGTTGCGCAGCTCGCCGCCGCTGACCAGCGACGTGGAGCCGCCGCCGTCGAGGTTCAGCGCCTGCGTGGCGCCCAGGTCGACGAGGGCGTGGGCGAGCTCGGCCAGGGTGAGGCCGGCCTCGTCGTCGGCCCGGCCGTCGCACGCGACGGCGAGGATGCGGCGGCCGGCCAGCGCGATCGCCGCGCGCGGGTAGCGGCCGGCGGTGATGTCGGAGTCGAACTGGTGGGCGCCGGCGCTGAAGCCCTCCTCGTCGTCCAGCACCGGGCGGCCGCCCCGGACCAGCAGCGGGCCGGCCTGCAGGAGGTCGCCGACCGGCTGGGCGGGGAGCGTGGGCCGGCGGCCGATCTGGATCTCGCTGCCGGTCGTCGCGACGCAGGCGCGGATCGCGCCCCACGGGGCGTCGAAGGGGACGGTGCGGCGGCGGATCCCGTGCGTGCGCAGCTCGCCGAGCGGGCGGAAGTCGTGCTTCCCGCCGCGGACGAAGAAGCCGCCGACGATCGCCTCGGGCACGCCGTTGCGCGCGCACCACGCCGCGAGGGGCGCGGGGGTGCGCAGGCGCACGACGCGAAGCTCGACCTTGTCGAGCGCATGCGCGACGAGGTGGACGGTCGTGTTCCCGACGCGGACGCTCTCGGCGTGCGTGCCGCGCTGCGGCCGGCGGGGCGATGGGGCGGAGGCCATCGGCATGCGGGAGCATCGACCAGCGGGCGGACGGTCCGGCGTTCGGTCGGTGAAAGGATGGACGGATGGACGCCGATCGGGTGCTCGAACGCCTGCGCGCGCTCCCTCTGGGCGCGCGGCTGCTCGACGCGCTCTCGGGGATGGAGGGCGTCCATCTCGTCGGGGGCGCGGTGCGCGACCTGCTGCTCGGCGGCGCGCCGCGCGACCTGGACCTGGTGGTCGAGTCGGACGCCCCCGCGGTGGCGGCGTCGCTGGCCGAGCGGCTCGGCGCCCCGCCGCCGATCGTGCACGGGCGGTTCGGGACCGCGACGGTGGACGGGGTGAACATCGCGACGGCGCGGAGGGAGTCGTACGCGCGGCCGGGGGCGCTGCCGGACGTGCGGCCGGGCTCGGTGGCGCAGGACATGGCACGGCGCGACTTCACCGTGAACGCGATCGCGGTGGGCCTCTCGCCGGATCGGCTGGGCGTCGTGAACGCGGTCCCGGGCGCGCCGGAGGACCTGGAGGCGCGGCGGCTGCGCGTGCTGCACGACGCGAGCTTCGTCGACGACCCGACGCGGCTCGTGCGGCTGGCGCGGTACGCGGCCCGGCTGGGGTTCGCCGTGGAGGCGGGCACGCTCGCGCTGGCGCGCGAGGCGTTCGCCTCCGGGGCGCCCGCGACGGCGGGGCGGGCGCGGATGGGCGCGGAGCTGGTGCTCGCGCTGACCGAGCCCGATCCGGTGGCGGCGCTCGTCGCGCTGCGGTCCCTGGCGGGCGACGCTCGGCTCGATCCCGGCCTCGAGGTGGACGAGGAGCTGCTGCGGCGGGTGGCTTCACTGCTGCCCGGTGACCCGCTCGTCCTCCTCGCGGCGCTCGCCCGGGGCGTGCAGGGGGACGATCTGCGCGCCTGGCTCGACGACATCCACCTGGCGCAGTCCGCGGTCGTCCTCGACGCGGTCGACGATCCCGAGGGTCTCGCGGCGGCGATGCGGGAGGCGGGGCCGCCGTCGGAGCTCTGGCGGCTGCTCCGCCGGCGGACGCCCCAGGCCGCGGCGCTCGCGGGCGCGCTGGGCGCCCGCGAAGCCGCCGCCCGGTGGCTCGAGGATCTGCGGCACGTGCGGCTCTCGATCACCGGCGACGACCTCCTGCGCGCGGGCGTCCCGCAGGGGCGCGAGGTCGGCGAGCGCCTCGACGCGGCGCTCGCGCGCAAGCTCGACGAGAGGCTCGCGACGCGGGAGGAGGAGCTCGCGGCCGCGCTCGAGGGGCGCGGGTGAGGCGCGGCGCCTTCGCCTCTGCCTTCGTCGCCGCCGCCCTGGCCGGGTGCGGCGGCTCCGACGCGGACGCGCCGCGCGCCGTCCCGGACCACGAGGTCCCGCAGCGGCCGGTGGCCACGGGGCCGGGGCTGGTCGAGCCCGCGCCCGAGTGGGTCCGGGAGTTCTGCGCGGAGGTCGCGCGACGCAGCGACCTCGCGTGCCCTCGCGTCGTCCCGGCCGGCTTCGCGGCGCTCGACCTGCCGCAGGAACGTCCCGCCGCGCGCGGCTTCACGCTGCGCGGGGCGGGAGGATGGACGATCTCGGGCCGTGCTCGGCTCGATGCGCCCGCGCTGTCTAAGGCGCGCGTCACGGGCGGCTCGCTGCGGTGGGGGCACTACGCGATTCGCGGCCCGGGGTCGCCGCGCCAGATCCGCGCGGTCGCTCGCGGCATGACGCGCGGCTAGCATCGGGCGCCGGATGGCCGCGACGACGACAACGCTCCCGGCGCCGTTCACGTGGGCCGGCGACCACGTCGCGATCGAGCTTCCGCACGGCGTCCGCGTGCTGTTCACGACGCGCCGCGGCGGCGTCTCCGCTCCGCCGTTCGACACGCTCAACCTCGGCCGCTGGACGGAGGACGACCCCGAGGCGGTCGAGGAGAACCGCGTCCGTGCGCTGGGGCTGACCGGCGCCGAGCGCTTCGCGTACGGGCGACAGGTCCACGGGACGGTCGTGGTGCGCGACAGCGCCGAGGTCCTGGACTGCGACGGCCAGGTCGTGACGCAGCCCGGCGTCGCCGCGATGGCCCTCACCGCGGACTGCATGCCGATCGCCCTCGCCGCGCCGAGGGCGGCAGCGATGGTGCACGCAGGATGGCGCGGCGTGGCGGGCGGCGTCGTGGAGGAGGGCGTCCGGCTGACGCGGCGCGTGGCCGCCGCGGCGATCGGTCCCTGCGCCCGCGGCTGCTGCTACGAGGTGGGCGACGAGGTGCGGGAGGCGTTCGGCCTCGAGCCGGTCGGCGGCCGCGCGCTCGTCGACCTTCCGGCGATCGCCGCGGAGCGCCTGCGCGCGCTCGGCGTCGACGAGATCCACGACTGCGGCCTGTGCACGATGTGCACCGACCCGTCGCTCTTCTTCTCCCACCGCCGCGACGGCGGGCGGACGGGCCGGCAGGCCGGGATCGCGTGGCGCTGAGCGCCGAGGTCGTGGCGGCGAACCTCGCCGAGGTGCGCGAGGAGGTCGCGGCCGCCGCACGGCGCGCCGGCCGCGCGCCCGCGGACGTCGAGATCGTCGCCGCCGTCAAGTACGTCGACCTCGAGGACCTCGGCGCGCTCCTGGAGGCCGGCCTCACCACCGTCGCCGAGAACCGCGCGCAGGAGCTCGAGCGCAAGGCCGCGGCGTACCCCGGCGCGTTCACGTGGGACTTCATCGGCCAGCTCCAGTCGCGCAAGGTCAAGACGATCGCGCCCCTCGTCCGCCGCATCCACTCGGTCGCGAGCGACACCGCACTGGAGCAGATCGGCAGGCGCGCGAGGGAGGGGCTCGAGTTCCTCGTCGAGGTGAACATCGCCGGGGAGGAGGGCAAGGCCGGCGTCGCGCCGGACGAGCTCGGCGCGTTCGTCGAGCGCGCGCCGTTCCCGCCGGTGGGCCTCATGACCATGCCCCCGCTGGCGCGCGCGGCCGAGGAGAGCCGCCGCTGGTTCGCGGCGCTGCGCGAGCTCGCCGCGCAACATTCGCTGCACCACCTGTCGATGGGAACGACACAGGATTTCGCCGTCGCGGTCGAGGAAGGGGCGACGATGGTGCGCGTCGGAACGCGCCTCTATACCACCCCCGCCGGAAGGAATTTGGCCGCAAAGGGCTAACCTTCGGCGGAGATGGCTTTCCGCGACTCGTGGCACAAAGCTCTCGTCTACTTCGGCCTGGCCGAGGAGCGCCACGCGTCCTACGACGACGAGCCCGAGGACTTCGAGCCGGAGGCGGAGCTCCAGGAGAGCTACCGCGAGCGCCCGAACGTCCGCCGGCTGTCGACCACGCGCCGGCGCCGCGACGACTTCGACGACATCTTCGCCGACGACGAGCCCGCCCGGCCGACCGCGGTCCTGCGCCCCGTCGCAGGCGGCGGGCGCTCGCGCAACGGCGGCGACGTCCGCGTCCACCTCGTCGTCCCCAAGTCGTTCAACGACGCCCAGCAGGTCGCCGACCGCTTCAAGGACTCGATCCCGGTGATCCTCAACCTCCAGGGCATCGAGACGGACTTGTCAAAGCGCCTCATCGACTTCGCCTCCGGCCTGACCTACGCCCTCGACGGCGGGATGCAGCGCATCGCCGACAAGGTCTTCATGCTGACCCCGCGCAACGTGGAGATCTCGGCGGAGGAGCGCGCGCGGCTCATCGAGAAGGGCTTCTTCAACCAGTCCTGACCCGCCCGCTGCGTAGACTCCCCGCCCGATGATCGGGCTGGTCGGCAGCGGGAACATGGCGCGGGCGCTCGCGCTCGGGTGGGGCGAGCCGGTTCTGTGCACCGACGTCCTTCCCGAGCGGGCCGAGGCGCTCGCGACCGAGACGGGCGGCCAGGCGCTCGCCGGCAACGGCGAACTCGCCGACAAGGCCGACTTCATCGTCCTCTGCCACAAGCCCGCGCAGCTCACCGAGGTCGCCGAGCAGGTCGGGGGAAGGGCGAACGGGGTCGTCTCCATCCTCGGCGCGACGCCGCTGAAGGACGTCAAGGCCGCGTACGGGGGGACGCCGGTGGTCCGGATCATGCCCAGCACGCCCGTCGAGGTGCGCGAGGGCGTCTGCTGCCACGCGCAGGACGACGAGGCCGACGAGGCGTTCGAGCGGCGCGCGCTCGAGGCGTTCGGCCGCGTCGGGCCGGTCGTGACGCTGCCCGAGAGCCAGATCGACGCCGCCATGGGGCTCATGAGCTGCGCGCCGGCGTACTGGGCCGTCGTGGTCGAGGCGCAGGTCGACGCGGGCGTGAGGGCGGGCGTCCCCGCGGACGTCGCCCAGCAGCTGGTGGTCGGCACGATGGCCGGGACCGCGAAGCTCCTGCGCGCCCGCGACCACGACACGCTGAAGACCAAGCGCCAGGTGATGTCGCCCGGCGGCTCGACGGCCCGCGGCCTCGCCGCGCTCGAGGCCGGCGGGATCCGCAAGGCGTTCGACGACGCGATGCAGGCGGTCGTCAGCCGATGATCGTCCTGGCCTCCGTCCGCAACGACGTCGCGGGCTTCGTCAGCGCGCTGATCACCGTCTACACGCTGATCATCCTCGCCTACATCGTCATCAACCTGATCTTCGCGTTCGGCGCCCGCCCCGGCTACTACCGCTGGCTCGACGCGGTGCTGACGTTCCTGCGCGACGTGTCCGAGCCGTACCTGAGCATCTTCCGGCGCTTCATCCCGCCGATCGGGCCGCTCGACCTGAGCCCGATCGTCGCGATCTTCCTGCTCCAGATCGTCGGCTCGATCGTCGTCAACGCGATCGACGGTTGAGCGCGCGCGCCGCCTGGGCGCGGACGGGGCTCATCGTCGCGCTCGTCCTCGTCGCCGACCAGATCACCAAGAAGCTCGTCCGCGACGGGACGTCGCCCGGCGACGAGGACCCGATCCTTCCGGCGCTGAAGCTCGTGAACGTCCGCAACGACGGCGTGGCCTTCGGCATCGACGCCGGCGGCAAGACGATCGTGATCGCCCTCATCGCGCTGGCGCTCCTCGCGCTGGTCCTGTACTTCGCGCGCCACACCGCCAAGCCGCTCATCTGGCTGCCGACGGGGCTGCTGGTCGGGGGAGCGCTCGGCAACATCGTCGACCGCATCCGCGGCGGCGCGGTGACCGACTTCCTCAAGCTCCCGGCATGGCCCGCGTTCAACGTCGCCGACGTCGCGATCACGGCCGGCGTGCTCGCGCTCGTCATGGTGCTGGAGCGGAAGGACGATGAGGCCGATCCGGGTCCCTCCGGAGGCTGAGGGCGAGCGCCTCGACGCGTTCCTGGCCGAGAGCCTGGGCTCGCGGACGCGCGCCGCGAAGCTGATCGAGGACGGGCGCGTGACGGTCGACGGGGCGGCGGTCGCCAAGCGCCACCGCGTCAGCGCGGGCGAGACGGTCGAGGTCGACGAGCCGCCGGAGCCTGCCGCGCCGGCCAGCGTGGACGTCCCGTTCGACGTCGCCTACGAGGACGAGCACCTGCTCGTGGTCGACAAGCCCGCCGGCGTGGTCGTGCACCCGGCGAGGGGCCACCGCGGCGGCACGCTGGCGCAGGCGCTCGAGGGGACCGCCGCGGGCGGCGACGACGAGTGGCGCGCGGGGATCGTCCACCGCCTCGACAAGGACACGAGCGGCCTGATGGTCGTCGCGAAGTCCGAGGAGGCGCACCGCCGCCTGAAGGCGATGATCCAGGCGCGCGAGGTCACCCGCGAGTACCTCGCGCTCGTCCTCGGCCGCCCGCCCGCACGCAGCGGCACCATCGACGCGCCGATCGGCCGCGACCGCCGCCACCGCACCCGCGTCTCGACCGAGACCGACGAGCCGCGCGAGGCCGTCACCCACTTCGAGATCGAGCGCCAGCTCGACACCGCGACGCTCCTGCGCGTGCGCCTGGAGACCGGCCGCACCCACCAGATCCGCGCCCACCTGCAGGCCATCGGCCACCCGGTCGCCGGCGACCCGGAGTACGGCGGCGCGAACGCGTTCGGCCTGAGGCGTCAGTTCCTCCACGCGACGCGGCTCGCGTTCGAGCACCCGTTCACGGGGGAGCCGGTCGACCTCACGAGCGAGCTGCCCGAGGACCTCCGGCGCGCGCTCTAGCAGAGCAACGGAGCGCCGCATCGTGCGGCGCCCCGTCGTCTGCTCCGGTCCGGTCGGCCGCCGTCAAGGGAAGGCGGCCAGCCGGTAGAGGCCGCCAACGCAGAGGCCGAAACGATCTTGCGTACACTGACCAGAACTCTTCGTCCCTCGACCCCGGGCGACAACCCTCGGCGGGTCCTGCCCGGCCACCACAGGCCGGGTCCCAGCCGAAGCGCGCGGGCACAGCACCAATCGATCCAAGGAGCACTCGTATGGCCGATGTCGGCATCCGCGAGCTGCTGGAGGCCGGGGTCCACTTCGGTCATCAGACGCGTCGCTGGAACCCGAAGATGCGTCGCTTCATCCACGGTGAGCGCGACGGCATCTACATCATCGACCTGCTGAAGACCGAGCGGCTGCTGCGCGCGGCGCTCGACTTCGCGGGCGACGTCGCCAACCGCGGCGGCACGATCCTCTTCGTCGGCACCAAGAAGCAGGCGCGCGACGCCATCAAGGGCATCGCCGAGGAGTCCGGCATGCCGTACGTCAACCACCGCTGGCTCGGCGGCGTGCTGACGAACTTCCAGACGATCTCGCAGCGGATCAAGCGCCTGCACGACCTCGAGCGCTACGAGGCCGAGGGCCAGCTCGAGCTGCTGCCGACGCGCGAGCGCATGGCCGCCCAGGCCGACCTGGCCAAGCTGCGCGCGAACCTCGGCGGCGTCAAGAACATGCCGCGCCTGCCGCAGGCCGTGTTCGTGGTCGACCTCAAGGTCGAGGCGATCGCCGTGCGCGAGGCCCAGCGCCTGCGCATCCCGGTCATCGGCCTGGTCGACACCAACTGCGACCCGGACGGCATCGACTACGTCATCCCCGGCAACGACGACGCGATCCGCTCGTGCGAGCTGATCACGCGCGCGCTCGGCGACGTCATCCAGGAGGGCCGCCGCGCCTTCACGCAGGCCGAGGAGGAGCGGATGCGCCGCGAGGCCGAGGAGCAGGCCCGCAAGGAGGCCGAGGCCCAGGCGCGCAAGGAGGCCGAGGAGAACGCCGCCCGCGAGGCCGCCGGGGCGACCGAGCCCGAGGCCGTCGCCGACACGTCCGACAAGGCCGCGACGCCGCCCGACGAGGCCGCGCGCCGCGAGACCCTGGTCAAGGCCGAGGGCGGCGGCGACCGCCAGGCCGCCGAGGCGGAGGTCGCCGCGGCCGTCCAGGAGGGTGGCCGCGTGCAGCCCGACCCGAAGGTCGCGCCGAAGGCCAACGAGGACGTCGCCACGCCCGACCCGCCCGGCCAGCCGCCGAGCCCCGATCCCGCGCCCGCCGCCGAGGCGGACGGCCCGATCGTCAACGCCGACCTCAAGGATCAGGCCGGCACGGAGGCAGAGCCGCAGGAGCCCGCGCCCGAGCAGGCCGACTCCGCGCAGGCCGCCGACAACACCGAGACCGAGAAGGAGAAGGCGTAGTGAGTGCCGACACGTACAGCCCCACAGCGGCGGACGTCAAGGCCCTGCGCGAGCGCACCGGCGCGGGCATGATGGACTGCAAGAAGGCGCTGGTCGAGTCGCAGGGCGACGTCGAGCAGGCCATCGAGATCCTGCGCAAGAAGCAGGGCAAGCGCATCCAGGACCGCGGCGAGCGCGTCGCCACCGAGGGCACGGTCCAGAGCTACGTGCACTCCAACGCCAAGGTCGGCGTCCTCATCGAGGTCAACTCGGAGACGGACTTCGTCGCCCGCAACGACAAGTTCATCGCGTTCGCGCGTGACATCGCGCTGCACATCGCGGCGGCCGCGCCGCGCTACGTCAGCGAGGACGAGATCCCCGCCGAGGACCGCGACCGCGAGGCGCGCATCTTCGAGGAGCAGGCGGCGGACAAGCCCGAGAACATCCGCCCGAAGATCGTCGAGGGGCAGCTGCGCAAGTGGTACGAGGAGGTCGTCCTCCTCAACCAGCCGCACGTCAACACGGACAAGTACGAGGGCAAGACGATCAAGCAGCTGCAGGACGAGATCGCGGCCGAGACGGGCGAGAACGTCGGCATCCGCCGGTTCGCCCGTTTCGCCATCGGCTCGTAGGCGCGGCTTGCCGGCCTTCCAGCGGATCCTCCTCAAGCTCTCGGGCGAGGCCCTCATGGGCACGCTCGACTACGGCACCGACCCCGGGCGCGTGACGGCGATCGCCGGCGAGATCGCCAAGATCCACGCGCAGGGGGTCGAGGTCGCCGTCGTCGTCGGGGCGGGGAACATCTACCGCGGGCTCGCGGGCGCGGCGGGCGGGATGGACCGCGCGACCGCCGACTACATGGGGATGCTGGCGACGGTCCTCAACGCGCTGCAGCTGCAGGACGCGCTGGAGAAGCAGGACGTCCACACGCGCGTGCAGTCGGCCATCGCGATACAGGAGGTCGCCGAGCCGTACATCCGCCGCCGCGCGATGCGCCACCTCGAGAAGCAGCGCGTCGTGATCTTCGCGGCGGGCACCGGCAACCCGTTCTTCACGACGGACACCGCGGCCGCGCTGCGGGCCGTCGAGGTGCACGCGGAGGCGATCCTGATGGCCAAGAACGGCGTCGAGGGCGTGTTCAGCGGCGACCCGAAGAAGGACCCCGAGGCCACCTTCCTGCCGGAGATCACCCACATGGACGCCATCCAGCGCAGGCTCGGGGTGATGGACTCCACCGCGCTCACGCTGTGCATGGAGAACCGCCTGCCGATCCACGTCTTCAACATGGACGACGAGCGCAACATCGAGCGGATAGTGTCCGGCGAACGGGTGGGCACCCTGGTCACGACATGAGCGAAGTCACGAACGAGTACATCGACGACGCCCGCGACCGGATGAAGAAGTCGGTCGAGGCCACGGTCACGAACTTCGGCTCGATCCGGGCCGGCCGCGCGAACCCGCACCTGCTCGACCGGATCATGGTCGACTACTACGGCGCGATGACGCCGCTGAAGCAGCTGGCCACCGTGAACGCGCCCGAGGCGCGGCTGATCACCGTCACGCCGTACGACAAGAGCTCGATGAAGGCGATCGAGAAGTCGATCCGCGACTCCGACCTCGGGCTCAACCCGTCCAACGACGGCAACCTGATCCGGCTGACCATCCCCGAGCTGACCGAGGAGCGCCGGCGCGAGCTCGTCAAGCAGGCGCGCCACATCGGCGAGGAGGGGCGGATCAGCATCCGCAACGTCCGCCGCGACGTGATGCACGACCTGCGCGAGCTGAAGAACGAGAGCGAGATCGGCGAGGACGACGAGCGTCGTGCGGAGGCCGAGCTCCAGAAGCTGACCGACGAGAAGATCGCCGAGCTCGACGGCATCCTGAAGGGCAAGGAAGCCGAGATCATGGAAGTGTGAGCGGCGCTCGCTTCGTCGCCATCATCACCGACGGCAACGGGCGATGGGCGACGCAGCGGGGGCTGCCCGTCCTCGACGGGCACCAGGCCGGTGCCGACGTCGTCAAGGCCCGCCTGCGCGACGCGGTGGACCTCGGCATCGAGGAGCTGACCGTCTACTCGTTCTCGACCGAGAACTGGCGGCGCTCGCCGGACGAGGTGTCCGGGCTCATGCGGATGTTCGGCGAGCGGATCGACCGCGAGACGCCCGAGCTGCACTCCGAGGGCGTGAAGATGCGGTTCGTCGGGCGGCGCGAGGGCGTCTCGCCGTCGCTCGTGGAGAAGATGGACTGGGCCGAGGCGCTGACCGCCGGCAACGACCGCATCACGATGTTCGTCGCCTTCAACTACGGCGGACGGGCGGAGATCGTCGACGCCGCCGAGCGCTACGACGGCGGTGGGGAGGAGGCGTTCGCGAAGCTCCTCTACGCGCCGGAGATGCACGACCCCGATCTCGTGATCCGCACGAGCGGCGAGCGGCGCCTGTCCAACTACCTGATGTGGCAGACCGCCTACTCCGAGCTCGTGTTCCGCGACGAGCTGTGGCCGGACTTCACGCGCGAGGCGTTCGAGGCGTCCCTCGCCGAGTACGACGCGCGCAAGCGCCGCTTCGGGGGGCGCTGAGGTGCCGCAGGCGCGGAGGAGGCCCCCGCCGCAGCGCTCCGACCTCGGCGCCCGCATCGCCGCGGGCGTGCCCGCCGCGCTCTTCGCGCTCTTCATCGTCGCCTCCGGCGGGCCGATCTTCGCCGTCGGGGCGGCGCTGCTCGGCCTCGCCTGCCTGCACGAGCTCTACGCGATGTACGGCGACCTGCGGCCGGCGCGGCTGGCCGGCTTCCTCGGGCTCATCGGGCTGGTCGTCGCCGCCGAGGCGGGCGACACGACGCACGTCCTGCTCGTGCTCGCGGCGACGGTCGCGCTCACCTTCCTGCTCACGGTCGCGGGCCCCTCGATCGAGGGCGGGACGCTCGGCATGGCCGTCGTCCTGCTCGGCGTCTTCTGGGTCGGCGTCGCCATCGCTCACGCCGTGATGCTGCGCGAGCTGCCGCACGGCGGCGGGATCCTCGCCGACGTGCTCGTCGGGACGTTCGTCGGCGACACCGGCGCGTACCTGGGCGGTCGCGCCGTCGGCCACCAGAAGCTCGCGCCCCGGATCTCGCCGAACAAGACGGTCGAGGGCCTGCTGTGCGGGATCGTCGCCGCGATCCTCGCCGTCTGGATCGCCGGGCTCTACCAGGACTGGCTGGCCGGGACCGACGCGCTGCTGCTGGGCCTGGGCGTCGCCCTCGCGGCGCCGATCGGCGACCTCTTCGAGTCCTACATCAAGCGCGACGCGGGGCTGAAGGACACGGGCCGGCTGTTCGGCGCCCACGGCGGCGCGCTGGACCGCCTCGACGCGATCCTCTTCACGCTCGTCGTCGGCTACTACGTCTGGCGCGCGCTGCTCTAGGGAACGATCGAGACGGCGCGCTCGTACGTCTGCGCGCTGAAGCCCTCGGGCGCTACGCGTACGGTCAGCGTCGCGCTCACCGGCAGGCCGCGGCGCAGCGCGCGGCGCACGCCGCGGGGCGGCTTGAGGCGGATCGTCGGGAAGCTGTGTCCGCTCTGCGTGCGCTCGCGCGACGCGATCGTCCGCGCCCGCCGGCCGAGCCCGAGGCGCCGCGCCGTCGCCGCGCTGATGCGCAGGGCGCCGGTGATGGTGCACGTCGACGGACACTCGATCGTCGCGAGGAACCCGCGGCGGTTCACGGTCGCGAGGCGCTGGCGGCCGCGCACGTCGAGCGCGATGCGTCCTGGCGCCGGCGGGAGGATCGGCTGCACGGTCGTCGGCGGCACCTGCTCCGGACCCGGCGGCGCCGGGCCGACGTCGATCGTGCGCGCGGCGAACGCCTGGACGCCGTCGTCGTCGCGGACGCGCAGCGAGACGTGCCGGCGGCCCGGCGCGAAGGTCGTCTGCAGCGTGGGGGAACCGCCGTTGTCGGTCTCGAAGCGCCCGTCGCCGTCGAGGTCCCACGCGTAGTTCGCGATGGCCGAGTCGTCGGCGGAGCCGGTGGCGTCGAGCGTCACGGGCTGGCCGCCCGCCGCGGTCGCGGGCGCCTCGAACGCCGCCGTCGGGGGCTTGTTCGGCGCGACCCACGGCTCGAACGCGATGGCGCCCTGCCAGTCGAAGTCGGCGTCCCCGCTCTGCCAGTTGTCGACGTAGATGCGGTACTTGCCGGGAGCGATCGGCTCGTCGACCTGGTGCAGCGTCGCGACCTCCTCCGTCGTCCCGCCCTGGGCAGAGCTGGCGATCGGCTTGTCCTGGTCGACGGAGTCGTCGGACTTCACCTTGTAGACGTAGAGGTCCCAGTCGTTGTCGGCGCTCGCCCAGACGATCGAGACGCTGAACGTCCCGTCGACGTCGCCCGGCGCGATCGTGAAGTCGTGGGCCTCGTAGGAGCACGTCGGCGCACCGGGCGGCGGGCACGGGGCCATGCGGTCGCCGCCGCCGTAGTTCTCGAAGGCGATCGGGCCGTCGTAGGTGCGGTAGTTCGCCTCGCCGTGCTTGAAGGTCTGGTTGGGCGTCGTCGCCGCGAAGGCGGCGCCGGGGGCCAGGGCGAGGAGGAGCGCCGCGACGGCGATCGGGAGGACGCGCATATGCCCTCCAACGCGCGGCCGGGCACAACCTTGCGGGCAATCGACCGTTTTCCCGCAAGCTTGCGCGGCGGCCGGCGTTGGAGCGTGCATGAGCCTTGCCCCGCGCCCCCTGCTCCTCCTGCTCGCGATCGCCCTCCTCGTCGCCGTGGCCGCGCCGTCCGCCTCGGCCGCGACGACGACGCCGCGGGTCCTGCCGACGATCCAGGACGCGCTGTCGGCGGCGAGCGCGAAGAAGCTCACGTGCTCGGCACGGGCGCGCACGGGCCGCAGCGTCGACTCGACGATCTGGCGCGCGCCCGACGACGGCCTGCTGCGCGCCCGTCTGAACGGCGGATCGCGCGCCGACTGGGATCTCGCGCTCTTCGACGCGGGCACCGGGCAGAAGCTCGCCGCGTCCTCCGCGTTCCGCTCCAACGAGCTCGCCAGCGCGTACGTGACGCGCGGCCAGGCCGTGGCCGTCCAGGGCTGCCTGCGCGCCGGCGCCCGGCGCAGCGTGCCGCTCTCGCTCGACTTCACGGCCTTCAGGCCCGCCCCCCTCGAGCACAGGCTCCAGCTCGTCGAGGTGGACGTGCCGACCGCCTGGGACAAGGTCCGCCTGGCCTCGCTCGGCCTCGACCTCAGCGACCACAGCGACGGCCGCACGCAGCACGCCGTCCTCTACTCGCCCGCGGACGCGATGAAGCTCACCGGCGCCGGGTTCCGCTGGCGCGTCGAGATCCCCGACGTCCTCGCGCAGGACGCGAAGGACCGCGCCGCCGAGCGGCGCTTCGCGCGGTCGGGCGCGCGCGCCGGGATCCCCAGCGGCCGGACGACCTACCGCCAGTACGACGAGTTCCTCGACGACCTGAAGGCGATGGTCGACGACCACCCGGGCGTCGTCCGGCCGATCACGCTGCCCGTCAAGTCGCTCGACGGCCGCGACATCGTCGGCGTCGAGATCGCCACCGACGTCAACCGCACCGACGACGGCCGTCCCGTCTTCGTCCAGATCGGCACCCACCACGCCCGCGAGTGGCCGGCGGCCGAGGCGACCATCGAGTTCGGCCTCGACCTTCTGAGCCGCGGGCTGGCCGGCGAGCCGCGCTGGAAGGACATCCTGTCGGGCGCGCGCACGTACATCATCCCGATCCAGAACCCCGACGGGTTCGTGACGACGCGGACCTTCCCGAACTCCCCGAACGACGACAACCCGACGTTCCCGTTCACGCCGCAGCAGGGCTCGGGCGCCGCCGGCTACCGCCGCAAGAACTGCCGGCCGAACGCGAACGAGGAGTCCAACAACATCCCGTGCGAGCTGCGTCAGAACGGCGACAACGGGGTCGACACGAACCGCAACTACGGCGAGCAGTGGGGCGGCCCGGGGACGAGCAGCACGCAGTCGAGCCTCGTCTACCACGGCGAGGGCCCGTTCTCCGAGCCCGAGAGCGAGTCGGTCCGCGAGCTGCTGGTCAAGGTGCAGCCGACCGTCCTCATCACCAACCACACGTTCAGCGGCCTGATCCTGCGCCCGCCGGGGACCTCCGACAACGGCCCGGCGCCCGACGAGGAGCGCATGCGCCTGCTCGGCGACGCGATGGCCCGCGAGACGGAGTACACCTCGCAGTACTCGTACCAGCTGTACGACACGACGGGCACGACCGACGACTGGCTGTACGGCGGCCTCGCCTCGTTCAGCTTCACGCCGGAGATCGGCAAGACGAACTTCCACCCGTCGTACACCGACGACTTCATCCCGGAGTACGACGGCAAGGACACGACGGACAAGAACGGCGACCCGATCAAGCTCGGCGGGCTGCGCGAGGCCTACGTCCTCGCCGGGCTAGCGGCGATCAACCCCGACACGCACTCGATCCTGCGCGGGACGGCGCCGGCGGGCCGCACCCTGCGCATCAAGCGCGACTTCGTGACGGTCACCAGCGCGCGGCCCGACGACGACGACGTCCAGCATCCCGTCCAGCGCCTGCCCGAGCACCGCGAGTCGACGCTGACGGTCCCGGCGAGCGGCGAGTTCGTCTGGCACGTCGCGCCCTCCACGCGCCCGTTCGAGGGCGAGCCGGTGCCGTGGACGCTCACCTGCGAGGACGCCGCCGGCAACGTGCTCGAGCAGCGCGACGTCTTCGTCGCCCGCGCGCAGCAGCTGACGCTCGACCTGTCGTGCGGCGCGAGCGCTCCGCCCGCGGCCCCGCCCCCGGCCCCGCCGCCGCCGGTGACCGAACAGGTCTGCGTCGACACCTTCTCGCCGCGCACGGCCTTCACCAGGCGTACGTCGCGCGTCGGCCGCAGCGGGTTCGCGCTGCGCGGCACCTCGACCGACCGCGGGTGCACCGACCCCGGCACGAGCCGCCTGCGCGCCGCGGGCGTGGGGAAGGTCCAGCTGTCGATCGCCCGCGTCGTCCGCGGCAACCGCTGCCGGTTCCTCGGCGCGAACGGGACCTTCGGCGCGGTCCGCAGCTGCCGCTCGCAGCAGGTCTACGTCGACGCGACGGGGACCGCCGCGTGGAGCTTCGCCAAGAAGCTGCGCCTGCGCAGGGGCGAGTACAAGATCTGGGTGCGCGGCGTCGACCAGGCGCAGAACGTCGAGCGCAGGGACGTCCGGCGGAACTTCTGGCGGGTGTTCGTCAGGTGATGCGGCACTTGCGCTAGCCCCGCGGGTATTGCAAAATCCGCTCCGGCGTAGATCGCGCAGGGGTGCGCCTCCGAGTTTCGCGTACCCCAGATGTCGGCCGATCCCCCTCAGACAGCTTCCACGGCGCCGCGAACGCGCTGCTCCGCCTGGCCCGTTCGCCTCGAAAGGCAGCCGTGACGGCGACGGAGTCGGAGCACTAGCGCTCTCCCGCGGCGCGGTCCCTCCGGGGGGAACGGACCGCGCCGCCCCGTCGCCACGAGCCGCGGCGGCCGCAAGATCGCCCGCCGCCCGGCGTTGCACCCTTCATGCCCTCTCGTCCCGACTTCCGGCTCGTGCTCGTCGCCCTCGCGGCGATCGCCGGCCTCGTCCCGTCCGCCGCGCAGGCCTTCGAGCGGACCTCCCTCACCTTCACCGCGCCGGCCGACGGCGCGCGCGCCTGCCACACGCGGCCGGTCGAGGCCGCCGGCGTCCAGCAGCAGCGCCACGTGTCCGCCGACACCGGGCTGCTCACGCTGCGCACGGCCGGCAAGGGCGACTGGGACGTCGCCGTCTTCGACGCGCTGACCGGGCGCCACCTCGCGAGCGCCGCGGGGACCGGCGCCCAGGAGGTCGCCCAGGGCTTCGTCGCGAAGGGCCAGCAGCTCATCCTCCAGGCCTGCCGGCGCGACAGCGACGCCGCGACCCTCCGGGCGACCCTGGAGACGGTGGCGCTGCGGACCGTCGATCCGTCGGCGCGTACGCCGTGGAGCATCGTCACCGTCGCGACCCCGACGCCGGCCGAGAAGACCCGGCTGGTGAACCTCGGCTTCGACGAGGTGCACAGCGGCACCCGGCGCTCGCTCGACGTCCTGCTCCACGGCAACGCGGACGCCGCGCGGCTGAAGCGCTTCGGCTTCGAGTTCCGCACCAAGGTCGCCGACCTCCAGAAGCTCGACGCGGCCAACGCGGAGGCCAACGCGCGCTACGCCGCCCGCACGCGCCGCTCGGCGCTGCCGTCGGGCCGCACCGACTACCGGCACCTTGCCGACTACGAGAACGAGATGAAGGAGCTCGCGAAGGCCAATCCCGGTCTCGTCAAGCTCATCACCCTCAAGAACAAGACGCTCGAGGGTCGCGACGTCGTCGGCATCGAGATCACCAAGAACGTCAACCTCGACGACGGCAAGCCCGTGTTCCTCCAGCTCGGCGTGCACCACGCGCGCGAGTGGCCGGCGGGCGAGCACCCGATGGAGTGGGCGTACGAGCTCGTGAGGGGCTACGGGCACGACGACCGCGTCACGCGCCTGGTCGACAGCACCCGCACGATCGTCGTCCCGATCACCAACCCGGACGGCTTCAACCTGTCCCGTGAGAGCCCGTTCGACCCGGGCAACGCGGGCGCGGCCGTCGATCTGCCGCCGGAGCTCCAGACCGAGATCCCGGTCGACGACCCGGCGTACACCGCGGTCATCCTCGCCGACATCAACGCCGGCACCTTCGCGTACAAGCGGCGCAACTGCCGCCTGGAGGACGGCAAGGCGCCGGAGGAGGGCCAGTGCGGCAGCCGCGAGAACCGCGAGCTCGGCACGGACACGAACCGCAACTACGGCGGCTTCTGGGGCGGCCCGGGCGCGTCGCTGGACCCGGGATCGGACACGTTCCGAGGCTACGGCCCGTTCTCCGAGCCCGAGACGCAGAACGTCAAGGACCTCGTGTCGCACAACCAGGTGGTCACGCTGATCACCAACCACACGTTCTCGAACCTGCTGCTGCGCCCGCCGGGCCTGCGCTCGCAGGGGTTCTCGCCCGACGAGCCGGTGTACAAGGAGCTCGGGGACTCGATGGCGGCCAACAACGGCTACCGCAGCGGCCCGTCCTGGTCGCTGTACGACACCTCCGGCACGACCGAGGACTGGTCCTACTACGCGACCGGCGGCTTCGGCTTCACGTACGAGATCGGGCCGGACGAGTTCCATCCGCCCTACGAGGAGAACGTCGCCGAGTACGACGGCGCGGGCGACTACGCCGGCAAGGGCAACCGCGCGGCGTACTTCGTCGCCCAGGAGAGCACCGCCAACGCGGCCCGGCACTCGATCCTCGAGGGCCGCGCGCCCGAGGGCGCCGTCGTGAAGATCCGCAAGCAGTTCGCGACCGAGACCTCGCCGGTGATCAAGGACGACCAGGGCAACACGGACCCGCCGCAGTCCTTCACCGACACGCTCGAGGACGAGATCACGGTCGGCGCCGGCGGCCGCTTCGAGTGGCACGTCAACCCGTCGACCCGGCCGATCGTCCAGAAGGAGCGCAAGGTGACCGACGTCGCGGCCGAGCCCGCGCGGACGATCGACATCTCGACGCCGGTGCCGACGCCGCCGCGGCCCCCGCGCGACATCCCGTTCGACGTCGCGGCGGGCGAGAACCGCCTGATCCGCGCCGTCACGACGGGCGTCGCGCCGGCCGACGACTACGACATCTACCTCTACGAGAACTCCGTGGCACCCGAGAACCTCGTGTCCTCGAGCGCCGGCGGCACGGCGGACGAGCTGATCCAGTACCCGAACGCGAACCCCGGGAAGTACATCCTGCGGGTCGTCAACTTCGCGGCCGTCGGCCCGTACGACGGGAGCATCTCGCTGTTCGGCAGCGCGCCGGGGAGCGAGCGGACGCTGCCGCCCCAGGTCGAGTCGTGGAACCTCTCGTGCTTCGACCGCTCCGGCCGCCTGCTCGGCGAGGAGAAGGTCGAGGTCGCGCGCGGCGAGCGCCGCAACGTCGGCGCCTGCGAGGGCACGACGGGGCCCGCGGGGTCCAAGGGCGACGTGGAGGCGAGCGCCCGCAGCAGGTTCCTGCGCTTCGCGATCGCGATCGACCGCCGCCGGCTGCGGCGCGCCCTGCGGCTCGGCATCCGGACGCGTGTGCGGTGCACGCCCGCCTGCCGGCCCACCGTGTCGCTGGTCGTCGACCGCAGGACGGCGCGGAGGCTGAAGCTGAAGTCGCTGCGCGTCGCGCGCGGCGGCATCCGCCAGCGCTTCAGCGGCCGGCGGACGTTCAAGCTGCGCTTCACGCGCGACGCGCGGCGCAGGCTGCGGGGCGCCGGACGGGTGCGGTTCGCGTTGGTCGGCGTCGCGACGGACGCCCTCGGCCGTCGCGTGACGGCGCGCCGCTCCTTCCGGCTGCGGTAGGCCGGAGCCGCGGATTCGGCGGGCGGCGCATCCCTACATTGTCGGGGATGCGCCGCCTCCTCATCCTCGGCTCCACCGGCTCGATCGGCACGCAGGCCCTCGACGTGGTCGCGCGCGCCGGCGGCTTCGAGTTGGCCGGCCTGTCCGCGGAGCGGTCGTGGGAGTCGCTCGTCGAGCAGGCCGAGCACTTCGGCGTGAAGCGGATCGCGCTGAACGACGCGGACGCGGCGGCGCGGGCGGCGGAGGCGTGGACGGACGGCGAGGTGCTCGCAGGGCCCGAGGGGCTCGTGCGGCTGGTGGTCGAGTCGGGCGCGGACCTGGTCCTGAACGCGCTCGTCGGGTCCGCGGGCCTCGGGCCGACCGTGGCGACGCTGGGCGAGGGGATCGACCTCGCGCTGGCCAACAAGGAGTCGCTCGTCGTCGGCGGCGAGCTCGTCACCGCACTGGCCGAGGCGACGGGCGCGCAGATCATCCCCGTCGACTCCGAGCACTCCGCGCTGCACCAGCTGCTGTCGAGCGAGCGGCCCGGCGCGGTCGACAAGCTCGTCCTGACGGCCTCCGGCGGCCCTTTTCGCGGGCGCACGCGCGAGGAGCTCGCCGACGTGACGGTCGAGGAGGCCCTCAACCACCCGACGTGGGCGATGGGCGGCAAGATCACCGTCGACTCGGCGACGCTCATGAACAAGGGCCTGGAGGTGATCGAGGCGCACCACCTGTTCGGGACGCCGTACGAGCGCATCGACGTCGTCGTGCATCCGCAGTCGATCGTCCACTCGTACGTCCAGTTGTGCGACGGCGCGGCGCTGGCGCACCTCGGCCACCCCGACATGCGCGTCCCGATCGCCTACGCCCTGCACCATCCCGAGCGGATCGAGCTGCCCGTGCGCGCGCTCGACCTCGCGGAGGTGGGCGCGCTGACGTTCGAGCCCGTCGACGAGGACGCGTTCCCCTGCCTGCGCCTGGCGCGCGAGGCGGCGCTCGCGGGCGGGACGGGGCCGTGCGTCCTGAACGCGGCGAACGAGGTCGCGGTGCACGCGTTCCTCGAGGGGCGGCTGCCGTTCCTTGGGATCGCGGCGGTGATCGAGGAGGCGCTGGAGCGCGTGCCGGCGAGCCGCGTCCACGCGTTCGAGACGCTGTACGAGGCCGATCGCGAGGCGCGCGCCGCGGCCGCCGAGCTGATCGGGGCGCGCGCGTGAGCTGGCTCCTCGCGTTCCTCGGCTTCGCCGTCCTCATCATCCTGCACGAGGCCGGCCACTTCGCGGCGGCCAAGGCCGTCGGGATGCGCGTCGAGAAGTTCTCGCTCTTCTTCGGGCCGTGGCTGTGGAAGGTGCAGCGCGGCGAGACGACGTACGGGATCGCGTCGATCCCGCTCGGCGGCTACGTGAAGATCACGGGGATGAACCCGGCGGAGGTCATCCCGCCCGAGGTCGCGCACCGCGCGTACTACCGCCAGCCGGTGTGGAAGCGGATCGTCGTGATCGCGGCCGGGCCGGCGGTGAACCTCGTGCTCGCGTTCGTGATCCTGTGGGGGCTCTACTCGACGACGGAGATCGTCGACACCGCGCAGCCGAGCCGGCCGATCGTCGAACAGGTCAACCCGGGCAGCCCGGCGGCCGCCGCGCTGAAGCCCGGCGACCGGATCGTCGCGGTCGACGGCGTGCGCGGCGATCCCGCGAAGCTGCGCAAGCAGCTGGCCACCCATCGCTGCGCGGGCGTCCAGCGCGACGGCTGCACGGCGGCGGAGGCGGCGGAGCTGACGGTCGTGCGCAGCGGGCGCGAGCGGTCGGTGCTGGTCACCCCGAAGTACGATGCGGAGGCCAAGCGGCCGCTGATCGGGTTCGCGTTCGAGACGCGGTTCAAGCAGCTCAGCGTCGGCGGCGCCGCGCGGGAGAGCGTCGACCGCATGTGGGAGGTCACGAGCAAGACCGTCTCGACGATCGCCGGCATCGTCTACGACAAGCAGAAGCGCAAGGACGTGGGCAGCGTGGTGGGCGGCTACGAGGCGACGCGGCGCGCGATCGAGTTCGACACGGCGCAGGCCTTCTTCATCCTCGGGCTCATCTCGCTGTCGCTCGCGGTCATCAACCTGGCGCCGTTCCTCCCGCTCGACGGCGGCCACATCTTCTGGGCGCTGGCCGAGAAGGTGCGCGGGCGCGCCATCCCGTTCGCGACGATGGAGAAGGCGAGCGTCGTGGGGATGATGCTCGTTTTGCTCCTGTTCTTCATCGGGGTAACCAACGACATAGACCGCCTGCAGGACGGGACGTTCGACCGAGTGCGTTAGCGTCCCGCCCCCGCTCGCGGTGTGTGAGCCGGAAGAAGGGGAGATCGGGATGGAGAGCAGCACCGTTGATCGCGCCGAGACGCCGCTCGAGGCGGAGGTCGAGGCCAAGACCGTCATCGAGGCGTTCCACCGGACGGCCGCCGCGCACCCGGAGCGCACCGCGATCCGGACGCGGGGGGACGCGTTCTCGATCCCGTGGGGCGCGCTGCGCCAGCGCGTCGACAAGCTCGCCGCCGGGCTCTCCAAGCTCGGGCTGCAGCGCGGCGACACGCTCGCGCTGATGTTCCCGAACCAGTTCGAGTTCCACCTCTCCGACCTCGCCGGGATGACGCTCGGCGCGACACCGTTCTCGCTCTACGTCACGGCCTCGCCGGAGCAGATCAAGTACGTCGTCGGGGACGCCGGCGCGAAGGTCGCGATCATCGACGAGCAGTTCGCCGAGCGCTTCCTGAAGATCAAGGACGACCTGCCCGACCTCGAGCACATCGTCGTCGTGGGGGAGCCGCCCGACGGGACGCTCTCCTTCGAGGGCGTCGAGAACGACCCCGATCCGGACTTCGACGCCGAGGCGTCCGCCGCGGCCGTCAAGCCCTCCGACCTGCTGACGCTGATCTACACGTCGGGCACCACGGGGCCGCCGAAGGGCGTCGAGCTGACGCACGACAACCTCATCAAGTCGATCGAGGGCTTCAAGCAGCTGATCGACTTCCCGCCCGAGGGGCGCGTCATCTCGTGGCTGCCCAACGCGCACGTCGCCGAGCGCAACGCGCACCACTACATCCCGATCGTGCTCGGGCTGGAGATCACGATCTGCGACAACCCGAGCAAGATCATCGAGTTCCTGCCCGAGGTGAACCCGAACTGGTTCTTCGCGGTGCCGCGGATCTGGGAGAAGCTGAAGGCGGGCCTGGAGTCCAAGCTGGCCGACGCGCCCGAGGAGCAGGCGAAGGCCGCCAAGGACGCGCTCGACGCCGCGATCGAGAAGGTCCGGCTGGAGCAGAAGGGCGAGGAGGTGCCGGAGAGCCTCGCCAAGAAGGTCGCCGAGGCCGACGCGAACATGTTCGTCCACCTGCGCAAGGCGCTCGGGCTGAACGAGCTCGAGGCGTGCAACGTGGGCGCGGCGCCGACGCCGCCGGAGGTCCTCGAGTTCTTCCACGCGCTGGGCGTCCCGATCGCCGAGCTGTGGGGCATGAGCGAGACGTGCGGCTACGGGACGACCAACCCGCCGCGCGGCAAGATCAAGATCGGCACGGTCGGCCCGCCGGCGCCGGGCTGCGAGGTCAAGCTGGCCGACGACGGCGAGCTGCTCGTCAAGGGCCCGTTCGTCATGAAGGGCTACCGCAACCAGCCCGACAAGACGAAGGAGGAGCTCGTCGACGGCTGGCTGCACACCGGCGACATCGCGGAGATCGACGAGGACGGCTACGTCAAGATCGTCGACCGCAAGAAGGAGCTCATCATCAACGCCGCCGGCAAGAACATGTCGCCGGCGTACATCGAGTCCGAGCTCAAGTCCGCGGGGCCGCTCATCGGCCAGGCGGCCGTGATCGGCGACCGGCGCAAGTACAACGTCGCGCTGATCGTCCTCGACGCCGACGGCGCACCGGGCTGGGCGGCCAAGAACGGCATCTCCGACTCGTCGCTCTCGGCGCTGGCCTCCAACGACAAGGTCCGCGAGGCGGTCGAGGCCGAGATCGCGAAGGCCAACGAGAACCTCTCGAGGGTCGAGCAGATCAAGAAGTTCCACATCGTCGAGGGCGACTGGGAGCCGGGGGGCGACGAGATGACCCCGACGATGAAGCTCAAGCGCAAGCCGATCCTCGAGAAGTACGAGGAGGAGATCGAGGCGCTCTACGCGGAGTAATCGCACGCGTTCGCGCGCCGTTCGCAACGAGTCTGTGACGACTTGCGCCAACGAACGGCGGCTGGTGAGGGAGTGAGGGACGCTTGTCCCAGTGCTCCCTCGCGACCCCCTCCGCCCGCCTAACGCTCCACTCGCGGCGACTTTCGCGCCGAGTGTCCATTCCGTCGGCTCTGACGCGCCGGAATGGACACTCGCGGTCGTGGGGGGTCGCGAGTGTCCGGTTGTGCGGGCTCCCGACGTGCTCGTCGCGGAGGTGGCGGCGCGGCAGCACGGGGTCGTCTCTGCGCGCCAGCTCGCCGACTGCGGCTTGACGCGCGACGCAGTCGCACACCGGGTGAGGCACCGGCGGCTGACGCCGCTGCACCGCGGCGTCTACCGCGTCGGCCCGCTGAGCGACTCCCTCACCAGCCTCATGGCGGCGACGCTGGCCTGCGGGGCCGGGGCTGCGCTCAGCCACCGGGCCGCCGCACACCTGCACGGCTTCGGCCCGGAGATCGCGGTTGTCGACGTGATCGCGCCCGCGCACCCGAGGAGCCGCACGGGGATCCGGGTTCGAAGGGCCGTCCTCACCGGAAACGAGGTGACGGTCGTCGACGGGATCCCGGTCACGACACCCGAGCGCACGATCCGCGACCTCGCCACCGTCCTCCCGCGAAAACAGCTCGAACGGGCGATCGAGGAAGCGCAGATCCAACGAAAGCTGGACCACATCACCCTCACCGATGCCGTCGACAAGCACCGCGGCCACCGGGGAGCCCGCGCACTGCGCGCCGCGGCAAGCACGAGCGACCCACAACTGACGCGCTCGGAGGCGGAGCGGAAGCTCAGCGAGGTGATCCGGAGCGCCGGCCTCCCGCGACCGCAGACGAACGCGCGGATCGGCGGCTACGAGGTCGACGCGGTCTGGCGGCGCGAGCGGCTCGTCGTCGAGGTCGACGGCTTCGCGTTCCACGGGTCGCGGTACGCGTTCGAGCGTGACCGGCGGAAGGACCAGCGGCTGACGGCGGAGGGATGGCGGGTGCTGCGGGTGACCTGGCGGCAGCTCGTCGACGAGCGGGAGGCGGTCGCCGCTCGGCTGGGCGCGGCGCTCGCTCGGGCGGCGTGAGGGCTAGCGACGCTTGCAGCGGCGGAACGTCCGCCGGATGTTCACGACGCGGCCGTCCTGCGCGGTCAGCTTGATGCGGACCTTCATGCGGGCGCCCTTCATCGTCAGGACGATGGGCGCCACGGCCGCGGTGCCGATGTTGTCCTCGACCTTCTTGCCGTTGACGTAGACCTCGCTGCGCAGGATCGCGATCCCGGCCGGCATGACCGGGCGGAAGGTGATCGTCTGGCCGGTCCGGCGACAGCGGCTCGCGGCGGGCGGGCGGGTCAGGACGTTCGCGGTGGTGAAGACGGCGGGCGGCGGCTTGTCCTCGTTGCCGGTCGGCGTGTCGTCGGGCCGCTGCTCGGCGTCGGGCGGGATCGTGATCCCGACCGCGGCCGGCGTGCCGACCTTCGCGTCGCCCTCCGCCTCGCCGAGCACGATGCTGAAGCCCTGCTCCGGCTCGAACCCGCCGTCCGCCGTGACCGGGACCGAGATCGTCTTCTTGGTCTCGCCCGGCTGGAACGTCAGCGTCTCGGAGACCGGCGTGAAGTCCTGGCCGGCCTTGGCGGTCTCGCTCTGGGTGGCCACGACGACCGAGCCGCGCCCGAGCGGCGACTGGCCGCCGCGCAGGACGTCGACGGTGACGGTCGAGCCCTCGTTGACCGTCTGCGAGGAGACCGAGAAGCCGACGTCCGCGGCGGGGCGCGTGTCGAACTCGAGGTCCCACCCGCCGAGGATGAAGCCCTGGCCGCCCTCGCTGTCGTCCTGGATCCACAGCCTCCACGTCCCGTCGGGGTCGGTGAGGTCGAAGGCCGAGAGCGTCTCGTCGCCCGGGGGCGCGGGGGCGGGCGCCGAGAACGTGTCCTGGTCCGCCGGCCCCTCGTCGAAGTTGCGGGGGCGGTAGGTGTTCGACGAGCAGGCCTCGGCCTCGAAGAAGGGGTTGGGCGCCTCGTCGTCGATCTTCAGGTCCACGAGCTTCTCGTCGCCCCGGCAGACGTCCGACATCAGCCACGCCTTCTGACCCTCGGGACCCTCGAGGAACATGTCGACGTGCTCGCCGTGCTGGTGCGTGAAGCCGTCGATGAGCACGTCGGCGTCCGTGACCACGACCCGGTCGGGGGTGAGGACGTCGAGCTCGGCCGGGAACGGCGACGCGGGGCCGAAGGCCTGGCTGCCGGTGGAGATGGTGATGGGCGGCGTCCCGGAGGTGGTGATCTCCAGGCTCCAGCCGCCGCTGATGTCCCCGGTCTCGCCGGCGGTGTCGTCGAGGACCTCCAGCGTCCAGCTGCCGTTGGCCACCTCGCCGTTGAAGTCGTCGAGGCTGCCGTAGAACGGGGGCGACGTCCACGCGTCGGGCGGCGCGGTGGTGTAGTCGGTCGGGTCGTAGAGGCCGCTGGGACACACCTCGGTCGGGGACAGCGGGCCCGCCGCGATCTGGTCGAACTTGAGGTTCGCGTTGGTGATCGGCCCCGGATTGCAGGCGTCGGACATCAGGACGAGCCGGTTCCCGGTCGGGGACTGGAGGAGGATGTCGATGTCCTGCGCCCGCGTGTGATCGATGTCGTGCAGCAGGACGTTGACGTCGGTGATCGCGCCCGCGAGCCCGCTGACGGGGAGCACCGAGGAGCTGGTCGCGGTGATCGGGACCGGATCGCTCGGGCCGAACGTCTCGGCGCCGGCGGGCGCGGCCGCGACCAGCGCGGCGAGCAGCACGCCTGTGACGAGCACGGCGAGACGGTGGCGGGTGACTCCGGGCGTCAATCCTTTGACCTCGGTCGATGACGGTACTGGCGGGTCGGACGGTCGGTCAACTCGTGCTTTCGTCCACTTCCGCCTGCACGCGTTCATGCGCGCGTGGACGGCTGGACGTGCGCCCGCGTGACGTCGGACGGCGTCGGAGCGCCCAGGAGGGTCAGGCCGAGCTCGATCTCGGCCTTCAGGATCTCCAGGACCCGCAGCGCGCCGGCCTCGCCGCCACAGGCGAGGCCCCACAGCAGCGGGCGGCCCGCCAGCACCGCGCGCGCGCCGAGCGCCAGCGCGACCAGGACGTCGGTCCCGCGCCGGATCCCGCCGTCCATCAGGACCTCGACCCGGTCCCCGACGGCCTCGGCGACCTCCGGCAGCATGTCCAGGGCGGCGGGGACGCCGTCGAGCTGGCGCCCGCCGTGGTTGGACACGATCACGCCCGCCGCGCCATGCTCGGCGGCCAGCACCGCGTCCTCCGCGGTGTGGATCCCCTTCACGAGGACCGGGAGCGAGCAGTCGGACGCCAGCCGCTCGAGGTCGCGCCAGCTGAGCGTCGCGTCCACGAGCGAGAAGAACTCGGCCGGCGTCATGGCCGCGGGGCCGCCGCCGCCGGCGGCCGCGTCGATCGCCGGCATCGGGAGGTCCGCCGGAACGGCGAAGCCCGTGCGGAAGTCGCGCTCGCGGCGGCCGGCGCGCGGGGCGTCGACCGTCAGCACGATCGCGTCGAACCCGCACTCGATCGCCTCGTCCATCAGCGCCTGCGACACGCCGCGGTCGCGCAGCACGTAGAGCTGCAACCACCGGGGCGCCCTCGGGCACTCCGCCGCCACCTCGTGCGGGCGCGAGGTCGCGAGCGACGACATCGTGTAGATGGTTCCCGCCTGCGCCGCGGCCCGCGCCATGCCGGGCTCCCCGTCGGGGTGCGCGAGCCGGTGCAGCGCGGTCGGCGCGACGAGGAGCGGCATCGACGACGGCGAGCCGAGGACGGTCGTCGCGGCGGACACGCCGCTGACGTCCACGAGCGTGCGGGGGCGCAGGCTCCAGCGGCCGAAGGCGTCGACGTTGTCGCGCAGCGTGCGCTCGTCGCCCGCCCCGCCCGCGTAGTAGCCGAGCACGCCGGGATCGAGCACGTCGGCGGCCCGGCGCTCGAAGTCGGCGACGTTGACGAGGTCGTCCACGGCCGGGACTTCTATCGCAGGCTGACCCAGCTCTTCGCGAGCGGGCCGATCCGCTCGGCGACGATCCGGCCCTCGGGGAACAGCCGGCGCAGCTCGCCGCGGCGCAGGAGCGCGATCTCCTCCCACGCTCCCGCGACCCCGAGCCGCCAGTACGGGCGGCGCAGGCGGACCGGGAGCCAGTGGGCGAAGGGGAGGAGGGCGTGCGGCTCGACCGGGAACGAGTACGCGGGCGTCTGGACCCACCAGCCCTTGGCCACGCGGCGGATCTCGGCCGCGAAGCGCTCGCGGTCCTCCGGCCGGAGGTGCTCGACGACGCTGCTCGAGTACGCCAGGTCGAAGGCGCCGTCGTCGAAGGGGAGGCGCTCCGTCGCGTCGGCGCGCACGAAGGGCCCGGGGTACCCGGGGCGCTCGACGACGTCGACGCCGGTGATGTCGAGGTCGGGCTCGAGGGCTCGGAGCCCGATCCGGCCGCACCCGACGTCGACGATGCGCGTGCCCGGGCCCGCGCCCGTCAGCGCTCGGAAGCGGCGATGCCGGCGGGCGCGGGCACGGGCGGCGAGCGCCGAGCCCAGCCGCGCGCGCAGGCCGGGCTTGGCGCTCGCGTAGACGTCGGTCAACGACCGATCAGGTTCAGCAGCGAGATGAAGATGTTGACGATGCTGACGAAGATGCCCGTCGCCAGCCAGACGACGTCGTGCGCGGTCGCGTGCTTGCGGATGTAGTTGAAGTCGACCAGGATCAGCAGCGACGACGCGATCAGGATCACGACGGAGAGGACCGGCGAGAGCGTCCCCAGCCCGCCGAAGACCAGCGCGCCGATGCTGATGACGACCGCGCCGAGCACGATGAAGGACAGCGGCTTCATCCAGCCGACGGTGTCCTTGTCGATCGCGTAGCCGACCGACGCCATGCCGAGGACGACGAGCGCGGTCAGGCCGACGGCCGTGCTGACGTCGCCGGGCTGCGTCTCGCTCATGTAGGCGATGACGGGGCCGAGCCCGAGGCCAATGAGCAGCGCGAGCGCGCACAGCCAGCCGATCCCGACGGGGCCGTAGCGCAGGCGATCGACGAACGACGACGCGATCAGCATGCCGAGGCCCGTGAACGAGCAGACGCGGGCGGTGCTCTCCGATAGGTCGCGGCCGATCAGCGTGCCGACGGCCATGAAGCCGATGGCGACGGCGACCAGGAACATCACCTGGCCGAGGATCTGGGGCACCGAGCGCGCTTGCGCCTCTGCGCCGCTGTAGGCGGTGTCGTAGCTCATGCGCTCAATTGTGCCCTAGCGGCAGCGATCCCATGCCAGCACCCGCTCGTACACTGGGTGCGTGGCCTCACAGCGGCAGATCAGCGTCGGGGGCGTCCCGATCGGGGGCGGTGCCCCGGTCGTCGTCCAGACGATGACGAAGACCGAGACCGCGAACCTCGACGCGACGATGCGGCAGATCCGCACCGTGGCCGAGGCCGGCGCCGACCTCGTCCGCGTCGCCGTGCCGCGCGTGCAGGACGCCGAGGCGCTGCGCACGATCGTCGCGGAGTCGCCGATCCCGGTGATCGCCGACATCCACTTCAACCACACGCTCGCGCTGAAGGCCCTCGACGCCGGCGCGCACTGCATCCGCCTGAACCCGGGGAACATCGGCGGGCCGGACAAGGTCGCCGAGGTCGTCGCGCGCGCGAACCAGCTCGGGACGCCGATGCGCATCGGGGTGAACTCCGGCTCGCTGCCCAAGCACCTGCACGAGCTGGAGCGCACGAACCCGGTCGAGGCGCTCGTCACCGCCGCCGCCGAGTTCGTCGAGCTGATGGAGCGGCTGGACTTCACGAACTTCAAGGTCTCCATCAAGTCGACGAACGTGCCGAACACGATCGCGTCGAACCGGCTGCTGAGCGAGCGCATCCCGTACCCGCTGCACCTCGGCATCACCGAGGCCGGGACGAAGTGGTCGGGCTCGCTGAAGAGCGCCGTCGGGCTCGGGACCCTGCTCGCCGACGGGATCGGCGACACGATCCGCATCTCGCTCTCGACCTTCCACGCCGAGGAGGAGGTCAAGGTCGCCTGGGAGATCCTCAAGGCGCTGCAGCTGCGCGAGCGCGGCCCCGTCCTCATCGCCTGCCCCACCTGCGGCCGGTTGCAGTTCGACATGGACACCGTCGTGTCCCAGATCGAGAAGCGCCTGGAGGCCTACACCGACCCGATCGAGGTCGCGGTCCTCGGCTGCGCGGTCAACGGGATCGGCGAGGCGTCGCACGCCGACTTCGGCATCGCCGGCGCCAAGGACATGGGCGTCATCTACTCCAAGGGCCAGGCGCTGCGCAAGGTGCCGACCGAGGACCTCGTCGACGTCCTCTTCCAGGAGATCGACCGCTACTACGCGGCCGGCAAGAAGGTCGTCGTCGACGAGGCGTCGGCCGCCGAGGGCGCGGCGCTGCTCGCCGAGATCGAAGCCGAGAACGCGCACGACCTGACGCCCGAGCGCCTGGCGGCGATGGAGAAGGAAGCGGCGCGGGTCGAGGCCGAAGCGGAGCCGCAGCGCCTCGACGAAGACGCCTCGCCGGTTGCCGGCCGGCGCTTCACCCGCGCCTAGGCGCGACCGCGACTCTGCTCCCACGCGTCGCGGGCGATGCGCGCCATCTCGTCGCCCTGCGAGCCGGTCCGCACGACGAGGCCTTCGAGGGCCTCGACGACGGTGGGGTCGGTGTCGCGGGCGACCTTGGCCACCATGCGGCGGGTGTCCCGGCGCGAGAGGGACGGCAGGTGGTACGCGACCGCCGCGCGCCGCGGGTAGATCACGTGCGCGTCGCCGCGCTCCATCGCGCGGACGATGCGGCGCGCCATCTCGCGCGCGTCGCCGAGCGGGACGCGCGAGAGCATCTTCTCGATGCCCGGCGCGAGGCGCGTCTCGCCCTGCACCGCGGTGTCGACCGGGCCGGGGATCGCCTCGAGCACGTGGATCCCGGTGCCCGCCAGCTCGAGGCGCAGCGTCTCCGTCGCGTTGGCCAGCGCCGACTTCGTCGCCGCGTAGGCGCCGAAGCCCGGCCAGGTGCTGACCTGGGCCATCGACGTGACGTTCACGATCGTGCCGGCGCCGCGCTCGCGCATCCCGGGCAGGAGCGCGCGGACGAGCGCGAGCGGGGACCAGTAGTTGACCTCGAAGGCCTCGCGGGCCTCGTCGCGGTCGCCGACGGTCGCGATCTGGCCGCCCACGCCGCCGCCCGCGTTGTTGACGAGCACGTCGACGCCGCCGAGCGCCGCCACGGCCTCCTCCGCGAGCGCCGCCGCCGCTCCGCGTCGTGCCAGGTCCGCCTCGAGGACCACGGGCCGCTCCCGTCCCGTCCCCGCGACCTCGTCGGCGAGCGACTCCAGCCGGTCGCGGCGCCGCGCGGCGACCGCCAGCCGGTCCCCGCGGGCAGCCAGCTCCCGCGCCAGCTCGCGCCCGATCCCGCTCGAAGCGCCCGTCAACAGCACCCGCGTCATCTCGCCCTCCCGTCGTGAACCCCTTGGGACCATCCCAAGAACTTGGGAGGGTGTCAAGAGCGTGAGTAGAATCAGAGAGAGCCATGCCGCGCACCCGCACCGAGCTCGAGCGCGACGCCAAGGTCGAGGAGATCGTGAGCGCGGCGGTTGCGCGGCTGCGGGAGGGCGGCTACGAGGCGCTGTCGGTCGTCGGACTCGCGCGGGAGCTCGGCATCGCGCAGAACGCCGTCTACTGGTACTTCCCGTCGAAGGACCACCTCTTCGTGGCCGCCCTCGAGCGGATGCTCCGCGACGTGGTCGCCCGCAAGCCGCCGGACCAGCCGTCGCTCGAGCACAAGGTCCTGTGGTTCGTCGAGCGCCTCGCGGAGATGGCCGACGTGCGCGCGGCCCTCTACGACCGCGCCCGCACGTCGGACGTCGTGGCCGCCTTCGCCGCCGAGCTGCAGGCGACGTGGCGGCGGATGCTGACCAACGTCCTGGCGTCGCGCGTGCCCGAGCGCGACCTCGAGGCGACCGTGGAGACCCTCCTCGCCACGATCCAGGGCGTCCTGTTCGGCGACCAGACGCCGGAGGAGCGCGAGCGCGTCGTCGGCTTCGCGCTCCAGCGCCTGACCGGGCGCGGATGAGGGGGTTTCGACGGCGGCGCGGAGGGTGAGTCCCGTGGCATGGGCAAGGCAGCGATCACGATCAACAAGCCACGCGACGAGGTCCAGCGCCTCTGGGAGAGCGCGGACCACGGGTCCCGCATCGAAGGTGCCGTCACGTTCAGCGACGCGCCCGGCGACCGCGGCACCGAGATGCACGTCGAGTTCGGGGACGGCGCCCGCGGCGGGAAGATCGGCGAGATCGTCCAGAAGGTCGCCGGCACCGAGCCGCTGGCCAAGGCCAAGGACGAGCTGCGCCGGTTCAAGCAGCGCGTCGAGACCGGCGAGATCGCGCGGTCGGAGGGCATGCCGCAGGGCGAGTCCCTCGAGGGCAAGCCGGCGGAGCGGCCGGCCCAGCCGCTCGAGGAGTCCGAGCTGCAGGAGGCGGGCGTCTGATGCGCGCGAACGTCTGGTCCGGCCGCAACACCGTCCAGGTCGAGAACGTCCCGGACCCGAAGATCCTCAACGACCGCGACGCGATCGTGAAGATCAGCTCGACCGCGATCTGCGGCTCCGACCTGCACCTCTACGACGGCTACATGCCGGGCATGAAGAACGGCGACATCATGGGCCACGAGAGCATGGGCGAGGTGGTCGAGGTCGGACCGGGAGCGCGAAGCAAGCTCAAGGTCGGCGATCGCGTGGTTGTTCCGTTTCCGATCGCTTGCGGCAACTGCTGGTCGTGCAAGAACGAGCTCTACTCGGTCTGCGAGAACTCGAACCCGAATGCCCGCCTCGCCGAGAAGATGTTCGGATTCCCGACGGCCGGCATCTTCGGCTACTCGCACCTGACCGGCGGCTACCCGGGCGGCCAAGCCGAATACCTGCGGGTGCCCTTCGCCGACGCGACGCATATCAAGGTGCCGGACGGGATCCCCGACGAAAAGCTGCTCTTCCTCAGCGACATCTTCCCGACCGGGTGGCAGGCCGCCGTCCAGTGTGACATTCAGCCGA
>DASVQN010000039.1:0-99233 GCA_036389155.1 Solirubrobacteraceae bacterium
AGGTTCGTGAACAGCGCGATCTTGCGCCGGATGTCCTGGTCGAGCGGGCCCTCGGAGCGGCACATCACCAGGTCGGGCTGGATGCCGATCCGGCGCAGCTCCTGAACGGAGTGCTGCGTGGGCTTCGTCTTCAGCTCGCCGGCGTGACCGAGGTAGGGCACGAGCGTGACGTGCACGAACATGGTGGTGCGGCGCGCGCCCTCGACCTGGAACTGACGCAGGGCCTCGAGGAACGGCAGCGACTCGATGTCGCCGACCGTGCCCCCGATCTCGGTGATCACGAAGTCGACGTCCTGGGCCTCGGCCTGCAGGCGGATGCGATGCTTGATCTCGTCCGTGATGTGCGGGATGACCTGGACCGTCCCGCCGAGGTAGTCGCCGCGGCGCTCGCGCCGGATCACGGCGTTGTAGATCGCGCCGGTGGTGACGTTCGACTGGCGCGTCGTGTTCGCGTCGGTGAAGCGCTCGTAGTGGCCGAGGTCGAGGTCGGTCTCCGCGCCGTCCTCGGTGACGAAGACCTCGCCGTGCTGGTACGGCGACATCGTGCCCGGGTCGACGTTGATGTACGGGTCGAACTTCTGGAGGCCGACGCTGAGGCCGCGCGAGACGAGCAGTCGCCCGATCGAGGAAGCGGCGATGCCCTTGCCGAGCGAGGAGACCACGCCGCCGGTGACGAAGATGAATCGGGTCTGTCGTTCGGGCATGAAGCGCGCTTCCGAGTGTAGGCGTTGCCGGGCGAGAGCCACGGTATCGCCGCCCGCGGACGGCGAATGAGGAGCGCCCCGCAAGGTGCGGGAAAAGGGCGCGGAGGCGGCGCGGAGGGCCGCTGGGTCGGGCGGCAGAGGCGGCGCGGAGGGCCGGCGGCGGAGGTGGCGCGGAGCGGCGTGGGTCGCCGCTCAGCCGCCGAGCAGGCGGCGCAGGCCGCGGCGCTTCGTCGCGTGGCTGCGGGCGGACTCGCTCGCGCGGCGCTCGGCTGCGCAGTGCCGGCGCCACTCGCCGAGCGTCATGTCGCCCGGGATGTCGCAGTGCTCCACCTGGAGGGCTCCGGGGGCGCGGCTGGCTTCGACTCGGGGGCGGCTCGGGGTCATCGCTCTTTCTGGTGGTTCGGCACGACGGTGCCTCCCTTGAGCGACGCGCGAACGCGCCCGGCGTCAGGCCGCCTTCCTCAGCTCCTGGGCGTGCCGGCGGGCGGCGAGGTCGGTGTCGTCGGCGCCGAGCATCCGGACGAGCTCGGTCACGACCTCGCGCTCTCCGAGCTGGGTCACCGTGGTGAGCGCGGGCTCGACCGACGTGTCCTTGGCGATCGAGAAGTGGCGCTCGGCCAGCGAGGCGATCTGCGGGAGGTGGGTGATGCACACGACCTGGCGCCCCTCCCCCAGCGCGCGGAGCTGCTCGCCGACCGCGCGCGCGGTCTGGCCGCCCACGCCCGCGTCGACCTCGTCGAACACCAGCGTCGCGTCGCCGCCGTCGTTCGCGGTGCCGAGCACCGCGAGCATCACGCGCGACAGCTCGCCGCCCGACGCGATGTCGCGCAGCGGCGCCGCGGGGACGCCCGGGTTCGGCGCGATGAGCAGCTCGACCGCGTCGGCGCCCGTCGGCCCCGGCTCGCGCTCGGTCAGCGCGACCTCGAACGCCGCGCCGTCCATCGCCAGCTCCTCGAGCCTCGCGCGGACGCCGGCCGCGAGCTTCGGCGCCGCCTTTGCCCGCGTCTTGCGCAGCCCGGCGGACCGCTCGGCGCGCTCGGCGACCGCCCGCTCGAGCTCCGCCGTCGCCTGCTCGAGCGCCACCTCCGCGTTGGCGAGCTCGTCGCGCCGCCGCCGGCACTCCTCGGCGTGCGCGAGGACGGCCGCGATCGTCCCGCCATGCTTGCGCTTGAGGCGGTCGAGCACCGCCAGGCGCTCCTCGACGACCTCCAGCCGACCGGGCTCCCCCTCGAGGCCCTCGCCGCAGCGGCGAAGCTCCGCGGCCAGGTCGCCGGCCTCGACGGACAGGCCGCGGAGCCGCTCCGCCAAGGGATCGAGGAGGGGGTCGACGCCCGCGACGCCGTCGAGCGCGTGCTCCGCGGCCGCGAGGAGCGCGGTGACGCCGCCCGCGGCGAGCGCGCCCCGGGACGAGCCGCGGGCGGAGGGGCCGCCCGCGTCGAACGGGTCGCCGAAGGCGTCGCCCTCGCCGTCCATCGCCTCGGCCGCGCCGAGCGACGCCGCGCGCAGCGCCTCGAGGTGACGCAGCCGCCCGCGCTCGGCGAGCAGCTCGGCCTCCTCGGCCTCCGACGGCGACGCCTCGTCGATCTCCGCGAGCTCGAACTCGAGCAGGTCGATCTCGCGGTCCCGCGCGCCCGCCCGCTCGCGCAGCGCGTCGAGCGAGCCCTCGAGCTCCCGCACCCGCGCGTGCACGGTCGCGCACGCCCGCCGCGCCTCCAGGTGCGCCGCACCGCAGAACGCGTCGAGCAGCTCGAGCTGCGCCGAGGCCAGCGTCAGCCGCCGATGCTCGTGCTGGCCGTAGAACGCGACGAGCGCGCCCGCGAGGTCCCGCAGGTCGCCGACCGTCGCGCTGCGCCCGCAGACGTACGCCCGCGACCGCCCTTCGGAAGACACGCGCCGCGCCAGGACGACCTCCTCGGCATCCGCCGGCAGCCGCTCCCCCAGCTCGCCGCGCAGACCGTCGGGAAGCTCGAAGACGCCCTCGACCCACGCCTCCGCCGCCCCCGGCCGCACGATTCCCGATCGCGGCTTGCCGCCCAGCAGCAGGTCGAGCGCGTGGGCGAGCATCGTCTTGCCCGCCCCCGTCTCCCCCGTCAGGACGTTCAACCCCGGCCCGAGCCGCAGCTCGGCCCGCTCGATCAGCAGCAGGTTCTCGACACGAAGCTCCAACAACACGCCCGACACGGTGCCAGCGGCACCCGACGGACCGCCGGGACCCGTGCAGAGTCGTCGCGAAGCCGTCGCGCTACGAGGACAGACGGCCGAACTTCTGGCGCAGACGGCGGTAGAACGACGTCCCCGCGACCTGCGCGAGGCTCGCCACGTCGTGGCGGAACGTCGCCGACACCGCGTCGCCCGGCGACAGCTCGCCGATCGGCCGCCCGTCCACGATCACGTCGACCACGTCGTTGCCGCGGTTGTGCACCGTCAGCGTGTCGTTGGGCGCCACCACGAGCGCCCGCGCCGTGAGCGAGTGCGGCGCGATGAACGAGACCGCGAAGCCCTCCACGCCCCACGCCATGACCGGCCCGGCGTTCGCGAGGTTGTAGCCGGTCGACCCCGCGGGCGTGGCGATCACGAGCCCGTCGCAGCGGACCGACCCGAGCTCGGCGTCCTCGATCGCGTACGCGAGCTGCGCCACCCGCTCGCCCACCTTGCGATGGATCGAGACGTCGTTGATCGCCGCCTTGTCGCCGTCGAGCCCGCTCAGCACGACCGCCGGCAGCGGCAGGACCTCGAACTCGTGCGCGAACGCGCGGCGGAAGCCCTCGCCCATGTCGTCCGGCTCCACCGTCGCGAGGAACCCGACCTCGCCGAAGTTCATGGCGAACACGGGGACGCCCGCGCCCGCGAACCGCCGCAGCGCGCGCAGGATCGTGCCGTCGCCGCCGAGGACGATGCACAGGTCGACGTCGTCGCCCTCGTGGTCGACCACCAGCCCGTCGCCCGCCTCCAGCCCGTGCTTCGCCGTCTCCTCGCGGTCGAACCGCAGCTCGAACCCCGCCGCGCGGGCGGCGGCGAGCAGCGGGTCCAGCGCGCACGCGGTGTCCTGGACGGCGCGGTGGGTGAGGACGAGCGCGGAGGGCATCAGGGGTCGACGTCCCGCACGGCGGCCTCGACGTCCGCGACCCCGCCCGGCCGCCCGGGCTCGGCCAGCCAGACGAACGTCTCGCGATTGCCCTTCGGCCCCGCGAGCCCGCTGGACGCGAACCCCAGGACCGTCGCGTAGGCCGACGCGGCGACGTCCACGATCGCCGCCCGCCGCTCCTCGGGGTCGCGCACCACGCCGTTCTTGCCGACCCGCCCCGGCCCGACCTCGAACTGCGGCTTGACCATGACCAGCGCGTCGAACCGCGGCGCGAGGCAGCCCAGCGCCGCCGTCAGCACCTTCGTCGCCGAGATGAACGACACGTCGACCACCAGCAGGTCGGGCACGAACGGGAGGTCGGCCGGCGTCAGCTCGCGCGCGTTGAGGCACAGCGGCTCCACCCGCGGATCACCGCGCAGGACCGGCGACAGCTCGTCGCGCGCTACGTCGACCGCCGCGACCCGCGCCGCTCCCCGCCGCAGCAGGACGTCCGTGAAGCCACCCGTCGACGCGCCGACGTCCAGCGCCAGGCGCCCGTCAACCGTGACCCCGAACGCGTCCAGCGCGTTCGCCAGCTTGATGCCGCCGCGGGAGACGTACCGCTCGGCGTCCGCCAGCTCCAGCGGGACGTCGGCGGCCACCAGCTGCGACGGCCGCGTCGCGGGAAGGCGATCCGCCCCGACCAGGACCTCCCCCGCCGCGACGGACGCGGCCGCGCGCGAACGGGAGGCGAAGAGGCCCCGCTCCGCGAGCAGGGTGTCGAGGCGGACCCGGGCCATGACGGACAAGTTTGCCGAAGAGGGAAGTTCTGTGAAGCAACGCACATTGACTGGCGGGTCAACCAGGCACACTGACCGTTGCGATGACCGCCATGCGCCTCATCCCCCTTCCGATCCACTCGGCCCTCGAGATGGTCGCCGGGCTCGCCCTCGGCGCGCTGCCGTTCGCGCTCGGTCTCTCCACGGCCGCCGCGTTCGTCGGCGTGATCGTCGGGGTCCTGATCGTCGGGCTCGCGCTCCAGTCGCTCGACACCGGCGACGGGAGCGGCCTGAACCTCTCCGCCCACCTCGCGGCCGACCAGGGCATCGCGCTCGGCCTCGCCGCCGCGGGCGCCGTGATGGCCGCCACCGGCGACGGCGTCGCCGCCGCCCTCTTCGCGGCCGCCGCGGTCACGCAGCTCCTCCTGATCCTCGCGACCCGCTACACCGCGCGGTAGGAGCACCGAACTTCCCTCAGTGATCACATAAGAAGCAGACCCACATAGCAGTATCTCTCCTCCCCGAAACGGCCCGCTCTCCCAGCGGGCCGTTTCATTTTGGTTGATCGGCGTCGGGTGAGGATCGCTTGACGACGCTTGACCATCGGTTACCCTCGTCCCATGACGACGAAGGTCTTCATCTCTGCCAGCGGCAGTGATGTCGACATCGCCAGGGACCTCAGTGCGCGCCTGCGCGAAGCGGGGTTGGACCCCTGGCTTGCGGCCGACGAGATCGGATTCGGCGATCAGGTGGCGGAGGCGATCACCGAGCGGCTCGCGAGCGCGAACGCCGTCGTGCTGATCGTAGGGAGCGAGCCGAGCGACTGGGTCCGGCGCGAATGGTCTCAGGCTCTTCAGAGCTCATGGAGCGACAAACGCGAGACTCGCGTCGTGCCCTTGATCGTGGACGCAGCCAACGCTCCCCCGCTGCTACGGGATACGGCACACGTCGACTGGCACGGCGACCCGCAGAAGGCAGCAGATCAGGTCGTTGCTCTCCTCGGTGCGCGGGACTCGTCAGGGCAGGACTCGTCAGTCACGCGGAGCGGGAACCACGGGGGCGACGATCTCGCCCCACAATGGTCACGCATCGAATCGCTGGCCGCCAGACTCCTGACGACGGACGAACGCAAGGCTCGTTGACGTCTGCACACATCGCCCCGGACCGCGACCTCGGGGTGTTCATCAACTGCCCGTTCGACGACGACTACCGGCCGGCTCTGGACGCAATCGTCTTTACGTGCGTCCGGGCGGGGTTCTTCCCCTGGCTCGCCGGAAGCACCGGTTCGACGTCGAACGCTCGGGTCGATCGCATTCTGGAAGCCGTCGAGGGCTGCCGCTACTCGATCCACGACCTCACGCGCTACCGGGGCGAGGGCACCGAGAACCTCTCGCGGTTCAACATGCCCTTGGAGCTCGGGATGTCGATGGCGGCTCGCGGCCGACGCCCGGCGGATAGTGCTCACGACTGGCTCGTTCTCGTGCCCGAGGGGCACATCTATCAACGCTACGTGTCCGACCTCGCCGGCTTCGATCCGGAGCCACATGACGGCTCGCCGGCGCGCGTCGCGGTCGCGGTCCTCTCTTGGCTGATGACTCGTCCGACCGCCGCTGCAAGTGTGGAGCCCGACGACGTCGTGCCGCGACTCGATGAGTTCAGCGCCCGGCGCGGCGAGCTCGACGCGAGCTGGCACGGTGCTTCGCCCCCGTGGGGCAACGTCGTGAAGCTCGCCCTCGAGGTTGCGCGACGGTGACTCGACAAATCGAACGCGCGGGAACGTCACGACGCCGGAGCAGGCAGCGGCGAGAGCCGCTCCGAGCCCAGCGCGGCGCGGAGCGCCGCCGCGGCCTCGCCCATCGCCTCGTGCGCCGCGTCCACCCCGCCGCGCCAGCGGAAGAACCCGTGGACCATGCCGTCGTAGACGACCGTCCGCGCCTGCACCCCCGCCTCGCGCAACCGCGACGCGTACGCCAGCGCCTCGTCGGTCAGCGGGTCGTACTGCGCGCAGATGACGAGTGCCGGCGGCGCTCCCGCCAGGTCCTCGACCGGCGCGCGGACCGGGGACACGTCCGGGTCGCGCTTGGCCTCCTCCCCGGGCGCGTACGCCTCCCAGCAGAAGCGCATCTCGTCGCGCGAGAGCGCGTAGGACCCGTCGCCGCACGACTCGTAGGAGGGCGTCGAGCAGGTGCCGTCGGTCGCCGGATAGACGAGGAGCTGGAAGGCGAGCCCGTCGCGTTCGTGCCGCGCCAGCACGGCGGCGAGGTTGCCGCCGGCGCTGTCGCCGGCCACGGCCACCGGCACGTCCGGGAACTCCGCACGGACCCACGCGAGCGCCTTCCTGCAGTCCTCCAGCTGCGCGGGATGCTGCGCCTCGGGCGCCAGCCGGTAGTCCACCGAGCACACGATCGCCTCCGCGGCGTTGCACAGCGCACGGCACAGGGCGTCGTGCGCGTCGATCGTGCCGAGGATCCAGCCGCCGCCGTGGATCCACAGCACGACGGGGAGCGGCTGCCCCGCGCCGCCCTTCGGGGTGAAGACCCGGACGCGCACCCCGTCCGCGTCCTCGTCGGACACGCTGTCCACCGGCTCGGCCGGGCCGACGTACGTCAGGCAGCCGGCCTCGTACTGCTCGCGCGCCTCCTCGATCGAGCCGGGCGGAGGGAGCTCGGCGTCGATGATCTCCTGGACCTGCGCGTGGACCGGCACGAACGCCGATGTACCCGGGAGCCGACTACGCCAACGGAGAGAGCGACTCGGCTCCGACGGCCGAGAGGATCCGCTCGGCGATCGCGCGCCCGGTGAAGCCGACCTCGCGGTGCAGCAGCGCCGGCTTGCCGTGCGTCACGTAGCGGTCCGGGAGGCCGACGCGCAGCACGCGCGGCAGCTCCTGCCCCGAGTCGCTCAGCGCCTCGAGCACCGCGGACCCGAACCCGCCGGCGAGCACGCCCTCCTCCACCGTCACGAGCAGCTCGTGCTCGGCGGCGAGCTGGGCGAGCAGCGCCTGGTCGAGCGGCTTGGCGAAGCGCGCGTCGGCGACGGTCACGTCGAGGCCCTGGGCCGCGAGCAGGTCGGCCGCCTCCAGCGACTTCTGGACGCCCGTCCCGTAGCCGATCAGCGCGACCTTGTCGCCCTCGCGCAGCAGCTCGCCCGTGCCGATCTCGATCGGTCGCGGCTCGGACGGCATCGGCACCCCGACCGCCTCGCCGCGCGGGTAGCGCAGCGCGACCGGGCCGTCGTCGTACACGAGCGCGGTGCGCAGCATGTCCAGCAGCATCGCCTCGTCGCGCGGCGCCATCAGGACGATGTGCGGCAGGCAGCGCAGATAGGCGATGTCGAACACGCCGTGGTGCGTCGGGCCGTCGTCGCCGACGAGGCCGGCGCGGTCCATCACGAACGTGACGTTGAGCTTCTGCAGGCAGACGTCGTGCACGATCTGGTCGTACGCGCGCTGCAGGAAGGTGGAGTAGATCGCGGCGACCGGCTTGACGCCCTCCAGCGCGAGCCCCGCCGCGAAGAGGATCGCCTGCTGCTCGGCGATGCCGACGTCGAAGTAGCGCTCGGGCAGCGCCTTCTGCAGGTGGTCGAGGCCGGTGCCCGTGTTCATCGCCGCGGTGATGCCCACGACGCGCGGGTCGCGCTGCGCCTCGGCGACGAGGCCCTTGCCGAACACCTGCGTCCACTGCGCCGGCGCGGGGTTCGGATCGCGCGCCGGCACGACCTTCGGCGCGGGCGCGCGGTTGACGATCGACTTGGGCTTGGCGGCGTGCCACTTCTCCATGCCCTCCAGGCCGCCGTCCTCGGCGGGGGCGAACCCCTTGCCCTTGACCGTGGCGGTGTGCACGACGACCGGCCGCCCGGCCTCCAGCGCCTTGGACAGCGCCGCGCGCAGGTCGCGCGTGTTGTGCCCGTCGACGACGCCGATGTACGCCCAGTCGAGCTCCTCCCAGAAGAGCCCCGGCGCCCAAAAGGCCTTGATGGACTCCTTGAGCTGCGGGCCGAGGCGCTCGAACGCGGCGCCGATCCCGCCCGGCAGCTCGGTCAGCTTGTGCTCCACCGACTCGCGCGCATGCCAGAGCTTGGGGTTGAGCCGCACGCGGTTGAAGTAGCGCGACATGGCGCCGACGTTCGGGGCGATCGACATGCCGTTGTCGTTGAGCACGACGACGATCGGCGTCCCGAGCCCGCCCGCCTGGTGGATCGCCTCGAACGCCACGCCGCCGGTCATGGCGCCGTCGCCGATGACCGCGACGACCTTCCCCGCGTCGGCCTTGCCGAGGTGCCGCATCCCCTCCTTGATGCCGACCGCGTAGCCGATCGACGTGGAGGCGTGGCCGGCGCCCATGATGTCGTGCTCGCTCTCGAAGATCGAGCAGAAGGGAGCGAGGCCCTCGTACTGGCGGATCGTCGGCAGCTGGTCGCGCCGGCCGGTCAGCACCTTGTGCGGGTAGGCCTGGTGGCCGACGTCCCAGAGGATCTTGTCGCGCGGCGAGTCGAGCAGCGAGTGCAGCGCGACGGCGAGCTCACACGTGCCGAGGTTGGCGCCGAAGTGCCCGCCGATCTCGCCGACCGTGTCGATGATGTGCTCGCGCACCTCCTGCGCGACCTGCGCCAGCTCGTCCTCGTCCAGCGCGTGGAGGTCCTGCGGGGCGTCGATGCGATCGAGGATGCGGGTCATGAGGTGCGGGTGGCGATGAAGTCGGTGATCTGCTCGAGCTCGGTCGTCGAGCCCTCGCCCCCGCCGGCGGCCCGCGCGAGGGCCTCGCGCGCACGGTCGTGGGACTGCCGGGCCAGTGTACGCGCCTCCTCGAGCCCGAACTCGCTGACGTACGTGCGCTTGCCGTGACGTTCGTCACTGCCGCTCGGCTTGCCGAGCGCGTCGTCGGTCCCCGTCACGTCGAGGATGTCGTCGACGATCTGGAACAGCACGCCGAGCTCGTCGGCGAAGGTGCGGTAGGCGGCGCTCGGCATCCCGTGTACGAGGAGTACGCACTCGACCGACGATCCGATGAGCCGGCCCGTCTTCAGGCCGTGCAGGAGGCGCAGGTCGACGGCGGCCGCGGTCACGTCCAGGTACTGCCCGCCCACCATCCCGTTGACGCCCGTGGCGGCCGCCAGCTCGGCCATCGCCGTCATCACGTCGCGCGGCTCGCCGGCCTGGTGGTGGAGCGCGTGGCGGAAGGCCTCGGCGTACAGAGCGTCGCCGGCGAGGATCGCCACGTCCTCGCCGAAGGCGCGGTGGTTCGTCGGGCGCCCGCGCCGCAGGTCGTCGTCGTCCATCGCCGGGAGGTCGTCATGGATGAGCGAGTAGGTGTGGATCAGCTCGATGGCCGCCGCGAGCGGAAGGACGGAGTCCTGGTCGCGGCCGATCGCGCGCGCCGTGGCGAGCGACAGCACGGGGCGGATCCGCTTGCCGCCCGCGAGCAGCGAGTAGCGCATCGCCTCCTCCAGCCCGGCCGTCGTGGCGTCGTCGGAGAAGCGCAGCTCGCGCAGGTAGTCCTCCACGCGGACGCGGAGGTGATCTGGGTACACGGAGGCCGTCAAGAGCGCGGGCGAGCATAATCCAGCTCGTGAAGCGCCTCCGCGCAAGGGACGACGCGACGTGGCTCGCCGTCGGGTTCGTCGTCGGGGCGCTCGCGGCCGTCGGCCTCGCCGCGTACCTGCTGGCCGACAGCCAGTCCGACCAGCGTCGCGACCTCCGCGCGCGCTACGCCGACCGCGTGGACGTCGCAACGGCGCTCGTCAGCTCGCTGCTGAGCGTCGCGTACAACGGGACGCGGGAGGACGCGACCGAGCAGTACGCCGGTCGCGTCACGCGGCGCGAGCTGGACGCCGCCACCGAGCGCGCGAAGGCGCGGTACATGCTGGTCGTCGACGCCTCCGGCAAGGTCGTCGCCTCGTCGAGCGGCGCGGCGTCGACGGTGGCGGCACAGCGGCGTCGGCTGGTCGAGGCCGCGCTGAGCAGCCGCGGCGGCTACGCCCTCGGCCCGCTGTCGCGCGGTGGCGTCGTGGAGTCCGCCGTGGCGTTCCCGGCGGGCGCGCAGCCGCGCGTGCTCGTCAGCGCCGCGCCGGTGAAGACGTTCCGCGACTTCCTGAGCGGCTCGCTGGCGCCGGTCCCGCAGGGCCGCAGCGGCCGGCTGTGGGTGTTCGACAGCCAGGGCGGGCTGATCGCGTCGGTCAACGTGCCGCCGGGCGTGCGGCCGGCGCCGGAGCTCGTCCGCCGGTCCCTCGACGAGCGGATGGCCGAGTTCACGTCGCCCAACGGCGGCGAGAAGCGGTTCTTCGCGGCGGGCACGATCCCCGGCACCGACTGGCGGATCGTCGCCGGCGTCGCCCGGTCGAGCCTGTACGCGAGCGTGTCGGGGTCGGCGCGGTGGACGCCGTGGCTGATCCTCGCGCTCGGCGCGTCGGCGCTGTTGGGGATCGGCGCGCTGCTGCGGCGCCTGCTGCGCACGCGCGAGCGCCTGCGCACCTCGAACGCGAGCCTCGAGCGCAGCCGCGTCGACCTGGAGGAGCGCGCGGCCGAGCTCGAGCGGTCGAACGCCGACCTCGAGCAGTTCGCCTACGCGGCCTCCCACGACCTCTCCGAGCCGCTGCGCACCGTGGCGGGCTTCAGCCAGCTGCTGGCCGCGCGCTACCGGGGGCAGCTGGACGAGGAGGCCGACGAGATGATCCGCTACATGGGCGACGGCGTCGACCGGATGCAGCAGCTCATCGACGACCTCCTCCTCTACTCGCGCGTGGGCCGGACGCCGCTGCGCGAGGAGCGCGTCGATCTCGACGACGTGCTCGCCGACGCCCGCGCATGGCTCGGGCCGGCGGCCCAGGAGTCGGGCGCGCAGATCACCAACGACCCGCTGCCCGAGGTCGTCGGGGAGCGCGGCCAGCTCACCCAGGTCCTCCAGAACCTGGTCGGCAACGCGATCAAGTTCGTCGCGCCGGGGGTGACGCCGCAGGTGCACGTGTCGGCGTCGGTGTCCGGCGGCGAATGGCGGATCGCGGTCGCCGACAACGGGATCGGCGTCCCGCCCGAGCAGGCGGAGGCGGTCTTCAAGATGTTCGGGCGCCTGCACCCTTCCGACACGTATCCGGGGACGGGGATCGGCCTGGCCATCGTCAAGCGGATCGTCGAGCGCCACGGCGGGCGGATCTGGGTCGAGCCGCGGGAGGGCGGCGGGAGCGTGTTCGTGTTCACGATGCCCGATCGCGTGCGGGCGGCGCGGCCGGCGGAGCACGCCGAGGCCGTCGCGTGACGCGGATCCTGCTCGTCGAGGACAGCGCTCCCGACGCGATGCTGATCCGCCAGGCGCTGCGCGAGGCGGAGGTCGAGGGCGAGGTCGAGGTCGTGACCGACGGCGAGCAGGCGCTCGCGCGGCTGCGGCGCGGGCCGGCGCCCGACCTCATGCTGCTCGACCTCAACCTGCCGCGCAAGGACGGGCGCGCGGTGCTCGCGGAGATGAACTGCGACCCGGAGTTCCGCCGGATCCCGGTGATCGTCCTGACCACCTCCTCCGCGCCGCACGACGTGCGCTTCGCCTACGAGCACTGCGCGAACTCGTACGTGCGCAAGCCGCTCGGGCTCGACCGGCTCGTCGAGACGGCGCGCGCGATCCGCGACTTCTGGCTCGCGACGGCGACGCTGCCCGGCGAGGGCTAGGGCACCACGCGGTAGACGCCGCCGCGGAAGCTCGCCGCGTACAGCCGTCCCCGCGAGTCGGTGCCGAAGGAGACCAGGTACGGGACGGTCACGCGCGTCCTGCGCCCATCGGCGTAGACCCAGCCGTTGCAGACGTCGCCGTAGAAGTAGCGGCCGCGGTGCACGTAGCCGGCGACGATCGAGCACCAGCCGGCGGTGTGGCTGTACGCCCACCTCGGACCGATGTATCCGGGCGGCGTCGCGGCGTCCTCACCCAGCCGCTTGCGGCCCTCGAAGACCGGCCAGCCGAGGTTCGCGCCGGCGTGGTCGAGGATCGTGATCTCCTCTTGGTCGTCGCCGCCGACGTCGCCGACGATCAGCCGGCCCCGCGGGTCGAAGCTGAAGCGGTACGGGTTGCGCAGGCCGGAGGCGTAGACCTCGGGGACGGGGTTCTCCGCGCGCGGGTCGAGGCGCAGGATCTTCCCCCGCGGGCTGTCTGGATCCTGGGGCGCGTCGTCGTGGTTGCCGAAGCCGACGCTCACGTAGAGGAGGCCGTCGGGGCCGAGCTGGAGCTGGCCGCCGTGGTGGACCGGGCCGGCGTCGTCGATGGTGAGGAGCGTCCGCCTTCCCTGGGGCGTGAGCGCGTCGATGCGGATGCGGTCGCGGCGGTCGACGAAGAACACGTAGAAGCGCGAGGGGCTCGCGAAGGCGGCGGAGAGCAGGCCGCGCTGGTCCTGGGTCTCGTACTTCGAGCGGATCAGGACCTCGCGGCGGATGTCGAGCACGACGCGCCTCGTCCGCAGCTCGCGGATGCGCCCGCGCCGCTCGACGACGTACGTCCTCCCCTTCGTGCCCGTCACGTAGACCGGCTGAGCGAAGCGGCCGACGAGCTTCAGGCCGAGGGCGGCGTGCGCCGACGGCGGGGACGCCGCCGCGCCCGCGAGCGCGATCGCGGCCGCCGCGTGGACGGCGGTGCGCATCAGAGCAGGGAGTCCTGGCCCGGCAGCGGCTCGGATGCCGCGGCGCGGGCCCGGCGCTCGAGCTCGGCGCCGGCCTGGCCGGCGAGCGCGGCGCAGTCCTCGACGAGGCTGGCGGCGGCGTCCTGCGAGAGGTCGCCGGAGCGCAGCTGCTCGGCCGCGCGCTCCAGCTGATCGATGAGGGTGTCGAGTTCGTCAGCCATTGGCCCGTGAAGTCTCGCGGATGTCGTCGAGCGCCGCGTTCAAGATGCCGTTCACGAACCCCGGAGCCTCGGCGCCGCAGAAGCGCTTCGCCGTCTCGACCGCTTCGTCGATGGCGCCCTCCGGCGGGATCGGGCGCTCGCCCGGCGCGACGTCGGGGTGGACCATCTCGAGCAGGGCGATCCGCATGATCGCGCGCTCGAGCGGCGCGATGCGGTCCAGCGACCACCCGCGCGCGTGCTTGGCGATGAGCGCGTCGAGCTCCTCCGCGTAGTCGTCGGCGGCGTGGACGAGCGTGCGCGTGAGCGGCGAGGCGTCGCGCCCGAGGACGTCGTCGAGCGCGCGGTTGGTGAGCGCGTGCTGGTAGAGCGCGAACGCGGCCGCCCTGCGCTGGTCGCTGCGCCGTGCCACGGGGGTGGCGGTCCTACGCCCGCGACATGTACTGGCCGGTCTCGGTCTGGACCTTGACGCGGTCGCCGACGTCGACGAACAGCGGGACCTGCACCACGGCGCCGGTCTCGAGCGTCGCGGGCTTGTTCCCGCCGCCCGAGGCCGTGTCGCCGCGCACTCCCGGCTCGGTCTCGGTCACCTCGAGCTCCACCGACGAGGCGAGCTGGATGTCCGCCGGCTTGTCGTCGATGAACAGCAGGTCGACCTCGTCGTTCGGCTTGATCCACTTCAGGCGATCGGCGAGCGACGGCTCCGGGATGGCCATCTGCTCGTAGGAGGCGGAGTCCATGAAGTGCGCGTCGGTGCCGTCGGCGTAGAGGAACTGCATCTTGCGCGCCTCGGTCCGCACCGCCCGGAACTTCTCGCCGGCGCGGAACGTCCGGTCGATCACGTTCCCGTCGTTGACGCGCCGCAGCTTCGTCCTGACGAACGCCCCACCCTTCCCGGGCTTGACGTGCTGGAACTCGACGACCTTGAAGATCGTCCCCTCCACCTCGATGTGGTTGCCGTTCTTGAATTGATTCGTCGAGATCATGCGCCGGAGAGCGTAGCCCGACGTGCCTCTCCCCCAGATGTCCGCCAAGCGGACACTTATCGGACCAGGAGTGTGCTCGTCTCATCGCATCGCTCGCCACGCTCGTCGACCACCGTGTACGCGAGGCGAATCCGACGCGCGCGCCGGAGCCGCGTCCCTACCCGGATGCGGAATGCGACGGAGCGCCGCCCGAACTGCGCGACCTGCACGTTCCACGACTGAGGCTCCGCACTGCGGAGGTCGACGCTGAGCCTGTCGCCATCGGCGTCCCGCAGTCCCTTCCACGCGAGACGCTTCCAGCGGGTCGCGGACAAGCGCAGGCTCCGCACCGGGAGCCGCGCCGCGTCGCACGGCGGCGCGTTCGGACGCGTCAACGGCTGCCAAGCCGGGCGCGACGCCGCGCGAATACCGAGCCCCCGGGTCGCTTCGCCCGCGAGGTCCCAGATACGCAACTCCCCGCGCCCATCGAGGTAGGCGATCTGCCTGCCGTCGGGCGAGAACCTGGGGCAGCATCCGCTCGGGCCTGGCCGCACGGACGATTGGCCCTGCGGATCCCAAAGTGCGAGCCCCCGTGAATCTGCATACGAGAACGCAATCCAGCCAGTCGCCCATGACCAGTCGACCCACTCCGCGCCCGCTCCCACCGGGAGCAGTTGCAGGTCCTCGCCCGTCGGCGTGAGGGTGGCCAGCTCGGTGCCGGAGCCGCTTCCGCGACGGACGAACACGATCCGCGAACCGTCCGGGGCATAGGCCGGCGATCGCGCGGACGCGTCTGTCGTGATGCGTTGTACGCCCCGCGACGCACGGTCGAGGGTGTAGAGGTCGCCCTGGGTATGACCCGACGCGAAGACGATGCGCCGACCGTCCGGCGCGAAGGCGGGATCGACATGGTCGTCGGGCAACAGGTACGGCTCAGTCAACTGGTGCGCCCCCTCCGCGTCGACGCGCATGCTGAACAGCTGCGCAGCCGCCGAGCCTGGCGCGTCTTCCACGAATACCAGCCCGCGGCCATCCGGCGTGAACGCCGCGCCGCTGGCATGCGCCACTCCTCGTGTCATGAGATGCGGCGCGCGTCCGCCGTCGGGATCGGCCAACATCACGTCCATCGGCGCGAGGCCCGGATAGTCGTGCCCGGTGGTGTAGGCGATCTGGCCGTTGACCTCTCCTGCGGAAGCACTGAAGGCGGTTGCGTCGCAGAGGATTCCGCACACGACAAGCGCGCCAACGAGCCGCGGCCAGGACAGCATGCCGCGAACGGTAGTCGCCCGCAGTCGCGACCGGTGGTCTGCGCCAAATCATATGGACACATGTTCGAGCGCCCAAGGAAGCTCCTTCGCTCTAGATCCCTACGTCGATGGCTCTTCCCCATCGAAACTGCGCTCAATACTCGGCGCGAAGCCGGTTCCTTGCGGTTGCCGCGTCTCTGAGCCTTGGCGTCCTCCTTTCGGCGGGGGACGCGATGGCGGATCCCTGCGGTGCCCGAAGCGCGTACAGCGATGCGATAGTCGCCGACGGCGCAACGCATTACTGGCGAATGGCGGACACCGACGCTCGCCTATGTGCGTTTCTCGGCGCGAGCGGCGCGCTAAAGGGCGGTCGCAGCTCGACGACTGGAGCACTGGTCGGCGAAAGCTCGCCAGCCATCTCATTTGTGGCCAACACGAGCGGGCGCGCCGTCGTCGCCGATGCGCCGAGCCTCGACCCCGCCCTGGCGATCACGCTGGAAGCCTGGATCAACCCCTCGCCGGCTGGCACCGGAAACCGAACGATCCTCGCGAAGGACAAGCAGTACTTCTTGCGACTTCAACCCGACAATCGGCTGGACTTTCGCGTGTGGATCGGTGAGCCGGAGCTCGTAGGTGAGATGTTCGATGACCTGATCACCAAAGACCCGATCTCGACCGACGGCACCTGGAAGCACGTCGCCGGCACTTACCGGGTGTTCCCAGACGGACGAGAGGAAGAGCGGCTGTACCTCGACGGCCAGCAGGTCGCCGGTTACACGTTCGCGGCACAGGGGGGACTCAGTTGGACCAAGGGACTGGCCAGCAGTACCAACAGCTTGTACGTCGGGGCACGCGGCGACTACTGGGACAACTTCCAAGGCAGCGTCGACGAGCCCGCCGTCTACTCGGAGAAGGCACTCAGTGCCGCTCAGGTCGGGCAGCACTACTCGCTGGGGCGTGACATCCCCGACACGACCATCACACTGTCACCGGGGGCCACCCAGACCCCGACGCCCACCTCCAGTTCCCTCAGTTCGGCGACGTTCCAGTTCGTCGGCACACGGTCGCCGACCGGCTTCCAGTGCCGGTTCGATCGTGGGACCCGCCACATCGAGGCGGGCTGGCAGGCGTGCTCTTCGCCGGTGACGCTGAGCGGCCTCCCGTCCGCCCTGCACTCGTTCGAGGTCCGCGCGTACAGCGCGCGCGGTAAGGATCCCACGCCCGCGCGGCACGTCTGGACGATCACGGGATGTGCACTCGACTCCGGCTCGTTCGACATCGGCCGGTGGCCGTCAGCGTGCTGGCGCCCGTACGCGGCTACGAGCCCCTTCAACCGCCCCCTGCCAACGGCGCCACGATTGCACGCGCGCTCCGCGCAGATCGTGGCAAAGCTGATGACGTTCTGTGAGCCCGACCACTTGAAGGTAGGGGACTGCGAGCACGCACCCGGCGGAAAGGGCGAACCGGGCAACATCGCGGCGGGCTGGGCGGGCACGGCAGAAGACTTCGCGCATCCCATCTACTACTCACGCAGCTCTGACCCTTGGGTCACGCTGACGTGCGATATGGCTGGTAGCTGGGGAGACTGCGGCGGTCTGAACCACAAGTCGATCCAAATTCCTGCGGCCGCCCAACCGGCTGGGTGGGCCGGTAACGGCGAGGTCGACCTACTCCGGACAGCGGGGACCATCATATGGCGATCATCGATCAGGCAGCGGGCGTCGAGTACGACCTGTACAAGGTCCGTTTACGGTCCGCGACCGAGATCGCGTTTCGGTATGGGGGAACTGTCGCGCTCAACGGCGACGGCCGCAGTGGCGGCGCGATCGCGGCCGAGTGGGGACTCTTGGTAGGCATCATCCGCGAGCAGGAGCTGGCGAGCGGCAGCATCAACCACGCGCTGTCGATGACGGTCTTGTGCAGCAGCGGTCAGCCGGGTGTATACCCATCGCGTGGCGGCAGCGGAACCGCATGCAACGACCCCAAGCGAGGTGTCGGCATAGACCCGACCGACGCGCCGGCCATCGGCATGCAGTTCCAGCTCGTGATGACCGATCAAGAGATCAACGATCTTCCGGTCCCGAACTGGAAGAAGACGATCCTCCGCGCGATGGCGCACTACGGCATGTTCGTCGGCGATACCGGCGGTGGGACCGCGTGGGGCATTCAGCTTGAGTCGGGCGTCACCTACACGAGCTTCGGCTATGAAGACCGACTCTGGCTGTTCGGCGAGAGCAACGGCTTCGAGGAGTACACGCCAGATGGGAGCACGCTCACCACTCTCGTCGCCAGACTCGCGGGCGACGTTACGTGGGCCTCGCGGCTGCGCGTCATCGATCCGTGCGTCAGCGCCGGTACGTGCTGAGGTGCGCGGCCGCGTCATGGCCGTCATGCGGCGTATAGTCGCCGAGGGAGCGATCAAGTAGACGCTCGCAGCGAGGCGCGGACGTCCGGCTCGCGCGGGCGTGTCGTCCGGCGTGGCGTCGCCGGGACCGCGGGCGTCACGCTGCTGCTGCTCGCGTCCGCGTGGACGCTGCTCCAACTGCTGACGCTCGGCGGCGACCCGGTCGCGCGCGAGCGTGAGCAGACCTACGTCACGCTCCAGGTCCTCACGGGCGTACTGGGCATCGTCGGCGCGACCACGGGCGGTGCAGGCGGCGTCGCCTACGCCCTCCGCGGCGCGCGCCGCGGGGCGCGGATACTGCTCGCGGCCCTCGTGCCGGTCGCGGCGCTGTTGACCGCCTGGTGCGGGCTCACGTGGTACCTGAGCTCGAACTAGCGGCCGGGCCGGGGCGCGAGGGTGCGCGGTCGCGTCGCGTCCGCACGGGCGCCGCGAGCGCCGCGGGCGGCTCCGCCCGCGACGAGCGGGGCTAACGGCCGAGAAGTCCGAACCGATTCCTCGCGCGGCGACGCGCCGGCGGGACTACTCCCAGAACCAGCGGCCCGCCACCACCAGAAGCGCCAGCCGACGTAGCCGAAGGGGAAGATGAACAGGAGCCCGATGCCGACTGCGATGAGCGCTTCCTCGGCCCCGGCGCGCACCCAGTTCGCAGCGGCCAGCGCGACCACGGCCGCGAGACGCAGCCAGAACCCCGGAGCGTCCACGATGAAGCGTGCGTAGCCGGCGATGCTCCGGCGCGCGCGAGACTCGCGCGCCGACAGCCGCACCCGCGACACCTCGGCATGACGCGAGGATTCCGGCACCCCGAGCGCGTCGAATCTGCGCCGCGCGCGGCGGTCGCCGATGCGGTTGGCCAGGATCGCTACGCCGAGTCCCGCCGCCACAAGCAGCAAGATGACGATCGTGGGGGGATCATCGGCCCGCGCTGCGGCGACGAGAAGCTCAGCGGTCACGCCCTACCGGCATTAGCGGAATGGGTAGCCCCACGCGTTTGCGAGCGGGAACATGTTCTGGCCCGTCACCAAGCTCGTGATCGGCGCGATCCGCATCCACCTCGACAGCTTGGTGTATTCATCCTTCGACATCTGCCGGAACAACGCATTCGTCCGGGACGCGTCGTAGGCCCTGCGGGCGGTGTTCGCGTGCCTCGCCAAGGCCATGCTCGCCCCGCCGGCCCCGAGGGAGAGGAGATCCAGCCCCGCCGCGCCGAGGTTGCCCTGGGAGACGTCCTTGAACGTCTGCGCAGCAGTGGCCGCCATCGCAATCGGCCCCGCGATCGGCGCCATGCGGCACAGCTTGTCAGCCTGCTCGCCAAATGCTCCCCACGGAGCCCGAGCCGACGAACGGCGCTTCGCCCGAACGATGAAACCCCCGACGACACCGGGGCTTCGGCACGAGCCGGCCGGATTCGAACCGGCGACCCCTTCATTGTGAAGGGGTCGCGCGCGTGGTCCGACGACTGCTCTAGAACTGGTTCGTCGAGATCATCGACGGACAAGGCTAGCCCGAGCGGGCCGCACGGCCACTCTCCCGCCGGGCGCGGAAGCCGATCGAGCGGTGTCGGAGCAGGCGGCGGCGGTCAGCCGATGCACGACATCGCGATCTGCCGCGACAGCGTGTACAGGAGGTCATAGAGGAGCGCCTGGTGTGTGATCATCGGCAGCTGCGCCCACCCGTCGGTGTAGGTCTTGAAGGGCGGAAGCAGCTGCCCGAGGACGATGCTGAACGCGCCGGTGACCGGGTTTTTCGTCGCGTCCGTCTTCCGGTAGATGTCCACCGCGACAAGAATGGCCATCAGGACGGGCGCCGCGCCCTCCTTGTCCACGAAGACGTCGCAGTAGCCACCGTCCGGGGACGACGGCGCGAAGACCTCGTCGCCCTGGATGGACATGCCCTTGCCCGAGTCGGCAACCCAGCTCTTCAGCATGGCGATGTTCTGGAACATCGCCGTCAGGTTCTCCTCCGCCGCCTTGCCGGTCAGGCCGTCCATCAAGCCGCCGTTCGTCCCCGTCGAGAGTCGATACTCCGCGGCCCCCGTCTCGACGTCCTCGATCACGTAGGCGGTGCCGCGGAAGCCACCGATCTGGACCGGGCGGCGGGGAACCGTGACGAGCCGACCGACCGCGACCGCGCGACGGATCTCGGTCTCGACGGAGCGCGGCGCCTCGATGGCCGCCAGGGCATCGTCGACGTTCGCGGCGGCGACGAGATGCAGTGGTATCCCCTGCCTCACGGCTTCCTGGAACACGTGGACGGACGACGCGGGACGCCCGCCGAGCGCGCCTTCGAAGCCGCGCCCCTCGCTGTAGGAGGCGTGCACGCCGGATTGGGCCATGTAGTTGCGCGCGCGTCCCTGGTCTCCGTCCTTCGCCACGACGCTCTGCACATCCTGGTCCACGTCGATCGAAAGACCGCCGAATCCGATGGCGACAGGGAACGACATCACGTAGTCGGTGCGCAGCGCGGTCGCCGTCACGGCGCCGGAAAGTTGGCGTTGCCGGTGCACCCCCAGCGCTTGGGCGAGCATGTCGTCCATGCCGTCGTTGCGCGCGAAGTAGACGTCCCCGAACGAGCTCAGCAGGGACCCCGCGCGGGCGTCGGTCATCGCGTTCTGCTCGGTCGTCCCCGGTCCGAGATCTCCGAGCCGCGCCGCATCTTCACGGACCCGCTTGCGTGAGACCGAGCCGGCGTCGACCACGATCGCCGAGATCGCGCCTGCCTGGGCTGGGTTGCGCACGATGGCGGCCGGCTGGCCCGGCTCGTCGTACGTGATGACAAGCGCCTGGAACCAACCGGCGGGGACCGGTTCGCGGCCGCGCGCAACGACGCGACCGTCGATGCGCAGCACCGGCACGAGGGCGGCTCCGTAGGCGGGCGTGCTGAGCAGGCCGTGATAGGCGTCGATCACCGCGGCGTCGTCGTCTGTCGCGGGTGCGTAGCCGAGCGTCAGCCGCTCGCCGAAGAGCTCCCACGTGTCGGCCTCGTAGCCGCTCGACGACTCGAGCTCCGGGTCGATCCGGGCGCTGCGAGCGGCGCTGGGCTCCGCGCCCGCGACCTCGACGCTCACGCGCGCCATCAGCTCGCTCGGCACCGAGCGCCATTCGGCGTCGACCTCGAGCTCGCGGAACGGCAGGCTCGCCGGGAGATAGCGCACCTCCTCGCGCTCGATCTCGTGGGACCCGAGGGCGTCGCCCACGCTGAGCTCGTCGCCGGCGCGCTGGCTGAGCGCGGCCCCGGCCGTCTCGACCGCGCTCTCGACGCTCCCGCGAAGCTCCGCCGAAGGGGCGAAGGCGGCCGATGCGTCGGTGCCCACTTCGATCCCGTCCGCGAGGTCTTCCTGAAGCCCGGCGACGGCGGGCCGGAGCACGTCGCCGATGTCGACCGGGCGCGTGAAGCGGTTGGACTTGACCGACGGGTCCAGCGGGGCCCAGGCGCCGGTTCCGGTGCCTTCGTCGACGCCGCGGTAGGCGGACCTCGCGACGTGCGCCTCGACCCACACGTGGTCGAAGTCGGCGTAGCGGACCGCGCCGTCGGAGACGACGCGACGCGCCGGGATCCCGGCGACCGCCAGGATGTCCGCAGCGGCGCCGGCCACGTCACCGGCCCCGGTGTCGAGCCCGAGCCAGTTCGCGGCGCGCTCGATGGGCAGCCGCGCCGTGCCGTGGACGTACCGCGCCGGGACGCCGGCCGCGCGCAGGAGCGCGACGAGCAGCGCCGCTTGATCGGCGTCGTTGCCCGAGCGCTCGAACAGCGTGCCGGCGGCACCCTTGCGGATGCCGAGATAGGGCTCGTAGCGGATCTCGTTTCGAACCCACTCGTAGATCCGGATCGGATCGTCTTCGAGCGTCCCGGCGCGGTCGCGGATCGCAGCGGTCAGCTCGCCCTCCGGAGCCGCGGAGCGATCCTCGTCCGACGGCTCGCGCGGAAGCGGCGACGGCTGCGCCGGATCGGCGCCGTGGTAGGCGGGCGCGATCCGTGCGGCGAGCTTCGGGGCGCCGGGGCGTCGATCAGCGGTTCTGAATGCCAGGTCCGACGAGGTCGACGACGCAGCCGGCTCCGGCGACAAACGGCGGAGGGCGCGAAGCGCGGCTCGTCCCGACCTCCCGTCGAGGGCGGCGTCGAGCGCGGATACGGCACTCTTGGTCCGCCGCTCGATCGTGGTGAGCCGGGTGAGGGCGCGCTCGGCGCCCAGGTCGCGGAGGCGGTCGCGGTCGCGGGCCAGTTGGTCGGTCAGCTCATCGGCCGCAGCTTCGACGCGAGCGTGCAGCACGCTCATGGGCTCGGACCGCGTCTCGCCCCGCCGCGCCGTCGGGCTCGATTCGAGAAGCGCCCGCAGCGCGGCCGCGCTCGTCGCGAGCTTTCGCGCGCTCGACGAAATCGCCGGGGAGCGGCCCGAAGGTGCGTCGGCGTACCGGACCTCGGCCGGGACGGGCCGCTGCGCGCCGCGTGTCGCAACGTGGACGGCGACGACCGCGACGACCGCGAGGACGAGCAGCAGCAGCACGGGAATGGGGTGCGGCCGCCGATTCACGTCAGCACCAGGATCCGGGTGGCGAGCAGCCTCTCGCCCTTGCGGCGCGTGGTTGCGACCTGCTTGTACAGGTACCGGCCGGGTGTCATCGGCCCCGAGGCCCGCATCGTCAAGGTGTACGTGCCGTTCCTCGCTCGCTTCGGCGCCTTCACCCGCGTTGAGCCCTTGGCCGTGATGCCTCCGGCGCCGACCACCGTCACGTTCACCCTGGTCGCCCGCAACGGCGTGCTCGACGAGCACTTCAGGTGGCGGCCGTCGGCGAGCCGCCGGCAGGTGACCCGCGGCACCGGGCACGTGCGCACCGTCAGGATCTGGGTGACCCTGACGATCCGCTTGTCGGTCAGCTTGACGATCGCGCTGATCCGGTTGGGCGCGCCGAGCGCCAGGCGCGAGAGCGGAACGGCGGCCGGGACCGCCTTGCCGTTGAGGGTGTAGCTTGCCGACGCGACCGTGACGCCGCGCCGCGTGCCGACGGTGACGCGCAGGGGGAGCGCCGGGTCGTCCGACCGCCGGACGGTCATCAGCACCAGCCCGCCGCCCGGCACCGCGGTGGTGCGGGTCCGTTCGCCGCTACGGATCGAGACGCACCCGTTCGGGACGCCGGCGGTCGGGTCCGGTGGCGGCTGCGGCGCGCCGGAGATCGGATCGGAGGGCTGCGGCACGCCGCCGGGTGGGGGCTGCGGCGCGGAGCCCGGGGACGGCGCCGGCCGCACGCGGATGATCGCTCGATCGAGGGCGCGCTCCGAGCCGTCCGGCAGCACGAGGTGCAGACTCGCCTGGTAGTCGCGGTCCTCCGGCATGTCCGCGGTGGTCGACAGGGAGCCGGCGTTGGGTCCGGCGCGGGTGATCGTCCACGCGGCGTCGAGCGTCTTCAGTGTCTGACCGTCGATGGGATCGCTGATCCGGACGCGCACGATCGCGCCGGGGATGTCGGCGTTTCCGTCGTCGGTCACCGCGTAGTCGAACGTCGCCGTCGAGAAGCGCTCGGGGTCGGTCGGGCTGGCAGACAACGAGCCGCGCACACCCTCACCGGCTGCCGCCGATGAGCCCACGACGAACTCCGTGGCCGCCTCGGCGAGGGTCGTGCCGTCGGCGGCGTGCAGCTTGCCGCGCGCGTGGTACGTGCCGGGCACCAGACCGCGCAGCGGCTTGGCCTGGCTCAGCATCGACGACCGTCCCTGCATCACCTCGTGGGCCGGCAGATCCCAATCGTCGAGCGGGAGGCCCGCCGCGTCGGTGAGCGACAGCTCGACGCGCGCGCCCGTCAGCGAGTCGTTCGCGCTCTCATTGGTGACGAGCGCGTCGATCACGGCGGTCTCGTCTGGGTCGTAGCTCACGTGATCAGCCTCGAGCGACAGTGCCGCGGCGACATCGGGCTCGATGTCGAACGACGAGGTGGCGCCGGCCAGCTCGTCGCCGGCCGCGTTCAGCAGCCGCGCCGAGACCGCGTAGCGGGCGGGCGAGGTGTCGCGCGTGTTCCAGGTGCCGTGGAGGACGGTCTCGGCGCCTGGCGCGATCTGAGCCTCGCCGTCGAACACGCCCGCGACCTCGTCGCCGCCAGCGTCGCGCACCGACACCACGAGGCGCGCGTCACGGGTCGCCTGCGAGCTGTTCGCGAGGTGCGCGGCGAGGTCGACCGCCTCGTCCGCGCCGTACGCCGGCTTGTCCGGCGCGATCGACACCGCGAGGCGCGGCGCCACCACGTCCACCGGCTTCGCGACCTCGTTGTCGGTGAGATCCTGCTCGAACACGGCGCGTTCCGGGTCGACGACGACGGTCAGGGTGTGCGCGCCCGCGTGGCCGACCGGGTCCCAGGCGAACGACGGCCGGCTGCTCGCGCCCGGGGCGATCGCGGCGATCGGCTGCTCGTCGATCAACGTGCCGTGCCGTGCGTCGCCGTCGTAGAGGCGGACGATCGCCGCGCGCGACGCGAGCTCGCCGGTGTTGTGGACGGTGACCTCGACCTGCCCGGGCGCACCCTCCTCCAGGTCCGACGGCTGGACGTCGCCCTCCGCGACGGACAGGTCGCTGAAGCCCGGCGCCTCGAGGTCGCGCGGGCACGCGGCGGGCGGCCCCTCGCCGGCGCCCGCTCCGCCGCGGTCGTGGACGAAGACGTCGCGGGCCTCGTTCGTGTCGCCGTCGACGAGGTTGTCCGCCGACGAGAGGAACGCGATGCGCGTGCCGTCGGCCGAGAGCACCGGGCTGAGGCTGGCCCCCGAGCCGGAGACGTCCCACCGATCGTGGGAGATCTGCACGCTCGTGCCCGCCGTGCGGTCGCGCGCGATGATCTGCGGGTCGACGTAGGTGCTGACGCCCTTGACCAGCACCCCGGTGTTCTGGAACACGACGTACTGCCCGTCGTCCGACACGACGGCGGGCCCGGCTTGCTCGTCGGAGAGCATGGACTCGCCGGAGTCGTTGACGGACGCGAGGTCGAGCGGAGCGCCGTCCCTGTCGAACACGAAGACGTTGGCCGTGTGGCCGTCCCACCAGGGGTCCTCGCTGTCCATCGAGCCCGGGAACAGCTCGCTGCGCCTCGCCAGCGGTATGAGAGACGTCGCGCTGCTCGTGAACGTGACGAAGCGCCCGTCGCCGGACACGTACGGGGAGTAGCCGGTCACGACCTGCCCGCTGCGGTTGACGCTCACCGCCGTCAGCTGCCCGGTCGTGCGGTCGTGGAGGTGCACGTACGGCCCTCCGCCCGCGCTCCCGCTCTCGGCCGGCGCGCCGGTGAGGCTGGCCGACGAGATGAACGCGACGTAGCGACCGTCGCGCGACAGCGAGGGGGCGGTGCTCTCGTCCGCGACCTGCCGGCCGTCGCTCGGTCGCGAGACGAGCGTGCGCTCGCCGGTCGAGCGATCGACGACGAACACGTCCGGCGCATCGTCGGTGTCGCCGGGGACGATCTCGTTCGCGCGCGATGCGAACGCGACCGTCTGGCCGTCGCCGGAGATCGACAGCGGCGGGCTGTCCCACGCCGACTCGATGCCGATGTACTGCGCTGAGCCGTCGGCGTTCCGGAGCACCGGTTCGGTGACCCCGGTCTCGCGGTCCAGCACGAACATCAGCCAGCCGTCCTCGCCGGTCGCGGTGTTGCGCTGCTCGGCCACGAAGCCGAGGTAGCGGCCGTCGGCGGACAACGCAGGGAAGTGCTTGTTGGAGCGTGTGATGTCCTCGGTGACCTCGTCGACCGCCGGCAGGGCCTCCGTCTCGCCGGTCTCGACATCGCGCACGTAGAGCTGCCAGTAGTTCGGGTAGTCGCCGTCCCGCGTGAACGCGACATGGCGGCCGTCGGCCGAGATCGCGGGCCGCTCCATCGCCGCGCCGCGCCCGGCGAGCTGCGACCCGTCCGTCTCGAACGAGGCGCGCTCGATGTCGCGTGGCGTCGCGGCGCCCGGACCGGGGTCGCACTCGTCCGGCAGCGGCTCGTGTGTCGGGTAGGCGCCGAGCGAGCCGTCCAGGGTGCGCACGTAGATCGCGTTGTTCGTGTCGTCGATCGCCAGGTCGTAGGGCCGCGCGGCGAACGTCGTGGAGGAGAGCTCGCTGCCGTCGCCGGCGTCGAGCGTGTGGATGCGGTCGTCGGGGTGCGGCACGTACAGGTAGCGGCCGGACAGCGCCAGCGTCTGGCCCGCCGGACCCTGCTGATCGACGGCAGGCGGCGCGTAGCCGGAGGGCTGCCAGCTCCACCTCAGCGCGCCCGTGATCTGGTCGAGCGCGTAGACCCGCCCGGACCGGTCGACGGCGATGATCGTGCCCCGGTGCTCCACGGGCGTCCCGTCGAGGCGGGCGTCCGTCGCGAACGACCAGTTGACCGAGCCGTCGTCGGGATCCACCGCCACGATCTGGCCGCCGCCCGTCGGGTCGGAACCCTCCGGACCCGAGCCCTCCCAGCCGGCTACGACGACCTGCCCGATCGAGTCCACCAGCGGCGCCGCGGGGGTCTTCGCCATGGCCGGAAGCCGCACGTCGAACAGCGCGGCGACCGGCGCGCCCCACGTCCCGTCGCCTGTCGTCGGCCCCCCGGTCGCGACGTCGAACCCGGCCAGGTGGCCCGCGTTGGTGGCGAATCCGCGCGGCCCGTCGGACGCGAACGCGAGCGGCTGGCCGTCGCAGAGGTGATCGAGCTGCAGATAGCCGGACCACATCCAGTCCCAGCCGTTCACCGTCGGGTCCTTGAACGGGTATTCGAGGACGCAGTTCGGCTCGTAGTTCTTCAGGAAGTCCGCGTTGTACATGAACACGGCGTCGTGCCCCTCCGCCTGCGGGATGACCTCGACCGCGAAGATGGGAACGTCTCCGCCCCAGCCTGCGACCCCGTACGGCACGGGCTCGCCGGTCCGCGCATTGAGGGCGCCCGCCTGGCCCTCCTCGGCGGTGTAGACGAACCCGCGGTGGTAGATCGGCGGCCGGTAGCGGTCATCCACGTAGCTGCCGCCCCGGCGCCACGCGAGCGCCCCGGTCTTCGCGTCCACCGCTGTGATGCGGCCGTCCTCGCCGAAGTAGACCTTGCCCTCGGCTACGACATGGCCGCCGTCGGCGGGCACCTGCCAGATCGGATCGGGGTCGAGCGACGGGTGCAGGTGGTTGGGCGTCGTGCCCGAGCGCTGGATGTCGCGTCCGACGCGCGGCCAGTCGCGGACACGCTCGTAGGCCTTGCGCCGCACGTAGACGTTGACGAACGCGGTGTTGTTGGTGAGATCGCGGTCCTGCCCCGCCGGGCCGCGCAGGACGACGTAGACGCGCTGGCGGCCTGCCGTCGTCACCACGTTCACGATTCCCTCGACGACCGCCTGCGCCCCGGCGGCTACGTCGGGCACCGCGGCGGTGGCCACCGGGTGCGCACCCGACGCCGGGTCGGCGAGGAAGAACTCGGCAGTGACGCCGCTGGCGCTCGCCGCGCCGGCGTTGGTGACGCTCGCCCGGATCGTGGCCGGCTCGCCGGGGTCCACCGTCTGCGGGTCGGCGGAGACGTCGCGATCCCGGACGGACGGGTCGGGCAACCGGGTGACGCGGTCGCGCTCGACCGCCGCGCCGGCGGCGTGCAGAGCCTGGATCGCCAACGCCGTGCTGAACGGGTCTCCCCACGAGCCGTCGGGCTGCTGGCTGCTCAGCAGCACGTCCGCGCCCGCGCCTACGCGGACCGCCGCCGCCGGGGACCGCGCCAGCGCCGCTGTCGCGAGCGCGGTCTCGCGCACGGACGGCGCGCCCGCCGACCAGCTGCCGTCGAGCTCCTGCGCGTCCCCGAGCCACTCGATGGCTCCGGCGCGTGCAGCGTCGAGCCGGACGGTCGACCCGTACCGCCGGACGTACGCGTCGAGAGCAAGCAACGCCTCGCTCGTCAGCGCCGGCTCGTCGCCGCCTTCGCCCCACGCTGCGCCGGAGCCCAGCCGCAGAAGGCGATCCGCAGCGCGGCGGGCCGCGTCGCGTTCGCCGAGGGCGGTGAGCGCGCGCAGCCCCAGTGCGGTGTCGAGCGCGTCCGACTGGTACTCGCGCGTCAGGCCGAAGCCACCGTCGTCGTTCTGCCTCGAGAGGAGCGCGGTCGCGTACCCCGGTGCCGGCGCACCGAGCGAGGCGCGCGCGAGGCTGTCGACGTCGCCGAAGCCGAGGGGGGCGAGGAAGGCCGCGATCCGCGGGATCGCCGGGCTGTCCGGTCGCGCGATTCCGAGCGCCTCGCCGGCGGCGGCAGAGTCGCGGACGGCCAGGCGGCTACCGAAGCCACCGTCGGGAAGCTGAACGTTCTCGAGCTGCGCGACCGCCCGATCGATCGCGCCGTCCAGAGAGAACGGCTCGGCCGCGTTGGCCGGCGCCGGCATGCTGATCGCTGCGCCCACGACCAGGATCGCCAGGCGCCTGAAACGCATGCGTCAACCGCGCCCGCCGTGGATGGCCAGCACCCACACGGGCGCCTTCCAGCCCCCGCGGCAATGCATTCCACCGAGCCTCGCTGATCGCTTGAGACCGGGTCAACGAAGTGGACGAATATTCGATACACCCAGACCCGGAGCGCTGCCGCGCCGGAGCGAGGGGCGCTCGCCCGCCGAGGGATCAGGCCGTCGGACGGTGCCCGGATCGAGTGCGCTCGTCACGCAGGGCGTCGAACATCCGCTGGCGCAGCGACCGGCTCGCGCCACGCGGCGGCGAGCTCACGCCGCGAGCGGGTACGTCCGCGTCTCCCCCTCCGTCGTCGTCACGACGAGCGCGAGGTCCGCGACGTCCGCCGAGGGCTCCACGCCGAGGAACGCGCCGTCCCGCGCCCGCCGCAGCGGGCGGTCACCGGCGGGCGTCCGCAGGACGACCTCCCGCACGGCATCCGTCGCCACGCCGAAGACCACCGCCCGCTCCGCCTGCCCCGGCCGCGCGGGGTAGCGCTGGGCCGCGAACGCGAGGCCGGCGGTCCCGAGGTCCGCGCAGGCGCCGTCCGCCGCCGCGGGCAGCGGGACGTGGTCGCCCGCGGCGTCGACGCGCCCGAACCGCCCATCCTCCACGCGCCCCGCGTTCGCGCACGTCATCCCGGTCGTGCCGCGGTACACGCGCACGCCCCAGCGCGGGCCGCCGTCGGGGTCGTCGGCGAGCGCGTGCACGGCGGGCGGAAAACCGTCCGGCTCGAGGTCCTCGCTGGTCGGGTTCGGGTGGACGGGGGCGTCGTCGCTCGTCACCGCGCTCGCCGCGGCGACCCCGCCCACCATGCTGGCCAGCATGAGGAGGAGCAGTCCCAGGCGCGGCATCATCCGCACCAGTTGTGGGCCAGGTGGTTGTGCGCGGAGAAGACGTCCTGGTCGTAGACGTTCGCGTACGAGCCGCACTCGGAGTACGACCCGAAGCTGTTCGACCACGCGTTGCAGGTCGTGCCGGTGTTGGGCGTGATCTCCTCGCCGCGCCACACGCCGCCGGAGTAGATCGAGCAGCGCCGGTAGGTGGACGAGCACCCGGTCTCGACGCGCGAGAAGAACGACCCGTCCGTGGTGCTGCTGCCGTGGACGAAGCCGTGGCCGACGCAGTTCGTGTGGTAGTGGTCGGCGGCGGCGACGTGCACCAGAGCGCCGAACGCGAACGCGGCGAGGACGGCGAGCACCGCGGCCGCTGGTCTAGAAGGACAGTGTAGTTCGATAGTTGACACGTCGTCACTAGGTCATCGAGCGTTCAATCTGTGACAGGCCGGGGGTCGAGGTGGTTGCCGCGTGCCGGGCGCCAGCGCGCGGACGACCGGCCCCTGCTGGTCCGCGCCCGCGAGCGACCCGAGCTCTTCGGCGAGTTCTTCGCCGAGCGTCACCGTCCGGTCCTGCGCTACTTCGCCCGGCGCGTGCTCGACCCCGAGGCCGCGTTCGACCTCATGGCCGAGACGTTCGCCGCCGCGTTCGCGGCACTGCCCGACTTCCGCGGCTCGACCGAGGAGGAGAGCCACGCGTGGCTGTGGGCGATCGCCCGTCATCTCCTCTTCCGCTGGCGCGAGCGCGGCGAGGTCGAGCGACGGAGCATGCACCGGCTCGGGATCGACCTGCCCGTCATGACGACGTTCGAGTACGAGCGCGTCGAGGAGCTCGCCGACCTGGACCGCGTCCGCCCGCGGGTCGACGAGTCGCTCGCGGCGCTGACCCGCGACCAGCGCGAAGCCGTGAGGATGCGGGTGGTGGAGGAGCGCGACTACGAGGAGATCGCCGAGCTGCTCGGGGTGAGCGAGGTGGTCGTGCGCGCCCGCGTCTCGCGCGGTCTGCGCCACCTCGCCGCCCTGCTCGAGGACCAGGCGGAGGCCGACATCGCGGTGGAGGAGGCCTCGTGAGCGAGATCCCGCGCGAGCACGAGGCGGCACGGGCGCTGCAGCGCGAGTTCGAGCGGCTCGGGCGCGAGCGCGCGGCGGCGGCGGGCGCGACCGCGCGCCGGCGCGGCCCGCGCCGGAGGCGCACGCTCGTCCTCGCCCTCGTCGCCACGCTGCTCCTCGCCGCCGTCGCCGCCGCGGCGACCGGCCTGCTGTGGGACGACGATCCCGTCTCGAGCGAGCGCGAGCCGCTCTCGCCCGCGCTCGAGCGCGCGCCGGGCGACGCCCGCCTCTCCCCCGTGCGCGTCCCGGACCCCGTCGAAGGCCCCCCGTGGGGCGCGCGCACCTACACCAGTCGCCTCGGGCTGCCGTGCATCTACGTCGGCCGCGTCCAGGCGGGCAGGCTCGGCCTCGTGCGCGACGGCCGGTTCGCTCCGTACACCGGCCGCGTCGGCGGCCAGTGCGCCACCGAGCCCGACCAGCACCTCACCTTCTCGGTGCGGCGCAGCTCGGAGCCCGACGGCGGGCGCTCGCTCGTGTACGGCCTCGTCGACCGGACCGTCACGTCCGTCGCGCTGCTGCGCGGCGTCCGGCGCGAGACGCTTCCCATCGCGCCCGACGGCGTCTTCCTGCACGTCTCCGCCGGCGCCGAGGCCCTGCGCGGCGCCCAGCTGGAGACCGTGGTCGCCGGGCGCGTCCGCCGCACCGCGCTGCTGCCCTGAGCCCGCCGCCGTCACGCGGCGCGCTCCCGTCGCCCATCCGAGGCGATGCCACAGACAACGCAGTGGAACTGGCCGCGCCTGCGCACCCTGTGCGAGCGCGAGGCGGGCCGCATCCTGCGCCGCGACAGCGAACGCGACGACGCCGTGCAGGAGGCGCTCATCCGCGCCTGGAGCCAGCAGGCCGCGTGCCGCACGCCGCACGCGCCCGACCCCTGGGTCCGCCAGATCGCCCGGCGCGAGGCGCTTCGCGTGGCGGTCCGGCGCCGCCGCGACCACGAGCGCACCGCCGCCAGCGCGCGCGAGCCCGTCGCCCCCGACGCCATCTCCGACGTGCTCGACCGGCTGGACGTCCTGCGCGCGCTGCAGACGCTGTCGGCCCAGGATCGCGTGCTGACGACGCTCCGCTACTTCGGAGACCTCACGCAGGAGGAGATCGCAGGCAGGCTCGGGCTGCCGGTGGGGACGGTGAAGGTCCGCCTGCACCGCGTCCGGCGGCGCCTGGCGGGCGCGTCGGCGCTGGCGCACGCCGCCGGCGCCTGATCACCCGCCGGTCGCTCTGGTTGCATTACGACGATGGACGAGGTCTGGGCCGACGACATCCTGCTCACGTTCGACGGCCGCGTCGTGGAGGTCTTCGGGTTCCCGGGCAGCGAGAGCATCCGCTTCCACGTCCTGAACCTCGACCTCGCGAGCGACGGCCCCGATCGCAAGGGGCGCTACAGCGTCACGCTCGAGCCGGCCTCGCGCGGCGGCGGCTGCCAGCTCGACGTCCCGGAGGAGGACTGGGTCGCGGTCGGGCCGTTCCTCGACCGCGTCCTCGCCGCGATGCCCGTCGCCGAGGACGTCCCGGAGGCCGGCTAGCTCGAGGCCGCGCTCGCGTCGCGGGCGAGCGAGTACACCTGCAGCTCGCGCGGCGCGCCCTTCGCGCGGAACCACCGCCGCTTCTTCACGGCGAAGCCGGAGCAGTCGGTCTGGTCGATCACCGCGTCGGTGACGAGCAGCTCGCCGCCCTTGGCCGCGTCCATGACCCGCGCCGCGATGTTCACGTCGCGCCCTAGGTAGTCGCCGCCCATCCGCCGCGGGTGGCCGACGTGGACGCCGGCGCGCAGCTGCGGGCGGTGGCCGCAGACCTCGACGCCCTCGAGCCGCTCGTGGATCGCCAGCGCCGCCGCGACCGCGCCCTCGCACGACGCGAAGACGGCCATGTGCCCGTCGCCGAGCCGCTTCACGAGGCGCCCGTCGTGCTCGCGGATGGCCGGCTCGACGACGCCGCTGACCTCGCGCAGCAGCTCCAGCGCCGCCTCGTCGCCGACCTCGAGCACCCACGACGAGAACCCGACGAGGTCGGTGAACATGATCGCCGCGCCCTCGTGACCGTGGCCGCGGCCCGCGCGCTCGGACACCGCCTGCCACAGCTGGAGCGCGGTCAGCCCCACCTCGCGCGCCGCGCTCTGGCGCGTGTCGCGCATCTCCGTCAGGTGACGCGCGACGATCTCGGCGGGCCGGCCGGACGCCGTCGACAGCTCGTCCCCGAACCGCTCGTCGCCCGGCAGCGCCTCCCGCGCGGCGTTGACGGCGCGCATGACCGACGGGTGGCCGTCGAGGCGACGCAGCGCCGCGGTGAGCTTCGCCGCGCGCTCGTTCACGGCTCCTCGAGGTGGAGGACCATCTCCTCCCCCTCGAGCACGACGTCGATCGGCTCGATGACGACCCGGCGCGGGCCTTCCTCGACCGCGCCGGCGACGGCCGCGCGCAAGCCGAGCGCGGACGCCTCGCGCACGACCGCGTCCGCTCCTTCCGCGCGGCAGTAGATCGCGAACCCCGCCCCCATGTTCAGCGTCGTGTACGCCTCGCGGTCCGACATCCCCGCCTGCTCGGCGAGGAACGCCAGGACGGGCGGCACGGGCGGCAGCGACCGGATGCGGTACGTGAGCGCCGAGCCGGTGCGCATGAGCTTGAGGAAGCCGTGGCCCGTCACGTGCGAGAGGTACGACACCGAGACGCCCGCCGCGAGCACCCGCGCGACGAGCTCGGCGTAGACGATCGACGGGTCGAGGAGCGCGTGGCCGAAGTGCCGCCCGCCGGGGATCTCGGTCAACAGGCCGTCGGGCAGCTCCTCGGCCACCTTGCGGGCCAGCGAGGCGCCGTTGGCGTGCAGCCCCGAGCTCTCCACGAGGACGATCGCGTCGTCGGGCGCGAGCGACTGGCCGAGGATGGGCTCGAGGCCCTCCGGCACGACGCCGACGGCCGCACCGGCCAGCTCGATCTCGGCCGGATCGACGAGCCCCGGAAGCGTCGGCGACTCGCCGCCGCCCCACGTGGCGCCGGCCGCCTCGCAGGCGCGCCGCCAGCCGTCGCGCAGCAGGTCGGCCCGCTCGCCCGCGTACCAGTCGCCCGAGCCCGTCGCGTAGTAGGCGTTGACGACCAGCGGCGCCGCACCGACGCAGCACAGGTCGTTGACGATCGCCGCGACCGTGTCGTAGGCGACCGCGTCGAACCGGCTCTCCCCCGCCAGCTCCTCGTACTGGCGCGCGATGATCGACTTCGTCCCCAGGCCCTCGACGACGAAGGCGAGGTTGGTGGAGCCGAGCGAGAACACGAACGCCGGCTGGCCGCGGGACGCGTCGAGCGCCTTGCCGCCGCGCCGCTCGAGCAGCGGCGACGTCGCCAGCGCCTGCGCGAGCGCCGCCCGCTTGGCCTCGTCGAGGACGTCGTAGTCGACCCCCGCCTGCCGGTAGGCGCTCTCGCCGCTCACCGGGTGATCGTACGACGAAGACCGGCGTCTCGCGACGCCGGTCTCCGGTCGGACGGGGCCTGCTGTGAGGCTCAGCTCACGGCAGTGGTCACGGAGCCGCGAGCCTTGGCCCCCTCCCGCTCCTCCTTGCGCACCGCCGGCGCACTCAGGAGGCGGAGCGTCAGGATCAGGAACCCGATGCCGCTGAGCAGGACGGCCGCGCCCATGACCATCGCGAACAGCGAGACCGACTCGGCGAAGTACGCGGTGTTCAGGGCCGTCGAGAGCGAGATCTGGTTCAGCCAGAGGTCGCGCTGCGGGTTGTTGATCGCGGTGCCGGCCTTCAGCCCGGCCTCGGCCTGCTCGTCGGCCACGGGCTTGCCGGTCTTCTTGTCGACCGCGCGGGGCAGCTGCGAGTACGTCTTGCCGCCGGTCGCCGCAAGCACGTGCTTGCGCGTGACCGCCGCGAACGCCTCGGCCTCCTTGCCGGTGTCGACCTTCTGGTTCGGGATCGTGCTGTCCGGCGTGCCGACGATCTGCTCACGCGCGAGGTCGTCGCGGACGCGGTCGCGCCCGTCGAGCCCGGTGTAGATCGAGCCGAGACCGAACGCGATGAGGATGATGCTGGCGGCGATTCCGCCGTAACGCTGGAGGCGCTGCATGGTGTGCTCCTTGCACTTGTGACCTTGACGCAAGTGAACCGGCGCGCCGGCCCCGCACAATCGGCCACCACCCGCAGACCCCTTTCGGGAAACCCGCAGTCGGGCATAGGATCCGCCCCGTGACCCACCTCGCTCCTCGCGCTGCGCTGCTCGCGCTCGCGCTCACCCTCGCGGTGACCTCCCCCGCCGCCGCCCAGACGGACCAGATCGAGGCGGTCTGGTCGTTCAGCGGCGGCGAGATCGCCATCGACCGCCAGCCCGACGGCTCCTTCGTCGGCAGCGTCGTCAAGCCGACGACCCTCGCCCAGTGCGAGCACCCGAACGGCGAGAAGATCTGGACCGAGATCAAGGCCCAGCCCGACGGGCAGTACTTCGGCAAGCACCAGTACTTCAACAACGCGGACTGCTCCTACACGAACAAGGGCAACACCGCGTACCGCCTGCTGAAGACCCCGGAGGGCAAGACGTTCCTGCGCGTGTGCTTCAGCAAGCCGGAGAACCCCGAGCTGCAGCCGAGCATCGCCCCCGACGGCACCGAGTCCAGCACGACGAACGACGGCTGCCGCGACTCGGACTTCGTCTCGGCGCTCCCGGCGACGCCGCCGAAGCTCGACGACATCGTCTCCCTCCCCAAGGAGACCAAGGGCTGCGCCAGCCGGCGCAAGTTCCCGATCCGCCTGAAGGAGCCGCCGGGCGACGCCCTGCTCAGCGCGAAGGTCACGCTGAACGGCAAGAGCCTGAAGGTCGTCAAGAGCGCCGGGCGCCTGCGGTCGAGCGTCGACCTGCGCGGGCTGCCGAAGGGCCGCTACGCGCTGAAGATCGTCGCCAAGACCGCGCGCGGGAGGACGATCCAGGGCACGCGCCGCTACCGGACCTGCGGCAAGGTGCGGAGGATCGGCAAGGTCGGCCCGATCTGAGCCCGGCGCAGCGCAGGCCGCTGGCGCGCGAGGTCGCGCGCCGGTGGCCCGACCGCGCCGGCGAGGCGGAGGAGCTGATCGCCGCGGGGGCCGTCCACGTCGACGGCCTCCCGGCGACGAACCCGCGCTCGCTGGTCGACGCCGGGGCCTCGGTGCGGATCGTGGACCCGCGACCGCTCCGCGGGCGCGTCAAGCTCGCGGCCGCGCTGGAGCGGTTCGCGGTCGACGCGCGGGACGCGGTCGCGCTCGACGCCGGCGCCGCGGCCGGCGGCTTCGTGCAGGCGCTGCTCGACGCCGGCGCGCGCCGCGTCTACGCCGTCGAGGCGGGGTTCGGGCAGCTGCTCGGCTCGCTGGCGCAGGACGAGCGCGTCGTGAGCCTCGAGCGCGTGAACGTCGGCGCGCTGGACCGCACGCTCGTCCCCGAGCCGCTGGACCTCGTCTCGCTCGACGTCGGCTACCTGCCGCTGGCGACGGCGGCGCCGCAGCTCGGCGTCCTCGACTTCGCGGCCGGCGCGCAGCTCGTCGCGCTCGTCAAGCCCAAGGACGAGCTCGGCCTCGGCGAGCTGCCGGCCGACGCCGACGCGGCGGTGGACGAGGCGCTCGCGCGCGCGAGCGCGGGGATCAGCGTCGCGGGCTGGGAGGTCGTCGCGACGATGCGCTCGCCGGTGACCGGCTCACGCGGGGCGGTCGAGGCGTTCGTCCACGCGCGCCGTCCGTAGCGGCGGCGCGACGTGCTCGAGCGCCTCGCCGAGGCCGCGGTGGAAGCGCCGCGGCGTCGTCGCGGGCGCCAGGTGGTCGGACTGGATCTCCACCATCGGCGCGTTCAGCCGCTCGGCCAGCGCGCGCTGCATGGTCGGCGGGACGAGCAGGTCCATGGTGCACACGAGCACGGCCGCGGGAACGGTCACGTCCCCGACCCACTCACGGCTGTCGAAGCGCCCGATGTCCCGGCCGGCCTCGGCGATGTCCTCCGGCGCGCCGCGCCGCAGCTCCCCCACCACCCAGGCCGTGGTGGCCGGGTCGCCGCGCGTGATCTGCTCGACGACCGAGATCCACGCCCACTTCGGCGCCAGCCGCAGCCCGAGCTGGAAGAAGCTCATCGAGTACCAGACGGCCTGCATGATCGGGCTCGACCTGAACTCCGAGCTCGTGGCGCACAGGACGACGCCGCGCAGCAGCTCGGAGTGGCGCAGGGCGAGGATCTGCGCGATCGCCCCGCCCATCGAGTAGCCGACCGCGACGACCGGGCCGGCGTCCAGGTGGCGGACGAGCGCGGCCGCGTCCTCGGCGCACTCGTCGAGGCGGAACGGCGTCATCGGCCGCGTGCCGCGGCCGTGGCCGCGCGCGTCGAGCGCGATCACGCGCCAGCCGTCGGCCTGCAGCCAGCGCCAGGTGCGGAACCAGTGCGGGTCCGACGGGACCATCCACCCGTGCAGCAGGAGGATCGTCCCCTTCGAGCGACGCTTGTTCGGCGGCGGGCCGGTGTCGCGCCAGAACAGGTGCCCATGCCCCTCGACCTCCTGCACGAAGCCGGGCGGCAGCGGCGGCCGGGGCTCGTCGAGGAACGTGCCGCCGCCGCGCAGGAACGGCAGCAGGACGCGGGGCTCGGCCGCGAAGGCCCCGAGCGCCTCCGCGTAGCCGCGGGCGGTCCTCAGCATCTCCACGCCGCGGAACGTACAGGCACGGGCGGCGGCTCAGCCCCGCTTGCCCGCGCGCCTTACGATGTCGGCGTGCCACGTTTCCACAACCTCTGGATCGTCGAGGCCGAGCTCGAGGTGCGCAATCCCACGCCGGGCGACGACCCGCGCGGCCAGCGGATCTTCGACGCGCTCCTGCTCTACGCGAGCGACGACACCGAGCCCTATCCCGTCCAGTGCCAGCGCAGCGACGACGGGTGGGTCGAGATCACGTTCCCGGTCTTCGCCGCCACGCGGCTGGCCGCGGTCGCGGCGGGCTCCACGCTGCTGGCCGAGGCCTGCGCGCGGGCCGGCATCGAGGTCGGGATCGTCCGCCTGACCGCCGGCGAGAGCGCGAACGAGATCGAGGACTACCGGGACCGCTTCAAGCAGATGGAGTCGTCGCAGTAGCGACGGTCATCCGACGGTCGTCAGCTCCTTCGGCAGCGAGCTGAGCACCTCGTGCCCGTCCTCGGTGACGGCGACGAGGTCCTCGATGCGCACGCCGACCTGGCCCGGGAGGTAGACGCCCGGCTCGACGGTGACGACGTGGCCGGCCTGCAGCGCGGTGTCGCCCTGCTTGGACAGCCGGGGCTCCTCGTGGACGTCGAGGCCGACGCCGTGACCCAGGCCGTGCCCGAAGTGCTCGGCGTGCCCGGCCTCGTCGATGATCTGCCGGGCGATCGCGTCGACCTCCCGGCCGAGCGGCCCCGGCCCCACCGCGGCGAGCGCCTCGAGCTGGGCGTGGAGGACGAGCGCGTAGACCGCGCGGTCGCGCGCGTCGACGTCGCCCGTCGCGACCGTGCGGGTGCAGTCCGACGCGTAGCCGTCCTTCTGCGCGCCGAAGTCGATGACGACGAGGGTGTCCGCGGGGATGGGGACGTCGCGCGGGGAGGCGTGCGGCAGCGCGCCGTGCTCGCCGGCCGCGACGATCGGCGGGAAGGAGACGCCCTCGGCGCCGCGGCGGCGCATCGCCACCTCGAGGTCCAGCGCGACGTCGCGCTCGGTCCGCCCCACGATGCCGCCCTCGAGCACGACCTCGGTGAACGCCTCGTCGGCGATCTTCGCCGTGGCGCGGATCAGCTCGATCTCCTCGGGCGTCTTGACGAGCCGCAGCTCCTCGACGATCCCGCCCGCGGCGACCAGCTCGACGTCGTCGCCGACGAGCTGGGCCAGGCGCGCGTGGTGCTTGACCGTCAGGTGGTCGTCGGCGAAGCCGAGCCTGCCCGGCAGCCCGCCCTCGGCGGCGCGGGCGAGCAGGTCGGTGGCGATCTCGGCCTCCCCCCACTCCTCGGGCACCTGCTCGCGCGACTGGACCAGGTAGCGGAAGTCGGTGAGGAAGCGGCGGATGCCCGGGCCGACCACCGCGGCGCCGTTCGAGCCCGTGAAGCCGGTCAGCCAGCGCAGGTTCATCGGGTCCGCGACGAGGAGCGCGTCGAGCTCGCGCTCGCGCAGCACCGCGTCGACGCTCTCGGCGCGCGCGGTCACGCGAGCTGCTCCTTGACGACGTCCATCGCCTCCCGATACCCGTCGGGGCCCTTCCCGCTCACGGTCGCCACGCAGACCTCGCGAATCACCGAGTGGCGCCGGAACTCCTCGCGGCTCATCACATCCGACAGATGGACCTCCACGGCGGGCAGCGCGGCGAGCTCGAGGGCGTCGCGGATGGCGTAGGAGTAGTGCGTCCACGCACCGGGGTTGAGCACGATCGCGTCGGCCAGGCCCTCGAGGCGGTGCAGGTGCTCGACGAACGCGCCCTCGTGGTTCGTGTGGAAGAAGCGCGGCTCCAGGCCCGCCTCCCGTGCGAGCCGGTCGATGCGCGTCTCGAGGGCCTCGAAGCTCATGCCGCCGTAGATCTCCGGGTTGCGGCGCCCGAGCTGGTCGAGGTTGACCCCGTGCATGACCTCGACGCGGTTTCTCATGGCCGCAACTCTTCCACGGCCGCGCGCAGGGCGGCGTCGCCGACGACGTGGCCGTGGCTGACGTCGCCGGGCTCGGCGAGGAGGACGAACGGGATGCTGCCGCCCGTGCGCTTCTTGTCGCGGCGCGCGACCTCGACGACGGCGTCGACGTCGGGGTCGATCGTCGTCGGGAGGCCCTGGGCGGCCAGCAGCTCGGCCACCTGCGCGCGCAGCGCGTCCTGGCCGGACAGGCGCAGCGCGGCGAGCAGCCCGAGCCCGACGGCGGCGCCGTGATGGAGACCCTTCGCGACGATCTCCAGCGCATGGCCGACGGTGTGGCCGAGGTTCAGCACCTGGCGCCGCCCGCCGTCGCGCTCGTCCTGGCCGACCACCGACACCTTCGTCCGCGCGCAGGCGAAGATGACGTCCTCGTCGACCTCGGCGCCGCTCGCGACGCGCTCCCAGAGCCACCCGCCGGCGATGAGGGCGGTCTTCACCACCTCGGCGTACCCCTCCGCGCGCAGCTCCGGCGGGAGCGTCTCGAGCGTCTCCACGTCGGCGAGCACCGCGAGCGGCTGGTGGTAGGCGCCCACGTAGTTCTTCGCCTCCGGCAGGTTGACCGCCGTCTTGCCGCCGATCGCCGCGTCGACCATCGCGAGCAGCGTCGTCGGGACCTGGACGATCGGGATGCCGCGCTGATAGGTCGCCGCGCAGAACCCCGCGAGATCGGTGACGCATCCGCCGCCGACCGCGCGGACGTGGTCGCCGCGCGTGACCGCGTCGCGGACGAGGGACCGCCAGAGCCGCTCGGCGACCGCGAGCGTCTTCGCGGACTCGCCGGCCGGCGCGAGGAAGTCGGCGGAGGGAGCCCAGAGCGGCGCGACCTGCTCGTCGCTCACGACGAACGCGCGGCCGGGGGCGCCGACGTCGAGGTCGCGGATGCCGCGCCCGACGATCACGGGGTACTCGCTCGCCCCCGCCTTCGCCCACACCGCGCGGGCGCCCTCGGGCACGAGCCGCGCCGCGTCGCGCGCGGCGCCGCGCCGGGCGGGGACGATCACGTGCGCGACCGACTCGTACAGGGCGCGGCGGCGGGCGTGCAGCGCGTCGAAGGTGGGCCGGTGGCGCGCCAGCGGGCGGCCGCTGTCCTTGACGCGCGTCCACGCGACGTCGGGGTCCACGTCGAGCAGCACGACGCGGTGGCCGCGCAGCGCCTCGCGCACGCGCGCGGACTCGACGGAGCCGCCGCCGAGCGCGAGGACGGCAGGAGCGCCGCGCTCGAGCAGCTCCAGCACCAGCTCCTCCTCGCGCCGGCGGAACTCCTCCTCGCCGTGCTCGGCGAAGAACGCCTCGATCGACGTCCCGAGCCGCTCGGCGAGCAGCACGTCGGCGTCGGCGGCCTCGACTCCGAGCTCGGCGGCCAGCTCGCGGGCGGCGGTCGACTTCCCGGCGCCCATGAAGCCGACGAGGACGATCAAGGGGTCGCGGGGGTGCCGCTCGGAGCGGCCGCGTCGGGACCCGCGGCGATCGCGCCCCTCCACCCGATCCTCTCCGCGTACCGCGCCAGCGCCTCGCGGACGTCGTCGACGTGGTCGCCGCCGAACTTCTGGCGGTACGCGTCGGCGATGACGATCGCGACCATCGCCTCGCCGACCACCGCACCGGCCGGGACGACGCAGGAGTCGGTCCGCTCGCGCAGCGCCTGCGCCGGCTCGTGCGTCTCGATGTCGACCGAGCGCAGCGGCTGGGTGAGCGTCGGCAGCGGCTTGAGGGCGGCGCGGCACACGAGCGGCTCGCCCGTCGTCATCCCGCCCTCGAGCCCGCCGCTGTGGTTCGTCTCGCGGAAGAACCCGCGCTCCTCGGAGAAGAAGATCTCGTCGTGGGCCTGCGAGCCGGGCTTGGCGGCGAGGTCGAAGCCCTCCCCCAGCCCGACGCCCTTGCACGACTGGATCGAGGCCAGCGCCATCGCGAGGCGCCCGTCGAGGCGCTCCTCCCACGACACGTGCGACCCCACGCCGGGCACGACGCCGTACGCGCGGACCTCGAACACCCCGCCGATCGACTCGTTCGCCTTCCGCTGCACGTTGATGTGCTCGACCATCGCCATCGACGCCGTCGGGTCGAGGCACCGCACGGGGTCGTCGTCGACGCTCGCGAACGCCTCCAGCGCGAGCGGCTCGGCCACCGGGGCCGCGACCGGCCCGATCTGCACGACGTGCGAGACGACCTCGACGCCGAGCGTGCGCAGGAACGCCTTCGCCAGCGCACCGCCGGCCACCCGCGCCGCCGTCTCCCGGGCGCTCGCGCGCTCGAGGATGTTGCGCACGTCGGTGGTCCGGTACTTCCACGTGCCGACGAGGTCCGCGTGGCCCGGGCGCGGCAGGTGGACCTCCTCGACCGCCCCGTTGACCGGCCACGGGTTCATCCGCTCTTCCCAGTTCTTGTAGTCCCGGTTGGGGACCTCGAGCGCGATCGGCCCGCCCAGCGTCACGCCGTGGCGCACGCCCGCGGTGACGACCGCGTGGTCCTTCTCGATCTTCATCCGCCCTCCGCGGCCGTGCCCGAGCTGGCGGCGCGCCATGTCGCGGTCGATGGCCTCGCGGTCCAGGCGCAGCCCGGCCGGAAGGCCCTCGACGACGCACGTCAGCCGGGGCCCGTGCGACTCGCCTGCGGTTGTGACCTTGAGCGCCATGAAGGCGCCCAAGGCTACTTCGAGGAGTCGACCTCGACGATCCGGCCCGTCGACGAGGAGTAGTTGAGGTCCGACACCAGCGACCCCACCTCGTTGATCAGGCGGCGCAGGACGATCCGGCCGGCCGGCGACTCGCGGTCGCGCAGCTCGCGCGCCTCGTCCGCCGTCTCGGCCTCGAGCGGCGTGATCGCGTCGACGTCGAGTTGGTACTCGTCGGTCTGGCCGTCGATCGTCGGCACGTCGAACAGGCCGCTCTCGCCGGGCCTCAGCTCGACGCGGGTGCAGTCCTCCGGGGTCGGGTTGCAGAGAGCGTCGCCGCTGACGGCCGCCTCGGACGGGTTGAGGAAGAGCGCGCGCGGGTCGTCCAGGTCGCCCATCACCCCGAGGTAGAGGAAGGAGGGCGCCTCGACCGAGGGCAGCGGCGTGAGCCGGGCCAGGTTGTAGCGCTTGACGAGCTCGCCCGGCCGGCCGAACTGCAGGTCGGTGCGGAAGCCGCCGAACAGCGTGTCGCCGTCGCCGTTGCCCGGGATCGCGCTGGGCACCAGGACTCCGAGGTCGCGCGAGTAGGCGATGCCGTCGACGTCGACCTGCTTGGTGTCGATCGCGTGGCGCAGCACCTCGCGGCCCTCGCCGGACTCGCGGGAGCGGGCGCCCGCGGCGACAGCGGGGCTGTCGGACTTGATGCGCGCCACCCGGACCAGGTCGAGCTGGTACTGGACGACGGCGCCGTCGGGCGTGGTGACGTCGAAGAACTCGGTCTCGCCCGCCTGCATCTCGACGCGCTCGCAGTTCGCCGGCGAGGGCTTGCAGGTGCCGTCGCCCGTGGCCGCGGCGTCCGAGGAGACGAGGAACAGCGCGGTCTCGCCGTCGGCGAGGACGCCCATGAAGACGAAGAACGGGTCGGTGGCGGAGGGCAGCGGCGACAGGCGGGCGACGTCGTCGCGCGACTTCAGGCTGCCGTCCTTGCCGAAGCGAAGGTCGACGCGGTAGCTCTCGCGGGCGTCGGGCTTCGGAGTGGCGCCGGTGTCGTCGCCGGAGCCGCCGACAGGGATCACGTCGACGTCCTCGAGCGCGGGCAGGCCCCCGCTCACGTCCGGGCCGGTGCCCACGTCGGCCGAGGTGCCGCCGGTGGAGGACGAGCCCTGGTGGCCGCTGGTGGCCTGTTCGCCGGCGGGCGGCGCGACCGTGCGCTGCTTGAAGGGGTTGCGACCCGTCGGGTTCGCGCCGCCGCCGGGCACGTCGACGGCCGGCGTGACGACGCTCTTGGCCGCGACGTCGCTGCTCGCGACCGGGACCTGCGGCACGTCCCCGCCGTCGGAGCCGCGGGCGAGCAGCACCGGGACCGCGACGAGCGCGCACGCGAGCACGAGCGCGACCGGCCAAAGCCGCTTCGCGACGAGGTCGGCGAGCAGGTTGCGGACGAAGGTCACGGGGTCAGTCCTCCGGCGGTGGCGGTGGCGGTCGGGGGCTTGGACGACGAGGAGGCGGTCTGGCCGGGCGTCCCCGTCGCGGGAGCGGCGGGATCGACGCCGGCGAAGGCGCCCTCCCCGGGCGGCAGCACGTACGCGGTGGCGGCCACCGAGGCGTTCACGCGCGGGAAGCCGCTGAGCTTGCTCTGGACGAGCGCGAAGCCGTCGACCGTGACGAGGCGGCCACGGACCTGGACGTCCTTGCCGCTCGGAACGGTGCTGGTGAAGCGCTCGATCTCCGAGAACAGGCGCTCGATGCGGAAGAAGTCGCCCTCGAACTTGAAGGTGAAGGGCATGGTCGGGAAGCCGGCCGGGCCCACGGCGGAGCCGGGGGGCGCGACCGCTGCGGCGGCCTGCGTCGCGGCGTCGACCGTGCCGGGCTGCGCGGCGGCGCCGTTGCCCGGGGCGGACGCCGCCGACGGCGTGCCGCCGCTCGCGCGGACCTTCATCGAGCGGAAGTCGACGTCGTGGCGCTGGGCGACGTTCTCGAGCTGGTAGAGGAGCGAGGGGGTCTGGTCGCCGACCGGCACGGCCTTGCCGAGCCGCGCGACGGTCGCATAGTCCTCGTCGAAGCTGTGGCGCGCGGCCTCGCCGTCCCGGACACGGGCGAGCGCGTCGTCGCGGCGGGTCTCTTCCTTCTGCGCCGTCTGCCGCAGCTCGGCCGCCTGCTTGCGCTTCGGGGCGAGGGCGAGCATCCAGAACGCGGCAAGCAGAGCCGCGGCGCCGACGATGGCGAGGACGATCCGGTCGCGCTGGGTCACTTGGACTGCTCCTTCGTGCTCGCGGCGGCCGCGCTCGTCGGGGTGGCGCTCGTCGGCGAGCCGGTGCTCGACGTCGCGGTCGAGGCCTCGAAGAAGATGATGAGGTCGAACTTGGGGACCTCGGAGTCGCCCGCGCGGCAGTCGCTGCCGCCGGCGCCGCCGGTGCCGCCGCTGCCGCCGCCCGATCCGGAGCCGGCGCCACCCGAGCCGCCGCCCTCGACGTCGGCCTTCTCGCTCGAGGCGAGCGTGACGCGGGTGACGCCCTGGACGCTGCGCAGGCGGGCGAGATACTCGGCGACCCGCACCTGGCTGGTCGTGCAGCCGGCGATCTCGATCGCGGGCGCGTTGAGCTGGCCGCGCAGCGGCGTCGTCGGGCCGCCGGGGGCGTCCTCGATCTGGACACCGGGGGCGACGGTGCCGACGAGCTGCGTCAGCCAGACGTCCTTGGGCAGCACGCGCGAGACCTCGCGGAGCGCGAACGGCCAGTTGAAGCGGCTGCGCGAGAGGCTCGTGACCGTGTCGACGCGCTTGGCGCGCACGGAGCGGAAGGCGGCGTAGGGCTTGAGCTGGCCGGCGCGCACCTCGGCGGCGTCGGCCTCCGCCCGGAAGCGGCTGACGTCGGACTCGCCCTGGGCGACCGAGCGCGCGGCCATGGCCCACGCGGCGACGAGGACGACGGCGACGCCGAGGACGCCGAGCAGGACGTAGACGGCGTTGCCGGTGGCGCCGGACGTGCCGCTCGCACGGCGAAGGTCGGGCGGGAGGAGGTTGACGGCCTTCATGCTGCCTGCGCCTCCTCGACGGCGAGGCCGGCCGCGACGGCGAAGCGCGCGCCGTGGGCGTCGCTCGGGCCGCCGGGCACGATGCCGGGGGTGACGGGCAGGCCGAGCTCGTCGGCGAGCGCGTCGACGAAGCCGGGGATGCCGACGACGGCGCCGGTCAGGACGACGCGGGCGACCGGCGCGCTGCCCGCGCCTGCGGCCTCGTGGAAGTCGAGCGACGCGCGGGCCTCCTGCGCGATGCGGCGGACGCCCTCGACGAGGACGGAGCGGGCCATCCCCGCCTCCTCCTCGTGGCCGGGCAGGATCTCGCCGTCGACGCCGACGGCGACGAGCAGCTGGCGGGCCTCCTCGACCGGGACCTGGCGGCGCTCGGCGAGAACGCCGGCCATGCCCTCCAGGCCGCTGCCGGAGACGCGGGTGAACTGGACGGTGCCGTCCTCGGCGATCGCGAGGTTGCTGAGCCCGCCGATGGAGAGGAACAGCGTGGGCGCCGGATCGCCGTCGCCCAACGCGCGGACCATGGCGAAGGCGGCGAGGTCGATGCCCTCGGCGCGCAGGCCGGCGGCGCGGACCGCGGCGACGACCTGCTCGATCATCTGCCGGCGGGCGGCGACGAGCACGACGCGCTGCCGCGGGCCGTCGTCGGTGTCGACGATGCCGAGCGGGTGGAAGTCGATGACGGCCTCGTCGAGCGGCATGGGCAGCTCGTCCTGGGCCAGGAAGCGGACAGCGGCCTCGAGCTCCTTGCGGTCCTCGACCGGCGGCACCTCGAGGGTGCGCACGACGATCCGCTGGTTGGCGACCCCGATGCGGACGCGGCGCTCGAGCTTGTTCTCCTTGAACATGGTCTTGAGGACGGCGCCGAGCGCCTCGACGTCGGCCACCTCGCCGTCGCGGACGACGTTCGGCGGCAGCGGCGCCGTCGCGGTGATCGCGACGGTCAGCGGGCCGCCCGTCTCGACCTGGGCGGCCGCAACGGCTCCAGGCTCGATGTCCAGCCCGACGATGGGGCGCTTGCTCTTAGGGGAACGAGGCACGGTGCCCTGAAGGTCGGATGCTCGGCGGCGATCTTGAGCGTCGTGCGCGGCGTCTAGCCGAGCGTCAGGTACCAGTGGATGATCGGCTCGCCGGCGAGGACGGCGACGATGCCGCCGAGCGCCAGGAACGGCCCGAACGACACGCCCGCCTTGCGGCCCGCGGCGACGCCCAGCCGGGCGACGATCGCGACTCCGACGACGGACCCAACGACGAGCGCCACCATCAGCGCCAGCCCGGCGCTCCAGCCCAGGAACAGGCCCAGGACGCCGACGAGCTTGGCGTCGCCCATCCCCATCCCGCCGCCGATGAACGCCGGCAGCGCGAACACGAACCCGAAGGCCAGCGCGGCCAGCAGCCGCTCCGGCTCCCCCGCGGCGTCCAGCGCGGTGCCGAGGACGAGGCCGGCCAGGGCCGCCGGGCCCGTCAGCTTGTTGGGGATGATCTGGCGCTCGAGGTCGATCAGGGCCATCGGCACGAGGAACGTGACGAGCACGAGGCCCAGCACGAGCTGCGTCGTGTCGGCGTGGTGCACGGCGACGACCGCGAGCCACAGCGCGGCGGTCCCGGCCTCGACGACCGGGTAGCGCGCGGAGATCGTCGTGCCGCAGTCGCGGCAGCGGCCGCGCAGCAGCAGCCACGAGAGCACGGGGACGTTGTCGTACGGGCGGACGGCGACGCCGCAGTCCGGGCAGGCCGACCGGGGCTTGACCAGCGACCCGCCGCGCGGCAGGCGGTGCGTGACGACGTTCAGGAAGGAGCCGACGATGAGGCCGAAGAGGCCGGCGACGGCGAAGACGGGGACGGGCATGGGGAACGTGCCTTCGTGGTCGGGGAGCCGGCTAGCAGCCGGACTCCGGGTCGGTCGCGACGGTGGGGTCGCGCTTGCACTCGAACCAGCTGAGGTTGCGGGCCGACGCGGTGCCGGGCAGCGCCTTGTTGGCCACGCGGGGGTCGTAGAAGAAGCCGCCGTTGTTCTTGAGGTCGATCGCGCCGCCGGTGAAGCCACCGGCGATGCCCTCGTTGTTCTTGACGGAGATCGTCGAGTGCGGGGCCCAGATCGTGCCGTAGAACTCGACGCCGTTGTTGATGTCGATGTCCGGCGCGACCTCGGACGCATCGGCCGTCGTGCCGTAGGCGTAGATCTCGAGCTCGGCCGGGTTCTTGTCGTCCGTGGCGTTGACCATCGCGCTGTTGGTGATGACCATGCGGCCCGCGTTCGGCGTGGTCGCCGAGCAGCCCGACGCGGGGTCGCGGGGCGAGTCGATGAACAGGCGCACGACCTGCCCGTTCGGGACGTTCAGCCAGTTCGAGTTCGCCGAGGTCAGCGCGCACAGGTGGTAGGTGCCGCCCGGGAGCGTGATCTGCTGCGTGTTGTAGAGCGTCAGCGACTGCTTCGCCGCGTCCCAGCCCGGGACGTTGTTGGCGGTCAGCCAGCTGTTCTCGTTGTTGGCGCGCGGGTCGCTCCAGTCGATCTCCGGGAAGATCCACTTGCCCACGCGCGGCGTCTTGATGCCCTCGGTCGACCCCGCGCCGTTGTCGAAGTACGCCTTCGAGTTGGGCGGCAGGAGGAGCGGGCCGATGATCTGCGTGTTGTTGCTCGCGTAGACGTTGCCGTTGGTGCCGACGGGGCTGCGGATCTCCGCGTTGTTGCCGAAGTCGACGTCCTTGTCGGACACGAGCCCCGCGTTCCCCCACGGGATGAACGGCGGGTTGAAGTAGAAGCGCACCTGGATGCGCCGCTTGACCCCGTTGGCCTCGCCCGTGACGGTGATGCAGCGGTCCTTGCCGGCCGTGGCGACGAACCCCGGGACCGTCGGGCACGTGCCGCTCGTCGTCGTGGCGACGACGTACGTGTAGCTGGCGCCGTTGCCGATCGACGCCTTGTAGCGCGGGCACTCGGTCGGCGCCGTGGTGCTGCCGTCGTTCGAGTCCGAGCCGACGGCGACGAGCGAGTTCGTGACGCACTGGCCGGCCAGCGGCTTGAGGTCGGTGGTCTTGAGGATCGCCATCTGCAGGCCGGCCTCGGCGGCGGCGAGCGCCGCCTTGGAGTCGCGGTCGCGCACGGAGGAGTGGCTGCCCTCGATGACCACCGCGAACGTCGCGGCCGCGAGGCCCATCGTGATGGTCATGGTGCCGATGGCGACGGGGAGGGCGATGCCCTCCTGGCGGCGGCGGAGGCTGGTGAGGAGTCGGCGCATCAGAGGATCGGCTTCGTCTTGATGGTTGAGATGAGGAGATCCGGCGGCGCATCCGCCCCGTTCGCCGTGACGATCACGGTCAGGCGGCGGGAGTTCGGGTCGATCGTGGTGACGTAGCGGTAGACGCGGCCGGACAGGCGCGTCCCGTTGTCGGTCCACGTCGTGAAGGTCGAGGCGACCTGGCCGCCGGTGCCGACCGCCATCACCTCGGAAGCGGCGGGCGTCTTGCGGTCCCACTTGTACGACGTGCCGCTGATGTAGGTGCTGGGGTTGCCGGGCGGGGAGGCGCTCGCGGTCGGGGTCGTCGGGTGGCGGAACTGCGTCCACGGCAGCGCCATCAGCCGCTCGACCTCGCGCTCGGCCTGGTGCGCGAGCACGTCGCGCTTCTCGCTGCGCACCGAGAGCGCGCGCGAGTTGTCCATCACGCCGATCGTGGCGGCGATGCCCACGGCGCAGACGGCGGCCGCCACGAGCAGCTCGATGACGGTCATGCCGCGCTCGGCGCGCAGGCGGTCAATGAAGCGCATCGATGTTCCTCAGGAAGAAGCCGTCGTCGAGGACGACGGTCGCGTTCGAGCCCTTCGTCAGCTCCCCGCGACCGGGCACCTCGACGAGCGTGCGCACGTACGTGGTCCACGCGACGCCGGAGGCGTCGGTCTTGGTGGTGGCGGTGAAGACGGGGCGTGCCGCAGGGTTGGAGATCCGGTCGATCGCCGTCTGCGTCGGGGCCGGCGACCCGCCGGTCTGCGAGCGCGTGCACTTGCGCAGGCCGTTGACGGCGGCGGCGGAGCAGTCGTAGGTCACGGTGACCGTCGTCCCGTTCTTGAGGACCGACGCGACGACCTTGAACGGCTGGATGGTGATCGCGTGCGCGCTCCGCAGCTCGCGGTTCATCTTGTCGAGGCTGACCTGGGCGTCGCGCACGGCGTGGACGCGCTCGCGGTCGCGCGGGCCGTTCGTCACGGCGATCTCGCTGAGGCCGAGGATCGCGGCGAGGATGACGCCGAGCCCGGCACAGACGACGAGCTGCTCGGTCAGCGTGAACCCGTGCTCCTCACGGATCAGGCGGGTGAGCAGGCGTCGGGCCATCGTGTGGTCATTCGGCCGGGACGCCGAGACGTTGAGGCGCCGCCGGAAAGGTGGACGCATCGCGGAGACGGGGCGCCCGGGGCTTAAACGGCGCGAGGCGGGCCGAAGCCCGCCTCGCGACGAAGGATCCTGAGGACCGTCGACCTACCAGAGGCCGTTGGCCGGGCAGGCGCCCTGGCCGTCGGTGTCGCAGTCGCGCGTCGGCGCGCCGCCACCGACCTTCGTGATCCGGAACTCGTTCCCGGACTTCGAGTGGCCCTTGATGACGTAGCCGTCGGCGACGGCACCGGTGACCTCCACCTTGCCGTTCGTGGAGCCGATGTCGAGGCCGGTCGTGCCGAGCTCGGCCGCCGTGTCGCACTTCTGGTAGTCCTGCGTGTCGGCGAAGCACGACTCGACCTGCGAGACGAGGTTGCGGGCGTCGGACTTGGCGGCCGCATCCTGGCCCTTCTTCTGCTGACCGAGGAAGGTCGGCAGGGCGATCGCGGCGAGGATGCCGACGATCAGGATGACGACCAGGAGCTCGATAAGGGTGAAGCCCTTCTCGTCCTGGGCGCGGGTGCGCAGCTTGTTGAGCATGTGAACCGTTCCCCTCCTGGGGCTTGGCTTGGTTTGCTTTCCGCCAGACCCCAAGGTCCTGGCACGCCCCATTCGTCGGCCGGTTCGCTCGGGTCTTGAAGGACGCGGTGCGTTTGACCGGACAACCGTCCAGTTGGCGACTGGACGCCGCTCAGCGGCGCAGCAGGACGACGCGGCTCAGAGCGACCTCACGGCCGTCCGCCGCGCGCGCGGCGGCGCGCACGAGCACGCGCACGCCTCCCGTGCCGCGCAGGGCGCGGCGGGTCTTCGCGGTGAGCTTGAGGCGGATGCGCTCCACCGTGCCCTCTGCCACCGGTACGGCCGTGCGGCCCACGACGACGGCCTTGCGCCCGAGGCGGAGCCTCTTGGCGTCGCGCGCGGCGACGCTCGCGGTGATCGAGCACCAGACGGCGACCTCGGAGCGGCAGGAGACGAGAAGGCCCCGCTGGACGACCAGGCGCGTGCGCTGGATGGCCGCGCCGCCGAGCCAGGCGCCGAACGGGCGCGCCGGATCCACGGGCGGTGGCGGGCCGTCCGCCGGGCCGCCGGCGGGCTGGGTCGGGTCCTCGCCGTCCGGCGCGGGACCGGCGCCCGGAGCGGTCGTTCCGGCGGGCGTGGTGGTCGTGCCGCCGGTGGTGCCGCCGCCGTCGTCCGGCGGGGGCGTCGAGCCGCCGCCGTCGCCCGGGTCGACCGGGTCCGGCTGCGCGACGACGAGCGCGAGCGTCTTCACGCCGGTGCCGCCGTCGTTGTCGGTGACGCGCACGCCGACCGTCGCGCTCCCGGCGTTGGCGAAGCTCGCCGTCGCGGTCGGCGTCATGCCGGTGTCGAGCTCGTAGCCGCCGTCGCCGTCGAGGTCCCACTGGTAGCGCGCGATCGTGCCGTCGGGGTCCATCGCCACCGCGTCGAGCTGCGTGGCCTCCCCCGCCTTCGGCGCGACCGGCGTCGCCGTCAGCGACGCGACCGGGAGCATGTTCCTGACGACGACGTTGACGCCGCCGACGGTCACGGCGCCGCTGGCGTCGGTGACGCGCACCTTCACGGCGCGCGTGCCGGCCGTCGGCCAGCTCACGGTCCGCGTCGCGGGGCCGGCCGGCTCGAACGTGCCGTCGTTCTCGAGGTCCCACGCGAAGGTCAGCGGCCCCGCGTCGTCGGGGTCGGCGGAGGCCGAGGCGTCGAGCACGACGTCGCGGCGCAGCGAGACCGGGTTCGGCGTGGCCGTGGCGACGACGATCGGCGCGCTGGTCACGGTGAAGGATCGCGTGCTGGTGGCGGTCTCGCCCTTGTCATCGGTGACGCGCACGCGGACGGTCTTCGGCCCCGGGGTCGTGAAGGTGTGGTCGAGCGTGGCCGCCGAGGACTTGCCGACGTCGTAGGTCCCGTCGTTGTTGAGGTCCCACTCGTACCAGTCGATCGTGCCGTCCGGATCGGCCGAGCCGGCGGCCGAGAGCGTCGTGACGCGGCCGGCGAGCGCGAGGCCGGGGTCGGCGATCGCGGCGACCGGCGGCCGGTTGCGCACGACGACCTGCACCTGCGCCGTGCCCGCGGCGCCGTCCTCGTCGATCGCCCAGACGGTGACGTCGTACGTCTTCGGCCTGTCGAAGGTGACGTCGAGGTACGATGCGCCGCCGCTGGTGCGCTCAGGGGCGTTGCTGTCGAGCGCCCACTGGTACTCGACGACCGTGCCGTCGGGGTCGGCCGAGCCGGCGGCGTCCAGCCGCACGGTGTCGCCGGTCAGCGGGCTGGTCGGGCTCGCCGAGAGCTGCGCGACCGGCCGCTCGGTCACCGGCAGGCGCCGCTGCTCGACGTCCGTCAGCCCGTCGTTGTCGGTGATGCGCAGGCGGACCAGCACGCTCGTCTTGGCGGGGTACTGGCGCTTGACCTTGATGCGCAGCGGGTCCGAAGCGTCGACGGGCGTCGGGTCGTCGTCGTACTGGCCGTCGCCGTCGAGGTCCCACTCGTACTTGAGGATCTCGCCGTTGGCGTCCAGCGAGTCGCCGGCGTCGAACTCGACGACGTCGCCCGGCAGCGCGGGGTTCGCGCTCATCGTGAAGGCCGCCTTCGGGATGCCGACGCAGGCGGCGCGCGAGCCGTCCAGCCCCCACGGGCCGAGCGTCCCGGCCTCGCCGGCGACCTTGTCGGTGATCCGCAGCATCCACGTGCCGTTGAGCGCGTGCCCCTCGAGCGAGGCGAGGCTGTCGCGTGAGGGCATGCGGCCGCTGTAGGGCGCCATCAGCCCTGGGAGGACGCCGTCCGCGAAGACGGTGTCGGTCATGGTCGTGCCGCTGAGGCTGCCCGCCCCGGCGAGGACGACGACCTGGCCGTCGGGCGCCACGAGGGCGAGCTCGAGGTCGGACAGGCGCGGATGCGACAGCGAGCCGATCCGGACCTCCATCCGCTTGACGCGGGTGTTGCCGGGCACGTTCAGCTGGGCGTTCGTGACGCCGGGGACCGTCGCGCTCGCGTCGGCGAGCGCGACGCCGCCGAGCGAGTCGTAGGGCTGGGGCGGCGCCTCCGCACCGGTCGGAACGAGGAACGAGACGCTGTCCTGGCCGCCCGTGGCGTCGATGCCGACGGTGAACGACAGGTTCGCGCCGCACGTCACGTCGGAGGCCAGGGCGCCCTCGAAGGGCCGGGTGTTGCGGGACGTCCCGCCCGCGGGTGCGCTCGCGAACGGCGCCGTGTCGGTGTCGAGGTCGACACCCGGCGTCGGCGTGAACAGCTTGCCCGTCGCGTTGTTCAGCGCGGTGACCGTCGAGAGCGTCTCGGTCAGCTGGAACGCGTCGCCGTGGTTGACGACGTCGTCGCCGTCGCCGCCGAGCGGGACGGCCTGCACCGCCACGTGGTCCAGGTCGAGGGCGGCGTCCGCCGCGGCGGGAACGGTCAGCGGGAGAAGGCAGGCGAGGACGGCCAGCGCGCGGGCGACGGTGAGCATGTCCTACTGCGGATCGGCCGCGCGAGGCCGTCATTGAGGCGCAGCGGGGCGTCTCGACGAAGGTTTCAGGCCGCGGCGGGACCCTCGGGGCCGCCCTCGCGCCACCGCGCCTGGGCGTCGTGCCCCGGGCTCAGCCGGCCGGTCCCGTCGCACCACGGACAGGTGACCCGCTGCTGCGTGCCGCCGAGGTTCGAGATGACGCTGCCCGTCGCCCGGCAGGGCGGGCAGGGGATCTCGGCTGGCTCGTCGGCGGTCATGGGCCGCGCGAGCGTACCGCTCGTGGGTAGGCTCCGCCCGCGTGAGGGTGTTCGTTGCCGGCGCGACCGGCGCCATAGGCCGCCCGCTCGTCCCGCGCCTGCTGGCCGCGGGCCACCACGTGACGGGCATGACGCGCTCCGAGGAGCGAGCCGCGGCGCTCCGCGCCGCCGGAGCCGACGCCGCCGTCTGCGACGTCTTCGACCAGGCCGCGCTCGACGCCGCGCTCGCCGCGGCCGAGCCCGAGGTGGTCGTCAACGAGCTGACCGACATCCCGCCGGCGCTCGACCCGCGCAGGTTTCGCGAGCAGATGCAGGGGCTCGAGAGGATCCGGCGCGAGGGCTACGCCAACCTCGTCAGAGCTGCGCAGGCGGCGGGCGCGCGGCGGATCGTGGCGCAGTCGATCGCGTTCGTCTACGAGCCCGGCGACGGCCCCGCGACCGAGGACGACCCACCCTGGCACGACGGGCCCGAGCCGTTCGCCGAGACGCTGCGCGCGACCCTGACCGGCGAGCGTGCGGTGCTCGACGGGCCGCTGGAGGGGCTCGTGCTCCGGTACGGGTGGTTCTACGGGCCCGGCACGGCCTACGCCGCCGACGGCGCGCAGATAGAGATGATCCGGCGCCGGCGCTACCCGGTCGTGGGGTCCGGCGCGGGCGTCTCGTCGTTCATCCACGTCGACGACGCCGCCGACGCGACCGTCCTCGCGGTCGCCTCCGGCGCGACGGGGATCCTCAACGTCGTCGACGACGACCCGGCGCCGCTGCGCGAGTGGCTGCCCGCCGTCGCCGAGCAGATCGGGGCGAAGAAGCCCTTCCGCGTGCCCGCGATCGTCGCGCGCGTCGCCGCAGGGCGGGTCGGCGTCGCGTTCACGACGCGGCAGCGCGGCGCGTCCAACGCGCGGGCCAAGGAGACGCTCGGGTGGACCCCGGCGCATCCGACCTGGCGCGGGACGCTCGGGACGTGATCGGGCGCTACGCCCCGTCCCCCACCGGCACCCTGCACCTCGGGAACCTGCGGACGGCGCTGCTGGCCTGGCTGTTCGCGCGGTCGGCCGGATCGGCCTTCCTCATGCGGGTCGAGGACCTCGACGCCGGCCGCGTCCGCCCCGGGCTTTCCGAGGCGCAGCTGGCCGACCTCGCGGCGCTCGGGCTCGACTGGGACCCGCCGGTCGTCACGCAGTCCGAGCGGCTCGACGCGTACGCTGAGGCGATCGGCCGCCTCGACGCCCAGGGCGCGCTGTACCCGTGCTTCTGCACGCGCCGCGAGATCCGCGAGGCCGCGTCGGCGCCGCACGGCCCGCTGCCCGAGGGCGCCTACCCCGGCACGTGCCGCGAGCTGACGGCGGCCGCGCGCGCCGACCGCGAGCGATCCGGCCGCCCGCCGGCGCTGCGCCTGCGTGCCGGCGGCGAGCTCGTGGCGTACGAGGACCGCCTCCTCGGCCGCGTGGAGGCGGCGGTCGACGACGTCGTCGTGCGCCGCAACGGCGGCGCGCCCGCCTACAACCTGGCGGTGGTGGTCGACGACGCCGCACAGGGCGTCGAGGAGGTCGTGCGCGGCGCCGACCTCGCGCAGACGACGCCGCGCCAGATCCTCCTAGCGCACCGCCTCGCGCTGCCCGTCCCCGCCTACGCGCACGTCCCGCTCGTCCTCGGGCCGGACGGCGCGCGGCTGGCCAAGCGCCACGGGGCGGTGACGCTGGCCGACCGCGCCGCGCTCGGCGAGACGCCCGAGCAGGTCCGCGGCGAGCTGGCGGCGAGTGTGGGGCTGGCCGATCCGGGAGAGACCCCGAGCATGGACGAGCTGCTGGAGCGCTTCGACCCCGGCGCCCTGCCCACCCGGCCGAGCGTCCTGACGGCCACCTGATGCGCGCCGTCCGCATCGGCCTGCCGATCGTGATCTGCGTCGCCGGGATCGTCGCGATCGTCGTCGAGCCCAACCGCAACGGCCTGGAGGGCGGTGGGCTGATCGTCAGCGCGGGCCTCTCCGTCTGGCTGCTCAACTGGCTGTACCGCGTCGGCGTCTCCGGCGAGCGCGAGCGCGACGACGAGGACGAGGCGCGCGACTTCTTCGACCGCCACGGCGTCTGGCCCGACGAGATCACGGCCGAGCGTCGCCGCGAGCTCGAGCGGCGGCCCTAGCGGGCGCAGGTACCCTCGCCCGGTGGACCTTCAGACCCTCGCCGACCGCGCCCGCGAGACCGGGCGGCTCGGGATCGACACCGAGTTCATGGGCGAGGGCCGGTACCGCTCGCTGCTGTGCCTGGCGCAGGTCGCCGTCGAGCGGGGCGACGGCGAGTCCGACGTCGAGGTGCTCGACACGCTCGACCCGGCGCTCGACCCCTCCCCGCTGGCGGAGGTCCTCGCCGATCCCGCCGTCGAGATCGTCATGCACGCCGGGCGCCAGGACGTCGCGCTGCTGCGGCGCACGTGGGAGACGACGGTCACCAACGTCTTCGACACGCAGGTCGCCGCCGGCTTCACCGGCCGCGGCGCGCAGATGGGCTACGAGCCGCTGCTCGGCGACGTCCTCGGCGTGCGCCTGCGCAAGAGCGCGAGCTTCACGCGCTGGGACGTCCGCCCGCTCACCGACGAGCAGGTCAGCTACGCACGCGAGGACGTGCTGCACCTGATCCAGCTGGCCGACGCGCTGCAGCGCGAGCTCGAGGAGCGCGGCCGCCTGGAGTGGGCGCGGGAGGAGTGCCGCGCGCTGGAGGCGATCACCGACACGCGCGACCTCGACGTCGTCTTCGGCAAGCTGCCCCGCATCGGCGGCCTCGACCCGCCGGTCCGCGCGGTGGCGCGCGAGCTCGTCGAGTGGCGTGAGACGACGGCGCGCGAGAGCGACCGGCCGGTCTCCTCCGTCCTGCCCGACGCACCGCTGGTGGAGATCGCCCGGCGCCGCCCGCGCGACATCTCCCGCCTGCAGCAGATCCGCGGCCTCAACGAGCAGACGGTCCGCCGCCGCGGCCGCGACATCCTCGCCGCGGTCGAGCGCGGGCGCGAGCGCGAGCCGATCGGCCGCGACGGCGACAAGCCGATCCCCTCCGACCCGCGCGACGGGCCGGCGATCGCGCTCTGCGAGTCGCTGACGCGCGCCCGCACCTACGAGGCGGGCATGGCGTACGAGCTGGTCGCCGCGCGCGCCGACCTCGAACGCATCGTCAAGGCGGCGCGGATCGGCGCCCCGGCGCCGGACGTCCGCACCCTGCGCGGCTGGCGGCGCGAGCTCGTCGGCAACGAGCTGCTGGACCTGCTCGAGGGCCGCGTGGCGCTGAGCATCGGGAAAGATAGGCGCCTGCGCGTCGACCGCTCGGGTTAGGCTCGCGCAGGTGGAGGCACGGGACGCCCCCCATCCGTCGCTGGACGGACTGCTCACGGAGGCCGGACGGCTGCTCGCGTCGTCGCTGGACCTCGACGACACGCTGCGCAACATCGCGCGGCTGGCGGTGCCGGAGCTGGCCGACTGGGCCGCGGTCGACGTGCTCCAGATCGACGGGACGCTGCGCCAGATCTCCTCCGGCCATGCGGACCCCGCGGCCGACGCGCTGCTGCTCGAGCTGCGCGAGCGCCACCGCCGCCGGCCCGCCGGCCAGGACGCGCTCGGCCCCTACCGCGTCATCTCCCACCGGCGCCCGGAGGTCTACGCGCCCCTGCCCGCCGACCAGCTGCCGTTCCTCTCCACCGCGGAGGTCCGCGTCTGGGAGCAGCTGGCGCCCGTCTCGTTCCTCGTCGTCCCTATGGAGGCCGACGGGCGCCCGCTCGGCGCGCTGACGCTCCTTTCCACCGACCCCGACCGGATCTACTCCGAGGAGGACTTCCCGGTCGCGATCGAGCTGACCGAGCGCTGCGCGCAGGCGCTGCGCAACGCGCAGGCCTACCAGGCGGCCGAGTCCTCGCGGGCGCTGCTCGACGCTCTGTTCGAGACCGCGCCCGTCGGGATGGCGTTCCTCGACACCGAGCTGCGCTACGTCCTCGTCAATCGCCACCTGGCCGCGGTCAACCACCGGCCGGTGGAGGAGCACGTCGGGCGCAGGATGGACGAGGTCCTCGGCGAGCTCGGCGACCAGGTGGGCCGGCTCGTCCGCCGCGTCATCGAGACCGGCGCCGCCGTGCGCGACCGCGAGCTCCTGACGGCCGACGGGCGCGCGTTCCTCGCGTCCTACGCGCCGGTGGTGGCCGAGAGCGGGGTGGTCGGCGTCGTGGCCGCGGTGGTCGAGACGACCGAGCGCCACCGCGCGGTCGAGGTCATCGCCCGGAGCGAGGCGCGCTTCCGCGCGCTGGCCGAGGCGGGCGTGATCGGCGTGATCAGCGGCCGCGGCCCGCAGGTCGCCGAGGCCAACGACGCGTTCCTCGACATGCTCGGGTACTCCCGGGAGGACGTGACGGCCGGGTCGTTGACCCGCGCCACGCTGACGCCGGAACGCTGGCACGCGCTGGACCGGGAGAAGTACGCCGAGCTGCAGCAGCACGGCGCGATCGCGCCGTTCGAGAAGGAGTACCGGCACCGCGACGGCACCGCGGTTCCCGTGCTCGTCGGGGCCACGATGCTCCCCGACCGCGCCGACGAGTGGATCTGCTTCGTCGTGGACCTCAGCGAGCGCAAGGCGGCCGAGCGCGAGCGCGAGCGGCTGCTCGACCGCAGCGCGCGGCTCCAGGGGGTGACGGCCCAGCTCGCGGCCGCGCTGACCGCCGACGAGGTCGCCGAGGTCATCGTGCACGCGGGCATGGAGGCCACCGGCGCGAGCTGCGGCGTGCTCGGGCTGCGCGTCGAGGACCGGGCGCTGCGCATCGAGCACCGCTTCGGCATGGCCGCGGGCGCGCCCTCCGAGCTGCCGCTGGACCTCGCCGCGCCGATGCCCACCGCCGCCCGGCTGGCCGGGCCGGTGCTGCTCGAGTCGCGCGAGGACTGGGCGACGCGCTTCCCGGACTTCGCGCCGCGCGGCGACTTCGAGGCGTTCGCCGCGGTGCCGCTGCTGTTCGAGGGCGGCGTCCCCGGGTGCATGGGCCTCGGGTTCGCCGAGCGGCGCGGGTTCGACGCGGGCGACGTGGACCTGCTCGTCGCCATCGCCCGCCAGGGCGCCCAGGCGCTGGAGCGCGCGCGGCTGTACGAGGAGCGCGCGTACGTCGCGCGGACGCTCCAGGCCGGGCTCCTCCCCCGCGCGCTGCCGCCGATCCCCGGGATCGACGTCGCCGTGCGCTACCGGCCGGTCGGCGACGGCAGCGAGGTCGGCGGCGACTTCTACGACCTCTTCTCGGTCGCCGACGGCGAGTGGATGCTCGCGATGGGCGACGTCTGCGGGAAGGGCACGGAGGCGGCGGTGCTCACCGGCGTCGTGCGCAGCACGATCCGCGCGCTGGCGCTCGCCGCGCCCGCGCCCGCCGACGCACGCGAGGTCCTCTCCGGCGTCAACGCGGCGCTGCTGCGCGAGGACGCCCCGGACGCACTGGCCACGGCGGTCTGCGGCGTCCTGCGCCCCGCGCAGGAGGACGGGTCCTGCCTGGTCCGCCTGAGCGCCGGCGGCCATCCGCCCCCGCTGCTGCTCCGCGCCGACGGCAGACTCGAGCCGGTGAGCGCCCCCGGGCGCATGCTCGGCGTCGCCGCCGAGCCCGACCTCGTCGCCGCCGACCTCGTGCTGCGCCCCGGCGACCTGCTGCTGCTCTACACGGACGGCGTCCTCGACGCCCGCAGCGGGCGGGAGACCTTCGGGGAGCGCCGGCTGCGCGAGGCGCTCGGCGCCTGCGCCGGACAGGCCTCGTCCGTCGTGCTGGCGACCATCGACGAGGCCGTCCGCGCCTTCGCGCCGGGCCGGGCGCGCGACGACAAGGCGCTCATGGCCCTCAAGGTGCCCGAGTAGGGCCTGCCCGCCACGGCCGGCCCTAAACGGTTTGTGACCCGCGTTCAGGCGGGAATCACGGGGCCATGAGCCTGATCGCCTTCATCATCATGCTGGCCTTCATGGGCCTGATCGTGGGCGCCCTCGCCCGCCTGGCCCTCCCCGGCCGCGACCCGATGTCCATCGGGCAGACCGTCCTCGTCGGCATGGCCGGCACGCTGGCGTCGGGCCTCATCGCCCAGGCCGCGTTCGGCCGCAACGGCGGCAGCTTCGTCCTCGCCGTCCTCGTGTCGACGCTGATCGTCTACCTGATCCGCCGCGCCCGCGGCGGGACCGTGACGCAGCCGGCGCCGCGCCGGCGGCGCGCGTTCGGCGGCCGGTCCTTCTAGGCCTAGGCGGCCTGCTGCACCATCGCTCCACGGCGCTCGCCGTGGAGCCGGCCGCCGCAGCGCCGGCACCGGCAGGCGTTCGCGTACACGTACGCGAGCCTGTCGAACCAGGTCGTCCCACACGCCTCGCACCGCAGGGCGCCGGGCCTCAGCGGCCGCGTCCCCGGCTGCCGCCGGTCGCTCTGTTCCTCGTGCTGCATCGTCCTCGCCTGCCTCTCCCGGGCGCGGACTGAATCACAATCAGCACAAGCGCGCAACCCCTGCAACGCAGGCGTGATAAGAACGGACGCGATGCGCGAGGGGGATGCGCCGTTCACGCTCCACGTCGAGGGCCGAGAGGGCTCCGTCCGCGTGGTCGCGACCGGTGAGCTGGACCCCAGCACCGCGCCGAGCGTCGCCGCCGTCCTGCGCCAGCACCGCGGCGAGGACGTCGTGATCGACCTGTCCAGCGTGACCTTCGCCGACTCGTCGATCGTGCGCACGCTGGTCGAGGAGCGCAATCACGCCCACCTCGGCGGCGCCACGTTCGCGATCGAGGGCGCCTCGAAGCGCGTCCGCCGCTCGTTCGAGCTGAGCGGCGTCGCCGACCTCTTCGTCTGGGCCGTCTAGGAGCGGTCGAGCTCGAGCCAGATGGTGCCGCCGGCGTCGCGCTCGACGCCCCAGCGGTCGGCCAGCTGGTCGACGATGTACAGGCCGTAGCCCCCGCCGCCGTCGTCCGAGGGCTGGATGCGCGGCTCGAAGCCGCCGCCGCTGTCGTGCACCTCGAGCCGCAGGAGCTCCGGCTGGACCTGGAGACGGACCTCGAAGGCCGCGCCGCGCGCGTGGCGGACGGCGTTGGTGACGAGCTCGGACACCAGGAGCATCAGGTCGCCGGAGGTGTCCGGGTCGACCGCGGCGGCGCCGAGCGCGTCCTCGACCTCGTGGCGCGCCCGGCCGATCGCGGCGGGCCGTGAGTCGTGGCGGAAGTGGAGCTCGACGGCGTGCGTGGTCATCGGTGGTCCAAATCGGCGTACCCGCCGTCCGCGGGTCGCACGCACCCGCTCTAGCGGTGACGCGAGGTCAGCGCCGTCGCGGCGCCGAGGCCCAGGTAGACGGCGGCCCCGGCGTACCGGCCGGCGGCCCGCGCGCTCTTGCGGCGGCGCCGGATCCGGGCCGCCAGAGCTCCCGCCCCGAGCGCGTAGAGCGAGTCGCTGAGCAGCGCCAGCAGGACGAAGGTCGTCCCGAAGACCAGGATCTGCTCCAGCACCGGCCCGCGGCCCGGGTCGACGAACTGCGGCAGGAAGGCGAGGAAGAACAGGGCCGTCTTCGGGTTGAGGATGTTGACGACGACGCCGCGGCGGAAGATCCGCCCGGAGCGGGCGACGCGCGGCACGCCCTCCTCCCGCGCCTCCTCGCGGTCGAGCAGGCGCCGGATCCCCAGGAAGATCAGGTAGGCGGCGCCCGCGTACTTGACGGCCGAGAACGCGACCGCCGAGGACACGACGAGCGCGGAGATGCCCGCCGCCGCGGCCATGATGTGGACGAGCCCGCCCGCGGCGACGCCCAGCGCGGAGACGACCCCGGCGCGCCGGCCGTGCTCCACGCTCTGGGCGAGGATGTAGAGCACCGCCGGGCCCGGGATGACGATCAGGGCCAGCGCGGCGCCGGCGAACACGAGGAGCGTGGAGGCGTCGGGCATCGCGCCGATCCTCTCATGCCTGCGCGCCGGTCATCGGCGGCGCCGGCGTCGCCGACGCCGGGATGCCCATGTAGCGCAGCGCGAGCATCGCCCGGTCGTCGGGCCGGTCGCCGGTGACGAAGCCGCGCAGCGCCGTGTCGATGGCCTGCAGCAGCGCGAGCGGGTCGGCCGGCGCCGCGGCGACCGCGTCGAGCAGGCGCTCCTCGCCGAAGCGCCCGTGGGGCCCCGGGGCGTCGAGCACGCCGTCGGTGTAGAAGAGCAGCACGTCCCCGGGCGCGACCGCGACCGTCGTCTCGGCGAAGCCGTCGGGGTCGACGACGCCGAGCAGCACGTCGTGGCACCCGACCTCGCGCGGCCGCTCGCCGCGGCGCTTGAGCAGCGGCAGCGGATGCCCGCCGGAGGCCACGGTGACGCGGGGCGCGCCGTCGCGCTCCTCGATGAGCGCGCACACGAGGCTCACGGGCGCGAGCCGCGGTTGCTCGCGGAGGACCGCGTTGACGAGCTTGAGCAGCGCGGACGGGCGCTGGTCGAACCGGGCGGCCATCTGCGCCGAGTGCCGCACGAGCGCGGTCAGCGCGGCGGCCTCTACGCCCTTGCCGGTGACGTCGCCGAGGAAGACGACGTGGCCGCCGGGCGTGCGCACGACGTCGTAGAAGTCGCCGCCGACCTCGGCGCGCGCGTCGCCCGCCTCGTACGACGCGGCCGCCTGCCAGCCGGGCAGCGCGGGGAGCTTGTCGGGCAGCAGGCTCTGCTGGAGGGTGTGCGCGACGCGGACCTGCTCGGCGTACAGGCGGCCGTTCTGGACCGCGGTCGCCGCGCGCCGCGCGAGGTCCTGCGCGAACGCGAAGTCGTCGTCGCCGAAGGTGCGGCCGCTCTCGGCCGAGACGAACGTCATCGCTCCGAGCGTCTCCTCCCCCGCCGTCATCGGCACGATCATCGCCGAGCGCATCCCGATGGCGCGGATCAGCTCGAGATGCTCGGGGTCACGCGCGGCCTGCTCGATCAGCTCGTCGGCGATGTCGTGGTAGAGCTCGGGCTCGCCGGTGCGCAGCACCGCCGGGACGCCGGTCTCCGCGTCCGGATCCGTCGGGTAGCGCTGCTCGAGCTCCGCCGCGAGCGGCAGCTTCGCGGGGTCGCTGTGCGCGGTCGCGACGCGCTCGAGGCCGTCCTCCCCAGCGAGGTCGATCGCGGCCCAGTCCGACAGCCACGGCACCGACAGCTCGCAGACCCGCCGCAGCGCCTGCTCGTAGTCGAGGGACGACGCGAGCACCTGCCCGGCCTCGTCGAGGAAGCGCTGGCGCAGGTCGGCCTCCTTGGCGTCCGTCACGTCCTCGATGACGCTCGCGGCCAGCGGGGAGCCGTCGGCGTCGTACAGGAGCGTCGCCTTGGTGAGCAGCCAGTACTCGCGCCCGGTGTCGCGCCGGACGCTGCGGGTGAGCATCGGCGGCGGGTCCGGCTCGCCGGCGACCAGGCGCCGGCCGGGGAACTCCTCGACGCTGACCGGCGTGCCGTCCTCGTGGGTGATGATGAAGCGCGAGGCCAGCGAGCCCGGCTGGGCCGGCAGCGAGCCCGAGACCTCCACGCCGAGCAGCTCGCGCGCGGCGTCGTTGGCGTAGATGGTCTGGCCCTGGTCGTCGTGCACGGTGACCGCCTCGGCGAGCGACCCGAGGATGCGGTCCAGGCGCTCGCGCGTGCGCGTCAGCTCGTCGAGCAGCCGCGCGTTGGCCACGGCGAGCGCCACGCGGCCGGCGAGCACGCGGAAGAAGGCGCGATCGGCCGCGTCGTAGCCGCGCCCGCAGAGGCCCAGCTCGCCGACGACCCGGTCGCGGATGCTCAGCGGTATGATGACCGGTTCGGCCGCGCCGGCGTCCGCGCCGTGGTCGAGCACGCGACGGCGGTCGCCGTCCTCGTCGGCCTCCTCGATCCAGACCCGGTCTGCGACGGAGGGCACGAGCGCGGTCCCCAGCCGCTCGAGCACACCCGCGAACGTCGGCGCATCGGTGACGCGCGCGACCTCCGCCAGCAGCGCCATGCGCGCACGCTCGCGCTCGGCCACCTCGCGCAGCCGCGCGCTCATGATGGCGAGCACGACGCCCGCCGAGACGATCGTCAGGCGCACGACGTGGTCGGTCGAGAAGGCGTAGCCGTCCCAGAACCCGCTGAGCAACGCCAGCGTCACGCCGAGCACGGCGACGGGCGTCACCTGCCGCACGGTGGCGATCAGCGCCAGCGCGAGGACCGGCAGCAGGAACGCGGTCGTGAAGACGGTGCCGTTGCCGGCGACGATGTCGATCGTCGCGATGACGGCTTCGGCGGCGACCGCGAGCAGGGGCCACAGCAGCGACGGGCGCGCTCTCACGCGGCGACTCTAACCGTCAGACTCCGGCCGATGGACTTCGAACCCAGCGAGCGGTGCCGCGAGTTCGCCGAGCGGCTGACCGCGTTCATGCAGGAGCACGTCTATCCCGCCGAGCCGGTCTTCGCCGAGCAGCTGGCCGCCGCGGGCGATCCGCACGCCGAGGTCCCCGTCACCGAAGAGCTCAAGGAGGAGGCGCGCCGGCGCGGGCTGTGGAACCTCTTCCACCCCGACCCCGAGGTCGGACCGGGGCTGAAGAACATCGAGTACGCGCCGCTCGCCGAGATCATGGGCCGCAGCCCACTCGGCCCCGAGGCGTGCAACTCCAGCGCGCCCGACACGGGGAACATGGAGGTCCTCACGCTGTTCGGGACGCAGGAGCAGAAGGACGCCTGGCTGCGCCCGCTGCTCGACGGCGAGATCCGCTCCGCGTTCGCGATGACCGAGCCGGACGTCGCCTCCTCCGACGCCACGAACATCGAGCTGCGCATCGAGCGCGACGGCGACGAGTACGTGCTCAACGGGCGCAAGTGGTGGACCTCGGGCGCGATGCGCGAGCGCTGCCGGATCTTCATCGCGATGGGCAAGACGAACCCGGCGGGTCCTCCGCACAAGCAGCAGTCGATGATCCTCGTCCCGCGCGACACGCCGGGGCTGACGATCGTCCGCAACCTCCCGGTCTTCGGCTACGCCGACCACGAGGGCCACGCCGAGGTGCGCTTCGAGGACGTGCGCGTGCCTGCGTCCAACCTCATCGCCGGCGAGGGCGACGGCTTCATGATCGCCCAGGCGCGGCTCGGGCCCGGCCGCATCCACCACTGCATGCGCACGATCGGCGCGGCCGAGCGCGCGCTCGAGGCGATGTGCCGGCGCGCGAACGAGCGCGTCACCTTCGGCGCGCCGGTCGCGACGCGGGCGAACGTGCAGGACTGGATCGCCGAGGCGCGGATCGACATCGAGATGTGCCGCCTGCTCACGCTGAAGACGGCGTGGCTGATGGACACGGTCGGCAACAAGCACGCGCGCACCGAGATCGCGGCGATCAAGGTCGCGGCGCCGAACATCGCGCTGCGCATCATCGACCGCGCGATCCAGGTCCACGGCGGCGGCGGCGTGTCCGACGACTTCGGCCTGGCGTGGTCGTGGGCGCACATCCGGACGCTGCGGCTCGCCGACGGGCCGGACGAGGTGCACAAGATGACCATCGCCCGGCGGGAGCTGCGCGCGCACGCGCCCGCCGAGTAGGAGAGAATCGCGGGAATGCGCCAGCTGACGAGCCTCGACGCCCAGTTCCTCGCCCTCGAGTCGGGCAGCCACACCGGCCACGTCGGCGGCCTGGCCATCGTCGATCCCTCGACGGCGCCGGGCGGCGAGTTCAACTGCGAGACGATCCGCGGGCTGCTGCGCGAGCGCTTGCCGCTGCTGCCGCCGTTCCGCTGGCGGCTGGCGGAGGTCCCGCTCGGCCTCGACTACCCGTACTGGGTCGACGACACCGACTTCGACCTCGACTACCACGTCCGCGAGATGGCCCTGCCCAAGCCGGGGTCGGACGCGCAGCTGGCGGCGCAGGTCGCGCGCATCCACTCGCGCCCGCTCGATCGCTCGCGCCCGCTGTGGGAGCTCTACCTGATCGAGGGGCTGGAGTCGGGCTTCAGCGCGGTGCTCACGAAGATCCACCACGCCGTCATCGACGGGATGTCGGGCGCCGAGATCATGGGCACGCTCCTGGATCTCGCTCCCGAGGGGCGCGACGTCGACGCGCCCGCGTCGAACGGCGGCGAGGGCGGCGCGCCCGGCGGGATGGAGATGCTCGGGCGCGGCCTGCTCGGCGTGCCGCGCTACCCGCTGCGGGCGCTGCGCGCGCTGCCGCGGGCGATCCCGAACATCGAGGACACGCCGTTCGCGACGCTGCCCGGCGCGGGCACCATCGGCCGGCTGACCGGCGGCTCGCGCGATCGCTCGTCGATCGCCGCGCCGAAGACGACGTTCAACGGGCGCATCTCCCCGCACCGGCGGTTCGCGTTCGGCCAGATGTCGCTCGAGGACGTCAAGAAGGTCAAGAACCACTACGGCTGCACCGTGAACGACGTCGTCATGGCGATCTGCGGCAGCGCGGTGCGCCGCTGGCTCGTCGCGCACGACGAGCTGCCGGACGGGCCGCTGGTCACGCAGGTCCCGGTCAGCGTGCGCTCGGACGACCAGATGGGGACCTACGGCAACCGCATCCTCCTGATGAGCGCCCCGCTGCACACCGAGGAGGACGACCCGGTGCAGCGGCTGTTCAAGACGCACGACGCGATGAAGGGCGTCAAGGAGCGCCACAAGGCGATCCCCGCCGAGCTGCTCCAGGAGCCAACCACTTCATTCCGCCCGCGGTCTTCTCCCGCGCGGCGCGACTCACCTTCCGCCTGTCGACCTCGCGCCCCGGGCGGCCGAACTGGAACCTCGTGATCTCGAACGTCCCCGGTCCCCAGTTCCCGCTCTATCTGGGCGGCGCCGAGCTGCAGGCCAACTACCCGGTGAGCGTGATCACCGACGGCATGGGGCTGAACATCACCGTGATGTCCTACCGCGGGCACCTCGACTTCGGGATCCTCGCCGACCGCGACCAGATGCCCGACGTGTGGAAGCTGATCGGCTGGCTCGAGGACGGGCTGCAGGAGCTGATGCCGGCGTGAACAGCCTCATGTGGAAGGTCGCGCCGCACGTCATCCGCGGGCACACGCTCGTGTACCGCGCGACGCGGGGCGCGATCGGCCACCGGTTCCCCGGGGGCCAGCCGCCGATGCTCCTGCTCGACCACGTCGGCGCGAAGAGCGGCAAGCGGCGCACGACGCCGCTCGCCTACATGCGCGACGGCGACGACCTCGTGGTCGTCGCCTCGAAGGGCGGCTACGAGAAGCACCCCGCCTGGTACCACAACCTGCGCGCCCATCCCGACACCACGGTCCAGGTCGGCGGGGAGAAGCGGTCGGTGCGCGCCCGCGTCGCCGACCCGGAGGAGCGTGCGCGGCTGTGGCCGAAGATCGTTTCGCACTACGAGGGCTTCGCCGGCTACCAGCGCAAGACCGACCGCGAGATCCCGCTCGTGATCCTCTCGCGCCGCTAGCGCACGTCGAGCTCGATCGCCTCGGACGGCGCGAGGAGCATCGTCACGCCGGTCCGCGGGTCGCGCGGCGACGCGCGCTGCTCGCGCAGGACGATCGCGCTCCACGGGTCGCCGGCGTCGAGGCTCGGCGCGACGTCGACGGCGAGGTCGCGCGGCACCCAGCCGAGCTGCCGCCCCTCCGCCGCGCCGCCCCCTCCGCGAACGTCGACCGCGATCGCGTTCGGGTCGTGCTCGTTCCCCGGGTCGCGGCGGAGCGTCAGCTCCGCGCCCGGCTCGACCGCCTCGCTCTGGAGGACCTCGTCGTGGAACTGCGCGGCGCCGGCGACGCCCGCCGACAGCACCCCCCGCTCGCCGAGCGCCTCGCGGCCGAGGAAGCGCCGCGTCTCGGGGTCGATCGGCATGAAGCCCGCGATCCACACGATCCCGCCGTCGTCCGGGTACCAGTACCGCTCCTCGCGCTGCACGGCGATCCGCACGACGCGCACTCTGCCGTACAGTCCGCCGCCATGATCACGATCCCGGGGCTCGGCGACCTGGCCGCGGTGCCCGCCGAGCTGGTCTCGGCGCTGCGCACGCTGCCGAAGATGGCGGCCGACGTGGAGCGGATGGCGGACTCGACGTCCGTGCTGCCCGAGGTCCAGGAGGCGCTCGAGGGCGTCCGCGCCAACGCGTCGGTCCTCCCCGCGATGGACGACCGGATGGCGACGATCGAGAGCGCGATGCCGACGCTCGTCGAGGTCCAGCAGCACCTCGCCGCGCTGCCCGAGACGATGGAGAAGCTCACCGACGTCCTCGGCGAGCTGCTGCGCTCGATGAACCGGCTCGAGCAGAACGTCGCCGCGCTGCACACCGCCCTCGAGCCGCTCGCGCCGTCGATGGCGCGCCTGGACGAGGACGTGACGTCGCTGCACACGGCCGTCGAGCCGCTCGGCCGGATCGCCGACCGCGTCCCGCTGCGCAGCCGCAAGTCCTAGCCGACTAGCGCGACAGCGTCACGAAGCGGGTCGCCACCAGCGGCGCGCCGCCGCCGGGGCCGGTGAGGCGGACGGTCACGCGCACGACGATCGACCGCCGACCGCGCAGCCGCTCGGCCCAGCGGCGGCGCAGCGGCATCCGGAGCGTCAGGCGCCCGGACCGCGCCGCAGCGGCCGCGCTCGACGCGACGAGCGCGCCGGCCGCCGTGCGCGCGGACACGGCGAGCCTCCCGCTGCTCGGCAGGACCGCGGTGAGCGTCGCGGTCGTGCGGCCGAGCGTGCCGGCCGACGGCAGGCGCACCTGCGACGCGGCGGGCGGCAGGGCGATCGCCGGCGGGTGCGGCTGCGGCGGCGTCGGGGTCGGCGTCTGCTCCGGCTCCCGCGCGCGCTCCTCGACGCGGGGCTGGTCACCGCCCGCGGCGTCGTCGCCCGAGGTCGTGGTCGAGGTCGGCTGCTGTTCCGCCCCGCCGTCCTCCTCCTCCCCGCCGCCCTGTTCCTCCCCGCCGTCCTCCTCCTCCCCGCCGCCCGGGTCGGGCGTCGCGTGCGGGAACTGGACCGTCAACGTGATCGGCCCGGTGCCGTAGGTCGGGTTGAACTGGGCGTCGAGGGCGAGCGAGTAGGTCTCGCCGCCCGTCACGAACAGGCTGCCCTCGCACCCGTCGGCCACGAAGCCGATCGGCGTCAGCTCGTCGAGCGAGGCCCCGGTGTAGACGCCGGCGGTCAGGTCCAGGTGGTGATCGCACCACTCGAGCTTGGCGACACCGTCCTCGTGCGCGGTGAAGCGGAACCACACCGAGTTCGAGGCGGGCGCCCCGAGGTCGCGGCTGTAGCCGTTGTGCGCGAGCTCGCCGGGCTCGGCCGTCGCCTTGCCGTTGTTGACCGAGACCGGCACGCCCGACACGAGCTCGATGGCGTCCGCGAAGTCGTCGTTCGGCGCCTCGGGGATCGAGACGGTCCAGCGGTACTCGACCGGCTCCTCGACGTTGCCGTAGATGTCCGTGCTCCGCACGCGGAACACGTGCTCGCCCTCCTCCAGCCCGCCGAACGACTCGTGGTTCGAGCACCGGTACCACCCGCCGCCCTCCCAGCTGCAGTCGGTGTGGGTCGGCGCCGCGTCCGACACCTCGTAGGTGAACTCCGCGAGGCGCCGCCCCGAGACGGCGTCCGGCGCCTCGGTGATCGTGGTCACCGGCGCGGTCGCGTCCGCGACGGTCGAGAGCGACAGCGAGACCGTCCCCGCCGCGCCGGCACGCCCGCCGACCGCGATCCAGTACTCCTGGCCGGCGAACGCGTCGAACCTGCCGCGTGCGGCGTCGCCGCAGTGGCGGTAGCTGTCCGACACCGAGTAGAGGTAGCCGTCCGGGTGCTCGGTCACCACGTCGACGACGGAGTCGAAGTCGCTGGCGCACGTGTCGACCGTGACCTTGCCGCCCACCGGCGCGACCCACCGCCACCAGACGACCCGCGTCGCGTGGAACGGAAGCTCGTTCCACCCGGTCGTCGCGCCGGTGATGTCCGCGGTGGCCGTGGGCGTCTCGCCGGTCACGAGCGCGGCGTCCTCCACCTCGTCGTTCGCGGGCGCCGGCCCGGCCCCGGCGACCATGTCCGCGACGAGCCGGTACTCGCCCTTGTCGAGGTAGTACGAGCCGTCCAGCGCGATCCGGTACGTGTGCCCCGCCTCCACGCGGGCGAAGACGACGCTCGCGCTCGTGCTCGACTCGTCGCCGGGGTCGACGAGGCCGTCGTGGTAGCAGCCGTCGTCGTTGTTGGCCACGCGCGTCGGCCACAGCCCGGAGAGCGTCGTGCCCGCGTAGACGGCGACGACGGTGTCGAACCGCGACCCGCACGCGCTCACGCGCGCCACGCCGCTCGCCGGCGCGGTCCACGCGAACCAGACGGAGTGCCCGTTCCACCACGCGTGCTCGGGCTCGCCCTCCTGCACGCCGGCCTCCTCCGTCGTGCCCGTGGCGGGGACGCCCGTGGTCAGCGCCTGCGGCGACTCGAAGGCGTCGTTCGGCGGAGGGGCGGCGGCAGCGCTCGCCGGGCCCACGAGGAGGGCCGCGACGACCAGAGACAGGGCGATGCGTACGAGAGACTCCGTTCCCACAGTGCGCGTTGTGCGGGCGAAAGGTACCGCCACCGCCCGGTTTCGTCCAACGATCCGTTTAGCGGTCGATGTTTTCCTACCCCGCGACGACGCGCAGCGTGTCGAGGCTCGGATCGGCCGCGCCCTCGACGAAGCCGCCCGCGGCGGCGATCTCCTCGAGGTAGCCGACGTTCGCCTCGGTGTAGGCCTCGCCGGCGCCGACGGCAGGAATGCCGGGCGGGTACGGCGTCACCCACTCGGCGCTCACGCGCCCGACGGCCTCCTTCGGCTTGACCATCTCGGTCTTCGCGAAGAACGCATCGCGCGGCGTCATCGCCTGCTCGGAGCGGATCTGCGGCCGCGAGGGCAGCGGGCCGACGCCGGTGCTCTCGCCGGGCCGGCCCTCCTCGCGCACGAGGTCGCGGACGGCGCTCACGAAGCGCTCGACCTCGTCGGGGCCGTGCGCGAACGTGACGAGCGGCATGATCCGGCGGTGGTCGACCAGCTCGACGTCGACCTGGCGCTCGTCGCGCAGCCAGTCGTCGGCCTGGTAGCCGGTGAGCCCCACGCTGGCCGTCTCGATCAGCACGTGCGTCGGATCGACGGCGGCGACGCCGGGCCGCTGCGCCAGCTCCTCCGTGGAGATGACGCGCAGCTCGGGCACCTCCTCGGCGAGCCGCCGGCGCATGAGCTTCGCGCTGTCGACGGCGCGCTCGAGCAGCGCCTTGCCATCACGGACGAACTGCGCCCGGGCCCCGTCGATGCTCGAGAGCAGCAGCGACGACGCGCTCGTCGACTCCTCCAGCTCGAAGCACAGCGACAGGCGCTCGGTGTCGATCCGGTCGCTGCCCACCGACAGCACCGACGTCTGCCCGAGCCCCGTCAGCGTCTTGTGCACCGAGCCGATCGCGAGGTCCGAGCCCTGCGCGAGCGCGCCCTCGGGCAGGTCGGGGTGGCCGGACAGCGCGTAGTCGAGCCCCCACGCGTCGTCGGTGATCAGCGGGATGTCGCGCGCGTGGCACAGCTCGGCGATCGCGCGGACGTCGGCCGTCGTGCCGTAGTAGCTGGGCGTGAAGATCAGTCCCGCCCGCGCGTCGGGCGTGGCATCCAGCGCGGCCTCGAAGTCCTGCGGGAGCGGGACGTGCGCGATCTCGAGCTCCTCGTCGTAGTACGGGTCGACGTAGACCGGGCGGCAGCCAGACATGATCAGCCCCGCCATCGTCGACTTGTGCCCGTTGCGCGCGAGGACCAGCGGCTCCCCCGGCCCGGCGACGGTCATGATCGCGACGTGGACGTTCATCGACGACCCGTTCGTCGAGAACATCGTCTGCTTCGCGCCGACGGCCTCCGCGAACAGCTCCTGCGCCGTCGACTGGACGCCCCACACGTGGTCGCGGGTGTCGACGCCGTGGCTCATCGGCAGGTCGAAGCGAGCCGCCTCGATCCCGGCCCACTTCGCGAACTCCGGCTCGGGCCCGCGGCCGCCGCTGTGCGCGGGGATCCCGAAGCTGAGCATCCCCCGTTCCCAGTACGCGCGCATCGCCTCGACGATCGGCACGCTCCCCTGGTCCTTCGAGACCGGGCTCTTGCGCTCCTCGAGCTTCGCGCTGACCTGCGCGGCGGCCTTCTTCCACGGGCTGGGCACGAGCGGCCCCTACCCGTTCTGCCGGGTCCTACTTGATCTGGTCGTACACCTTGAACATCGGCATGTACATGGCGATGATGATGAAGCCGACGATGGCGCCGACGACGACGATCATGAGCGGCTCGAGGATCGACGTCAGCGACTTGACCGCCGCCTCGACCTGGTCCTCGTAGAAGTCCGCGACCTTCGACAGCATCGTGTCGAGGGCGCCGGTCTCCTCGCCCACGCCGATCATGTGCGTGACCATCGTCGGGAAGATCGCCGCCTCCTTGAGCGGCGCCGCGATCGTCCCGCCGCGCTTGACGTTCTCGATGACGTCGCCCATCGCCTTCTCGACGACCCAGTTGCCGGCCGTCTTGCCGGTGATGTCGAGGGCCTGCAGGAGCGGCACGCCCGCGGTGGTCAGCGCCGACAGCGTCCGCGACCAGCGGGCCAGGGCGACCTTCTGCACGATCGTGCCGATCTTGAACGGGAACTTCAGGCGCAGCGTGTCCCACTGCTTCTTGCCGCCCTCGGACGACTTCCACTTCTTGAAGCCGACCACGAGGCCGATGCCGCCGGCGATCCCCAGGTACCACTGGTGCGTGATGAAGTGCGAGATGTTGACCGTGATCTGCGTGATGATCGGCAGCTCGCCGCCGAAGTCGTCGAAGATCTTCTGGAAGACGGGGACCAGGAAGACCATGAGCGCGACGAGCACGATGAACGCGAAGCTCATGATCACGGCCGGGTAGACCATCGCGCTCTTGACCTGGCGGCGCAGGGAGTCCTCGGCCTCGATCTGGTCGGCGACGCGCAGCAGCGCGCTCTCGAGCATCCCGCCCGTCTCGCCCGCGCGCGTCATCGCGACGAACAGCCCGTTGAAGACCTTGGGGTGGCGCTCGAGCGCGTCGCTCAGCGGCAGGCCCGCCTCGACGTCCTTGCGCACCTTGGTCAGCGTCTCGGCGAGCGGCTTGCTCTCCGTCTGCTGCTCGAGCACGTAGAGCGCCTTGAGGATCGTCATGCCCGAGCTGACCATCGTGGCCAGCTGGCGGGTCATCACGGCGATGTCGGGGAGCTTGACCTTGTCGGCCCCGGGGAGCTTGATCTCCTTCGACGTCCGCTTGTCGGCGATGTCGAGGACGATCAGCCCGCGCGACTTGAGCTGGTCGGAGACGTGCTGCTTGGACTCCGCCTCCACCTCGCCCTTGGCCTGGCGGCCGGCAAGGTCCATCGCCTTGAAGACGTAGGTGTTCGCGCTCATGCCGCCATCAGCCCGGCGCCCATCAGGCGCCGCAGCTCATCGGGGTGCGAGGAGCGCTGCTCGGCGAGCTTCTGGGAGATCTTGCCCTGGCGCACGAGCGTGGCCAAAGCGGCGTCCATCGTCTGCATGCCCGACTGCGAGCCGGTCTGCATGACGGACATGATCTGGTGGGTCTTGCCCTCGCGGATCAGGTTGCGGACCGCGGCGGTCGGGATGAGCACCTCGCACGCGGCGATGCGGCCCGCGCCGTCGGCGGTCGGCAGGAGCGCCTGCGTGACGACGCCCTGCAGCGCGACCGACAGCTGCACGCGGATCTGCTGCTGCTGCTCGGGCGGGAAGACGTCGATGATGCGGTCGATCGTCTGCGGCGCGTCCTGCGTGTGCAGGGTGGCGAAGACGAGGTGGCCGGTCTCGGCGGCGGTCAGCGCGGTGCCGATCGTCTCGAGGTCGCGCATCTCGCCGACGAGGATCACGTCGGGGTCCTGGCGCAGGGCGGCCTTCAGGGCGGCCGCGAACGACTGCGCGTCGGAGCCCAGCTCGCGCTGGTTGACGATGCACTTCTTGTGCGGGTGCAGGAACTCGATCGGGTCCTCGATGGTGAGGATGTGGTCCTCGCGGGTGCGGTTGATCGAGTCGATGATCGCCGCCAGCGACGTCGACTTGCCGGAGCCGGTCGGGCCGGTGACGAGCACGAGCCCGCGGGGCTTGTGGACGAAGTCGTGGCACACGGCCGGCAGCCCGAGCTCGTCGATCGACTTGATGTCGAACGGGATGAGACGGAACGCGGCGCTGATCGCCGACCGCTGCATGTACGCGTTGACGCGGAAGCGCGCCACGTTGGGGATCGCGTACGCGAAGTCGAGCTGCCAGTCGGTCTCCAGGCGCTGCCGCTGATCGTTCGTGAGGATCGAGTAGATGACCTCGCGCGTATCCGTCGGCGTCAGGACCGGGTAGTCCTCGAGCTTCACCAGTCGCCCGCGCACGCGGACCATCGGGTGAGAGCCCGCAGTGATGTGCAGATCGGAGGCCTTCCGCTGGAGGACCTCCAGCAGAAGATCGGCGAAGTCGAAGTGCATGGCTGCCCGGTCATCGGCCGCGCGCGGGGCGTCTGGACGGCAGTTCGAGGCCCACTGGACCTATGTCGGACCTGCGACACTGATCCTCCCCTGATGGACGAGCCCACAAAGCGCGCGCCGGAGAAGCCCGACCCGAAGCCGTGGCGGGTCGAGGGCGCACGCGATCGCGGCCCGGACGGCAGCGATCGTGCCGGTGCACCGGGATCCGGCGGGGGCGGCGGCGGACGCCCGCGCATCCGCTTTCCGCGCTGGCTGCTGTGGCTGACCATCGGCCTGCTGATCCTCAACTTCATCGTCGCCTCGCGCGTGCCGGACGACGGCGGGCGCGAGCAGGTGCCGTTCTCGACCTTCGAGGACCAGGTGGAGAAGGGGAACGTCACCGAGGTCAACGCGCAGGGCGACGTCGTGCAGGGCGAGTTCCGGGCGTCCGTGGACTCCCCCACCGACAAGGACAAGGACGGCGAGAAGAAGTTCGAGACGACGCTGCCGGCGTTCGTCGACGCCGACCGCCTGTCGCGGCTGCTGTCGGAGAAGAACGTGCAGGTCAACGCGCGGCCGATCGACGAGGGCCGCTCGTTCCTGGCCGAGATCCTCCTCTTCTTCGGGCCGACGCTGCTGCTGGTCGGCCTGTTCATCTTCCTCATGCGCCGCGCCGCGGGCGGCGCCGGCGGCGCGCTCACCGGCCTCGGGCGGTCGAAGGCCAAGCGCTACGACGCCAACGAGCAGCGCACGACGTTCGAGGACGTCGCGGGGATCGAGGAGGCCGAGGAGGAGCTCGTCGAGATCGTCGACTTCCTCAAGAACCCGGACCGCTACCGGCGCCTCGGCGCGATGATCCCCAAGGGCGTGCTGCTCAGCGGACCGCCGGGGACGGGCAAGACGCTGCTGGCGCGCGCGGTCGCGGGCGAGGCGGACGTGCCGTTCTTCTCGCTCAGCGCCTCGGAGTTCATCGAGATGGTGGTCGGCGTCGGCGCCTCGCGCGTGCGCGACCTCTTCGAGAACGCCAAGAAGGCCGCGCCGGCGATCATCTTCATCGACGAGCTCGACGCGATCGGCCGCTCGCGCGGCGGCCCCGGCGGCAACCTCGGCGGCCACGACGAGCGCGAGCAGACGCTCAACCAGATCCTCACGGAGATGGACGGCTTCACGGGGTCGGAGGGCGTCATCGTGCTCGCCGCCACCAACCGGCCGGAGATCCTCGACCAGGCGCTCCTGCGCCCCGGCCGCTTCGACCGCCGCGTCGCCGTCTCCCCGCCCGACAAGGACGGGCGCAAGCAGATCCTCGAGGTCCACACCCGCGGCAAGCCGATCGACCCGGAGGTCGACCTCGGGGCGATCGCCGCGTCGACGCCGGGCATGGTCGGCGCCGACCTGCGCAACCTCGTCAACGAGGCGGCGCTGAGCGCGGCGCGGCGCAACGAGAACACGATCAAGATCGCGGACTTCACGAACTCGCTGGAGCGCATCGTGCTGGGCGCCGAGCGGCGGATCACCATCTCCGCCGACGAGCGCGAGCGGACGGCCTACCACGAGTCCGGCCACGCACTGCTCGGCATGCTCGAGCCCGGCGCGGACCCCGTGCGCAAGGTGTCGATCGTGCCGCGCGGACGCGCGCTCGGCGTCACCTTCCAGTCGCCCGAGGCCGACCGCTACGGCTACGACGTCAAGTACCTGCGGGGGCGGATCGTCGGCGCGCTCGGCGGCCGCGCCGCGGAGGAGCTCGTGTACGGCAACGTGACGACGGGCGCGGAGTCCGACCTCGAGCAGGTCACCGCGATCGCCCGCCAGATGGTCGGGCGCTGGGGCATGTCGGAGCGGATCGGGATGGTGTCCGTGCTGCCCGGGCCGATGGACGAGCCGATGTTCTTCCCGGGCACGAACGGCGGGCCCTCCGAGGCGACGCGGGAGATGGTCGACCAGGAGGTCCGCAAGATCATCGACGAGTGCTACGACATGGCGCTCGAGCGGCTGCAGGAGAACCGGGACCGGCTCGAGCGGCTGGCCCGCGAGCTGCTCGAGCACGAGACGCTCGACGAGGCCGACGCGTACCGCGCCGCCGGGTTCGACCGCAAGCCGAAGGCCGCCGAGGTCGGCGAGGCGGCGGAGGTCGGCGAGCCCAGCCCCACCGACGCGTGAGCGCGTCGCACAAGGAGCGCATGCTCCGCGGCGACGCCTACCAGGCCGGCGACCCCGAGCTGGTCGCCGAGCGCGAGCGGGCGCGGTTGCTGTGCCTGCGCTTCAACGGCGGCGACGCGACGGCCCTGGACGAGCTGCTCGGCTCGGTCGGCGAGGGCTGCGAGATCCTCGCGCCGCTGCACTGCGACTACGGCTCGAACGTCGTCGTCGGCGCGCGGAGCTTCATGAACTGGGGCACGATGATCTACGACTGCGCGCCGGTGACGATCGGCGACGACGTCCTCCTGGCCGCGGGCGTGCAGCTCATCGCCGCGACGCACGGGCTCGACGCCGCGGAGCGCCGCGCGGGCTGGGAGTACGCGCGGCCGGTGACGATCGAGGACGGCGCCTGGCTCGGCGCAGGCGTCCTCGTGCTGCCGGGCGTGACGATCGGCGCGGAGGCGGTGGTCGGGGCGGGAGCGGTCGTGACGAAGGACGTCGCCGCGCGCACCGTCGTCGCCGGCAACCCGGCGCGCGTGATCCGCGAGCTCTAGCGGACGAGCGCCCGGAAGCCGCGGGTCGGCACGCCCGGCGCGGCCGGGTCGTAGACGACGGCGAGACGCCGCGGCGCGCGTGGCGCGGACGGCCTGAGGCGGAGGAGGAGGGCCTGCCGCGCCGCCGTCCGCGGGGCGCGCCGCCGCGCGACCGTCCGCCCCGCGGCGCGGAGCAGGACGCGGCCGCGGCCGCGCTCGGTGCGCTCGACGTCGAGGAGGACGCCGCCGCGGGCGCGCCGCGCCGTCCACGCGTCGACGACCAGGCCGTCGAGGTCCATGCGCTCGCAGTCGCGCGCGGGCCGCGGCGCCAGCAGGCGCGGGTCGAACACCGTGTCGCGGCCCGGCCCGCAGCGCAGCCGCACGCGCGCGCTGAGCACGTCGTCGCCGGGGCCGCCGTCGACCGTGCGGCCGGTGAGGCGGTCGTCGCCGCCGAGACCCGTGACGCGGCTCACGACGCCTGCGTTGCCGTACGGCGCGACGAGCTCGTTCGGCCCGCCGTCGCCGCGCAGGATCGTGTCGCCGGAGCCGCCGACCACGCCCTCGATCCCCGTCAGGCGGTCGCTCTCGCCCGGCGAGCCGTCGGGCGCGGGGTCCGAGAGGTCGACGGTCAGCGGCGCGCTGCGGTCCTCGTAGCCGGCGCTGTCGAGCCCGTCGCCGCCGTCGATGGCGTCCGCGGCCCGCGCGTTCCCCGGGTCGCCGTTCAGCGCGTCGTTGCCGCCGCCGCCGAGGAGCACGTCCTCCCCCGCGCCGCCCTCGACGAGGTCGCGCTGCGCGCCGCCGGCCACCCAGTCGCGCCCGGGCCCGCCGTCGGCACTCGGCGTGGCCTCGGGCGAAGCGACCCGCAGGTCGCCGATCGCCAGCGCGTCGTCGCCCGCCCCGCCCTCGACGACCAGCGCCACGAGCACGCCGGCGACGCCGAGCCCGCCTGCGTCGACGACGTCGTGGCCGTCCCCGGTGTCGATCGTGACCGGCAGCGGGTCGCCGCTGGTGACCAGCGGCGCCTCGCACCGCACCGCGTCCGCCCCGGCGTCGGTGCAGCCCGCGCCCGCGGTCGGCGGCGCGCCGGCGTCGCGCACGGTGACCGCCCGCCCGTCGTGCGAGAACGAGAGCCGGTTGGCCTCGCCCGGCGCCGCCGTGACGACCAGCGGCGCGACGCGGCAGTCGATCGGGTCGACGAGCGGCCCGCAGCGCCGCTCGACGACCGCCGCGGAGGCGGCGTCGCTCGCGGCGAGCGCAGCCGCGACGGCGAGCAGGAGCGGTGGGACCGCGCGCATCGGCGGCAGGGTACGGCGTGCCGTCAGCGCAGCGTCTTCGTCGTCCTCGCGGTGCCGATGGCCAGCGTGACCGTCCCCTTGAGCTTGCGCTTGGCCGCCTTGCGCCCGGCCCTGGTCAGCGTGAGGACCAGCGTGCCCTTCGCCCCGCCGGCGAGCGTCCTCGACCCCCTCGCGAGCGTCCTGCCACCGCGCTTGAGCGTCCCGACGACCTTCGCGGCGGTCGCGTTCGGGTTCGTCACCGGGACGCGCACGCGGCCCTTGCGGAAGGTCGGCTTGCCCGCCTTCGGCGCGAGCAGCGCGACCTGGCCCACGGGCGGCGCGATCGGCCCGACGGGCAGGCCCGTCGGCGGCGGCACACCGGTGTCCGCGGGCGGCACGGTGGTGTCGGCCGGGGGCTTGGGCTCGTTGAAGTCGACCGGGTCGTGCACGACCGGAGGGACCGGCTCGATGGTCACCTCGTGCGTCGCCTCGCTGTGGCCGCCCCACTCGTCCGTCGCCTCGACCGTGATCGTGTGCGCCCCGACGCTCAGCGCGGCCGGCACGCGCCACGGTGACGTGCACGGCAGCGGAGCCGCGGTGTCGACCCGGCAGGTGAAGCTCACCGCCGCGGGCGTCGCGACGAAGGAGAACGTCGGACGCGGCTCCGTGGTGCTCGCCGGGCCGGTCACGGTCGTCGCGGGCAGCGCGACCGTCGTGAACTGGAAGTGGGTGCCCTCGGTGTCGCCGGACGTCGGGTCCGACGCGGTGAACCAGGCGTCGTACGTCGTCTCCGGCTGCACCGTCAGCGTCACCGGCTGCCAGAGGCCGGCGCCCGGCCCCGCCGTCTGGGTGACCTCGGCCGGCGTCCCGCCGCTCGGCGCGTAGTGGAGCGTGAGGGTCGACGCATGCGCGGCGTTGATGACCGCGTCGAGCGTGGCCTTCACCGAGCCCGGCGAGACCGTCTGGGGGCCGACATAGGGCTTCGACGCGAGCTCGTCCGCGCCGATGTCCGTCCGCGCGCCGAGCACGCGCGCGTCGCCGTCGATGTCGAGGCCCTCGCCGTCGGCGGTACCGGCGTCGATCGTCGGGGAGCCGGCCTGCTCGTGCCCGTCGGCGGTGAGGAGCGCGGCCTGCGAGACGTTGTCCGTCCGCGCGCCCGGCGGCTCGCCGGTGCCGTCCTCGGCGCTCATCGTGGCGATCCGCGAGTTGACGAGGTTCACGGTCGTGTTCGGCCCGTTGCTCCAGCGCCAGTCCCAGCTCGACCCGACCAGGATCGTGTTACGGACGTTGACCGTCGGCACGCCGTTCGTGAAGAGCGCGTAGGCGCCCAACGCCGTGGCGTGGTCGATGGTCGCGCTCGCGAGGACCGAGATCGCCGTCCCGAGCGTCCCACCGCCCGCGCCGACGACGACGTTGCGGACGGTCGCGTTCTCGCCCATCACGCCCACGCCGATGTTCGTCTGCCCCGTCCCGATCACGGTGGCGTCCTCGAGCGTCGAGTTCCCCTGCAGCCGCACCGCGACCGGGAAGCCGGGACCGTTGCCGGCAGCCGACACGGCCACGTGACGCAGGGTCCCGTCCTGCACGATGACGCCCCACGGGTCGCCCGTCAGCGCGAGGTCGAGGCTCGGCCGCGGGCCGGGCGCACCCTCCACCGACACGTCCTGCGCGATGTCGAAGTGGCCGGTGACGCTGTACGTGCCGGCCAGCAGGCGGATCGTGTCGCCGGGGGCCGCGGCCTCGTTGGCGTGGGCGAGCGAGCACGGCGAGGCGCTGTCGAGGCAGTCCCCCGTCGTCGAGCCGGCGGGGCCGGCGTAGCGGGTGGCGGCGGCGGCGGGAGCGGCCGCGGCGAGGCTCGCCACGGCGGCGAGGAGGAGGAGTCGGCGCATCGCGGTCTGCATCGACCCGGGCGACGCGCCGCTTTACGTTGTGACGACTGCTACGCGGTGCCGGTGACGCGGGCGACCTCGGCGATCGAGGTCCTCCCCAGGGCGACCTTGGCCAGGCCGTCCTCGCGCAGGCGACGCATCCCGTTGGCGACGGCCGCCTCCGCGATCCTGTCGGCGCTCGCACGCTCGACCGCGAGGCTGCGGATCTCGTCGGTCACCGACATGACCTCGTAGAGGCCGAGGCGGCCCTTGTAGCCCGAGCCGCCGCAGCGGTTGCAGCCGGCGGCCTCGAAGCCCTCGACGTCGCCGGCGACGCCCTGGTAGCCGTGGTCGCGCAGGACCTCGGCGGGCAGCGTCACGGGCTTCTTGCAGTTCTCGCAGAGCGTCCGCGCCAGGCGCTGGGCGACGACGCAGTCGATGGCGCTGGAGACGAGGAACGGCTCGATGCCCATCTCGATCAGGCGGGTGACGGCGCCGGGGGCGTCGTTCGTGTGCAGCGTCGAGAGGACGAGGTGACCGGTGAGGGCGGACTCGATCGCGATCTGCGCGGTCTCGCGGTCGCGGACCTCGCCGACCATGATCACGTCGGGATCGGCGCGCATCATCGCGCGCAGGCCGCTGGCGAAGGTCAGGCCGGCCTTGGTATTGACCTGGACCTGCGTGATCCCGCCGACCTGGTACTCGACCGGGTCCTCGATCGTGATGATGTTCTTCTCGGGCGTGTTGATCACGCCGAGCGCGGCGTAGAGCGTGGTCGACTTGCCCGAGCCGGTCGGGCCGGTGACGAGCACGGCGCCGTAGGCCTGGCGGAAGGCGCGCTCGAAGCGGGCGCTGTCGTCCGTGCCCATGCCGAGCTTGTCGAGGTTCATGATCACGGAGTCCTTGTCCAGGATCCGCATCACGATCGACTCGCCGTGCACGCTGGGCAGCGTCACGACGCGCAGGTCGACGGCGTGGTTGTCGATCGTCAGGCCGACGCGGCCGTCCTGCGGCACGCGACGCTCGGCGATGTCGAGGTCGGCCATGATCTTCACGCGGCTGACGACGCCGGAGAGCATGCGGCGCGGGATGGACGCCGTCTCGACGAGCACGCCGTCGATGCGGAAGCGCACGCGCATGTCCGCGCCGTCGGGCTCGAAGTGGACGTCCGAGGCGCCCTGCTCGACGGCCTGCGCGACGATCTGGTTGACGAGCTTGATGACCGGCGCGTCGTCGGCCGACTCGCGCAGGTCGACGACCTCGGCCGGGCCGTTCTCGCCCATCTCCTCGTCGGTGTCGAAGCTGGTCGACTGGACGACGTCGTCGAGGCGCGTGATGCGGCTGATCAGCGTCTGGATGTCCTCGCGGCTGGCGACGGCGGCGCGGACCTCGAGGCCGGTCATGATCGCGATGTCGTCGATGGCCAGGACGTTGGCCGGGTCGGCCATGGCCACGAGGACGACGCGCTCGTCGACGTAGGCGACGGGGACGGCCTCGTAGCGCTTGGCCGCGCTGGCGCCGAGCAGGTTGGCGGCGGCCATGTCGACCGGGAAGGTGTTCAGGTCCAGGTGGTCCAGGCCGTGGCGCTCGGCGACGGCGCGGGCGAGCTGGTCCTGCGTGATGTGGCCGCCCTCGACGAGGACCTTCTCGCCGGGGACCCCGCGGCTGCGGCCCTCCTGGCGGGCCTGCTCGGCGCGGGCGTGGTCCGTGAAGCCGAGCTCGACGATGACGTCGCTGAGCGCACGGGCGCTGCCGCCGGCCCTTGTCGGAGGCGTGATGCCGTCCCACTGGGCGGCGCTTGCGGTGTCGAGCGGCTGTGGATGCATAAGAGGGAGACCCCTGGCCCCCCTTGTCGGCATACCGCCGGGGTTCCTTAGACGACGTGACGCGCACCTCGGCGCATGGCGTCCAGGGGCGCCTCCAGGCCGGTCCAGCGCTCGAAGCTCAGGGCGCCCTGGCGGACGAGGACCTCGATGCCGTCGACGGTGCGCGCTCCGGCCGCCTCGGCGCGGCGCAGCAGGGCCGTTCTGCCGCTCTGGTACACGAGATCGACGACCGTGGCGTACGGCTCGGGGTCGGCCGGGAGGGCGTCCGGATCGTCCATGCCGATCGGGGTGCAGTTGACCAGGCAGTCGGCGGGCGTGGGTGCGTCCACGATCCTGGCGCCCAGCCCCTCGGCGCGGGCGGGCGTCCGGGCGAGGACGCTGACGTCGGTCCCCGCCTCCTTCAGCGCCCAGACGACCGCGCGGGCGCTGCCGCCGGCGCCGAGGACGAGCGCGGTGCGCGGGGGCTCGCCGAGGGCGTCGATGAGCCCCGGCGCGTCGGTGTTGTCGGCGTGGATCGTGCCGTCGGGCTCGAACGTGAGCGTGTTCGCCGCACCGATCGCCTTGGCCCTGTCCGTCGCGACCGTCGCGATCCCGAGCGCGGTCGCCTTGTGGGGCATCGTCACGTTGACCCCGGCGAAGCCCGCTCCGCCCAGCGCGGCGATCGTCTCCGCCGCGAGCTCGGGCGGGATCGGGACGCGCTGGTAGCGGTGGTCGTGCTCGAGGCCGAGGTGCTGGAACGCGGCCTGGAACATCGCGGGCGATCGGCTGTGGTCGACGGGCCAGCCGACGACGCCGAGGCGCTGGATCACCACGGCTGCGGGCGGCCCTCGTGGAAGAAGCCGCCGGTGGGGCCGTCGTCGTCGAGGAGCGCGAGGTCCACGACGTGCTCGGCCGCCTGCTCGGGCGTGCGCGTCGCGTACGGGGCCATCCGGGTTCCCACGGTGCCGGGGTCGAGCGCGTTGACCTTGATGTTCGTGCCGCGGAGGCGGTCGGCGAGGACCACCGTGAGCGCGTTGAGGCCGGCCTTCGACACGCTGTAGGCCGGCGCCGCCGGCCAGAGGCCGCTCGCGAAGGAGCCGGCGCCGCTGGAGACGTTGACGATCCTCCCCCAGTCGGCCGCGAGCATCCCGGGGAGGAACGCGCGGCACGTGCGCCAGGCGCCGAGGAGGTTCGTGCCGACGAGGGCGGTGACGCGCTCCTCGTCCTCGGTGATGGGGTCCTGGCCCTCGTCGAGGATCGCCGCGTTGTTGACGAGGACCTGGATCGCGCCGATCGTCTGCGCCGCGCGGGTGACCGTCGCGTCCTCGCGGACGTCCAGGCGCACCCACTGCGCGCCGATCGCGTCCGCGGCCTCCCGGCCCGCCGCCTCGTCGCGGGTGCCCACGAACACCTCGAGGTTCTGTGCGGCCAGGCCCGCGGCGACCGCGCGGCCGATGCCGCGGTTCGCGCCGGTGACGAGCGCGCGCCGGGTGCTCATCGCCCCGCCGCGGCGTCAGCCGCTCGCCGGCGACTTCCCACCGCGCCGCTCCCGCTCGCGGTTGTACGCGTCGACGTCCCGCTGGAACTCCGCATCCGTCGAGGAGAAGTTGTGCGCGCCGTTGCCGCCGGGCTTGACGACGTAGAACAGGTACTTGACGTCCGCGGGGTTCGCCGCGGCGCGGATCGATTCCAGGCCGGGGCTGCCGATCGGGGTCGGCGGCAGGCCGGTGTGCTTGCGCGTGTTGTAGGGCGAGTCGATGTTCAGCTCGGACTGCTTGAGCGGCTCGGTCCAGTTGCGCACGGCGTAGCGGATCGTCGCGTCGATGCCGAGCGGCATCCCCTGCCGCAGGCGGTTGTGGATCACGGCGGCGATGATCGGGCGCTCCTTGGGCAGCGTCGCCTCGCGCTCGACCATCGAGGCGATGATGAGGACGTCGTAGATCGTCAGGTTGCGCTTGCGCGCGCGCTTCATGTCGACCTTGGCGATGTTCTGCTCGAAGGTGTCGAGCTGCTGCTTGACGAGCTTCGTCGACGCCGAGCCCGGCGTCAGCTCGTAGGTCGCCGGGAAGAGGAAGCCCTCGAGCGTCTTCGTCTTGCGCGGGGCGCCGTACTTGCGCGGCTTGAACCCCTTCTGGGCGTCGGAGGCGTCGAGGTAGCTACCGCTCAGCCCCGCCTCCTTGACGATCGGCGCCGTCTCCGAGCGCGAGCGGCCCTCGGGGATGACGACCTTGATCGTGCGCGGTGCCGCCGGGTCGTCGCTCAGCGCGTCGAGCGCGTCGCCGTAGCTCGAGTCCTTCTTGAGCTGGTAGGTGCCGGCCTTGAGGTCCGCGCCGGCGAGGCGAGCCCGGACGACGAACAGGAACGACGAGTCGACGATGTCGTTGTCGGCCAGGACGTTGCCGACGTCGGCGATCGACGAGTTCGGCGGGATCCGCACGGTGACCGTGTCCGTCCCCTCGCCCTTGAACGGCTGGAAGAGGAGGTTCAGGCCGAAGAGGAACGCGGCGAGGAGCAGCAGCGCGAAGAACGCGAGGATCCGCGCGCGTCGCCGGCGCCGGTGCGAGAACGCCGGGGTGCCGGGAGGAGGCGGAGTCGGAGGCAGCCGCCGCTCGGCCGCGGAGATCCGCTTCGGAGCGACCGGCCGCTCGTCGTCGTCGAGCACGGCAGCCCGTCCGGACCGCGCCCGCCGAGCCGCCGGAGGGACGATCGGAGGCCGCTCCTGGCCCGCCGCCTCCTCGATCCCCGCGGGCGCGTCGTCCGAAGCCGCTCCGGACGTGGCCTCAACAGCCCCTCCCGCCGTTCCCTCCGCGGCCCATCCGGGCGTGTCCTCGGCAGTCGCTCCGGGCGTGTCCTCCGCAGCCGCTTCGGGCGTGTCCTCCGCAGCCGCTCCGCGCGTGTCCTCCGCAGCCCCTCCCGCGGTTCCCTCCGTGAGGGGGTCGAACGGGGCGGTCGGCTGGAGCGCCGCCTCCTCCTCCGGCGCGGCGGCGCCGAAGGCGGGAGCCTCGGCGGCGGGCTCGTCGATCGGCTCGCGCGCCGCGTCGCGAGGGTCGAGGACGTACGACGGCTCGTCCTCGACCGCCGACGCGCGCGACTCCGCCGCGACGGTGGACTCGCGCGCGGAGGGGAACGCGAAGTCGTGCTCGTCCGTCGCGTCGTCGTGCGGCGGGGGCGAGAAGTCGCGATGCTCCGGCGGCGCGAAGTCGTGATCGCCGGGCGGCGCGACGTCGCGCTCCTCCGGCTCAGGCGGGGCGAACGCGGGCTCCTCCGGCGCGGAGTCGCGCGGAGGCGGCGCGAAGCCGCGCTCCTCCGGCGCGGAATCGCGCGGAGGCGGCGTGGAGTCGCGCGGAGGCGGCGCGAAGTCGTGATCGTCGGTGGCGAAGCCGCGCTCCCCCGGCGCGGCGTCGCGCGGAGGGGGCGCGACGTCGTGATCGTCGGCGGGCTCGAGGTCGCGCGGCTCCGGCGCGGGGTCGGCGAGGGTCCCTGATCGGGCTGCTCGGCGGGCGGCTCGTTCGGCGCGGGCTCGCTCGCGCTCCTCGGAGGTCCGCTCGCGCGGGGACTCGTCGTGTCGACGGAAGATCGGCATACGGCGCGGCCGAACTCAGGCTAACGGGCGCCTCGGTCGGTCGCGCCCCGCCGGGCGCCGCCGCTCAGAAGACCTGCGTGCTCGGGTTCGGGCTCGGCGCGGGGTTGTCCGGGTACGCCGGGCGCTCGTCCGGGCGGACCTCGGCGTGCGTGGGCGTGTCGTCCGCCGGCCCCTCGACCTCGAGCTTGCCGTCCGCGCCCCGCCGGACCTTCAGCTTCGGGAGCGGTCCGCCGGCGGCCGGCTCGACGAGCTCCTCGCGGTCGTTGCGCTGGTGAAGGGACATGGGGACAGGCTACTCCCGCCCGGCGTGCGCGGCGAGCCAATCCTCGAGCAGGACGGCCGCGGCGCGCGAGTCCTCGTCGGCCGCGCGACCGCCCGAGCGCTGCGCGACGCGCGTCGTGAAGCGCTCGTCGTAGAGCTCGACTGGGACGCGGTCGCCGAGCCGCTCGGCCAGCCGCGCCGCGAACTCGCGCGCCTCGCGCGTCTGGTCGGTGTCGCGCCCGCTCAGCCCGAGCGGCAGCCCGACCACGACGCGCGAGACCGCGTGCGCGCGCACCAGCCCCAGCAGCCGTCCCATCCCCTTCTTCGTCCCAGGCCGCTCGACGACCTCGATCGGCGTGGCGAGCGTCCCCGTCGGGTCGCTCAGCGCGCAGCCGCAGCGAGCGCTGCCGTAGTCGAGCGCGAGGACGCGCCCGCTCGTCACCCCGCGAGCGCCGCGGCGATCGCGTCGCGCGCGGCGTCGAGCGCCTGCGGCAGCTTCGAGGGGTCGCGGCCGCCGGCCTGCGCCATCGTGTCGCGCCCTCCACCGCCGCCGCCGACGACCTGCGCGGCGGTCTTGACGATGCTCCCCGCCTTCACGCCGCGCGAGACGAGCTCGGGCGAGACCGCGACGATGAGCGCGACCCGTCCCTCGTTCGCCGTCCCGAGAACGACGGCGGCGTCGCCGAGCTGGCCCTTGACGCGATCGGCGAGATCCGGGAGCGACTTCGGGTCGGTCGGAGGGAGCTCGTGCGCGAGCACCTTCGCGCCGTCGACGTCCTGGGCGGCGGCGGTGAGCGTCGAGACGTCGACCGCGGGAGCGCCGGCCGCGGACTTCGACGCCGCCTTCGCCTTCGCCGCGAGGTCCGTGACCGCGGACGGCACGTCCTCCGGCCGCTTGCGCAGCAGCGCCGCCGCCTCGCGCAGCAGCGCGTCGTGGTGGCGCAGCAGCCGCACGCCCTCCGGCCCGGTGAGCGCCTCGATCCGCCGCACGTTGGCCGCCGACGACGACTCCCCCACGATCTTCACGAGCCCGATCTCCGCCGTCGACCGCACGTGCGTTCCGCCGCACAGCTCGCGCGAGAACGACCCGTCGCCGATCTGCACGACGCGCACGATGTCCCCGTACTTCTCCCCGAACAGCGCCATCGCGCCGAGCCGGCGCGCCTCCTCCAAGGGCATCGTCAGCGCCCGCACCGGCAGCGCCGCGAGCACCTGCTCGTTGACGCGCTCCTCGACCCATTCCACATCCTCGGCCGACAGCGCCTCGCCGTGCGTGAAGTCGAACCTCAGCTTGTCCGGCCCGACGTACGAGCCCGCCTGCCGCACGTGCGTCCCGAGCCGCTCGCGCAGCGCGGCGTGGAGCAGGTGCGTCGCGGTGTGGTTGCACTCGGTCGCGTGGCGCACCTCGGAGGACACGCGCGCCACCACGCGCTCGCCGGGCGCCAGCGACCCGCGCTCGACGTCCACCACGACGGCCTGGTCGTCGCCCAGCCGCAGCACGTCGACGACCCGCGCCGAGCAGTCGCCCGACTCGCAGGTGAGCACGCCCGAGTCGGCGATCTGCCCGCCGCCTGTCGCGTAGAAGGGCGACTCGGAGAGCTTGACGAGCACCCCGCCGTCCACCGGCGAGACCGCGCCGACCGTCGTGTGCTGCTCGAGCGTCTGGTAGCCGACGAAGTCCGTCGCGAACCCGGCCTCGCGCGCGAACGACAGCGCGTGCGTGCGCAGCGAGTCCTTCGCCCCCGGGCCCGTCCGCGCCTCGGCCGACCGCGAGCGCTGCTGCTCCATCAGCGCCTCGAAGCCCGCCTCGTCGACCCCGAGCCCCCGCTCGGCGACGAGCTCCAGCGTCAGGTCGATCGGGAACCCGAACGTGTCGTGCAGGCGGAAGGCGTCGTCGGAGGAGATCCCCTCGTCGCCGCGCTCGAGCGCGGTCTCGACGAGCTCATCGAGCAGCCGCGTCCCCTGCTCGAGCGTGTGGCCGAAGCTCTGCTCCTCGCTGGACAGCCACATCTCGATCTCGTCGGCCCGCTCGACCAGCTCCGGGTACGCGCGCCCCATCAGCTCGGTCACGACCTCCCGGTAGCGCGGGAGGAACCCCGGCGCCATCCCCAGCCGCCGGCCGTGCAGGATCGCCCGCCGCATCACGCGCCGCAGGACGTACCCGCGGCTCTCGTTCGATGGCACCACGCCGTCGCCGATGAGGAACGTCATCGCGCGCGTGTGGTCGGCGAGGATGCGCAGCGAGCGGTCGTTGACCTCCTCCGTCGCGAGCTCGCGGCCGAGCGCGATGAGCGGCGCGAACTGGTCGGTGTCGAAGATCGTGTCGACGCCCTGCTGGATGAGCGCCATGCGGTTGAGGCCGAGCCCGGTGTCGATGTTCTGGGCGGGGAGAGGCGTCAGCGTGTTCGGCGGACCCTGTTTGTACTGCATGAAGACCAGGTTCCAGTACTCCAGGAAGCGCTCGTTCTCGCCGCCGGGCAGGTCGTCCTCGGTGCCCCACTCCGGGCCGCGGTCGAAGTACAGCTCCGAGCACGGGCCGCACGGCCCGGTCGGCCCGGCCTGCCAGAAGTTCTCCGACCGCGGGCACAGGACGATCCGCTCGCGCGGCACGCCGACCGACAGCCACGCCTCGATCGCCTCCTCGTCGGGCCCGAGCCCCAGCTCCTCGTCGCCCTCGAAGACCGTCGCCCAGAGGTCCTTCGGGTCGAACCCGAGCACGTTCAGCGAGAACTCCCACGCGAACTCGACGGCGCCCTGCTTGAAGTAGTCGCCCATCGAGAAGTTGCCGAGCATCTCGAAGAACGTCAGGTGCCGGGTCGTCGTCCCGACCACCTCGATGTCCACCGTGCGGAAGCACTTCTGGCAGGTCGTGAGGCGGTGGTGGGGCGGCTTCTCCTGCCCGAGGAAGTACGGCATGAGCGGGTGCATCCCCGCCGTCGTGAGCAGCACCGAGGGGTCGAACGTCGCCGGGATCAGCGACGCCGACGGCCGGCGCAGGTGGTCGCGTTCCTCGAAGAAGGAGAGGAACCGCTCGCGGATCTCGTCCGACGTCACGAGGCGCTCCAGCGCACCGTCCCGGTCCGGCACGTCCCGGGCGCCGAGCCTCCCTTGTCCTCCATCACGATGCCGATCGTGCCGGAGGCGCGCCGCCGGGTCGCGCGGCCCTTGAGGTCGTAGTTGAACGTGCGCTGCGTGCCGTCGTCGAGCGTGATCGTGTGGTCGAACTTGTCGCCGAACGCGCCGCCGCGGATGCGGAAGTTGATGAGCTCGTCGGGGATCTGGATGAAGCCGGGCGGCTCGCACTCGGCGTTCCAACCGATGTTCATGACCTTCACGCTGCGCGCGCGGGAGGTGAGCGTGACCACGACCGGCAGGTTCTGCGTGGTCTGCCCGGTGAGGATCCGCCCGCGCGCGAACTGCGTGCGGAACGTGTGCTTGGCGTACGTGCAGGTGTCCTCCGGCGCGCCGCCGCTCGCGTCCTTGCCGACCGTGACCGTCGACCGCACGGTCCCCGTGACCTTCGTGCCGCGGATGCGCCCGGTGAACTCCGTCTTGATCCCGGCGATGCGGCCCTCGGAGAGGGCCTCGAACGCCGTGCCGCTCGCCGTGAAGGCCCCGCGCGCGCGCTTCCTGACGGTCAGCGGGTACTCGCCGGGCTGCGGCTCGGTGGCCGGGCCGGCCTTGCGCGTCAGCCGGTGCCCGAACGAGTAGCCCATGCCGGACGTGCACCGGGCGCTGAACATCACGCCGATCCGCTCGACGTTGCCGGTCGCGGTGTTGACGCCGATCACGAACGGCTGCCCGTCGGAGGTCGTGCCGCCGTAGGACCGGACCGCGGCCGAGGCCGCTCCCGGCAGGACGGCGGGAACGAGGACGGCGAGGAGGAGGAGACGACGGCGGTTCATGCGCGGGATCCTCTCAGACGATGGTCGCGACGCCGACCACGGCGTCGTCGTCAGCGAAGAACACCGCTGTCTGCCCCGGAGCTGCGGCGTCGAAGGGCTCGAGCAGCTCGACCTCGCCGCCGGCGAGGCGGCACGGGACGGCGCGGGAGCGGTAGCGGAGCTTCACGCGGGCGACCGCCGCCTCGTCGCGGTGCAGGCGCACGCCGCGGACGGCGACGCGCCGCTGCGCGAGGGCCTCCCGCGGGCCGACGGTGACCGTGTTCGCGCGCGGGTCGGTGGCCAGGACGTAGAGCGGGTCGCCGGTGCCGCCGCCGACGCCCAGGCCCCTGCGCTGGCCGACGGTGAAGTGGTGGTGGCCGCGGTGGCGGCCGAGCGAGCGCCCGCCGCGGTCGACGATGTCGCCCGGCCGGTCGCGGATGCCGCCGTGGCGCGCGAGGAAGGCCGCGCGGCCGGTGCCGGCCAGGAAGCAGAGGTCCTGCGAGTCGGGCTTGTGCGCGACGGAGATGCCGGCCTCGGCGGCAAGCGCGCGGACCTCCGGCTTGCGCAGCTCGCCGAGGGGGAAGCGCATCCGCGCGAGGGACTCGCGGCGCAGGCCCGCGAGCATGTACGTCTGGTCCTTCGCCTCGTCGACGGCGGGGCGCAGGAGCCCGTCGTCGCCCACGCGCGCGTAGTGGCCCGTCGCCAGCGCGTCGGCGCCGAGGCGGTCGGCGAGCTCGAGCATCGCGTCGAGGCGGACGTGGCCGTTGCAACGGATGCACGGGTTCGGGGTCAGCCCGGCCGCGTGGTCGGCCAGGTAGGGCTCGACGACGCCGGCGCGGAACGGCTCGCGCAGGTCGAGGGTGAGGTGCGGGAGGCCGAGCCGGTGCGCGACGCCCCGCGCCGCCCGGACGGCGCTGGCCGAGCAGCAGCTGCGCTCGGCGTCGTTGTCGGCGTCGCGCCAGAGCTCGAGCGTGACCGCGACGACCTCGGCGCCGGAGCGAGCGCAGAGGAGGGCCGCGACGGCGGAGTCCACGCCTCCGGACATCGCGACGAGGACGCGCCCGCGCGACGTCGCCGTCGCTTCGCTCGCGACCGCCTTTCCCAGCGCGACGTGCAGGGCGTCGGCGGCGAGGTCGGCGGCGTGGAGCTTGCCGGGGCTGAGGCCGCCGAGCTCCGCGGCGACGTCCGAGGGCGCGAGCCGCGCCGCGTCGAGGATCGGCGCCCCCTCCACGAGCTCGACGACCGCGCTCGCCGCCGCGACGATCGCGCCGCACCCGCTCGCCTCGAACCCCGCCTCGGCCACCCGCTCGCCCTCGACGCGCAGCGCGATCCGCACGAGGTCCCCGCACGCGGCGCCGCCGGCCACGCCGTCGTGCGCGCCGGCCGGCTCGAAGCCGCGCCGCCGCGGGTGCCGCAGGTGGTCCTCGAAGCGCTCGTCCACGGGGGACGAGTCTAGGTCGCCGCTTTGCGGCTAGGGCGAGTTCGGGCGCTGCGCGCGGCGAACATCGCGCGGAGCTACCCCAGGTCGACGAAGCGCGGCAGCGTGAACGTCTCGAACGTCTTGCCGCTCTTGCCGCGCGCGCTCGCGCGAACGCGCGTCGCGAAGCGGTACGTCGCCGCCAGCTGGCTCGGCGGCCCGGCGATCGTCGTCCGGAACCGACCGGTCGACGACGGCCGGATGCGCTTGACGACCTGCCACTTGCTGCACGAGATCCGCCGGCGCACCTCGATCTTGCGGACCGGGCGCCCGAGCGGCGGCACGACGCGGCCGGCGATCGTCACGCGCCGCCCCGAGGCCCGCACGCTGAACACCTGCATCCGCCGCACGAGCTTCAGGCGCAGCGACCGCTCGCGACCGAGCCGCGCGTAGTAGCGCGCCCGGTTCGTCGCGCGTATCCGTCTCGGCGGCATGGCCGCGGTCGTCTTGAACGAGCCGTCCTTGCGCACCTTCACCCGCGCGACGCGCTTCCCGGTGCCGACGAAGACGATGTCGACCGTCCGCCCGATGTAGCGCTTGTCCGCGTAGCCGAGCAGCCGCACGCGCCGCCCGGGGATGACGTCGGCCAGCACGAGCCGACGCGTCGTGCACTGCAGCGCGGACTCCGCGGCGCTGGCCGGCGCTTCGTCGGTGCAGGAGACGCCGTCGGCGCCGACCGTCGCCTCGCCGATGACGAGGTCGGCCAGCGTCTGCCCGAGCAGCGACACCTGCACCTGCAGCGCCCGCTGGGTCAGCCTGCCGCCCTCGCGGATCTGCTGCGACGGCGTCACCTTGACCGTGGCGAGCGTCGCGGGGATCGGGATGTCGGGGAGGGCGTCGAGCGCGGCCTGCAGCTGCGCCTTGAGGATCGGGTCGAGCGTGATGCCTGCGGGCAGCGGGATGTCGGAGGGGTTCGCCTTCGACGGGTCGATGTTCTGGCTGTCGACGATCGACACCGTCTTCTCGACGGCCGCGTTGATCGGCAGCTCCTGCCCCAGGACGGTCAGGCTCGCGACCCGCGACTCGCCGGTCAGCTGCACGGCGCCGTCGGTGCACTGCCCGTTCGCGTAGGCGATGAGGCTCTGCAGGCGGACGATGTCGACGTTCGGGAGCTTGCCGTTCGGCAGCAGCGCGGCGACGGCCGGCTTGAGGTCGATCGAGCCGACGCCGGGGATAACGACGGCCGGGATCGAGCTGATGTCGGGCAGCGGGATGGCCAGCGGCAGATCGGGCAGCGCCCGAACGCGCAGGTCCGCGATCCCGCCGAGGGCGCTCACCTGCTGCTTGCCGGCGGGCTGGTCGGGGTTGGTGATCGCGGTCTCGGCGCCCAGCGCCGTCACCGCGAGCGGCAGCGGGAGCCCGGCGGTCAGGCCGGCGAGGCCCGCGCGGGCCGCCTTGCACGCCGGCTGCCCCTTGTTCGCGGTCAGCGGCTCGACCGTGACCTGGCCGAGGACCGTCCCCCGCACCGCGCTGCCCTCGCACGTCCAGCCCGCGGCGGCGGCGCCGGAGGGCACCGCGGTCAGGGTGACGAGCGCGAGGAGGGCAGCGAGGACGAACCGTGCGGGGCGGGGCATCGGCATGGACATGATGCCATTTTCGCTCGCGAGCCTGGCCGTTCGTCCGAGGCTGGCGCGCATGCTCAACTTCGGGGTGCTGCGACCGACCATGCAGTCTGTGAGCCAGGTCTCGCTCCCCATGCGCATCGCCCTCGCGGCGACGCTCGCCTTCCTCGCCATCTGGCTGGTCGCTCTGCGGCCGAAGCCCCCGGCCGCCGACCCGACGCCGGCGCCCACGCCCACGCCCGCGACGCCACAGGCCGCCCAGAGCGCTCCCGGCCGGGCCGCCGGCGCCGCGAACCGCGCCGTCGGGCAGTCGCAGCAGTCCGCCGCCACGCACGAGGGCGCGGCCAACGCCGTCGGCGCCCCGTCCGCGAGGAAGGCCGAGACCCCCGCGACTGACGGCAAGACGGCCGGCGCCCAGGCCGCCAAGCCCGGCGCCCCCGTCGACCTCGACGCCGCCGGCCCCGACGTCTCCAAGGCCGCCCGCGTCGTGCTCGGCGACCTCGCGCACGGCAAGGTCGTCGTCCTCCTCTTCTGGGACCGCCGCCTGTCCGACGACCGCGCGGTCCACGGCGCCGTCCAGGGCCTGCGCCGCCGCGGCGGCAAGGTCGCCGTCCACGTCGCCCCGATCGCGCACCTCGCGCGCTACGAGCCGATCACCCGCGGCGTCCCCGTCGTCACCTCCCCGACCGTCCTCATCATCGACCGCGCCGGCCACGGCCGCGCCGTCGGCGGCCTCACCGTCCCCAGCGAGCTCGAGGAGCTCGTCGGGAAGGCGCTGAAGGTCAAGCCCTAAGCCTGCTTCAGGCGAAGCTCGCGCAGCTGGCGCGGATCGACCGGCGCCGGGGCGCCCGTCAGCGGATCGATGCCGCTGGCCGTCTTCGGGAACGGGATGACGTCCCGGATCGAGCCGTAGCCGCCCATGATCGCCACGACGCGGTCGAGGCCGAACGCGATGCCGCCCAGCGGCGGCGCGCCGTGCTTCAGCGCGTCGAGGAGGAACCCGAAGCGCGCGTGCGCCTCCTCCTCGCTCATGCCGATGATCTCCAGCACGCGCTGCTGCACCGCGGTGTCGTTGATACGGATCGACCCGCCGCCGAGCTCGCTGCCGTCGAGGATGAGGTCGTAGGCGCGCGCCTTCAGCGCCCCCGGGTCACCGTTCAGGTCGCCGAGGGGCGCCGTGAACGGATGGTGCACCGCCGTCCAGCCGCCGTCGTCCGTCGGCTCGAAGGCCGGGAAGTCGACGGTCCACAGGATCTCGTGGCGATCCGAGGGGATCAGCCCGAGCCGCTCCCCCAGCTCGACGCGCAGGCCGCCGAGCGCCTCCGCCGCCACGCGCTCGGCGTCGGCGACGAACAGGATCAGGTCGCCCTCGGTCGCCTCGGTCGCGGCGTTGACCGCCGCGATCCGATCGGGGTCGAAGAACTTGGCGATCGGCGAGCGCCAGCCGTCCGTCTCGACGAAGACCCAGGCGACGGCCTTGCCGCCGTGGCGCTGGACGACCTCGTTGAGCCCCTCGAGCTCGGATCGCGACAGCTCCTGCCGGCCGGCGTTGATCGCGCGCACGACGCCGCCGCCGTCGAGGACGGACTGGAAGACGCGGAACTGCGCGCCGCGGACGGCCTCGGACACGTCGCGGATCTCCAGGCCGAACCGCAGGTCCGGCCGGTCGCTGCCGAAGCGCGCGAGCGCCTCGTCGTACGGCATCCGCGGCCACGGCGGCTCCGGGATCCCGAGGTCGGAGAGCGCGAACACCTGCGCCATCACCGCCTCGAGCGTCTCGATCACGTCGTCCTCGGTCACGAACGACATCTCGACGTCGAGCTGCGTGAACTCGGCCTGGCGGTCGGCCCGCATGTCCTCGTCGCGGAAGCAGCGGGCGATCTGGTAGTAGCGCTCGAAGCCGCTGACCATCAGCAGCTCCTTGAAGAGCTGGGGCGACTGCGGCAGCGCGTACCACGTGCCCGGCTCGCGCCGGTTGGGCACGAGGAAGTCGCGCGCGCCCTCGGGCGTCGAGCGCGTGAGGATCGGCGTCTCGATCTCCAGGAAGTCGCGCGCGTCGAGCTCGCGGCGCATCGTCTGCACGACGTCGTGGCGCAGCTGGAGGGCGCGCTGCATCGGCTCGCGCCGCAGGTCGAGCGCGCGGTGCTTGAGGCGCAGCATCTCGTCGAGCTCGACCTCGTCGTCGTCGAGCGGGAAGGGCGGGGTGTCGGCGGTCGCCAGCCGTTCGGCGTCGACGACCTGCACCTCGATCTCGCCCGTCGCGATGTTCGCGTTCACGTTCGCGGCCTCGCGCTCGACGACCGCCCCGCGCGCGGTGAGGACGTGCTCGGGGCGCAGCGCCTCGGCGAGCTCGAACGCCTCGCCGCTCGACTCGGGGTGGAACACGAGCTGGACGATGCCGGAGCGGTCGCGCAGGTCGATGAAGACCAGGCCGCCGTGGTCGCGGCGGCGGTGGACCCAGCCGGCGACGCGGACCTCGCCGCCCGCGCGGTCGGCGCGCAGGTCGCCTGCCCAGGCGTCGCGGTACGCGTTGGCGCGCGGAGGCTGCTTCATCCCGGGCGCTAGACCAGCTCGGTCAGGAACGGGTTGGTCGCGCGCTCGCGGCCGAGCGTGGTGAGGCCCATGTGGCCTGGATACACCGTCGCCTCGTCGTCGAAACGGTCGAGCAGCGTCTGGATCGACGCGGCCAAGGTGTTCCAGTCGCCGCCGGGCAGGTCGACGCGGCCGACCGAGCCCTGGAAGAGGACGTCGCCGCTGAACAGGGCCTGCTCGGCCTCGATCGCGTAGGTCACGTGGCCGGGGCTGTGGCCGGGCGTGAAGAGCACCTCGATGTCGAACCCGGCGAGCTCGAGCCTCTCGCCCCCGTCGAGCAGCACGTCGGCCTCGTACGGCTCGAACGACCCCATCCCCCAGCGCTCGAACAGCGAGCCGTCGGTGAGCACGGGCGCCTCGATCCGCGGGCAGTAGACGGGCGCGCCGGTGTGGCGCTTGACGGCCGCGCCGGCGCCGATGTGGTCGATGTGCGTGTGGGTGAGGAGGATCGCGTCGAGCTTGACCCCGAGCGCGTCGATCGCGCCGATGAGCTTGTCGGCCTCGTCGCCGGGGTCGACGATGACCGCGCGGTCGGCGCCCTCGGCCCGGGCCAGGAAGCAGTTCTCCTGGAACATCGGGTGGACGGTGAACATGCGGACGTCGATCACGGCTTGGCCTTCGCCTTGGGAGCGGCCTTGGCCGCCGCCTGCTTGCGCAGGTAGCGCCGGTGGATCCACAGGTCGGTGTAGTAGGTGAGCGGCACGTAGAGGAGGAGCATCACGGCGGAGAAGGCGACCGCGACGCCGATCGCGCGCTGCAGGACGGTGGCCATGAGGACCGCGAAGACCGCGGCCGCGATGCCCGCCCGGTTGAGGGCGCTGCGCCACGTCGGCGGGGTCTCCATCCGGTTGCGCCGCCGGGCCGCCGCGTCCTGCTTGATCCCGGCGCCCTTCTCCTTCTCGTCCGGTCGCCGCCCGGTCCGCCCGCGCGACTCGACCATGCCGGCGGCGTTGCCGCGGTGCTTGGTGCGCCGGCGCTTCTTCGTCTGGGCCATCGCCGCCTCACTCTAGTGACGCCAGGGCGTCCTCGACCGTGCGGCGGTTGCGCACGGCGACGTCCCGCGGCCAGCCGTCGAAGGCCGCCCGGGGCGCGAGGCCGACGAGCTCCGCCCCGGCGACGGGGGCGTGCCGCGCGACGGCGTCGAGCAGCCGCGCGAGCGGGACGGCGCGGTGGTCCTCGACGTTGGTCGAGACCTGCGCGACGCCGCCGCGCAGCGCGATCCCCAGCGCACGCACGCCGGGCAGGCCGTCGGCTCCGCCCTGTCGGACGAGCGCCGCGACGCGCCTGGCGTCCTCCGGGGTCGCGGGCGGCGCCAGCTCGAGGTTGAACGCGACGAGCGGCGGGCGGGCCGCGACGAGGACCGCACCGTGCTCGGCCGCGCGCTCGGCCGGCCCGAAGTCGGGCGCGAGCGCGTCAAGGGCCCCGGCCCGGCGAAGCTGCGCGCGCGTGCGGCCCTCCGCGAGCGGGCCGTAGAGATACACGGGCAGCCCGAGCTCCCCCAGCAGGTCGGCGGCGACGAGCGCGTCGGCGCACGCGGCGCCGCGGCACGCGTCGTCGAGGTGCACGACGGGCGCGACGTCGAGCGCGCCAACGTGCGGGTGCGCGCCGCGCGGCGCGCGCAGGTCGACGCGCCGCAGGACCTCCCGGGCCCCGGCCGCCAGCGCGGGCGCGAGCTGCCCCGGCCGGCCCGCGAGCGTGAACACGGATCGGTGGTGGTCGGCGTCGGCGTGGACGTCGAGCAGGCGCGCGCCGGTCGAGGCGAACGCCTCGCCGATCGCGGCGATGGCGTCGCGGTCACGACCCTCCGACACGTTCGGGATCGCGAGCAGCGTCGTCACCAGGCGATCACCCTCCCCCCGCCGGCCGGCGTGAGGCTGACCGCGCGCCGGCGGACGCGCTCGCCGCGCGGCGGCCCGGCCGGCTCCAGGCGCCACCGCGCGACCGCGGCGCGCAGGACCTCGCGCAGCTCCATCTCCGCGAACGCGGCGCCGAGGCAGCGCCGGTCGCCGCCGCCGAACGGGATCCACGCGTACGGCGGCGGCTTGGGCCCGTCGAGCCAGCGCCGGGGGCGGAAGGCCAGCGGGTCGGGCGGGAACGACTCCGCGCGCCGGTGCGCGAGGTACAGGCACGCGGCGACCTGCACGCCGGGCGGCAGCGTCCGGCCGTCCGCGAGCTCGAACGGCTCGACGACCTCGCGCGGCGCGACCGACAGGACCGGCCGGATGCGCAGGACCTCCTTCACCGTCGCCTCCAGCAGCGCCTCGTCGCCTTCGCGCAGCGCCGCGACGAGCGCGGGGTCGCGCCCGAGGCGCTCGAACGCCCAGGCGAGCGCGGTCGCGGTCGTCTCGTGCCCGGCGGCGAGGAGGGTGACGAGCTGGTCGCGCACCTCCGCGTCGGTCCACCCCGACCCCTCGGCGCCCCTCCACCCCGCTCCCTTCGCGACGAGCGATCCCAACACGGATTCCTCCGCCGCGGCGCCCGCCGCGCGGCGCTTCGCGATCAGCGCGTAGAGCAACGCGTCGACGCGCTCCACCGCCCGCCGGAACGGCGCGTCGCGCCGCAGGACCGACATCGCGACGAGCCTCGGCGCCGAGCGCACGATGGCCAGCGCGTCCTCGATCGCCGCGCGCAGCGCCCCCGCCTCCTCGCGCGCGCCGAGCACGACCCGCAGCATCACCTCGAGCGTCAGCGCCTGCATCCGCTCGTGGGTGCGCACCGCCCGCCCCCGCGGCCACGCGTCGAGCTCGCGCTCCGCCAGCTCGGCGATCATCGGCGCGTAGGCGCGCATCCGGTCGCCGTGGAAGGCGGGCAGCATGAGCCGCCGGCGCCGCAGGTGCTCCTCGCCGGAGAGGACGAGCAGCGACGACGGGCCGGCGAACGGCTCGAGCACCGCGCTGCCCCCGCCGCGCAGTACCGCCGGCGGCGCCGAGAAGACCTTCCGCACGTCCTCGGGCGCGCTCACGAGCACCATCGGGGCGTCGGCCCACAGCGTCCGCAGGGTGAACGGCACCCCGTAGCGGGCGGCGCTGCGGCGCAGGAGAGCGGTCGGCCGGACGATCCACTCGATCGTCTGCCAGCTGACAGGCGCGGAGGGTCCGGGCGGGAGCGGACCGCAATGTTGAGCGTCCCGCTGCGTTACCACCCTCATGCCCCCCAAGCCTCGCACGCGCGCGGCGGAGCGCGCCGGCCTGGCGCTCGTCGCCCTTCCCCTTCTCGCGGTCCTCGCCCTCCTCGTCGGCACCACCGGCGCGCAGGAGGGCCGCCCGGACATGGTCACGTCCGACAACGTCAAGTTCCTCCACCACTTCCCGACGGCGGCCGACGGCGTCGGCGCGCGGGTCGTCGGCAACCGCCTCTTCGTGACGACGACGAAGGACCTCGAGGTCTACGACATCACGGACCCGCCGAACCCGGTCCGGCTCGGCGCGGTCAACGCGAACATCTCCTTCGAGAACGAGGAGGTGCCGACGAACGGCAAGCTCCTCGGCATCTCCGGCCAGTACGGCGGCTGCCAGCCCGCCGGAGGCCCCATCCCGCCCGTCGCCGCCGTGCGCAACTGCCTCGTCATCTACGACGTGTCCGACGCCGCCGCGCCGAAGGTCGTCTCGGTCGTCCCGAACGCCGGCGACCACACCCACACGTGCGTGCTCGACTGCCAGTACTTCTACGGCTCGAGCGGGACGATCGTCGACGCGCGCGATCCCGCGAACGCGAAGGTGCTCGTCGACGAGTTCGGCGCCAAGATCAACTGGCACGCGCCGATCGGCGACCTCGACCAGGGCTGCCACCACCAGAACGAGATCCGTCCCGGGGTCATAGCCGCCGCCTGCCAGCCGATCGTCGTCATGAGCATCAACGAGGAGGACGGCGGCTCGGTCACGGTGCCGAAGATCCTCCAGCGCTACCGGCACGAGCCCGAGCCGCGCGAGGACCCGCCGTACTACAGCAACGGCCCGGGCGCCGAGCCGATCCGCCGCTTCATCCACGGCGTCCGCTGGCCGAACGGCGGGCACGACAAGTTCGCGCTCGTCGGCGGCGAGACGAACTTCCAGCCCCGCTGCACCGACCGCGTCGGCAAGTTCTCGATCATGGACACGACCAAGCCGTCGCCGCAGGGAGACTGGACGCAGACCGACCAGATCTGGCCGCAGAACGGCACCTACGACCAGGCGTCCGGCGGTAACGGCACGGCGCAGATCCTCGGCTGCTCGGTCCACTGGTTCGAGGAGCACCCGACCTTCAAGAACGGCGGCGTCCTCGCCCTCGCCGAGTACGAGCAGGGCACGCGCTTCTTCCAGGTCACGCCCGACGGGCGGCTCATCCAGACGGGGTACGCGCTGCCGATCGGCGGCTCGACGAGCGCCCCGCACTGGGCGCCCGACGGCCGCACCGTGTACGTCGCCGACTACACGCGCGGCCTCGACGTCCTGCGCTACGACGGCCCGCTGTACGTGCCCGACGAGCAGGGCAAGGCGCCCGACGCGCCCGAGGCCGTCGCGCCCGGCGAGAAGCCGGCCGCGGAGCTGAAGGCCCAGACGTCGGTCACGCCCACGGCCGTCACGTGTCCGTCGACCGCGGGCTTCAGCCGGGTCTCGGCGCGCGGCGAGCGCATCACGGTGGTCCGCCGCCAGCAGAAGCCCTTCACGGTCGAGCTCTTCCGCCAGTCGAAGGGCCGCCGGGTCGTCGACCGGCGCGTCGCTCGGCTGAAGGTCAACAAGAGCAGCGTGTCGCTGCCTGGCGGCGCCAAGCCGGGCTTCTACTTCGCCCGGATCCGCATGGTGCTGCCGGGGACCGATGACGTCCGCCGCGTCGCGCTTCGGCGCCAGGGCAGGCGCTGGAGCGTGCGGCCCGACCACTACCTGCGCACGTCGTGCGGGCCGGTCAAGGCGTTCAAGCTCGAGCGCACGGTGTTCGGCGGGCGGCGCAACGTGCCGCTGCGGATCGCCTACCGCGTGCCCGCCGGCGTCGGCTCGGTGACGATCGACGTCATGCGCGGCACGAAGGTGCTCAAGTCGATCGTCGGCGACACGCGGCGCGCGCAGGCGCACCGTTACGTCGTCCGCGCGTCGATCGCCAAGCCCGGCACGGACGTCCGCGTGCGCCTCACGGTCGAGCGCGCCCGCGCCCGGGTCGTGCAGACGCTCGTCTCGCGCCGCCTCTAGCGCCCTAGAGCAGGAAGCGCCCCGACTCGATCACCGTCGTCGACCCCACCACCCGCGTCGGGTC
>DASVQN010000040.1:0-99734 GCA_036389155.1 Solirubrobacteraceae bacterium
GCCTGGCCGGTGGAGCCGCCGGGGTCAGCCGCGCAGCATCCCGCGCAGCACGTACTGCATGATCCCGCCGTTGCGGTAGTACTCGGCCTCGCCGGGGGTGTCGATGCGGACCACCGCGTCGAACTCCACGGTTTCGCCGCCGTCCTTCACCGCCGCCACGTGCACCGTCCGCGGTGTGGTGCCGTCGTTGAGCGCCGTGACGCCCGTGACGGAGAAGGTCTCGGTGCCGTCCAGACCCAGCGACGCGGCCGACTCGCCCGCGGGGAACTGCAGCGGGAGCACGCCCATGCCGATCAGGTTCGAACGGTGGATGCGCTCGTAGGACTCGACGATCACCGCGCGGACCCCGAGCAGCGCCGTGCCCTTGGCCGCCCAGTCGCGCGACGACCCCGAGCCGTACTCCTTGCCCCCCAGCACCACCAGCGGGATCCCGGCCTCGGCGTAGTGCTGCGCCGCGTCGTAGATGAACGCCTGCGGAGCGCCGTCGCGGGTGAAGTCGCGGGTGTAGCCGCCGGCAACCCCCCTGCCGTCGTTCTCGGCGTCCAGCAGCTGGTTGCGCAGCCGGATGTTGGCGAACGTGCCGCGGATCATCACCTCGTGGTTGCCGCGGCGGGAGCCGTAGGAGTTGAAGTCGCGCTTCTCCACGCCGTGCTCGATCAGGTACGCACCCGCGGGGGTGTCGGCCTTGATGGAGCCGGCGGGGGAGATGTGGTCCGTCGTCACCGAGTCGCCGAGCTTGGCCAGCACCCGCGCGCCCTCGATGTCGGTGACCGGCGCGGGCTCCTCGGTCATGCCGTCGAAGTACGGGGGCTTGCGGACGTAGGTCGACTCCGGGTCCCACGCGAAGGTCTTGCCCTCGGGGGTCGGCAGCGACCGCCAGCGCTCGTCACCGGCGAAGACGTCCGCGTAGTCCTTGGTGAACATCTCCTGCGTGATCGCGTAGTCGATGGTCTCCTGGATCTCCTGCGCGGTCGGCCAGATGTCCTTGAGGAAGACCTCTTCGCCGTCGTCGGTGGTGCCGGGCGGCTCGTCGAGCAGGTCGATGTCCATCGTCCCGGCGATCGCGTAGGCGACGACCAGCGGCGGCGACGCGAGGTAGTTCATCTTCACGTCGGGGTTGATGCGCCCCTCGAAGTTGCGGTTGCCCGACAGGACGGAGACGACGGCGAGGTCGTGCTCGTTGACGACCTCGGAGATCTCTTCGGGGAGCGGCCCGGAGTTCCCGATGCACGTCGTGCAGCCGTAGCCGACGAGCTGGAAGCCGAGCTCGTCGAGCGGCTTGTCCAGCCCGCTGCGCTCGTAGTACTCGGTGACGACCATCGAGCCCGGCGCGAGCGACGTCTTCACCCACGGCTTGGTCTTCAGGCCCTTCTCGATCGCGTTGCGGGCGAGCAGGCCCGCGCCGAGCATGACGCTCGGGTTCGAAGTGTTCGTGCACGACGTGATGGCGGCGATGACGACGTCGCCGTTGTCCAGCTCGGTCTCCTCGCCGCTCGCGAGCTTCACGGGGACGCTGTGCTTCGCGGGCGCCGAGACGGCGGAGTGGTCGTGGCCCGAGTGGTCGGCGCTCGGGGAGGCCTGCGGGTCGCGCGCGCCCTCGCCGTTCGAGGGGTCCGAGCTCGACGGCGGGTCGCTTGCCGGGAACGACTCGGCGTCGGGGTCCTCGGCGGTGTCGCGCGAGGGCGGGACGCCTGGCTTGCGGTCGCCGGTGTTCTCCTCGTCCTCGGGCAGGAACTCCTGGATCGCCTCGCGGAAGATCGACTGGATCTCGGTGAGGGGAGCGCGGTCCTGCGGCCGGCGCGGGCCGGCGACCGAGGGCACGACGTCGCCGAGGTCGAGCTCCAGCTTGTCGGAGAACGTCGGGTCCTCCGAGCTCTCGTCGTGCCACAGCCCCTGCTCCTTGGCGTACGCCTCGACGAGCGCGATCTGCTCGTCGGAGCGGCCCGTGAACCGCAGGTAGCGCAGCGTCTCCTCGTCGATCGGGAAGATCGCGCACGTCGAGCCGAACTCCGGGCTCATGTTGCCGATCGTCGCGCGGTCGGCGAGCGGCAGGTTCGCCAGGCCGTGGCCGTAGAACTCGACGAAGCGCCCGACGACGCCCTTCTCGCGCAGCATCTGCGTCACGGTGAGGACGAGGTCGGTGGCCGTCGCGCCCTCGGGCAGCTCGCCGGTCAGCTGGAAGCCGAGCACCTGCGGGATGAGCATCGGGATGGGCTGGCCGAGCATGGCCGCCTCGGCCTCGATGCCGCCGACGCCCCAGCCGAGCACGCCGACGCCGTTGACCATCGTCGTGTGCGAGTCCGTCCCGACGAGCGTGTCGGGGTACGCCTGGCCGGTCTTCTCGTTGGGGAAGACGACGCGCGCGAGGTACTCGATGTTGACCTGGTGGACGATGCCGGTGCCCGGCGGCACGACGGAGAAGTCGTCGAACGCGCCCTGGCCCCAGCGCAGGAACTGGTAGCGCTCCTGGTTGCGCTCGAACTCGCGTTCCACGTTGCGCTCGAAGGCGTCGCGCGTGCCGAAGAAGTCGACCTGCACCGAGTGGTCGATGACGAGCTCGGCCGGGACGAGCGGGTTGATGCGCGAGCCGTCGGAGCCGAGTTCGTCGGCCATCGCGTCGCGCATCGCCGCGAGGTCGACGATGGCCGGCACGCCGGTGAAGTCCTGCATGATCACGCGGGCGGGCGAGAAGGCGATCTCGGCCGAGGGCTCGGCCTTCGCGTCCCACGACGCCAGCGCCTCGACGTCCTCCGCGCCGACCGCCCCGTTGCCCTCCGTGCGCAGCAGGTTCTCGAGCAGCACCTTGAGCGAGAACGGCAACCGCGCGACGTCGAACTTCGACTGGAGCGCGTCCAGCCGGAAGATCTCGAAGGTGCGGTCGCCGACCCTCAGGTCGGCCCGGGCGTCGAACGAGTTCGGGTGGGCCATGGACTGGAGGCTACGACGGCGAAGTTCGTCATGCTCCGCGCATGACTGGGGTCACTCGGCGGACGCTCATGGGGTCGGCCGCGGCGGCGGCCGCCGGTGCCGCGGTGCCGCTCGAGGCGGACGCCGCCAGGCGCCGTCGGCGGCGCCCGCGCAGGCCGCGCGCGCGGCGTGCCGACGTGGTCGTCGTGGGGGCGGGGCTGAGCGGCCTGTCGGCGGCGCTGGACGTGGTCGCCGCCGGGAAGTCGGTGTACGTCGTCGAGGCGCGCGGGCGCGTCGGCGGGCGCACGCTCAACCACCAGCTCGGCGACGGGAAGGTCATCGAGATCGGCGGCCAGTGGATCGGGCCGACGCAGGACCGGCTGCGCGCGCTGGCCGACGAGCTGGACGTCAAGACCTACCCGACGTACAACGAGGGCGACTACGTCTACTACCGCAGCGGCACGAAGCAGCGGTACACGGCGTCCGGTCCGTTCGGCGCCGTGCCGCCGGACCCGGCGGGCGTCGCCGAGGCGCTCGCCGCGCTCAGCCAGATCGACTCGATGGCGGCCGAGGTGCCGCGCGACGCGCCGTGGAAGGCGGCGCGCGCGGCCGAGTACGACGGGCAGACGTTCGAGACCTGGAAGCGGGCCAACGTGCAGAGCGAGTCCGGCCGGTTCCTGCTCGACCTCGGCATCGAGGCGGTGTGGGCCGCCGAGCCGCGCGACGTCTCGCTGCTGCACGTCCTGATGTACGTCGCGTGCGCCGGGAACGAGTCGACGCCGGGCACGTTCGAGCGGCTGATCAACACCGCGGGCGGCGCCCAGGAGAACCGCTTCGCCGGCGGGTCGCAGCTCATCTCGCTGCGCGCGGCCGAGCGCCTCGCCGGGCGCGTCCTGCTGGGCCGGCCGGTGCGGCGGATCGTGCAGACGCGCGGCCGGGTGGAGGTGGTCACCGATCGCGGGCCGGTGTACGGCAAGCAGGTCATCGTGACCGGGCCGCCCGCGCTCACCGCGCTCATCGACTACGAGCCGGCGCTGCCCGCCGATCGCGCCCAGCTCGTGCAGCGCTTCCCGCAGGGGAACGCGATCAAGTGCCAGGCGATCTACGACGAGCCGTTCTGGCGCGCCGACGGCCTCGCGGGCCAGGTGACCTCGGACGCCGACCCGGTGCGGATCACCTTCGACAACACGCCACCGGACGGGACGCCCGGCGTGATGCTGGCCTTCATCGAGGGGCATGCGGCGCGCGTGTGGGCGCGCCGGCCGCCGGAGGAGCGCCGGGCGGCCGTGCTCGGCAACCTGGCGACGTACTTCGGCGAGCGCGCGGGGACGCCGCGCGACTACGTCGAGATGGACTGGGCGGGCGAGCCGTGGACGCGCGGGTGCTACGTCGGCTTCACGCCGCCGGGCGTCCTGCTCGACTACGGCGAGGCGATCCGCGCGCCGGTCGGCCGCGTGCACTGGGCGGGCGCCGAGATGGCGACGATCTGGAACGGCTACATGGACGGCGCGGTGCGGTCGGGCTCGGACGCGGCCCGCGCGGTGCTCGCCGAGGTCTAGCGGCTGCGCGCCGGGTTGCGGTCGAACCGGCGGCGGCGCCGGTCGATCTCGAACCACACCCGGCAGCCGCTCTCGTGGCGGTCGACGCCCCAGCGGCTGGCCAGCATCTCGAGCATCCGCAGCCCGTAGCCGGACGCCTGGTGGCGGATCTCCGGGTCGAAGCCGTTGCCCGGGTCGCGCACCTCGACGCGCACGAACTCGGGCGCCATGCGCGCCGCGAGCACGATCCGGTCGGTCTCCTTGAGCCCGGCGTGGCGGATCGAGTTCGTGACCGCCTCGGAGGCGAGGAGGCACACGGTGTGCGTCAGGTCGTCGTCGAGGCCCTTCTGGACCAGCGTGCGGCGGGCCGCGCCCACGGCAGCGGGCTCGGGCCGCAGCGCAACGACGACGTCGTTCGTGGCGGTTGGTGCGGACTGCACAGCTTTGGTGTAGCCGATGCGCCTTGGATTCATTCCTCGGGTTTCCGTTCCGACACCTGTCGCGTGAGCGCTCCCCGGAACGGGAAACACGGGGGGAGGAGAGAACTACCACCCAAGCAGGGGAGAACCATGGCCGACCGCTTCGAGCGCGACAACGACGTCGCACGAACCGCAGGCGCGCGCAGCGCCACCACCACCACCGACGAGCCGCGCACCCGCGTGCACGACGGCGTCGCCGACGGCGAGCGCGACCGCGCCGACCTTCCGCCGCGCCTGAGCGACGAGGACCAGCACCGCTACAGCGGGCCGGTCGACCGCGGCACGATGGCCGCCGTGCGCGAGCGCCAGCGCGAGGAGTTCGGTGGGATCGCGTGGGGCTCGGCGTTCTTCGGGTGGCTCACCGCGACCGGCCTCGGCGCCATCCTCGCCGGCATCGCCGCGGCGGCAGGCGCCGCCCTCGCGCTGACGAAGGGCGACCAGGTCGACGCCAGCGCCGAGACGATCGGCATCGGCGGCGGCATCGCGCTGCTCGTCGCGCTGGCGATCTCGTACTTCTGCGGCGGCTACGTCGCCGGTCGCATGGCGCGCTTCGACGGTGCCCGCCAGGGGGTCGGCGTGTTCGTCTGGGCGATCGTCGTGGCGATCATCCTCGGCGTCGCGGCCGCGATCGGCGGTAACGAGTACAACGTCCTCGAGCGGCTCGACCTGCCGCGGCTGCCGATCGACAGCGGCGACCTGACCACCGGCGGCATCATCGCGCTGGCGGCCGGGCTCCTGACGATGCTCGTCTCCGCGATCCTCGGCGGCAAGGTCGGCGAGCGCTTCCACCGCAAGGTCGACCGCGCGGCGGTCGACGTCCGCGACCACTAGGCAGGGGACCACACCACCCCTCGCGCCGCGGCGCGCGAGGGGTGGCTCCCCGCCCGCGCGCGGGTTGCGCGCGAGGTGTCGGGTCGAGGAGGATCGGTGCGATGCGCGACCTCCTCCACGCCGCCGCCGACCACGCCGCCGACCACGTCGACGGGACGGGCTCGCGGCCGATCGGGCCGCAGCTGGCGCCCTCGGACCTCCTCCGCACGATCGACGTCCCGCTCCCCCAGGGACCCGCCGACGCGCGCGCGGTGCTCGACGACCTCGTCCGCGACGCCGAGCCGGGCCTCACCGACTTCGGCGCCGCCCGCTTCTTCGGCTGGGTGTGCGGCGGGTCGCTGCCGGCGGCGACGGCCGCCGACGTGATGGTCACCGCGTGGGATCAGAACGCGGGCGGCGCGACCATCGCGCCCGCCGTCGCCGCGTTCGAGGAGGTCGCCGGGAAGTGGGTCGTCGACGTGCTCGGCCTTCCCGCCGGCACCTCGTTCGGCTTCGTGACCGGCTGCCAGATGGCGCACGTGACCGCGCTCGCCGCCGCGCGCCACGCGGTGCTCGCCCGCGCCGGCTGGGACGTCGGGCGCGACGGCCTGAGCGGCGCCCCGCCGATCCGCGTGCTCGCCGGCTCCGAGCGCCACATCACCGTCGACCGCGCGCTGCGGCTGCTCGGCCTCGGCACGGCCTCGCTCGAGCCGGTGGAGGCCGACGAGCGCGGCGCCATGCGCCCCGACGCGCTCGAGGCGGCGCTCGCCGGCGTCGACGGCCCGGTCGTCGTCGTCGCGCAGGCAGGCAACGTGAACACCGGCGCGATCGACCCGCTCGAGCCGATCGTCGACGCGGCGCACCGCGCGGGCGCGTGGGTGCACGTCGACGGCGCGTTCGGCCTGTGGGCGGCGGCGAGCCCGGCGCGGCGGGCGGAGATCGCCGGCGTCGAGCGCGCCGACTCGTGGGCGACGGACGGGCACAAGTGGCTCAACGTCCCCTACGACTGCGGGATCGCGCTCGTGGCCGACGCCGACGCGCACCGCGCCGCGATGACCGCGACGGCCGCCTACATCAGCGACGCCGCCGGCGGCTCGGGCGTCCGCGACCCGCTCGACTTCAACCCGGAGTTCTCCCGCCGGGCGCGCGGGGTCCCCGTCTACGCGGCGCTGCGCTCGCTCGGCCGCTCGGGCGTCGTCGAGCTCGTGGACCGCCTGTGCGACTGCGCCGAGCGCTTCGCGGCGCGCCTCGCGGCGGAGTCCGGGGTCGAGGTCCTGGCGAGCGGTCTCAACCAGGTCCTCGTGCGCTACGGCGACGACGACGCGACCACCGACGCCGTGACCGCGGCGGTGCAGCGCGACGGGACGTGCTTCATGAGCGGCAGCGTCTGGCGCGGCCGGCACGTCATGCGGATCTCCGTCTCCAACTGGCAGACGACGATCGCCGACGTGGACCGGTCGGTCGAGGCGGTGCTGGCCGCGCGGGACGCCGTGGCGGGGGTCGCCGCCGGCTAGCCGCGCGGCTGCTCGAGGACGGCGACGAACGAGTCCGTCAGCTCGTCGAGCACCTCGGCGATCGGCCGGCGCTGCTCGTCGACGAGCCAGTCGAGCAGGATCGCGTTCGTCCCGCCGACGAGCAGCATCGCGGTGAGCGCGTAGTCGCGCTCGGGCAGCCGGCCGAGCGCGGCGGCCGCGCGGGCCTCCTCCTCCACGACCGCCGCGAACCCGCGGACCACGCGGCTGGCGTGGCGCTCCAGCGCCCGGCTGCTGGCCGGGACCTCGAGGTACGCGATGCGCGCGCGGCGCGGGTCGTCGAGCATCGCCCGCGCGAAGGCCTCCAGGATCGTGCGCACGCGGTCGCGCACGTCGACGGGGGCGGCGAGCCGCGCCTCGGAAACGGCGGCGCCCACCGCGGCGATGACCTCGTCGTACGCGGCGAGCAGCAGCTGCTCGCGCCCGGCGAACTGCTCGTAGAAGTGGCGCGGCGCGAGGCGCGCCTCGCTGTACAGCGCCTCGATCGTCGTGTGCGCGTAGCCCCGCGTGCCGAACAGCTCGGTCGCGGCGTCGAGCAGCCGGCGGCGGCGCTCGGCGCGGCGCTCGTCCGCGGCGCGCCCGGCGTATCGGCGGCCTGTCGCGGTTGGCATCCGCGGGAGGGTAGACGTAGAATCGTGCCTTGCCACGCAAGGCCGCTGTGGTTCTTGTCGCGTGCGCCATCGGAATGACTCCGTCGACGGCCGCGGCACTCCCGAACGATCCCGAGGTCGACCAGCCCTGGGTCGCGCAGATCGGTGCGCCACAGGCGTGGGACGTCACGACGGGCGCGGCGCCGGTCGTCGTCGGCGTCATCGACACCGGCGTCGACCTCACCCACCCCGACCTCGCGCCGAACGCGTGGGTCAACGCGGGCGAGCAGGCGGGGAACGGCACCGACGACGACGGCGACGGGCTCGTCGACGACGTCGCGGGCTGGAGCTTCGGGCACGACACCGGCGACGTCGCCGACCCGAACGGCCACGGCACGCACGTCGCGGGGCTCGTCGCGGCGCGCGGCGGGAACGGGATCGCCTCGGCCGGCGTGTGCTGGACGTGCACGCTGCTGGCGGTCGACGTGTACCGCGACGGCGGGCGCGGGACGCTCCACGACCTCGCCAGCGGCATGGCGTACGCGGCCGAGCGCGCGCGGATCGTGAACCTCAGTCTGGAGTCCCCGGTGTCCTCCGACGAGGTCGCCGCCGTCGTGACCGACCACCCGGACCGGCTGTTCGTCGTCTCGGCGGGGAACGGCGGGCACGACGTCGACGCGACGCCGTCGTGGCCGTGCGCGATCGCCGCTCCGAACCTGCTCTGCGTGGCCGCCGACGACGACGGCAGGCCGGCCGAGGCCGCGAACTGGGGCGCGCGGAGCGTCCACCTCGCCGCGCCGGGCGTCGGCCTCGTCAGCACGGCGCCGGGGGGCGGGACCGCCGCGATGACCGGCAGCTCGTTCGCGGCCCCGCTCGTCTCGGGGACGGCGGCGCTGCTGTGGTCGTGGCGGCCGGAGGCCGGCGTCTCGGAGGTGCGTGATGCGATCCTCGCCGGTGCGGATGCGATGCCGGCATGGGCGGGCCGGACGGTGACGGGCGCGCGGCTGAACGTCTTCGGCGCGCTGCGTGCGCTCGCGGCAGCGCGCGGCGAGCAGCCTCCTCCCGCTCCCGCCCCCGTCCAGGTCGCGGCCGCGCCCCCGGCGCCGGTGAGCGCCAGCTCCTCGTCGTCCTCCATCGTCCGGCCGGCGCCGCTCGCGGTCGTCATGCCGCGCGCCCGGGTGCGCCGGGGGGTCGTGTCGGTGCGGCTGCTCTGCGGGTCGCGGACGCGCGGGTGTTCGGGGACGGTCCACGTGCTCGGGGGCGCGCGGAGGTTCTCGCTCGTCTCGCGCGGCGCGCGGACCGAGCGGTTCCGGCTGCGCCGGGCGTTCCGCGCGCGGTCGCCGCGGCGGCTGCGCGTCGTGGTGGACGCGGGCGACCGCTCGCGGGTCTACCGCGTTCGCGTCCGTCGCTAGAGCCCGGGCGGGTGCCGGACGGTGTAGCCGGCGCTCGAGCGCATCGTGCTCGTCCAGCGCGATCCGCCGGACAGCGCGGACGTGTCGTAGCGGCGCCCGCGGATGACCGCGTAGGCGTGGCCGGCGTGGGCGTAGACGGTGATCCAGCGGCCGGGGCCGGGCGAGCCCCAATGCGCGAGCTCGCCGGAGTCGAGCGGGCTCGCGAGCGCGCCCGCCGCGTGCAGCAGGTACGACACCGAGCCCGAGCAGTCGTAGCCGCTGTCGTGGAAGGAGCGGTGGCCGCCGCCGTAGCGGTAGGGGGCGTGGGCGATGCGGTTGCCGGCGCGGATCGCGCGCAGGACGCGGATCGGGATGCCGCCGGTGTGCGTGGAGGACCCGCCGTGCAGCCGGCCGCGCTTGAGGACCGGATGCCGGCCACGCACGCCGAGCGCCGACCAGGTCGCGGGGCCGACGACGCCGTCCGCCGTCAGGCCGTGCCGGCGCTGGAAGCGCTTGACCGCGCGCTGCGTGCCCGGGCCGAAGACCCCGTCGGCGGCGATGCCGAGCCGGCGCTGGAGCAGGCGGACGCTGGGGCCGCGGCTCGCGACGCGGCTCGATCCGCCTCCGTGCCCGCGCCGGCTGTGCAGGCGCTTGACGCGCTTGAGCATGCGCCAGGTCGCGGGACCGGCGATGCCGTCGACGGGGAGGTTGTGGCGCCGCTGGAAGCGCTTGAGCGCGCGCTTGGTCCCTTTGCCGAACGCGCCGTCCACCCGGACGTGGAGGAGGCGCTGGAGCTTCTTGACGGCGTGGCCGTGGTTGCCGCGCTTGACCGTCCGCTCCGCGGGGGCGGAGGCGGGGACGAGCAGCAGCGTCGCGCACAGCGCGGCCAGCACCCAGAGATGTCGATTGCGCAGCTTCATGTCGGGCGCGCCTACGAGGTGAGCTGACGGGCTCGCGCTGTGCTGCGCTACGCCGCACCTGCGGCGATTCGCCCCTGCGGCCTTGCGGCCGCTGCGGTTCCCCCGATCGCTGACCGACGGGCGGTCGGCGACTCGGCGCGGGCGGCAAGCTACCCGTCATTCCCCTGCACGTCGCAAGATTCCTTGCAGCGGGAGGAGGTGCACGCTCCGTGGCGTGCCGCTGCGTCAGGCGCCGTGCTCGTCGAGCTCGGCGCGCGTGAACAGGGCGTGGCGGCGCAGGCCGGCCTCGGCCAGCAGGTCGCGCGCGCCGTCCTGGATCCGCGAGATGGCGCAGACGACGTCCTCGACGATCGCCCCCTCCTTGCGGAGGTCCTCGGTGCTCGCGACGACCTGGCCGCCCGTCGTGATCACGTCCTCGACGACGCAGATCCTGCGCCCCTCGATCTCCGCCCCCTCGGCGAGCTTCATCGTCCCGTACTCCTTGCGCTCCTTGCGCACGAACGCGGCGGGCAGCCCCGTCTCGAGCGAGAGCGCGGTCGCGATCGGAACGCCGCCGAGCTCCAGCCCGGCGAGGACCTCCGTCCCCTCGGGGACCAGCGGGACCATGAGGCTCGCGATGTCCCGCAGCAGGTCGGGCCGCGCCTCGAAGCGGTACTTGTCGAAGTACGTGTCCGACCGCTGGCCAGAGCGCAGGAGGAAGTCGCCCTTCAGCGCCGCGGCCTCGACGATGCGGCGGGCGACGTCGCTGCGGCGAGTGTCGGCGGGGGAGGTCAACTCGGGGCGGAATCTACCGCGCGCCGCTGAAGGCCGCCGCGGACGCGGCGGCGGCCTCCGCGATGCCCTGACGACTAGGCCAGCGGCGCCGTCACGCGGATCGGCAACCAGGCTGCCTGGCGCATCATGGTCGCATCCCATTCAATCCGCTCTGTCACCTCTGAGAGGGGCTGACGTAGCAGGGTTCCGGGCGTCGCCGACGCCGGGATCCGGATCGGGATCGGCACCCGCACGGTGTCACCGGAGCAGACCATTGAGCCGGTGGCGGCAGGAACCGAGAGCCGGTGCGGTGCGAGAACGCGCGGATCGTCCTGATCGAGGTACGGGCCCGCTTGGTCACCCGGCACGCCGAGCCGCATCGGGCTCGCGGCGTCGGCCGACGTAGCGACGCAGCCCCATCCGGACGCGCGGATCGTGAACGAGCCGAGCCGGCGCGCGCCGGGTGGCCCGCTCACCTCCTCTTGACCGACCAGCGTGAAGTCGACCTCGTCAAGGCCGGGGGCCATCGCGTCCGGCGGCCGGCCGACCTTCTCGATGAGGTAGATGCCGCGCGTGTCGGTCCACTGGGCGTGGTAACGGCCCTCGACTACGACATGCCAGTCGAGCCGCCGACGCGAAGGCCCCGCGGTCACCGGGACGACGCCCTCACCAGTCCACTCGCAGACGCTGCCGGCCTCGCACGCCTGCGCGAGGCTCAGCCGGTTGAACCCTCCCGCGGTCTTGACGTCGGTCGGCGTGCTGGGGCCACCCGTCGCAAGGTTGACGTTCATGTCCGGGGTGATGCGATGCCCCGTCTCGTTGCGCAAGTGGACGGCGATGCGGTGCAGATCCCCGGGCGCGACCTGCGGCGTGATCGACTGGCTGACATGCCGGAGTGCGCCCCATGGGCTGTCGACGCGCAGCGCGAGGGTGACGCTGGACTCGGCCCAGAAGCCGCCGCCATCCGGCCTGTCGTACACCGGTGCGAAGGTCCCGAGAATGTAGGTGTTCGGCCGCTCGAGAAGACCGACCTTGACCGGCATCGAGAATTGCGAGATCTGACCGTCGACGAGCTGGCCGTCGCAGCCTGCGATCTTGACGCCGCCGGGGCTCACCCACCACGAGTTCGGCCACCACCCGCCAGCGGCATCGATGAACCGAGATGGCACCTGGCCGTCGCCGCGTACCCGGAGGTTGGTCCAGCCGCACTCGAGAGGCGGACCATGATATTCCGAGGCGATCACGAACGAGCCGCGGTGACCCGCCGTGATGCCGATCGTCGGCGCGGCGTACGCCGTCAGCGGGCCGAAGCCCGAGGCCGGCTGACCGACGATGCGTGCACCTCCGTAGACGGACTGCTCGCTGAGGCGTGTGATGGGCATGCCGGCGCCGTTGGCGTTGCTCGACCAAGACGCGAGGTGAAGATGTGGGCAGCTGCCGGCGTACGGCCCGGAGTTCCCGACCGTCCCAAGCTGCTGACCTTGGGCCACGTGCTGTCCGTGCGACACGTTCATGGTGTCGAGGTGCGCGAGCCCCACGTAGAGGGTGATGCGGTCGGCAGACAGGATGACCTGGTTGCCTCGTCCCGTCCACGCGGCACGGACGACCGTTGCGTTGAACGGCGCGACCACGGGAATCCCGCGGACGCAGCCGGCGGTGACGTCGACGGCGTAGCGATCGTCCTCGAACGCCCCGCTGTAGTAGGTGTGATACGGCGAGCCGGACTGGACCGTCATCGCCTGGGGAGCGCGCCACGGCGCTGGGAACTCGGCAGCGTCCGCCACCCGCGTGGTGCCGCCGAGAGCGAGCAGCGCGACGAACAGCGCGATGGTGCTCGGTCGAATGGAGATGGGCACGGTGCCCTCGTTTCTAGGCGGATGACTCCTTCGAGGTCTGCGGCCGCCCGTTCCGCATCGGACCTGGGGTGAGGTTTGTCAACGGCATCCACCGCGACTACGTCGCGATGCCCCCGGTCTTCGCCCGCCTTCCCACGCGATTGCCACGATTCCAACCCAATGCGCGACACGACTAGACTTCGGACGGTGCCGGGCGGATCCGAGCTTCGCGTCTGTTTTCTGGGCGCGCCGGATCGACTGAGAAGCGGGCCGATCGTCTACGTCGGCGACGCAGAGCTCACGTCCCGCTACGACGTCGCGCGTGGCTTCGAGCTCTTGGCGTTCCTCGCCGCCCATCCGGGGCTGTGCCACGTCGGTCGGGTGGTCGACGCCGCGTTCGGTGCGAACCGCCGTGCCTTCGAGAGCGCGCGCGACGAACTGGCCGCCCTGCTCGGCGAGGCAGGTGCCGGTGAGCGCTTCCTCGTGCACCGTCGGGACGCGCAACGGAAGCTCGTCCCGCAGGGGCGCATCGGGCTGAACGCCCGATGTGACCTTGTCGAGTTCGCCGAGGCCGTCGCTGCCGAGGATTGGAACTCCGCTCGGGGCATCCTCGAAGAAGCACGCCGCACGCGCGGCGGCGACGCCGTCGCGCCCATCGTGCGTCAGCGTGGATGGCCGCGCCGCGATGTCGGGGAACGGCCGTACGCAGGGCCGGCCTACGTCGACGCGCTGCGCAAGGGCATCGAGTCGCTGACTGAGGCTCGCGCCCCGAGCCGTGACCCTCGCCTCGCCGCCGCGGCCGGGCAGTCCCTGCTGTCGGCCCCCGGGACGGAGCGGGTCCCGTACGGAGACCTGCTGGGGACCTGGAAGGGAGAGCTGAACTCGACCTGGGCGCATGCCGAGAACCCGTACGAGAGCTACATGGTGTTCAGTCCGCGCGCGGATCGCCTGCTGATCCGCCACTACGTTCGCGACGGACGGTCGGTGATGATCACGGGAGACGTCATCGTCGGCGACGAGGGTCACCGGCAGATCCTCGGGATCTACCGGGCGCGGATCCACTACACCCGGAAGCCGCGTGAGCCCGTGCACTATGGCGCGATGATCCTCGAGGTGTTCGGATCGCCGGCCTCGGAGCTGGTCGGTGTGTACTGGACAACGGGCGAGACGAGAGGCGATCTGCGCTACGCCGAGCGGTCACCGGACGCGGCGGAGCACTTCGAGCACGCGCAGGACCTCGACTACGTCGCCGCCGAACCCACGCCCAGACCTGATTGAGACATCGGATGCTCGGCGCAGGAGACGTCATCCGGATCCGCGCGGCGCCGTGGTGGCAAGCAGCAGCCGCCCGGATCGACGAGCGGATCTCGACGTTCCCTCGCGGCGCTCGCGTGGCGCTGCTCTACGGCGCGGATGCGGATGGTTTCGCGTCGGCCTACTTCATGAGCGCGCTCCTCCGCGCCGACCGGTTCGTCGTCGAAGAGCGCGCCGTCTGGAACCACGAGTACGACCTACTGTGGCTCGCCGATTACGTCGCGGGCAGCGGCGCAGCTGCAGTCGTCGCCCTCGACATCCCCGTCATGCGGGACCCCGCGCTCATGCGCCGGCTCGGCGCAACCCTCCCCGTCACCGCTTACGACCACCACGTCGGCGGAGCCGCGGAGCGCGAGACGCACCCCGGCGTCACCTACTTGAACTCGCGCCTCATCGACGAGGGCGGGGCGAATCACCCGGCGAGCGCGTTCGCGGCGGCGTTCGCTGTAGAGCGGATCCCCGACCTCGGCCCGGCGGAGCTCTACGTCCTGCTGGCGGGGCTCATCGGAGATCGTGCTGAGGAGCGACATCCGGAGCTCTGCCGCAGACTCGACGACCGCTTCCCGGAGCTGGCGCCGTGCGCCGGGCGCGGCAGCGAGGTGCGCCGTCTGACGCGCGGCATCGACGCGCTCTTTCGGGCGTCGATCGGGACGACGCCGACCGGCGCGCTCGCGGCGCTCCGGCACCTGCTCACGACCCAACCGCCTGCGCGGGCTCTGGAGGAGTTCGCGCGGACGATGCATCTCGACGCGTTCGAGGCGAAGCTTCAGGGTGACGTCGACCGCATCGTCGCCCGCTTTCGTGGAATCCCACCTGTGGCCGTGATAGCCGAGGTGATCGAGGACCTGAGCTCGTTCAGCATCGGCGTAGCGGCGTCCCGGCTGGCCCGCAGCGGCACCGCGGGTGTTGTCGTGCTCGGGTTCCACCTCGGAGACAAAGCGTGCTTCGAGATGCGAACTTCACAGCCGCATATCGACATCACCTCCGTTCTCGAGCTACAGCGGCAGCGCTTCACGCCGCTCAACGCCGGCGGGCATCCAAATGCCGCAGGTGCAGTCGTTCATACGGGCGACGCCGACACGTTTATGCAGACGTTCGTCAGTGCTCTCCAACAAGTGGTTGGCGTGGACCACGCCAACGCGCGCGGCGCTAAGGAGCGGGAGCGACGGGACTCGAACCCGCGACCTCCGGCGTGACAGGCCGGCGCTCTAACCAACTGAGCTACGCCCCCTCGAACGGGACGACGAGGATAGCGCTCCCCGCGAGCGCAACTCCTGACGGCGTGGGAGTGTTCAACGGTCCGCCATGCGCGCCTGTTTCGCCCTGCTCGTCGCCGTGCTCGCCCTCGCCGGGACGGCTGCGGCTGCCGTGGTCACGGGCACGTCCGGCGCGGACCGGCTGACCGGTACGGCGGAGGTCGACGTCATCGACGCGAAGGGCGGCCGCGACGTCGTGCGGGCGATCGGCGGCGACGACGTCGTGACCGGCGGCGACGACGGCGACCGCCTGCTCGGCGGCGACGGGCGCGACACGCTCAACGGCGACGACGGCGCGGACCGCCTGGCCGGCGGGGCCGGCGACGACCTCGGCCTCTACGGCGGCGACGGCCATGACGTGGTCGACGGCGGGGAGGGCGACGACGTGCTCGACGGCGGCGGCGGGTCGGACGCGCTCGTCGGCCGCGCCGGAGCGGACCGCATCAACGGCGGCGTCGGGCCCGTCCCGGCAGGCGACGAGATCTCGGGCGGGGACGGCGACGACGTCCTCGACGGCGGGGACGGCCGCGACTCGGTGAGCGGCGGCGCCGGCGACGACACGCTCACCGGCGGGACCGCCGACGACCGGCTCGCCGGGAACCTCGGCGTCGACGAGATCCTCGGCGGCGACGGCGACGACGTCATCGTCGCGCTCGCCTGGGGCGACGTCACCACGGGCGAGGCCGCCGACGGCAGCACCTCCGACTTCGTCCACGGCGGCGGGGGCGACGACCTCTTCCGCACGCGCGACGGCGAGCCGGACCGGATCGACTGCGGCGAGGGCCGCGACCGCGTCATCGCGGACACGGTGGACGTGCTGATCGACGAGCGGTCGTGCGAGAGGGTCACGCGCCTGCCGGCGGCGGCGCGGCCGGCGAAGGATCCCGGGGCCGAGCTTCCGTAGGCTCTGCCGCGGATGTCGCTCGCGCCCCCTCCCCCGGTCTCCACGAACCCCTTCAGGCGCCTCGCCGACGACCTGCTGCACGAGTGGCGCGCGGAGGTCCCGTTCCCTCCCGGCGACACGCATCCGAGCCTGCTCCGCACGAAGCGGTTCGCCGAGACGCCGCTCCCCCTCCTGCTCGACGCCTACGAGCGCTACGGCCCGGTCTTCACGCTGCGGATCTTCCACGGGCGCGTGGTCTTCATGCTCGGGCCGGAGGCCAACCACTTCATGACGGTGTCGCACGCCGACACGTTCCGCTGGCGCGACGGGCACATGGGCGACCTCATCCCCCTCCTCGGCGACGGGCTGCTGACGATCGACGGGGAGTTTCACCGGCGCTCGCGCAAGGCGATGCTGCCGGTCTTCCACCGCGAGCGGATCGCGCGCGCGACGGAGACGATCGTCGAGGAGGCGGCCGCGGCGGTCGACGGGCTGCCGGCGAGCGGGAGCGTCGACCTCTACCACTGGACCCGCCGGCTCGCGCTGCGGATCGCGATGCGCGCGCTGTTCGGGCTCGATCCGGACCGCGCGGGCGGCCGGTTCGACGCGGCGCGCGCGTTCGAGGTCGCCCTCTCGTACTACTCGCGCGACTACTTCCTGCAGGTCGCGCGCGGACCGCGGACGCCGTGGCGGCAGATGGACCGCGCCCGCGCGGCGCTCGACGCGCTGATCTTCGACGAGATCGCCCGCCGCCGCGCAACGGGCGAGCGCGGCGAGGACCTCCTCTCGCTCCTGCTCGACGCCACCGACGAGGACGACTCGCGGCTCGACGACGCGCACGTCCGCGACGAGGTCATGACGCTCCTCTTCGCCGGCCACGACACGACGACCTCGACCGTCGCGTTCCTCTTCTACGAGCTGAGCCGCAACCCGCACGTCCGCGAGCGCCTCGAGGAGGAGCTGGACGGGATCGACGCGGTCCGGCCCGAGCACCTCGGCGGGACGGCGCTCCCCTACCTCGAGATGACGATCGACGAGACGCTGCGCAAGTACCCGCCCGCGTGGGTCGGGCCGCGCCGCTCGAACCGCCCGTTCACGTTCGCGGGCGTGCAGGTCCCCGCGAACGCGTTCGTCAACTACTGCTCCTGGGCCAGCCACCACCTCCCGCACGTCTTCCCCGACCCCGACGCGTTCCGCCCCGAGCGCTTCACGCCCGAGGCGCGGGCCAGGCTGCCGAAGGGCGCGTACGTCCCGTTCGGCGGCGGGTCGCGGACGTGCATCGGCATGCGGTTCGGCCAGGCGGAGGTCCGCGCGATCGCGGCGCTCATCGCCAAGCGGCTGCGGCTGTCGGTGCCCGCCGACTACGAGCTGCGGATCCGCCAGATGCCGACGATCGGGCCGCGCGACGGGCTGCCGGTCGTTGTCGCGCGGCGCGAGAGCTCGTCCGCGCCGTCGCGCGTCGCCGCCTAACCTGGGCGAGGCGATGGCCGCGGAGGACGACACGCTCGACCAGGTCGAGGAGGAGCGGCGGCGGTTCGCGTCCGTGGCCTCCCACGACCTGTCGGAGCCGCTGCGGACGGTTCACGGCTTCGCGTCGCTGCTGCAGCGCAAGTACGAGGGGCAGCTCGACGACACCGCCGACCTCTACCTGCGCCACATCCTCGACGGGACCCGCCGGATGCAGCGCCTCATCGACGGCCTGCTCGCCTACGGGCGGATCGGTCGCGAGGGGACGGCGAGGGAGCCGGTCAAGCTGAACGCGCTGCTGCGCGGCGTGGTCGAGGGGCTCGACGCGCGCGTCGAGGAGGTCCAGGCGACGGTGCTGGTCGACGAGCTGCCGTCGGTCACCGGCGACCGGACGCAGCTCGAGCAGCTCTTCCAGAACCTGCTGCTCAACGCGCTGAAGTTCCACGGCGACGCGCCGCCGCACGTCGAGGTCGGCGCGGAGCGCGGCGAGGGGGAGTGGATCCTGTCGGTGACGGATCGGGGGATCGGCGTCCCGCCGGAGCGGCGGGAGGAGATCTTCGCGATGTTCGTGCGCGGCGGGACGGGCGACGAGCGCGGAGCGGGGATCGGCCTCGCCGTCGCCGCGCGCGTCGTCGCCAACCACGGCGGGCGGATCTGGGTCGAGGACAACCCCGGCGGCGGGAGCGTCTTCCGGTTCACGCTGCCCGACGCGGCGTGAGGCCCGCGGTCGACGTCGTCATCCCGTTCGGGGGCCGCGACGTGGCGGCGGTGGTCGCGCGGGCGGCGGCGATCGAGGTGCGCGAAGGGGATTCGGTGACGGTCGTGGACAACCGCGGGCGCAGCGGAGGCGAGGCGGGGAGCGGGGGCGAGGCGGGGAGTCGGGGCGAGGCGGGGAGTCGGGGCGAGGCGGGGAGTGGGGGCGCGGCGGTGCGCGTGCTGCGCGCGGACGCGGTGCGCACCTCCTACTTCGCGCGCAACGCCGGCGCGCGCGCGGGCACCGCGCCGTGGATCCTCTTCCTCGACGCCGACGTCCTGCCGCCGGCGGACGTCCTCGACCGGCTGCTCGACCCTCCGCCGGGCGAGCGGGTCGCGGTCGTCGCGGCGGAGGTCGCGGACGAGGCGCCGCGTCCCGGCGACCCCCTCGCCGTGCGGTTCGCGCACGCGTCGCGGTCGATGGGCCAGGCCGGCAACCTGCGGCTGGGGTTCGTGGCCACCGCGTGCTGCGCGGTGCGGCGCGAGGCCTTCGAGGCGGTCGGCGGCTTTCGCGAGGACGTGCGGTCGGGCGGCGACGCCGACCTGTGCTTCCGCCTCCGCGCCGCCGGCTGGGAGCTCGCGCTGCGCGAGGACGTCGTCGTCACGCACCGCTCGCGCCGCTCGCTCGTGCGGACGCTCGCCCAGCGCGCGCGCCACGGCTCCGGCGCGGCGTGGATGGACCGCGAGCACCCCGGGTCGTTCCCGGCGCGCTCGCTGCCCGGCGTCGCGTGGTGGGCGGCGAGGACGCGGTCGCTCGACGCTGCCGCCGTCCTCGCGTTCGAGCTCGGGCGCCGGCTGATCCCGAACCGCGTGAAGCGCTAGCGGCGGTACGGATCGCGGCGGCCGAGGGCGCGGCGGGCGAGCGGGATCGCGAGGAGGGCCCGGCGCGGACGGGCGGCGTCCGCCGCACGCAGGACCGCGCGCGCCTCGCCGAAGCGCCGCTCGCGCACGAGCCCGGCGGCGAGGGCGCGGAGGTCCGCGGCCTCGACCCGCGCCCGCTCCTCGTCGGTCGCGAGCGAGGCGTGCCGCGAGTGGACGGTGAGCTGCGCGCGGGCCAGCGCCGCGACGTCGCTCGTGAGGGCGCCGGCGCGGCGGCGGACGGCGACGAGCGCGTCGGGCGCGCCGGCGAAGCGGGCTCCGGCGGCGCGGAGGCGGAGCCAGAGGTCCCAGTCCTCGGCGCGGTCGAGGGGGGCGGCGGCGGAGAGCGGCGCGGCAGCGGAGAGCGGCGCGGCAGCGGAGAGCGGCGCCGCAGCGGCGGGGCGCGGCGCGAACCCTCCCGCCCTCTCCAGCGCGTCCCGTCGCAGCACGACGGCGGGCGTCGCGATCGCGTTCGTCTCGAAGCTCGGGACGAACGGACCTGCCGGGATGACCGGCCACCGCTCGCCGGTCGGCCGGTTGTCGGGGCCGACGATCTCGGGGTGGCCGACCGCGACGTCGGCGTCGTGGAGCGCGCCCACCGCGGCCTCCAGGAAGCCCGGGTGCCATGCGTCGTCGGCGTCGCACATCGCGATGACGTCGGTGTCGAGCGCGCCGAGGCCGGTCTGGCGCGCCCCGGCCGGCCCTCCGCGCTCGGGCCGGCGCACGAGCGCGCACCGCGCCGTGTGGTCGGGGTGGAGGGCGATCGGCGTCCGCGACCCGTCGTCGACGACGACGACCGCCTCCGGCCCCTCCGCGAGCACGGAGTCGAGCGCCTCCGCGAGGTACGGCGCCCACCCCTGCACGGGCACGATGACGCCGACGCGCATGGGCGGGACTCTACGTGGGCAGTTCCCGCCGGTGAGCGACCACGAGGACCGCCGCGTCAGCCTGCCCACGCACGTCTACGTGATCGCGGCGATCTTCGGCGTGCTCATGCTCGGGCTCCTCGCCGTGCAGCTGATCATGATCAACGACCAGCGAACGACGACGGACGAGCAGCTCGCCATCCAGGCGCGCCAATCGGCCCGGGCGATCCCGCTGCTCGACGACACGCGGACCTTCGTCGACGAGGTCTCGGCGGCGCTGCCGGGCGCGAAGCGGATCGGCGAGCAGGCGCGCGAGCTGGGGCAGGACACGAGCACGCTGCTCGACGCCGCGAAGCCGCTCGTCGACGACCTCGCCGACGCGCAGATCGACCAGAACCTGCGGGCGGCGGGCGCGCTGGCGGCGACGCTGCTCGACGCGGACGTCGGCGACGCGACCCGCGCCGGGCGGGCGCTCGCCGCGGAGCTGCTCCGCGCCGACCTCCCCCGCCTCGCGCAGTACCTCGAGGCGGCGGCGAGCGAGCTCCTCTACAAGAACCGCCTTCGGCGCCTGCTCGTGCGCGGCTCGCTCGTCCTCGGGGAGATGCGCCAGCGGGCGTTCGTCCCGAAGGTCGCGCGGGCCGCGGAGCTCGCGCCGCCGCAGTTCCGGGTGCTGCAGCGGTCGCTCGCCGTCCAGGAGCAGACACTGGCGATCCAGAAGGAGGCGCTCGCCGCCATCCAGGAGACGCTGGCCGTCGCGAAGGAGGCCGAGCGGCACGCCGAGAGCCTCGACAACAAGACTGGCGGGTCGGCGGCATCGCCGACAGGCACCGTTCCGGTCCCCACCGGGTAAGACGGGTCCACCACCCCCCACGGAAGGACCCCGTCATGACCATCGTCGCCGTCGCAGCGTTCTGCGTCCTGCTCCTCGTCCTCGCCTTCCTCGCCCCGCGCTTCTCGCGCCACGTCGAGCGCGGCGGGCAGGCGCCGCTCGGCCTCGGGCGCCGCGCGGGCAGCAAGGCCCCGGGCAAGCTGGGGCGCCTGCTCGCGAAGCCCTTCGAGAGCAGCCAGAAGGCGGTCGCGAAGAGCGGCTCGGCCGGACGCCGCGGGCGCGGCAAGTTCCCGGTCTGAGGCGCGCAGCCGCACCGGCCGTCGCCCTCGCGTGCCTGGCACCGTGCCTGGCACCGCGGGTGGCACCGTGCCTGGCACCGGCCGGCGCGGCGTCGTCGCTCGACGCCTGGGCGCCGGACGTGGCGGCGGCTCGCGCCTACGCGCGCCGCCGCCCGGGCGTCGTCTCGTTCTCGGTGCGCACGCCGCAGCGCGCGTGGGGCGACCGCGCCACGCGCGGGGTTCCCGCCGCGAGCACGCTGAAGGCGATCCTCCTCGTCGCGTACCTGCGGCAGAGGCCGGTGCGCGGCCGCCCGCTGCGACCGGCCGAGAAGGCCATGCTGCGGGCGATGATCCGCCGCTCGGACAACGTCGCCGCCACGCGCGTCCGCGACGCGCTCGGCAACCGCAGGCTCAGCCGCTTCGCCCGCCGCGCCGGCATGCAGCGCTTCCGCACGCACCCCGTCTGGGGCCTCAGCCGGGTCGACGCCTCCGACCTCACGACCTTCATGCTCGGCGTCGACCGCCTCACGCCGCAGCGCCACCGCGCCTACGCGCTGCGCCTCCTCGAGACGATCGTCCCGAGCCAGCGCTGGGGGATCGCCAGAGCGCAGCCGCCGGGGTGGCGCCTGTACTTCAAGGGCGGCTGGGGCTCGGGCACCGGCGCCGTCGACCACCAGGTCGCGCTCCTCACCAGGGGCGGCCAGCGCGTCGCGGTCGCGATCACGACGACCGACGACGGCAGCCACGCCGCCGGCAAGCGGACGCTGCGCGGCGTCGCGAAGCGACTGCTGGCGGGCCTGTGATTCTCGCCCTCGACCCGGGCCTGCACGTCGGCGACCACTACGCGATCGCGCTGCTGTTCGGCGGGATCGCGCTCGTCGTCGCGCTCGCCGCGCTCTCCCACGAGCACGAGCGCCCGTGGTCGGCCGCCGTCATCTACCTCGGGCTCGGCCTCGTCGCGGCGATCGGCTTCGACGTCCTCGACGTCTCGCCGCTCAGCCCGCTCGACGGCAGCCGCGTCCCGGAGCGGATCTGCGAGCTGGCCATCCTCCTCGCCGTCTTCACGGCCGGCCTCAGCATCGAGCGCCTCGTGAGCGGGCGCCAGTGGCGCAGCGTCGGCGTCCTCCTCCTCGTCGTCATGCCGCTCACCATCGGCGCCGTCGCGCTCTTCGCCGGCCTGGTCATGGGGCTCTCGACCGGCGCCGCGATCCTCCTCGGCGCGATCCTCGCGCCGACCGATCCCGTCCTCGCCGGCGACGTCGGGCTGAAGCCGCCCGGCGAGAGCGACACCGCGGACGACCCGCACTTCTCGCTCCACACCGAGGCGGGGCTCAACGACGGGCTCGCCGCCCCGTTCGTCCTGGCCGGCGTGCTCGTCGCGAGCGAGGGCGGGACGGGCTGGATCGGCGAGTGGGTGCTGACCGACGTCCTCTATGCGATCACCGTCGCGGCCGGCATCGGCGCGGTCGCCGGCTACGCGATCGCCGCGGCCGTGGTGCGCCTGCGCGACCGCGAGCTGCTTTCCCACGACTTCGACGCGTTCGTCGCGCTCGCAGCCGTCCTGCTCGTGTACGGGGCGGTCGAGGCGATCGGCGCCTACGGCTTCCTCGCCGTGTTCTGCGCGGGCCTCACCTTCCGCCGCTACGAGTTCGAGCACGAGGTCAACCGGCGCATCCACGACGGCGCCGACGAGTACGCCAAGCTGCTCGAGCTCGGTGCGATCCTCGTCCTCGGCTCGTTCGTCACGCTCGACGGCCTCGGCGAGCCAGGGCTCGCGGGCTGGCTGCTCGCGCCGCTGCTCGTCTTCGTGATCCGGCCCGGGATCGTCCTGCCCCTCTCAGCCGGGTCGCTCCTCGGCTGGGGCCAGCGGCTCTTCCTCGCGTGGTTCGGCGTCCGCGGGATCGCGGCGATCTTCTACGCCGCGTACATCGCGCACGCGCACGTGCTCTCGCGCAACGAGACCGTCACCGTGTTCTGGACGACCGTCGCGGTCGTCGTCGTCTCGATCGTCGTGCACGGCGTCAGCGCGACGCCGCTCACCCGCCGGATGCTGGAGCGCGCTCCTTCGCGGTGATCGTCGTGACGGGCAGGCCGAGCCCGTTGAGCTTGGAGGGCAGGTCGAGGTGCAGCCACTTCGAGACCCGCGTGGGCAGCGTCGAGATGATGATCTCGTCGAAGCCGTGGAGGTTGACGGCGTCCTGGATCGCCTCGATCGGCACGGACGACCCGACCAGCCCCTCGACGCGCGAGCCCGCGGCCTCCTCCAGCAGCGGCAGCGCCAGCTCGAGGATGTCGCGCGTCTCGTCGTCGGGCGCGTCCTCGGGATCGGCGACGCGCGTGATCCCGTGCACGGCCTTCGGGATCAGCAGCGTGAACGTCGCGTCGCCGCGTGCGGCGCGCTCGCGCACCGCGTCGACGAGCGCCGGCGTCGCGGCGGTCTTGTGGGCGACGACGAGGACCCGCGCTGACTCGCTCATGGCACCGCGACGCTACCGCCCGCCCGCGCCCGGCACAACCCCGCCCTCGGTGTCCCGCGTCAACCGTTGAGCGAGGTAGACCGGCACGAACGAGAGCAGGATCACGAACACCGCGACGACGTTCACGATCGGCAGCTGGTTGGGTCGGGAGAGGTTCCCGAGGATCCAGATCGGCAGCGTCTCGTCGGCCCCGGCGGTGAACGTCGTGACGATCACCTCGTCGAACGAGAGCGCGAACGCGAGCAGCGCGCCGGCGAGCATCGCGCTGCGCAGCGCGGGGAAGGTGACGAACGCGAACGTCTGCCACGTGTTGGCGCCGAGGTCGGCCGACGCCTCCTCCAGCGACGAGCCCGTCCGCCGCAGCCGCGCGACGACGTTGTTGTAGATCACGACGATGCAGAAGGTCGCGTGGCCGACGATGATCGTGAAGAGCCCGAGCGACACGCCGAACGGCTCGAGCACCTCGCGGAACGTCGCGTTCAGGGCCATGCCCGTCACGATGCCCGGCAGCGCCAGCGGCAGGACCACGAGGAACGAGACCGTCTCGCGCCCGAAGAAGCGGTAGCGCGCGACGGCCATCGCGGCGAGCGTGCCGAGCAGCAGCGCGATCGCCGTGGCCCCGAGCCCGGCCTTCACCGACATCCACAGCGCGTCGCGCGCGCCCGGGTTGTGCAGCGCCTTGTCGAACCAGTCGAGCGTGAAGCCGGGGATCGGCCACGTCTGGATCTTCCGCTCGTTGAACGCGTAGAGGACGATCAGGAAGAGCGGGACGTAGATGAAGGCCAGCGTCAGCGCGGCGCCGACGCGCAGGAGGATCGCCGCGGGGCGGGAGAGCTGCATCGCCTACAGCGCCTCGAACGCGCCGAGCCGGCGCGCGATCAGCAGGTACACGATCATCACCGCGACGGGCACGGTCGCGAACGCCGCGGCGAGCGGCAGGTTGTTGGCGACGCCGACGTTCGAGTAGACGACGTTCCCGATGAACTGCGTGCTGGAGACGAGGTTCGGCGTGATGTAGTCGCCGAGCGTCAGAGCGAAGGTGAAGATGGAGCCGGCGACGACCGCGGGCAGGACGAGCGGCAGGATCACCCGGCGGAACGTGTGGCCCGCGCCCGCGCCCAGGTCGCCGGAGGCGTCGAGCAGCGAGTTCGGGATCCGCTCGAGGCCCGCGTAGATCGGGATGATCATGAACGGCAGCCACAGGTAGCTGAAGACGAGCCAGGTGGCGACGTTGCCGTAGCCCGGCCCGCTCACGCCGAGCGGGTCGAGCGCCCAGTTCAGGACGCCCTCCTCCGACAGGATCAGGCGCCACGCGTAGACCTTGACGAGGTAGCTCGACCACAGCGGCATGAGCACCGCGATGACGAGCAGCGAGCGCGTGCGCTGCGACGCGACCTTCGCCATGTAGAACGCGATCGGGAACGCGAGCAGCGCGTCGGTGACCGTCACGGCGGCGGCGATCCCCACCGTCCGCAGCACGATCTTCCGGTACACCTCGCCCTCGGCGATCGTCCGGAAGTTGTCGAGCGACGTCTCCTTGACGATCAGGCCGCTGAACGGGTCGAGGTGCCAGAAGGCCGCGACGAACAGCACGACCAGCGACCCCAGGTAGGCGATCACCAGCCAGCCCAGCGGCCCCGCGAGCAGCAGCGACAGCCGCACGCGGGGCCGGGAGGCCAGCAGGTCGCTCAGCCGGCGGCCGAGCGACCTGCTCTCGACGGGGGCGGTGGCTGCGGCCACCTACCCCTTCACTTCGGTCCAGGCCTGGACCCATTCCGAGTAGTCCTTGCAGACGGCCCCCCGATCGTCGCCGCAGCTCTTCGTCGGGGTGTTCCAGTAGGCGACCTTGTCGAAGTACGCCTCGTCGTCCGCGTGGAAGATCTTGCAGTGATCCTTCGTCGCGGTCTCCGCGCAGGACTTGCGGTTGGCCGGCGCCTCCCCGAACCACTCCGCCACCTCGGCGTTCGCCTTGGGGCTGATGATGTGGTCCATCCACATGTACATGCAGTTGGGGTGCTTGGCCTTGGAGGAGATCATCCAGGTGTCCGACCACCCGGTCGAGCCCTCCTTGGGCAGCGTCGTGCCGATCTTCACCTTCTTGTCGGCCTCGATCAGGTTGGCGATCACCTGCCACGTCGTGCCGACGACGGTGTCGCCGTTGTTGAAGGCGGCCTGCTCCTTGGTGTAGTCCGACCAGTACTCGCCGATGATCCCGCGCTGCTTCTTGAGCAGGTCGATCGCGGCCTGGAACTGCTTGTCGTTGAGCTCGTAGACGTTGTCGATCCCGAGGTCGGGCTGCGTCGCCTTCAGGTACAGGGCGGCGTCCGCGATGTAGATCGGGCTGTCGTACGCGGTGACCTTGCCCTTGTACGGCGAGTTCTCGTCGAACACCACGCCCCAGCTGTCGGGCGCCTGCTTGACCTTCGCCTTGTTCCACGCCAGCAGGTTCGCGCCGCGGCCGTGCGGGATGCCGTACATCTGGCCGTCGACCGAGTTGTGCGGCTGGTCCTTCAGGGCGTCGAAGACGTCCGCGTAGTTGGGGACGAGGTCGGTGTTGACGGGCGCGACGTCGCCGCCGGCGATCAGGCGCAGCGTCGCGTCACCGGAAGCGCTCACGCCGTCGTAGTTGCCGGTGCGCATGAGCGTCACCATCTCGTCGGACGTGTTGCCGACCTTGACGTTGACCTTGCAGCCGGTCTCCTTCTCGAAGCTCGACACCCAGTCGACCTTCGGGTCGGTGGAGCCGTCCTCGACGTAGCCGGCCCAGGCGATCAGGCTGACCTTGCCCTCGCCCTCGCCGAGGGTGTCGAGCGGCTTGAGGTCGCCGGGCGGGTTGACCTGCGCCGTCGGCTTGCTGGCGCCGCCGCCGGTGCCGGCGCCGCCGCTGTCGCTGCTCTTGTCGTCGTCGCCACACCCGATCGCGCCGAACGCGAGGGCGGCGGTGATCATGAGGACCCCCGCCATGAATCGATGCTCTCTCACTGACTCTCCTCCTGTTCGGCGATGGCGGACGCCTGCGCGTCGCGCCATGCCACGTTGACCTTCCTCCCCGGCGCCTCGAGCGCGTCCGAGGACGTCGTCTCGAGGTTCTGCCGTACGACCTGCAGCGTCCCGCCCTGGTCGAGCGCGACGACGTACTTCGTGACGGAGCCCGCGTACGACGAGCTCGCGATCGTGCCGGCCTCGACGTGCCAGCCGCCCTCACCCGGGGCGGGCTCCCCGGCGTCGGCCATGTGGACCTTCTCGGGGCGCACGGTGAAGCGCCGCCCGCCGCGCTCGAGCACGTTCGACACGCCCACGAACCCCGCGACGAACTCGGTCGCCGGGTGCTCGTAGACCTCCTCGGGCGAGCCGACCTGCTCGATCCGCCCCCCGTTGAAGACGGCCAGGCGGTCGCTCATCGTGAGCGCCTCCTCCTGATCGTGCGTGACGTACACGAAGGTGATCCCGACCTCCTGCTGGATGCGCTTGAGCTCGAGCTGCATCTCCTGGCGGAGCTTGAGGTCGAGGGCGCCGAGCGGCTCGTCGAGCAGGAGGACCTTGGGGCGGTTGACGATCGCGCGGGCGAGCGCGACGCGCTGGCGCTGGCCCCCGGAGAGCTGGCCCGGCTTGCGGGCCCCGTACTCGTGGAGCTGGACCATCTTCAGCGCGTCCTGGGCGCGGGTGCGCCGCTCGGCCTTCGCCACCTTCTTGACGCGCAGTCCGTACTCGACGTTCTGGAGCACGGTCATGTGCGGGAAGAGGGCGTAGTCCTGGAAGACGGTGTTGACGTCGCGCGCGTACGCGGGCCGGCGCGCGACGTCCTCGCCCGCGAGCCGGACCTCGCCCTCGTCGGGGATCTCGAAGCCGGCGATGAGCCTCAGCGTGGTCGTCTTGCCGCTGCCGCTCGGCCCGAGGAGGGTGAAGAATTCGCCCGCAGCGACGTCGAGGTCGACGCCGGCGACGGCCTCCACGTCGCCGTAGCGCTTGACGAGCCCGCGCAGCGCGACGTCCGGGAGCGCCGCAGCGTCCTGTTCCGACGCAGGGCGCGCCGTCTCCGTGGTACGAGCCGTCGAAGCCATGACTCCGTAACGGCGAACGTATTCGACATCGCGGTGGCAATGCCACCCGCCGATCCGGACAGTCTTGGCTCGGTCGGTACGCCGGACGGGCGCGTCGGACGCTCAGAACAGCGCGTGCCGGACGCCCGCCTCGTCCGTGTAGCCGAGGAGCGGGTCGACCGAGGCGGAGGCGTCGCCCGCGGCGAGCGCCGCCAGGGCGCGCAACGCGCCCCGCCGCGCCTGGGTCCTCGGCGAGCGCAGCAGCGGGACGATGCGCGGCACGACCTCGACGTCGCCGGTCGCCGCGAGCGCCGCGGACGCCTCCTGCCACAGCTCGCCGCGGCTCTCGAGGGTCTCGACGAGCACGTCCACCGCGCGCGGCTGGCGGTGGCGCCCGAGCGCGCGGATCGCCGCGGCCCGCACGACGAAGCTCGGGTCCTCGACCGCGTCGACGAGCGCCTCGACGTTGCCCGCGGCGGCGAGGCCGGCCGACCCGAGGGCCAGCGCCGCCTCGCGCCGGACCTCGGCCACCGGGTCGCTGCGCAGCACGTCGCGCAACCGGCGCCGGGCGTCCTCGGCGGAGTACGCATGCTCCAGCGGGAGGTGCTCGTGAAGGGTCACCACGTCGGTCCGGCGAGCATAGGCACTGCACCCACAAGTGGCAAGCGAAGTGCGAATTGGTCTGGCCTTTGTATGAAAGTCGTTTGACTCCTGATGGCTCAGCGTCTATCGATTGGGTTGATGAGGACGCTCAAGACGAGCGAGGCCGCGTCGCTCCTGCACGTCAGCCCGAACACGCTGCGCGCCTGGGAGCGCAGGTTCGGCTTCCCGCGGCCCCAGCGCTCGCCGGGCAAGCAGCGCGTGTACTCGCAGCCCGAGATCACCGCGCTCTCCGACGCGCTCGCGGAGGGCCTGTCGATCTCCTCGGCGGTGAGCGTCGCGCGCGACACCCACGGCGACGACATCCACACCCTGCTCAGCGCGCTGACGTCGTTCCGCGGCCCGGGCGCGGACGAGGCGATGGAGAGCTCGCTCGCGCTGCGGTCGGTCGAGAGCTCGCTCGACAAGCTGCTGCTGCCGGCGCTGGAGGGGATACTCCGGCGCCACGGCGCGACCAGCGCGACCTGGGCGTTCGCCGCGGCGTGGAGCGAGGACTGGCTGCTGCGCGCCCGGCGGCTCGCCCCGCGGCTCATCAGCCGCGGCGCCCTGCTGATCGGCGACGCGTCCGACCCTCCGCTGGACCCGGTCCGCATCTACACGCTGGCGCTGGAGCTGGCCTGCGTGCGGGCCGGCGTCGACGTCCTGCTCCTGCCGACGCGGGCGACGAGCCATCTGCGCGAGGCCGCGGAGGCGCTGTCGCCGGCGATGGTCGTCATCGCCGGGTCGAGCGCCCCGGACGACGAGGTGGCGAGCTGGGCGTACTCCGTGCGCGCGGTGAGCGGGCGCCTGCCGGTCGCGCTCTACCACCGGCCGCTGAACCTCCCGAGCGCCGCCTGGCGCGCGCGAGCCCTGCCGACTGCCCCGCTCGCGGCGCTTGCGGACCTGCTCGAGATCATCGACGGCGAGGACCGGATCGACGCCGGCGCCCGCGGCGCGAACCGCCACGACGTGTGGGCGCACTCGCCCGACCGTGCGGCGGCGGCAGCCGTCGCCCAGTAGCGCCGCCCCGCCGGCGCCGCCCGCGCCGATTTTGTTCAGGTCTCGGGAGCAAAGCGAACCACAAGCTCCAGCGCGACTGCGCATCCACCGGACAGGCCCTTGGATCGAGGTCGATGCGCGTCCCGCCGTCGTTCCCTGCTGCCACCTTCGTCGAGGTGCTGCGGTGGCGCGCCGAGCATCAGGCGAACGAGACCGCGTACACGTTCCTGCTCGACGGCGAGCGGGAGGAGGCGACGCTCACGCACGCCGAGCTCGACGCGCAGGCGCGGGCGCTCGCGGCGGTGCTGCGTGAGCGCGGCGGCGAGGGCGAGCGCGCGCTGCTGCTGTACCCGCCGGGGCTCGACTACGTCGTCGCGTTCTTCGGCTGCCTGTACGCGGGGACGACGGCGGTGCCGATCTACCCGCCGCGCATCGGCCGCCCGAACCCGCGGCTGGCCGCCGTCGTCGACGACGCGCGCCCCGCGTTCGTCCTGACGCCCGACTTCATCCGCGCGCACGAGTCGTCCGTCGTCGAGCAGAACCCCGAGCTCGGGCGGGTCACGTGGCTCGCGCCGGACGCCGACGTCCCCGCAGGCGCGGAGGACGGCTGGCGCGATCCCGGCGCACGGCCCGGGGACCTCGCGTTCCTGCAGTACACCTCCGGCTCGACGGCGAGCCCGAAGGGCGTGATGGTCAGCCACGGCAACCTGATCGCGAACGTCGGAGCGGCGTACGAGCCGTTCGACTACGCGGCCGAGACGGTCGGCGTGATGTGGACGCCGCCCTACCACGACATGGGGCTGATCGGCGGCGTGCTGCACCCGATGCACGCCGGGTTCCCGATCGTCCTGATGTCCCCGATCGCCTTCCTCCAGCGGCCCGCGCGCTGGCTGGAGGCGATGACCCGCCACCGCGGAACGCTGACGGGCGCGCCGAGCTCTGCCTACCAGCAGTGCGTCGACCGGATCGGCGAGGAGGAGCGCGCGGGGCTCGACCTCTCGCCGTGGACGCGCGCGATCAACGGCGCCGAGCCGGTGCGGGCCGACGTGCTAGACCGCTTCACCGAGGCGTTCGCCCCGTGCGGCTTCCGGCGCAGCACGTTCTACCCGTGCTTCGGGATGGCCGAGGCGACGCTGCTCGTCTCGGGCGCCCGGTCGGCGGAGGAGCCCGTCGTGTGGGAGGTCGATCGCGGCGCGCTCGCCGCGGGCAGGGCGGAGACCGCCGCCCCCGGCGACCCGGATCCGTATCGGCTCGCCGCCTCGGGCGCCGCGGTGCCGACGGTGGAGATCGTCATCGCCGACGCCGAGACGTGCGAGCGCCGGCCCGACGGCATCGTCGGCGAGATCTGGCTCGCGGGGCCGAGCGTGGCGCTGGGGTACTGGGGCCGGCCGGAGGAGACCGAGCGGACGTTCGGCGCGCGGCTCGCGGGAAGCGGCGAGGGGCCGTTCCTGCGGACCGGCGACCTCGGCGTGCTGCGCGACGGCTCGCTGTTCGTCACCGGCCGCCACTCGGACCTCATGATCGTGCGCGGGCGCAACGTCTACCCGCAGGACGTCGAGGCGACGGTGGAGCGCGCGCACCCGGCGCTGGATGCCAATCGCGGAGCGTCGTTCGCGGTCGAGGCGGACGGCGAGGAGCGGGTCGTCGTCGTCCACGAGCTGCCGCGCGACCCCACGGGCATCGACGTCGAGGAGGTCGCCGGCGCGGTCCGGCAGGCGGTCGCCGAGGAGCACGCGCTCCAGCCCCACGCCGTCGTGCTCATCCGCAGCCGCACGATCCCCCGCACGTCGAGCGGCAAGATCCAGCGCAGGCCGTGCCGCGCCCGCTTCCTGGAGGGCTCGCTCGACGTCGTCTACGAATGGCGGGCGGACGGCCGCGCGTCGAGCCGTGGGGCTCCCGAGGCGGCGACCCCGGTCGCGCGCGACGAGGCGGCGATCCGGGCGTGGCTGCAGACGGAGATCGCGCAGCGCCTCGGGCTGGGCCCCGCCGCTGTCGACGTCGGGCAGCCGTTCAGCTACTACGGGCTCGACTCGGTCCAGGCGGTCACCATCGCCGCCGGCCTCGCGGAGTGGCTGGGGCGCGACGTCGAGCCGACCCTCGCCTGGGACCACCCGACGATCGAGGCCGCCGCGCGGTTCCTTGCCGCCGGCGAGACCGCGCCCGCGGCACACGCGGTGCCGGCTGCCGGTCGGCGCGGCGACACGAGCGAGGCGATCGCGGTCGTCGGGCTCGCGTGCCGGTTCCCGGCGGCGGACACCCCCGAGGCGTTCTGGGAGCTGCTGCGGTCCAGCGGCGACGCGGTGACCGAGGTGCCGGCGGATCGCTGGGACCTCGACGAGCTGTACGACGCCGACCCCGACGCGCCCGGCCGGACGTACTCGCGCCACGGCGGCTTCCTCGACGACGTCGCGGGCTTCGACGCCGGGTTCTTCGGCGTCTCCCCGCGCGAGGCGACCGCGATGGACCCACAGCAGCGGCTGCTCCTCGAGGTGAGCTGGGAGGCGCTCGAGCGCGCCGGCATCGCCCCGGACCGCCTCGCCGGCACGCGCGCCGGGACCTTCGTCGGCATCAGCACGAGCGACTACGCGCTCCTCCAGGCCGCGAGCGGAGGTGGGAGCGACGTCTACGCCGGCACCGGCAGCGCCCACAGCATCGCCGCGAACCGGCTGTCCTACGTGCTCGGGCTGGAGGGGCCCAGCATGGCCGTCGACACGGCCTGCTCCTCGTCGCTCGTCGCGGTCCACCTGGCGTCCGCCAGCCTGCGGGCCGGCGAGTCGGACGTCGCGCTCGCGGGCGGCGTGAACCTGATGCTGTCGCCGGAGGCGACCGTGGCGTTCTCGAAGGCGCGGATGCTGTCGCGCAGCGGCCGCTGCCGGACGTTCGACGAGCACGCCGACGGCTACGTCCGCGGCGAGGGATGCGGCGTGGTCGTGCTCAAGCGGCTGTCCGACGCCGTGGCCGCCGGCGACCGGGTCCACGCCGTGATCCGCGGGTCGGCGGTCAACCAGGACGGTCGCAGCAACGGGCTGACCGCGCCGCACGGGCCGTCGCAGGAGGCCGTGATCCGCGAGGCGCTGGCCGCCGCCGGGGTGCAGCCCGGCGAGGTCGCGTACGTCGAGGCGCACGGGACGGGCACGCCGCTGGGCGACCCGATCGAGCTGCGCGCCCTCGCGCGCGCCCTCGGCGCCGGCCGCGAGCGACCGCTCCTCGTCGGCTCGGTCAAGACGAACGTCGGGCACCTCGAGGCCGCCGCGGGGATCGCCGGGCTGATGAAGGCCGTGCTCGCGGTGGAGCACGGCGAGGTCCCGGCGCACCTGCACCTCGCCGAGCCCAACCGCCACGTCCCGTGGGACGCGATGGCGCTGCGCGTCGCGACGGAGCCGGTGGCGCTGCCCGAGGAGGGCCGCATCGCCGGCGTGAGCTCGTTCGGCTTCGGCGGCACGAACGCGCACGTCGTCGTCGAGGCCGCGCCGGCGGTCGACCCGGCGCCCGCTCCCGGCGACCTCGCGGCCGGGCCGGCGCTCGTCAAGCTCGCCGCGCGGGGGGAGGCGGCGCTGCGGGAGACCGCGGCGCGGCTCCGCGTCGTGGCCGAGCGCGAGCGTGAGACGGCCCCCGCGGCGATCGCCCACGCGGCGGGCGGCGGGCGCGCCGACCTCCCGGATCGGGCGGCGGTCGTCGCCGCCACGCGGGAGGAGCTGCTGGCCGGGCTCGACGCGGTCGCGGCCGGCGCCGACGCTCCGGGCCTCGTGGTGCGCGGCGCGGTTCCCGCGGGCGGCGCGCCGAAGGTCGCGTTCCTCGTCGCGGGCCAGGGCACGCGCTACGGCGGGGCGCTGCGGGAGCTGGACGCGAGCAGCGCACCCGTGCGCCGGATGGTGGACCGCCTCGCCGGCGTGCTCGGGGGGCGCGACGCTCCCGCGCTCGCGGCGCTGCTGGAGCCGGGCGAGGACGCCGACCGCGCGCTCGCTCGCACGGAGGTGGCGCAGCCGGCGCTCTACGCGCTCGCGCTCGCGCTCGCCGCGTGGTGGAGCAACGCCGGCGTGCGGCCGGCGGCGATCGTGGGGCACAGCGTCGGCGCCTACGCGGCCGCGACCCTCGCCGGGGTGCTCTCGCCCGAGGAGGGCGCGCGGCTCGTCGCGGCGCGCGGACGGCTGATGGGGGAGCTGCCCGCCGGCGGCGGCATGGCCGCCGTCCTGGCCGACGCCGCCACGGTGGCGTCCGCGCTCGAGCGGCACCCGGACGTCGCGATCGCCTGCCTCAACGCGACGGACGAGACCGTGGTGGCGGGCCCGCGCGCCGCGCTCGACGCGCTGTGCACGGAGCTCGCGGCGGCGGGCGTGCGCTCGCGGGCGCTGGCGGTGTCGCACGCGTTCCACTCCGCGCTCGTCGAGCCGTGCCTCCCTGCGCTGGAGCGCGAGCTGCGGGAGGTCGCGCTCGACGGGCCGCGCGTCCCGCTCGTCTCGGACACCACGGGCGCCGTCGTCACGTCGGAGGTCGCCGACCCGCGGTACTGGCTGCGACACGCCCGCGAGCGTGTCGCCTTCGCGGACGCCCTGCGCACCGTCGCCTCGCTCGGCTGCGGCCTGCTCGTCGAGCTGGGCCCCGGATCGACGCTGCTCGGTCTTGCGCGCCGGTGCCCCGAGACCGCCGCCGCGGACGCGCTCCCGTCGCTCCCGCACCCCCTGCGATCGCTCGGCGCGGCGTGGGCCGGCGGCGCGCGCGTCGACTGGGCGAAGGCCGCGCCGCCCGCCGGCCGCCGGGTCGACCTGCCGACGTACCCGTTCCAGCGGACGCGCCACTGGATCGCGGCGCGGCCGCCGGCGGCCCGCCCCGCGGGCGCCGGCCTGCGGCCGCGCCGCGTGGAGACGCCGCTGCCGCAAGCGATCTTCGAGGCGGAGCTCGGGATCGACCTCGTCCCCTTCCTCGGCGACCATCGCGTGCACGGGCGGGCCGTCGTGCCCGCGGTCGCGCTGCTCGCGGTCATGGTCGCGGCGGCGCGCGAGGCGGGCGAGGCGAACCCCGGCATCCGCTCCCTGGCGCTCGTCGCACCGCTCGTGCTGCCGGAGACCGGCGCGCGCACGGTGCAGGTCGTCGTCGACGGCGACCGGGCGAGTTTGCACGGCCGCGGCGACGACGGCGCGTGGCGGCTGCACGCGGAGGGGACGATCGAGCCGGCGGCGGTCGGCGCCGCGCAAGGCGACGGCGAGCCGGGCGCCGACGACGACGAGCTCGAGCCGGATGCCTTCTACCGCGCGCTGCGCGAGCACGGCCTCGACTTCGGGCCGAGCTTCCAGGCGATCCGCGAGCTTCGGCGCGGCGCGGACGGCGCGTGGTCGCGGCTCGCGCTGCCGGCGCAGGCGGCGGCGACCAACGGGCACCACGCGGTGCACCCGGTCCTCCTCGACGCGGGGTTCCAGACGCTCGGCGCGCTGCTCGGCGGCGCCGGCGACGGCGGCGTCTTCGTGCCGGCGGGGATCGAGCGCTTCGGCGCGAACGGTGGCGGCGAGGCCACCGCGTGCCGCGCGACGCTCCGCCCCGAAGGCCCGGGCGGCGACGCCGTCACCGGCGACGTGCGGCTCTTCGACGCCGCCGGGACGCTCGTGGCCGAGATGAGCGGCGTGCAGCTGCGGCGCATCACGGCCGAGGCGCTCGGCGCGGCCACGCCGGGCGGCCCGGACCGGTGGCTGTACACGGTCCAGTGGCGCGAGCGCGAGCGACGCGCCGCGGTGCCCGCCGACCCCGGGGCGTGGCTCGTCGCGGGCGACGGCGCCGGGCCGCTGGCCGACGGGCTGCGCGCGCGCGGAGCGAGCGTCCTCGCGACGCGCGACGACGAGTCGGCCGCCGCGGCGCTCGCGGGCGGCCCCCCGCCGCGCGGCGTCGTGTGGAGCGGGAGCGCGGAGGGGGCGCTGCGGGTCACGCAGGCGCTCGCCGGCGTCGCGCCGCCGCCGCGGCTGTACCTCGTGACGCGCGGGGCGCAGCCGGCGGGCGGGCCCGTCGCGTCGCCGCTGGAGGCCTCGCTGTGGGGGCTCGGCCGGGTGGTGGCGCAGGAGCATCCCGCGCTCCGGTGCACGCGGATCGACGTCGACGCCGCCGAGGACGTCGACGCGCTCGCGGCGGAGCTGCTGGCCGGCGACGACGCGGACGAGGTCGCGCTGCGCGGCGGGCGGCGGCTGGTGAGCCGGCTCGCGCGCACGACGCTGCCGCCCTCGCGCGGCGCGGAGAGCGAGCGCCCGGTCGCTCTGGGGATCGCGCGGAAGGGGACGCTCGAGGACCTGCGCCTCGAGCCCGTCGACGACGTCGCACCCGGCCCGGGCCAGGTGAAGATCCGCGTCCATGCCGCCGGGCTGAACTTCCGCGACGTCCTCAACGCGCTCGGCGTGTACCCCGGCGACGCGGGGCCGCTGGGCGGCGAGTGCGCGGGCACCGTGGCCGCCGTGGGCGACGGCGTGGACGACCTGGCCTGCGGGGACGCGGTCGTGGCCATCGCGCCGGCGTCGTTCGCGACGTACGCCGTCACCGACGCGCGCCTCACGGCCCGCATGCCGCGCCGGCTGTCGTTCGAGGAGGCCGCCGCGGTGCCGATCGCCTTCCTCACCGCGGCGCATGCGCTCGAGGTCCTGGCGGCGATCGGCCCGGGGCGCCGCGTGCTCGTGCACGCGGCGACGGGCGGCGTCGGCATGGCGGCGCTGCAGCTCTGCCGCCGGGCCGGAGCCGACGTGCTGGCGACGGCGGGCAGCCCGCGCAAGCGCCGTCACCTCGAGACGCTCGGCGTCCGCCACGTCATGGACTCGCGCTCGCTCGCCTTCGCCGGCGAGGTGCTCGAAGCGACCGGCGGGGAGGGCGTGGACGTCGTCCTGAACTCGCTCGCCGGGGAGTTCGTCGCCAAGAGCCTCTCCGTGCTCAGGCCGGGCGGGTGCTTCGTCGAGATCGGCAAGGCGGACATCCTCGACCCCGAGCGCGTGGCGGCGCTCGAGCCGCCGGTGCGCTACCACGCGTTCGACCTCGCGCAGATGTGCGACGCCGACCCGGCGGCCGTCGGCGCGCGGCTGCGCACGCTCTGCGCCAGCCTGGACGCGGGCGAGCTCGAGCCGCTGCCGATCCGGGCGTTCGACCTGGCGCAGGCGCCGCTCGCCTTCCGGCACATGGCGCAGGCCAGGCACATCGGCAAGGTCGTCCTGGCCGCTCCGGAGGCGATCGTCCGCGGCGAGCGCGGACTCGACCCGCAGGCCACGTACCTGGTCACGGGCGGGCTCGGCGCGCTCGGCCGCATCGCCGCGCGGCGGCTGATCGACTCCGGCGCGCGCAGCGTCGTCCTGGCCGGCCGGAGCGCGGAGGCAGCGGACGACGGCGCTCCGCTCGGCCCCGACCTGCCCGAGGGCGTCGAGGTGCTCGTCCGCCGCTGCGACGTCTCGCGGGAGGAGGACGTCGCGGCGCTCGTGGCCGGGCTCGAGCGGCCCCTGCGGGGCATCGTGCATGCCGCGGGCGTGCTCGACGACGCGATGGTCGCCGGCCAGACGCCCGAGCGGCTCGCCGCGGTCATGGCGCCCAAGGCCGCGGGTGCACGGATCCTCCACGAGCTGACGCGCGAGCACGAGCTGGACTTCTTCGTGCTGTTCTCGTCCGCTTCGGCGGTGCTCGGGTCGCCCGGACAGGCGAACTACGCCGCGGCGAACGCGTGCCTCGACGCCCTCGCCCACCAGCGCCGGGCGGCGGGCCTGGCGGCGACGTCGATCGCCTGGGGCCCGTGGGACGGGCTCGGCATGGCCGCCGGTGCGGGGGACTCCGCGAGCCGCGTGCGGGCGCGCGGCATCGATGCGATCTCGCCGGAGCAGGGCGCGAACCTCCTCGCGCGCGCGCTCGGCGAGGCGCCGGCCCACGTCGTCGTGCTGCCCGTCGACTGGGCGGCGCTGGGGCGCGCCCTCCCGTCCGGCGCGGTCCCGCCGCTGCTCGAGGACTTCGTCGCTGCCCAGGGCGCGGAGGCCGCGGCCGGGCGCGATCGCCTCGTCGCCGAGCTGCGCGCGCTGGCGCCCGGCAGGCGCCGCGACGCGCTGGTCGAGCGGCTGACGCGGCAGGCCGCCACCGTGCTCGGCCTCGATCCCCGCGCCGCGGTCGACCCCGCGCGGCCGCTCGCCGAGCTGGGCCTCGACTCGCTCACCGGCGTCGAGCTGGCGAACGTCGTCGGCCGGATGACGGGCGTCGCGCTCCCCGCGACCGCGCTGTTCGACCACCCGACCCTCGACGCGCTCGCGCAGCACCTCCTCGACCAGCTCGTGCCCGCGAACGGCGCGAACGGCGCGGCGGGCGCGGAGCGCGAGCGAGCGCTCGACCACGTCGAAGCGCTGTCCGACGCCGAGGTGCAGGCGCGGGTCGAGCGGTCGGTGACGGCGCTGCTCGCGCGCGACGGGGGCACCGCGTGACGTCGCTCGCGCAGCGGCTGGAGGGGCTGTCGCCGCTCCAACGCGCGCTCCTCGCGCTCGAGGAGGCGCAGGCGCGCCTCGACGCGCTCGAGCACGAGCGCGACGAGCCGATCGCCGTCGTCGGCGTGGGATGCCGCTTCCCGGGCGGCGCCGACGGGCCGGCGGCGTACTGGGACCTGCTGCGGGAGGGCCGCGACGGCATCGTCGAGGTCCCGGCGGACCGGTGGGACGCGGACGCGCTCTACGACCCCGACCCCGACGCGCCGGGGCGCACCTACGCCCGCCACGGCGGGTTTCTGCGCGAGGTCGACCGCTTCGACGCGCGGCTGTTCGGCATCGCGCCGCGCGAGGCCGCGTTCATGGACCCGCAGCAGCGGCTGCTGCTCGAGGTCGCGTGGGAGGCGCTGGAGGCTTCGGGCATCGCCCCCGACGCGCTGGCCGGGAGCGCCGCCGGGGCGTTCGTCGGCATCAGCACCAGCGACTACGGCCACCGGGCGGCGCGGCACCTGCACGCCGACGCGATCGACGCGTACGTGAGCACCGGGACGGCGCACAGCATCGCCGCGAACCGGCTCTCGTACGTGCTGGGGCTGCGCGGCCCGAGCATCGCGGTCGACACCGCCTGCTCGTCGGCGCTGGTCGCCGTCCACCTCGCGTGCGCCAGCCTGCGGACGCGCGAGTGCGGCGTCGCGCTCGCGGGCGGCGTCAACCTGATGCTGCTCCCCGAGACGACGATGAACTTCACGAAGGCGCGGATGCTGTCGCCCCAGGGGCGGTGCCGCACCTTCGACGCGCGCGCCGACGGCTACGTGCGGGGGGAGGGTTGCGGGGTCGTCGTCCTCAAGCGCCTGTCGGACGCCGAGGCGGAGGGCGATCACGTCCTGGCGGTGATCCGCGGCTCGGCCGTCAACCAGGACGGGCGCAGCAACGGACTCACGGCGCCGCACGGGCCTTCGCAGGAGGACGTCATCCGGCGCGCGCTCGCGCAGGCGCGGGTGAGGCCGGACGAGCTGGCGTACGTCGAGGCGCACGGCACCGGGACGCCGCTCGGCGATCCGATCGAGCTCGCGGCGCTGGGGCGGGTCCTCGGCGCGCGGGAGCGGCCGGCCCTCATCGGCTCGGCGAAGACGAACCTCGGGCACCTGGAGGCGGCGGCCGGCGTCGCCGGCCTGATCAAGGTCGTGCTCGCGCTCCAGCACGACGAGGTCCCGCCGCACCTGCACTTCGAGCAGCCGAGCCCGCACGTGGCGTGGCCGTCGCTGCCGCTGCGGGTCGTCACGGAGCGCACGCCGTTCCCCGCGGACGCGCGACGGGTGGCCGGCGTCAGCTCGTTCGGCTTCGGCGGGACCAACGCGCACGTCGTGCTGGAGGCCGCCCCGGCCGCCGCGGCCGCGCCCTCCGCGGCGGCGCCTGCGGCCGCTCGGCCCGCGGTGCTCGTGAAGCTCGCCGCGCGCGGCGCGGACGCGCGGACGGCCGCCGCCGCGCGGCTGCGCGACCGGGTGGCCGCCGACGACGCGGCCGACCTCGCCGCGATCGCGCGCGCGGCCTGCGTCGGGCGCGCCGAGCTGCCGGACCGCGCCGCCGTCGTGGCGCGCACGCCCGCGGAGCTGGTGCAGCGGCTCGGCGCGGTCGCCGCGGGCGCCGACGTCGCCGGCGTCGCGCCCGGGAGGACCGCGGGCGAGACCCGCCCCAGGCTCGCGCTCCTCGTGCCCGGGCAGGGGACGCGCTACGCGGGGGCCGCGGCCGGCCTGTACCGCCACGAGCCCGCCGCCGCGCGCGCGCTCGACGAGCTCGCCGAGGTGCTCGGGCCGATCGACCGGCTACCGCTGGCGGCGCTGCTCGAGCCCGGCGAGGACGGCGACCGTGCGCTCGCGCGGACCGAGGTGGCGCAGCCGGCGCTCTACGCGCTCGCGCTCGCCCTGGCCGCGTGGTGGGAGTCGGTGGGCGTGCGGCCGGACGCGGTCGCCGGCCACAGCGTCGGCGCGTACGCGGCGGCCGCGCTGGCCGGGGTCTTCAGCCGGGCCGACGGGGCCCGGCTGGTCACCGAGCGCGGGCGGCTCATGGGAGAGCTGCCCGCCGGCGGCGCGATGGCGGCGGTCGCGGTCGCCGCCGATCGGATCGAGCCGCTGCTCGCGGGAGGCGTCGTCGTCGCCGCGCGCAACGGCGCCGCCGACACCGTCCTGTCGGGACCGGAGGCCGAGGTCGAGCGCATCTGCGCGGCGCTGCGGGCCGATGGGGCGCGCGTGCAGCGGCTCGAGGTCTCGCACGCGTTCCACTCGCCGCTCGTCGAGCCGGCGCTCGCGGGGCTGGAGCGCGCGCTCGCCGGCATCGCGCTCGCGCCGCCCGCGACGACGTTCGTCAGCGACACCAGCGGCGCGATCGCCGGCGAGGAGGTCGCCACGCCCGCCTACTGGATCGCCCACGCACGGCAGCCCGTCGACTTCGCCGGCACGCTGTCGGCGCTGCGCTCGCTCGGCTGCCGGCAGCTCGTCGAGCTCGGGCCCGGCTCGATGCTGCTCGCGCTCGCCCGCCGCCACGAGGCGACCCGCGACGCGACCGCCCTGCCGTCGCTCAGCTCGCGCCGCGAGCCGACGGAGCAGCTGCTGGAGTCGCTCGGCCGCGCATGGACGGAGGGCGCGAGCGTCGACTGGAAGGCGGCCTCGCCCGACGTCGCTCCCGCAGACCTCCCGACGTACCCGTTCCAGAGGCGTCGCCACTGGTTCGAGGAGGGGAGGCACGCGGAGGAGGGCGCCGCCGCGGCGGGCGACGAAGCGAGCGCGCCGGTCGCGGACGAGGCGGCCGGCGCTCCCCCTCCCACGGACGCTCTGGGCTCGCGGCCCGCGCTGCTCGCGCTGCTGCACCGGGAGGTCGCTCGGGTCGTCGGCCTCGATCCCTCCGAGCGGATCGAGCCGGACCAGGGGCTCTTCGAGCTGGGGCTCGACTCGCTCATGGCGGTGGAGCTCCAGCGCTCGCTGAGCTCCACGCTCGACCGCGAGCTTCCGGTCACCCTCGCGCTCGACCACCCGACGATCGACGCGCTCGCCGACTTCCTCCTCGCCCAGCCGCGGAGGCGGGGTTCGAGCCGCCGCTCCACCAGCGACGAGCCCGTCGCGATCGTCGGCATGGCGTGCCGTCTCCCCGGCGGTGCGGACGACCTCGACGGGTACTGGGCGCTGCTCCGCGACGGCGTCGACGCCGTGGGCACGGTCCCGCCGAGCCGCTGGGACGCCGACGCGCTGTACGACCCGGATCCCGACGCACCGCTGCGCATGAACACGCGCAGCGGCGGCTTCCTGCGCGGCCCCGTCGACGAGTTCGACGCCGACATGTTCGGCATCGCGCCGCGCGAGGCCGCGAGCATGGACCCGCAGCAGCGCCTGCTGCTCGAGGTCGCGTGGGAGGCGCTCGAGGACGCGGGCCTGGCCGGCGCGCTGGCGGGCGCCGCGGCGGGCGTGTTCGTCGGGATCAACACCGCCGACTACCTCCAGCTCCTCTCGGCGTCTGGCGGCGGCGCCGTCGACGCGTACGTCCCCACGGGCAACACCGCGAGCGTCGCGGCCGGTCGCATCTCGTACCTGCTCGGCCTGCAGGGCCCGAGCCTCGCGGTCGACACCGCGTGCTCCTCGTCCCTCGTCGCGCTGCACCTCGCCTGCCGCAGCCTGCGCGACGGCGAGTCCGACGCCGCGCTGGCCGGCGGCGTGAACCTCATGCTCTCCCCCGCGACCAGCATCGGCATGGCGAAGCTCCACGCGCTCTCGCCCGACGGCCGGTGCAAGGCGTTCGACGCCTCGGCCGACGGGTACGGCCGCGCCGAGGGATGCGGCGTCGTCGTCCTCAAGCGCCTGCCGGACGCCGTCGCCGACGGCGACCGGGTCTGGGCGCTCGTCCGCGGCTCGGCCGTCAACCAGGACGGGCGCAGCGCCGGGCTCACCGTGCCCAACGGCCCTTCGCAGGAGGCGGTGATCCGCGAGGCGCTCGAGGTGGCGGGCGTCGAGCCGGCGCGGGTCGGCTACGTCGAGGCGCACGGCACCGGGACGCCCCTCGGCGACCCGATCGAGCTGCAGGCGATCGGCGCCGCGCTCGGCGACGGCGCGCGCGAGCGGCCGGTCACGGTCGGCTCGGTCAAGACGAACCTCGGCCACCTCGAGGCGGCCGCGGGCGTCGCGGGCGTGATCAAGGTCGCGCTGGCCATGCGGCACCGCACGATCCCCGCGCACCTGCACCTGCACGAGCCGAGCCCCTGGGTCCCGTGGGACGACCTGCCCGTCCACGTGCCGACGACGGCGGAGGCGTGGACGAACGGCGACGGCCCGCGCGTGGCGGGCGTCAGCTCGTTCGGCTTCAGCGGCACGAACGCGCACGTCGTGCTCGAGGAGCCGCCCGAGCCGGCCATCGCACCGCCGCCGGCGGACGCGCCCGACCTGCTCGTGCTCTCAGCCCGCTCGGAGGCCGCGCTGGACGCGAGCGTGCGCCGCCACGGCGAGCTGCTCGCGGCGCCCGGCGCCCCGGCGTGGCGCGACGTCTGCTTCACCGCCGCCACCCGCCGCACGCACCACCCGCATCGCGTCGCCGTGGTCGCGTCCAGCGCGGCCGAGGCGGCCGATCGCCTCGCCGCGCACGAGTGCGGCGACCCCGAGCCGGCCGTCCGCCGCGGGCGCAGCGCCGAGGGGCCCCTGATCCTCTGCTTCTGCGGCCAGGGGGCGCAGTGGCCCGGCATGGGCCGCGAGCTGCTCGCGGCACAGCCCGCGTTCCGCCGCGCCGTGGAGCGCTGCGACGCGGTGGTCCGCGAGGAGGCCGGCTGGTCGGTGACCGAGGCGCTGCAGGACGGCGCGCGGCTCGACGACACCGAGATCGCGCAGCCGCTCGTGCTCGCCCTGCAGGTCGGTCTCGCCGCGCTGTGGCGCTCGTGGGGCGCCGTGCCCGCCGCCGTCGTCGGCCACAGCGTCGGCGAGGTCGCGGCGGCGCACGTCGCGGGCGCGCTCTCGCTGCCCGACGCGGTCCGCATCGTCGTGCGCCGCGGCCGGCTGATGCAGGGGACGAAGGGCGACGGCGCGATGGCGGTCCTGGGGATCGCGCCGGAGGAGGTCCCGAGCGGCGTGGCCGTCGCCGCGCTGAACGGGCCGAGCGCGACCGTCGTGTCCGGCACGCCGGACGCGGTCGAGGCCGCGGTCGCAGCGACGCAGCAACGCCGCGCCTTCGCGCGCCGGCTGCCCGGTGCGTACGCCTTCCACAGCGAGCAGATGCGGCCGCTCGCGGCGGAGCTGGCCGTGGCGCTCGACGGCATCGATCCGCGGCCGCCGCGCATCCCTGTCCTCTCGACGGTCACGGGCGCGGCGCACGACCGGTTCGACGCCGCGCACTGGGCGGCGAACATGGCCGAGCCCGTGCGCTTCCACGAGGCGCTCGTCGCGGCGCTGGGCCCCGGGCACAACCTCGTGCTCGAGGTGGGCCCGCACCCCGTCCTCGCGGGCGCGATCGGCCAGTGCCTCGCGGCCGAGGCGCGCTCGGGCACCGCGGTCGCGTCGATGCGGCGCGACGCGCCCCAGGTGCCGGCGCTCCTCGACGCCGCCGCCGCGCTGTTCGTGAGCGGGCAGCCGCTCGATCACCGCGCCCGGTGCGCTCCGGACGCGCGCAGCGTGCCGCTGCCGAGCTACCCGTGGCAGCGCCGGCGGTACTGGCTTCCGGGCGCGGACGCGGCGACGGTCGGACGCGAGCGCATCGGCGGCTACGCGCTCCTCCAGCGCCGGATCGACGCCGCCCGCCCGGGCGGTGAGCGCCTGTTCGAAGGCGACCTCGACCCCGCGGAGCACGCCGAGCGCCTCGCCGGCGAGGACGTCGTGCCGGCCGGGATCGTGCTGGAGGCGGTGCTCGAGGCGGTGCGGTTCGCGCTGCCGGCGACCGGGCACGTGTTGCGCGACCTCGTCCTGGACGAGCCCCCGCCCGCCGCCGGGCCCCTCCAGGTCGCGCTGGCGCCGGACGGCGGCTTCGAGGTGTACGTGGGGCGGACCCGCGCGGCGGCGGGACGAGCCGAGGCGACGGAGGAGCCGCCCGCACCAGTCCCGGCGGCCGCCGCCGGCGCGGCCGTGACCGGCCCGCACGGCGCCGCACACGTCGCCCACCCCGCGCTCGACGCCGCGCTGCGCCTGGTGACGGGCGACGGGCGCGTGCCGACGGCGATCGCCTCGCTGCACGTGCACGGCGTCGTGCCGCGCCACCTGACCGCGCACGCCGGCGGCGCGGGCGCGCGCCTGCTCGACGGCGACGGCCGCACCGTCGTGGCCGTGGAGGGTGTGAAGCACCGACCGCTCGGCGCCGCCGCGCAGCTGCGCGGCATGACGTACGAGATCGCGTGGACCGAGCGGCAGCGGCCGCCGTCGCCCAACGGCGGCACCCGGCCCGGGCGCTGGGCGATCCTCGGCGACGGCGACGGCGTGGGCGCGCGGCTGCTCGCGGCCCTCGGCGCGCTCGGGCACGAGTGCGAGCTGCTGCGCGACGCGCGCGAGCTGACCGATGCGGGCGCGCTGCGCGGCGTCGTCCACCTGCTCGGCCTCGAGCAGGAGGCCTCGCCGTCCCGCGAGTGCGGCGCCCTTCTCGATGCCGTCCATGCCGGCGCGCGGGTCTGGATCGCGACGCGGGGGACCCAGCCCGTCGGCGACGAGCACTGCGACCCGGCGCGCGGGCCGCTGTGGGGCCTCGCCCGCGTCGTCGCGCTCGAGCACCCGGAGCTGTGGGGCGGCGCCGTCGACCTCGATCCCGCCGCGACGCCGCGCGACGACGTCGAGGCGCTCCTGGCCGAGCTGCACGCGACCGACTTCGAGGACCAGGTCGCCTACCGCGGCGGCGCGCGACACGCCGCGCGGCTCGTGCGGGCTCCGCTCGAGCCGGCCGACCGCGAGCTGGCGCTGCGCGGCGACGGCGCGTACCTCGTCACCGGCGGCCGCGGCGCGCTCGGGCTGAAGGTCGCGGCGTGGCTGGCGCGGCGCGGGGCGCGCCACCTGGTCCTGACCGGGCGCGGCGCGCCGGACGCGGCCGCGACGGACGCGATCCGCGCGCTCGAGCACGCCGGCGTGACGGTGGCCGCCCCGCGCGTCGACGTCACCGACGCCGAGGCAATGGCGGCCGTGCTGCGCGAGGCGCCGCCGCTGCGCGGCGTGATCCACGCCGCGGGCCTGTTCCGGCCCACGGCGATCGCCGACATGACGCGCGCGGACCTCGAGGAGGTCCTGGCGCCCAAGGTCGCCGGCTCGCGCGTGCTCGACGAGCTGACCCGCGACGCCGACCTCGACTTCTTCGTCCTCTTCTCGTCCGCGGCCTCGGTCTGGGGCTCGGCGCTCGCGGGGCACTACGTCGCGGCCAACCACTTCCAGGATCTCCTCGCCCACCGCCGCCGCGCGCTCGGCCTCCCGGCCCTCGCCGTCAACTGGGGCTGGTGGGACGGCAGCGACATGGTGCACGCCGAGGCGAAGGCGTACTTCGCGGCGCTCGGCCTCGACGTCGTCCCCGAGGACCTGGGCCTCGCCGCCCTCGAGCAGCTGATCCTCGACGGCTGCGCGCAGCGGACGATCGCGCCGGTCGACTGGCGCCGCTTCAAGCCGGCGTTCACGGCGAAGCGCCCGCGGCCGCTGCTCGACGAGATCGAGATCCCGGAGGCCGCGGCCGGCGGCGCATCGGCGGAGGGGCTGGAGCTGATCGCCCGGCTACAGGCCGCGGCGCCCGAGGACCGCCGGGCGATCGCCGTCGAGTTCGTCCAGCAGGAGGTCGGCGCGGTGCTCGGCCGGCCGCCCGGCGAGGCGATCGACCCGGACCTCGGCTTCTTCGAGGCCGGCATGGACTCGCTGACGACGGTCGAGCTCAAGACACGGCTCGAGACGCGGCTCGGGCGCGCGCTGCCGGCGACGCTCGCGTTCGAGCGCCCGACCATCGGGGCGCTCGCTGCCTTCCTCCTCGACGAGGTCCTCGACCTCGGCACAGCGCCAGAGCCCGAGACCGAGCAGCGCGACGACGGGATGGAAGCGCTGTCCGAAGACGAGCTGCTCGACCTGCTCGCCCGGGAGGTCGGGAGGTGACCGACCGCCAAGACGTCCTGCGCCGCGCGCTCGCCGAGCTGCGTGCGAGCCGCGAGCCGATCGCGCTCGTCGGGATCGGCTGCCGCCTGCCCGGCGGCGTCGAGGGGCCGGAGGCGTTCCGCGCGCTGCTGCGCGACGGCTGCGACGCCATCACCGAGGTGCCCGCGAGCCGCTGGTCGCTGGACGAGCTGTACGACCCCGACCCCGACGCGCCGGGGAAGACGTACACGCGCCACGGCGGCTTCATCGACGACGTCGAGGGCTTCGACGCGCGGTTCTTCGGGATCCCGCCGCGCGAGGCGGCTTCGATGGACCCCGCCCAGCGCGTCGTGCTCGAGGTCGCCTGGAGCGCGCTGGAGCACGCCGGCATCGCGCCCGACTCGCTGCGCGCCAGCCGCACCGGCGTCTACGTCGGGATGACGTCGACGGACTACGCGCACGTCGCCGCGAAGGTCGCCGACCCGAGCCGCATCGACGCGTACCTCAGCACCGGCAACGCCCCGAACTTCGCCGCCGGCCGCCTCTCCTACGTGCTCGGCCTGCAGGGGCCGAGCATGGTCCTCGACACGGCCTGCTCGTCGTCGCTCGTGACGGTCCACCTGGCGTGCGCGGCGCTGCGCGCGGGCGAGTGCGACCTCGCGATCGCGGGCGGCGTGAACCTGACGCTGCTCCCCGAGACGACGGTCGCGCTGGCCAAGGCGCGGATGCTGTCGCCCGGCGGGCGCTGCCGGACGTTCGACGGAGCCGCCGACGGCTACGTCCGCGGCGAGGGCTGCGGGCTGGTCGCGCTGAAGCGCCTGTCGGACGCCGAGGCCGCCGGCGACGAGATCGTCGCGCTCGTCCGCGGGTCGGCGGTCAACCAGGACGGCCGCAGCAGCGGGGTGACCGTGCCCTACGGGCCCGCGCAGGAGGCGGTGGTCCGGCGCGCGCTGGAGGTCGCCGGCGCGGCCCCGCACGAGGTCGCGTACGTGGAGGCGCACGGGACGGGCACGCCGCTCGGCGACCCGATCGAGCTGCGCGCGCTCGGCCGCGTGCTCGGCGCGCGCGAGGAGCCGGCGCTGATCGGGTCGGTCAAGACGAACATCGGCCACCTCGAGGCCGCCGCCGGCGTCGCCGGGCTGATCAAGGCCGCGCTCGCGGTCGAGCAGGGCGAGGTGCCGGCACACCTGCACCTGCGCGAGCCGAACCCGCACGTCGAGTGGGACGACCTGCCGCTGCGCGTCGCGACGGAAGCCACGCCGCTGCCGGAGGGGCCGCACGTCGTGGGCGTCAGCTCGTTCGGGATCAGCGGGACGAACGCGCACGTCGTGCTCGAGGCGCCGCCGGCGCGCGAGCGCGAGGCGCCGGGGTCGCCGACGCCAAGGCGCGCGGGCGCGTACGAGGCGGCCCCGCCGTCGGCGACGCCACGGCGCGCGGACGAGCGCGAGGCGGCCCCGCTGTCCGCGGCGCCGTCGCGCCCGGTCGTCGTCAAGCTCTCCGCCCGCGGCGACGACGCGCTGGCGGCGTCGGCGGAGCGGCTGGCCGCCCACGTCGAGGCGGCCGCGGTCGACCTGCCCTCCCTCGCCCGCGCCGCGTGCGTCGGGCGCGCCGACCTGCCCGACCGCGCGGTCGTCGTCGCGAGCGACACGGCACAGCTGGCGGCGCGCCTGCGAGCCGTCGCCGCCGGCGCGCAGTCCGCGGGCGCCTGGCGCGGCCGCGCCCCGGCGGGCGCGCGGCCCAGGATCGCGTTCCTCGTCCCCGGGCAGGGCAGCCGCTTCGGCGGCGCGCTCGCCCGGCTGCGCGGGGAGTCCGCCGTCGCGCGCGCGCTCGACGAGCTGGCGGAGGCGCTCGGCCCGCTCGACGCGCTGCCGCTCGCGGCGCTGCTCGAGCCCGGCGCGCGGTCCGACGGCGCGCTGACGCGCACCGACGTCGCGCAGCCCGCGCTCTACGCAATGGCCATCGCCCTCTCCGCGTGGTGGCGCGCCGCCGGCGTGCGGCCCGACGCGGTCGCGGGCCACAGCGTGGGCGCCTACGCGGCCGCCGCGATCGCGGGTGCGCTCGACGTCGCGGACGGTGCGGCGCTCGTCGCCGAGCGCGGGCGGCTGATGGCGGCGCTGCCGCCCGGGGGCGGCATGGCGGCCGTCATGGGGGCCCCGCCGAGCCTCGACGCGCACCCCGAGCTCGACGTGGCGTGCCGCAACGGGCCGCAGGAGACCGTGATGGCCGGGCCGGTCGCGGCGCTGTCGCGGCTCTGCGACGGGCTCGACGCGCGGACCCGGATGCTGGCGGTCTCGCACGCGTTCCACTCGCGGCTGATCGAGCCCGCGCTGCCGGGCCTCGAGCGCGCGCTGCGCGCGGTCGAGCTGCGCGCGCCCACGACGACGTTCGTCTCCGACACGACGGGCGCGGTCGCGCGCGACGAGGTGGCCGACCCCGCGTTCTGGCTGCGCCACGCCCGCCAGCCGGTCGACTTCGCGGCAACGCTGGCGACGCTCGCGGGCCTCGGGTGCCGCTCGCTCGTCGAGCTCGGCCCGGCGACGACGCTGCTCGCGCTCGCGCGGCGCCATCCGGCGACCGCCGACGCGACCCTGCTCCCGTCGAGCGAGCCGGAGGCGTCGCTCGGCCGCGCGTGGGCGAGCGGGACGCCCGTCGACTGGGCCGCGGCGTCGCCGCCCGCGGCCCGCCGGCCCCGGCTCCCCACGTATCCCTTCCAGCACACCCGGCACTGGCTCGACGCCGGGCCCGCCCGCCGCGCCGTGGCGGTGGCGGTGCCGACGACAAGCGGCGGCCTCGCGCCCCAGCGCGTCGACGCGCCGCTCGATCACGACCTGTTCCGGACCGACCTCGCCCTCGACAGCGCGGCCGTCCTCGGCGAGCACCGCGTCCACGGGCACGCGGTCGTCCCGGGCGTCGCGTACCTCGAGCTGTTGCTGGCCGCGGCGGAGGCGAGCGGGCTCGAGCGGCCCGTCGTGTCGTCGCTCACGCTCTCCGCGCCGCTCGTGCTCGGCGACGACGACCGGCGCGAGGTGCAGGTCGTGCTCGATCCGCCCGGCGACGGCGCCCGCGCCGCCCACGTCCACAGCCGGGGGGGCGCCGGCTGGCGCCGTCACGTCGACGCCATGGTGGCCGAAGGGGCGCCGTTCGCGGCGCCCGCCGGCGGCGGCGGCCCCGCGCGCGCCACCCTCGACGCCGTCCGCGCCCGCTGCGACGACGTCCTCGACGGCGAGCGCTTCTACGACGAGGTGTGGCACCCCCGCTTCGAGCTGGGCCCGAGCTTCCGGCTGGTCGAGAGCGTCGCCCGCCGCGACGGCGAGGCGCTCGCGCTGCTGCGCCCGCCCGCCGGCGGCGAGGGGCCGCGGCCCGCCCTGCTGGTCCTCGACGCGTGCGTGCAGGCGCTCATCGCGACGCTGCCCCGGCCCGACACGGCCGCCCGCGACGACCGCCCGGTCGCGCTCGGCACGGGGCACGAGAGCCTGACGGTCCACCGCGACGTCCCGGACGCGCCCGTGTGGTGCTGGGCGACGCTCCGCGAGGGGGAGCGGGGAGCGCTGACCGGCGACGTCACCGTGCTCACCGAGGACGGCGACCCCGTCGTCGCGGTCGGCGGGATCCGCTTCCGTCGCATCGGCGCGGAGACGCTGCGCCGGATCGCGGGCGAGCCGCCGCGCCGGCGCAGCGCCGGCGTCCTGGCCGCGCTGCGCGCCGCCGACCCGCCGCAACGCGCCGACGCGGTCCTGCGCCACCTCACCGCCGAGCTGGCGGCGGTCGCCGGCATGGCGCCCGAGGAGCTCGCGCTCGAGCTCGACGGCGGGCCGATCACCGCGCTCGCCGACTCGCTCATGCTGGCGGAGCTCAAGACGCGGATCGAGGCCGACCTGGAGATCGACGTCCCGGTCGAGGCGCTGTTCGAGCACGAGCGCCTCGAGGACCTCGCGGCCTGGATCGCCGGCCGCCTCGACGGAGCGGGCGGTCCGGGGCCGGCCGCGATGCCCGTCGCCGAGCTCGAGCGCCGCGCCGCCCTCGACCCGGCGATCGCGCCCCGCCGGGCCGCCCGCCCCGGCGCGCCGCGGGCGATCCTCCTCACGGGCGCCACCGGCTTCCTCGGCGCGTTCCTGCTCGACGAGCTGCTGGCGCGGACCGACGCCGACGTCCACTGCCTCGTCCGCGCCGGCACCGCCGCGGAGGGCCTCGCCCGCGTGCGCGCGAACCTCGACCGCTACGGGCTGCACCCGGCGGGCGTGGCGCAGCGGGTCGTCCCGCTCGCCGGTGACCTGACCCGCCCCGCGCTGGGCCTGACGCCCGCCCAGCTCGCGCCGATCGACGCGATCCTCCACTGCGGCGCGGAGGTGAAGTGGACGTACCCGTACGCCGCGCTCGCGCCCGCGAACGTCGGCGGCACCCGCGAGGTCCTGCGCATCGCCGCGTCCGCCGACACGCCGATACCGGTCCACTTCGTCTCGACGGTCGGCGTCTTCGCGTCGGCGGGCGCCGGCGACGAGACCGTCGACGAGGACCGAGACCTGGCCACCGCGGGCCCGCTCGCGGTCGGCTACGCCCAGACCAAGTGGGTCGCCGAGCGGATGGTCCGGCAGGCCGGGGCACGCGGCCTGCCGTTCACCGTGCACCGCCCCGCGATCGGCGGCGACAGCCGCACGGGCGCGTTCAACGCGCACGACCACGTCAACCTCGCCATCCGGGGCTGCGTCGAGGTCGGGTGCGCGCCGCGATCGGCGCTGCGCGTCCAGATCGCGCCGGTCGACCACGTGGCCCGCGCGCTCGTCCACCTCGTGCACGACCCCGCCTTCGCAGGCGCGACGTCCCACCTCGTCGCCGACGACGCGCTGACCTTCGACGAGCTCTTCGACGTCGTCGAGGAGGCCGGGTACGAGCTGCCCCGCGTGCCGCTCGCGCAGTGGCGCGAGGAGGTGGCGGCCCGCGACGACGGCGCGCTGCGGGCGCTCCTGCCCTTCCTCACCGGGTCGCTCGAGGACGCGAGCCTGCCGCGGTTCGGCACGACGCGAACCCGCGCCGCGCTCGCCCGGGCCGGGATCGCGTTCCCGCCGCTCGACGCGCAGCTCGTCCGCACGTACCTCGACGGGCTGGTGGCCGGCGGCGCGCTGGCCCGGCCGCGACAGCCACTGGAGGCGAGCGCATGAACGACACCGCGCGCCCGCCGCCGCCACCGAGACCGTCAAGCGAACCGACCATCGAAGCAACGAAGGGGTGAAGAGGGAAGCCATGCCAACCGCACAGCGAGACAACCGAGAGGCCGTGCTCGAGCAGCGCGTCCGCGACCTCGAGGCGGAGCTCTACCGCCGCGAGGACCGCGGCTACGGCGGCCGGGGCGGCCGCGGCACGCGCCGCGTCCGCCGCGACTTCGACGAGACGCGCGAGGACGTCCAGGACCTGGGCGACCGCAAGATCGACGAGGTCGCGCGCCTGTTCACGGGGGCGATCCGCGCGAGCCTGGAGGGGCTGAGGGTCGCCGCCGAGTCGACGAGCTACTTCGTCGAGGACACGCTCGAGCGCAACATCCCCGACCGGGGCGAGGACTCGGTCGACGTCGCGCGCCGCCTGCCGGCCGACCTGTCCCGCGGCTTCGTGCGCTCGCTCGACCGCGGCCTGGACCTGCCGGGCCGGGCGGCCGAGCGCTTCGAGCGCACGTTCACGCGGGAGGAGGGCGGCGAGCGCCGCCGCCGCATCGGCCGCGGGGACCGCTGGGGCTCGACCCGCTCGCGCCGCCGCCGCGCGTCGCTCAGCGAGGACTACGAGCGCTGGACGACCGATGAGCTCTACGACCGCGCCGCCGAGGTCGGCATCGACGACTTCATGGACATGACGCGCGACGAGATCATCGACGCGCTGCGCAGCGAGCAGCCGCGCTACGAGGACTGGTCGAACGCCGACCTGTACCTGCGTGCCGGCGAGGCCGGCGTGGCGGGGCGTGCGGAGATGAGCCGCGAGCAGCTCATCGAGGAGCTGCGTCGGCGCGACCGGCGCACGCGGCCGGCGCGCCCGCCGCTCGAGCGCGAGGACCGCTACGGCGGCGGCGGCGCCGAGGGCGAGAGCGACCTCGACCGGCTCTCCAAGGCCGAGCTCGAGGAGCGCGCGGCGGACCTCGGGATCGAGGACCCGGAAGGGAAGGCGCGCGACGAGCTGGTCGTCGCCATCCGCCACCACGAGGTGGAGCTCGACGACCTCTCGACGCCGGAGCTGCGCGCCCGCGCCCGCTCGCTGGGGATCGAGGAGCGCGAGAAGAAGGACCGCAAGCAGCTGGTCACGGCCATCCGCAACCGTGAGCGGCAGTCAGAGTCCAGCGGCAGCTGAGGCGGCGGACAGGACGCTCGCCTTCGCGCCCGCGCCACAGGCGTCGGTCAGGCTGCTGTGCCTGCCCCACGCCGGCGCGGGCGCGTCGATCTTCCGGCCGTGGAGCCGCGCGCTCCCCGGCTGGATCGAGGTGCGCGCCGTCCAGCTGCCCGGCCGCGACGGGCGCCGGCGCGAGCCGCTCCCGCCGAGCGTCGGCGCCCTCGCCGACCTGCTGGCCGCCGGTCTCGGGGCGGCGGCCGCGGAGCCCTACGCGCTGTTCGGGCACTCGATGGGCGCGCTGCTCGCGTTCGAGGTCGCTCGGCGCCTGGAGGCGCGCGGACGGCCGCCCGTGCACGTCTTCCTGGCCGGGTACGGCGCGCCGCACGTCTTCCGCAGCACGACGCGCCTGCACCTGATGGACCACGACGAGGTGGTCGCCGAGCTGCGCCGCGGGGGCGCGACGCCGGACGTCGTCGCGGCCGATCCCGCGCTCATGCGGCTGTACGTCCCGATCCTCCAGGCAGACCTCGCGCTCTGCGCCGCGCACGCCGAGCCCGACGCGGAGGAGCGCCCGATCGCGACGGCGATCTCGGCGTTCGCCGGCACCGCCGACGACGAGGTGCCGGTGGAGGCCGTCGCCGCGTGGGCGGACCTGACCACCGGGCCGTTCCGGCTGCGCACGCTGCCCGGCGGCCACTTCTTCCCGGCGAGCGCGCGCGACGCGCTGCTGGCCGCCGTCCGCCGCGACCTCCTCCCCCGCCGCGCATGACCGCGCGCCGCGCCCTGCAGCTCGCGTGGGCGGTCGTGCGCTTCGGCCTGCCGCCCCTGCTGGGCTGGGTCGTCCGCCTCGGCCGCGGCAGGCGCGAGCCGCAGCTCGGCGTCCAGCTGCGCATGGCCTTCGAGCACCTCGGGCTGACCTACGTGAAGCTCGGGCAGTACCTCGCGATGCGCTTCGACATCCTGCCGCCCGAGGTCTGCCGCGAGCTCGGCAAGCTGTTCGACGACGTCGGGCCGATGCCGCTGGAGCGCGCGTACGCGCTCATCGAGGAGGAGCTGGGCGCGCCGGTCGACGAGCTGTTCGCCGAGTTCGACCCCGAGCCGCTCGCCGCGGCCTCGGTGGCGCAGGTGCACGAGGCCCGCACGCGCGACGGCGAGCGGGTCGCCGTGAAGGTCCAGCGCCCTGGGATCGAGCGGGTGTTCCGCGCGGACATCGGGATCATGCGCCGCTTCACGCTGCTCGCGGACGCGCTGCACCTCCTCGGGCGCCTGTCGGCGACGGAGATGCTCGACCAGTTCGCACGCTGGACGCTGCGCGAGACGGACTTCGTGCAGGAGGGCGAGACGGCCGAGCGCGTCACGCGCAACGCGGAGCCGTTCGAGGTCGAGCCCGGCGTCCGGTGGGACCTGACGACCTCCCGCGTGCTCACGCTCGGGTTCATCGAGGGCGTCACGCTGGCGCACCTCGTGCGCATCATCGAGGAGGGCGGCAAGGAGCTGCTCGCCGAGCTGCACCCGCAGTACGACGTCGAGCTGATCCTCCACCGCCTGACGTTCTCGTCGCTGAGCCAGATCTTCCGCGCCGGGCTGTTCCACGGCGACCCGCACCCGGGGAACGTGATCATCCTCGACGACAACCGCGTCGCCTTCGTCGACTTCGGGATCTTCGGCGACCTCACGCCGTACGACCGCGAGATCCTCGGCGAGCAGATCGAGCAGCTGGCGGTGGGCAACATCGACGCCAGCCTGCGGTCGTACACGCGGCAGCTGACGATCACCGAGGAGAGCGACGCGCGGGGCTATCGCGAGGAGGCGCGCGCCGTGCTGCAGGAGTGGTACGACACGTCGCTGCGCGACGACACGCCGCTCGCCTCGCGCCACCTCGGCAAGTACATCGGGCGGATGATCGACATCTCGCGCCGCTACCGCCTCCTGTACGACATGGACTTCCTCCTGTACTGGCGGGCGATGAACGCGCTGGACTCGACCGCGCTGCGCATGTCGCCCGAGTTCGACCTCATGGGCGAGGTGCGCCAGTTCTTCGAGCAGACGCGGCCGAACGTGGCGCAGCGCTTCGCCGACGTCGTGCTCGACACGAGGCGGCTCACCGTCGTCCGGCACGTCAAGGAGCAGCTGCCGGCGCGCGTCGCGGCGGCCACGGACGCCGCGGCGCGCGGCCGCGCCGACCACGAGGTGCTCGCGGGCGAGCAGGGCGCGGCGCGCCGGCGGCGCAACGCGGAGGCGCGCGGGGTCGCGGCCGCCGCCGCCGCCGCGGCGCTGCTCGTCGTGTCGGGCGCGGGCGGGGCCGGGTGGCTCGGCGGCGCCGCGCTCGTCGCGGGGCTTGTCGCCGGCGCGACCGCGGTCCTCGGGCTGGTGCCGCGGTGACGCGCGACTACACCGGGCCGCCGCCGCACCTCCCCGCCCCGCCTCCGGCGCCGCCGCGGCCGCTCGGCGACGCGCTGCGCACGCTCGGGCCGGTGCACCTGCGGCTCGGCCACTACCTCGCGCTGCGCGCCGACGTGCTCGAGGAGCGCGACCGGCAGGCCCTGATGGACTACGGCGACCACGTCGCGCCGCTGCCGTGGCCGATCGCGCACGACGCGCTCGCGACCGCTCTCGGCGCGCCGTTCACCGAGCTCTTCGCCCGGGTCGAGCCCGATCCGGTGCGCTCGAACGGGATCGCGCAGGTGCACCGCGCCCGCCTGGCCGACGACGCGCCGGTGACGGTGAAGGTGCTTCGCCCCGGCGCGGTCGACGAGGCGGCGCGCGCGATCGACTGGCTGGCGACGGGGCTCGCGGCGCTGCTCGGGCGGCCGGGCGAGGAGCTGGGCGACGTCGTCGAGGACGCCGCCGAGTGGCTGTCGCGCCAGCTCGACCTGACGCTGGAGGCCGACAACCTCGACCGCCTCGCCCGGCTCGCCGTGCGCAGCGAGTGGGAGCGCGTGCCGTCGCCGCACGCGGATCTGTGCACCGCCTCGCTGCTCGTCTGCGAGGACCTCGGCGGGATCGCCGGCGCCGACGCGGGCCTCACGGGCGGCGGGCCGCCGCACAGCGAGGGCCTGGACCGCGTGCGACTCGCGCGCGCGATCCCGACGGTGGTCTTCCGCCAGGCCTTCCGCTACCGCCTCTTCCAGACCGACCTGCATCCCGACAACGTGATCGCGCTGCCCGGCGACGTGGTCAGCTTCGCGGACTGGTCGTCGCTCGGCCGCCTCGACCCGTCGCTCGCCGAGGACCAGCTCACCTACCTCACCGCGGTCTTCGAGGACGACACCGAACGGGCTCTCGACCCGCCGACGACGATGGTGGCGCTCGACCAGGACGGCGACGTGCCGGCCTTCCGGCGCGACCTGCTGCAGGTGGTGCGCGAGCGGGCGACGGCGGGCGCCGAGCACGCGGACGTGTCCGTGCCCACCGAGCTGCTCGCGACGGCGCTGCGATCGGGCCGGGAGCGCCGGGTCGGGCTGCCCGAGGGCGCGCGGCTGCTGTACCGCGCGCTGATCGCGGCCGAGGACACGGCCCGGCGGATCCATCCGCGCGTGCGCTTCGACGACGTCGGCCGTCGTGCGCTGGGCGTCGCGCGCGTCGGCGGCAAGCTGCGCAAGCTCGAGCCGTCGGCGGTCGAGGCGACGCTGTCCGACCTCGCCCGCCTGCTGCGCGACGTCCCCGGCCAGCTCCAGAAGATCCTCGCCGACCTGGCCGACGGCAGCTTCTCGATGAACGTGTGGGTCGCCGAGGCCGCTCAGGTCGAGCGCAACCGCAACCGGCGCACGCGCCTGCTCGTCGCCGCGATCGTGTCGGTCAGCCTGGCGACGCTGCTGACCGCCCCGGACCTGCCGGCGGCGGGCGGCGTCTCGCTCGCGTGGCCCGTCGCGGTCGTGCTGGCCGCGGTGCTCGGCTGGCTCGCGCTCGAGTGGAGGCGGCTGCGGTGAAGGCCACGACGGTGCGCACCAAGCGCCGGGCGGTCGACCGCAAGCGCGACGCGATCGATCGTTCGCGCGGGCTCGGGCCGCCGCGCGAGGACGACCCGTGCTCGCTCCCGGAGACCTACCGCCGGGTCCGGCGCGAGATCCGGCAGATCCGCGGCGAGGACGTCGCGCACTTCCTCGACGTGCTCGCCCGCGACTGGCCCGACGTGCAGCGCGCGGCGATCGCGTGGATCGACCTCGTCCAGGTGCTGGTCGTCCACACGGAGACGCGGCACGGCTCGCCCGGCAGCGGGACGCTGAAGAAGCGCGAGGTCAAGGCGGCGATCGCGTACCTGATGCGGTCGGACCGGGTCGACATCCCGCACGTGCCCCGCGTGGTCGAGCCGATCGTCGTCGACGTCATCGCCGACTTCGCGGTCGACGTCATCGTCGACTTCCTCAACCGCAACCGCGAGCGCGATCCCGCGTGGCGGGAGGCCGAGCGGCGCGGAGTGCGCTGGCGCGCCTTCCTGCACAAGATCGCGCGGGCGACGCTGACGCCGTTCGGCCGCGTCATCACCCGCCTGTACTTCATCATCCGCCGGCCGATCGTCCTGCGCCCGGCCCTGCGCTCCGCGCTGGACGCGGTCGAGCGCGACTCGCTCTCCGCCTCGCACCCCGCGCTGCTGGAGCGGGTGGCCGAGCTCGGCGGCTGGATCGGCCGCAACCACGACTCGCTCGTCGCGCTGTTCGAGCTCGTCGGCGCGGTCGTCGACACGATGGAGGACTTCGCCCACCTCGACGGGACGCAGAAGAAGGCGTGCGCCCGGCGCCTGATCTACGCGGTGCTCGAGGACCTCGGGTTCGACACCGGCGGGTTCGTCGTCTCGGTGAAGCTCGACATGGCGATCGACTTCGCGATCGACGCGGCCGTGCACCTCTTCGAGCGCCGCGGCATCTTCGCGGGCGGCGAGCCGCTGCCGCTGCCCGCCGCGTGAGCGCGCGCCGGGGCGGTCACGGCAGCCTCACGGCCCCGATCGCGAGCGCGCCGTACACGCCCGCGAGCAGCGCCGCCAGGACGGCGGCGCCGAGGCCGGCCGCGCGCCCGCCCGCCAGCGCCGCCGCGAGCCCGAGCGACGCGAGCGCGCCGGCCAGGAGCGCGGCCCGCGCCCGCGCCGCGCGGGCGGGCGCGCGCGGCTGCGCCTTGTCGACCGGCAGCGCGAAGCGACCCTCGGCCGTCTCGGTCAGCACGCGCTGGAGCTGGTCGGGCCCGTCGCGCGCCAGCGCGATGAGGCTCACCGCGAGCGCCTCGAGCTCGGCCCGGTCGACGCGCGTCTCGCCGGCCTCCTCGCGCAGGCGCGCGAAGAAGTCGCGACCGACGGTGCCCAGGTCGGCCTCCGGGCTCAGCTCGCGCGCGACGCTCTCCGCGGTCAGCAGCGCCCGGTACAGGGACAGGACGCGCGGCGGAAGCCGCATCCCGTGGCGGCGCGCGATGCGGACGGTGTCGGCCATCCGCGTGGCGATCGGCTCGCCGTCGTCCCACCCCTGCGCCTCGCTCGTGAACTCCGAGCGGAAGCCCGCCACGTCCGCGTCGTCGGGGGCGTCGAGGATGTCGTCGAGGGCCGTGTACATCCGGCGAACGTCGCGCTGGTAGAGCGCGGCCAGATACCGCGTCTGCCGCTCGCGGATGGCCTGCTCGAGCTCGGCGCACAGGCCGAAGTCGACGAAGCCGATGCGTCCCCCGGGGAGCGCGAAGAGGTTGCCCGGGTGCACGTCGGCATGGAAGAACCGCAGGGAGAAGACCTGCGTCAGCGTCGCGTCGAGCAGGTCCTCCGCGAGGCGGTCGACGCGCAGCCCGTGGCGGGCCTCGACGTCCGCGGCGTCGCCGTCGCGCAGCTCGCGCAGCACCTCGGTGAACGGGACCCCGCGCAGGTACTCCGCCGTCAGCACGCGCGCCCCGCTCAGGTCGGGCTCCGGGCGCGGGATGCGCATCGTGGGACTGTCCTGGGCCAGCTCGTGCAGACGCGCCATGTTGCGCAGCTCCCGCCGCATGTCGAGCTCCTGGAGCATCCACACGCGCAGCTCGGCGGCCAGATCGCGCGGCGCGATGACCGGCGCCACCCGCGCCGCCTCCGCCACGCGTGCGACGGCGTCGAGGCGGCGCAGGTCGCGCAGCACGCGCCGCCGGACGCCGGGCCGCTCGACCTTGATCGCGACCTCGCGCCCGTCGGCCAGCACCGCGCGGTGCGTCTGCGCGAGCGACCCGGCGGCCACCGGCTCCACGTCGACGTGCGCGAAGAGTCGCTCCGGATCCCCGCCGAGGTCGGCCGCGATGATCGCCTCCGCCTCGCGCCACGGGAACGGCGGCACGCGGTCGAGCAGCCGCATCAGCTCGTCGCGATGCTCGCGCGGGACGAGGTCCGGCCGCAGCGCGAGGAACTGCCCCGCCTTGACGAACGTCGGCCCCAGCTGCTCGAGCAGCCGCCGCAGGCCCTCCGGCGCGGGCCGGAACGCCACGGCTAGCGCCGCGCCGGGCGCACCGCCGCGGTGCGCCGGGCGGCCGGGCGCTCGGCGTCGGCGAGCGCCGTGGCGATGCGCTCCCGCGTCTGCGCGGGCTCGATGACCTCGTCGATCGCCCCCATCTCGAGCGCGCGCTCGGCCGACAGGTGACGGGCGCGGTACGCCTCGGCGAGCTCGTCCGCGGGCCGGCCGGCCAGCTCGCGCCGGTGGATGATCTGGACGGCGGCGCGGGGCGACATGATCCCGATCTCCGCGCCGCGCCAGGCGAACGCGCGGTCGGCGCCGAGGTCCTTCGAGTTCATCGTGATGTACGCCCCGCCGTAGGCCTTGCGCAGGACGACCGTGAGCCGCGGCACCGTCGCCCCGGCGAACGCGCTGAGCAGCGCGGCGCCGTGGCGGATGATCCCGGCGGCCTCCTGCCGGCGGCCGGGCAGGAACCCGGGCGTGTCGACGAGCACGACGAGCGGCACGCCGAACGCGTTGCACGTGTGCACGAAGCGCGCGCCCTTCTGCGACGCCTCCGCGTCGATCGCGCCGCCGAGGTGGCGGGGCTGGTTGGCGACCACTCCGACGGGCTCGCCCTCGATCCGCGCGAAGCCCACCACGATGTTGCGCGCCCAGCGCGGCGAGACCTCGAGGAACCGGCCCGCGTCGACCAGCCGGCCGAGGGTCGATCGCACGTCGTAGACGTGGCGCCCGTTCGCGGGCAGCGCGAACGGCGTCGCGTCCGCGGGGGCGACGGGCTCCGTCCGGGGCGGCGCTTGGCCCGCGCGCTGGGGCAGGTGCGCGAGCAGGTCGCGGACGAGCGCGGCCGCGGCCGGGTCGTCGTCGGCGGCGAACTGGCACACGCCGTTGCGCTCGTGCACGCGCACGCCGCCCAGCGCGGCGGCCTCGACCTCCTCGCCGAGCGCCTCGCGGACCACCCGCGGCCCGGTGAGGAACATCGCCGACGGGCGCGTCATCACGATGAAGTCGGTCAGCGCGGGCGAGTAGCAGCCGCCTCCCGCCGACGTGCCGGTGATGACGGAGATCTGCGGGACGCGGCCCGCGAGGCGCACGTTCTGGCTGAAGATCCGGCCGAAGCCGCCGAGCGCGGCGGTGCCCTCCTGCAGGCGCGCGCCGGCCGACGCCAGGAACGCCACGAGCGGCACGCGCTCGCGGCCGGCCTCGCGCTGCGCGCGCACGACGGCGTCCGCCTCGGCGATGCCGACCGAGCCGCCGGCGTGCCCGGGGTCCTGCGCGTAGCAGACGATCGCGCGGCCGGCGACGCGGCCGGCCGCCGCGAGGACGCCACCGCCGTCGCCACCGAGCGGGCGGACCGTCCCGGGGTCGCAGAGCATGCGCAGCCGCTCCAGCGGCTCGGCGCGGCCGGCGGGCTGCGCGACGATGGGGGCGGCGCCGCTCACAGCGCGCTGAGGAAGCGCACGGCGGTCATGCTCGGCATGAAGAAGTAGCCGCCGCCGCGCGCGGTCACGAAGCTCGGGACCGGGCTGATGACGCGCCGCGCCGGCGCTCCCTCGATCACCACGCTCCCGGGGTGCTCGTCGTTGCCGAGGATCGGGTCCTGGCTGTCGTACAGGCCCTGGAAGCTCGCGTTGGTCGCCCACTCCTCGGACACCATCTCGAACTGGCTGCTGATGCTCGCGTTCAGCGCGATGAAGTGCAGACCGCGAGGGCTGCCGTCGTCCTCGACGTCGAGCGGCGCGCGCCCCGCCAGCAGCTGCTCCGGCGGGAACAGCGGCTCGCCGTAGGGGATCCCCCGGCGCAGGATCCGGTGGCGGTTGGTCGTCTTGAGCGCCTCGCGCTGCGGCAGGCCGGAGAGCGCGTCGCGCGGGTTCGCCCGCCGCACGTGCGAGCCGATCGGGCAGCGGTGCCCCCCGAGGTCGTGCTCGAGGTAGCCGAAGTCGTTGCTCGCCGGGCGCCCGCTGTGCGGGTCGTCGCGGTCGGGCGACAGGACGAGCGACGAGCCGCTCGGCCAACGCCCGATGAACTTCGACGCGAGCTTGATCACGGCGGCGTCGTCGCCCCCCGCGCGGTCGGCCAGGAACCGCCAGAAGCCCGCGACGTCCTGCTCGAGCTTGCGGTAGACGAGGTACGTCCCGTTGCGGCCGAGGTCGCGATATCCCGATTCGCCCGGGAACGGCGGGAGCACGCCCTCCGGGTCGTCCTGGCCGCGCACCGCCGGCGTCGGGGGGAGCACGCCGTACTCGTCCGTGTGGCCGAGCACGAACGCCCCGGGCTGCACCACGTCCTCCTCCGGCTTCCCGCGGGCGTTCAGCGGCCCGACGCGCGGCTGCGACACCCCGTCCTTGAACCCGAAGTGCTCGGTCAGCGACGCGGGGCGGCGGCCGAACTCCAGGCCGACCTCGACGAGGCCCGGGCCGAGCTCGGCGCGCTGCGCGGCCACGAGCTCGTCCAGGCGCTCGCGGCTCGTCGCGTAGAGCAGGAGCAGGCCGTCGACCGGCTGCTCGTCGTTGCCGAACTCCCAGTGCTTGGGATCGCTTCGGCCGAAGTCGTGGAGGATCATCGCCCGCTCGGCCATCCCGTACGCGAACTCGTGGGGGAAGGAGCTGAGCGTCTCCTGCGGCAGCCCCAGCGCCTGCAGCCCGGTCCAGGTGAACGCGACGTTCAGCGCGGTGCGCGGCTTGCCGTCCTTCTTCGACCACGGCGCCGCCGTGAGGATCTGCGGCGCGCGCTGCGCGAGCCAGTCGCGCGCGGGCCGCGCCTCCGCCACCCGCAGCAGCACGTAGCACGCGTGCGGCATGTGGCCGTAGCCGGTGAGAACGAGCCCCTGGATGTCGTGCCGCGTGCTGGCCGCGGCCGGCGAGAGCGGGCTCACAGCCGGCTCACCGCCTCGCGCAGCGACCCGCGCCGCCCGGACTCCAGCGTCGCGACGATCTCCCGGTCGCGGACGGTGTTCAGGACCGTCAGCTCGGGATAGGCCATGTACACCATGGCCGGCGGGTACATGAGCTCGCGGATGTAGCGCTTGAACGCCCAGATGTCCTTCATCCCCGCGGGCGGATAGCCCTCCGTGTGGCCCCAGAGAGCATCCAGTCCCCAGGCGACGCGGTCGGTGAAGTCGCCCATGTAGTTCTCCCACGTGCCGTCGAAGTTGCCCTCGAAGAGCAGCCCCTTGCCGCCGTCGATCAGCGACCAGCGCGCGAAGTGCACCGTCTTGACGCCCGCCAGGTCGCCGGGCGGGAACGCGTGCTTGACCATGTAGTTCGCGAGGGCCAGCGAGACGCGGACGATCGGCCCGCGGCCCGGCCGCACCCAGGAGATGTTGGTCATCTGGTTCTGGGCCTGGCCGACCTGCACCCGCTGGTAGCGCAGGTCGGTCTCGCGGTCGAGCTTCTGCCCGAGGTCGGCGCTCGCGCTGCGCGAGGCGCCGGTGCCCATGCGGGTGGCGATCAGGCGGGCGATCGCGATGACGCACTGCCAGAAGCGGTCGTGCGCGCGGCTCCGTAGGCCGTCGACGAAGGCCCGCGCGCGGCCGGTGGCGCGCTCGGCCGCCGTCGGCGGGCCCTCCGTCGCGGCCACGGCGTCGACGAACGGCGCGACCGTCTGGGGGTCGTCGCCGAGGCGCCGCTCGAGCTCGGCCCGCTTGCGCGCCTTCTCCTTGATGCCGTTCGCCGTCTCGTCGCGGAAGGCGACGAAGTACGTCTGCGACTTGTGCGAGCGGCGCCGGACGAAGTCGAGGAACCCGTCGCGTCCCGTGTAGCCCTCGCAGTAGGAGAACATCGCATCGAGCTCGTTCGGCGCCGCACGCCAGAGCTCGTCGAGGTAGTGCGCGAGGTCGCCGTCGTAGTCGGCGGAGAGGAAGAGGCGGCGCCGGCCCTGGCGGTCGCCGAGCATCACCAGGGCCGCGAAGTGCGTCGACGGGCTGCTCTCGAAGACGGCGCGGCCGCGCTCGGCCATGATCCCCTCGAGCGTCTCGAGCGAGTCCGGGTCCTGGCTCTTGAGCGGCGCGATGAGCGTGAGGGGCTGCGGGGTCATCGGCCTCGGATCAGCTGCGCTTCGCCAGGTCGCGGCGCCGGGGCATCTCGCCCCATTGCGCCGCGCCGCGCTGGTGCGCGTGCCGCAGGCTGAGGAGGTGGTCGCCGAAGTCGGAGGCGACGAAGCTCGACTCCGTGACGACCGTGCCGACGTGGACCTGGTCGACGTCGTCCGGCCCGCCCCACGCGTAGACCTCGTAGAGCGTGGAGCCCTCGGGGATCCGCGCGACCTCGTCGCGGAAGTCCTCCGTGCTCTCCGGCGACGTGTGGCGCGCGGGGGGCGCGTAGAAGCTGATGCGGAACGGGACGCGCCGCTCGGCGGCCGGGATCTGCCGGCCGTCGCGGGTCACCGACGCGAGGTTGTCGAGGTACTGGTGCATCGGGTCGGCGATCGAGGACAGCCACCAGACGACGAGGTGCCAGACGTACCGCAGCGGGAACCCCATCGGCCAGCGGGTGATGTTCGTCGGCGCGCGCTCGAAGAAGTCGCGGCTGACCTGGGCGTCGACGGCCTGGTCGAGGACGAGCTGCTCGGTCGGGCGGCGGTCGACGAAGAACTTGAAGGCGGCGGAGGGGGCGTAGGTGCGCTCGTCGCGCGTCAGCGAGAGGCGCGCGAGGGCGACGGCGCCGCTCTCGAACAGGCCGGTGTACGGGTGGCCGGGGACGGGGTCCAGGCGCACCTTCCCGACCGTGCCGAACGGATGGAACAGCTTCTTGCGCGGGGGGCGGATGTCGTCCTCGACGTGGAACGCGTCCTTCATGCGCGGCTTGTTGGCCATCGCGAGGAAGGTCCCGATCATCGACGCGTGGAGGCGCGGCAGGGTGGCGTACGGCGTGCGGCTGATCCCCTCCCACAGGATCTCGCGCTGGTCCTCGGCGGGCGCGTCGCGGTAGCGGGGCGAGCGCAGCACCGGCAGCAGCCGGCGGTACTCCTCCTGAAGGGCCGCGTCCCTCATCCGGGATCATCCAACCCGACGGTGGACGCGGTGCACGCCTCACGGCGTCGTTCGTGGTGGCTTGCACCGCAGAGGTGAACAAATGCTGCACGCGGCTGCCGGCAGCGGGTCGTGTCGGGAGTGGGCGGTCCCGGGCTCGAACCGGGGACCTCGCGCTTGTAAGGCGCGCGCTCTGACCAGCTGAGCTAACCGCCCTCGTTGCTTCGCGGAGCGTAGCCTCGCGGTCCATGGATCTCGGGATCGCAGGACGGGTGGCGCTGGTGACGGGCGGGTCGCGGGGGATCGGGCGCGCGATCGCCGCCGAGCTGGCGGCGGAGGGCGTCTCGGTGGCGATCTCGTCGCGGTCGCCTTCCGAGGCCGCGGCGGAGCTGGGCGTGATGGGGGTCGCGCACGACGCGGCCGACCTCGACGGCCTCCCGGCGCTCGTCGAGTCCGTGGAGTCGCAGCTCGGGCCGATCGACATCCTCGTGACGAACACGGGCGGCCCGCCGCCCGGCCCGGATCCGCTCGGGTTCCCGCGGCCGGACTGGGAGGCCGCGTACCGGACGCTCGTCCTTCAGCCGATGGCCCTGGTCTCGGCGGTGATGCCCGGGATGCGGTCGCGCTCGTGGGGTCGCGTCGTGAACGTCGCCTCGACGTCCGTCCGCGAGGTGCTCCCCCACCTGATGCTGTCGAACTCCCACCGCGCGGCGACCCTCGCGGCGTGGAAGACGATCGCGCGCGAGGTCGCGGCCGACGGCGTGACGGTCAACAGCGTGCTGCCCGGCCGGATCGGCACCGACCGGCTGTTCTCGATGTACGGCTCGCGCGAGGCGGCGCAGGCGGGAGCCGCGTCCGACGTCCCCGCCGCCCGCGTGGGGACGCCGGAGGAGATGGCCGCGGCCGCCACCTTCCTGTGCTCGGACCGCGCGAGCTACGTCACGGGAGTCGCGCTGCTCGTGGACGGCGGTCTCACGCAGTCCGTCTGACCGCCTGACCTACACTCGCGGGCGAGCCCCCATGGTGTAGCGGTCAGCACGCGAGCCTTTCACGCTCGTAGGGAGAGTTCGAGTCTCTCTGGGGGTGCTCCGCCCCCGTGGCGTAATGGTTAGCGCGCACGCCTTTTAAGCGTTGAGGCGGAGGTTCGAGTCCTCCCGGGGGCATGGCTTTCCGGCCGTACCGATGGCGGGTGGGCTAGGCGCGGGCGGGGGTTCGGCGGCGGGTGCTGGCCTTCCGGAGGGTCTCGACGAGGAGCTCGATCGAGCGTTGGAGCTGGTCGATCGTGGCGTCCTCGACCCGCGTGACCTTCGTCGCCCTGTTCAGCCAGCCGTTGATCTCGCGGTGGGAGCGGCCGTCGATGCGGCGCAACTCGGAGACGAGGCGGTGGCGCTCGGCTCGGAGGGTGGCGCGGCGCTCGAAGGCCGAGGGGCCGGCCGGGGCGAGCGGGGCGTCGTCCTCCTCGTCCTCGTCGTCGCCGAGCAGGGACGTCGGCGCGGGGGCGGCGGCCATCGGGGTCGACGCGATGATCGGCGTCGGCGCCGCCCCGGGCTCGGCGAAGAGCGCGAGCTGCGGCGCGACGTCGGCGGCGAGCGGCACGAAGGGCGCCTCGGCCGGCTCGGTCTCGGTGCGCTGCGCGCGCTCGAGCGCCTCGTCGTCGAGCAGGCCCTCGCCGTCGTCGCCCGGCGGCTTGAGGACGTGCCGCAGCTCGGTCTCGACGTCGGCGGCGAGGGCGCGCAGCCCTCCGTCGGCGGGCAGGAAGACGTGGCTGAGCTCGATCGGCCGGCCGGGGACGATGCGGACGAACCGCCCGACGATCTGGCGGAAGATGAGCGGGGTCTTGGCCACCGTCGCGTAGACGCCGACGCGCAGGCGCGGGATGTCGACGCCCTCGGAGACCATGTTCACCGCGACGATCCACGGGTCGCGGCTGCGGCGGAACGCGTCGAGCTTCTTGTGCGCGCTGGCCTCGGTGTGCAGGACGACCGTGGGCGCCGCGCCGGTGATCTCCTTCAGCGTCTTCGCGACAGCGCGCGCGTGCTCGGAGTCGGCCGTGACCACGAGACCGCCGGCGTCGCGGTGCCCCTCCGCGCGAACCTCGAGCAGCTTCGCGTGCGCCGCGCGCAGGATCCGCGGCAGGCCGTCGGGAAGCTCGGTCGAGATCGCCGTCCGGTAGCGGCGGCCGGCCTCGCGCGTCGTGAGCACCTCGCCGAACGACGTCTCGATCACGTCGTCGCCCGACTGCCACTGGAGCGTCCCGTCGTAGGGGACGAAGGCGACGCGGCGGCAGACGCCGTCGCGCACCGCGTCCGCGTACGTGTAGGTCACGTCGGGGACCGCGACGCCGTCGTCGTAGCGGACGCCCGGGATCGGCGACTGGTCCGACCGGAACGGCGTGCCCGACAGCAGGAGCCACCGCGGCGCCTTGCCGAACGCGAGGTTGAACGACTCGCCCCACGCCAGGTCCTGGCCGAGGTGGTGGGCCTCGTCGGCGATGACGAGCGTCCCGGGGCCGCAGGACCGCGCGTAGTCGGCCGCGGTCATCGCCACGCGCGCGTACGTGAGCGAGACGCCCTGGAAGTCGCCGGGCGGGCGCAGGCCGGGCGCGTCCGGGAGCAGGTGGAGGCCGACCCGCGCCGCCGCCTGCGCCCACTGGCGCGTCAGCGGCGTGGTCGGGCAGATGACCGCGACACGACGCGCCCGGCCGGCCCGCAGCTCCCGCGCCGCGAAGACGAGCGCGGGGTGCGTCTTGCCCGCGCCGGGCGCGGCGGAGATGAGGAACGACCCCTCCTCCCAGCGCGCCATGAGGTCGAGGGCATGGCGCTGCCAGCCGCGGAGGGTGGGTCCGGAAGGGGCCATCGGGGGAGGGCAGTCTGCGAGACGCGGCGGACGAACCGCGAATCGCCTGCAACGGCGGGCCAAGCGGCGCCGAAGGGGCGCGGCTCGAGGCGGTGGAGCGGCTCGGCGACGCGGCGGCGCGCCTCGCCCGCGCCGCGCGGCTACGGCCCGGTCTCGGTCTGGTCGATCTCGGGCTGCTCCTCGCCGGTCGAGCCCAGCGTGGTCGGGCCGGTCTCGACGGTCTGCGGGCCGGCGGAGGTGTTCCCGAGGTTCCCGCGCTCGACGTTCTCGCGGCTGCCCTCCGAGTCCTCGCTGCCGCACGCGGCGAGGCCGAGGCTCAGTCCGAGCGCGCCCGCGGCGAGTGTCGCGGCGATGCGGTGGCGAGATGGCATGTCCCCCCGCGTACCCCGCGGAAGGCGCGTGAAACTCAGTGGCGGAAGTGGCGGCGGCGCGTGAAGACCATCGCGACGCCGGCGGCATCCGCCGCCGCGACGACCTCGTCGTCGCGCACCGACCCGCCCGGCTGGATGATGGCCGTTACGCCCTGCTCGATCGCGAGCTCCGGCCCGTCGGCGAACGGGAAGAAGGCGTCCGAGGCCAGCGCCGCGCCCTCGAGCGATTCGACGCGGCTCTTCTCGACGGCCAGGCGCACCGAGTCGACGCGGCTCATCTGCCCGGCGCCGATCCCCGCGGTCGCGAGGTCCTTGCTCAGCACGATCGCGTTGGACTTGACGTGCTTGCACACCTTCCACGCGAAGAGCATCTCGCCCCACTCGGCCTCGCTCGGCTCGCGCCTGGTCGCGACCTCCATCTGCGAGCGGTCGGTGATGTCGGAGTCCTTGTCCTGCACGAGCAGCCCGCCGAGGACCTGCTTGACGTCGCGCTCGCCGGCCAGCGGGACGCGCCGCTCGTTGTCCTCGAGGATGCGCATGTTCTTCTTGCGCTCGCGCAGCAGCTCGAGCGCGTCCTCGTCGTAGCCGGGCGCGAAGAGGACCTCGACGAACTGCTCGACGAGCTTCTCCGCGAAGCGGAGGTCGATCGGGCGGTTGACGACGACGATCCCGCCGAACGCGCTGATGGGGTCGGCGGCGAAGGCACGCTCGTACGCGTCCTGGCCGGTGCGGCCGACGGCCGCGCCGCACGGGTTGTTGTGCTTGACGATCACGCACGCCGGCACCTCGAACTCGCGCGCCGTCCGCCGCGCGCCGTCGAGGTCGAGCAGGTTGTTGAAGGACAGCTCCTTGCCGTGATGGTGCTGGCGGACCATCGAGAGCAGGTGCATCCGCGCGCCCACCTGCGTGTAGTACGCGGCGCGCTGGTGGGGGTTCTCGCCGTACGGGAGGTCGAGGACCTTCTCGTACGCGCGCACGTAGAGGTCGGGGAAGTCCTCGGTGCGCTCCGCGAACCAGCGGGCGATGCTCGTGTCGTAACGGGCGGTGTAGGCGAAGGCCTCGGCGGCGAGGGCCTCGCGCGTCTGGGGTGCGAGCGACCCCTCCTCCGACGACCGCAGCTCCTCCAGGACGGCGTCGTAGCTCTCCGGCGACACGACGACCGCCGCGTACGCGTGGTTCTTGGCCGCCGCCCGGATCATCGTCGGCCCGCCGATGTCGATGTTCTCGATGACCTCGGCGTCCGCGACGCCGCGCCGGGCGGACGTGCGCTCGAAGGGGTACAGGTTCACGCAGACCAGGTCGACCGGCTCGATCTCGTGCTCGGCGAGCGCCTGCTGGTGCTCGGGGTGCTCGCGGACGGCGAGCAGGCCGGCGTAGAGCTTGGGGTGCAGCGTCTTGACCCGCCCGTCCATGATCTCGGGGAAGCCGGTGTAGTCGGTGATCGAGCGGACCTCGATCCCCGCCTCGCTCAGTGCGCTCGCGGTTCCGCCGGTCGACACGATCTCGACGCCGAGCTCCGCGAGGCCGCGCGCGAACTCGACCACGCCGCGCTTGTCGCTCACCGACAGGAGCGCGCGCCGGACCTGCACCGGTGCGGCGGTCACCGCCGTGAGGGGCTGGGCGTGGGACACGAGCGCGGACGATACGCCGTGTGCGTGTCGGTTGTAGGTCGCGCGGGAAGAGGAAGCAGCAATGACCGAGGTTCCTGAGGATCAGGTCCGCGGCCTCGAGCGGGGCGCGGACGAGATGGAGGAGGGCCTGGGCAAGCTCCAGGACGGCATCGACACCGCCCACGAGCGGCTGGCCGAGCAGCGCGAGCGCGCGCAGCCGGACGCGGTGGCCGGCGACTGGGAGGACGAGTCGGCGGGCGCGCAGCAGGGCGACGACGCGCAGGACGCCGAGGGGCGCAAGGGGCCGAGCGACGACGGCGGCGAGGGCGAGGGCGGAGGCGCGATCGCCGACGCGCCGGTCCACGACGCGGAGCAGATCGAGCCGGACGCGGAGGGATCCTCCCGCGAGGACGAGTCCTCGGACGGGGACGTGCCCGTGCACGAGGCCGAGCGGGTTGAGCCGGGCGCGGAAGGATCCTCCGGCGAGGACGACTCCTCGGGCGGCGACGACGAACCGCGCGGGTCGGTGTCGATGAGCGACGTGCCCGTGCACGAGGCCGAGCAGGTCGAGCCGGAGGGCTCGGGCGGCGACTAGTCGATCACGACCCGGCGGGGGTTCGCCGGGTCGAGGGAGACGCGGCCGGCGGCGATGAGGCGGACCGCCTCGGGCAGGAGCTCGTGCTCGAGCGGGCGGAGGCGGTCGTGGAGGGTCTTGCGGTCGCGCGCGTCGCCGACCTCGATCGCCCGCTGGAGGATGATCGCGCCGGTGTCGACGCCCTCGTCGACGAAGTGCACGGTCACGCCGGTCACCTTCGCGCCGTACTCCAGCGCCGGGGCGATCCCGTCGAGGCCGGGGAACGCGGGCAGGAGCGACGGGTGGATGTTGATCACCCGCTGGGGGAACGCGCCGAGGAACGCGGGCGAGACCAGCTGCGTGTAGCCGGCGAGGACGACCAGGCCCACGCCGCGGTCGCCCAGCCACGACGCCATCGCGGCGTCCCGGGCCTCGCGATCCTCGAAGTCCGATCGCGAGAAGACCGCGAACTCGACGCCCGCAGCCCGGGCCCGCTCGAGGGCGGGCGCGTCCGCCTTGTCCGACGCCACCGCGACGACGTCGATGTCCGGCGCGTCGAGGAGGGCCTGCAGGTTCGTCCCGGAGCCCGACACGAGGACGCCGACGCGAAGCCCGCTCACGGACCCGTCACGCCACGAGTTCGAGCTTGGGGTAATGGCCGCCGGTCGACCGCAGCTTCCCCTCGGTGATCAGCCCGTCCACGCGCTCGAGGACCTCCGCGTTCGACAGGTGCGCGAACGCGCCGTAGCCCGGCAGGCCATCGTACGAGTACTTCTTGACGACCTTCGAGCGCCCGCCGCGCAGGATCTCCACGGCCCGCGTCCGGCCCACGGTCGGGTCGGCGCTCTGGACCACGTCGAGGATCGCGTCGTCGAGGTTGCCCGCCGCCGCCGACGTCGCCAGCCTCCCCGGCGGGCTCGCCGGCGCCGCCGGCACGAGCTCCGGCGCGCAGACGTCGCAGCACGGCACGCTCGGCTCCGGCGTCGAGCGGTCGCCGAAGTGGCGCAGCACCGACTCGCGCCGGCACCGGTCGGACTCCACGAACGCCCACACCGAGCGGTACTGCCGCCATCGCACCCGCTGCGCCTCCCCCGCGAACGACTTGCACGCGGCGCGCGCGCGACCGTCGAACGGCGCGACCTGCCTGCCGCGGGCGCGGTCGGGCGTCGACGGCGCGGGCTGGATCACGCCCGCCCGCGCGAGGTGGCCGAGGATCGCGCGGACCTGGTCCTCGTCGCACTCGCGCGTCTCGAGCTCGGCGAGCGCGACGTCGTACCGACCGTCCGTCGCCGCGGCGACGAGCGAGCGGGCGACGCGCACGACCTCCGCCTCGTGGACCTCTCCGCGCTGGATGAAGAAGACGTGCAGCCCCTTGTCGCGCCCCTCGGCGAACAGCAGGCACCGCGCCGCCGCCCCGTCGCGGCCCGCGCGACCGGCCTCCTGGTAGTAGGCCTCGAGCGACCCCGGGACGGCCTCGTGGCACACCGTCCGCACGTCCGCCTTGTCGACGCCCATCCCGAACGCGTTCGTCGCGACGACCACGTCGACCTGGCCGCTCATGAACCGCCGCTGCGCCTCCGCCCGCGCGTCGCGCCCGAGCCCGGCGTGGTAGGCGAGCACCTCGCGGCCGAGCGCGCTGCCCAGTCGCTCGGCGAGCTCGGACGTCCGCGCCCGCGTGCCCGCGTACACGATCGCCGGCAGCGCGCCCTCGCGCTCGAGCGCGGCGACGAGCCGCCGCTCCTTGTCGGTGCGCGACTTGCAGCGCACCACCGCGAACGACAGGTTCGGCCGGTCGAAGCCCGTCGACACGCGGACCGGGTCGCGCAGGCTCAGCCGCTGGGCGATGTCGGTGGCGACCTGCGGCGTCGCGGTCGCCGTCGACGCGACGATCGCCTTGGCCCCCAGCCACCGCGCCGCGTCCGCGAGCCGGAAGTAGTCGGGGCGGAAGTCGTGGCCCCACTGCGACACGCAGTGCGCCTCGTCGACCACGAACAGCCCGACGTCCGCGTCGCGCAGCTGCTCGAGGAAGCCGGGCGACGAGAAGCGCTCCGGCGCGACGTAGAGCAGCTTGTGCTCGCCGCGTACGGCGCGCGAGACCGACAGCCGGTTCTCGTCGGCCCCGCGCTGCGCGTTGACGAGCGCGACCGAGCCGGGCGCGGCGCGCTCGAGCGCCTCGACCTGGTCCTGCATCAACGACACCAGCGGTGAGACCACGACCGTCAGGTCCGGCCGCATCAGCGCCGGGAGCTGGTAGCAGAGCGACTTGCCCGCGCCGGTGGGCATGACGACGAGCACGTCGCGGCCGGCGAGCGCGCCCTCGACCGCCTCCCGCTGGCCGGGCCGGAAGTCGGCGAAGCCGAAGCGGCGCTGGAGCTCGACTTGCGGGTCGGTCGACGGCGGCAGAGCCGGCGGCGGCTCGGGGACGGGCGGATCGAGGAGGGACGGAGCGGGGTCCATGACGGGCAGGCGACGTTAGCGCCGGACCCGGCCGTCAAGACCGCGAAGGTGCAGTCGCGACACGAAGCGGCGCGCCTTTCGTCCCAAAGTGCGCGCGGCGTCAGACGCGCGCGAGCGGCAGCTCGGGAACCTCGAGCGCGAACTTGCCCCGCGCGTCGTCGGTCCCGGCCAGGGGATACTCGCCCGTGAAGCAGGCGTCGCAGTGGTTCTCGCGCGATCCGCCGACCGCCTCGTACACGCCCGCCAGCGACAGGTACGCGAGCGAGTCGCAGTCGAGCTCGGCCGAGATCTCCTCGACCGTCCGCTCGTGGGCGATCATCTCCTCGCGCGTCGACATGTCGACGCCGTAGTGGCACGGGTGCTTGATCGGCGGCGCGCTGATCCGCATGTGGACCTCCCGCGCGCCCGCCCCGCGCAGCATCCCCACGATCTGCCGCGTGGTGTTGCCGCGCACGATCGAGTCGTCGACGACGACGATCGACTTGCCGCCCACGATCTCCGGCAGCGGGTTGAACTTCATCCGCAGGCCGTGCTTGCGCAGCTCCTGCCCCGGCTGGATGAACGTCCGCGCGACGTAGCGGTTCTTGATCAGCCCGTCATCCTGCGGCAGCCCGGCCGCGCGCGCATACCCACGGGCCGCGGCGTTGCCGGAGTCCGGCACCGCGATGACGAGCTCCGCCCCCGGCGCCGGGGCCTCGCGCGCGAGGATCTCGCCCATCCGGCCGCGGGCGGCCTGGAGCAGCGTCCCGTTCATGCGCGAGTCGGGGCGCGCGAAGTAGATGTACTCGAAGACGCAGAACGCCTCGCGCTCGCTCTCGACCGCGATCTGCGTCCGGATCCCGCGCTCGTCGAGCGTCACGACCTCGCCGGGCAGCACGTCGCGCAGGTACGTCGCGCCGATGATGTCGAAGGCGCACGACTCGGAGGCCACGCAGTAGCGGTCGCCGACCATCCCGAGCGCGAGCGGGCGCAGCCCGGCCGGGTCGCGGAACGCCACCACGCGGTCCTTCGTCATGACGACCGTCGAGTAGGCGCCCTGCACGCGGTGCATGACGTCGGCCACGGCGTCCTCGATCTGCTCGGCCGGGTGGTTGGCCAGCAGCGCGGCGAGGATCTCCGAGTCCGACGTGGAGTGGAAGCCGACGCCGTGGGCGCGCAGCTCGGAGTGCAGCTCGACCGCGTTGATGAGGTTGCCGTTGTGGGCCAGCGCGAGCTGGTGGCGGTCGGAGCGGTAGACCGGCTGGGTGTTCTCCCACGCGTCCGAGCCGGTCGTCGAGTAGCGGACGTGGCCGACCGCGATCTCGCCGCCCAGCGTGCGGAGCTTCTGCTCGTCGAAGACCTGGCTGACGAGCCCACGCTCGCGCAGGGTCATGATGTGGCCGTCGCGCTCGCAGCTCGCGATGCCCGCGGACTCCTGTCCGCGGTGCTGAAGGGCGTACAGGGCGAAGTACGCGAGTCGTGCGACGTCATGTCCCGGTGCATAGGCACCGAAGACGCCGCACTCGTCGCGAGGCCCGTCGCGGGAGTCGAGCTCTCGGGGTTCGAGCGTCATTTGCCGACCGTGGAGGACGGTAGCAGCGGAGTCGGCGGTCGCTCACCCCCGAACCATTCTGGACGCTCCGCGCCGCACCGCCGAAGCGTCCACTTTGCGGCCTCGGTTCTCAGCATTGGAGGCGGCGGGCCGATCACCCCGGCGTGGGACTGCTGCGCGGCGCAGGAATCGCAGGTGCGGTGGCGATGGCCGCCGCCGGCCTGTCCGCGTGCGGCAGCGAGCAGCGCGAGAGCGCCAGCCCCGCCCTCAGCAGCCCGCACGTCGCGATGACGGTGAGCTACCCCGGCTATGCGCCGTTCGCGCTCATCACCTACCGCGACGTCGCCGGCCGCCCGTGCCACAGCCTCGGCAGCGTGACCGCCGACGGCCCGCGCGTCATGGGCTGGCTGGGCGCGAGCCTCGCGGAGGGACTCGCCCACGGCGGGACCTGTATGCGGCGCACGACCGGGGACGTGTCGGTCCAGGTCAGGCAGGCGGGCCACGGTCCGCGCATCGTCGGCGGGATCGTCCGCGCCGGCGTGACCCGGATCGTCGTCGCCGGCCAGAGCGTGCGCCCGCGCGCGGGCGGGGAGTTTCTCCTCGTGCAGCCCGCGGGCACCGGCGCGCTGGGGCGCGACATCCAGCTCGAGTACCGGGCCGGGCACCACAAGCGCCTCTCGCTGCGCCGCGTCGCCAGCTAGCGCGCCGCTCTCCGACATCCGTCCGGCTGCTCTGTCGCCCGCGCGCCAGATGTCGATGCGTTCCGCAGCGGACCTGGAACATGAGTGCTGGAACGATCAACGGGCTGGAGGGGATGTCGCGCCGGTGGGCCACCACCGACCGCGCGATGACGACGTCCCTGCGCCGGCTCAGCAGCGGCCAGCGGGTCGCCACCGCCGCGGACGACGCCGCCGGGCTCTCGATCAGCGAGCGCCTGCGCGGGCAGGCGAGCGGCGCGCTGCGGGCCCAGCGCAACATCATGGACGGGATCGGCGCGATGCAGACCGCGGACGCGGCGCTCGCCGAGGTCCACGACATGCTCCATCGCGCGCGCGAGCTCGCCGTCCGCTACGCCCACGGCGTCATGTCGACGCCGGACCGCGCGGCGCTCCAGGTCGAGGCGGACGCGCTGTCCTCCGAGGCCGAGCGGATCTACTCGCGGAGCGCGTTCAACGGCAACGCGCTGCTGGCCGGCGGCAGGCTGACCGTCCAGCTCGGGGGCTTCGACGACGACTGGATCGCCACCGGCCTGCCGGACCTCGGGGAGCTGCTGAACCAGGACCCGTTCCTGATCAGCGCCTCGGCCGAGGCGATCGTGACGACGCTGATCACGACCACGACGTCGTCGACGACGACGACCAGCGGCGGCGGGAGCAACGGCAACGGCAGCACCCGGTCGGGTGGCCGCGGGCGAGGTGGCAGCGGCACCACGACGACCACCACCACCACGACGACCACGACCACCACGACGACGACGGCGGGCCCGCCGGTCGCGCCGATCACGCGCCTCGACCAGGCGATCGACGCGATCAGCGCGCAGCGGGCAGCGCTCGGGGCGTTCCAGAACCGGCTCGAGTTCACCCTCGGGTCGCTGGCCACCAGCCACGAGCACCTCGTCGCCGCCGACTCGCGGATCCGCGACGCGGACATCGCCGAGGAGATGACGGCGTTCGTGCGCCGCCGGGTCCAGGCCGACGTCAACCGAGCGCTCGTCGCGCAGTCGCGCGTGGACGCGCACACCGTCCTGAAGCTCCTCGCGGCCTAGGCCCGCCGCCGCCGCCCGCGGCGCGCCCTACGCGAAGAGCGGCGCGAGCGCGCCGTGCGCCTCGCGCAGCTCCGCGAGCGGGCAGGTGATCCGCTCCGCGCCTGCGGTCACGTCGAGCGCGTCGCCGCCCACGCGCCCGAGGACCTCGAGCGGGACGCGCTCGCCGAGCCGGCGCAGGGCGTCCTCCGGGCCGGAGACGACGAACCCGCCGGGGCCCTCGCCGAAGAGGCGGGCGGCGGCGCCACCGGAGGCGTCGCCGAGATCGAGCACCGCGCCGACGTCCCCGGCCAGGCAGCACTCCGCCACGGCGACGAGCAGCCCGCCCTCGGCGACGTCGTGCGCGCTCGACAGCTCGCCGGCGCGGACGGCGTCGCGCACCGCCTCCTGGGCCGAGCGCACCGCGGCGACGTCCGCGGCGGGCAGCCCGTCGGGCAGCGGCTCGCCGCGCAGCTTCGCGACCTCGGACCCGGGCAGGTCCGGCCGGAACGGGCCGCAGAGGGCGATCGTCTCGCCGTCGCGCAGGAAGCCGAGCCGCCCGGCGCGCCCGGGGTCGGGCACCTCGCCCACCATCCCGATCACCGGCGTGGGGTAGATCGGGCCGTCGGCGGCCTCGTTGTACAGCGAGACGTTCCCGCCGACGATCGGCGCGTCGAGCGCGCGGCACGCGTCGGCGATCCCGCGCACGGCCTCCGTCAGCTGCCACGCGATGTGCGGCTTCTCGGGGTTGCCGAAGTTCAGGTTGTTCGTCGTGCCCAGCGGCTCGGCGCCGACGCAGGCCAGGTTCGACGCGCACTCGAGCACGACGGCGACCGTCCCGTTGTACGGGTCGCAGGCGACCTTGCGCCCGTTGCCGTCGATCGACGTGGCGACGGCACGCCCGTTCGGCAGCCGCAGCACGGCGGCGTCGGCCTCGGCGGGGCGCCGGACCGTCCGCGACTGCACGATCCAGTCGTACTGCTGGAAGAGCGGCAGCCGCGAGGCGACGTTCGGCGACGCCAGGAGGGCGAGGAGCGTCTCCCGCGGCGACGCGTCCGGGTCGAGGACGCGCTCCGGCGCCGCGTACAGCGGCGACGACGGCTTGGCCGGCTCGAGGTCGTAGAGCGGGCAGTCGTCGACGAGCGCGGCGACCGGCATGTCGCCGACCACGCGGTCCCCGTCGCGGATCACCACGCTGCGGGTGCCGGTCACCGTCCCGATCGCCGTCCCGTGGACGTCCCACTTCTCGCACAGCGCGAGGACCTCGTCGACGCGCCCCGGCTCGACCACGCAGAGCATGCGCTCCTGCGACTCGGACACCATGACCTCGAACGGCTCGAGGTCGGGCTCGCGCAGCGGCACGCGCGCGACGTCGATCTCCACGCCGACCTCGCCCTTGGACGCCATCTCCGACGCCGACGACGTCAGGCCGGCCGCCCCCAAATCCTGCAGCGAGACGAGCAGCCCCCGCTCGAGCAGCTCGAGCGAGCACTCGAGCAGCTTCTTCTCCTCGAACGGGTCGCCGACCTGGACCGTCGGGCGCTTGTCCTCGTCGGCCTCGCCGAACTCCGCGCTGGCCAGCACCGACGCGCCGCCGATCCCGTCGCGCCCCGTCGACGCGCCGAACAGCACGAGCACGTTCCCCACCCCGGCGGCCGCGCTGCGGATCATCCGCTCGGCCTCGGCCAGCCCCAGCGCCATCGCGTTGACGAGGCAGTTCTGCTCGTACGGCCCCTCGAAGTAGACCTCGCCCCCGACGGTCGGGACGCCGATCGAGTTGCCGTAGTGGCCGATGCCCGAGACCGCGCCGTCGAGGAGGAAGCGCGAGCGCGCGGACGTCGGCTCGCCGAAGCGCAGCGAGTCGAGCACGGCGATCGGCCGCGCGCCGATGGCGAAGATGTCGCGCAGGATGCCGCCGACGCCGGTGGCCGCCCCCTGGAACGGCTCGACCGCGCTCGGGTGGTTGTGCGACTCGACCTTGAACGCGACCGCCAGCCCGTCGCCGACGTCGACCGCGCCCGCGTTCTCGCCCGGGCCCATGACCACGCGCGGCCCCTCGGTCGGCAGCGTGCGCAGGAGCTTCTTGGAGTGCTTGTACGCGCAGTGCTCGCTCCACAGCAGCGAGAACATCGCGAGCTCGACCTGGTTCGGCGCGCGGCCGAGCTTGTCGACGACGAGCGCGTACTCGTCCGGCGTGAGGCCGAGCGCGACCGCGTCGTCGACGCTCGGCAGCGCCGGGCTAGACGGCGACGCGCTCACGGACGGCGGACTCGAACAGCTTCAGGCCGTCGGCGGAGCCGGTGAGCGCGTCGACCGCGTGCTCGGGGTGCGGCATGAGGCCGACGACGTTCCCCTCGGCGTTCGCCACGCCCGCGATGTCGTTCGTCGACCCGTTCGGGTTGCCGTCGTGCGCGTAGCGGAAGACGACGTTGAGGTCGGCGAGCTGCTCCTCGGGGACGTAGTAGCGGCCCGACGTGTGCTTGATCGGGATCGAGAGGACCTCGTCCGGCTCGCACGCGGAGGTCCACGGCGTGCGGTCGCTGACGACCTCGATGCCGAGCTGGCGGCAGATGAAGCGCCGCCCGAGGTTCGGCAGCAGCGCCCCCGGCAGCAGGCCCGCCTCGCACAGCACCTGGAAGCCGTTGCAGATCCCGAGCACGAGCCCGCCCGACCGCGCGAACTCGGTCACCGACTCCATGACCGGGGAGAAGCGGGCGATCGCCCCCACGCGCAGGTAGTCGCCGTACGAGAAGCCGCCGGGGACGACCACGGCGTCGACGCCCCCGAGGTCGCGGTCCTTGTGCCACAGGAGCTTCGCGTCCCCGACGCGGCGGGCGGCCTGCAGCGCATCGACCTCGTCGCACGAGCCGGGGAAGCGGATGACGCCGAAGGTCGTCACGCGCGCGCGCCCTCGGCCTCCACGACCTCGAACTCCTCGATCAGGGTGTTGGCCAGGAGCTTCTCGCACATCGCCGGGACCTGGGAGGGATCGTCGACGTCGAGCTCGACCAGCCGCCCGACGTGGACGTTGCTCACCCCGTCGAAGCCGAGCGCCGGCAGCGCCTGCTCGACGGCCTGGCCCTGCGGGTCGAGGATGCCCTCCTTCGGCCGGACCAGGACGCGGACCCGCGTCACGCGGTCCTCTGCAGCCAGGCGTCGAACGGCTCGCCGGTGATGAGCTCGTAGGCCTGGACGTACCGCTCGCGCGTCCCGGCGACGACCTCCTCCGGGACCTCGGGCGCCGGCGGCGTCTTGTCCCAGCCGGTGTTCGACGCCCAGTCGCGCACGTACTGCTTGTCGAAGCTGGGCTGCGAGCGCCCGGGCTCGTAGCCCTCGAGCGGCCAGAAGCGCGACGAGTCGGGCGTCAGGACCTCGTCGCCCACGACCAGCTGCCCGTCGTCGTCGAGGCCGAACTCGAACTTCGTGTCGGCCACGATCACCCCGCGCTCGCGGGCGTGCTCGGCGGCGAACGAGTACAGCTGGATGGAGACGTCGCGCAGCCTGCCCATGAGGTCGCGGTCGCCGACGATCTCCGCCGCCTGGTCGAACGAGACCGTCTCGTCGTGGCCCTCCTCGGCCTTCGTCGACGGCGTGAAGATCGGCGTGGGCAGGCGCTCGGACTCCTGCAGCCCCGGCGGCAGCTCGATCCCGCTCACCCCGCCCGTCCGCTGGTAGTCCTTCCAGCCCGAGCCGGTGATGTACCCGCGCACCACGCACTCGACCGGGAGCATCTTCAGCTTCCGCGCGACGATCGTGCGCCCGCGGGCCTCCTCCGGCACCCCGTCGGTGGCCGACAGGAAGTGGTTGGGAACGATGTGCCCGGTCTTCGCGAACCAGAAGGCGGAGATCCCCGTGAGGACCTTGCCCTTGTCCGGGATCGGGTTGGGATGCACGACGTCGTACGTCGAGATCCGGTCGGAGGCGACCATGAGCAGGCGGTCGCCCAGGTCGTACATCTCGCGCACCTTGCCGGAGGCGAGGAGGGGGAGCTCTGCAAGCGCTGCGGTCACCGCCCGGAGGCTACCAACGGGTTATGTCGACACGGGTGCGCCCCGCCGCATCGGCGTCCGCGGGCGCGTGTTCCATACCATCGCCGCCCCCACCGTCAGCCGGAGGACCCGCCTTGCCACGCCGCACGTCCCGACTCGCCGCCGCCCTCGTCGCGCTCGCCGCCGCGCTCGCGCTGCCCTCCACCGCGCCCGCCGCGATCTCGCTCGGCCAGACCACCAACGCCGGCACCGACTGCGACGCCGACTCGACGCTCGCCCAGAGCGGCTCGGCCGCGCCGGGCTACACGGTCGCGTTCGCCGGCGTGATCACCGAGCTGCGGACGGAGAACCTCACCGGCGAGGACACGAAGCTCCAGGTCTTCCGCCCGCGCGGCAACCGGTCGTGGACCGTGCTCGCGACGGCGAAGCCCGAGCCGGCCACCGGCGTGATCAAGATGCCGGTGCGGGTCGCGGTCCAGCCCGGCGACGTCCTCGGGCTGTCGACCGGTGCCGCCCCGTCGCCGCACCCGAACTGCGCCGTCACCGGCAGCGGCACCAGCGGCGCCGACCCCCACGACGTCATCGAGTTCCGCAGCGGCGCGGCGCCCGACAGCGGCGACGTGACGCTCGACAACGCCGACCTGAGGCGGCTGAACGTCGCGGCCACGCTCGAGGGCGACAACGACGGCGACGGCTTCGGCGACGAGACGCAGGACGCGTGCCCCGACGACCCGACGAAGACCGGCCAGCAGCCCTGCTCGGCGGACGTCGTCGTCAGCCAGATCGCGGTCGAGACCGACGTGGAGCGCGACGACGTCGACGTCCTCACCATCTTCGTGCGCAACAACGGCTCGAGCGTCGCGCGCAACGTGCGCGTGACCGAGCCGATGCCGCCGGGCGTGCAGCTCGTCGCCACGACGCCGTCGGCCGGCGGCTGCGCGGGCGGCCCGCCGCTCGACTGCACGATCCCGTCGCTGGCGCCCGGCGGGACGGCGTCGGTCTTCGTGGTCGTCAAGCTCGTCTCGACGGGCGGCAAGACGCTGACCGCGACCGCTGCCAGCCCGACGCCGGACCCGAACGGCGCGAACAACAGCGCGACCGTCGAGTTCGACGTCAGCGCGCGGCGCTCGGTCGTCGCGCCGGGGACGTTCTGCCGCGTGCCGAAGCTCAGCGGCCTGAGCCGGACGGCCGCGCGCCGCGCGCTCGAGGCCGCCGGCTGCCGCCTGGGCCGGACGTCGCGCCGGCGCTTCCGCAGCGGGCGCTTCTCGCGCGTGCGGCTGCAGTCGATCCCGGCGCACGTCCGCGTGGCGGCGGGCACGAAGGTGAGCATCACCCTCCGCAAGCGGTAGTCGCGCGGCGGAGGGGCGCGGCCGGCGTAGCGGAGGGGGGCGGCCGGCGCCGCGGAACGCGGCTACCGGCGCAGGTGGTCGACGAGCCGCTCGGCCAGCCCGACGTAGGCCGCCGGCGTCAGCTCCAGCAGGCGGCGGCGGTCGTCCTCGTCGAGGTCCGCCGCCGCGACGAACTCGCGCAGGCGCTCGCGGTCGATCCCCGCCCCGCGGGTCAGCGCCTTGAGCTGGTCGTACGGGTCGTCGCCGCCGCGCTGCTTGCGCATCACGGTCTGGACCGCCTCGGCCAGCACCTCCCAGGCGTCCTCGAGCTCGGCCCCGAGCGCCGCCTCGTTGACCTCGATCTTGCCGAGCCCCCGCAGCGCGCTGCGCAGCGCGAGCAGCGAGTGGCCGACGACGACGCCGCTGTTGCGCAGCAGCGACGAGTCGCTCAGGTCGCGCTGCAGCCGCGAGACGGGCAGCGTCTGCGCCATGTGCAGCGCCAGCGCCGACCCGACGCCCGCGTTCGCCTCGCTGTTCTCGAAGTCGATCGGGTTGACCTTGTGCGGCATCGTCGACGAGCCGACCTCCCCCGCCACCGGCCGCTGCCGGACCAGGCCGCGCGAGATGTAGGCCCAGACGTCGCGGTCGAAGTCGATGAGGATCGCGTTGAAGCGCGCGAGCGCGTGGAAGAGCTCGGCGATCCAGTCGTGCGGCTCGATCTGCGTGGTCACCGGCGCCCACGTCAGCCCCAGCGACTCGACGAACCGGCGCGAGACGTCCTGCCAGTCGACGTCCGGATACGCGGCGAGATGGGCGCCGTAGGTGCCGACGGCGCCGTTCCACTTGCCGCGGTACTCGAGCCGGTCGACCTGCTCGAGCTGGCGACGCCAGCGCAGCGCGAAGACCGCCATCTCCTTGCCGAACGTCGTCGGCGTCGCCGCCTGGCCGTGCGTGCGCGACAGCAGCGGCACGCCCGCGGTCGACTCGGCGAGCGCGGCCACGCCCTCCACGAGCTGCTCGGCCGCCGGCCGCCACACCTCGGCGATCGCGCCGCGCAGCATCAGCGCGTACGAGACGTTGTTGACGTCCTCGGAGGTCAGCGCGAAGTGGACGAGCTCGCGCAGCTCCGGCGGCACCTGCTCGCGCAGCGCGTACTCGACGGCCTTGACGTCGTGGTTGGTCGTGCGCTCGATCTCCTTGACCCGCTCGGGGTCGACGTCGAGCTCGCCAACCGTCGCGTCGACGCCGAGCTCCGCGACGAGCATGCGCAGCCACTCGACCTCCACGCGCACGCGCGCGCGGATGAGCGCCCACTCCGACACGTGGTCCCCCAGCTCGGCGACCTGACGGGCGTAGCGCCCGTCGAGCGGCGAGATGGAGCGCAGGCTCACGCGCTCAGGATGCGGAGCGCGAGGTGCGCGGCGTTGCGCGGGTTGTCGAGGCCGACGCACGCGACCGGCACGCCCGGCGGCATCTGGGCCACGGAGAGGATCGCGTCGAGGCCGCCGGCGGCGCTCATGCGGCTGGACAGCGGCACGCCGATGACGGGCAGGTCGGTGTGGGCGGCCGCGACCCCCGGCAGCGCGGCGCTCAGGCCGGCGCCGGCGATGATGACCTTCAGCCCGCGCAGCCGCGCGTTCTTGCAGTAGTCGGCGACGACGTCGGGGTCGCGATGGGCCGACATGACGCGGATCTCGTTGACCACGCCCGCCTCGTCCAGCACGGCGGCGGCCTTCTCCATCGTCTCCATGTCGGACTTCGAGCCCATGATGATCCCCACGCGGGGCGCGCCCTCGGCGAGCTCCTCGAGGTCGGCGGTCTGGGTCTCGGTGAGCGGCTCTGCCTGAGCCGCCGGGGTCTGCTCGCTCATTTCAGGCGCGCTCCACGGCCCGCAGGGCGATGTCGGTCCGCCGCTGCCGGCCCTCGAAGGTGATCCGGTCGGCGGCAGCATAGGCCGCGGAGCGGGCGGTCGCCGGGTCGGGCCCCAGCGCGGTCACGTTCAGGACCCGCCCGCCGGCCGTGACGATCGCGCCGTCCTCCTGGCGAGCCGTCCCCGCGTGCGTGACCTCGACGTCGCCGGGCACGTCGTCCAGGCCCGCGATGACGTCGCCGTGCGAGGAGGACTCGGGGTAGCCGGCGCTGGCCAGGACGACCGTGACCGCCCACTCCTCCCGCCACCGCAGCGACGTCCCCGCCAGCCCGCCGGGCCGGGTCGCGACTAGTAGCAGCTCGCCGAGGTCGCTCTCCAGCCGCGGGAGGATGGCCTGCGTCTCGGGGTCGCCGAAGCGCGCGTTGAACTCGAGCACCTGCGGCCCGGCGTCGGTGAGCATCAGGCCCGCGTAGAGGACGCCGTGGAAGGGCGTCCCGCGCTCGCGCATGTGCTCGATGACCGGCTGGTGGACGGAGGCGACGATCGCGTCGGCGTCGACGCCGGGCACCGGCGAGTAGGCGCCCATCCCGCCGGTGTTCGGGCCGAGGTCGTCGTCGAAGATCCGCTTGTAGTCCTGCGCTGGCGCCATCGGCAGCGCGCGCTCGCCGTCGCACAGCGCGAGCAGCGAGACCTCCTCGCCGGCGAGGTGCTCCTCGACGACGACGCGGTCGGTCCCGTACAGCCGCGCGTCGAGGAGCTGCTCGAGCGTCGAGCGCGCCGTCGCCTCGTCCTCGGCGATCACGACGCCCTTGCCCGCGGCCAGGCCGTCGGCCTTCAGGACGACCGGATAGCGCTCGATCGCCGCCATCCCCTCGGCCACGTCGCGCACGGTCCGATAGCCCGCCGTGGGCACCCCCGCCTCGCGCATGACCTCCTTGGCGAACGCCTTCGAGCTCTCGAGCCGCGCGACGGCGGCGGTGGGACCGAAGGCGGCGACGCCCTCCGCGGCGAGCGCGTCGACGAGCCCCGCGGCCAGCCACGCCTCCGGCCCTACGACGACGAGATCGACGCCCTCCCGCGCGGCCAGCTGCGCGAACGCCGTGACGTCGCTCGGCGCCGGCAGCACGCGGACGTCCAGCGCGATGCCCGCGTTGCCGGGCGCGCACAGCACCTCGTCGACGGACGGCGAGCGCTTGAGCGCGCGCACGAGCGCGTGCTCGCGCCCGCCCGGGCCGACGACGAGGGTGCGCAGCCCGCTCAGAGCGACGAGATGAAGTCGTCGATCGGGATGGCGACCATCGTCTCGAACCGCGTCGTCCCGCGCGACCCGAGCTCGAGCGACACCCGTGCCATCACCTGCTCGTCAGGCGCCTCGACGACGTTGACGAAGTCGTAGCGCCCGAGGGTCGCCCACTGCGCCTTGACCGAGGCGCCGAGCTGCTCGAGCTCCCGGTTGACCTCCTTGATGCGCGTGGGGTTGTTCTTGACCGTCTGCACGCCCTCGGGCGTGAGCGTCGAGAGCATGATGTAAGTGGGCATGCCGGTATCCAACCACGCGGGGTCGCTGACCGCGGCTAGAGGGAGACCGTCGGCTCGCCGACGGGCACGACGCCCTTGGCGAACGCGAGCTCGCCGTCGCCGGCGTCCACCTGCACCACGTCGCCCTCGCGGAACGCGCCGTCGAGGATCCCGGTCGCCAGGCGATCGACGAGCTGCTTCTGGATGACGCGCTTGAGCGGGCGCGCCCCGTACGTGGGGTCGTAGCCGAGGTCGCCCAGCAGCTCCTTCGCCGCGTCGGTGAGCGTGACCGTGATCCCGCGGCCGGCGACGCGCGCGAGCACGCGGTCGGCCTGCAGCTCGACGATGTCGCGCAGGTGCTCGCGGCCGAGCGGGTGGAACTCGATGATGTCGTCGAGGCGGTTGATGAACTCGGGGCGGAAGTGGGCCTCGGCGCCCGCGGTCCCGCCCGGGATGTTCGAGGTCATGATCAGCACGACGTTCTTGAAGTCGACCGTGCGGCCCTGGCCGTCGGTCAGCCGCCCGTCGTCCATGACCTGGAGCAGCACGTTGAAGACGTCCTGGTGGGCCTTCTCGATCTCGTCGAGCAGCAGCACGCTGTAGGGCCGGCGGCGGACCGCCTCCGTGAGCTGGCCGCCCTCGTCGTACCCGACGTAGCCGGGGGGCGCGCCGACCAGCCGCGAGACCGCGTGCTTCTCCATGTACTCCGACATGTCGATGCGGACCATCGCCTGCTCGTCGTCGAACATGAACTCGGCCAGGGCACGCGCGAGCTCGGTCTTGCCGACGCCGGTCGGGCCGAGGAACAGGAACGTCCCGATCGGCCGGTCCGGGTCGCTCAGGCCGGCGCGCGAGCGGCGCAGCGCGGCGGAGACGGCGCCGACCGCCTCGTCCTGGCCGACGACGCGCCGGTGCAGGCGCTCCTCCATGTGGACGAGCTTCTCGACCTCGCCCTCCAGCAGGCGGCTGACGGGGATGCCGGTCCACTTGGCCACGACCTCGGCGACGTCCTCGGAGGTGACCTCCTCCTTCAGGAAGCCCTCGTTGCCGTTGGTGCGCTCCTCGGCCGCGGCGAGCTCCTTCTCGAGCTCGGGGATGCGGCCGTAGCGCAGCTCGGCGGCGCGGCCGAGGTCGGCCTCGCGCTCGGCGACCTCGATGTCGTGGCGCGCGCGGTCGAGCTGCTCGACCAGCTCGCGGACGTGCTGGATCGCGTCCTTCTCGGCCTGCCACTGCGCCTTCATCTCGCCGGAGCGCTCGCGCAGCTCCGCGAGATCTCGCTCGATCGCCTCGCGGCGGTCGACCGAGCTCGGGTCGGTCTCCTTCTCCAGCGACGTGCGCTCGATCTCGAGCTGCATGATCCGCCGCTCGACCTCGTCGATCTCGACGGGGAGCGAGTCGATCTCGATGCGCAGCCGCGACGCGGACTCGTCGATCAGGTCGATCGCCTTGTCGGGCAGGAAGCGGTCGGCGATGTAGCGGTGGCTCAGCGTCGCCGCCGCGATGATCGCGCTGTCCTGGATGCGGACGCCGTGGTGGACCTCGTAGCGCTCCTTGAGCCCGCGGAGGATCGCGATGGCGTCCTCGACCGTCGGCTCGCCGACCAGGACCGGCTGGAAGCGGCGCTCGAGCGCGGCGTCCTTCTCGATGTGCTTGCGGTACTCGTCGAGCGTGGTCGCGCCGATCGCGCGCAGCTCGCCGCGCGCCAGCATCGGCTTGAGGAGGTTGGCGGCGTCGACGGCGCCCTCGGCAGCGCCCGCGCCGACGATGGTGTGCAGCTCGTCGATGAAGAGGACGATCTGGCCGGCGGCCTCCTTGACCTCGTTCAGGACGGCCTTCAGCCGGTCCTCGAACTCGCCGCGGTACTTCGAGCCGGCGATGAGGGCGCCGATGTCGAGCGCGACGACGCGGCGGTCGCGCAGCGACTCGGGGACGTCGCCGGAGACGATGCGCTGGGCGAGGCCCTCGGCGATCGCCGTCTTGCCGACGCCCGGCTCGCCGATGAGGACCGGGTTGTTCTTCGTGCGGCGGCTGAGGACCTGGACCACGCGGCGGATCTCGTCGTCGCGGCCGATCACCGGGTCGAGCTCGCCGCGGGCGGCCCGCTCCGTGAGGTCGACGCCGAACTTCTCCAGCGCCTGGAGCTTGTCCTCGGGGGACTGGTCGGTGACCTTCTTGGTGCCGCGCACCTCGCCGATGGCCTTGAGCAGCTCCTCCTTCGTGGCGCCGGCGCTGCGCAGCGCGTCGCCCGCCTTCGAGCCGTGGCCGGCGAGGCTGAGGAGGAGGTGCTCGGTCGAGACGTACTCGTCGGAGAGCTCGCGCATCTCGTGCTCGGCCGCGCGCAGGACCTGGACGAGCTCGGAGGACGGCTGGCCGGAGACCTCGCCGCCGGCGCCCATCGTCGGGAGGGCGTCGATCGCGGCGTTCAGCGGGTTGCGGACGGCGGCGGCCGAGGCGCCCAGCTTGCCGAGGACGGAGGGGACGATGCCGCCGTCCTGCTCGAGCAGGACGCCGAGGAGGTGCTCGGGCGTGACCTGCGGGTTGTTGCGCTGCTCGGCCAGCCGCCCTGCGGCGGCGATGGCCTCCTGCGACTTGATGGTGAAGCGATCCGGGTTCAAGGTGTTCGGCGTTCCTCGTACAGAAATCTCAGTGGGACTGACTGAGATTGTAGCCGGGTTCAGCGGTCGGTCAAGGCGGGTAGCCCGCCGGGCATGGCTTCCGACCGAAACAGCACGCCGGGCCCGACCTTCCCCATCGCGCTCGTCGGGGGCCTCGTCGCCGCCGTCGTCGTGATCGCGGTCGCGTGGGCCGCCATGGGCTCGGAGGTCGCGATCCCGATCACCATCCTCGCCGTGATCCTCTGCGGCGTCGCGATCGCGTACCGCACGATCGGCACGTCGCGCACGGCGCCCGTCGACAACACGGACACGGTCCCGCGCCTGAACGCCGAGGGCGACCGGCCGCTCGGCGACACGCCCGAGGCGCACGACGAGATCAACCCGCACGACCTCCCGCCCGACCATCCCGGCCGCCGCAAGGCCGAGGAGATGGCCGAGGGCGACGGCGAGACCGCGGGCATGGAGTCCGGCGGCGCGGCGGGAGCGGGCGGGCCCGAGGAGCGCGAGGGGCGCTCCGAGCCGGCCGGCGAGGCCCGGCAGGGCGCCAGCACCACGGACTGACGCTCAGGCAGCCCGGAAAACCCTGGGGTGGCACCCCAGGCCGGAAACCGGCAGGATGCGCGGCGACGCACCAAGAGCGGGTCCGGCGCGGGGCGGCGCCGGGCCCGTTCGCGTCTTCTAGACGCGCGGCTCGGGCCGGCCGTCGGCGGCGGCCCGCGGTGCGCGGCGGACCGGGATGACCTCGCCGCGGCGGTAGGGCACGAGCTCGCCGCGGAGCTTGCGGCGGGCGGCGTCGAGCTCGGCCTGCGTCGCGGCCAGCTCGCGCTCGAGCGCGTCCGCCTTGCGCCGCGTCCGCGCGAGCTGCGCCTCGAGCTCGAGCACCCGCTCGACGCCCGCCAGGTTCAGCCCGAGCTCGGCCGTCATCTCCTGGATGCGACGCAGCCGCTCGACGTCGCTGTAGGAGTACAGGCGCGTGCCCTTCGGCGAGCGCTTCGGCTCGATCAGCCCGCGTGCCTCGTACATGCGCAGCGTCTGCGGGTGCATCTCGGCCAGCTCGGCCGCGACGGAGATCATGAAGACGCCGCGGTCCGAGGACACCTCGATCCGGGTGGTGGTCCTGCGTCGCGTGCTCATGCGAACAACCTCGCCCTCGGGTTGCCGTTCATCACCTTCGACAGCTCCTCGACGGCCTTCTCCTGCTCGCGGCTCAGGTCCTCGGGGACGTCGATCACGAAGCGGTAGTGGATGTCGCCGCGGCCTTTGGATCCCAGCGACGGCGGGCCCTCGCCGCGCAGGCGCTGGACGGTCCCGTGCTTGGTGCCGGGCGGGACGCGCAGCTTCTTGCGCCCGCGCAGCGTCGGGACCTCGATCTCGGCGCCCTGCAGCGCCTCGGGGATCGTGAGCGGCACCTCGACCTCGACGTGGTCGCCCTTGCGGCGGAAGACCGGGGAGTCCGCGACGTGGGTGACGACGTACAGGTCGCCGGGGCCGCCGCCGCCCCGGCCGGGCTCGCCCTTGCCGGCCAGGCGGATGCGGCTGCCCTCGCGCACGCCGGCGGGGATCGTCACGCGGTAGCGCTTGACCGTCCGCGTGGCGCCGCTGCCCGCGCACGTCGGGCACGGGTCCTCGATGATCGTGCCGCTGCCGCCGCACTTCGAGCACGGCTGGGAGATGGAGAAGAGGCCCTGGCCCTGCGACTCGACGCCGCGGCCCTGGCAGCGGGGGCAGACCTTAGGCGCGGTGCCGGGCTTCGCGCCCGTCCCGCGGCACGTGCCGCACGTCGTGGCCATCGGGACCTGGAGGGAGACCTGCGCGCCCTCGACCGACTGGTCGAACGTGAGCGAGACCTCGGTCTCGAGGTCGCGGCCGCGCTCGGAGCGCGGCCCCGCCCCGCCGCCGGCGCCGCCGCGCGCGCGGCCACCCGCGCCGCCGCCGCCTCCTCCTCCGAAGAGGTTGGAGAGGATGTCGGAGAACGAGCCGGCGTCGAAGCCCGCACCGCCGGGTCCGCCCTGCGTGAAGGCGCCCAGGCCGCCGCGGTCGTACTGCTTGCGCTTGTCGGGGTCGGAGAGGATGTCGTAGGCGGCCTGGACCTCCTTGAAGCGCTCCTCGGCCCGCGCGTCGCCGGGATGCGTGTCCGGGTGGTACTGGCGGACCAGCTTGCGGTGGGCCTTCTTGATGTCGTCGACGGACGCCTTCTTGTCGACGCCGAGGATCTTGTAGAGGTCCTTCTGCGGCATGGCCTCTACGCCGCCACCACCACGCGGGCGGGGCGGATCACCGACTCGCCGATCCGGTACCCCGACTGGAAGACCTCGACGATCGTGCCGCTCTCGGTGCCCTCGACGGGCTGCTGGGCCATCGCCTCGTGGACGTTCGGGTCGAACCGCTCGCCCTTGGGCGAGTAGCCCTCGACGCCGACGCGCCCCATCGCGGCGACCAGCTCGGCCTGCACGAGGCGGATGCCCTCGGCGAGGTGGTGCTCGGTCCCGTCCGGCTGCGACTCCGCCGCGGCCAGCGCGCGCTCGAGGTTGTCGAGCGCGGGCAGCAGCTCGCGGACGACCTTCGCCACCCCGCGCGCCTCGGCGAGCGACCCCTCGCGGGCGGCGCGCTTGCGGAAGTTCTCGAAGTCCGCCTGCGTGCGCTGCGCGAGCGCGAGGAACTCGTCGCGCTCGCGCGCCTTCGTCGTCAGCTCGTCGAGCTCGGCCGCGACCGCCTCCCCTTGCTCCTCGACAGGAGCAGCGGCGTCGACAGGGGGAGGGGCGGGCGCCTCCGCGGCGCCCGCCTCCGGAGTGGTGACCTCTGGGTTCTCCACCTACCGGCCCTCGTCCACGACCTCGGCGTCGACGACGTCCTCCTCCGCCGAGCCGTCGGTCGGGCCGTCGCCGGAGCCGTCGCCGTCGACCGGCGCGCCGGTGGCGGCGGCCTGCTCCTGGGCGCGCTGGTACATCGCCTCGGACACGGCGTGGAAGGCCGTCTGCAGCGCCTCCGCCTTCGCGTTGATGTCGGCGGCGTCCTCGGACGTCAGCGCCTCGCGCACGTCCTTGATCCGCTGCTCGATGTCGGTCTTCTGCGACTCGTCGATCTGCTCGGCGAGGTCCTTGAGCTGGCGCTCGGCCTGGTACGCCGCGTTCTCCGCGTTGTTGCGGGCCTCGGCGAGCTCGCGCAGGCGCTTGTCCTCGTCGGCGTGCGACTCGGCGTCGGTGACCATGCGCTTGATCTCGTCCTCGGACAGGCCGGAGCCCGCCTTGATCTCGATCTTCTGCTCCTTGCTCGTGCCGAGGTCCTTCGCCGACACGTGCAGGATGCCGTTGGCGTCGATGTCGAACGCGACCTCGATCTGCGGCACGCCGCGCGGCGCCGGCGGGATGCCCGTCAGCTGGAACTTGCCGAGCGACTTGTTGTAGGAGGCCATCTCGCGCTCGCCCTGCAGGACGTGGATCTCCACCGACGGCTGGTTGTCCTCGGCCGTCGAGAAGATCTCCGACTTGCGGGTCGGGATCGTCGTGTTGCGCTCGATGAGCTTGGTCATCACGCCGCCCTTGGTCTCGATGCCGAGGGTCAGCGGGGTGACGTCGAGGAGCAGGACGTCCTTGACGTCGCCGGCCAGGACGCCCGCCTGCACGGCGGCGCCGACGGCCACGACCTCGTCCGGGTTGACGCCGCGGTGCGGCTCCTTGCCCGTGAGCTCCTTGACCTTCTCGACGACCGCCGGCATGCGGGTCATGCCGCCCACGAGGACGATGTGGTCGATGTTCGCCGCGCCCTTGTCCTTCGCGTCGGCGAGCGCCTGGCGGACCGGCGCGACGACGCGGTCGACGAGCGACGCGGTCAGCTCGTTGAACTTCGCCCGCGTGAGGCGCTGGTCGAGGTGCTTCGGCCCGCTCTGGTCGGCGGTGATGAAGGGCAGGTTGATCTGCGTCTCCTGCGCCGTCGACAGCTCGATCTTGGCCTTCTCGGCGGCCTCGTAGAGGCGCTGGAGGGCCATCGGGTCCTGGCTGAGGTCGATCGCCTGCTCGCGCTTGAATTCGCCCACGAGCCAGTCGACGATCGCCTTGTCGAAGTTGTCGCCGCCGAGGTGGTTGTCGCCCGCGGTGGCCTTGACCTCGAAGACGCCGTCGCCGATCTCCAGCACCGACACGTCGAACGTGCCGCCGCCGAGGTCGAAGACGAGGATCGTCTGGTCGCTCTCCTTGTCCAGCCCGTACGCGAGCGATGCGGCGGTCGGCTCGTTGATGATGCGCTTGACGTCGAGGCCCGCGACCTTGCCGGCGTCCTTGGTCGCCTGGCGCTGGTCGTCGTTGAAGTAGGCCGGGACGGTGACGACCGCGCTGTCGACCGTGTCGCCGAGGTAGGCCTCGGCGTCGGCCTTCAGCTTCTGGAGGATCATCGCGCTGATCTCCGGCGGGGAGTACTGCTTGTCGTCGATGTCCACGCGCGCGTCGCCGTTCGGGCCGCTGACGACCTTGTACGGGACGATGGACTCCTCCTCGCGCACCTCGGCCTCCTTGCGGCCCATGAAGCGCTTGATCGAGAAGATGGTCCGGCCGGGATTCGTCACGGCCTGCCGCTTGGCGACCGTGCCGACGAGGCGCTCGCCGCCCTGCGTGAACGCGACGACGGACGGCGTCGTGCGCCCGCCCTCCGAGTTCGGGATGACGGTCGGCTCACCGCCCTCCAGGACGGCCATGCACGAGTTCGTCGTGCCGAGGTCAATACCAATTGTCTTGCCCATATCGGGTTCGCTTGCTCCTGTGGGACGTGAAAAATCTGCGTCAGAGTATGGCAGATCTTCCGCGTCCTTCAACCACCTCCCTGACCACGCGAAACCCGCGCGCCTCGTAGTGCGCGCGGGCGTAGGGCCCGTCCAGCTCGCACGTGTTGACGGTGACGCGGTCGGGGCCGAGCTCCCACGCCCGCTCGACGACTCGGCTCAGCAGGCGGCCTCCGAGTCCGCGGCCGCGGAACGGCTCGAGGACGCCGAAGAACGCGACGTCGACGGTGCCGTCGGCGCGCGGGTCGAGCTCCGCGTACCCGGCGGGGGTACCGCGCTCGTAGAGGAGCCACAGCTCGGTGCGCTCCGCCCATGCCTGCCACTGGTCGCGGCTCCACTCCAAGCGGTCGACCCAGTGGAAGTCGCGGCCGACCTCGACGTAGAAGAGGCGGTTCAGCGGCCCGTACGGGACGCCCGAGCGGCGCACGTCGGCCTCGCCGGCGCTCGGCCTGAAGTCGTCGCGCGCCATCTCGAGGTACCAGACGCGTGTGGGGGTGCGGGTGTTCATGTGCCAGATCGGGGGTAGCTCGGCTCCATGAGTACCACTCCACCTCCCCCGCCCGGCGGCGGGGACCCGGGCTACCCGCCCCAGCAGCCCCCGCCGGTCACCCAGCAGGCGGGCGCGTATCCCGCTCCTCCGCAGGGCGGCTATCCGCCGCAGCAGCAGCAGGGATACGGCCCCGGCGGAGGCGGAGGCGGAGGCGGAGGCGGCGGCGGCCCCGACGTCGCCCAGTTCGCGCGCCGCCATCTCCGCACGCCGGAGACGAAGGAGTTCTTCAAGTCGAGCGAGTTCGTCGTCTGGCTGCTGACGATCGTCGGCGTGATGATCGCCGGCCTGTCCGCGGACGACATCGAGCCGTCGCTGGTGTGGACGCTGGTCGTCGTGACCTCGTTCGCCTACATCATCAGCCGCGGCATCGCGAAGTCGGGCACCAAGCACCACGACCACCGGCACGACTAGAGGCGCCTAGACCCTCCGGCTGGGGCACGACCGCCGCAGCACGCAGCGCTCGCAGGCCGGGCGCTGCGCGTGGCAGGTCCGCCGCCCGTGACGCAGGAGGTTGACGTGCAGCTCGAGCTCGGCGCCGCGGGGCGTCAGCTCGAGCATCGCGTCGTGGAGGGCGTCGAAGCTCGCCTTCTGCGGCAGCAGCGCGAGGCGCTGCCCGACGCGGGAGACGTGCGTGTCGACAGGGACGTCGCGGGCGCCGAAGGAGAAGAGGAGCACGCACGCGGCGGTCTTGCGGCCGACGCCGGGGAGCGCCGTCAGGAACTCCCGCGCCTGCGCGACCGGCAGGCTCGCGAGGAACGCGAGTGGGTCGCCGCCGGCGGCCACCTCGGGCGCGGGGCGCCGAGGGTCCTCGTCACCGGGTGCCTCCGGCCGCGCCTGCTCGATCGCGGCCAAGATCGCCTGGATCCGCACGCTCTTGACCTTCGAGATGCCGCCGGGGCGGATCGCCTCCTCGACCTCCTCGACGGGCGCGTCGCGGACGGCGTCCCACGAGCCTCCGAGCCGCTCCCGCAGCCGCAGGTACGCGACGTCGCGGTTGCGATCGTTCGTCGACTGGCTGAGGACGGTGAGGACGAGCTCGTCGAGCGGCGCGTGGTGCGGCGGGAGCGACGGGGTGCCGTACTCCGCCCGCAGCCGCTCGCGGATGCGGGCTACCCGAGCGCGCCCCATCGCTCGGTCGCGCGCGCGCCCTCGACCACCGCGTCGCGCAGTGCCGCGGCGATCGCGGGCGGGTAGAAGTTCGTGGCGGCGAGGCCGGCGACGACCGTCCCCATGAAGACGTCGCCGGCACCGACCGTGCTGATCGGGTGCGCGGGCTCGCCCGGCATGTCGAGCTTCATCCCGCCGCCGCGCACGACCGCGCCGCGCGCGCCGCGCGTCACCACCGCGTGCCTGGCCCCCGCGGCCAGCAGCCCCTCGACGGCCGCCTCGGGGTCGTCCTCGCCGGTCAGCAGGCGCGCCTCCTCCCCGTTGCACTTGACCAGGAACGCGTCGCGGACGAGGGCGCGCGCCTCGGTCGCCGCCTGCGCCGGCGCGGGCCAGCGGTGCAGGCGCAGGTTGGGGTCGACGAGGACGGGCTTGTCCTGGGCGAGCGCGCGCTCGCGGGCGCCGAGCGTCAGGGCGCGCTCGCGCTCGCCGACGAGCGTGTTCGAGGTGACGAACAGCGCGTCGCAGGCGTCGACCGCCGCGTCGAGCCGCCCCTCGAGCGCCTCGATGACCGCCGCGATCGTGTCGCCGTAGATCGCGTACGAGGGCTCCCCGCTGAGGTCGACCGTCACGAACGCGACCGGCGTGAGGACGCCGTCGACGAGCTCGAACCAGTCCAGCTCCACGTTCTCGCGCGCCAGCCGGTCGCGCAGCCAGGCGCCCCAAGGATCGTCTCCGGCGCCGCCCGCCAGCGCCACCTGCGCCCCGCGCCGCGCCGCCGCCACCGCGACGTTCGCGACCGCGCCGCCGAAGTGCGGGACGAAGGCGTCGGCCTCGTTCATCTGCGACACCGGCCGCTCGCAGATGAGGTCGACCAGCGCCTCGCCGAGCAGGAGCGTGCGCATGCGGACCGAAAGCTAGCCCTTGAACCCTCGTGGCGTCCCTCGCCGGAGGGTTCGCTAGGGTCCCCCGCCTTCCGCCCTGGTGGCCCACATGCCGCCTTCGCCACACCCGACGAAGGGAGCAATGGACCATGCGCTTTCGCCGCGCGGCCGCAGTCGCGGTCGGTCTTACATCGCTTGGCTCGACGACGCCTGCCGCCGCCCGGCCGCCGTCGCCGAAGGAGGACGCCGTCGAGCGTTCCGTGATCCGCAAGCTCAACGCGATCCGCGCGCAGAGCGGCGTGCGCCGGCTGCGCAGCTCGCGCCGCCTCGACCGCGCCGCCGACGCCAAGAGCGGCTCGGTCGCCGCGACCGGCGACTTCTCGCACGGGGACGTCCGGGGCCGCGTCGCGCGGTTCGTCCGCGCGCGGTCGATCGGCGAGACGATGGCCTGGGTGTCGCCGGAGCAGGGCGACGACGCGGACGCGATCGTCGGCTCGTGGATGGCGTCGGGCCTGCACCGCGACACGCTGCTCTCCGGCCAGTTCGCGCGGATCGGGGTCGCGCGGCGCAGCGGCACCGTCGCCGGGTGGCCGGCGGTCGTGTTCACCGTCGACCTGGCGAGCGCGCGGTAGAGCGCCGCACCCCCGCCTGGATCGTCCCGACGGCCGTCGCCGCGGCGGCGGTCGTCGTCTACCTGATCGCGGACCCGCCGAGCGCCGACCTCGCCGCGCAGCGCTTCCGCGCCGACCTCTTCGCCCGCGAGGGGTTCACGCTCTTCTCGACCGCCTGGTACGGCGGGCACCACACGCCGGGCTACAGCGTCCTGTTCCCCGCGCTCGGCGCGTGGCTCGGGCCGCGGCTCGTCGCGGGGATCGCCGCGGTGGCGGCTGTGGCCTTCCTCGCCGCGCTGGCCGGCGAGCGGGGCCGCCTCGCCGGGCTGGCCTTCGCCCCCGGCGTGGTCGCGAGCCTCGTGAGCGGTCGCCTGGCCTTCACGCTCGGCCTCGGGATCGGGATGGGAGCGGTGCTTGCCGCGGCCCGAGGTCGCACCTGGCTCGCCGCCACGGCCGGGTTCGTCACGGCCCTCGCCAGCCCGGTCGCGTCGCTCTTCGCCGCCCTCGCCGGAATCGCGCTGGTTGCAGCCAAAACCGGCCCCCGGTGCCAGGCACGGTGCCACCCGTCGTGCCAGGCACGGTGCCTGGCACCTCAACATTGCGGTGCCAGGCACGTCAACATTGCGGTGCCAGGCACCGCCCTTGCTTTCGGGGCGGTCGTTCCGACGCTGTTTCTCGTCTGGGCGTTCCCCGAGGGTGGGACGTTCCCGTTCGTCCCCTCCGCGTTCTGGCCGACGCTCGCGGCGGCCGTGGCGGTGGCCGTCGCCGCGCCGCGCGAGTGGCGGGCGGTGCGAATCGGGGCGGCGCTGTACGCGGTCGTCGCCGTCGCCGCGTTCGCGTTCCCGACGCCGATCGGCGGCAACGCGTCGCGGCTCGGGACGCTCCTCGCCCCGGCGGTCGTCGCGCTCGCGCTGTGGCCGCGAAGGCGGGTCGTCCTCGCGGTCCTCGCGCTCCCGATCGCGTACTGGACGCTGCAGCCCGCCGTCCGCGACTGGCTGCGCGCGCACGACGACCCGTCGACGGAGGCCGCGTACTACCAGCCGGTCGCCGACTTCCTCGCGCCGCGCGGCCCGGCGCGCGTCGAGGTCCCGTTCACGCAGAGCCACGGCGAGGCCTTCCACCTCGCCCGCCGGCTCCCCATCGCCCGCGGCTGGGAGCGCCAGGTCGACCGCGACCGCAACCGCGTCTTCTACGAGGGCCGCCTCACGCCCGAGCGCTACGCCGTGTGGCTGCGCACGAACGCGATCGGCTACGTCGCCGTGCCGCTCCGCCTCCCGATGGACGCCTCGGCCGAGGAGGAGAAGACGCTCGCGCTCTCGCACCCGCGGAGCCTGCGCGAGGTCTTCCGCAGCGAGGACTGGCGGGTCTTCGCGACGACCGACGCCCAGCCGCTCGCCGACGGCCGCGCGACCGTCACGGAGGTCAAGCCGGAGGGCTTCGTCCTTAACACACCCCAACCCGGCACAAGCACGATCCGCATCCGCTTCACGCCATACTGGGCGCTGTTGGATGGCGACGGCTGCGTGGAGCCGGCGCCGGGGGGCTGGACGCGCCTGCGGATCCGATCCGCCGGCCGCGTCGAAGTGGGGACGAGGTTCGCCCTCGGTCGGGTCCGCTCGAAGGAGCCGCGGTGCACGTGAGGGTCATGCGGGGTCTGTGGGGCGAGGTCTGGGCGCTGCCCGCGCTGCTCGCCGCCGTCCTCGCCGGCCTGTGGCTCCTGTTCGCCCCCGCGACGCCCGACCTCGCCGCGCAGGTCTACCGCACCGGCCTGTTCGAGCACCACGGGTTCACGCTCTTCAACGCGCAGTGGTACGCCGGGCACCACACGCCGGGGTACTCGCTCCTCTTCCCGCCGCTCGCCGCGCTCATCGGCCCGCGCGTCCTCGGGGCGGTCGCGGCCGTGGTCAGCGCGGCGCTGTTCGCGATCCTCGCCCGCGAGCACTTCGGCGACCGCGCCCACATCGGCGCGCTGTGGTTCGCCGCCGCGACGGCGACCGACCTCTTCATCGGCCGGCTCACCTTCGGCTTCGGCGTCACGTTCGCGCTCGCCACCCTGCTCGCCCTCTACAAGAGCCACACCCGCGCAGCGACAGCGCTCGCCGTCGCCACGACCGCCGCCAGCCCGGTGGCCGGCCTCTTCCTCGCCATGGCCGGGGTGGCCGACGCGCTCGCAAGACGCCGCCGCCCGGGCCTGGCCGTCGCCGCCGGCGCCTTCCTCCCCGCGCTGGCCCTCGCCCTCGCGTTCCCCGAGGGCGGCAGCCAGCCGTTCGGCTTCTGGGCCTTCGCGTGCGTCGTCGGCGCCGCCGCGCTCACCTACCGCCTGCTGCCCGAGGCCGAGCGCTCGCTGCGCACCGGCGCCCTCCTCTACGGCGCCGCCACCGTCGCCGCCTTCGCCGTCGCCACGCCGATGGGCAGCAACGCCGGCCGCGTCGCCGCGATGTTCGCCGGCCCGCTGCTCGTCTGCGCCCTCGCCGGCCGCGTCAACCCCCGCGTCCTCGTCGCCGCCAGCCTGCCGCTCCTCGTCTACCAGTGGTACGGCCCGATCCGCGAGACCGACAAGGGCCTGACCGACCCCTCCTCCAAGCTCGCGTTCTACCGCCCGCTGCTCGACTTCCTCGAGCCGCGCGCCGACGCCTCCACGCGCGTCGAGATCCCGTTCACGCGCATGCACTGGGAGTCGGTCCACGTCGCGCGCCGCTACCCGCTCGCCCGCGGCTGGGAGGCCCAGCTCGACAACAAGTACAACCCGCTCTTCCGCCAGGGCCGCGACCTGACCTCCGAGCGCTACCAGTTCTGGCTGCAGTCCAACGGCGTGCGCTACGTCGCGCTGCCCGACGTCCCGCTCGACCCCGCCGCGCGGCAGGAGGCAAGGCTCATCCGCCGCGGCCTGCCCTTCCTGAGGCCGGTCTACCGCGACCGCCACTGGCGCGTCTTCGAGGTCCGCGACGCCCGCGGCCTGACGCGCACCGGCAGCGGCGCGAAGGTCCGCCGTCTCGGCCCGACCTCGTTCACCCTGCGCGCGACCCGCCGCGGCCCCGTCCTGGTGCGCGTGCGGTGGACGCCGTACTGGAACGTCGCCAGCGGCGATGCGTGCGTCGAGCGCGCCGCGGAGGACTGGACGCTCGTGCGGGCGCGCAGGCCAGGGACGATCCGGATCGCGGCGAAGTTCAGCCCCGTGCGCCTCGTGCAACACGGCCCGGCTTGCAGTGAGGACCATGCCCGCCGGTAGGATCGAAGCCGTCATGGCCCGTGTCCGCTCCGTCGCCAGGCTGCTCCCGCACGGCCCCTTCGACGTCGTCCGGCAGTTCGCCCTGTTCTTCGCCGCCTATCAGGGCTACAGCCTGGTGCGCGGATTCGCCGACGAGCCCGGCGTCGCGGCGACGGCCTTCGACAACGCGCGCGGGATCATCTCGCTGGAGCGCACGCTCGGCCTGTTCGTCGAGCCGAGCGTCCAGGCGTGGAGCAGCGGGTCGGGCGTGCTGATCGACGCCGCCTCGTGGATGTACATCAACGCGCAGACGACGGTCACCGTCGGCGCGCTGGTGTGGATCTACCTGATGCGCAACCAGAGCTTCTACTTCGTGCGCAACATGATGATGACGGCGATGATCATCGCGCTCGTCGGCTACATCCTGTACCCGACCGCGCCGCCGCGCTTCTTCCCCGAGTGGGGCTTCCTCGACTCCGTCAGCGAGTTCACCGGCGTCGAGCCGGCGAGCGACGGCGTCAACGCGATGTTCAACCCCTACGCCGCCGTGCCCTCGATGCACGTCGCGTTCGCGCTGATGATCGGCTGGTCGCTGGCCCAGCTCGTGACCAACCGGGTTGCGCGCACGTTCTGGTGGGCATATCCGTTCCTCGTGTCCTACGTGATCGTCGCGACCGGCAACCACTTCGTCATGGACGGGATCCTCGGCGCCGCCACGGCAGGCCTCTCCGCCCTCACCGCGCGGGAGCTCGCGCGCGCCCGCCCCGCGGTGTGGCGCTTCGGGCAGCCGGCCGTCACCTCCTCGTGAGCACGACCCCGTTCGCCGAGCGCAGGGACCGCGCGCGGAACCTGCTCATCGAGTCGCGCCTGACGCCGAACGCGATCTCGCTCACCGGGCTCGCGCTCAACATCGTCGCGGCCGTCCTGGTCTACCTCGACTACTACTTCCTCGGCGGGATCGCGTTCATCGTCGGGTCGGTCATGGACACGCTCGACGGGCGCTACTCGCGGATGTCGGGCAAGGGATCGCCGTTCGGCGCGTTCCTGGACTCCACGCTCGACCGCGTCTCCGAGGGGATCGTGCTGTCCGCCGTCGCCGCCCAGTTCGCCGACGCGGGGGACGAATTCGCGGTCGCCGCGACCGTGATCGCGGTGTTGGCTTCCGTCATGGTCTCGTACACGCGCGCTCGTGCGGAGGCTCTCGGGGTAACAGGAGACGTGGGTATCGCGCCCCGGGCGGTCAGGGTCGTGATCCTGTCGATCGGCCTGCTGTTCGCCAAAGGTGCTTCACTAGGTGACTTCGAGCTGCTCGAGCCCGCCGTGTACGTCCTGGCCGTGCTGAGCATCGTCACCGTCTTCCAGCGCATCATCCATGTGCGCTCGGCCCTCAAAGGGGACGTAACCCCTTAGGGCCGCCGGGGTTCTTCGCCCCGAGCTTGTTGACCAGGAGGCAAGAAGAAACGTGAGCACCACCAACGGCGCCAGCGGGGCGTCCAAGAACGGCGCCGGCCGGCAGCAGGACAAGGTCCGGGTCGCCATCATCGGCGTCGGGAACTGCGCGTCCGCGTTCGTCCAGGGCGTCCACTACTACAAGGACGCCGACTCCAGCGAGCCCGTTCCGGGGCTCATGCACGTCGACCTCGGCGGCTACCACGTCCGCGACATCGAGTTCACGGCCGCGTTCGACATCGACTCCGACAAGGTCGGCAAGGACCTCGGCGAGGCGATCTGGTCCGGCCAGAACAACACGATGAAGTTCGCGGAGAACGTGCCCGAGAAGCTGGGCGTGACCGTCCACCGCGGCATGACCCACGACGGCCTCGGCAAGTACCTCAAGCAGCGCATCACCAAGGCGCCGGGCGAGACCGCCGACATCGTCGACATCCTCAAGAAGACGAAGACCGACGTGGTCGTCTCCTACCTCCCGGTCGGCTCCGAGCAGGCGACCAAGTGGTACGTCGAGCAGGTGCTCGAGGCCGGCTGCGGCTTCGTCAACTGCATCCCGGTGTTCATCGCGTCGGAGAACTACTGGAACGACCGGTTCGCCAAGAAGAACCTGCCGATCGTCGGCGACGACATCAAGTCGCAGGTCGGCGCGACGATCGTGCACCGCACGCTCGCGCGGCTGTTCCACGAGCGCGGCGTGAAGATGCTGCGAACGTCGCAGCTCAACGTCGGCGGCAACATGGACTTCTTCAACATGCTCGAGCGCGAGCGGCTGGAGTCCAAGAAGATCTCCAAGACCCAGGCGGTCACGTCGATCATGGGCCACAAGCTGCCCGACGACGACGTCTACATCGGCCCGTCGGACTACGTGCCGTGGCTGACGGACCGCAAGTGGGCCCACATCCGCGTCGAGGGCCAGGCCTTCGGCGACGTGCCGCTCAACGTCGAGATGAAGCTCGAGGTCTGGGACTCCCCGAACTCGGCCGGGAGCGTCATCGACGCGGTCCGCTGCCTCAAGCTCGCCCTCAACCACGGGATCTCCGGCCAGCTCGACGGCCCCTCCTCGTACCTCATGAAGTCCCCGATGAACCAGCGCCCCGACCATCAGGCGCGGGAGCTCACCGAGGCCTTCATCGCCGAGCACTCGCGCACGAAGGCCGCGG
>DASVQN010000041.1:0-9571 GCA_036389155.1 Solirubrobacteraceae bacterium
GATGAGGCTGGCGGCGAGCGCGGTGGCGAGCCCGAGCGCCGCGACCTGCGGCAGGATCTCGGCCGGCCACGGGACGGGCATCCAGAGGTGCGACCAGCCCCACTCGGCGGCGAGCCCGAGCGTGCCGAGCGCGACGCCGCACCAGGCGCCGAACACCAGCGGGCGCTTGACCGACACGAGCAGCGCGACGCCCTCGACGAGCGCGGCCTCGACGATGTACAGCGGGAAGTGCGCCGGCGACTCGCCGAGACTGCCGACCCCGAGGTACAGCAGGCCGCGCATGACGAGGAAGAACGCGACCGCACCGAACGCCGCCCCGCGGCCGAGGAAGATGCGCGCGGCCACGAGCACGACGCCCGCCGCGAGCATCATGAGCATCGGCTGGAAGATGAGCTGGAACTGCGGCGCGCCGAGGTCGAACTCGAGCTGGAAGGTCGACAGGGCGATGAGCAGGCCGCCCGGCAGCCAGGTGTTGCGCAGGTGCTTGACCCACCACTGCTCGGTGTGGATCTGGCCCGTGCGCTTCATGACGCGCACGACCTCGACCTGCAGCACGGCGATCCCCAGCAGCGCCATCGACGCGCCGCCGATGAGCATGAGGTGCGTCGGGCCCCACAGCGTCACGTCCTGGCCGAACAGCCGGTGCCAGACGTCGTCGAGCGGGAAGCCGATGAGCGCGAAGCCGCCGCAGGCCGCCATGAGGACGCCGCCGATCGGCGCGTGCCAGTCGCGCGTGATGCGGATCGGCGCAGGGCCCGGACGCTCCCCGTCGCGCGGCAGCGCCATCGCGATGACGCCGGCCGCGAACACGCCGAACAGCCCGACCAGGATCAGCTAGTGGGCGGGGTTGGCGAGCGGACCCGCGTCGCGCCCGTCGTCGATGTGCAGCGAGATGTCCCAGTACATCCCGAGCAGCGCGATCTCGAGCGCGAGCCCCGCGATGAGCGCGGGGAGGGCCGCCCAGGCGGGCAGGCGCGCGACGCGCGCGACCCGGTCCGCGGCCTTCCCGAGCACCGCGACGCGGCCGGAGCGGTGGCCGGCGAGCAGCCAGACAAGGACGGCGGTCACGACCGTCGCGCCGCCGGTGGCGATCACGACCTGGTCGAGGGCGGCGCCGCCGGCGGGCTCGGAGGCGGCGAGCGTGGCGGCTCCCGCCGCGGTGTCGAGCGAGTTCAGAACCATGACATGGAACGGTGTAGCATTGATTCAAGGAACATGTCAAGGAGTACCCTTCGTGCGGTGGCGCACACTCCCGAGGACGACGAGCTGACGATCGACGAGCTCGCGCGCAGGGCCGGGATGACCGTCAGGAACGTCCGCGCGCACCAGTCCCGAGGCCTGCTCCCGCCGCCCGAGGTCCGCGGCCGCACCGGCTACTACGGCGGCGAACACCTCGCCCGCCTCGAGCTGATCAAGGAGCTGCAGGCCGACGGCTTCAACCTCGAGGCCATCCGCCGCCTCATCGAGGCCTCGGGAGGCGAGACGTCGCACGTCCTGCGCTTCAGCCGCACTCTCCGCGCGTCGTTCGAGGAGGAGGAGCCGGAGGTCGTCGAGCTCGGCGAGCTCGCGCAGCGGTGGGGCGACGACGCCGATCCCGCGTTCCTGGAGCGGTCGGTCCGCCTCGGCGTCCTGCGGCCGCTGGGGGAGGGGCGCTTCGAGGAGCGCAGCCCGCGGCTCGCGCGCGCCGGCGAGGAGCTGCGACGCCTCGGCGTTCCCGCCGAGCGGTCGGCGCAGCTGCTCGAGACGCTCCACGCGCACGCCGACGGCGCCGCGCGCGCGTACGTGGAGCTCTTCCTCGACGAGGTCTGGCGCCCGTTCGACGCCGCCGGCCGCCCCGCCGACCGCTGGCCCGAGGTCGAGCAGGCGCTCGAGCGCCTGCGCCCGCTCGCCGCCGAGAGCCTGCTCGCGCTGTTCGGGCTCGTGATGGCCGACCGCGTCGAGGAGGCCGTCGAGCAGCAGATCGAGCTCCTCGCGGGCGACGAGGGGTGACGATCGGAGTGCCGCAGATCCTCCGGGAGTGGGGAAGGATCGGGGTCATCGGGTTCGGCGGCCCGCCCGCGCACGTCGCGCTCCTCCGCGACCTCGTCGTCGAGCGCCGCAGGTGGATCGACTCGCGGGAGTTCGAGGACGCCAACGCCGCGTGCGGCCTGCTGCCCGGGCCGGCCTCGACGCAGCTGGCGATCTACTGCGCCCACCGGGTCGGCGGCCTGCGCGGAGCGGTCGCGGGCGGCCTGGCGTTCATCCTTCCCGGCCTCGCGCTCATCCTCGTGCTCGCCGCCGGCTCGCTCTCCGACGCGCCGCCGCAGTGGCTGCTCGCGCTCGCCGCCGGGGCGGGCGCGGCGGTGGTGCCGGTCGTCGCCCACGCCGGCCTCACGCTCGGCCGCGCCGGCCTGCGCGGGGCCCGCGACCCGCGCCTCGCCTACGTCGTCGCGGACGCGGTCGCCACGGTGCTGATCGGCCCGCTCGTCGTCGTGGTGCTCCTCGCCTGCGGGCTCGTCGAGCTGCTGCGCCGTGCGCGCGCACGGGTCGCCGCCCACGTCTGGCCGCTCCTCCTTCCGCTCGCCGCGTACGGCGCCGGCGAGCTGCCCGCCCTGTCCTGGACCGCGCTCAAGGTCGGCGCCCTCAGCTACGGCGGGGGCTTCGTGATCATCCCGCTCATGCAGGACGACGCCGTCGACGTCTACGGGTGGATGACGCACGCGGAGTTCCTCAACGCCGTCGCCTTCGGGCAGCTGACGCCGGGTCCCGTCACGCAGACCGTCGCGGTGGTCGGCTACGCCGCGGCCGGGCTCGGCGGCGCGCTGCTCGCCGCGCTGATCGCGTTCCTCCCGTCGTTCCTCGTCATCGGGTTGGGCGGTCGCCGCTTCGCCGCGCTGCGTTCGAACGCACGGGCACGAGCGTTCCTCGACGGCGCCGGCCCCGCGGCGATCGGCGCGATCATCGGCGCGGCGGTCCCGCTGGCCGCGGGGCTCGACGAGCTGTGGATGGTGGCGGTGGCGCTCGTGTCCGCCGTCGCGCTGGCGCTCGGGCGGGCGCCCGTGCTCGTGCTCGTCGCGGGCGCGGTGAGCGGGCTGGTCGGCGTCCTCGTGCTGGGGTTCAGCGTGCCCCGCTGATGCGCGGAGTAGGCTGAGGACGAGTCCGAAGTACCGATCGAGAGGCCCACGCATGCCCGAGAAGCAGCCGGAACAGCCCCTTCGAGGCGAGGCGGCATGGCGGGCCGAGAAGGCACGCGTGGCGAGCAACAACGAGGCCGCCTACAAGCGCGGGCGCGAGCAGCGCGCCGACGCGGACGCGAAGGCCGAGAAGCGGCGGGTCGCCGCCGAGCGCCGGGACGACGCGCAGCTCCCGGTCCAGCCCTCGCCCGAGGACTAGCGGCACCAGCCAGACCCCTCCGGCGAGCGCTACCCTTCCCCGGCCAGCCCGCCCTCTTAGCTCAGCTGGTAGAGCACTTCCATGGTAAGGAAGGGGTCGCCGGTTCGAGTCCGGCAGAGGGCTTCGACGAAAATCCCCGCCCGCACTGGCCGAAGCACCGCGCCAGCACTTGCCTCTCCTCCTCGACCGAGCTTCTCGGGGCCAAACGGGGGCCAGCGCCCAAGAGGGCGAACGTCAAGCGCCGCCGCGGCCGCGTAGAGCCCGGCGACCCCTTCCTGCCGGAAGCCGCCAATCCGCGCGCCAAGTGCTCCGACGCCCCGACCGGGGGCCGCACGACGAGGAGCACCGCGATGGACAACCCGCTGGCCGACCCGCTTCCGCCGCTTGACTGGCCCGCTCCTCTGATGACCGCAGCCGAGGTCGCCGCGGTGCTTCGCCTGACGCCGAAGACGGTCCGCCTGCACATCCGGCGCGGCTCGCTCCGCGCGCTGCGCATCGACGGCACCGGCCCGTACCGCGTGCGCGCCGAGGACGCGCAGCGGTGGGCCGAGCGCCAGGTCACCGACGTCGGTGGCACGCAGGCCGTCGATCGTTATGCGCGGGACCGGATGCAGGTCGCAGACAGCGCCGCGTCCGTGCGACGCCGCCGCCGCGCCGCACAGGTGAGGGCATGAACTGCAAGCCCGACATGCGCAGCATCGAAACGCGCCGCCGCGAACGGCGCGACGGCACGGCGCTCGTGACCTACCGCGTTCGCTGGACCGGCGCCAATGGCGGCCGCGAGCGTCGGGCGTTCGACGAACTCGACGCGGCCATCGCGTTCCGCGACGAACTGGATCGACGTGCCGCCCTCATCGCCGATGGGCCGCCCGCGCGCGGCCACATGACCGTCGGCGATTGCTACGAGCAGTGGATGCGCGACCACGTGCGGCCGCAGCTCGCCGCTCGCACGGTGGTGAACTACGAGGGCTTCTGGGCGCGACACCTGAGCGGTCGGATCGGCGGCGAGCTCGCAGTCGACGTCCGGCCCCGCGACGTCAAGGCGCTTGTCGGCGACCTGCTGGCCGCGGGCATCGGCGCCGAGACGACTCGCAAGTCGCTCCAGGTCCTCGGGCATGTCTTCGCCCATGCGCTCGAGCTCGACATCGTTGAAATAAACCCCGTCTCACAGATCCGCAAGCCGAAGGCGCCGAAGCGTCGGCAGGTCGCCGTCGTCGACGTCGCGACCGCGGAGCGCATGCGTAGTATCGCCTTGGCGGACGAGGGCTCGCCGCTGGCGGCAATCATCATCTCGCTCGGCTATCTCGGCGGCCTGCGTCCGGGCGAGTGGCGCGGGCTTCGATGGCGCGATGTCCGGGACCGGAGCATCACGCTTGTCGAGAGCACGGACCTTGACGGCAGCCTCCGCGGCCAGACCAAAACCGGCGTGGACCGCAGCATCGATCTCTGGGACGCGGCGGCGGCGGACCTCGCGGAGTGGCGCGCGCTGACGCCATTCCGTGACCCCGGCGATCCTGTGATCCCGACCGCGATGCGCGAGCACTGGGACGATGAGACATACAAGCGCTGGGCGCGCCGAGCCTTTCGTCGCATCGCCCTCGCCGTTGGGTGGCCTGATGCAACCCCGAACAAGCTCCGCCACCTCCACGCCTCGCTCCTTATCAAGGAGGGCCAGCTCGACCTGCGCGAAATCGCTGAACGGATGGGGCACAGCGTCGAGGTCCTCGAGCGGCGCTACGCGCATGAGATCCGCGAGTACCGGGGGCGCAAGATCGACGTCGCGGCGGAGGTATCGCGGGCGCGGGCAGGCTCGCTGAAAGGTGCGCGCTCGGTCGCAGTGGCGTAAAGCCGCTGCGGCCGATGACGTCGATCAACCGACTTCTAGATCACGCGCCGGACCAAATCGATGGCACGCGCTCTGGCCTCGCCGGCAGGTTGGCGACTCCGCGCAGTCTCGGCCAGTTCTCTGGTAAGAAGGGGCGCGCCGGTTCGAGTCCCGCGGAGCGCTTCAGCGTTCCGCTCAACTCTTCGCGCCAGCGGACGGCCTACTTCGATGACGCGTCCTCCAGCGCCGCGGCCCTCGGCGGGCGCCCGGTCCAGACAGGCCGAGCTTCGTATAGACGCGGGTCAGGTGGGTCTCGATGGTGTTCAGGCTCACGAACAGCTGCTGCGCGACCTCCGCGGTCGACCGCCCTGCACGACCAATCGCGCCACGCGCCGCCATGCACGTCTCTCGACTGGGCTCGTGCACGCAGCGGCGTGACCCCGCACGAACGCGTTTCCGCGAGGTTCCAGACCCCGAACGGCGGACAGCGGCTCCGGTTCAGCCCCCGCCAGGAGGCAGCAGGAACGTGGCAGCGGCCTCGCGCCGGCTGTGCCCGCCGCTTGGACGTGCCCGTATGGTTGGATTCGCCTCAACCGGCTCAGCCGAAACGTATGCACGAGCGACCTGCTGACGACGCCCGACGCGCTGGCGACCCCGGCATTCACAACGAGCTGTCGGGCGTGGTTCATGGCGATGTCGTCCAGGCTCGCCAGATCGGCACGGTCAACATCGGCGCCCGGGGCCCGGAGTTCCCGGTTCCGAAGCAGCTCCCGCGCGGACCGAGCCGGTTCGTCAACCGTGAGTCGGAGATCGCGACGATCGACCGGTTCGCGACCCAGCCGGCGGTTCCCGGGACCCCCCCGGTCGTCGTTCTATGCGGCGGCCACGGCGTCGGGAAGAGCGCGACAGGTGCCCACTGGGCGCACCAGAACAGCGGCCGTTACGGCGACGGGCAGCTCTATCGCAACTTTGGCGAGCTTCGGCACCGCGGTGGCGTCGGCGTCAGCGACGTGCTTGGCGAGTTTCTGCGCGCGCTGGGCCTTGAGGACGCCGTCATTCCGCCGGGCCTGGCTGAGCGCGCCGCGCTCTTCCGCTCTCGCATCGCCGGCAAGCGCTTGCTCGTGCTGCTCGACGACGTCGATCATGCGGCGCAGGTCAAGCCGTTGATCCCGAGCAGCGCGGAGTGCCTCGTCCTGGTGACGAGCCGCGCGCCGCTCGAGGAGCTCCTGCACGACGGAGCCGACGTGGTGCGGGTCGCGCCGCTCGACGATCCGAGCGCGCGCCGGCTCCTCCACGACCTGATCGGCGAGTGCCGCGTCGCCGCCGAGCCCGAGGCCGTGGAGACGCTTGCCCGCTACTGCGCGGGGCTTCCCATCGCGCTGCGCGTCTGCGCGGCGCGTCTCTCGGGACGCCACGCCCACCGCCCCGTCTCATGGCTCACAGCCGATCTCGCGGATGAAGACCGGCGGCTCGAGCGGATGCGATCCGGTACGGCGCGCTCGCTTCAGGCGGTGTTCGATGCGGCGTACCACGCGCTGCCAGACGACGCGGCGCGCCTGTACCGGCGGCTGGGCCTACACCCGGGGCCGACGTTCACGGTCCCCGTCGCCGCGGCCGCGTTGCCCACCGACGCGGAGACGGCATCGCAGTTGCTGGACGCTCTGAGCGAGGCCCACCTCGTCGAGGACACGGGGGCCCGCTTCCGCTTCCATGACCTGCTGCGCTCGCACGCTCGCGGCGCTGCTCGTCGCGACGAATCGTCGACCGACCAGGACGCGACGGTGCACGCGTTCGTGACCCACTACCTGGCGTCCACCCGCCGCATGGACCGCGCGATCGCTCCCGAACGGCTTCGACTCGCGAAGGAACCGCCCGCGCTCGGCGTCGGCGGGCCCTCTCCCGATTCGCCCGCCACTGCGCTGGAGTGGTTTGAGGCCGAGCGCCCCAACCTCCTCGCCATCGAGCGGGCGGCCGCGGAGAGGGGGTGGAACGAGCAGGTCTGGCATCTCGCGGAGGCGATGTGGCTCGGCTACCACAACCACAAGCACTTCGAGGAGTCGCGCGAGGTCTACGCGGCCGGCGTTGCGGCGGCCGCCGCCGGCGGTCCCCCCGAGGCCGAGGCGCGAATGCGCCAGCAGCTCTCGCGCGCCCTGATCGACCTCGGCGAGTACGACTTGGCCGAGCGCGAGCTCGACACCGCGCTCCGGCTGATGGAGGGCTCTCCGCATCGCAGGCTCCGGGCGTCGGTGGTCGAGTTCACGGGCGTGCTGCATCTCAACCGCGGTCAGTACAAGGCGGCGCTGGCGGCGTTCGACCAGGCGCGCGCCGTCTACGAGGACGAGCGGAACCCACGCGGGGTGCTGCTACAGCACTACCTCGCCGGGCGCGCGCTCATCGCGCTCGGCGACTTCGACGAGGCCTACCGGCGACTGCAGGCCGCTGTTGAGCTGACCGATCCGGCGACCGACGGACTCACGTACGGCCGGACGCTCATCCAACTCGCGGCCGCGCAACGGGCGCTCGGGCAGCGCGCTGCAGCCGAGGCGACGCTGGAGCTCGCGTCCTCCACGACGCGCCAGAACCAGGCGCCGTACTACGAGCTCAAGGCGGAAGAGGGGCTCGCCGACCTGCGCCGCGAGGCCGGCGACCGAGCCGGCGAGGCACGGCATCTGCGCCGCGTGCTCGATCTCATGACTCAGCTGGGCGGCACCGGGACGTCGGCCGTGGCGGCGCGCCTGCAGACTCTCGACGCGTGATCCGCAGCGACGCCCCACGCGCTCCGGCCGTGAGGTCGACCCGAGCCGGCCACCTGCTGTCGGCCGTTCTCGTGATCGACACCGCGTAGATCGCGCAGCCGGCGAGGAGCGCGTCGCCGTCGTTGTCGATGTCGACGAGCAACGCAGGTCCGCCGCGAACGAGGGCCTCCGCGCGCGTCAGGGGCGTCCCCGCGGCCAACGCGACCCGGCACCCGGGGTAGCGCCCAAGGGTGGCTGCGCACCAGCCGGGGTCGGCCGGGTGGTCACGCCGTACGAGGACGGCCGCGCTCTCGCGCAGCCGATAGTCCCGCTCCCGGTCGTCCACCACGAGGTGCGACTCGGGCAGGGAAGAGTCCTGCGGGGAGCCGAGGGCGGCCGGAGAGCGTTCGAGCGTGACGCGCAGCGGTTCGATGTCGGTGCGTACCCGTGCCACGACGCGATGCGCGTCCACGCGCCGCGTCTCCGGGCGGGGCAGGCCGACGCGCAGCACGCGGGGCAGGTGCCGGGGCGGCGTCAGGTCGATCAGCTCGTACACGAGGCGGCGTAGCCGCACGAGGGCCTCGCCGCGGTAGGCGAACATGCGGGCGGCGTGCTCGGCATACCGCTCCGGATCCGGAGGGCCCGCCACGGTTTCGATCTGATGGCGCGCGTCGTCGTCGAGGCGCGGTGCAAGCTCTCCTAGCGCGGCGAGCGGCGAGCCCGCGACGAGCTCGTCCGGTGCGTACGCGGCGAGGATGACCGGTACTCCGATCGTGGCCGCGTAGAACGTCACGGATCCGTGGTCGCCCACGACGCAGTCTGCCGCTGCGACTGTCCCGCGCCACCCGGCCTGATAGGGGACGAGCCGCAGCCCGGCGTCGAGCGCCCGTTGCAGCCAGGTCCGAACCTGCCAACGCCCGTGCGCAATCCACACGTTGGAGTGCAGGATCGCAGCGACGACGTTCTCGTCCGACGGAAGCGTCGCGAGCAGCTCGGACGGCAGCTCGGGGCGGGTGCCGAGAAGCGCGCCGCCTCCCCAGGTGGAGGAGACGACGACGAGTCGCTGAGACGCGTGCACACCGAGCGCGGACCGAAGGCGATCGCGATCAGCCGTGCTTGCCAGCAGCGCGTCGAAGCAGGGGTCACCGGTCACCTCCGTGTGTACTCCGGGACGGCCGTCCCATTGCCTTCGCTGTTCGCCGTGTGACAACACGACGGTCGTGGGCGCTCCGTCCGACGAGTTCCGCGGCGCCCGCGCCCACCCGGCCGAGGGAACGCTGACCAGCCGCGTGTACCCCGGGCCGTGCGGCAGGACGAGGAGCGGCCCGTCGAGTTCGTCGAGCGCGCCGCTGTGGCTCGCGCAGATGGCCAGATCGAAGCGTGAGGAGGTCGCCTGCTCCCATGGAACGACGCGCACGTCGGCCTCGTTCAACGTGTCTATCGCGCCATCCTCGTAGGCGGACCCGTGCGCGATCGTGAAGAGGAGCTGGACGCGCACGTCGTCGAGCACCTCCGGCACCACGTCGAGCAGCCATGCCGCGGTGGTGGCGGTGCGGACGACCACGAGGACGGTCCGCTGCGTCGCAACCGTTCGCCAGCGAGTCCCTTCCGCGGGGGGGGGGGGGGGGGGGGGGGGGGG
>DASVQN010000042.1:0-15125 GCA_036389155.1 Solirubrobacteraceae bacterium
ACCGGCCGGGGGCTTCTCCGAGCGCGACCTCGGCTATGCCGGTGCCGTGGCGGGCTTCGCGACGATCGTGCTGATGATGGGTGGTCTCGGGCACCGTGCCGGCCTCGTGCCGGTGATCGGCTGGTTCGACCGCTTCGCCGAGCGGATCACCGGCGGCCACCCGGGCTGGTCCTCGATGCCGTGCGGCCTCGCGATCATGTCGCTCATCACGGCGCTCTTCGGCCTGTACTGGGACGTCTCGCTGCACGTCGACGTCGGTCGCGACGAGGGACCGTTCGGCACCCCCGCCCACTACTTCATCCTTGCCGGGCTGTACGGCATCGTGATGGCCGGGTTCTTCGCGATCTGTCTGCCCGAGCGCAAGGAGGGGCCGACGTTCGTGAAGATCACGCGCGACTGGCACGCGCCGCTGGGCGGCATCCTGATGTTCGCCGCCGGCAGCTTCTCGCTGCTCGGCTTCCCGCTCGACGACCAGTGGCACCGGCTCTTCGGCCAGGACGTGACGCTGTGGGGCCCGACGCACCTCATGCTGATCGGCGGCGCGGGGATGACGCTCATCGCGAACGCCGTCCTGCTCAGCGAGGCGATGTGGTGGAACCGGCAGCGGGCGCAGGCGCGCGGTGCCGGCGGCGGAGGCGAGTCGAAGGTGACCTTCGTCCGGCGCGCGTCGATGATGGGCGGGTTCCTCATCGGCCTGTCGACCTTCCAGGCCGAGTTCGACTTCGGCGTCCCGCAGTACCGGCTCGTCTTCCAGCCGTTCCTCATCGCGCTGGCCGCAGGCTTTGCGCTCGGCGCGGGCCGGATCTGGATCGGCCGCGGCGGCGCCCTGTTCGCCGCGCTCTTCTACCTCGCGGTGCGCGGCCTCGTCTCGCTCGTCGTCGGGCCCGTACTCGGGCAGACGACGCCGGCGCTGCCGCTCTACCTCGTCGAGGCGCTGCTCGTCGAGGCCGTCGCGCTGGTGATCGTCGCCCGGGCGCGGCCGCTGCCCTTCGCCGTGGTCTCGGGCGTCCTCATCGGGACGGTCGGCTTCGCCGCGGAGTGGCTGTGGGTCGACGCTGTGTTCCGGCTGGAGTGGTCGTCGGACATCCTGGCCGAGGCGCTGCCGATGGCGATCGCCGGCGGCGTCGGGGGCGCGCTCGCGGGGTCGCTGCTCGCCTGCGGCCTGCGGCGGGAGCTGCCCTCGCTCGCGCGGCCCGCCCTGGCGCTGGCGCTCGTGCTCGTCGCGGCATGTGTCGTGAACGGGCTGGTCACCACGGGGCCCGGCGGCGCGCGAGCGATCGCGTCCGTGCAGCAGGCCGGCGAGGGCAGGGTCAACGTGACCGTGAAGATCGACCCAGCGCCCTCCGATCCCGCGTGGGCCACCGTGACCGCATGGCAGGGCGGCGGGCTGGTCGTCGAGCCGCTCGACGAGGTCTCCCCCGGCCTGCTGCGGACGACGTCGCCCGTGCCCGCGTCCGGCGACTGGAAGACGACGATCCGCCTGCAGGACGGCCGGCAGGTCCTCGGCGCACCCCTCTACCTGCCGAAGGACACCGCGATCCCGGCGCCGGAGGTCCCGGCGGCCGCGCGCTTCGACCGTCCCTTCCTGCGCGACCACGAGCTGCTGCAGCGCGAGCGCAAGGACGACGTCCCGGCCTGGCTGTGGACCGCGGCGGGAGCGCTCGTGCTCGCCCTCTACCTCGCGTTCCTCGGCGCGCTGGCCTGGGGCGTCGCGCGCGTGGCGCGCCCGGAGGACGAGCCGCCGGCGGGGCGCGACGAGCCGCGCTTCGAGCGCCGGCCCGCGCCGCTGCCGGCCTGAAACGACGGAGGGCCGCGCAGTGCGCGGCCCTCCGAGCTGCTTCGTGAGGGGTGGCCTCAGCCGCTCTTGCGCGCGGCCTTCGCGCTGGCGGCGGCCTTCTCGAGGCGCTGCGCCTCGTCGGCCGCGGTGAGCGCCTCCTCGCGCTCCTCCAGCGCGACCGACTTGGTCTCGAGCTCCTCCAGGCGCGCGGCACGCTCCTTCTTGGAGAGCTGCTCGGCCTGCTGCGCGGCCGCCTTGGCGGAGGCCTCCTTGCGCTTGCGCTCGGTCTCGGCGGCGCGCTGCTGGCGCTTGCGGGCGGCCTCCTGAGCCGTCTCCTTGCGCTGCTCGGCGCGCTGCGCGGCCTGCTTGCGCCGCTGCTCGGCCTGCTCCTGGCGCTCGGTCAGCTCGGCGTCGGCCTGCTGGGACTTCTGCTGGGCCTTCGCGCGGAGCTTCGCGGCGCGGGTGCGCTCGTCGGCGGCGCGGTGGCGCTTCTCGCCGTCCTTCTTGAGCTCGTCGTCGGCGAGCACGGTGCCGGCCGCCTCGCGGGCGGTCGCCTCGACGCGGTCGATGCCGAGCTTCGCGCTCGAGCCGTTCCCGCTGCGGCCGATGAGCTTCAGGCCGGTGTCGATGGGCAGGCGGGCGAGCTTGATGTAGCCGCCGACGGCAGTGCGGGGGATGTCACGGATTCCCATGTCTAAGCCTCCGGGTCGATCTGGTTGGCGCGCTCCTCGGCGCGGCGGGCCTCCTGCTCGAGGCGGGCGGCCTCGGCGGCGTCGCCGGCGCGCTCGGCGACGGCTGCCTGCTCGAGGTGCTGGGCGGCGGCCTGCTCGGCCGCGCGCTGCTCGTCGGCGGCACGCTGCTGCTTGGCGGCGTCGGCCTCGGCACGGCGCTCGGCCTCGACGCGGTCCTGCTCGGCCTGCGCCTCGCGCTGCTCGGCGGCCAGCTCCGCCTGCAGGCGCTCGCGCTCGAGCTCGGCCTGGTCGCGCTCCTCCTGGAGCTCGGCCTGCTGCCTGGCCTGCTCGGCCTCGGCGGCCTCACGGCGAGCGCGGACCTCCGCGTCGGTCTGGGCCTGCTGCAGCCGGCCCTCGCGGGCCAGGTCGTCGTTGCCGGTCAGCTCGCCGGAGAGCTCCTTCGCCTTGCCGGCGACCCGCCCGAGCACACCGCCTGCGGTGGTCTGGGTGTCTGGGTCCGTCATGTTTCGGTCCTCCTGGATTCCATAAGTCGGAACCTGTGACCTACCCCAGCGCCGCGTGGCGAACGCGTGTTCTGTGTCACTCGGGGGCGACGTTCGCGCGCAGCTTGCGGAGAACTTCCCGCACAGCGTCGACTTCCGCCTCGCTCAGGCCGTCGCGCAGCCGCTCGTCGAAGCTCCTGGCGGCACGCGCGAGGCGGCGGAAGAGGGCCTCGCCGTCCGGCGTCAGCTCGACCTTCATCGCCCGGCGGTCCTCGGGGTCGCGCGCGCGTGTGATCAGGCCGGCCCGCTCCAGCCCGTCGAGGTGATGGGTGACGGTCGGCCCCTCGATCCCCACGGCGGCGGCGAGCTCCTGCTGGCGCCCTCCTCTCCCCTGCTTGAGCGCGAGGAGGAGGAGCCAGACGGGCTGCGACCCGCCGGCCGCGGCCAGCTCGTCCTGGAACGCGCGGCTGACCGACTTCGCGACGGACGCGAGAAGCCGCCCGATGGGCTCGTCCGTGGGGGGACCAGTCATGTCGACATCGTAGCAACTTGTTTCGAAGCCGAATGATTTGGTATCTATATATTAGAGATCGAACGAAGGGAGCCTCATCATGCCCGACCGTCCACCCCTTGCCGTCCTCCTCGCACTCGCGCTCAGCGTCCTGCTCGCCGCACTGGACCAGACCATCGTCGCGACCGCGCTCCCCACCGTGGCCGGCGAGCTCGGTTCCCTGGACCAGCTCGCGTGGGTCGTCACCGCGTACCTCCTCGCCGAGACCGTCTCGATGCCGATCTACGGGAAGCTCGGCGACGTCCTCGGCCGCAAGCGCGTGCTCGTCGGCGCCGTCCTGCTGTTCCTGACGGGCTCCGCGCTCTCGGGCCTCGCCGGGTCGATGCTCGAGCTCATCGTGTTCCGCGCGCTGCAGGGTCTGGGCGCCGGCGGCCTGATCGTCACCGCGATGGCCGTCATCGCCGAGCTCGTCCCGCCGAAGGAGCGCGCGCGCTACATGAGCATGATCGGCGGCGTGTTCGCCGTGGCCAGCGTCGCGGGGCCGCTGCTCGGCGGCCTGTTCGTCGACCAGCTGTCGTGGCGCTGGGTCTTCTACGTGAACCTGCCCGTCGGCGCCGCCGCGCTCGCGGTGATCGTCGCCAAGCTGCCCGCGAGCGCGCCGGTCGACCGCCGGCCGCTCGACGTCCGCGGCGCCGCGCTGCTCGCCGCCTGCGCCTCGGCGCTCGTCCTGATCGCGTCGTGGGGCGGGACCCGGTACGCGTGGGCCTCGCCGACGGTGCTGACGCTCGCCGCCGTCGCGCTCGCGACCCTCGTCGCGCTCGTCGCACAGGAGCGGCGCGCCGCCGACCCCGTCCTCCCCCTCGAGCTGTTCCGCATCCGCGCGTTCTCGGCCGCCGGCGCAAGCGGCTTCCTCGTCGGGATGGCGATGCTCGGCGCCGTGACGTTCCTTCCGCTGTACCTGCAGGTCGTCGACGGCGCGACCGCGACCACCGCCGGCCTGCGGATGCTGCCGTTCGTCGTCGGCTCGCTCGTGGCCGCGGCGATCTCGAGCAAGCGGCTCGGGACGGCCCCGCGCTACAAGGCGTACCCCGTCGCCGGGGCTGTGCTCGTCGCGACCGGGCTCCTCATGCTCTCGCGCCTCGACGAGCACACGTCCGACGCGGTGGCCGCGCTCGACATGGTCGTGACCGGCCTCGGGATCGGGCTCGTGATGCAGGTCGTGATCCTCGTCGCGCAGAACCACGCGCCACGGCGGCACATGGGCGTCGCCACCTCCACCGTGACGTTCGCGCGGTCGATCGGCTCGGCGATCGGCGTGGCGATCTTCGGCGCGATCTTCGCGTCGCGGCTCGCCGCCGAGCTCGCCTCCGCCCCGCCGGCCGCGCAGCGCGTCGCCGGCTCGGGCGCGCGCCTGGACCCGCAGCAGGTGCACGCGCTGCCGCCCGCGATCCACGCCGAGGTGATCGATGCCTTCAGCAGCGCGCTGCAGACGACGTTCGCCGCGAGTGGCGCGTTCGCGCTGACGGCCGTCGCGGCCGTGCTGCTCCTGCCCCGCGCCCTCCAGCCGGGGCAGGAGCCCGCGGACGGCGCGGGTCCGGCGCGCGCCGGCGTCGCGACGGCGTAAGGTCGCGCCTCATGCGGCGGCTCGTGGGGGGCGTGGTGTCGGGGGTGCTTCTCGCCCTCGCCGCGCTGCCCGCGCACGCGGCCGCCGCTCCGCTGCAGGGCGTCTGGTACGAGCCGCACTACCAGGAGCGCGAGCAGGCGCACATCGGCTTCATCGTGCGCGAAGGCGGCCAGACGCTCTACAACCTCGCCGCAGACTTCGTGCCCGCACAGCCCGACCCTCCGCGGCGGTGCGGCAAGGTCTTCCGGTACGAGGGCGGCGACGTCCCGATCGCGCCGGACGGCACGTTCGCGGTCGACGAGCACGGCTCGCGCATCGAGGGTCGCTTCACCTCGGAGACGACCGCCGAGGGGACGTGGACCTACATCGACGGCTGTGGCCCGCGCGTCCCCGAGACCCACGCGTGGGTCGCCGCGTGGGAGGGCGGCAAGCCGCCGCCCGCCTCGGGTTCGCCGGGCTCCGGCGGGCCGCCGGAGAACGAGCCGCCGCCCGCGCCGTCGGACAGACCGGGCTGCCGCGCCCAGCTCGAGCTCGGCGCCGTGACCGTGGTCGCGGAGTGTCTGCGCGAGGACCACGGCACGTGGGTCGCGGAGGGCCGCGCCCGCGTGAACGGCATCGACGTGACGCCGGGGGCGGGCGCGCGGCTCGTGCTCGACCCGGGCAGGCTGCGGATCACCGCTTCGGGCGAGGTGACGGTCGCGGTCGGCGGGATCGTCCTGTTCCGCGGCCCGTTCGCGTGGAGCGCGGACGGAGCGTTCGACTTCTCGGCGGGCGGCGACGCGAAGATCCGCGGCCTGCCGGTGAGCGGCAGGATCGAGGGGCGCTGGACGCCGGCCGCGTCGCAGCTCACCGTGCACGTCGGCCTCGGCCCCGACTTCGGGAACATCACGGGCGACGCGACGCTGTCGGCGACGAACGAGCACGGCCTGGCGCTCGACCGCCTCTCGGTCAGCCTCGCCGACAGCGACCTGCGGCTGCTGCGCAGCCTCGCCCTGCACGCCGCCTCCCTGTCCTACGTGCGCTCGACCGACACGTGGACGGGGGCGATCGAGCTGGGGCTGCCGGCCGGGCGCGAGATCGCCGGCTCGCTCAGCATCAAGGACGGCCGGTTCGCCAGCGCGTCGGCCGCGGCGGACAACCTCAACATGCCGCTGGGCCAGGTGCTGTTCCTGCAGCGGATCGGCGTCGGCGTGGCCGTGAACCCGCTCACGCTGCACGGCGACGCCGCGTTCACCGGCGGGCCGCGCCTGAACGTCCTCGGCCACGACCTCTCCGCGCTCGAGGGCGACGTGGGCGTGACCTGGCGCAGCGGCCGCGCCTACGACACGTGGACGCTCAACGGATCGGTGAAGCTCGCGTCCTTCCGGGTCGGGGACGCGTCGGTGGTGTTCCGCCCCGGGCTCGACGTCACGTTCCACGGGGGGCTCGAGTTCTCGCTGCTGCGCGTCGGGTTCGAGGGCGCGGTCGACGGATGGATCGCCGGGCTCAGCAGCTTCCAGGCGCGGGCCGCAGGGCACATCCGTCTCCCGATCGTCGGCGACGCCGACGCCGAGGCGCTCGTGTCGAGCCGCGGGATGGGAGCCTGCGGCAGCAAGCGCATCCTGTTCGGGACGGTCAGCGGCGGCGTGACGTATCGGTGGGGCCGGTCTCCGCGCGTGTTCGAGGGCGGGTGCGACTTCGGCGAGGTCGAGGTGCAGCGGCGGGCCCGAGCGGCGCAGGCCGCGCCGGGGATCACGTTGGCCGGCGAGCGGCGTGCGGCGCTGCTGGCCATCCGCGGCGCGGGTGGAGCCCCGCGCGTCACGGTCACCGGGCCCCGCGGGCTGTCGATCGCGCGCGGCGACGAGGGCGCGGCACTCACGGACCGGGCCTACCTGCTCGAGGTCCCCGAGCAGGCCACGACGTACGTCGTCCTCGCGCGCCCGGCAGCCGGTCGGTACAGCGTGGCGCCCGCGCCGGGCGGCCCTCCGGTCACCGCGGTCGGCAGCGCCGACGTCCTGCCGCAGCCGCGGGTCACCGCGCACGTGCGCGGTCGCGGAGCGCGCCGCGTGCTCTCGTGGTCGGTGCGCCCGATCCCCGGCCAGCGCGTCGCGTTCGTCGAGCGCGGCGGCGGTGTCGCACGGACGATCGTGACGACGTCGCGCCGCCGCGGCTCGGTGCGCTTCCGGCCCGGCCGCGGGCTGGGTGGCCGGCGCCACATCATCGCCCTCGTGCTGCAGCGCGGCCTGCCGCGGCGGCAGCTGACGGTCGCCGGTTTCGGTGCGGCGGCCGCGCGCGTCCGCGCACCGCGCAGGGTGCGCGCGCGCAGCGGGCGCCGCGGGCTCACGATCTCGTGGCGGCGCAGCGCGGGCGCGACCGGCTATGACGTCCGCCTGACGCTGCGCGACGGCCGGCGTCTGCTGCGGATCGTCGGCCCGCGAAGCCGCTCGGTCCGCTTCGGCGGCGTCGCGCGACGTGCGCGCGGACGCGTAGCCGTCGTGGCGCGCGGCATCGCGAACGACGAGGCTCCTGCGGCCCGCGCGACGCTGCGGCCACGTCGCCGCTGACGCGCGCGCCGCGCCTCATCGCGTCTCCCGCCCGGCGTCCGCGGCCGCGCTGCACGCGCCGTCGGTGTCGCCGGCGAGCCCGTCGCGCAGGGCGACGAGCAGGCTGCCGAGCTGCTCGCGCTGCGCGTCGGTCAGCGAGGCGAACAGCTCGTCCTCGGTCTCCTTCTGCGCGCGCGAGGCGCGGTCGAGCGCTCGTTCGCCCTTGCGCGTCAGGGTCACCAAGTGGCGTCGGCGATCAGCCGGGTCGCGTGCGCGCGCGACGAGCCCGTCGGCTTCAAGCGGGTTGAGCAGCGTCACGAGGATGCTGGGGTCGACGTCCATCTCCCGCATCAGGTCCCCCTGCGGCAGCCCGCCGTGGTCGTGCAGCAGTCCGAGGATCTGGAACTGGCGCGGCTTGAGGTCGTGCGCGGTGTGCGCGGCGCGCAGGCGGCGCATCGCCTCCTGACCGAGCAGCGCCAGCAGCAGTCCGGGGCGCGAGCGGTGCTCGTCGAGGATGCTCGCGGGAGCGGTCGTGGTCTGGTCGGTGCGGGCTGGAGTCATGACTGACGTCCTCGTTCGGGCGATGCCCATAGCGTATCTTGCTCGATAGTTGAGCACACTACATTGTTTTTCCGCGTACGACGTCCCGGCGCACGAACCCCAAGGGAACCGACATGCGAGCCATCACACTCGACTCACCCGAGACCCAGCCCGCCCTGCGCGACGACCTGTCCGCGCCCACGCCCGCCGACAACGAGGTACTCGTGCGCGTGCGCGCCTCCTCGGTCAACCCCGTCGACGGGTCGATCGCCGCCGGCCTCCTGGCCGGCATGGGCGTCGAGTACGAGTACCCGGTCACCCTCGGGCGCGACTACGCCGGCACCGTCGAACAGACCGGCTCTGCTGCCTCCGCCTTCAAGGCCGGCGACCAGGTCTTCGGCTTCCTGCTGCACGCCAATCCGACCGTCCGCGACGGCGCCTGGTCCGAGCTCATCACGGTCACCGAGGACCTCTCGATCGCGCCCGTGCCCGACGGCGTCGACCTGGCGACCGCGGGCGTCGCGCCGCTGGCCGGCATCACCGCGATCACCGCCATCGACGCGCTCGACGTCTCCACGGGCGACGTGGTGCTCGTGGCCGGCGCGCCCGGCGGCGTCGGCAGCCTCGCCGTCCAGCTCGCCGCCAAGGCCGGCGCCACCGTCGTCGCCCCCGCGCTGCCCGAGGACGACGAGTTCCTGCGCGGCCTGGGCGTCAGCGAGATCGTCCCGCGCGAGGGCGACGTGGCCGCCGCCGTGCGCGAGCGCTTCCCCGACGGCGTCGACGCGCTGCTCGACCTCGTCAACTACGCGCCCGGCACCTACGACGCCGCGCTCAAGGACGGCGCCCGCATCGCGTCGCCGACCGGCGCCGCCGGCGAGGGCCCGGGTCGCACGATGGTCATGGCAGCGCCGACCGCCGAGAACCTCGCGCGCCTGGGCGCGCTGCTGTCCGACGGCACGCTGCGCGTCCCCGTCCAGGCGACCTACCCGCTGGAGCAGGCCCAGGAGGCGCTCGCCACGCTGACCGGTGTGCACACCCAGGGCAAGCTCGCGATCGCGGTCAGCTGAGGGCGATGGAGCGCGGGATCATCCCGCCGAGCGATGCAGCCGTCCGGATGGGGGGAGCAGGATTCGAACCTGCGTAGGCAATGCCAACGGGTTTACAGCCCGTCTCCTTTAACCACTCGGACATCCCCCCGAGCGCCTGAAAGGCGGCGCGAAGGATAGCGGCGGAGGCCGCCCGGGCGGGTGCGGACGCTCGGGAGCGCGAGCGGGCTAGCGGCTGACGCGCACGCGCGCCGAGCCGGTGCACGCGCCCGCGACGCCCGGCGCCGACGAGACCGTGATCCGCCCCGCGAAGCCGCCGCCGTCGAACGTCCCGCGCACGCGGACCATCTGCGTCGGGTCGTCGCTCGGGTAGCCGCGGGTGTCGTCGATCCGCTGGCCCTCGACCACGCCGCGGTGGACGAAGCGGAAGCGGGCCGTCGCCGGGTTGCCGTACTTGTCGAGGTACGGGCAGCCGAGGCGCATGTTGTAGACGCTGAGGCGGAAGCGCTGGCCGGCCGCGGTGTCGCGCACCGTCAGCGTCGTGAACGACGCCTTCCAGCGCTCGCCGTTCGCCGTGTACAGCCAGCCGTCGTACGTCCCCGGCGTCGCGGCGAGGGCGACGGCGGCGGTCGCGAGAAGTGCGGCCGCGAGAGCCGCGACGACGAACGCGCGCACCCTCAAACCGCGTCCCGCAGTCGCTGCGCCTCGGGAAGCGACTCGAGCTTCTTGAGGGTGTGGTTCTCGATCTGGCGGATGCGCTCGCGCGTCACGTTGAAGGCGCGCCCGACCTCCTCCAGCGTCCGTGGGCGCCCGCCCGTCAGGCCGAAGCGCATCTCGATGACCTCGCGCTCGCGCGGCGGGAGCGCGGCCAGCGCCTTGCGCACGTTCTCCTTGCGCAGGTTCTCGGAGGCGAGCTCGAACGGCGACACCGCCGTCTGATCCTCGACGAAGTCGCCCAGCTCGGACTCCTCCTCCTCGCCGATCGGCTTCTCGAGCGAGACCGGCTGCTGGGACATGCGCAGGATGTCGCGCACCTCGCGCACCGTGCACTCGAGCTCGGTCGCGATCTCCTCCGGCGTCGGCTCGCGGCCGAGCGACTGGACGAGCTGCCGCTCGACGTGGACGACCTTGTTGAGCTTCTCGACCATGTGGACCGGGATGCGGATCGTCCGGCCCTTGTCGGCGATCGCGCGGGTGACCGCCTGGCGGATCCACCACGTCGCGTACGTCGAGAACTTGTAGCCGCGGCGGTAGTCGAACTTCTCGACGGCGCGGATGAGGCCGAGCGAGCCCTCCTGGATGAGGTCCAGGAACGTCAGCCCGCGGCCGAGGTAGCCCTTGGCGATCGACACCACGAGCCGGAGGTTCGCCTCGACCATGTGCTGCTTGGCCGCCATGTCGCCGCGCTCGATGCGCTTGGCGAGCGAGACCTCCTCGTCGGCGGTCAGCAGCGGAACGCGGCCGATCGAGCGCAGGTACAGGCGCAGCGAGTCGAGCGAGGGCTCGATCGTCAGGTCGACGACGGGCTTCTTCGCGCCGTCCGACTCGGCCGGCGCCCGGCGCGCCTCGGCGGCGGCCTCGACCTTCGCGGCCTCCGACGTGGCGGCCCTGCCGTCGGCGCCGACGACGTCGATGCCCTGCTCGTCCAAGTAGGAGTGAAGCTCGGTCACCTGCTCCTTGGTGACCTCCACCTCCTCGAGGGCGGCGGCGATCTGCTCGAACGTCAGAGCGCCCCTCTCCTGACCCTCCGCGATCAGGGGCCGGAGCTCGTCGAGATCGACGATCGACGTCTCGTCGGCCAGCAGTGGCTTGTCGCTCACTTCAGTCCCCCAAAAGATGTGTCACGCCGACGCACAGGGCCGACACGATGAAGCTCCACGGTCACACGCACAACATCGGACATTCGTCCGTCCGACCTTTAGCTCTGTTTCCAGCTGCCATAAGCGCCCGGAATGATGGCATGCAGGGAAAGCGCCGCTAGCCTCGACGGCATGCAAGTCGCGGCCCAGACCGACGTTCAGGCCTCCGCTCCCACCCTGCACCTCAGCCTTTCGCGGGTCGGCGTGACCGGGGTCGAGAAGGTCGTGCGCATCAACGACCAGCTGTTCTCCGCGCGCCTGGAGTGCTTCGTCGACCTCGGACCCAGCCAGAAGGGCGCGCACATGTCGCGCTTCGAGGAGACGGTCAACGACGCCATCGGCGAGGTCCTCCTCGGGCAGTCCGCGTTCCGCGCCGAGACGCTCGCCGAGCGGATCGCGCAGACCGTCCGCGAGCGCCAGGACGCACTGCGCGCCGAGGTCACGATCGCCGCGCGCTACCCCGAGCACAAGCCGGCGCCCGTGTCCGGGATCCTCACGCAGGAGATCTACACGCTGTTCGGGACCGCGGTCGCCTCCGCGCACGGCACGCGCCGCATCGTCGGCGTCGCCGCGCAGGGGATGACGGCCTGCCCGTGCGCGCAGCAGCTCGTGGCCGGCGCCGCGCGCGACCGCCTCGCCGCCGACGGCTTCAGCGACGACGAGATCGAGCGCGTCTTCGAGCACGTCCCCGTCGCGACCCACAACCAGCGCGGCCTCGGCACGCTGCACATCGGGGTGCCGGAGGGAACGCAGGTCGACATCGACGCCGCGCAGCTCGTCGGCATCGTCGAGGAGTCGATGTCGTCGGAGATCTACGAGCTGATGAAGCGCAGCGACGAGGGCGCCGTGGTCGAGAAGGCGCACCGCCGGCCGCGCTTCGTCGAGGACTGCGTGCGCGAGATGGTCAAGGGCGTCATCGGCGCGTTCGACGGGCTCGGCGACGACACGTTCGTCTCCGCGCGCCAGGAGAACCTCGAGACCATCCACCAGCACAACGTCGTGGCCGAGCGCTTCGGCCTGCTGGGCGAGCTACGGCGCGAGGTCGCGAGCGGCGAGCACCTGCCGCATCACACCTCGATGCGCGAGTGGCTCGACGCCGCGCGCTGACGCTGGCTGCGCCGCAGGTTCAGGAAGAAGTCGACGCCGCTGACGACCGTCACCGCGACGGCGACGTAGACGAGCACGTCGACCCAGACCGGGGTCGGGTCGAAGGCGATCAGGAAGAAGATCGCGGCGACCTGCACGACGGTCTTCGCCTTCCCCCACCCCGCCGCGGCGATGACCTCGGGTGCCTGCGCGCGCGCGACCGTGACGGCGACCTCGCGGGCGATGATGACCATCGCCACCCATGACTCGAGCCGGTCGAGGCTGACGAGCGCGAGCAGCGCCGCGATGATCAGCAGCTTGTCGGCGATCGGGTCCATGAGCTTGCCGAACGTCGTGATGCTCTGGCGCCGGCGCGCGAGCCATCCGTCGACGAAGTCGGTGAGCGACGCGGCGGCGAACACGATCGCGGCCAGCAGGTCGCCGTTGTCGGTCTCGTCGAGCAGCGCGACGAGCAGCACCGGCACCAGCAGGATGCGGATGAGGGTGAGGACGTTCGGGACGTTGAGCGGGAACACGTGCGCGCCACCCTAGGGGTCGGGCACCGGCGCGCGGGTCGCACCGGCGCTCGCGGTGACGACGAGGCCGATCGCGACGAGCTCGCGCGCGCCGAGGTCCTGGCTGAGGACGAGGAAGCCGGCGAGCGCCGCGACCGCCGGCTCGAGGCTCATGAGCACGCCGAACACGTTGCGCGGCATCCGGCGCAGCGCCTCCGTCTCGAACGAGTACGGGATGACGCTCGAGGCGAGCGCGACGATGAGGCCGATCCCGAGGATCTCCGGCGCGAGGAGGTCGGTCCCGCCGCTCGCGATGCCGGGCCCGAGCGGCACGGCCGCGGCGACGACCATGGCGATCGCGAGGCCGGTCGCGCCGCGGAAGTGATGCCCCGCATGCTGGGCTAGCACGATGTACGCGGCCCACAGCGCGCCGGCCAGCAGCGCGAGCGCGACCCCGAGCGCGTCGGGCCCGCCGCTGCCGAACGGATCCGCGAGCAGGACGACCCCCGCCCCAGCGAAGAGCACCCAGAGCACGTCGAGCCGCGTGCGCGAGCCGGCGATCGCCACCCCGAGCGGGCCCAGGAACTCGAGCGTGATCGCGATCCCGACGGGGATCCGGTCGAGCGCGAGGTAGATCGTCCAGTTCATCGTCCCGAGGACGAGCCCGAACGCGAGCGCGACCCGCAGGGCCTCGCGCGGGTGGTCCGCGGGCCGAGGCCGCCAGACCGCCAGCATGACCGCCGCGGCGAAGAACAGCCGCACGGCCGCCGCGCCGGTCGGCCCGACGTCGTCGAACAGCGTCACGCCGAGCGCCGCCCCGAACTGCAGCGACGTGATCGACACCAGCACGAGCGCCAGCGGCGGGACGCGCCCGAGGGAGAGCCGCGTCAAGGCTTGATCTTGCGGCCGGTCGAGAAGAGCCAGGTCGACCAGGCGACGCAGATCGCCGCGAGCGCGCCGGTGACGAGCAGCGCGATCCCGACCGGCACGTCGCTCGTCCCCAGGAACCCGTAGCGGACGGCCTGCACGAGGAAGAAGATCGGGTTGACGTGCGAGATCTCGTGCCACGGGCTCGGCAGCACGTCGATCGAGTAGAAGACGCCGCCGAGGAACGTGAGCGGGAGGATCGCCAGGTTGTTGACGAAGGCGGTGTGATCCCAGCTCTCGGCGTAGATCCCGACGACGACGCCGAGCGAGCTGAAGAGCAGCAGCGCGAGCGTGATCGCGGCGACGAGGATCAGCGGCTCGCGGATCGGCACGTCGACGACGATCAGCGAGCAGATCAGCAGCGAGCAGCCGATGAGCAGCGCCCGCACGATGCCGCCGAGGGAGAGCCCGACGTTGACCTCCCACGCGCGCATCGGCGCCGCGAGGATGTCGTTGAGGTAGCGGTCGAACTTCGCCTGGAAGACCGACGCGGAGTTGTTCGCGTACGCGGCCTGGACCATCGCCATCGTGATCAGCCCGGGGACGATGAAGACCTCGTAGTCGACGCCGTCGATCTGCTTGATCCTCCCGCCGAGCGAGAGCCCGAAGACGAGGATGAAGAGGAACGCGGAGACGACCGGCGCGACGACGGTCTGGGTCCACAGCTTCAGGACGCGAAGGACCTCCCGGCCGGTGAGGGCGACGAGCCCGCGACTCATGCCGCCGCCATCGCCTTGACGTAGACGTCGGCGAGCGTGTCCGCGTTGAAGGACTCGCGCAGGCCGGCCGCGGAGTCGCGCGCGAGGAGGCGGCCTCCGCGGATGAGCGCGATGTCCTCGCACAGCTCCTCGGCCTCCTCGAGGTAGTGCGTGGTCAGCAGGATCGTCGCTCCCTCGTGGTGCAGGCGGCGGATGTAGCGCCACAGCTCCAGGCGCAGCTCGAAGTCCACGCCCGCCGTCGGCTCGTCGAGGATCACGAGGCGCGGCTCGTGCATCAGCGCGCGTGCGAGCAGCAGCCGCCTGCGCATGCCGCCCGAGAGCTTTGGCGCGCGCACGCGCGCCTTGGCCCGCAGGTCGAAGACCTCCATCATCTCGTCGGCCCGGCGGCGCGCGTGCCGGCGGTCCATCCCGTAGTAGCCGCCGTGGTAGACGAGGGTCTCCTCGACGTCGAGGAAGCGGTCGAGGTTGACGTCCTGCTCGGCCAGCCCGACGAGCTTCCGCGCCTCCATCGAGTCGTGGCGATGCCCGAAGATGCGCGCCTCGCCCGCGGTCGGCCGCACGAGGTTGCAGACGGTGGAGATGAGCGTCGTCTTGCCCGCGCCGTTGGGGCCCAACAGCCCGAAGAACTCGCCGTCCGGCACCGTGAGGTCCACCTGGTCGAGCGCGAGCAGGCCGTCGTCGTAGCGCTTGGTCAGGCCGGACAGCTCGAGGGCGGGGACGCGGGACACGACGATCCACGGTAGCCGTGAGGACTTCGACGACACGTAGGCGACGTTGAGCGACGCGTTAGGTCGGGCTGACAGGGTCCTCCCCGTGATTCGCGTG
>DASVQN010000043.1:0-193405 GCA_036389155.1 Solirubrobacteraceae bacterium
GCGCCGGCGTCGACGAAGCGCGGCGCCCACTCGGCGCTGCGCGTCCCGCCGGCGGAGAAGAGCGCGACGTCGAAGCCCTGGATCGACTCGTCGGTGAGCGCCTGGACGGTCAGGTTCCGGTCGCCGTAGTCGATCGTCCTCCCCGCCGACCGCTCGGACGCGAACGGGACGATCTCGTCGGCCGGGAAGCCGCGCTCGCGCATGACGCCCAAGATGGTGCTGCCGACCGCGCCCGTCGCTCCGACCACCGCGACCCGCATGGCCCTACCCCACCACCGGCCGGTGGACGCCGCGCGGATCCTCGCGGCGGATCGCGTCGTCGCCGAGCTCGAACGCCGCGTGCAGGTCGCGCACCGCGGTCGGCACGTCCTCCTCGCGCACGACGCACGAGATCTTGATCGGGGAGGTCGAGATCATCTCGATGTTGATGTCCTCGGCGCCGAGCGTCTGGAACACGCGCGCGGCGACGCCGGGATGCGTCTTCATTCCCGCGCCGACGATGGACACCTTCCCCATCGTCTCGTCCGCGTTCAGGCCGCCGATCCCGAGCTCGGTGAGCAGCGGCTCGAGCGTCGCGCGCGCCGTGCGCAGGTCGTCCTTGGGCACGGTGAACGAGATCTCGGCGGGCGCCTCGCCCACCGGCTCGTTCTGGATGATCATGTCGACGTTGACGTTGGCCTCGGCCAGCGCGGTGAAGATGCGACCCGCGATCCCCGGCGTGTCCGGCACGGCGAGCAGCGTGACCCGCGCCTCGCCGGTCGAGTGCGTCACAGCGGTGATGAGGGGTTGCTCCACGGTCTCGTCCTCTCCGATCACAACGGTACCGGGGCCGTCGTGGAAGCTCGATCGGCAGTGGATCCGCACGCCGTGGTTGCGCGCGTACTCCACCGAGCGCAGCTGCAGGACGCCCGCCCCGGAGGCCGCCATCTCCAGCATCTCCTCGAACGTCACGTACGGCAGCTTGCGCGCGTCCGGCACGATCCGGGGGTCGCTCGTGAACACGCCGTCGACGTCCGTGTAGATCTCGCACACGTCGGCGCCGACCGCCGCGGCGAGCGCCACGGCCGTCGTGTCCGAGCCGCCGCGGCCGAGAGTCGTGACGTCCTTCGCCGTCGACACGCCCTGGAAGCCGGCGACCAGGACGATCGACCCGACGTCGAGCGCGTCGCGGATCCGGTCGGCCCGCACCTCGAGGATGCGCGCCTTCGTGTGCGACGTGTCTGTCACGATCCCCGCCTGTGAGCCGGTCAGGGAGATGGCACGGTGGCCGAGATCGTTGATCGCCATCGCGCACAGCGCGCACGAGACCCGCTCGCCGGTGGACAGCAGCATGTCCATCTCGCGCGGATCGGGATCCGGGGAGATGTCGAACGCGTCCTGGATCAGGCGGTCCGTCTCCTTGCCGCGCGCCGAGAGGACGGCGACGACGTCGTAGCCCGCCTCGCGCTTGTCGACGATCCGCTGAGCGGCGCGCTTGAGGCGCTCGGCGTCCTTGACCGAGGTCCCTCCGAACTTCATCACCACCGTGCCCATGCGCGCCATGGTCGAGCAGGATAGGCGGCGCAGGCTGCGGCGGCTGCTCGCCGCGGCCGGGGCGCTGATGGCCATCGCCGCCGTCGTGCTCATCGCCCTCGACCCGCTCGGCGACGACGGCGGCGGCGACGTGCCGGAGGCCGGCTCGCGCTTCGGCCAGGGCGCGAGCGAGGGCGACCAGTCGCTGCTCGACGCGCTCGCGCCGGTGCTCGGCGCCAAGGCCACGGAGGAGGAGGTCCCGGTCGAGCAGGCGGTCGCGCAGCTCTTCGCGGTCGGCTTCGAGGGGCGCGAGCCGCCGCGCAGGCTGCTGGCGCGCATGCGCGACCGCGCGTGGGGCCTGGTGCTCGTCGGGGAGGCCAACTACGCGTCGCCGGCGCAGCTGCGCGGCGTCGTCGGCGCGGTCGAGCGGGCCGCGCGCCGCGGGCGGCAGGCCGCGCCGCTGTTCGCCGCGACCGAGCCCGACGCGCTCGGCCGCCTGGGCCCGCCGCCCGCGCCCGACCTCGGCCTCGACGGCACCACGCAGGAGGTGCGCGCCGAGGCGCTCGCCGCGGCGCGGCGGCTGCGCGAGGCGCACGTCCGGATGGTCCTCGGCCCCAGCGCCGACCTGGCCATCGGGGGCGGCCCGGCCGAGGACCGCGGCTTCACCGACGACCCGCCGAAGGACGCCGCGTTCGTCGAGGCGGCCGTGAGCGGGTGGAAGGAGGCGCGCGTCGTCGTCGCGCCCGGCCGCTTCCCCGGCGAGGGCGGCGCGTCCCAGGACCCGCTGTTCGGCGCCGCGACCGTCGGCCTCTCCGTCGAGGAGCTGGAGGAGCGCGACGTCGAGCCCTTCGCGGCCGCGGTGCGCGCAGGCGCGGACGCGATCCAGATGTCGGCCGCGCTCTACGCGGCGTGGGACGGCGTGACGCCCGCGACCGTCCTGCCCGAGGCGATCCGCTTCCTGCGCACCTCGACGGGGTTCGACGGCGCCGTCGTCTCCGCCGACCTCGTCGCGGCCACCGGAGCGACGGGCGGCGGCGTCGCGCGGGCGGCGGTCGAGGCGCTCAGGTCCGGGTGCGACCTCCTCGTCCTCGCGGGCGGGCGCGAGGAGCAGGAGGCCGCGTACCGGGCGGTGCTCGGCGCCGTCCGGCGCAACGAGATCCCGCGTGCGCGGTTCCTCGAGGCCGTCCGGCGCGTCGCCGCGCTGAAGAAGGCCGCCCAGGCCGGTTGACAGCGCGAGGCAACCGGGCGGTTGACGCGACCCCGCGACGCGGTTAGCGTCGGCTCGTCGAAAGACCGGACGGAGGAGCCATGGAAGGTCGCCGGACATGGACGCGCACGCTCTGGATCCTCGCGCTGGCGGTCGCGCTCGCGGCCGGGCTCGTCGTCGACGCGGACGCGGTGGTGACCGCGACCTATGGAGCGAACGTCCTGACGCTGACGGGGACGTCCGCCTCGGAGAGCGTCACGCTGGGCGACCCGAACCCCTCGTTCGACTCTCCCAACGGTTTCAGCGGCCAGCCGGTCGGCGGCTTCACCGTCACGGGCAACGTGACGGCGGGCTCCGGGTGCCAGAACGCGTACTACCTCGGCTCGTCGCCGGACGTCATGTGCGGCAACTCGTACACGGACGTCCACTCGGTGGCCGGCGACCTCGGCGCGGGCGACGACTCTCAGCGATGGTTCTGCGGGTGTCGCCCGGAAGGGGTCTCGAACTCGCTCCACGGCGGCGAGGGCAGCGACTTCCTCACCGGCCACAAGCTCGGCGACGACCTCGACGGCGGGCCGGACGACGACTTCATCGACGCCGAGGTCGGCAGCGACACGATCGTGGGCGGGACGGGCACGGACACCGTGAGCTTCTGGTTCGACGACACGCAGAGCAGCTACCTGCGCGCGAGCGGCGTGACGGCCTCGCTGGCCTCCGGCACCGCTTCGGGCGCCAACGGCGAGACCGACACCATCGCGGGATTCGAGAACCTCGACGGCTCCGACCACGCGGACGTCCTCGCGGGCGACGACACGGCCAACGTGATCTCGCCCCGCGCCGGCGGCGGGTCGGCGGACGGGAAGGGCGGCACGGACACCGTCTTCGGCGAGGGCTCCGCCGAGGAGGAGTCGACGATCGACCTCGCCGCGGGGACGATGTCGTCGGGTTCGACGATCGCGAACTTCGAGAACGTGCTCGGAACGTCGTACCTCGGCGAGCACATCATCGGCGACGCCGGCCCGAACGTCCTCGACGGCGGGCCCGAGTTCAACGGCCACAACGGCAATGACACGATCGAGGGCGGCGGCGGCGCCGATGCGCTCCTCGGCGGGGGCGACGACGACCATCTGATCGCGCGCGACGGGGGCAACGACACGTCGATCGACTGCGGCGCGGGAAACGACGTCGCCGACATCGACCTCGACCCCTTCGACCCCTTCGGCATCCTGGTCGGCTGCGAGACCGTCAACCGCGCCGCGCCCGGCAGCGGCGGAAACGGGGGCGGCACCGGCGGCGACGGCGGCGGCACGCCGCCCGCGGACCAACAGCCGCCGCCGACCGGGAACCCACCCGCCGGCGGCGGCACCCCGCCCGCCCCGCCGCAGCCCCCGCCGCCCCCGCCGCCGCCCGCGCCGTTCGACGGGCTGACGCTCGGCGGGACGAAGACGGTCGGCGTCGTCGACGGCACCGTGACGCTCCCGCTCACCTGCCCGGCGGACTCCGTCGGGAACTGCGTCGGCACCGACACGCTTCAGACGGCGACCAAGGTCGTCCCACTGCGCCGGCTGGCCAAGCGCAGACGCGCGAAGATCCTGACGCTCGGCAAGGGCCGGTTCTCGATCCCGCCCGGCGCGAAGGGCAAGGTCAGGATCAAGCTCTCGAAGGCGGCCCTCAAGCTGCTGGCCAAGCACAGGCGGCTGAAGGTCAAGCAGCGGATCGTCGCTCACGACTCGCGGAACACGTCGACCACGACCGTCGGCACGATCACGTTGAAGGCGCCGAAGAAGACGCGCTGAGGCGGGCTGCGGGGCGGCCGCGGGCCGCCCCGCTCGCGCCTAGACGAGCCCGCTTGGCTTGATGTTCTGGTTGAGCCGGAAGAGGTTGCCGGGGTCGTAGCGGTCCTTCAGCGCCTGGAGCTTGGCGTACTTCAGGTGCCCGAACGCGGTCTTCACGCGGTCCGGCCCCTCGTCCGTGAGGAAGTTCAGGTACGCGCGGCCGGTCGTGTGCGGCTTCATCGCCGCCGCGAGCTCGCGCGTCCAGGCGATGTTCTCCGCGTCGGCCGCCGGGTCCGGCCACATCGAGAGGTAGTGGATGTTCCACGGCGCCTTGCGGTTGCCGAACGCCATCGCGTGGTCCGACACGCCCGAGACGGCGCCGCCGCCCGTCACGAGGATGACCTGCGACATCGGCGACGGCACCCGCGCCGTGTGCGCGATCAGCGTGTCGATCGCGTCGTCGGGCAGGCCGGTGAGGAAGTCCGCCGTCCAGTAGTTCTGCATGCCGCTGGGGTTGCCGGGCTCGATGAGCCGCTGCGCCGCGGTGTACGGCATCGGCCCGACCATCGCGACCGCGGGCTCGAGGTCGAGGATCGGCCGGAAGGCCTCCTCGCCGCCGTCCGGATCCCCCGTGTAGACGCAGATCACGCCGAGCACCGGCTTGCCGCGGACCGGCTCGGGCACGAAGTCCTCCGGCGGCGCGGAGACGAACGCCGGCGCGCCGCCGACGTCGTCGGGCGCGGCGGCGATGAACTCGCGGTAGGCCTGCAGGACCTCGCGCGCGCGCTCGTGCGGGAAGATCAGCATGCCCGCCCACATCAGCGGCGGGATCGGGTTGGCGCGGAAGTCGAAGCGCGTGACGATGCCGAAGTTGCCGCCGCCCCCGCGCAGGCCCCAGAAGAGGTCGGCGTTCTCGTCCTCGGAGGCCGTGACGACGCTCCCGTCGGCCAGCACGACCTCGGCCGCGACGAGGTGGTCGCACGTGAAGCCGTGCTTGCGCTCCAGCCACCCGCTGCCGCTGCCGAGCGCGAGGCCCGCGACGCCGGTCCCCGGATGCCGCCCGCCGGTGACCGCGAGCCCGTGCTCGCTCGTCACGGCGTCGAGCTCGCCCCAGTTCAGCCCGCCCTGCGCCTGCACGAGTCGCGTCTCGGGGTTGACCTTGACGCCCTTCATGCCGCGCAGGTCGGCGACGATGCCGTCGTCGCACACGGCGTGGCCGGTGACCGCGTGGCCGCCGCCGTAGACGGCGAGCGGCACGTCGTCCTCGCGGGCGTGGTCGACGACGGCGGCGACGTCGCGGGTCGACGTGCAGCGGGCGATGAGCGCCGGCCGGCGATCGACCATCCCGTTGAAGACGCGCCGCGCGTCGTCGTACCCCTCGTCGTCCGGTGTGATCAAGTCGCCGCGGAAGCCCGCGATCTCCGTGCGCAGCATCTCGGTGGATCCTTCCTGTCGCCTGCAGCCGACCCTCTCAGGCTGCTGATGCGCAGGTCAAGCGCGCCGGGATCACCTCGTTCGAGACCGACATGAGACTGACAGCCAATTTCCGACGCATTAGCGTCGCGCCATGCGTCGATGCCTCCTCCTCCTTGCCCTCCTCGTCCTCGCCTGCGCCTCGCCGGCCCCGGCCGCGGTCCCCGACACGTGGACGCGCTGGAACGTCCAGGGCGACCCGGACTTCGGGGCGACCGTGCGCAGCCTCGACTTCACCGCCCCCGGCGTCGTCTACGCGGGCACCGAGGACCACGGCATCTACCGGTCGACCGGCGGCCCGTTCGCGTGGGCGCCGGACAACGGCGGCCTGGACGGCATCACCAACGCCAACAACATCCGCCAGGTGGTCTCCAACGGCGGGAGCCTGTACGCCGCCACGACCGTCGGCGTGTTCAAGAAGCCGGGCGGTGGCGGGAACTGGCAGCCGCTGGGCCAGGGCGAGGGGACGGACAAGCTCAACCTCCCCGTCCAGTACCTGCACTTCAACTCGGGCAGCGACCTCGTGGCCGGCGTCGCCGCCGCGAGCCCGGGCGTCTACCGCTCGGGCGACGGCGGGGAGCACTGGACGAAGGCCTCGGGCATCGCGTCCTCGACGTCCGTCTACTTCCTCTACTCGGCGGGCGGGATGCTCTTCGCGGCGACCGCCGACGGCGTCTACCGCTCGCTCGACGGCGGCTCGTCGTGGATGCTGCGCTCCGACGGCCTGCCGTTCGCGAACGCCTACCGGATGGCCGGCGACGCGGCCCACCTGTTCGTGGCCACGACGTCCGGCGTCTACCACTCCGACAACCTCGGCGAGACGTGGAGCGAGCGCAACGGCATCGGCGACACGGCGCTCGGCAGCACGGAGACGCTCGGGATGCTCGCCGCACCGACCGGGTTCGGCGGCGGGCGCTTCCTCGTGTCGACCGGCCAGGGCGTGTGGGCCTCGCTGGACCGCGGCCTGACGTGGGGGAAGATGAGCGGCACGAGCGTGCCCAACGGCCCCGCGTTCGGCGGCCTGAAGGTGTGGACGCTCGGCTTCAACGTCGTCGCGAGCCCGGGCGTCCTCGTCGCCGGCACGCAGGGCTGGGGCGCGTACACCCTGCCCTTCCAGCCGCCGTCGGCCGCCGCGCCCGCCGCCTCGAACGGGTCCGGCGGGGCGACGGTGCGCGTCGGCACCACCCTCACCGGCGCGCGCGGCGGGTGGGGCGGCACGGCGCCCTTCTTCTTCGCGTACATGTGGATGCGCTGCACCGACAACAGCACCACGGGCTCGTGCTCGCCGACCGGCGACACCGGCATCAACCACACCGTCGTCCTCGCGGACAAGGACAAGTACCTGCGGCTGCGCATCAGCACGACGGGCCTCGTCCCGCCGAACCCGCCGGACCGCTTCAGCGGCGCGACGCAGAAGGTCCTCGCCGCGATCGGCAGCCCCCCCACGCCCCCGGGCGGCAGCTACCCGAAGATCCTCGGGCCCGACGGCCAGAGCGCGCTGCAGCACTCCTACGACTGGGGCACGACGCTCCACGTCGACCCGGGCACGTGGAACCCGGCCGGGACGACGTTCACCTACCAGTGGCTGCGGTGCGCCGGCGCCAACCCCTGCACGCAGATCGCGGGCGCGACGAAGTCCACGTACGTGGCGACGCCCGACGACGTCGAGAAGGGCCTGAAGATCGAGGTCACCGGCACCGCGAACAACAACTCGCAGACGGTGGCGAACGGCCCGACGTTCCAGATCACCGAGGTCAAGCCCGAGCTCGTGCAGGCCCCGCGCGTGGTCGGCGACCCGTACGTCGGGGCGACCCTCGACTCGCGCGGCGGCGCGTGGAAGGGGCGCAACATCAAGTACTTCCGGGCCTGGCAGTCGTGCGACGCCGACATGACCGGCTGCGTGACGCTCCCGAGCGAGACCGGCCAGCAGTACGTGGTCAACAAGATCTACCTCGGCAAGCGCCTGCGCGTGCGGATCCAGGTCAGCAACGCGGCCGGCTCCCAGGACGATCGCGAGGCGTTCAGCGAGATGACGCCCGTGATCACCGAGCGCCCCGTGCCCGCACCGCCCGATGGTGGCGGCACCACGCCGGGCGGCACCACGCCCGGCGGCACGACCCCGGGCGGGACGGTCCCCGGCACCACGCCGCCGCCCGGCGCGACGACGCCCGGCGGGACGGTGCCGACGCCCGGCCTGGTGCTGCCGCGCAAGCTGCGCGTCGGCGCGGTCCTCGTTGCCCCGTCGATCCCCGGCGCGAAGCGGGTCCGTTACCAGTGGCTGCGCAACGGCAAGAAGATCAAGCACGCCGGGAAGCGCAGGTACCGCATCAGGCGCAAGGACCGCGGCAAGAGGATCTCGTGCCGGATCTCGTTCGTGATCGCGGGCCGCAAGGGCAAGGTGAGCACGAAGGCGGTCAAGGTGCCGCGGCGCCCGCGAGCCTGATCCGGCGGGCGACGTCCTCGGCGGCGTCCGCCGATTCGTACTTCGTCCGCGGCCAGAAGAACCCGCGCAGCCCGTCCTTGCGGTTGCGCGGGACGACGTGGACGTGCAGGTGCGGGACGGACTGGCTGACGACGTTGTTCGTCGCGGTGAAGATGCCGGCCGCGCCCATCGCCTCCTTGACGGCGACGGCGAGGCGCTTCGTCGCCGCGTTGAGCGGGCCGACGAGCTCGTCCGGCAGGTCCCACAGCGTCTCGTGGTGCTCCTTGGGGACGAGGAGGACGTGGCCCGGGAACAGCGGGCGCACGTCGAGGAAGGCGAGGAAGTCCGGCTCGTCGAGGACGACGTGCGCGGGCTGCTGTCCGCCGACGATGGCGCAGAAGACGCAGGTGGCGGGGGCGGGCGGCGGAGCCGTCACAGCGCGCGGCGGCCCGCGAGCGCGCGGCCGAGCGTGACCTCGTCGGCGTACTCGAGGTCGCCGCCGACGGGGAGCCCGCTCGCCAGCCGCGTGACGGTGACCTGCGGCGTGCGCTCGCGGACGGCGTCGGCGATGTAGAGCGCGGTGGCCTCGCCGGTCGTCGTCGGGTTGGTGGCGACGACGACCTCGCGGACCTCGCCGGCGTCGAGGCGCCGCAGCAGCTCGGCGATCTTCAGGTCGTCGGGGTCGACGCCGTCGATCGGGCTCAGCGCGCCGCCGAGGACGTGGTAGCGACCCTGGAACTCGTGCGTGCGCTCGATCGAGATGACGTCGTTGGGCTCCTCGACGACGCAGATCGTCGCGGGGTCGCGCCGCTCGTCCTGGCAGATGCGGCACCGCGGCTCGTCGGCGAGGTTGAAGCAGACCTCGCACAGGACGATCTTCTCCTTCACCTCGCGGATCGCGTCGGCCAGCGCGTTCGCGTCCTCCGGGCTCGTGCGCAGGATGTGGAACGCCAGGCGCTGCGCCGTGCGCTGCCCGATGCCGGGGAGCTTGCCGAGCTCGGTGACGAGGCGCTGGACGGGAGGGGCCTGCAACGCCTACCGCTTCTTCTGCGCGCGGCGCGCGGCGCGGTTGCCGCCGCCGGGCGGCAGGCCGCCGGGCGGGAGACCGGCCCCGCCCGCCCCTCCGCCGCCGCCTCCGAGGCCGCCCAGCGCGCCGCCGAGGCCGAGCGAGTCGAGCGCGCTCATCGGGTCGAAGTCGGCCATCCCGCCGCCGCCCAGCGACTCCATCTTCTTCGCGGCGATCTCCTCGGCCTGCGTGAGCGCCTGGTTGATCGCGGCGAGGACGAGGTCCTGCAGCATCTCGACGTCCTCGGGGTCGACCGCCTCGGGGTCGATCGTGAGGTCCTGGATCCGCAGGTCGCCGCTGGCGACGACCTTGACCATGCCGCCGCCGGCGGAGGCCTCGACGCGCTCGTCCTTCAGCGCCTCCTGCGCCTCCTGCTGCTTGGCCATCATCTCCTGCGCCTGGGCGAGCATCGCCTGCAGGTTCGGTGGCTGGGGCATGTCTAGGCCGGCTCCTCGGTCTCGTCGGGCACGATCTCCTCCGCCTCGAATTCTGCCTTGAACCTCTCGACGAGCTCCTCCTCGGAGAGGCCGGGCGTGCTCGGGGCGCAGTCCTCCTCGGCCTCGCGCAGCTCGTACGACACGCGCAGCGGCCGGCCGATCAGGCTCCGCACCGCGTCGGTGACGATCTGGCGGTTCCCGGCGTCCTCGGCCTTGCGGCGCAGGAACGACTTGTCGGGCGTGAACGCGATGACGAGCTGGTCGTCGGCGAGGTCGCACGGGCGCGCGTCGGCGAGGACGTGGGCGAGGAGGCTGTTCTCGACGCGCACCGTGTCGAGGACGGCGGGCCAGACCGCGCGGACGGCGCCGAGGTCGGAGGTCGGCACCGCTCGCGGCGCACCGTTCCCATCGCCGTTGGCCGGCGGCGGAGGAGGCGCGGCCGCGCGGTCCTCCCGCGGCGCCGGAGCCTCCATCGCGGGCTCCTCGCGGGGCGGCGCCGGAGGGGTGTCCTCATGGGGCGGCGGCGCGGGCGGGGGCGGCGGAGCGGCCGCGGCCGCTTCGCGCGCCGGCGGCGGCGGGGGCGGCGGAGCGGGCGCGGCCGCTTCGCGGGGAGCGGGGCCTCCGCCGGCGAGCGCGGCCTCGAGCCTCTCGATCCGCGACAGGAGCGCCTTCGTCGACGCGTCGACCTTCGGCGCCGCGGCCTTGACCAGCGCGAGCTCGAGCTGCGTCCGCGCCTCGGCGCCGGCCTTGATCGCCTCGATCGCGGACGCGATCAGCTCGAGCAGGCGGATGACGTCCCCGCGCGCGACGCGCGCGGCCTGCTCGGCCAGGCGGGCGTCGCGGTCCGGCGTCATCGCGAGCTCGGCCGGCACCTCGCCCAGCGTCCCGACGATCATCAGGTCCCGCGCATGCGCCTCGAGGTCGCGCAGGAACGCGCTGGCGTCGCGCCCCGACTCGCTCAGCCGCGCCGCGGCGAGCAGGGCCCGGCGCGAGTCCGCGGCGGCGACCGCGTCCAGGGCCTCGAAGAGCAGGTCCGCGTCGGCGATCCCGAGCACCGCCAGGACGTCCTCCAACGCGATCCCCCGCCCCGAGTACGTCACCAGCTGCTCGAGCGTCCCCAGCGCGTCGCGGAACGAGCCGGTGGCGTGCCGCGCGACGAGCGCGAGCGCGTCGGCAGGGATCTCGATCCCCTCCTGCGCCGCGACCCGCCGCAGCACGGTCGCGATCTGCTCCACCGTCGGCCGGGTGAAGTCGAAGCGGTGGCAGCGGTCGGCGACGGTCGGCAGGATCTTCCCGGCCTCGGTCGTCGCCAGCACGAAGACCGTGTTCGGCGGCGGCTCCTCGAGCGTCTTCAGGAACGCGTTCCACGCCGCCGGCGTCAGCATGTGCGCCTCGTCGAGGATGTAGACCTTGTGCTTGCCGGAGACCGGCGCGAAGGCCACCCGCTCGCGCAGGTCGCGGATGTCGTCGACCGAGTTGTTCGACGCCGCGTCCATCTCGATGACGTCCAGCGACGAGGCGTTCGCGATCGCCCGGCACGAGTCGCAGGTCCCGTCGGGCTCGACCGTCGGCCCGTGCTCGCAGTTCAGGCAAGCGGCGAGGATCTTCGCCATCGACGTCTTGCCGGTCCCCCGCGAGCCCACGAACAGGTACGCGTGGTGGACCTTCCCCTGCTCGACCGCGTTGCGCAGGGTCCGGACGACGTGCTCCTGCCCGACGACGTCGGCGAACGAGCGCGGGCGGTGGCGGCGGTACAGCGAGGGGGCGGCGGACACGAGCACCTGAGTCTAGGCGCCCGGCCCGCCGCCCCCGCGCGACGGTTTCCCGCTCGGAGCGGGCCGCTACGACCGCTTGCAGACGGTCGTGTCCTTCGTCGTCTCCGACCCGGCGCCGTTCTCGCGCGCGGTGAGCGAGGCGGTGAGCTTCTTGGCGGCCGGGCACGTCGCGGGCGTGCGCAGGTAGGGCTTGCGCTTCGTGCCCGCCTTCGGGACGGACAGCTCGAACGCGGTGATGCGGGCGTTCAGGCTCGGCGTGAGGCTCAGCGGGATCGTCATCTTGCGCCCGGTGATGGTCGGCCCCGCGGAGAACGCGGTCTTCCCGTTGAGCATGATGTCGAGGATCGCGCCGCCCTTGCGGTTGTAGAGGCCGAGGTCGAAGACGACCGGGTCCGGGTTGTCGCCGAGGTACGCGGTGCCCTTGCCCGTACCGATCTTCGACTCGGCCGGGCACGCGCCGGCGACGCCGTCGGGGTTGTTGCTGACCTCCTCCTCGCTGGCGGTGCAGCGGGTGACGGCGGCGGTGTCGAACTTCGTGCCGGCCGGGAAGCTGATCGCGATCTGGTCGATGATGCGGCGACGCGGGAACTCGCCCTCGACCGAGTAGCCGGCCGGAGCCTTGGCCTTCGCGGTGGTGAAGGCGAACGAGAACTGGTCGGGCGCGTCGGTCTGGGCCGGGGCGGCGACGGCGAGGAGCGCGAAGAGCGCGGCGGTGAGGACGCCCAAGCGGACGTGACGAAGGTTCATACTCCGAACCTATTCGGTGACGCCTGCACAAGTCAAAAATCCGGGCGATCGCGGCGCGGCCGAGCGCTTCGCCGGCTGAGGAAAGGGGTGGCGGACGGATAGGGTCGTGCGGTGGCCACGTCGATCCCACGCGACCCGGCGGGCTCCTCCGGGCTCGACATCGGCGCCCTCCTGGAAGCGGTGGAGGCCGCTCCCCCCGTCGACGCCGCGGACGTCGCGGGCGCGGCCCTCGGGGCGATGATCGGCGCGCTCGAGGTCAGCTTCCTCATCGCCGACTACAGCGGCGACTCGCTCATCCGCCTCGGCCACTCGGGTGCGGCCCCGACGACGCGCCGGGTGGGGCGGGAGACGGCGGATCGCGTGGCCCTTGCGGGCACGCCGTACGGCCGCGCGCTCTCCGACCAGTCGGTCGAGGTCGTGTCGGACGAGGAGGGGACGTGGGTCTACGCACCGGTGACGAGCCGCGGCGAGGCGGTCGGGGTCCTCGAGCTGCGCCTCGCCGAGGGCCCCGGCGAGCGGACGGTGGCGGACGTGGCGCGGGCCGCCCACGCGTTCGCGTACATCGTGATCGCCAACCGCCGCTACACCGACCTGTTCGAGTGGGGGCAGCGGTCGGTGCCACTGTCCCTCGCCGCCGAGATCCAGCACCGCCTGCTCCCCGGCTCCTACACGTGCGAGGCCGGCCAGTTCACCCTCGCCGCGTGGCTGGAGCCCGCCGGCGAGGTGGGCGGCGACACGTTCGACTTCTCGCTCGACCGCGACTCCCTGTCGTTCTCGATGACCGACGCCATGGGCCACAGCGTCAACGCCGCGCTGCTGGCGACGCTCCTGATCGGAAGCGTGCGCAACGGCCGACGCCGCGGGGCGGGGCTGGCGGAGCAGGCGTCCTTGGCCGACCGGGCGCTGGCCGACCACGCGGGCGGCGCGCAGTTCGTCACCGGTCAGATCGTGCGGGTCGACCTGAGGCACGGGACCGCGGAAATCGTCAACGCGGGGCATCCGCCCCCGCTCCGGCTGCGGGACGGCGTGGTGGACGAGGTGCCGCTCGAGATCGACCCGCCGTTCGGCGCGCTCCCCGGTCAGGAGTTCCACCCTCAGACCCTTCCGCTGCGGCCGGGCGACCGGCTCATGTTCCTCACCGACGGCGTGCTCGAGCGACAGGCCGCGTCGCTCGACGTCCGCGCCGCGCTCGCGGCCGGCCGCGACGACCATCCGCGCGAGGCGGTGCAGCACCTCATCCAGGGAGCCGTCCGTGCCAGCGGAGGCGAGCTCGAGGACGACGCCACAGCGATGTGCTTCGACTGGCACGGCGGCGTTCCCCGGGAGCGCAAGTCCGACGCCGGCGCGGATAGCCGCCGGTGACGTAGGCTCCGCAAATCGGTCGAACGGCGGCCGTGACGGAACGGAGAACACGGATGGTCCCGGCACCACGAACACGACGCACCGCAGCGCTCGCCGCCGTCCTCCTGCTCGCCGCGGCCGTCCCCGCCTCCGCCGAGTGGGAGGACCCGCAGTTCCTGTTCCCGCGCAGCGCGACCGACGACGCGATCGGCCCCGACGTCGGGATCGACAACGCCGGCCGTGCGCTGGCGACGTGGCTGCAGACGTCCGACCCCACGACCGCGACGCAGTGGCGGGCGCACGCGGCGCACCTTCCCGTCCAGGCGAGCGCGTGGACGTTGCTTCCCCCGCTCTCCCCCGCCGGGGCCAGGCCCGGCAACACCGCGCTCGGCGTCGCAGGCGGCGGCGCGGCGGTGGCCGCGTGGACCCAGGGGACCAACGGTGTGCTCCACGCCGCGCGGGGATCCACGACGAGCGGAGCGTTCGGCAGTCCCATGGAGATGGGCGGCTTCGGGTGCCCCAACAACCCCAGCCAGTACACCGACGACCACGTCGTCGGCCCTGTCGTGGCGCTGGGCGACGGCGGCAGCGGCCACATCGCGTGGACGGCGCCGTGCGGGAACACCGACAACGGCCGCTGGGTGCTCTTCCGTCAGATCACCAACGACGGCTTCGCGTCGACGACGAAGTCGGCCGGGCACAACGACCCGACCGCCCTCGGCGGCCCCGTCGGCCCGCAGCTCGCGCCCGACCCCGCCACCGGCGGGTCCAGGGCGCTCTTCAAGGAGGCCGAGTTCCCGTCGCCGCTCGTCAGCCGCGACCTGGTCAACAACGACACCGTCGGCGCGAAGCAGGAGGTCGTCGCGGACTCGTCGGCCTTCCAGGAGCACCTGGGCTTCCTCCCGGACGGCAAGCAGGTCGTCGTCTACCGGACCGCGGGAACGATCCGGGCTCTGGTCGACGGGACCAACACGAAGCTCAGCCCCGACGGCCAGGACGCCCTCGACCCTCAGCTCGCGGTGAGCGCGGACGGCACCGTCGTCGCCGCCTGGTTCGGCGACGGCGCGTTCTGGGCCGCGGTCCGCCACCCGACCGAGCACACGTGGGGCCCGGCGCACCAGCTGTCGGACGACGTCGGCGAGCCGCGCGATCTGACCATCGGCGTCTCGGACGAGGGCACCGCGTACGCCATCTGGCGCCGCGACCCCGGCGACTTCGTCGACATCGAAGGCTCGATCCTCGACCCCGACGATGCCACGCGATCGCCGGGCACGCCGTTCCAGTTCCAGCCCGTCCCGGAGACGGTGTACGAGGCCGGCCATGAGCAGCTCGACGGCGGGCCGTTCTCCGGCGACGCCGAGACGCCGCAGGTCGCGGTCAACGCGACCGGGAGCGCGATCGTCGTGTTCCGGTTCGTGATCGAGGTCGGCAACCCGGACCGGTGGGCGATCGGCTGGGCCCGCTTCGACCGCTCGCAGGCCTTCCACGGCGACCCGCCGCCGCCCGACGACCCCGGCCCGCCGCCGCCCCCGCCTGGCGGCGACCCGCCGGCCGGGGGCGCCCCGCCGCCCGGAGCGGTCCCGCCACGCGACACGCGCGGCCCGCTCCTGAGCGCCTTCACCCTGAGTCAGAACGTCATCGCGCTGGGGGCGAAGGAGGGCAAGATGGTCGCCCGCGCGGGAGAGTGGGTCGCGAGCGGCCGCAAGCTGCGCGTGCCGCTGCGCGTGGGGACGAAGGTGCGCTGGACCGCGGACGAGGCGGGCACCGCCACGATCACCGTGCGCCACGCCGGATGCTTCACGTTCCGCTACGTCGGCGACTCGGTGACACGGAAGGAGCGCTGCCCGAGGACGAAGGATGGCGTCGTCTACACCGACGAGGTGCCGAGCAAGGTCGGCGGGAACACGCTGCGCTACCGCGGCCAGACGGACGGGGGCAAGCGCCTGCGGGTGGGAGGCCGGTACCAGATGACCCTGAGCGTCACCGACGCGGCGGGGAACGTCAGCCGGGTCCGCTCCGCGAAGTTCCGGGTCGACGAGCTGGCGCGCCCTCAGCCGTAGCCGATGCACGGACGCCTCCTCCTCGCCACCACCGCGCTCCTCCTCGCCCCGGCCTCGGGCGCCGGCGCCGCCGCGTCGCGCCCCTGCACCGCCGACGACCTTCAGGGCAGCCGCGCGCCGGCGATGCTCCGCGACCACGGCCTCGACACGCAGGACGGCCCGCTGATCGCCGGCACGCGCTACCGCGTCGTCGTGGTGCAGGAGCTCGCCACCGGGGACCGCGGCCGCGCCGTCGACGGCAGCATCGCCGTCAGCGCGCCGAGCGGTCCCGCGCTCGATCAGGGCAACGAGGACGGCCGGCCCGTCTACGACTTCACGCCGACCGCGGCCGGCACGGTGCGGCTCGTCGTCTCGTGGGAGGAGGAGATCGGCTCGCCCGGCAGCGGCGACGTCTGCGCCGCGTCGCAGAGCTTCGACCTGCCCGTCCCGGCGCCGACCGCGCCGAAGGTCAAGGGCCGGTTCAGCCGTGGGGACGACGTGTTCGGAAGCAGCTTCGTCCTGCGGCTCACGGGGACCAAGCCCCAGGACCGCGGCAAGGTCAGCGTCGTCCTGCGCGCCCGGCGCGGCGCCACGACGCCGCCGCCCCCGAGCGCGAGCCCGTTCGCGACGTTCACCTTCACGCCGAACGGCAACGGCGGCTTCACCGGCCGCGCCGTGACGCGGCGGCTCGCGCGCACCTTCCAGGCCGACACCACGGGTGCCGGCGTGCGGATCTTCCCCTACGCCAACATCGCCTTCGGCCGGACGCTGCGCTTCGCGTTCTCGATCGACGTGCTCCAGAACGGCCGGCGGATCGGCGGCATGCGCTCGGGCGCGAGCTGCCGCCGGGTCCAGCTGCGGCAGCGCAGCGCGGTCAAGTGCCGCGCGGTCGGGCTGAAGGTCGCCTGAACGCCGACGGTCACATGAGCGCCAGTTTGTAGTGTCCCGTCCGTTGTGACCAGCATGTCCCGCACGGTTGCGCTGCTCACCACCCTCGCCGCTCTCCTCCTCCTGCCCGCCGCCGCCCAGGCCGACGGCACGGTCAAGGCAGGTGTCGCCGTCCTGGACGGCACGTACCACGTCGGCAGCTCGGCCGGCCAGTACGCGACGGCGCGCGTCTCCGAGGACGGCATCGGCGAGCCGGGCGACACCGACCCGCACGCGCAGAACATCCGCAAGCAGGCGTCGTACGGCGTCCAGGCGCGCGAGTCCGTGCGCGCGCTGGTGATCCAGGGCGCCGACGGCAAGCTCGTCGCGCTGGTCAGCGACGACCACTACATCCCGCAGGACGCGCTGCTCAAGCGCACGGCGCAGCTCGCGAGCGAGCAAACCGGCGGCGCGCTGAACGCGAGCAACATCACGATGGCGGTGACCCACAACCACTCGTCGCCGTCGTACTCGTCGCTCGACCCCGGCGTATGGACGTTCCAGGACGTCTTCGACTTCCGCTTCTTCGACTACTACGCGCGCCAGAACGCCGCCGCGCTGACGAAGGCCTACAACGACCTGCACCGCGTGCGGGTCAGCGCGACCGCCAGCTACTTCGACAAGATCCAGCGCAACCCGCTCGGGCCGGCCCGTGCCGACGACGGCGCGCCCGCGGGGTTCAGCCACTCGTTCGCCGACCACGACCTGTCGGTCATCCGGTTCGAGAACGTCGACGACCCGAGGCGCCCGAAGCCGCTGTCGACGCTCGTCAACCTCGGCCAGCACCCCGAGTTCCTCGAGGGCGTCGGCCTGATCACCAGCGAGTTCCCGGGCGCGCTCGAGCGCCTGGTCGACCGGCGCAAGGGCGGCGTGACGATCTTCACCCAGAACGCCACCGGCAACTCGGAGATCGAGCAGGAGACCTACCACCCGGTCTCCGAGCGCGAGGCGTTCAACCACACGATGTACAACCAGATGGAGTGGGCCGCCCGCCAGCTCGCCGACGGCGTGATCGCGAACATCGAGGACATCGAGGCGCAGCGCCCCAACGCCGACGACCACGAGCACTTCGGGATGGCCTCCTACCACGACCGGTTCATCCCGTGGATGTCCTCGTTCCCGGTGGCGATCGAGAACCAGTGGTTCCCGGGCCCGGTCTCGCATCCGTACCCGGGCGTCAACAGCTGCCGCACCGATCCGGCGCTCGCCGGCAACGTGAAGGTCGGCACGGCCGCCGACTGCACCGACGTCCTCGACTTCTTCGGCCTCTCGGCCTCCCCGGTGATGGAGCTGCTGCCCGGCGCGCCGTCGGTCTCCTCCGACGACTTCGAGGCGCTCGGCATCCCGTTCCCCGAGAACGTCTCGACGCCGTCGCACGGCGCGCTCGAGGACACCTTCGGCGTGCACCTGCAGGCCATCCGCCTCGGCGACCTGCTGCTCACCGTCTGCTCGTGCGAGCAGTGGACCGACCAGGCGTACAACATCAAGACGCGGACCGACCGGATCCCGAACAACGAGTGGCTCGGCTTCGACCCGACCAGCCCGCCGGCCGACGACAAGACCGCCGAGCAGAACAGCTGCACGAAGAACGGCGACGGCACGTACGCCGACGACGGCACCGGCACGGGCACGTGGTCGTGCACGACGAACCCGGGCGTGAAGCTGCCCGACCGCACGATCCAGCTGATGCGCTCGCGCACGCTCAACGACGCGGCCGGATGGGACGACCCGACCTGCTTCGAGCTGGGCTGCGGCGTGCAGGCCGAGTCCGAGCCCACCGACCTGAAGAAGATCCGCGGCAACTACACGCACGACGACACGACGATCCGCGGCGGCAGGGCGCAGACGGGCGACTACGCGAACACCCACGGCTACAAGATGGTCGTCACCATCTCGATGGCCAACGACTACAACGGCTACATCGCCACCTACCGCGACTACATGGGCCGCGACCACTACCGCAAGGCGCTCACCGGCTGGGGCCCGCACTCGAGCGACTACTTCGCAACGCGGCTGGCGCGGCTCGGCCACGCGCTGAAGGGCGACGCGGCCGCGCGGCAGGCGATCGACCAGGAGACCGACCCGGCCAAGGCCGGGCCGGGCTATCACCCCGGCGCGGTCAAGGAGGTCGCCGACCAGCAGGCCGAGGAGGCGAAGGTGCGCGCGGTCGGCGAGGCCGCCCACGCCGCCACCGAGGCGTACGGCGCGACGATCCCCGACGACGGCACCGGCTCGGCGAAGGACGTCCGCCAGCCGAAGGACATCGAGCGCTTCGATGCCGCGACGTTCACGTGGGTCGGCGGCAACAACTACACCGACAACCCCGAGGTCTGGGTCGAGCGCAAGGTCGGCAGGACGTGGCGCGTGTTCGCCGACCAGAGCGGCGAGGTGCCGACGACGGTCGCGTACCCCAACGGCGGCGACCCGACCGAGATCGCGGCCTACCGGACGGGCGGCCAGGTGTGGAAGTGGACGGCGACGTTCGAGGCGTTCGTCTCGCGCTTCCGCCTCGTCGACCCGGCGGGCGACGCGTACCGCGCGACGCCGGCCGGCACGTACCGGTTCCGCGTGCGCGGGCTGCGCCGCCAGCGCGGGGCCGACGCGCCCTACGCGATCACGTCCCGTCCGTTCGAGGTCGCGCCGTGGGACGGCCTGACCGTCGAGGGCGCGAAGCTCGACGCGGCGCGGCGCGTGACGTTCGGCGCCGGTCCGAGCCACACGGTCTCCGAACGGCGCATCCGCGGCACCGTCAAGCCCGACCTCGGCCAGCAGTGGTTCAAGATCGGGCCGGTCGACTTCCCGGACTTCGCCCGCGACCAGGCGGCGACCGGCGTCCGCTACTTCGACAAGGCGCGCGGCTACAGCGCCGAGAGCCTGGCGCAGAAGGCCGACGCCGAGCACTACTGCCTCGACTGCCGGTTCCGCGACTGGCTCGACGCGACCGGCGAGCTCACCGCGACCGTCACGTACTTCGACGCGCGCGGCAAGCGCGGCAAGCGCGAGCGGATCACATCCAGTGACGGGACCTTCCGGACGGAGCGGTCGCTGCGCCGCGGGGGGCACGCCCAGATCGTGCTCGAGGACCGCTGGGGGAACACGACCGCGAAGCCCGCGATCGTCGGCGGGTAGCCGGGCTCAGCGGTACGGCGTCGCCTGGAGCGCGAAGAGCCGGGCGTACCGCTCGCCGCGCGCCATCAGCTCGTCGTGGGTGCCCGACTCGACGATCGCGCCCGCGTGCATCACGTGGATGCGGTCGGCCTCGCGGACCGTCGAGAACCGGTGCGAGATGAGCAGGACGCTGCGGCCGCGCAGCAGCTCCCTGATCCCGGCGAAGAGGTCGTGCTCGGCCTGGGCGTCGAGCGCGGCGGTCGGCTCGTCGAGCACGACGAAGGGCGCGTCGCGGAACAGCGCGCGCGCCAGCGCCACCCGCTGCCACTGGCCGAGCGACAGGTCGGTCCCGCCCGCGAACGCGGGACCGAGGACGGTGTCGTAGCCGTCCGGCAGCCGGTCGAGGTCCGCGTGCGCGCCCGCCGCGCGCGCGGCCTCCCGGATCCCGTCGTCGTCGGGAAGCCGGCCGGGGTGGCCGAGCCCGATGTTCTCCGCCGCCGGCAGCGCGTAGCGGACGAAGTCCTGGAAGATCACCGCCACCGCCCGTCCGAGCTCAGCGCGCGCCGGGTCCGTCGTGTCGACGCCGTTCCACGTCACGCGGCCGCGCTCGGGCGCGTAGAGCCCCGCCAGCAGCTTGGCCAGCGTCGTCTTGCCCGACCCGTTCTCGCCGACGAGCGCGACGACCTCGCCGGGCTCGATCGCCAGGGAGACGTCGCGCAGCGCGTGGCCGCGCGCCCCGGCGTACGAGAACCACACGCCGTCGGCGCGGACCGCCAGCGCGGCCGGAGGCGCCGGGCCCGGCGGCCGCTCGGCGCGCGCCGGGCGCTCCTCCCGCTCGACCAGCGCCAGGTAGTCGTCCATGAACAGCGCCGACTCCGACAGCCCGCCGCTGCTGGCCGACGCGAGCGTGACCCGCTGGCCGAGCATCACGATGGCGAGCGCCGTGACCGCGGTGGTGCCGAGGTCGATCTCGTCCGAGAGGCTGAGCGCGATCAGCGCGATCAGCGACCCGCTGATGATGGCCGCGGCAAGGACGTCCGCGAGGACGCTGTAGGCGAGCTGGCGCCGCGTGACCGCGCGCAGGCCGTCGATCCGCTCGTCCCACAGGCGGTCGCGCCGGGCGTCGAGGAAGCCCGCGACGTCGAACGCGCGCACCTCCTTGGCCGCGTCGCGGTCGGCGAGCAGCCCGCTCAGGTAGACGCGCTCGCGGTCGCGCGGCGTCAGCTTGTACGCGAAGCGATAGAGCGCGGTGGCGCGCCGGCGCGCGGCGAACCACGTCGGCACGCCGACGAGCAGGACCGCGGGCGCGAACAGCGGCTCGAGCGCCGCGAGGCCGACCAGCGCGCCGAGCGCCCCCGCGAGCGCGCGCAGCAGGTTCGCGAGGTTGGTGACCACCGCGGGCAGCCTCCGGACCGCGCCCAGCGCGCGTTCGATCGCGTCGTGGAAGCCGGGCTCGTCGTACGCCGCCAGGTCGACCCCGGTGGCGACCGCGAGCACGTGGTCCTCGCCCCGGCGCGTGCAGAGCTCGGCGAGCAGCCGCTGCGCCTGCACCTGCACGGCGTTCGCGATCCCCAGCGCCGCGGTGAGGAACGCGAGGGCGAGGACCTCCGGCAGCAACGAGCCCACCGAGGCCCCGCTGTCGTCGGCGTCGACGATCCCGGTCGCGACCTCGCGCGCGACGAGCAGGCTGGCGATGACGAGCCCGACGGTCGCGACCTGCATGACGGCCAGCAGCGTCATCTCGCGGCGCCCCGCTTCCCACGCGATCCGCACGCTCGCCCGGACGAGCCGCGGCAGGGAGGGGTTCTTGCGGCGCATGCTGGGCCGCGAGGATAGTTCCGCGCGCGTCGACTACAGGTGTTGCGTCACCGCCGCGGCTTCAGCGTCGCCGCGCGCGGCGGGCCGCGCCGCCCCGCCGCGTCGAGCGCACGCACCACGACGCGCACGCCGTCGGCCGGATCGAGGGCCGGCAGCGTGAACGACGGCTTCGACGTCGTCGCGGTCGCCGGGGCCGCGCGGCCGAGGCGGAAGGTCACGACGTAGCCGTCGGCTCCGCGCGCTCGCGACCACGTGATCTTCGCCCCGCGGGCCGTCCGGCGCACGCTGACGCGGCCGACGCGCGGCGCCCTCGGCTGCGGGGCGCGGTAGCGCGCGACGTTCAGGGTCGTGCGCGGTGCGCCGTCCTGCTCGACGACGGCGAGGATCGTGCGGGCGCCCGCCGCGCCGTCGGCAGGGCGGAAGCGCAGGCGGCCGTGGGCAGCGCGGGCGCTGCCGAGGGTGGCGTGCAGCTCGCGGCCGCTCTCGACGAAGCGCACGTTCTGGCCCGGCGCGCGCGCGACGTCGTACGTCAGCGTGCGCGTGGCACCGCGGCCCGAGACGCGCGCGCGGATCGCCGGCCGGGGAAGCGCCTGCGCCGCCTCGACGCGGGTCACGGGCGCCGACCCCGCTCGCGGCTGGATCGTCCAGCTGCCGCGCTCCGGCCGGCCCACGACCACGTACGTCACCTGCTCGTCGGGCGACGGGATCGCGAGCGCGGTCGACCGGTCGAGCGTGAGCGCACCGGGGGCGGGCGTGACGACGCGGCCGCCGGGGCCGGCGAGCGTCACGTCGGGGGCGCCGCCGTCGCCGTGGATCGCGAGCACCGCGGCGTCGGCGCCGCCCGGCAGGGTCACCGCCGGCGGGCCGGCCTGCGCCGCCCGCGCGGCCGGGGGCGCGACGCGGAAGGGGCCGATGTCGCAGCCGGCGACGACGACGTTCCACCCGAGGCCGTGCTTGCGCGACACGCCGACCCTCACGGTCGCGTCCACGCCGGGCAGGCGGACCCGGAGGCCGGCGCACGCGGCGGTCCCGAGCGTGGAGATGATGCCGTCGGCCTTCGCCGACACGCCCGGCATCGTGAGCGTGCCCGTGCCGACCATCTGCGCCTGACCGCCGCGCAGGGCGGCCACGCCGTCGGACCAGCCGTCGAGCGTGCCGACGAACTGGCGCCTCGGGTCCGGGCCCACCGTGACCGTCCCGCCGAACGTCGCGCCCCCCGGCGCCGCGAGGTGCCAGGTCAGGTGCCCGTTCGTCAGCCGGGCGAGCTCCTCGACCGTCCCGGACGCCGCGGCGACCTCGAGCAGGAGTCCGCCGGTCGCGCTGGCGGTGATCTGCGCCGCGCCGGCCAGCGCGACGAAGACCGACCCTTGGGGGTGCAGGATCGTGGAGTCGATCGTCCCCGTCAGCACCAGCTCATGGCCGAGGTCGCGGAACGCGAGGTCGAGCGTGTCGAGCGTCACGGTCCCGGCCTTCAGGCCGCGGACGTGCACGCCGCCCTCGATCTGCGTGGCGCTGATCCGGATCTCCGTGTTCGCCGCGCCGATCAGCCCCAGCGCGCCGAGGTCGAGCTTCGCGGTTCCGACGAGCGTGCCACCCTCCAGGTGCAGGTCGAGCCCCTGCATGCGGAAGCCGCGGATCACTGCAGCGACCGCCCTGAGCTTCGACTCGCCCGCCGCGCCCACGAGGCTCCGCAGCGCGCCGGACACCCGCAGCTCGACGTTGACCACCGCGTTGCTCGCCGCGTCACCGAGCTTCGCGACCCCGCGGAGGATCACGTCGCCCGCGGCATGCGCCGTGTCGCGCAGGACCTCCATGCTCTCGGCGGCGAACAGGATCGCGCCCTTCGTCGCGTCCCGGATGCCGGCGACGATCTCCGCCTTCTTCGTCGCGGCGCAGTCGTAGACCCGCGCGCCGGTCTCCTTGAGCTTGCCGAGGAAGGCGCGGACCCCGTCCGGCAGCCGCGTGGAGGCCTCGACGTCCGCGCCGTTCTTCGTCGTGATCTCGCCGCTCTGCCGGTCGACGACGAGCTTGTCACCGGAGCCGGCGGTCAGGATGAGGCCGTCGACCTCGAGCCGCGGCGCCGTCAGCCGGTTGCCGTCCGGGGCGAAGCAGCCGCGCACGACCGACGCCTTGACCGTGATCGTCTCCTCGTCGACGCAGAGGCCGGGGATCGTGAGGGCCGGCGTGGGGACCTGCTTGGTCGGGAAGCGGCCGGCTCCGCCGGTGTCGGTGGGGGGCGGCGTCGTCGGCTCCGGGCCGCGGTCGCCGGTCGCCGAGCCCGTCCCGGTCTGCGTGCCGGTCTGCTGTTCCTCCTGTCCCCCGCCCGAGCCCTGCCCGGTCGCCGTCAGGCGCGCGGCCGTCGCCGTGTAGGAGAGCGCGTACGCCGGCGCGACGCCCTCGGCCGAGCCGAACGTCCCGCTCACGCCGCTGCTCGTGAGGACGTCGTACGGGCCGGCGGGCGTCACGCCCGCGGCGGTGCGGACGGCGAGCGTGCCGGCGATCGTCGCTGCGCCGCTGACCGCGAGGCGGTCCGCGCCCGAGGCGGTCACCTCGACGTCGAGCCGGCCCCCGCTCTGCTGCGTGTAGCCGCCATCGACGGCGAGCGTGCCGTCGGGCGAGACGGTGCCCGCGTTGGTCACGGCGGCCTGGAGCGTCCCGCCGCCGCGCAGCGTCCCGCTGTTGGTCAGCGTCGGGCTGCCGCCGACGCGCGCGAGCGTCTGCGCCGCCGTGTCGAACGTGCCCTGGTTGGCGATCGCGGCGTCGCCCGCGAGCAGCTTCTGCCCACCGGCCGCGAGCGCGGTCGTGACGCCGGACCCGAGCGTGAGCGCGCCCGCGAGCGTGCCCCCGCGGAGGTCGAACGTGCCGGTCCCGTCGAGCCTGCCTCCGCCGCCCTGGACGGTGCCGGAGTCGACCCGCAGCGCCGCGCCGGACGCCAGCGTGAACGCACCGCCGGGGTAGAACGTCGGGTCGGGCGGCTGGAAGGACCCGCCCGTGCCGTGCACGTGCATCACGCCGGGGCCGCTGAGCGTGGTCGGCGACGCCCCGGTGGTGACGTCCTCGAGGTCGATCTCCGAGCCGAGGTCGAGCGTCGTCGTACCGGCGCTGTCGCCGAAGGCGCCGCGGTGCACCGCGAGGCGCCCCGGCCCGCGGACGGCGTCGTTCGTGAGCGCCAACGTGCCCTCGACGGGGAACGCACCGGTCCCGCCGCCCTCGACGTCCAGCCCCGGCCCGACGACCGTCGTCGCGCCCTTGAGCGCGAGCATGCCGTTGCTGCGAATGTCGAGCTGGTTCGTGCCGCCCGTGAACGTCGAGCCGCCGGCGAGCAGCATCGTCGACGAGGGCTCGAAGAACGTCTGCCCGCCGCCCTGGAAGGTCGCGTGCCCCGCGACCGTCAGCCCGTAGCCGACGCCGTTCGACGGCTTCGCCGGGTCGGTCGTCCACGTGAGCGTGGTGTCGACGAACAGGTCGCCGCCGTGCAGCCGCACGCCAGGCCCGACGACGAGGCTGTGGATGTGGAACGTCCCCGTCGGGACGTTCGCGAGGTCGAGCGGGTCGGCGCCGCCCGGGTCGATCGTGACGTCGGAGCAGGTCCCGGGCACGCCGGGCGTCCAGTTCCCCGCGTCCGTCCACGACTTCGCGCCCGCGCCCCCGGTCCACGTCGTCGCCGTCGTGCTCGTGCATGCGGCCTGTGCCGGCCCCGCGACCCCCGCGAACGCCGCCGCGGCCACCAGTGCGACCTTCCTCCAACCCGACATCCCTGCTCCTCGCAATCCGACGCCCCTCGACGACGCGATTGGTACCGCACCGGTGAGTGCGAGTCATTGCAGTTCCGTTGCAGCTGCGGCTACAGCGCGTCGCGCCGCGCGGAAGCCGAGCACAAGCGCTGCGGCCATCACCGCCATCGACGCCCAGTGGATCGCGCCGACCCGGTACAGGGCGCGAGGCCCGGGCTCGCCGGAGACCAGCCAGCTTCCGGTACCGGCCAGGAACACCGCCATGGCGAGCACCGTGGCCATGCCGATCCACGACTCGTAGCGCAGGACGCGCGTCGACAGGGGCAGGCGCCTCAGGGTCTTGGCAGTCCCGACCAGGGCGGCGAGAAGGGCGACTGGGCTCACGACCATCCAGACGATCTCGGCCGCGGGGAACGACCCGAGCGCTCCGGGGTGCGCCCAGTACGACGTCACCCAGAGCGTGGCGGCCCAGGCGAAACGGGCGACCGAGTCGGGAACGACCTCGCGCCCGTCCCAGGGATGTCCGCCGGTCCCGGGCCAGCCGTGCCCGAAGTGCAGGCTGCCCGCGATCAGGACGGCGAGGCCGAGTGCGACGGTCGCCGCCGGAAGCACAAGGCCGCGGGCCCGGCCCGAGGCAAAGGACCGGCCGAGGGCCCACACGACAGGAACCGCAGCGAGGACGGCGAGCACGCTGAACGAGACGACCGCGCCCCACATGAGGGTCATGGCGGTCGTGGTCGCGGGCGCGTCGGGCGCCGACCACTGCCAGTCGATCGCCAGCTGCGACCAGATCGATACGCCGACGGCGACGAAGGCGCTCAGCGCAAGGCCGAGTACCGCGAGGCCGGCGCGGAGCTGCTGCTGCGCGTCCAGGGCGTCTCCGGTGAGGCCTGCGCCCGTGAGCCTCGCGAGCAGCCCGTTGCGGACGACGTCGGCCGCGCGTGACGGGGACCGCGGCCGCTCCGTGATGTCGTCGATCAGCAGCTGCGTGAACTCCTCGCCGTACCGGTCACGCCACGAGCGCGGGTAGCAACGGAGAAGGCGTTGCGCGCGCTTGGCGACCTTGCCGTTCGAGTCGATCATCCGATGCTCGGATTCGATCCCAGGCGACGGAGTCCCACGTTGGCGATCCGTCGCTGGGCGTCGAGATGGACCTGGAGGGCGAGCGCACCGTCGGCCGTCAGCTTGTAGGGGCGCCGGCGATTCTCGCTCTCGAGCGGCTCGATGAACCCCTGGCGCTCGAGCCGTGCGAGCGCTTCGTACATCGTGCCGGGGGCGACGCGGACGTCGGCGAAGTCTTCGATGTCCTTCGTCAGTGCGTAGCCGTGCTTCGGTCCTTCGGCGAGGCTCGACAGGATGAGCGTCGCCGGTCCGGCGTACCGGCCGAAGGTCGCGAGGGTCTCCGACTGGTCGCGCTGGGGCTTCGTGGAGCGCGGCATGGACCGGATCATATATCGGATGCCGATCTATCGCCGGCCGAGGCGCTTGCCGGCGCCGCTCGACCTGGCGTCAGATAGGGCAGATGGGTCGCGAGCAGCCGTCGCGGGACGGGATCCCTGAGCCGCCAGATGCCGGCGTCGATGACGAAATGGGCCATGGCGATTCCAAGGGACGCACCGAACAGGAAGCGGGCTGCGGCGTCGCCGGCGTGAAGATGCGACGCCGCGTTCAGCGCGGCCCCGCCGAGCAGTGCGACGTTGCAGAAGGCGACGACGCGAAGGACACGACGCCTGCCTCGGGAGCCGCCTGCGGCGACCAGACCCACGAGCAACAGGTACTGCAGCCCGTGGGCGATGGTCATGCCCCCGACGGCTGCGTACGGCGACTCGAACAAGAAGACCGGGAGCGCGAAGCACAGCGACGTCACGTACACGATGCAGAACGCAGCGGGCCGGTCGTCGCGAGGACGGCGGGCAACGACAAAGGCACCGGTGGCGACGGCGCCGCAGAAGACCGCGAAGCTCACAGGCAGGACCTGGCCGAGCCCCGGATCGACAGCGATCTGCAGGACGCCCGGGCGGGCGACGAGTGCGGCGGCGCCCGCCAGTCCGGCGGCGGCCAACGCGTGCCGCTCCGCGGGCCGCAGAGCGGCAACCCCGTTCGACGATGCGGCCAACGCCGCCATCCCGAGGTTCTGCTTCTGGAAGTGCACGAGCTGCCAGGCGAAGTACGGGAGCAGCAACCACGCGAAGCTGGCGGACGGCATCAGCGCCGAGACCACTGCGGCGATCGCGACAAGACCGATCGGTGCATAGACGAACCGCATCGGGCGCTCGCGCGCGTACGCGCGGACGGCCGGCAGCGCGTACAGCCATCCGGTGGCGGCGACGTGGGCCGACGAGCCGACGAAGAGCAGCCAGCTGAGGCCGAGGCCCGGCGGCGCGGAGGCCGGTGGCGCCATCGCGATCGCGCCGACGAGCGCGCCCAGCGTGAGCAGCACGGTGCCCCCGAGCCAAGCTCGCGACGCCATGCGCGGCGTGGTCTCAGCCGCCGCCGCAGCCACCAGCTGCCCCGGCCGACGGCGCTCCGATCAGGAACATCAGGCCGACCACCACCGCCAACGTGAGCACGACCGCGGCGATGACGACCACGGTGCTGAACGGCTTGGCCGGGTCGCCTGGCACGGGCGCGGTGGCATCCGTCGGTTCCAGCGGCGGCATCGGCGGCCGGTCTGCTTCAAGGAGGCTCATGCCGCCGGACTATATCGGCAACCGGTATATCGTCAACCGTTGTAACGGGCGTACCTCGAGCGGGCGGGGCTCGTCGCGGCCGCTCCCCTCAAAACGACGAAGCCCCCGCAGATGCAGGGGCTTCGCAACATGAGCGCGCAGAGAGCGCTAGTCGGTGTAGTCGACGGTGGGCGTGAGCCTGCCGGGCGGCTTCCCGGCTTGGACGTCGAAGGTGTCGTTGACCGTACACCTCGTGCCGCGAGCGCCGTCGCGCGGGATGCGGATGGCCTCGACCGTGCCGGAGGCCCGGTTCTCGTCGGAGAAGGTGATGCCGGCGATGGTGCCCCTCCCCAGGCGTATCAACTTCGTCCCGGCCGACTCGAACGCGGCCGGCTGGTAGTTGAACACGATGGTGCGCGGGAACTTGCCGGCCGTGGCCGTGGTCGGCATCAGGGCGTGGATCTCCAGGTTGGTGAAGCGCGGCAAGCTCGTGAGGCCGGCCCGGCCCGTGTTCGGCACGGTGCAGACCTCGGAGACCGCGGCCACGAAGCCGGAGACCACGCCGTCGGGTTCGACCGTGAACTTGACCCCGTTCGGCGTGCCGGGCGCGACGAAGCCGCGGATCTTCCCGCCCCATTCACCGGGCGTGAGCTTGCGCTCGTTGACGGCCGGTGCGGCGGGCGGGTTCACCGTCAGCGTGGTCTTGACGGGCGGCGCGGGCGGAGCTGAGGTACGCACCATCGCCTGGCTCGGGCTGCCTCCGAACCCGATCCACCCTGGGTTGTAGACGAAGCCCGCGACCGGCTTGCAGGTCGTCGTCGTGCGGACCTTGACCGGTGGCGGGTCGGGCTGCCTGCCCGTCGCCGGGTTCGGCCTCGCCGGCAGCGTGATCGGACGCACGGGCACGACGACGGGCCGGCTGGGCACGAGCGCGGTGGTCTGCGTGCGCGGCACGGTGACGCGGGTGCCGAAGATCCGCGTCGGCGCAGGGAAGGTCACCGCGGCGGCCCTGCCGCGGCCGCCGGTGAGGATCTTCGTGCTCGACGTCACCTGGCATGGCTGGTTGGGCGTGACCGTCAGGGCCCTGCCGCCGCCGGGCAGCGCCTTCGGCGGTGCCGCGCTCTTCGTGAGGACAGCCGGCGGCGGAGGCGGCGGGGGCGTCTGCGCGGGCGGCGGCGGGTCCTGCGGCGGGGGGTTCTGCTGTGGTGGCGGGCTCTGCGGCGGGCAGCCGTCGGAGCCTGACGCTGCCTGGCCGGGGCACGCGTCGGCGGAGTCCGCCACACCGTCCCCGTCGTCGTCGCCGTCACAGGCGTCGCCCTGGCCGTCGCCGTCGAGGTTGGACTGGTCGCCGTTCACCGTCGCCGGGCAATTGTCCTGCGCATCGGGCCGCCCGTCACCGTCGCCGTCCGGCGGCGCCTCCGCGAGCGTGAGCGTGAGGTTGTCGGCGTAGCCGTCGTTGGACGTGCCGTCCTCGCGCCTCAGCTCCACGGTGATGCGCGCGGTGCGGGCCAGCGGGGGGACGCGGCCATCGGTCCCCCGCAACAGCAGCGTCGTGGTGTTGGCGCGGTTCTCCTTGGTCACCGGCCCGATCACGACCTCCGTGCCGAGCGGGCTGCTCGCCCCGTCGAGAAAGCGCAGGCGGACCAGCGCGTTGTCGTCGTGGTTGAGATAGCCGCCCAGGTACGCGGAGAACGAGTAGTCGACGTCGTTCGCGTCGATCTCGGCAGCCGCGCCCGCCAGGCTGATGTCCTGCTGGCCCGTCGACAACGTCACTTCTCCGCCGGTGAAGAAGTTGGCCCCGCCGCCGATCTGCGAGGAGACGGCCATGGAGGGGAAGTTGCCTCCGCCGTACTTCACGGCGTTGAACTGCCCGGTCTCGCTGAACTCGTCGACGTCGACGTCGGTGTTGTTGCTCGTCGCGGCGTCGGAGTCCGACTCGGCGCCGGGGTTGAGCACGAGGTTCCCCGACGGGATGGCCGCGACCGCCGGGGACGCGACCAGCGCGGCGAAGACGAGGGCAAGAGCGCCGGCGCGGAGCAAGGCGGCCTCGGCGTCAGCGGCGCGAACGAGGGCCTTCCTTGGCGAGAGCATCCCGCGACCGTAACCAGCACAGCCCCGGAAGTCCAGTTGTCTGACTATCGCGACGTACGCCGCCGGCGATGGTCGGCGCCGGGCGGGTGTGCACCCCGGCGAAGCGATGCCCCGGACCGATCGTCAGGCGCTCGTCGAGCAGCGCGCTCGCGAGCTCGCCGTGGGGACGAACAGCAGCTTCGCGAGACGTACGCTCAGGCTATCCCGCGGTCGCCGTTTCCGGCGAGTCATCTGAGACCACCTGCGTGTGAGTCCGCGGCGACGTGGGCAGCTTGCGCCTGTGCGAATTCTCCTGATCATCGACTCTCTCTCCGTCGGGGGAGCGGAGCGGCACCTGGTCGACCTCGCTCGCCGACTGCGTGACCGCGGGGACAGCGTCGTCGTGGCGTGCTCGGTGGGCGGTCCGGGCGCCGACGAGCTCGAGGCCGCTGGCGTGTCCGTCGAGGTTCTCTGCCGCCGCGTGGTCAAGCGCCGCCTCAGTGTCGCGTGGGCCTGGCGACTCAGGCGCCTGGTGACGAGGTTCGACCCGGACGTCGTCCACGCGCATCTGCACGCGGCGAGCTGGGCGACAGCGCTGGCGCTCGTCGGCTCGCAGCGCCGGCTCGTCATGACCGACCAGACCGAGGGGCCCTGGCGCGGACCGTTGGCCGGCGCCATCAGCACCTGGGCCTACGCGCGCGCCGACCGGGTGATCGCCGTCTCCGAGGCGATCGCGCGTCGCCTGGCCGACTACGGCGTACCGCGCGAGAAGATCTCGGTCGTCCGCAACACGGTCGTCCCCGCGGACCCGGTCGAGCGCGCCGCCGAGGGCCGGACGGTCGGGGTGATCGCCCGGCTCGTGCCCGAGAAGGGCATCGAGGACTTCGTCGATGCGATGGCGGCGCTGCGCGGCGAGGACGGCACGACGCGGGCGGTGATCGTGGGCGACGGCCCGCTGCGCGGCGCTCTGGAGCGTCGCTGCGCGTCGCTCGGGCTCGACGGCTCCATCGCGTTCTGGGGCGAGCGGGGGGACGCGCGCAGCCTCCTGCGCGAGTTCGACGTGCTGGCCGTCCCGTCGCGCGCGGAGGGCACACCTCTCACGATCCTGGAGGCGATGTGGGCCGGCGTTCCCATAGTGGCCACGACGGCAGGCGGCATCCCCGAGCAGATCCGCGACGGCCGCGAGGCGCTTCTCGTCTCTCCCGGAGACGTCGCCGGCCTGCGCGCGGCGCTCCGCCGCGTGCTCGAGGACCGCGAACTCGCCGGGCGGCTCGCCGCGAACGCGAGGCGCCGCGCCGCGACGGCCTTCTCGCCCGACGCCATGGTCGACGCGATCCTGGCCGTCTACCGCGGCGAGGAGCAGAGCCTCGCGTCGACGCCCCGTGCCGTCGCCGCCGAGCTCCATCCGGAGCTCGTTTGAACCGCCGGACGTCGCCGAGCGGGCGCACCGACATCCACGTCCACATCCTGCCCGCCATCGACGACGGCCCGGCCGACATGGACGAGAGCCTCGCGCTCGCCCGGCGCGCCGTCGCCGACGGGACCAGCTGCGTCATCGCCACGCCGCACGTCGATCGCATCGAGGTCCTCGACGTCGCCGAGCACGTCGCGGACCTGAGGTCCACCCTCGCCGCCGAGGGAGTCGCTCTCGAGGTCCTCCCGGGCGGCGAGCTGAACGTCGCGGACCTGTGGGCGCTCGACGAACGGCGGCTCGCCGCGATCGCCCAGGGCCCGCCGGGCGCCCGCTGGATCCTGCTCGAGCCGCCGTGGAAGGGCGACGCGGACGAGACCGTCGCCGCCGCCGCCGAGCTCGCCGCGCGCGGCTACGGAGCGGTCATCGCCCACCCGGAACGCAGCGAGCCTCTGTGGAGCTCGGACGACGCGATCACGCGCCTGACCTCGGATGGCGCGTGCCTGCAGGTCACCGCCGCCTCGCTGCTCCTCGGAGCCCACCACCCCGTCGGCGCGCGCGCATGGCAGATCGTGCGCGGCGAGGAGCTCGCGGTGCTCGCGTCCGACGCCCACGATGCGAACTCGCGCCCGCCCGATCTCGCGTTCGCGGCAACCGCCCTGGCCGAGGCCGGCCTGCCGTGGCCTCGGATCACGACGCTCTTCCCGGCCGGTCAGCGACGCGGGTGCGCGGTCAGCGCCCCGCGGCTCGGGGACGCGAGCGCCGCTCGCTCGACAAGCCGCTCGGGCTGAGGCGCGGGCCGCAGTAGCCGGCCGCGCAAGGCGCGCCGCGTCAGCCGGCGAGCACCTGCGGGCTCGCCTCCTTGATCTTGTGGAGCGCCCACTTCATCGTCCGGATCGTCTCGGGATGCGAGGCGCTCACCGATTCGAGCAACCGCGTGTCGCTCACGGCCTGGGCGCCCTGGCCCAGAACGGTCCACGCAAGCGACGCCCGCGCGGCGGCGAGGTACAGCTCGCGCAGGTCCCCCAGCAGGAGGACGCCCGGTTCAGGTCGCCGCCCGACGAGCTCCGCACTCTTCTCGCGGGCTCGCGCGAGGGCGCCGCGCTCGTCCTCCTCCGGCGCCGCGTCGGCGTCGAGCTTCGCGTCGTAGCGCGTCGCGTGCTCCGCCAGCCGTCGGACGTGCTCGTCGCACCATCGGCTCAGCGTGCGCGTCAGGTGGAAGACGTCCTGCTCGGTCTTGTGGCGCTCGCCGACGCGCAGCAGCTCTCGTCCCAGCTCGACCTCGGCGTCATGCGCCTCGCGGAGGGCAAGCGCGATCTTCATCAGCGCCGCTCCTCGACGACGTCGGCGGCAGTGCCGCCCACCGTGGGTGGCACGTCTGCGAGCGGGCGAGAGGCCGTTGTCGTAGGTGCAGGTGCGACGTGCCCGTCGGCGGCGCCGACCCGCTCGACGCGGCACGCGGCGGTCTTGTAGATGGGCTGCTTCGAGGCGGGATCCCACTCGGTGATCGTCGCCTCGTTGGCAGCGCGGTCGCGCCGGTCGCGAGTGTCGTCGAGGTCCCAGTAGCCGTAATGGAACGGAACGAAGACGACGCCGGGCCGGATGGCCGTCAGGCGCGCCCGGCTGCGCACCCGCCCACGCGCGCTGATCACGTCGACCACGTCGCCCTCGCCGATCCCGAGATCGCGAGCGTCATCAGCCGAGAGCTCCGCCCAGACGTCGGGGGCCGCGGCGAGCAACTGGGGCGCGCGCCCCGTCTTGGTGCGCGTGTGGAAGTGGTACAGGGTCCGACCGGTGTTCAGCAGCAGCGGGTACTCCTCGCTGGGCGGCTCGGCCGGCGGGACGTACCCGGCCGCCTTGATCATCGCCTTGCCGTCCGGGTTGAGCGCGCGGTACTCGTCTGGCTCGACGGGGGTGCCGGTCACGAGGTCCTTGCCGTAGGACTCGCACTCGTCCGGCTTCGCCCAGAAGCGCAGATCGGTGTAGAGGCGCTCGCCGCCCCACTGTCGCTCGCCGCCCTCGCGCAGCTTCTCGTACGACAGGCCGGTGTAGTCGCACGGCCGACCGGCGCTGCAGGCCTGCCACGCGCGGAACGCCGACTCGGCGTCGTGCCACTTGATCAGCGGTTCGCCGTCCTTGTCGCGGAAGTCCATCCGGCGCGCGTAGTCGAGGAAGATGTCGAGATCTGGTCGCGCCTCGCCCGGCGGATCGACCGCCTTGTCGGAGTGGTGCACCGTGCGGTCGGCGTTCGTGAACGTCCCCTCCTTCTCGCCCCATGTCGCGGCCGGCAGGACGACGTCGGCCAGCTCGGCGGTCTCGGTCAGGAACAGGTCCTGGACGACGACGAACACGCGCTCCTGGGAGAGGATCGAGCGGATGCGGTCGATCTCCGGCAGCGACACCGCGGGGTTCGTCGCGGAGATCCAGAGGAACCGGATCGAGCCCTGCTCGACGTAACGGAAGATCTGCATCGCGTGCGTCGGCGGGCCGTAGTGCGGGATGCTCGACGCGTCGACGTTCCACAGCTCGGCGAGCTCGGCGACGTGCGCGTCGTTCGCCCAGTTCCGGAACGCCGGGAGGTCACCGTTGGCGCCGCACTCGCGCGTGTTCTGCGCGGTCGGCTGGCCGTTCATCTGCAGGATCCCGGCGCCCGGGCGACCGAGGGCACCGCGCAGGAGATTGACGTTGTTGACCTGGACCGCGGAAGCGGTCGCCTGGTGCGACTGGTAGACGCCCTGCAGGCACGTCGACAGGATGCGGTCGTGCGTGCCGAGGATCCGCGCGGCCTGGCGGATCCGCTCCGCCGGCACGTCGCAGATGCTCGCCGCCCATTCCGGCGTGCACGGCTCGACCTGCTTCTCGAGCTCCTCGTAGCCGAGCGTGTGGGCGTCGACGAACCGGCGGTCGATATGACCGTCCGCGATCAGCACGTGGAGGATGGCGTTCAGCAGGGCGAGGTTCGTGCCGTTGCGAGGCGCGAGATGGACGTCGGCGTAGCGCGCCGGCACCGTCGGGCGCGGGTCGACGACGATCAGCTTCGGGCGGTCCGGGCCTTCGAGCCGGTCGAGCATGCGCGCCCACAGCACCACCTGCGTCTCGGCGACGTTGTGCCCGACGAGGAAGAGCACGTCGCAGTGGTCGACGTCGGCGTACGAGCCGGGCTGACCGTCGCAGGCGAAGGTCTCCTTCAGTGCCTCGGCCGCCGTCGAGGTGCACAGCCGCGTGTTGCCGTCGATGTGATTCGTCCGTAGGCCGGCCCGACCGATGACCGCGAGCGTGTAGTACTCCTCGAGGAAGAGCTGCCCGGTCGTGTAGATGCCGAACGCGCTCGGGCCCTGCTCGTCGAGCAGCTCGCGCGAGCGGGCGACCATCGCGCCCATCGCCGTTTCCCAGTCGGTCTCGACGAGCTCGCCGTCGCGGCGGACGAGTGGCCGCGTCAGGCGGTCGGGCGAGTTGTTCGCCTGCCACCCGAAGAGGTCCTTGGGTCCGAGCCGGCCGCGGTTGACGCGGCTGTCGCGGCCGCGCACCCCCACGATCCTGCCGTCCTTGACCGCGACGTCCATCGCGTCGCCGTTGGAGTGCAGGATCGACGCGGTCGGGACCCACGCGTCGACGTCGCCGGCGGTCAGGCCTTCCGCGAGGAAGGAGTCGACTCGAACCGGCCATCGATCGCCGCGGCCATACGGCGTCCGTGTGCCCCACGGATCGGCGATGCGGTCGGACATGCGAGACCGCTCTCCCGCGCCCGCTAGACGGCGTCGCCTTTCCTGATGCGCGAGAACTCGCCTTCGTCGCGATGGGTGAACACCTCGCCGCCGCCGTTCGCACGTGCGTACTCCTTCGCGGACTGCTCGGCCTCGGCTTGCGTGTCGTGGGTCGAGACGACGTCGCCATTCTCCTGCTTGACGTTCCAGCGGTCGCCGCTCGGGATGATGTGGAGATCGGGCATGGACGCCGGTCTACCCGATCACGGGCGTTCCGCGTCACACGACGACGCGCAGCCGGCCTCTCCCGGCGCTGCCCCGAACGCGTCCGCCCTCCTCTTCGCGCGCGGCGACCGCGAGTGCTACTCGGCGTTCGGCGCGAGGTAGAAGAGTTCCGTCGAGACGTCCTGCTCGGTGTCGATGCCGCTCACGAAGGCGCGCACGGTCCGCCCGGTGATCCGCTCGGCCGACTGACGGAACTCCGTCTCGCTGGCGTACTGAAAGAACATGCGCGTGTCGCGCAGCCGCTGATGCTCGCCCATCCGGACCAGATTGCGCTCGGCCGGGGTCATGCTGTCCTCGAGCGTGCAGAGGATCGCGTCGTCGCCCGCCCAATGCGACCGCGCGCGCGTCGGCCCGCGACCGAACTGGTCCTTGTACAGGCGCACCATCTCGTTCGACAGTTGCGCCAAGACGGACTGACCGGGGGCGGAGGGGTCCACCGTGGAGGCGTCGTCGCTCAACATCCGTGCTCCCATCGTCCCTCTCGGATGAGCCGCGCGTGAGGAGGAGGAACGGAAACCAGGCGGGCGACGTACTGCTGCATCAGTCTAGCGCTCCGCCGCCCTGAAGTCGCCGGCACGGCGCCGGGTAGGATCGGAACGTGGCGATCGCAGAGGCGTTCGATCAATCGTGGCTGGCCGTCGCGGACAACGTATCCATCGCGCGCCGTGCGGTGACCGCGCATCTTCGCCGAGCCGGAACGCTCGAACCGCCGTTGAACGACATCGCCCTCGCGGCGTCCGAGGCGATGACGAACGTCGTCCACCACGCCTACCGCGACTGCGGAGCGGGCTCCATGCGTGTCCGCGTGGAGGTTCGGCGCGCCGGGGTCGAGTTGATGGTGCAGGACGACGGGTCGGGGATGGTTCCACGCCCCGACTCTCCGGGTCTCGGGCTCGGGATGCCCCTGATCGCGACCGTGAGCGACCGCTTCGACGTACACGCGCGCACCAACGGCGGCACGCAGTTGCGCATCTGGTTCAAGAGCGATCCAGGCGCGGCGACGCTTCCGGCCTGACCCTTCTGGCGGCGGCGGGCGAGCACGGGCCTTCAGACGATGGGCGCGGCGGGTTTCGAACCTGCGACCTCTCGCGTGTGAAGCGAGCGCTCTCCCACTGAGCTACGCGCCCTCAGGGGAGGCGAAACTCTAGCGAGCGACTGCCTCGCGGTGGGCCCGCGCGAGGAGGGCCCGGAGGGTCGAGCCGTGGCGGTAGCCGACGACCGGGGCGATCTGGTCGTAGCTGAGGTTGGTCGTGCGGCGCAGGTGCTTCGCGCGCTCGACGCGCAGGCGCTTGACGAGGTCGTGCGGCGTCGCGCCCGTGCGCGCACGGCAGTGGCGCTCGAGCGTCCGCCGGGTGGTGCCGATGGCCGCCGCGGCGTCGGCGATGCTCAGCTCGTCGTCGAGGTGGTCGCGCACCCACTCCTCGAAGTCCGTGACCAGCGCGTCGGCGGCCGCGAGGTGGCCGGCAGCGGCGTGGACGCTGAGCGCCGGGCGCTCGTCGACGAGCAGCACCCGCGCGACGGCGTCGGCCAGGCGCGGGCTGACCCGGGAGACCAGGCTCATCGCCAGGTCGATGTGCGCGAACGCCGCCCCGGCCGTGGTGACCGGCCCGTCGTGGACCACCATCCGGGTCATGTCCAGCTCGACCTGCGGATAGCGCCGCCGGAACTCGCCGGCGAGCCACCACGTCGTCGTCGCGCGGCGGCCCTCGAGGAGGCCTGCGTCGGCCAGCGCGAACGTTCCCGTGCACGCGGCCGCGACGGCGGGGTGCCCGCCCGCCTCGAGCCAGCGGCCGAGCGCGCGGACCGGGCGGGACGCCAGCGCATCGGTGAGCGCGGCCGACGTCGTCACCCCGAGCCCCGGCACGACCACGAGGTCGAGCTCGGCGGGCGCGTCGGCGGCCCCGACCAGCGGCTCCACCTCCATCGTCATGCCGGCGCCGGTCGTGACGCGCCTCGCGCTCCCGACGAGCCGGACCGCGATCGGCTCGATCGACGCGTCGATGCCGGCGCGCATCGCATCGGCCGTGCGCAGGACGTCGAGCAACGACGTCACGCCGGAGTCGAAGCAGCCGGGCAGGGCGGCGATCCCGACGCGCATGTCGCGAACCGTACCGGACGAGTCGCATCTCGCTCCCGCGCCGATCTAGCGTGCTGCGGCATGAAGGTCGAGATGCTCGACGGCGGATCGTTCACGTCGGCGGCCGGGATCTGGCGGCGCGGCGACTCCATGGACGAGCAGGTCCGCTTCCCCATCCCCGCGTACCTGATCGAGACGGCGGAGGAGCGGATCCTCGTCGACACGGGCCTGCACCCGGCCGCGGCGGCCAACCCCGCGCGCCACTACGGCACGCCCGACGCGCTCGCCCTGTTCCGCCTCGAGCAGCGCGCGAGCATCGCCGAGCAGGTCGACCTCGCGACGATCACCAAGGTCGTCCTCACGCACCTGCACTTCGACCACGCCGGCGGCCTGGCGCTGCTCCCGCCCGCGGTGCCCGTCTTCGTGCAGCGCCGCGAGTGGGAGGCGGGCCACGACGCGCGGGCCGTCGAGCGGAACTTCTTCCTCCCCGCCGACTACGCGGACGTCGGCGACCGGGTCGTGCTGGTCGACGGCGACCACGACCTGCTCGGCGACGGGTCGGTCCGGCTGCTGCTCACGCCGGGGCACACGCCCGGCCACCAGTCGGTGCGCGTCGGGGAGCGGCTCGTGATCGGCGGCGACGTCACCCACTACGCGAGCGGCCTCGACGACGGCCGGCTCCCCCTGTTCGGCGACGACCTCGTGGCGCAGGCCGCGTCCGCCGAGCGCCTGCGCGCCCTGCGCGACGCCGGAGCCGACGTGCGGCCGGGACACGACCCGGACGTGCTGGGCGGCGTGTTCGACTTCGATCCACCGGGTAATTGACGGTGCAATCGACAGGGGAGTATCGGAATCATGGACATCGCACTCTTGGCCCTGCGCGTCGTCGTCGGGCTGTTCTTCGTCGGCCACGGCGCCCAGAAGCTCTTCGGCTCCTTCGGCGGTCACGGTCTCGAGGGCACGGCGGGCTTCTTCGACTCGATCGGGATGGGCCCCGGCCGTCGCAACGCCATCGCCGCCGGCTCGGGCGAGTTCTTCGGCGGTCTGCTGCTCGTCCTCGGGCTCGCAACGCCGTTGGCCGCGGCGATGATCATCGGCGTGATGTTCGTGGCCATCGCGAAGGTGCACGCCAAGAGCGGCCCGTGGGTGACCGACGGCGGCTACGAGTACAACGCCGTCCTCATCGCCACCGCGTTCGCGCTGGCCGGCGCCGGCCCGGGCGAGATCTCGCTCGACGACGCCTTCGGCTGGATGCCCGACATCACCGGCACCGGCTGGGCCTTCGTCGCCCTGGCCGCCGGCGCGCTCGGGGCACTGGGCGCGCTGGTCACCTCGCGCGCCGACGCGCCGCAGGCGTCGCCCGCGACCGAGCCCGCCACCGCGGTGGCGACCGAGCGCACCGGGCGCTTCGAGCGCGGCGAGGACGCCGCCGAGCAGGCGCAGCGCGAGCGCCCCGGCGTTCCCGCCGACCCCCGCTAGCCGAGCAGGACGACCGCATCCGGCGGGCGGCCTGCGGGCCGCCCGCCGCTCGGCGGCAGCGTGCGCGCCGCGCCCGCTAGGCTGCGTCGCGGACCGTGCTAGGCGGGGATGTAGCGGCGCCCTGAATCCGCAATCCGCTCTAGCGGGGCTGAACTCCCTCTCGAGGGGTGAGGCCACGGGGTCAGCGGTGCCGTGAGCGGCGTCGATGGACCGGGTCCCGCGCGCTGTCGGCCCGTGAACCAGGTCAGGTCCGGAAGGAAGCAGCCTTAAGCGACCGTCGGCAGGCGCAGCGGGAGTTCCCGGTCCGGAGTCGCGAACGGTGTCAGCGCCCGGAGGGCTTGCTTCGACAGAGGGTGCACGGTCCGCTCTAGTCTCCGCTGGCGTGCGCCAGCCCCGGAGCGTCTACCGGCGCCGGCAGGCGGCCGCTCTCGCGGGCCTGCTCGCGTTCGTCGTGCTGTTGCTCGTCGTGGTGATCGGCGGGGGCGACGACGCCGGCCCCTCGCGCGGCAAGGCCGCGGCGGCGCAGGCCAAGCCGCCCGAGCTCCCGCGCGGCGGCCGGCGGATCTTCCCCGACCGGCGCGTCGTCGCGTTCTACGGCGCGCCGCAGCACGACGAGCTCGGCGTGCTCGGGATCGGGACGCCGCGCGAGGCGGCGGTCAAGCTCGAGCGCCAGGCGCGCCCGTACGCGCGCAAGACGCGCCCGGTCCTCCCCGCGATGGAGCTGATCGCGGTCATCGCAGCGAACGCGCCGGGGCCCGACGCGATGTGGCGCACGCGCCAGACGGCCGCCGTCGTCGACCGCTACCTGCGCGCCGCGCGCCGCGCGAAGGCGCTGCTCGTCCTCGACATCCAGCCTGGCCACTCCGACTTCCTCGTCGAGGCGCGCCAGCTCGAGAGGTGGCTGCGCGAGCCGGACGTCGGCCTCGCGCTCGACCCCGAGTGGCAGACGCCGGGCGTCAAGCCGGGGACCGAGATCGGCTCGGCGACCTCCGAGCAGGTCAACGCGGTCAGCGCGTGGCTGGCGAACATCGTGCGCGAGGAGCGCCTCCCCGAGAAGCTCTTCGTCGTCCACCAGTTCACGGCGGACATGATCAAGAACAAGGAGCGCGTGAAGCCGCGACCGGGCCTCGCGATCACGATGAACGTCGACGGCTTCGGCGACCGGCCGAACAAGATCTCCAAGTACCGGGAGTTCACGTCGGACGGCACGCGCTTCAACGACGGGTTCAAGCTCTTCTACAAGGAGGACGTGAACCTGATGACGCCCGGAGCGGTCCTCGACCTCCGGCCGCCGCCCGACCTCGTGATCTACGAGTAGCCCTCCTTTACCTCGCCGCCGCGGCGACGTCCGCGAGGCGGGCAACGCGCCATCCGCAGGCGAACGACCGGTAGGAGCGGGCCGCCGGCGGTTTCCAACCCCGCACACCGGCGCGCCCACCCCCCATCGCGCCGGAGCGGGAGCTTCCCATGAGACACGCAGCAGCAGTGCGCCGCGCCATCGGCGTGTGCGCCCTCGTGGCGGTGATGGCCTTCGCCGCCGTCGCCGTCGCGGCGGGTCCTCCGTCGGCCAGCACGAGCCCCGCGACGAACGTCACGGACACCGCGGCCACGCTCAACGGCACGGTCTTCCCGAACCAGAACGAGACGACGTACTACTTCCAGTACGGGACGACGACCGAGTACGGCACGCAGACGCCGACGGCGGGGCCGGTCAACGGCAACGCCGGCAAGGACGTGAGCGCCGGGGTCACCGGGCTCGCGCCGAGCACGACCTACCACTTCCGCGTCGTCGCGACGAACTCGGCCGGGCCGGCGTTCGGCTCCGACGCCACGTTCGCGACCGGCCCGCCCGGGTCGGGCACCGGCGCCCCGCCCGCACCGCAGAACACGGTGACGATCACGGCGACGCCGACCCTCCTGACGTTCGGCCGGACGACGGCCGTCGCCGGTCAGCTCACCGGTCCGAACAACGCGAACGTGCAGGTCACGCTCGAGGAGAACCCGTATCCCTACACCGGCGGCTTCAAGGCGACCGCCCTCTCCACGACGACGAACGCCACGGGCGGCTACACGATCGCCGCGGCGCCGGGCGCGAACACCCACTACCGCGTGACGGCGAAGGCGAAGCCGCCCGTGACGAGCCCTGAGGTCGCGATCACCGTGCGCCCGAAGGTCACCCTGCGCCTCGGCGACACCACGCCCCGCCGCGGCCAGCGCGTCCGCTTCTCGGGCACCGTCACGCCCGCGCACGACGGCAAGGTCGCGCGCATCCAGCGGCGCACGCGCACCGGCTGGACGACGGTCGGCCGCGCCACGCTCGTCGCCGGCACGCCGGTGAACGGCGTCGCCCGGTCGAAGTTCGCCAGGCGCGTTCGGATCAGCCGCAGCGGGACCTACCGCGTCCGCGTGACGCCCGCAGACGGCGACCACGCCGCGGGCACGAGCCCCCGTCGCCGCGCGCGCGTCCACTGATTCGGACGGGCACGCCCCTCAGACGGAGGTCGCGGGCGCGAGGTCCTTCGCGCCCGCGGCCGCCGTCGACTCCACCGGCCGCATCCGGAACGTCAGCCGCGCCACCGGGATCGGGAGCCCGAGCGTGTAGGCGTCGAACTCGTTGACGAACGTGCCGTCGGCGAGCACGCGCGAGCGGTCGCGGCACTCGCCCAGCCACGGCACGGGGCCGAGCTGGAACGCGACGCGGAACGGCGCGATGCGGAAGCCGCCCTCCTCGACCCACACGTCGGCCCCGTCGGGAAGGTCCCCCGCGGTCAGGCGCACGTGGTCGTCGGCGACGAACTCGCACCACATCTGGCGCCGCTCGACGTGCCCGCGCGCGAAGCGGGCCTCGTCGTCGACGCGCCACACGCGGTCGTCGGCCCAGGCGAGCGAGCGACGCGCGGCGAACCGCTGCCCGAACGATCGCCCGAGGAAGAGCGGCCGCAGCACGAGCTCCCCCTCGCCGGTCCACTCCGTCGCGAGGAAGTCCTTCGGGCGCACCGGGATCAGCGGGCCCGGCTCGCGAGGACGGCGCGTCTCGTGCAGCAGCCCGACCACGACCATCGCCACCCACTCGTGGACGACCAGGAACCCGAGCGGGCGCACGACGTCCCGCGTCCCGTCGTCGCCCAGGAGCAGCAGCGTCCATGTGCCGGCAGCCAGCCAGAAGCCCACGTTCCCCCCGGCCAGCGCCGCGGCGGCGACCGGGCTCGGCCACAGCGCGCGGCTGATCGCGTAGGGCGTGAGGAGGAGGAGCGCGGTCGCGGCGAGGCCGAGCCACTTGTAGTCCAGCGACGCGACCGCGAACGCGATGCCGCTCGCCGCGAAGAGCCCGGCGGCCGTCGCCGACGCGGGCCGCCGGGGCAGCACGAGCGCCACCGCGACGCCGAGCGCGACGAGCGACGCCCCGAGGAGCGGGAGGCCGACGTCGCGGCCGGGGAGGCCCGACCAGAAGACCGGCTGCACCGCGAGCGAGAACCAGGCGAGGGAGCGGATCACGGTTCGTGTGTACACCGTACTGTACAGTGTACACACATGGCGGAGCGCTTGTCACGCGAACGGATCCTGGAGGTGGCGGCGCGGCTCGCGCGCGAGGACGGGCTCGACGCGCTCAGCATGCGCCGCATCGCCGAGCAGCTCGACGTCTGGCCGATGAGCCTCTACCGCCACTTCCAGGACAAGGACGCCCTGCTCGACGCCCTCACCGACGACGTGAGACCGGTCGCGCCGCTGCCGTCGCGCCGGCGCGCGTGGGACGGGCAGCTGCGCGAGCTGGCCGAGCAGGTGCGGGTCGCCGTGCTGAGCCAGCCGGCCGGCCTCGGCGACCGCCTTGCGCGCGTGCTGGAGACGCCGGCGATGCTCGACGTGGCGGCCGCCGCCGAGGAGGCGCTGGAGCGCGGCGGCGTCACGGCCGACCCGGGCGCCGCGTGGCGGGCGATCGCGACCTACGCCTTCGGCGCGGCGGTCCGCGGGCTCGACGACGCGGCGTTCGACGGCGGCCTCGAGCTGCTGCTCGACGGGCTGCGCCTCCACGTGACACCGTGACGCCCCGTGACCGCACCGGTGTTCGTCGTCGGCTGCCCCCGCAGCGGGACCGGCCTGCTCCGCGACCTGCTGCGCTCGCACCCCAACCTCGCGTTCACCGGCGAGTCGCACTACATCCCCCTGTACTACCGGGCGTACGGCGACCCGCGCAGCGACCGGGAGGCGGTCGCCCTCGCGCGGCGGATCCTGCGCGTCCGCTGGGTGGAGGCGTGGGGCGTGGGTCGCGACCCGCGGTCGTTCGCTCACCATCGCTCCTTCGCGACCCTCGTCGACGACCTCAACACGACGTACGCCGCGAGCGCGGGACGGCCGCGCTGGGGCGACAAGACGCCCCAGTACGTCGCCGCGATGCCGACGTTGCGCGAGCTGTTCCCGGCGGCCCGGTTCGTCCACATCATCCGCGACGGCCGCGACGTCGCGCAGTCCCTGCTCCGGCGGCCGTTCGGTCCCGCAAACCCCTTCACGGCAGGCCGCTACTGGCGCACGATGGTGCAGGCGGGGCGGCGCGACGGCGCGACGCTCGGAGAGGCCTACACCGAGGTCCGCTACGAGGAGCTGCTCGCCGAGCCCGAGCGCGTGCTGCGCGCCGTGATCGAGTTCGTGGGCGAGCCGTGGTCGGACGCCGTGCTGCTCCCCGTGACCGGGCGCCCGGTCGATCCGGCCCGGGCCGCCTCGTGGCGCAGCGGGATGCCGCCGGCCGACCGCGCGCTCGTCGAGTCCGCGGCCGGCGACCTGCTCGCCGCGCTCGGCTACGAGGCCGCAGGCGCCGCGGGCGCGCCCGAGCCGACCGACCCTCCGGCGGCGTGGCGGCGCGCGGTCATCCGCGCCGACCACGTCGCGCGCCTCGTCCGCAATCGCCTCGACACGCGCGAGCACCCTGCGTACTGGCGCACCGAGCGTGACTTCCGCCTCGCGCGGCTGCGGGCGGCCGTTCGAGGTCGCTTCGGTTGACAGTGTGCCATCAGACTAGTACACCTAGGAGGAGGGGTGCCGCGGAAGCACGCGGCCGCAGGCGGCGGGAGGAGAGGTCTGATGACGTTCAGGTGCAAGGGGATCGCGGTCGCTGCGATCGCGGCGGCGGCGCTCGGCGCCGGGTCGGTCTCGGCGAGCGCCGCGGACGTCGTGTCGATCCCGGTGAGCTTCCCGGTCAAGAACGTCAACACGTCGGCCGCCCCGTGCCAGAGCGACGGCAAGCCGTACGCGCTGCACGCCGAGCTCGTCGGCCCGCGCGACGTCCTCACCGGCGACGCCCCGGCCACCGCCACCCTCTACCTCCACGAGTACAGCTTCGACGACTTCTGGCACTTCCGGACGGTGCCGGGCGTGGACTACGCGACCGCGCTCGCCGAGCAGGGCCACGTGTCCGTCACCCTCGACCGCCTCGGCTACGACGACAGCCCGCGTCCCGACGGCACCGGCATCTGCCTCGGCGCCCACGCCGACATGGCGCACCAGATCGTCGGGCAGCTGCGCAGCGGCGCCTACAGCGCGGAGGGGATCGGCGCTCGCAGCTTCCAGCGAGTCGTCCTCGGCGGGCACTCCGTCGGCGCGATCGTCGCCGAGCTGGAGGCGTACTCCTTCAAGGACGTCGACGCGCTCATGCTCTTCGGCCACAGCGACGGCGACTACTCGCCGAAGGTGGTCGAGGTCGGCGCCAAGCAGGGCTTCACGTGCGGCCAGGGCGGCGACGGCGGCGACGTGCCGAACTACGCGTTCTTCGGGACGCCCGAGGAGTCGCGCGAGCTGGCCTACAAGGACACCGACCCGGCGGTGATCGAGGCGCAGAAGGCGCTCCGCCACCCCGACCCGTGCGGCGACGTGAACTCGCTCATCCCGACGATCACCTCCAACAAGAACCGCGCCGGCGAGATCGCCGTCCCGATCCTCCTGCTCTACGGCCGCGACGACGCGACGCTCGCCGCCGACGCCGGCGACCAGCAGTCGCAGGCGTACACCGCGAGCAAGGACGTGAGCACGGTCTGGTTCGACAACGCCAGCCACGCGCTCACGCTCGAGCGCATCGCGCCGCAGGTCCAGGCGACGGCCGCGAAGTGGCTGAGCGAGCGCCGGTTCGGCGGCCGCGCCGCGGGCACGGGCGCGGGCGGCGGCGGCGGCGGCGCGGGCGGCGGCGGCACGGGCGGCGGGCCGGCGCAGGGCGGCGGCACGAACCCGGGCGGCGGCGGCGCGGCGAGGAGCGGCGCGCTCGGCATCCGCCTGCGCGGCGTGAGGCGCCGCGGCTGCGTCCGTCGCTCGTTCAGGCTGCGCGTCCGCATCGCGACGCCCGGCACGCGCATCCGCCGGGTCCGCCTCACCCTCGACGGCCGGCGGCTGAAGAGCGGGGGGCGCCGCTCGTTCAGCCGCCGGATCGCCGTGGGGCGGCTCAGGCCCGGCCTGCACCGCGTCGTCGTCACCGCCCGCGACGACCGCGGCAACCGCGCCCGCGCGGCCGCGACGTTCAGGCGCTGCGGCTGAGCGCCTGCATCTCGAGCTCGGCGAGCCGGGCGTGCAGGACGTGGTGCGGCTCGGCGCGGTCGTAGCGCACGATCGTCGCGCGCGCGTCCGCGAGCATCTGCGCCGCGAGCCCCTCGATCGGCACCCCGGCCGGCACGAGCGCCACCACCGGGATGTCGCGCGTCGCCGCGATCGCCACCTCGACCGGGACGTCGCGGTCAGGCCGCACGAGGTCGCACACGACGACCGACGCGCCCGTCACGCCGTCGAGCCGGTCGGGGTGGATCCCGACCTCCTCGCCCGGCTCCCCCACGACCGAGCGGTAGCCGAACTCCGCGAGGACGGCTGCGAGGCGCGCGTCACGGCGCCGTCGTGTCGAGCCCTCGCCGAGCGATGCGACGTAGGCGAGCGGGGCGGTTGAGGTGGTGATGGCGACAGCGACCATGGCATACGTCGTGCCCGCCGGCGGCCGGCGGCGCCCCAAGATGGACATCTGATCGATACTGCCTCCATGCAGACCAGGACCGAGACCGAGCTCGCCGGCGCCCGCGGGCGGATCGTGGTGCACGAGTGGCGCGCCGACGACCCGCGCTTCGTGGTGCTGCTCTCGCACGGCTACGGCGAGCACGCCGGGCGCTACGAGCACGTCGCGCAGCGCCTCGTCGCCGAGGGCGCGGCGGTCTACGCGCCCGACCACCTCGGCCACGGCAAGTCCGAGGGCGAGCGCGCCCACGTCGACGACGGCGAGGACTTCTCGAACGACCTGCACCTCGTCGCCGCGCGCGCGCGGGGCGAGCACCCGGGCCTGCCGGTCGTCCTGCTCGGGCACTCGATGGGCGGCCTGATCGCGACGCGCTACGCGCAGAAGCACCTCGGCGAGCTCGACGCGCTCGTGCTCTCCGGCCCCGCGATCGGCGGCGCGCCGCAGCTCGAGATGCTCCTCACGCTCGACCCGATCCCGGAGGTCCCGATCGACCCCGGCGTCCTCTCGCGCGACCCCGCCGTCGGCCAGGCCTACGCGGACGACCCGCTCGTCTACCACGGCCCGTTCAAGCGCCCGATGCTGCAGGCGATGGTCACCGCGGTCCACGCGATCGCGGAGGGCCCCGGGCTCGGCTCGCTGCCGACGCTGTGGATCCACGGCGAGGAGGACCAGCTCGTGCCGCTCGCGGCGACGCGCGAGGCGATCGAGCGCATCCGCGGCGACCGGATGGAGGAGAAGGTCTACGCGGGCGCCCGGCACGAGGTGTTCAACGAGACCAACCAGGACGAGGTCGTCGACGACGTCGTCGCGTTCATCCATCGAACCCTCGGCGGGTAGCCTCACCGGCATGGCCACGCGCACGCTGCCGCCGAACGTCGCGCCCAAGTCGTTCAGCGTCCCGCGCCGCAACGAGGAGGGATTCGACGAGCTGTGCCACCTCGTCGAGCAGGATCCCGACACCGCGCTGTGCGGCCACGACGTCACCGGCTACCCCTGGAACCCGCCGTGGCCGCTGTGCGAGGCGTGCCTGGCGATCTCGTCGGGCCGCCAGAACTGACCGGCGCGGCGCGCGACGAGACCTCCTACTTTGCGGTCCGTGCCGCTTCGCAAGCTCGCCGTCCTCACCGCCGCCGTCCTGCTGCTCCCCGTGCCCGGCTCCGCCGACGCGGCGAAGCGCAAGCGCAAGCGCCCCGCGCTCGCGGTGACGTCGCTGATCGTGCCGGCCGGCCGCCAGCTCGACCCGGCGCAGCCGTTCGCGATGAGCGGGCGGATCGCCAACCGCGGCCGGCGCCGCGCGCGGCCGCTGCTGAGCTTCACCCTGCGGACGCGGCGCGCACGCCGCGGCACCGCCTACGCGATCGGGGCGCGCAGCAGCCTGACGATCCGGCGCCGCAGCGCGCGGCGCTTCCGCGTCCGCGTCCAGCTCCCGGCGAGCGTCCCGGTCCAGGCCGGCCGGCGCCTCTACGTCACGGCGTGCGTCCGCCGCCGGCGCGGCGCCCGCCCTCGCTGCCGCACCGCGCGCCGGCCCATCGTCTTCACCGCGCGCCGCAGCGGCGCGCCGCCCGCGTTCCCGCCGGCGACCCCCGCCGCGCCGCCGGCCACGCCGACGACGCCCGGCGGCTCCGGCGGCGGCGGCCAGACCCCCGCGCCGACGCCGTTCACGGGCTGCCCGGACCGCCCCGCCCTGTTCCCGACGATCGGCAACGCGGGGTACGACACCCAGCACTACGACCTGACGATCCAGTACCAGCCCGTCGGCCAGGTGCTCCTCGGCGAGACGATCATCGAGTCGAAGGCGACGCAGCCCCTCACGCAGTTTTCGCTCGACTTCCACGGCCTGTCGGTCTCCGCGGTCGAGGTGGACGGCCAGACGGCGACGACGGCCCGCGAGGCCGACAAGCTGATCGTCACCCCGGCGACGGCGATCGCGGACGGCGCCACGTTCACGACCCGCATCACCTACGGCGGGATGATCGCGCCGTACACCGACCCGGACGACTCGCACGAGGGCTGGGTCACGACCGACGACGGCGCCTACGTGGTCAACGAGCCGGTGGGCGCGATGTCGTGGTTCCCCAACAACAACGTCCCGACCGACAAGGCGCTCTACGACATCACGGTCACCGTGCCGGCGACGTCGACCGTGATGGGGAACGGCCGCCTCGTCGAGACGTCGACCAGCGGGACGCAGAGCACGTGGCACTGGCGCGAGGACAGGCCGATGGCGTCCTACCTGGTGACGGCGACCAACGGCGTGTTCCAGCGCACGACCGACACCACGAACCCCGACCGGCCGTTCGAGTACGCGGTCGACCCGAAGGTCGCCGGCGGGCCGCCCGCCAGCCAGGCCGACCTCGAGCTCTCGCCGGGCGTCCTCGACTTCTACGAGGACACGATCGGCGCGCCGTACCCGTTCACCTCCTCCGGCGGCATCGTCGACTTCGTGCCGGACACGGCCGCGCTCTACGCGCTGGAGACGCAGACGCGGCCGAACTACCCGACGCTGGCGCCGGGCGGCTCGACGGTCGCGCACGAGCTGGCCCACCAGTGGTTCGGCGACAGCCTCTCGCCCACGACGTGGTCGGACATCTGGCTCAACGAGGGCCCCGCCGAGTTCTCCTCGTGGCTGTGGGACGAGCGCGTGAACGATGCGAAGTCGACGTCGCAGCAGTTCGACGACCACTACGCCGACAACGACTGGTCGGTGCCCCCGGCCGCCCCGCGCGACGAGTCGGAGATCTTCGACACCGACGCGATGTACAACCGCGGCGCCATGGTCATGGAGGCGCTGCGACAGATCATCGGCGAGGAGCGGTACTTCGGGCTGCTGAAGACCTGGCTGGAGGATCACAAGTACGACGACGCCTCGACCACCGACTTCGTCGACCTGATCAGGACGCAGGGCGGCGTGAGCCAGACGCAGCTCGACGTCTTCTTCCAGGAGTGGCTCTGCACGAGCTATCCGTCGGGCGGCAAGACGAAGCCCGGCATCACGCCGCAGAACTTCGCCACCTACGTCCCGTAGCGGACGACCTGCGCGCACTCGTCGAGCAGCTCGGCGACCCGCCCGTCGATGCGCGCGTCCCGCGGGACGTGCGCGACGATCGGGACCCCGCGCGCCGCGGCGTCCGCGATGTCGGGCGGGATGGCCGCCTCGCGCTCGACGTGCCAGGTGACGGACTCGGGCATGCCGACGGTGTGCCCGCTCCCGCCGCGGCCGACCGCGGACTGGACGGTTGATCGACTACGGGCCGTCGAACACGACGATCGGCGCCTCGACGTCCAGGTCGAGCTTCATCCGGCGGGCGACGTAGCCCGTCACCTTCCACTCCACGACCGCGTGCGGCGCCTGCGCGGTCGGCCCGGGGTTCGTCGGCACCGGGAGCGCGAACGGGAACTGGCGCGTCTGGCCCGCGGCGAACTCCTGCCCGCCGGCGACCTCGACCTCGGCGACGTCGTCGGAGCGGTTGATCTTGTGCTTGTCGTGGTTGTACCGACGGGTGCGCGTGAGCTTGACCTTGACGCCGGTGGCCTTGACGTCCTCGGCCGTGGTGACGCTGAGCGTCCCCTGCAGCGTGTCGCCGCCGCGCACCGATGCGGGCAGGTCCTCGAACGAGACGCCGTCCTTGTCGGCGGCCACGGTGCGCCGCTCGGACGGCACGCTGCCCGACGGCAGGCGGACGGCGAGCACCCGGTCGGCCTTGGCGTCGAACCCGCCGCTCCGGTCGATCTTCGTCCAGGCCTCCCACTTGACGGCCTGGCTCGAGCTGGGCGGCAGGCCCTCGGGGACGGTGAACGTCAGCTCGTGCTCGCCGACCTCGAGCGGGACGTCGCCCATGTCCTCGTGCAGCGTGATCGAGCGCCAGACCTCGTCCCACTCGTGCTCGCGCCGGTCGTACTCCTTCGTCAGGAACTCGTTGACGCAGCGGATGCCCGCCTGCGCGCCCTGCGACTTGTCGTCGATCTCGCCGCCGACGACGACGCGCAGCCGGACCTCCTGACCCGGAACGAGGTTGAGCGGCTCGGCCGCGAGGTTGACCGTGGGCTTCTTGCCCTTGAACCTGTCGAGGAATCCCATGGCACGGGAATCTAGTCCTGCTTCGTCGCCTCCACCATCCCGGCGACGCGGTCGTCGCGCTGCTTGCGGGTCCGGGCGGCCTTCTTCGCGGTCGCGCTGCGCTGGGCCGCCTTGGCCTTGCGCGTCTGGGCGGCCTTCTGCGCGGCCTCGCTGCGCTTCGCGGTGGTGCGCTTGCGGGTCGCCGCGGCCTTCTGGGCGGCCTCGGCGCGCGGGTTGCCCGACCCCCTGGCGCTGACGGTGCGGGCGACGGTGTTCGCGGCGCCGCCGAGCGCGCCCGCGGCGCCCGTGACGAGGTTCTTCGCAGTGTCGATCATGCGCTTGGGCTTCCCCGGTCATGCGCGGGGTCAACCGCGGCTGTAGCCTGCCGCCCATGGATGACGTCTGGCTCATGATCCGCATCATCGTCGTCGTCGTCGCGTGGGGCGGGCTGCTGCTCTCCGTCGGCTTCGGCCTCGAGATGCTGTCGCGCCTCTTCGGCAAGCGCGACGCGGCCTAGCGGCGGCGCGCGGCGCGCCCCGGCGTGCACGTGCGGTACGCGCGCGTCGTCCTCACGACGCGCCCGCTGCGCAGGCGCGAGACGATCCTCACCACGTAGCGGCCCGCCGGCCTGCCGCGCAGGTCGACGCGGGCCTGGAACACGCCGCGCACGCGCCGGACCCGCACGCGCCGGCCCTGCACGAACACCCGCACGGATCGCACGCGCCGACCGCGGATCCGCTTCGCGGGGTGGATCGTGAAGTTGCGCCGGCTCTGGCAGGCGACGCGGGAGGTTCCCGTCCCGACCTGCACCGTCCGGTCGCAGCCCGCCAGCGTGACGGCCATCGAGACGTTGCTCTGCACGCGCAGGTCGACGTCGCAGCCGACGCGCGCCCGCGCGACGTCGATCGTCGCCGCGGCCACGTCGGTCGACGTCAGGTCGAGCCGGTTGGCCTTCGGCTCGGCGGGCGCGTCGCCCCAGCCGCGCGCGCGGCGCACGTAGGCGAGCGCCGGGTGCGAGCCGCCGGTGAGCGTCCCGCCGCCCTGCTCCTCGTCCAGCAGCGGCGGGTCGCCGACGCCGAACGCGTGCGAGCGCGCGTCGATCGTCCCGGTCCCCGCTCCCTCCTTGAGCCGCAGGTCCGACAGCCAGTACGCGTGGTCCCCCGGCCCGACCGGCGCGGCCTGCTCGCCGCGGTCGACGACGTACGTGACGTGCGGCGGGTCGCGGTCGACGCGGTGCTCGCCGAGGAACGCCGTCGCCGGGCCGTACTCGTCGTTGTTGCCGAGCGTGATGTGCCCGCCCGGGTTGAACAGCCACCAGTCGTAGCGCAGCCCTGTCGCGTTCATCTCGTCGTGCGCCTGCTGGGCGAGCGCCGGGTCGACGAGCTCGTCCTGCCCGACGTACCACGCCATCACGGGGATGTTGCGCAGCCCGGGGAGGAACTGCGCGTCGCCGAACAGCGGTCCGACGATGGGGAACGCGCGGGCGAAGAGGTCGGGCCAGCGGCCGCCGAGGCGGTACGTCCCCTCGCCGCCCATCGAGTAGCCGCTCACCGCCGCCCAGCCGGGGTCGAGGTCGTAGTGGCGCGCGACGTCGGCCCACATCTCGAAGACGTCGGCCTCCGCGTAGCCCATGTACTGGCCGTCGGGGCCGCGGCCGAGCGGCGAGGCGACGATCGACCCGGCGCCGCGCTCGCCGAACTGCTCGGCGTTGCGGCTGCCCAGGAACTCGTTGTGGTTGGCCGAGAGGCCGTGCATCGCCAGCGTCATCCCGTAGCCGCGCGCGGGCGGTGGCTTCTTCGGCACGTACAGCGCGTAGGGCTGCAGCTGCCCGACGAAGCGGCCGGTGCACGGCGGCGGGTCGTCGCCGGCGGTCACGTTGGCGGTCAGGCACTTGACGTCGTGGTTGACTCCCGCGCCGAGGTCGAAGCGGCTGACGAGGATGCGGTTCAGGTGGCCGTCCTTCGGCACGCCGGAGTCGTCGCGCGCACCCGCCGCGAGCTTGGCGAAGTCGACGTCGGCCGCGAACGCGCTGACGTCGCCGGCGGCGAGCGCGTCGCCCTGCGCTCGCTCGCGCCACCAGGCGCCGTCGGCCTTCACCAGCGCGCCGCCCTCGACGATCGTGTTGGCGATTCCCGGGTCGTTGATCTTCGGGAGCGGCTCGTTGCCGCGGAAGGCGACGTTGAAGAGCGCGGCGCGCGACGGCGAGGCGCCGCCCGGCGTGGTCGCCGAGGCGGGGCCGGGGCTCGGCGCGAGGTACGCGTCGCCGCTCCACAGCCCGACGCCGGCCGCCATGCGCACGGTGCCGGTGCCCGGGTCCCACGCCGCGTGCGGGATCCGCACGTCGAACTGGCGGCGCCGCGCGTCGAGGGCCGCGGTGGGCGACGGCGAGCGCGGCGTGCCGGTCGCCGCGTCGACGAGCTCCGCCGTCGCGCCGTGGACCGTGAGGAACAGCTCGGCCGGCGAGCTGACGCCGGCCCCGTGCGGCCACGGCCGGGGCGCGGCGGACGTGCCGAGCGCGATCGTGAACGCGGTCTGCTCGAGATCGGCGAGCGTGTTGAGCGTGACGCGGAACGCGGTCGCGTCCGCGAGCCGCTTGACGCGCAGCTCGACCAGGTCGGCGGCGTTGCTCGCGAATTTCTTGTCGGTCGGATAGGTGAGCGTGCCGTGCCTGGGCGAGAAGAGGAACTCGAGGCCGTTCTGCGGGTCGCTCGGGTCCTCGGCCCCGGCGCCGCCGTGGTCGTCGTAGAGGAAGTCCTGGTAGAGGAACTCGCCGTCGCGGTAGGAGGTCGCGCCGGAGACGAGGATCGGGTCGGCGCGCCACGGCGCGGCGTTCTCGAGCTGCGGCGCGGAGGCGGCGGGCGCGTAGAGCGTGTCCGGCCCGGGCCGGTGGCCGGTGGCGACCTGCGGGAGCGAGGCGGCGTGGGCAGGCGTCGCGGCGAGCGCCCCTGCCACGACCGCCGAGAGGACGATCGGGCGCATGTACCTCTAAGGTACATGAGGCATGGCCGTCGCGCTCCGCACCGACGAGACCGCGCGCGGGCAGCGTTCGCGGCTGCTGGCGGCGATGGGCGACGTCGTCGCCGCGAAGGGCTACGCGGCCGCGACCGTGGCCGACGTCGTGCGCGCCGCGGGCGTCAGCCGGACCACCTTCTACGAGCTCTTCCGCTCGAAGGAGGACTGCTTCCTGCAGGCCTATCGCGACGGCGTCGACGCGCTGATCGACGACGTCCGCGCGGCCGTGCGGGCGACCGAGGGCGACTGGCGCGAGCAGCTGCGCGCGGGCATGCGCGCGTACCTCGCCTCGCTCGCCGACGACCGGCGCTTCGCGCGCACCTACCTGCTCGAGATCCACGGCGCCGGCGAGGCCGCGCTCGACGCGCGCGCGGACGCCCTGCGCCGCTTCGCCGACCGCTACCACGCGACCTACGAGCAGGCGCGCTCGGGCGACCCTTCGCTCCGCGAGCCGAGCGCGGACGCGCTGCTCGTCCTGTGCTCGGGCACCGAGCAGCTCGTGGCCGAGCGCCTGCGCCGCGACGAGCCCATCGCCGACCTCGAGGACGTCTTCTGCACCTGCGCCGAGGCGGTGCTCCTGCACCGCCCAAACCCTCAACCACCCTACGAAAAGTGCCAGGCACCGTGCCAGGCACCTGATGACTATCGGGAGCCCTGATGGATCTCAGCTTCAACGAGCAGGAGGCCGCGTTCCGCGACGAGCTGCGCGCCTGGCTGGCCGACAACCCCGCGGGCGACGCGCCCGAGGACGAGGACTCGCAGTACGCGTGGCGCCGCGACTGGCAGCGCCGCCTGAACGAGGGCCGCTGGGCCGGCGTCCACTGGCCGGAGGAGTACGGCGGCCGCGGCGCCTCGCTGATGGAGACCGCGATCTTCTTCGAGGAGATGGGCAAGGCCGGCGCGCCGCTGCCCGCGAACGTCCTCGGTCTGCTGCTCGCCGGGCCGACGATCATGGTCTGGGGCAGCGACGAGCAGAAGGACCGCTACCTCGCGCCGATTCTCTCCGCCGACGAGATCTGGTGCCAGGGCTTCTCCGAGCCCGACGCCGGCTCGGACCTCGCCGCGCTCAAGACGCGCGCGGTCAAGGACGGGGACGAGTGGGTCGTCACCGGCCAGAAGGTGTGGACCTCCGGCGCGCAGTACTCCAAGTGGTGCATGCTCGTCGCGCGCACCGACCAGGACGCGCCGAAGCACAAGGGCCTCAGCTACTTCCTGATGGACATGGAGCAGGACGCCGTCCAGGTGCGCCCGCTCACCCAGATCACCGGCGACCCCGAGTTCAACGAGCTCTTCATCGAGGAGGCGCGGATCCCCGACGAGAACCTCCTCGGCGGGGTCGGGAACGGCTGGAAGGTCGCGCTGACCACGCTCATGAACGAGCGGGCCGGGCTCGGCTTCTTCCTCCAGGTCCGTCTGCGCCAGCTCCTCGACGACCTCTTCGACGAGGCGCTGAAGACCGGCCTGCTCGACGACCCGCGCGTCGCGGACAAGCTCGCCGAGCTGCACGTGCGCACGGAGATCCTGCGCCTGACCGCCTACCGCGGCCTGAGCGTGATCGAGCAGTACGGGCAGCCGGGCCCGGAGGGCTCGCTCGTCAAGTGGCTGTGGAGCGAGACGAACCAGATGCTGACGCAGCTCGCGCCCGAGATCGTCGGGCCGGACGCGCTGACCGGCGGCACGCAGTGGGCCTACGAGCTGCTGCGCGCCCGCGGCAACACCATCGAGGGCGGGACGACCGAGATCCTGCGCAACATCGTCGCCGAGCGCGTGCTCGGCCTGCCCCGCGCGGGCCGGTAGGAGGAACGGAAGATGCGATTCACGCTGTCCGAGGACCAGCAGGAGATCAAGCGCACGGCGAAGGACCTGCTCGCGTCGCGCTCGACGTGGGAGAAGGTCCGCACCAACGCCGAGGCGGGGCAGTACGACGACGCGCTCGCGCGCGAGCTGGCGGAGCTGGGCTGGCCCGGCATCGCCGTGAGCGAGGAGCACGGCGGCCAGGGGCTCGGGATCGTCGAGCTGGCCGCGCTGCTCGAGGAGCTCGGCTACGCGTGCGCGACGGTGCCGTTCCTCGGCACGGTCTGCGCGGCGCTCGTCATCGAGCATGCGGGGTCGACCGAGCAGCAGGCCGAGTGGCTGCCGCGCCTGGCCAGCGGGGAGGCCCGCGGCGCGCTCGGCGCTCTGCGCGACGGCACGGCCGAGCTCGTGCCGGACGCCGACGGCGCGGACGTCGTCGTGCTCGCCGACCTCGCAGCGGCGAGCGCGACGCTCGTCGGCGGCGACGCCGTCGAGCCCGTCGCGGCGATCGACCCGACCCGCCGCTACGGCCGCGTGGCGGCCGGCGGCGACGCGCTGCCCGGCGACGTCGCCGCGGGCGTCGACCGCGCGCTCGTCGCGGTGTCGGCCGAGCTCGTCGGCGTGGCGCAGCGCGCGCTCGAGATGAGCGTGGAGTACGTCAAGGAGCGCAAGCAGTTCGGCGTCCCGGTCGGGACGTTCCAGGCCGTCCAGCACAAGGCCGCGCAGATGTTGCTCGACGCCGAGGGCGGCCGGTCGGCGACGTACTTCGCGGCCTGGGCCGCGGACGCGGCGCCGGAGCAGCTGCCGGGCGCGGCGTCGATCGCCAAGGCGTGGACGTCGGACGCCGGCCGCTCGGCCACCGCGACGGCGATCCAGCTGCACGGCGGGATCGGCTTCACGTGGGAGGCCGACGTGCACTGGCTGTTCAAGCGCGCGCAGCTCGACGCCGCGTTCCTGGGCGGGACCGGCACGCACCGCGCGCGGATCGCGAAGCTGGCCGCGCAGCAGCGGGAGACGGCGGTGGCCTAGCGACGGGCCGTCGCGGCCGGCTCCGCGCCGGCGGCGCTCGGCGGCAGCCGCCCGAGCTTGCGGTGCTCCAGCCGCACCGCAAGCTCGAGGTGGCGTATCGCGTCGAAGACGCGCTCGAGGTTCTTCTCGGTCTCCCCGAAGTACTTCGAGACGACGCCGGCGAGGTCGATCCGGTACGCGACCGAGGCCGAGGTCGTCGGCGACCACGTGCGCCGCGCGCATCTCGACGAGGATCTCGTTGCCGCTCGCGTTCAGACCCGGCGAGCTGTACCTGCACGGCCACGCCCCGGATGAACTTGTAGGTCACGATGATCGCGCCGGCCCAGTCGAGCATGTTGATCTGGCCGTCGAAGCGGTTCGCGTCGAGCTTGCCGTCGAGGATCGTCTGGCGCCAGGTCCCGTGTGCTCGACGACGTGGCTCTCGCGGGAGAACCCCGACGCCTCCGCGAAGAAGCCCGCGGGCTCGGCCGCGCCGAGAGCGAGCGAGGAGATGTAGGTGCCGACCGGAGTCTGGACGTCCGCAGCCATGTGGTGCCACCTCTCTTGAAGAAGGATCGAGTCGGTCCGTCTCAGCCCGCGGGCTGGTACTGGCTGATCAGGAAGGTCACGAACTCCCCCGGCTGGGCGAGCGCGACGCCGACGAGGATGTTGACCCGGCCGAGGTCGACGTCCTCGTCGGTGGTCGTCGTGGCGTCGCACCTGACGAAGAACGCCTCGCGCGGACTCGCGCCGAGCAGGGCGCCGCTCCGCCACACGACCGTCAGGAAGTCGGAGACCGATGCCTGGAGGCGCTTCCAGAGGATCCAGTCGTTCGGCTCGAACACGGCCCACTGCGTTCCCTCGAGGATCGAGGCGCTGATGTAGGTGAGGAGCCGGCGGAGGTTGACGTACCGGGACTCGGGCTCGGCCTCGAGCGCGAGCGTCCGCGCGCCCCAGACCAGGATGCCCCGGCCGGGGAAGGACCGGATGCAGTTGAGGCCGGCGTCGTTCAGAGAGGCCTGCTCGGCGTCGCTCGTGTCGTACCCGAGGCCCAGCGCGCCGCGCAGCTCCTCGTTGGCGGGAGCCTTGAAGACGCCACGCTCCCGGTCGGTGCGCGCCCACACGCCGGCGACGTGACCGCACGGCGGCACCGCGATGGCCGCGCCTGCGAGCGGGTCCGCGACGGTGATCCACGGCCAGTAAAGGGTCGAGAACCTGCTGCGCGGCGGCCCCGCGTCGCTCGCGACCCAGGCCGCGACGACCGCCGTGGGGACGCCCGCGATGGGCGCGCCTGCCGCCGGGAGCTCCTCGATCACGAGGCAAGCTCTACCACGCCCGCGCCCTAGGATCGCCGGGGTGAGCTCCGCCTCCCCCACTCGCACCTCGAGGCTGGCGCCCGCGCTGCGCGAGAGCGCGCGCGTCAGCCCCCTGGAGCTGTTCTTCGACCTCGTCTTCGTGCTGGCGCTGACCCAGTGCACGGCGCTGATGGCGGAGGAGCCGACGTGGGAGGGCCTTGCCAAGGCGCTGCTGATCCTCACGCTGCTGTGGTGGTCGTGGAGCGGCTACGCGTGGCTGACGAGCGTGCTCGACCCGGAGGAGACGTCCGTCCGGCTCGTGATCTTCGCCGCGATGGCGGCGTTCCTGGTCGTCGCGCTCTGCGTCCCCGAGGCGTTCGACGGCTCCGCCGTGCTCTTCGCCGGCGCGTACGGCGCGGTGCGCGCCGCGCACATCGGCCTGTTCGTGCTCGCGAGCCGCGACGACCCCGGGCTGCGCGCGTCGGTCATCGCGCTCGGGATGAGCACGGCGGTGTCCGTCGGCCTCCTGGCCGCGGCGTCGCTCTTCGACGGCACGGCGCAGGGCGCGATCTGGGCCGTCGCGATCGCGCTCGACCTCGGCGGCCCGTACTTCTTCGGGATCGACGGGTGGCGGATCGTCCCCGGGCACTTCGCCGAGCGCTTCGGCCTCATCATCCTCATCGCGCTCGGGGAGTCCGTGGTGGCGATCGGCGCCGGTGTCACGAGCGAGGTCGACGCGGGCATCGTCGCGGCCGCGGTGCTCGGGACCGTCGTCGCCGCGGCGATCTGGTGGCTGTACTTCGACGTCGTCGCGCTCGTCGCCGAGCGGCGGCTGAGCAACGCCGCGCCGGGGCGCGAGCAGAACGCGATCGGCCGCGACTCCTACGGCTACCTGCACCTGCCGATGGTCGCCGGGATCGTCCTCATCGCGCTCGGGATGAAGAAGACGCTCGGCCACGTCGGCGACCCGCTGAAGGACGTGCCCGCCGTCGCCATGCTCGGCGGCGCGTCGCTGTACCTGCTCGCGCACGTCGCCTTCCGCCTGCGCAACATCCACACGCTGAACCGCCAGCGCCTCGTGGTGGCCGTGCTGCTCGTCGCGCTGATCCCGCTCGCGCTCGAGATCGCCGCGCTCGCGACGCTCGCCGTCCTCGCCGGCGTCCTCGCGGCGCTGATCGCGTACGAGGCGCTGCGGTTCTCCGAGGCTCGCGCGCGGCTGCGCTACCGGCTCCTGCACGACGTGCACGACTAGGGTTCGCTGACTATGAAGCTCTACATCTGCTGGGGCACGTTCCCCTCCCCGCGGCCGGGCGGGCACCCGTGCCGCAACGCGTACCACGCGCTCAAGGACGCGGGCCACGAGCCCGAGCTCGTCAAGTCGTACGGTCTCGGGATCCTCCCCGACGGGCTCAACCGGACCGCGGGCCGCAAGCGCGCGAAGGAGCTGACCGGCGACTCCTGGGTGCCGGTCCTCGAGCTCGACGACGGGACCGCGGTCTCCGGCTCGAAGGAGATCGCCGAGTGGGCGCGCGCGAACCCCGCGGGGAAGGCGGGCGCGGCCGCGTAGCCGCCTAGCGGTGCTCGGGGTTCGCGGCGCCGGGGTGGCAGCCGGCGTCGAACTCCGAGCGCTGGTTGCCGTAGGCGGGGATGCCTCCGCGGTCTTTCAGCGCGCGTGCGGCGTGCATGAGGTTCCACGCCATGAACGTCGTGTTGCGGTTCGTGAACTCGTTCTCCGGGCCGCCCGACCCCGGGTCGAGGTAGCTCGGGCCCGGGCCCGCCTCGCCGAGCCAGCCCGCGTCGGCCTGCGGCGGGATCGTGTAGCCGAGGTGCTGCAGCGAGTACAGGATGTTCATCGCGCAGTGCTTGGCGCCGTCCTCGTTGCCGGTGATCAGGCAGCCGCCCGTGCGCCCGTAGTACGCGTACTGCCCGTCCTCGTTGAGCAGGTGGCTGTTGCCGTACAGGCGCTCGATCACCTGCGTGCAGACCGACGTCTTCTCGCCCAGCCAGATCGCCGAGCACAGGACGAGGATGTCGGCCGCCATCACGCGCTCGAACAGCGCCGGCCACTCGTCGCGCTCCCAGCCGTGCTCGGTCATGTCGGGATAGACGCCGGTGGCGATGTCGTGGTCGACCGCGCGGAAGCGGTCGACGGCGACGCCGTTGCGCTCCATGATGTCGATGGCCAGCTCCGCGAGGCCGTCGGTGTGCGACGGCGCGGGCGAGCGCTTGAGCGTGCAGTTGACGAACAGCGCGCGCAGGTCGGAGAAGTCCCACGGGCTGGCGTCCGCGAGCTGCTCCTGGAGGTCGGTGAGCCTGGTCATGGCCGTCCGAGTCTCGCCCGGAGCCGATGCGTTACGCAGCGGTTCGCGGAACTCATGCGGCGGGCGGCGCGGGCGCGGTGGTGCGCGCGCCGGCGCGGGCGGTGCGACCGCCGTGTGGCCGGGCGTCGCGGTCCGGCCGCGAGCAGCCGCTGGCCGGCCGGCACGACGTAGGGCGCGCGCGGGAGGACGGTGCGGCAGTCGGGCGGCTCGCGGACGGGCAGGCGCAGCTCGAGGCGGCGGACGTCGACCGAGTAGGACGCGTTCGACGGCCGCGCGTATGGCGCGTCGTTGCCGACGAGCTCGAGCCTTGGCACGTGGCCGTCGGCGAAGCGCCAGCCGTTCGGATGCAGCTGGAAGACGTCCGTGCCCTTCCCGCTCGGGCGGAAGAGGCCGCGCGCGACGAGCGTCTGGGAACCGCCGTCCGGGGCGACGTCCCACAGCCGCGCGGCGACCTGCGCGGTGTCCTGCTCCCCGTTCAGCCCGAGCTCGGCGACGATCGTCGGCGCGCCCAGCAGCGTGTAGCCCTGGCCGTGCGCGGCGGGCAGCCGGTAGGACGCGGTGCCCGGTGCCTCCTCGGAGGGCGTCGTCGCGCACGCGTTGCCGCCGCCGCCCGCCGGGTCGATCGCGGCGCCGACGGACGGGTCGCCGCCGTCGGGCTGCACCGTGCCGCCGCGCGCCGAGAAGCGGACCTCGCCGTGGGCGAGCCGCTCGAAGGTGGGCGCGGTGAACGGGCCTTCCGACGGCGCGTCGCGCGGGCACGTCTGCGTCGTCGCCGTCACCCCGAGCTCGACGGGCGTGGCGGCGCCCCGCACGTACCGGTCCAGCCACGCGTGCACGCTCGCGAGCAGGCGGTCGCGGTCGGCCTTGCGGTTCGACGCGCGCTGATGGCCGAAGTCGCCCACGAGCAGCGAGAGCGGAACGCCCGCGTGGTCGCGCCGCGTGCGGTTGACGAAGCGCGTCGCCTCGTCGACCGGGAAGAGGTCGTCGGTGAAGCCGCTGGCGATGAGCAGCGGCGCGGGCGGCGACGAGGCGTTGATGTGGAACGGCGAGTGGAACCGGGTCAGCGTGTCGACGATGGCGCGCGCCTGCGGGTCGGTGTACGGCGGGCCGGCGGAGGCGCGCGCGACCCAGCCCCCGACGTCCGCCTCGGGGTCGGTGCCCGACGGCGCGACGTAGCCCATCGGCCGGCCCGGGACGAACGGCTCGCCGACCGGCTGGCCGGGGCCGACCGCGTTCTGCGCCGCGGCGAAGACCGCCCCCGCCACCGACGCCTTCTCGACGCCGACCGGCGAGACCGACGCGTCCGGCGGCGCGATCGCGTACGTCAGCGTCGAGCCGTTCGGCGCGATCGCGTAGATCAGGTCCGTCCACGGGATGACGGGCGCGGCGCCCGCGATCCGCAGCGGCGTGCCGGCAGGGCTGCGCCAGGGCACGAGCTTGCCGTCCGGCAGCATCACGCGGTCGCGCAGCGCGGCGAGCATCAGCGACTGCCCGCCGCCGTACGAGTCCCCGGTCACGCCGATCCGCGCGGCGTCCGCCGTCCCGTCGTCGACCAGCCGCCCGATCAGCTCCTGCGTGTCGCGCCCCTCGTACCGCACGTCGGCGAGGTGCAGGTAGCCGCGCGCGCAGGCGCTCGGGCTCGCGGCGCGCGACTCCGGTGTCCCGCACGACCCCCACAGGCCGCGCGCGGTGGCGGTCAGCACCGCGTAGCCGTCGCGCGCCCACGCGTACGCGTTGTCGGTGTACGCGGTCGACGCCGGATCGAGGTACTCCCACTTCGAGTTGCCGAAGCCGTGGATCTCCGCCACGAGCGGCAGCCCCGTCGCGCCCTCGCGCGGCAGCGTCACCGTCGTGTCGAGCGGGACGCCGTCCCACGTGGCGACCAGGCCGGAGCACTGGTAGACGCCCTCGCGCGCAGCGCAGTCGGTGAGCCCGAGCGGCCCGGCCGTGGCGACGGCCGGGGCGAGAAGCAGTGCGACGACGGTGAGCAGCGCGGCACGCACCGCGGGGAAGTGTCGCGCGCGGACGGTTAGCCTGCGCCGGGTGCGCATCTCCGCTAAGGCCGACTACGCCCTCCGCGCCGCGGCGGAGCTCGCCACCGCCGACGGCGGGCCCGTGAAGGGCGAGCAGCTCGCCACGCGGCAGGACATCCCCCCGAAGTTCCTCGAGAACATCCTCGGCGACATGCGCCACGCCGGGCTCGTGCGCAGCCAGCGCGGCGCCGACGGCGGCTACTGGCTCCAGCGCCCCGCCGCCGAGATCACGCTCGCCGAGATCGTGCGCGCGGTCGAGGGCCCGCTCGCGACCGTGCGCGGGCAGCGCCCCGAGGACGTCGCCTACACCGGCGCGGCCGAGCAGCTGCAGCGCGTGTGGATCGCCGTGCGCCACAACCTGCGGGGCGTGCTCGAGCAGGTCACGGTCGCCGACCTGGCCGCCGGGCGGCTGCCGGACGACGTCGCGCGCCTGGCCGACGACCCGGACTCCTGGGTCACGCGCTGACGGCGGGCGCGCCCGCCGGCGGGCGCAGCCAGACGATCGCGCCGTCGCGCAGCTCGAGCGCGTCGGCCTCGGCCTTCGTCAGCTGCGCCACCACGTGCTCGCCGGTGCCGCGCACCAGCTCGACGCGCACCTCGAAGCCCAGGTGCACGACGCGCTCGATCATGGCCTCCTCGGCGCCGTCGACCGGCTCGTCGCTCAGCTGCAGGTCGTGCGGGCGCACCAGTCGCCCGTCGACCTGGCTGACCGGGCCGATGAAGCCCATCACGAAGTCGTTGGTCGGGTGCTCGTAGATGTCGCGGGGCGCGCCGACCTGCTCGACCTTGCCGTCGCGCAGGACGACGAGGTTGGACGCGACCTCCATCGCCTCCTCCTGGTCGTGCGTGACCAGGACGGTGGTGACGTGGACCTCGTCGTGCAGCCGGCGCAGCCACGCGCGCAGGTCGGCGCGCACGTTCGCGTCGAGCGCACCGAACGGCTCGTCGAGCAGCAGGACGCGCGGCTCGATGGCGAGCGCCCGCGCGAGCGCCATCCGCTGGCGCTGACCGCCGGAGAGCTGCGACGGGTAGCGCGTGTGGAAGCCGGCGAGCCCGACGAGCTCGAGCAGCTCGTCGACCTTGCGCTTGATCTGGTCCTTCGGGCGCTTCCTGATGGTCAGGCCGAAGGCGACGTTGTCGCGCACGGTCATGTGCTTGAACGCGGCGTAGTGCTGGAAGACGAAGCCGACGTCGCGCTTCTGCGCGGGCAGGTGCGTCGCGGCCTCGCCGCCGACCTCCACCTCGCCCGCGTCGGGCTGCTCGAGCCCCGCGATCACCCGCAGGAGCGTCGACTTGCCCGAGCCGCTCGGGCCCAGCAGCGCCGTCAGCGACCCGTCGGGGACGTCGATCGAGACGTCGTCGAGCGCCAGGAAGTCGCCGAAGCGCTTGGTGACGGAGTGGACCTTGATCATGTCGTGTCTTCCCTGCGCTTGTTCAGGACGGTCATGGCGACGAGCGTCGCCAGGGCGATGAACGCCAGCAGCGCCGACGCGGCGTACGCGCCGGCGAGGTCGAAGTTCTGGAAGCGCTTCTCGACGAGGAGGGTCAGCGTCTCCGTCTCGCCGGAGATCTTCCCGCTCACGACGCTCACCGCGCCGAACTCGCCGATGGCGCGCGCCGTCGCGAGGACGACGCCGTAGATCAGGCCCCAGCGGATCGCCGGCAGCGTGACGCGGCGGAACGTCTGCCAGCCGTTCGCGCCGAGCGTCGCGGCGGCCTGCTCCTGCTCGTCGCCGATCTCCCGCAGCACCGGCGCGACCTCGCGCGCCACGAACGGCAGCGAGACGAAGATCGTCGCCAGGACGATGCCGGGCACCGAGAAGATGACCTGGAACCCGAGCCCGCCGAACCACCCGTCGACGCCCCACACCAGCAGGAGCGCGAGCCCGACCACGATCGGCGAGACCGCGAACGGCAGGTCGAGCAGCGCGTCGAACAGGCGCTTGCCGCGGAACCGGCCGCGCACGAGCGCGAGCGCCGCGAGCACCCCGAAGACCGCGTTCAGCGGCACGGCGATGATCGCGACCTCCAGCGTGAGCCAGAACGCCGAGATCGCCGCCGGGGTCGTGATCGCGTCCCACACCGCGCCGACCCCGTGCTCGAACGTCCGGTAGAAGACGACCCCGACCGGGACGAGCAGCAGGATCGCCAGGTAGGCGAGCGCGACGAGGCGCAGCGTCAGGCGCGCCATCGCTCGAGCCCCCTGATGGCGAGCAGCACGACGAGCGCGACGAGCAGCAGGACGACCGACACCGCGGCCGCGCCGCCGATGTTGTCGCTCTCGATCTGCTTGAACGCGTAGACCGACGAGACCTGCGTGTCGAACGGGATGTTCCCGCTCAGCAGGATGATGGAGCCGAACTCCCCCACCGCGCGGCTGAAGGCCAGCGCGGCGCCGGACAGGATCGCCGGCACGAGGTTCGGGAAGATGATCCGGCGGAAGACCGTGAAGCTCGACGCGCCGAGCGACGCCGCCGCCTCCTCCATCTCGCGGTCGAGCTCGATGAGCACCGGCTGGACCGAGCGGATGACGAACGGCAGGGTGACGAACAGCAGCGCCATCGCGACCGCGACCTTCGTGAACGCGACGTTGATCCCGATCGGGCTCGACGGGCCGTAGAGCGCCAGGAGCGTCAGGCCCGCGACGATCGTCGGCAGCGCGAACGGCAGGTCGATGAGCGCGTTGACGAACCCCTTGCCGCGGAACTCGTCGCGGACGAGGACCCACGCCACGAGCGTGCCGAAGGCTGCGTTCAGCGCCGCGACGACGAGCGACACGAGCACCGTGAACTCGAGCGAGCTGATCGCCTGGCGCGTCGTGACGTGGTCCCAGAACGCGCCCAGGCCGTCGTCGAGCGAGCGCACGACGACGGCCGCCAGCGGCAGCAGGACGATGAGGCTCAGCCACAGCGTCGAGACGCCGAGGGCGAGCGTGCCCCGCGGCGCCTTCGCGCGCCGGCGGAGCGCCCCGCCCGCGGCGCCGACGCGCGCGGGCGGGGGCGTTGCGGGAGCGGCCGCGCTCACTTCGCGGTCGACACCCCCGCGTCTTCCTCGATCTTGGCGATCTTGCCGTTCTCCGGGTCGAACAGGTCGTCGTCGACCTTCTCCCAGCCGCCGAACCTGTCGATGGTGAAGAGTCCGCTCGGCGTCGGGAACCGGTCCTTGTTCGCCGCGAGCACCGACTCGTTCACGGGCCGGTAGCCCCAGTCGGCGAACTTCTCCTGGCCGGGCTCGGAGAGGACGTAGTCGAGGAACTTCGTCGCCTCGGGCGGCGCGGTCTTCGTCGTCGCCACGTCGATGTCGATCTTGATCGTGTCGTCGGGCAGGACGTAGTCGACCTTCTCGCCCTTCTTCTGGGCGGTGATGGCCTCGTACTCGTAGGAGAGGAGCACGTCGCCCGAGCCGGAGAGGAAGTTCTGCAGCGCCTCGCGGCCGGACTTGTCCTGGACCTTGACGTGGTCGTTGATCAGCGTGGAGACGTAGTCGAGGTCGTTGGCCCCGAGCGCCGCGAGCAGGTTCCACTTCGCCGCGCCGCTGGAGAACGGGTTCGGCGTGAGGACCTCGACGCCGGGCTTGACCAGGTCGGCCCAGGTCTTGATGTTCTTCGGGTTGCCCTCGCGCACGACGAACGCGACGACCGACGTCGTGACGAGGCCCTTGCTCGGCGTCGCCTTCCAGTCGTCGCCGACGATGCCGGCGTCGACCAGGCGCGTCATGTCGCCCTCGGTCGAGAAGGAGACGTAGTCGGCCTTCAGGCCGCCCTCGACGGCGCGGCTCTGGTCGCCCGACGCGCCGAACGACGTCTTGAAGTTCACGCCCTTGCCGTCCGGGGTCTGCTTGAAGGCGGGGATGATCTCGTCGTAGACCACCTGCGGCGTCGAGTAGGCGACGAGCGAGAGGGTCTTGCCGCCACCGCCGCCGTCGCTGGCGGAGGCGGAGCCGTCCTTGGTGTCATCCGCGCCACCGCACGCCGTGAGCGCCAGGGCGGCGAGCACGACGGGGACGGCGGCGAGGAGGTTGCGGGTTTTGTCTAGTGGCATCGTGGGGAAAGAAATAGCACATACCCCACTCGCATTGTGGGGTTAGGCCCGCCCCTGTCCGCTTCCGGACGCTCGGCGGGCTTCAGAGCCGCTTGCGCCCGCAGAACCGCAGGCCATCGACCGGCTTGCCCCACGGGTCGGGGCGGCGCTCGCGGTAGCAGGGGAACACGTAGTCCCTGCGCCCGAAGTTCAGCGGCACGCGCATGACCGTTCTGGCGACGAGCGCCCGTCCGCGCCGGTGCAGGCGCACCGTCCTGATCCGCGTCGCCCGGTTCCTGCTCTTGCGGAAGAAGTAGAAGTGGAAGCGCGTGCGGCGCCGCAGGGCGTCCTCCGGCCCGCGGAGGCGGATCTGCGCGCGCAGTCGCGTCCGGCTCAGGTAGCGGTACCGCACGCGGATGGCGAGATCGACCCACGCCCTGAGCGGATCGGTGAGCGCGGGCGGGTCGACGCCCGCGTACCGCAGCCGGTAGCGCGCGTTGCGGTCGGGGTGTGCCGGGCGGAAGGTCATCGACGAGGACGGCTCGACCGACTCGATCGTGCGCCAGTCCTCGTCGAACGGCCACGCGTCCTCCTGCAGCTCGACGAGCGCGCCCGGCGCGACCACGCCCTCGCCCCGCGAGTACGAGCCCTGGACGAGGACGCCGCCGCGCCCGAAGACGCGCTCCAGGCGGCCGCGGGGCGCGGTGAACCGCAGGTTGACGGCGGCCGGCGCGCGGAACGGGTCGGGGTCGAGCCCGGGCGCGTCGGCGCCGGGGCCGTAGGCGATGAGCTTGCCCGGGAACGCGGCGACGAGCCGGTCGCCGCGGGCGGCCAGCCCTGCCACGTCGATCTGGTTGTACGAGACGGAGTCGGTGATGCGGGTCGTGCTGCGCAGGCGCTCGGTCCCCGAGGCCGCGTCGTAGCCGACCAGCGTGTCGTCGCCCGCGCGCACGAGGACGAGGTCGCCGACGACCAGCGGCAGGGTCCGCGGACCCTCCTGGATCGTCTGCTGCCAGGTCGTCGCCCCGGTCTCCACGTCCACCGCCCGGAGCCCGCCGGGCACGACGTAGAACGCGCGCCCGCCGGCCACCGCCGGTGCGTACCCCTCGATCTCGCCCAGGCTCGCGCCGCGCATCTGGTCGAAGATCGACACGTCTCCGCCGAAGGCGACGTACAGGCGCCCGTCCGCCGCGACGGGAACGACCTCCTCGTCGCCGCCGCCCGAGCCGCCGGAGGCGCTCCACAGCGGCACGCCGAGCCGGCGGTCGTACGCGACGGCGCCGCCGCCGTCGGCCTCGAAGACCTTGTCGCCGGCGACGGCCGCCGCGCCCGTGCCGGAGTCGCCGTCCTGCGGCCACAGGTCGCTGCCGTCCTGCGCCTTCAGCGCATGCAGCGCGCTGCCGTTGACGTACACCTCGCCGGCGGCGGCGGTGGGAGGGCCGAACAGGCCCGAGTCGCGGGCGAAGCGGCGCGTCCAGCGCAGCGCGCCGCTGGCCGCGTCGAACGCCTGCAGCGTCGACTCGCCGGTGATGGCGTAGACGAGGCCGTCGCCGTACGCCACCCCGAGGCGGTACGCCGGCTGCGTCCACAGCGTCGCGCCGCTGCCCGCGTCGAGGGCGTGCAGCCGGGTCGGGAGGGAGCCGCCCGAGGGCTGCGAGCCGTAGGCGACGACGAACAGCTTGCCCTCGGCGACGATCGGCGGGCCGAACGTGTCGCCGATGTCCTCGCGGACCCACCGCTTGCCGAGCGGGGGCGCGAGGTTCGCGGTCACCGCGCCGCGGTGGCCCTCGTCGCCCTGCATGTTGGCCGGCGCGTCGGCCGCGAGCGCGCGGGCGGGCGCGGCAGCCACCGCGACGACCACGAGCAGGAGCGCCAACCGCATACCGATCCGAGAGTAGGCTGCCGGAGCGATGCGGGTCGCGATAGTGGGAAGCGGGTTCGGCGGCATCGGGATGGCCGTCCGGCTCAAGCGCGCGGGCGTCGACGACTTCGTCGTGCTCGAGCGCGCGGAGGAGGTCGGCGGCACGTGGCGCGACAACTCGTATCCCGGCTGCGCGTGCGACGTCCCGTCGCACCTGTACTCGTACTCGTTCGCGCCGAACCCGGACTGGTCGCGCAGCTACTCCGGCCAGGCGGAGATCCTCGCGTACCTGCGCGGCGTGGCCGAGCGCGAGGGGATCCTCCCCCACGTCCGGACGTCCGCCGAGGTGACGGAGACGGCGTGGGACGACGAGGCGCAGCAGTGGCGGGTCGTCGCGGGCGGCGAGGAGCTCCGGGCCGACGTGCTCGTCGTCTCCGCGGGCCCCCTCAGCGAGCCGTCGATCCCGCGGCTGCCGGGCCTCGAGTCGTTCTCCGGCGCGACGTTCCACTCCGCGGCGTGGGACCACGGGCACGATCTGCGCGGCGAGCGCGTCGCCGTCGTCGGGACGGGGGCGTCGGCGATCCAGTTCGTGCCGCGGATCCAGCCGGAGGTGGATCGCCTGCACCTCTTCATGCGGACGCCGCCGTGGATCATCCCGCGCGGCGACCGCGACATCACGCCGGCCGAGCGCCGCCTCTTCCGCGCGTTCCCGCCCGCCCAGCGGCTGATGCGCGGCGTGGTGTGGGCGACGCGCGAATCGCTGGTGCCGGGCTTCATGCACCCGGCCGCCGGGCGGACGCTGGAGATGCGCGCGCGGCTGCACCTCTTCCGGCAGGTGCGCGACCCGGCGCTGCGCGCGAAGCTCACGCCGTCGTACCAGGTGGGCTGCAAGCGCGTGCTGGTCTCCGACGACTTCTATCCGTCGCTCGCGCAGCCGAACGTCGAGCTCGTTGCCGACGGGATCCGCGAGGTGCGCGAGCGCTCGATCGTCAGCGGCGACGGGACCGAGCGCCCGGTCGACGCGCTGATCTTCGGGACGGGGTTCCTGACGACGGAGTGGCCGTTCGCGCACCGCGTGCGCGGCCGCGGCGGGGAGCTGCTGGCCGACCGCTGGCGCGAGGGCGCGAAGGCGTACCTGGGGACGACCGTCGCCGGGTTCCCCAACCTCTTCCTGCTCTACGGCCCGAACACGAACCTCGGGCACAGCTCGATCGTCTACATGCTCGAGTCACAGATCAACTACGTCATGGACGCGCTGCGCGTGCTCGGCGAGCGCGGCGCGTCGAGCGCCGAACTGCGGCCCGAGGCGCAGGAGCGCTTCGACGCCGAGATGCAGGAGCGCCTGTCGGGCAGCGTCTGGAACGTCGGCGGGTGCGGGAGCTGGTACCTCGACGCCAACGGGCGCAACGCGCTCATGTGGCCCGGGACGATCCTGCGCTTCCGCCACCGCACGCGGCGCTTCGACCCGCGCCCCTACGTCCTGCGCGCCGAAACCGGGCGCGTCGCCGTGCATCCGATCGAGGGGGAGGCTGCGCAGTCCCATGCATGATCATCCGCAGACTCATCTCCCTGGCCGCCGTCGCGGCCCTCGCCGTCGGCGTCGCCGCCTGTGGTGACGACTCCGACTCCAAGTCGTCGTCCTCCTCGAGCAAGAGCGCGCCGAAGCCCGTCGCCCAGATCGACAGCCTGAGCGGCGAGCTCACTGCCGTGAAGCTCGACGCCGGCTTCGTCGACGCCCTCGGCTCGCTGAAGGTCACGCCCGGCGTGCTCGGCACCGCGAAGCTCGAGAACGGCTCGCTCAAGTTCCCGATCACCGGCGGCAACGTGACGTACTACAAGCCGGGCTCGGTCAGCCCCTACGTGCAGGGCGAGATCGACCACTCCGGCTCGGGCTTCAGCCTCACCGCCGGCGGCAAGAAGGTCGACCTCGAGAACTTCGTCGTCGACCCCGGCACGTCCACGCTCACCGGCAAGGTCAGCGTCGACGGCAAGGTCGCCGCGAAGAGCGCTCCGCTGTTCTTCCTCGACGGCCGCACCCTGCAGCCGCTGCGCACGACCGACGACGGCCGCGCGGTGCTCGAGGGCACGACGGTCAAGCTCAAGGACGAGGCCGCCGCGCTCCTCAACAAGACGTACGGCATCGACGCCCTCAAGGGCGGGCTCGTGATCGGCGTCGCCAAGATCACGGTCAACACCGCATAGCGCCCAGCACCGCGAGTTCGCTCGCGAAGCCGCGAACTCGCACCGCCCCGCGGGCCTCTAGGCCCGTGGGGCGGCCACCTCCGCGGCGAAGTCCCGGAGGAGTGCCCGATCGGGCACTCCTCCGGCCGCGAACAGGCGCTCGACGAACGCGCGCCACCGCAGCGCCGGTCGCATCTCGATCCGCAGCCGGACCCGCTCCTGCGCAGGGTTCCACGCCAGGTGCGGCACGCCCGCCGGCGCGACCACCTCGTCGCCCGGCCCGGCCCGCACCTCTTCGCCGCCGATCCGGAACGCGGCGGCCCCCTCCAGCACGACCCACCGCTCCTCCATCCGAGGGTGCACGTGCTCGGCCGCCCGGTGGCCCGGCCGGGTCCACAGGCTCTCCATCACCAGGAGCTCCGGCGACTCGCTCAGGAACGTGATCTCCTCGCCCGTGGCGGGGTTGACGATGGCCTCGGTCATGGCGCGCAGCCGCTCGATCGTGTTGAGTCGCCGTCCAACATCTGCCGGTCCCGACGCGTTGTAACCCATGATGGCTGTCGACACCTATCCCGTCATGCCCCGCCCCACCACCCTCGCGGCGCGCTCGGAGCTGCTCCGCGACGCCCGCGCGATCATGCGCGACGAGTACGCGGCCGACCTCAGCCTGGACGACGTGGCGACCAGGATCGCGACGTCGCGACGCCAGCTGCAGCGCGTGTTCGCCGAGCTGGCCGGCAGCGGCTTCCGTGGCGAGCTCGCCGCGATCCGCATGGAGCGCGCCGCCGAGCTGCTCCACGGGCCTCTGCCCGTCGGCGAGGTCGCACGCCGCGTCGGCTACCGCCAGTCGGCGCAGTTCGCCAAGGCGTTCCGCGCGCACCACGGCCTGCTGCCGTCGCAGTACCGCGATCGCGTGCGCGGGCACCGCTGACGCCGCGAGCCACTACGCTCAAGCCCTCGGCCCGGACGGCCGACCCAATGGCCATGCAGCACCAGCGCAAGGAGCGGATCGAGCTCGAGACCAACCGTCATCGCATGACGGGATCGGTCACGCTGAGCCAGAACGGCTTCCGCAGCCGGGTCTCCGATCTGCTCAACGCGTCGGAGCGCGAGTTCATCGCGCTCACCGACGTCACGCTCGTGTCACTGGACGGCGGCGAGACGACGCGGCGCGACTTCGTGGCGGTCTCGCGCCATCACATCGTGTTCGTCGCGCCCGTGCGTGACGACGCCCCTCCGGCGAGCTAGACTGAGTCCAAGTCAGCCGCTCGCTCGTCAGGGCGAGCGGGGGACATCACGTCAGTTGCCCAACGGCCGACCGCTCGTAACCGGGCGCCGAGCTGTCCGCATCTAACCCCCCCCTGAGGAGGAGCATGCGCACACAGCTCGAGAATGTCCCCGCCGCGGCTCCGGCCGCGGGCCCCCGCCTGATCCGGCTGCTCGACGCCGAGCCCGACTTCGCGGAGGGCGTTCCGCCGCAGGACGCCGCGGCCGCACGCCGTCACACCATCGCCCCGGTCGTCACGGTGCCGGTCGGCGTCTGGGCGCCGCGCCGCCTGCGCAGCGCCGACCTCGTCACCGGCCCGTTCGCGGCGCTCGTCCTGCGCGGGCTGATCGCGCGCGACCTCGTGCTCGCCGACCGCGTGGCGACGCAGCTCGTCGGCGCCGGCGACATCATCCCGCTCGGCGACTGGGACGACGGCACGGCGCCTGCCCAATGCGAGTGGCGCGTGGCGGCCGAGGCCGAGATCGCCGTCCTCGACGCGCGCTTCCTGGCCGCGTCCCAGCGCTGGCCGTGGCTGACCGCCCGCCTGGTCGAGCGCACCGCCCGCTGGGCCGACCGCGCCGCCGCGCTCCAGGCGATCACGCAGCTCGGCCGCGTCGACCTGCGCCTCGCCGCCCTGCTGTGGCACCTCGCCGACCGCTGGGGACGCATGACCAGCGAGGGCGTCGTGCTCCCGCTGCGCCTCACGCACGAGACGCTCGGGCGGCTCGTCGGCGCGCAGCGCCCGACGGTGACGCTCGCCCTGCGCGACCTGCGCGAGCAGGGCGCGGTCACGCGCCACGGCACCGGCTGGCTGCTCGCGCCCCGCAGCCGCGAGATGCTCGAGCCCGCGCCGCGGCGGATGCCGCTGGGCGAGGACGGCCTCGGCATCCTGGAGGAAGCGCCACCGCCCGCGGCCTAGGGCCGCGCGGCGGGCGCCGGGTGCTCAGATCGCTGCGACGCGGACGAGCGACTTGATCGCGCGGCGCTCGTCCATCGCCGCGTACGCCTCGCCGATGCCGTCGAGGTCGGTCTCGTAGTCGAGGACGCGGCCGGGGTCGATGCTGCCGGCGAGCACGTCGTCGAGGAGCTCGGGGAGGTAGACGCGCACGGGCGCGCCGCCTCCGCGCACGCCCACGTTCCGCATGAACATCGTGCCGATCGGCAGCTTGATGCCGTGCGGCACGCCGACGAAGCCGACGGTGGAGCCGGCGCGGGCGACGTCGAGCGCCGTGCGCATCGCCTGGTCGGTGCCGACGCACTCCAGCGTGGCGTCGGCGCCCACGCCGTCGGTCAGCGCCTTGACCGCCTCCACGGCTTCCTCCCCGCGCTCGGCGACGATGTCGGTGGCGCCGAACTCCTTGGCGAGCGCCTGGCGGTCGGCGTGGCGGCTCAGCGCGATGATCCGCTCCGCGCCGAGGCGCTTGGCGGCCAGCACGCCGGAGAGGCCGACGGCGCCGTCCCCGACCACCGCGACGGTCTGGCCGGCCTGGACCTGCGCGCAGACCGCCGCGTGGTGGCCGGTGGCCATGACGTCGGAGAGCGTCAGCAGCGAGCGCATCATCTCGTCGGAGTGGCCTGAGCCCGGGACCGTCACGAGCGTCGTGTCGGCCAGCGGCACGCGCACGGCCTCGCCCTGGCCGCCGTCGCCGTTCATCGGGAAGAAACCGCCGTTCATGCAGGCGGTGGTGATCCCGTTCCGGCAGTTGGGGCAGCTGCCGTCGCTGAAGGCGAACGGGGCGATGACGAGGTCGCCCTTCTTCAGCTGCGAGATCTCGGCGCCGACGTCCTCGACCACGCCGACGAACTCGTGGCCGATCGGGCCGGGCGGGAAGGGCGTGTCGCCGCGGTAGTACCAGAGGTCCGAGCCGCAGACGCAGGCGATCACCACGCGGACGATCGCGTCGGTCGGCTCGACGATGGCCGGGTCCGGCCGTTCGCCGGTGGTGATGGAGCGGGGCTCGTTGAAGATCGCGGCGCGCATGGGCTGCACCAAAGCAGAACGGGCCGCGCCGCCTCACGCCGGCAGCGCTCGAAGGTGGCCTGGCTACGGCGTCATCACGACGCGACCGAAGGCCTGGCGGCTCTCGATGTACGCGTGCGCGGCAGCGGCCTCGGCGAGCGGGAAGGTCCGGTCGATCTCGACGCGCAGCCCGCCGTCCGCGACCCGTCCGATCAGGTCCGCGATCATCGCGTGGACGCGCGGGTACTCGCTCATCAGCGCCCCGCCGAGGAAGACGCCGCGCAGCGTGGTGTTCTGCGCCCACAGGTCCCTCGCCTCGACGTTCGAGCCGGCGCGCCCCGCGACGCCGACGCTGACGAGCGTCCCGCGGTAGGCCAGCGCGCCGATGCTGTCGACGAGGTTCTGCCCGCCGATCGAGTCGAGGACGACGTCCACCCCGCGCCCCTCGGTCAGCTCGCGCGTGCGCTCGACGAAGCTCTCGCTCGCGTAGTTGATCCCGTGGTCGAGCCCGAGCTCCTTCAGGCGCTCGAGCTTCTCGTCGCGGGATGCGGTGGCGATCACGGTCGCGCCCGCCTGCTTGGCCAGCTGGATCGCCGCCATCCCGACGCCGCCTGCCCCGGCGTGGATCAGCGCGGTCTGGCCGGGTTGGAGGTCGCCCGCCGTGAACAGGCACTCCTGCGCGGTGCCGTAGGCGACGGGAATGCACGCGGCCCGTGCCGCGTCCAGGCCGTCCGGGATCGGCCACGTGGACATCGCCGGCACCGCGCGCTTGGACGCATGCGACCCCGCGGCGTTCAGCGTGACGACGCGGTCGCCGACCGCGCGATCCTCGACGCCGCCGCCGACGGCGCTGATCGTGCCCGCGGCGAGATACCCGACGACGTGCGGGACGGACGGCAGCTCCGCGCCCGCGCGGTGGAGCAGGTCGCCGCCCTCGATGCTGACCGCCTCGACGTCGACGACGACGTGGCCGTCAGGGCACTCGGGATCGGGGACGTCCTCGTAGCGAAGAACGTCCGGCCCGCCGTTCTCGTAGATCACCGCCGCCTTCATACGAGCGACTCTATTCCCGGCGAGCATCGTCCTGCTTGAGCGTCGGTATGCGACGCCGATCCAGGACGACTTCGCGGGGCCGTGGGCCCGGGCAGCACGAACGCCGACGGGCGGCGGGCCGATCTGCCGCCCGCCCAGACGCTCGGGACCTGAGGGCGGAGCCCGATGTCCGTCTGGCGGGTGGCATGGTCGGACCGCCGCCTGCCACGACCGGCCGGACGGCGTCGCGAGGGACGGAGAGGGAGGGATTCGAACCCTCGAACGAGGTTGACCCCCGTTACGCGATTTCCAGTCGCGCCCGTTCAACCGCTCCGGCACCTCTCCTGGAGGCGGGACAGGGTATCGCTGCGCCTACGCCCCCGGCGCGTGGATCGGGCGGCGTGTGCGGCCCGTCCTTCGCGGGCCGGCGCGCTAGATCTGCCAGCGCCCGCCGACGAGGACCGGGACGCGGTCGCCGTCGCGGGTCACTCCGGTGACGTTCACGTCGGGTGCGCCGATCATGAAGTCGATGTGGATGTCGCTCGTGTTCGCGCGCGGGCGGTCGGCCTCGTCGTCGACCGTGAACGTGTAGGCCGAGCCGAGCGCGATGTGGCTCGCGGCGTTCTCGTCGAGGAGGGTGTCGAAGAAGACGGTGTCGAGCGGGCCGATGCGGCCCTCGCCGTCGACCAGCGCGACCTCGCCGAGCCGCGACGCGCCGTCGTCGCGCTGCGCGTGACCGGCGAGCGCGTCCGCGTTCTCGCCCTCGAACGCGACCGCGCGGCCGCCCTCGAAGCGCACGCGCAGGTCGCGGATGATCGTGCCGTGCAGCTCGAGCGGCTTGGTGGATCGCACGTGGCCGTCGACGCGCTCGGGGTCGGGCGTCGTGAAGACCTCCTCGCTCGGGAGGTTCGGCATGTGGACGATCCCCTCGAGCGTCTCGAAGCGCGCCGCCATCCACGACGAGCTGGGGAGCAGCCCGACCGTCAAGTCCGTGCCCGGGCCCTCGAAGTGCAGCGCGTCGAAGCGCCGCTCCGTCAGCCGGCTCGCCGCGCCCTTGAGCGTCGTGGAGCGCTCCTGCCACGCGGCGACCGGGTCGTCCTCGTCGAGGCGCAGCACGTGGAGGATGAGCTCCCACAGGCGGTCCAGCGCCTCGTCGGGCGGGAGGTCGGGGAAGACGACGCCCGCCCACCCCGGCGAGGGCCCGGCGATCGCCGACCAGTTCGTCGTGCGGTCGTTGACGACGCGCGCGGCCTCGCGCAGGAAGGGCAGCTGGTCGCGGCCGGCGCGGTCGGGGTCGACGCCGTCCAGCGCGTGGGGATGAGCGATGCCGCTCAGGCCGATCCGCGCGCAGCGCTGCTCGCCCAGCGCGAGCAGGCGCTCGCCGTACCAGCTCGGGACGAACTCGAGCGTGTCCTCGGCGGCGTGCAGCAGCCGCTCGCGCTTGACGTACATGTCGAAGTACGTCGCGTCGACGAACTTGGCGCCGTGCTTGTACGCGGCGCGCGCGACCGCGCGCACGAGGGGCTCCTGCCCGAGCTCGCCGCCGACGGCGACGATCTGCCCCGGCTGCACGTTGGCCCCGAAGCGCACGGCGAGCTCCGCAAGGCGATCGATCGCCTGCTCGCGGTCGGTCACCGCTCGGACTCCGCCTGCTCGTCGAGCTTGTCGCGCAGGTAAGCCGCGCGCTCGGCGCGGCGCTCGTGCGCGCGCTCCTCGAGCTCGTCGGGCGCGCGCTGGGCCATGTCGCGCTCGGCCTCCTCGCGCTCCGCCTGCACGGCGCGCAGCTCCTCGGTCGACGGGTCGCCGTCCGGTCGCGCCCCGCCGGTCAGCGAGCCGTCGCCTCCGCGGGGTCGTCGACCATCTCGATGACGCCGTCGATGCCGGCGATCTCCACGATTCGGTGCACCGTCGTGCCCGTCGCGCCGCGGACGCACGTGAAGCGCCCGCCCCGCTCCTCGGCCGCGCGATGCGCGCCGACGACGACGCGCAGGCCGCTCGAGTCGATGAAGTCCAGCGAGCGCAGGTCGAGGAGCACCCAGGTGCCCTCCTGCAGGCGCGGCATGATCGCCTGCTCGAGCTCCGGCGCGCTGGCCATGTCCAGCTCGCCGCGGGGGGTGACGTCGACGCGCCCGTCGCGCTCCTCGACGTCGATCGCAAAAGGTTCGACCGCTTCCATGAAGCGCCGCAGTCTACGGCGCACGACGACGGCACGCGACCTCGGGGCCGCGCAGTTGCGTACCAACTGAGCCCGCTTCACGCGGGGTGCACTTCGGGCAGGCGAGCTGGTGATGGCAGCGCTGCCCACCACACGCGAAGCTCAATCCCCTGCTTCTGGCACGACGCCGCTCGGCCGCGCCGCGCGCGACGCCCGCTGGCGCCGACTGGTCATGCGCTACCAGCGCGGCGACCGCCTCGCCGGCGAGCAGCTCGTCGCCGAGCTGCTGCCGCTGGTGCGCCACCTCGCGAGCCGCTGGTCGGCCAAGGTCAGCCGCGACGACCTGGTGCAGGCGGGGCTCCTCGGGCTGACGAAGGCGCTGGACCGGTTCGACCCCGCGCAGGGAGCGTCGTTCACCGGTTATGCCGTCCCCACCATGCTGGGCGAGATGCGCCGTCACCTGCGCGACCACGCGTGGGCGGTGCGCGTCCCGCGCGCGCTGCAGGAGGACGCGATGCGCGTCACCCGCGCGACGCAGCAGCTCGAGCCGAAGCTCGGGCGCGCGCCGACGCCGCAGGAGCTCGCGGACCACCTCGACCTCGACGTCGAGTCCGTGCTCGAGGCGATCGTGGCGGGCCGCGCGTACCACTCGTCGTCGCTCGAGCAGCCGGCCGGCGGCGACACCGACGGACTGCTGCTCGGCGACACGGTCGGCGCGGAGGACGCGGAGCTCGTGCGCACGGAGCTCGCGGTGCTGCTCGGCCACGTCCGGCACGTGCTCGACGAGCGCGAGCGATACGTCCTGCATCTGCGCTTCGAGCGTGACCTCACGCAGACGGCGATCGCGCAGCGCATCGGCGTGTCGCAGATGCAGGTCAGCAGGATCCTCCGCGCGACGCTCGCGAAGCTGCGCGCGGAGATCGAGCGCCGACCGCCCACCGCGGCGGCCGCGTAATATCGAACGCTTCGGGGCGGTCACTTGCGGGAAGGCTGCCGCCGGGGCCCCCACGCGATCAGGAGGAGAGACCCGACCCGATGGCCGATCCAGGCGCACGTGAGCTGAAGCTCACCCAGTACCTCAACGAGGCGTACGGCAAGGAGAAGCAGCTGGAGACCGTTCTGCAGGCGCAGATCGGACTCGCGAAGGCTGCTGCCCGCAAGACCCTGCAGAAGCGGCTGCAGGACCACCTGAAGGAGACCAAGGCGCAGTCGCGCGGCCTCGAGCGGCGCATCAAGCAGCTCGGCGGCAGGGCGGAGGCGCAGAGCCTCCCCGGCCCGGACATCGTGTCCGACGCGGCCTCCGGCGTCGCCAATGTCGCCAACAGGGCGCTCGCCGCCGCGAAGGGACCGGTGCAGGCGCTGCGCGGCACGAGCCCCGCGGACAACCTGCTGCGCAACGTGCGCGACGCGGTGTGGAACGAGGCCGAGGAGATCGCGCACTACGACGCGATCGAGGCGCTCGCCGAGACGCTGAACGACAAGGACACCGCGAAGCTCGCGCGCGAGTTCCGCCGCCAGGAAGAGCGCATGCAGAAGTTCCTGCGCGGCCAGATCGCGCAGCTCGTCAAGCAGGTCGTCAAGGACGAGGTGCCGGCGAAGGAGCGCTCGGGCAACGGCGGCACGTCGCGCCGCGCGTCGAGCTCGCGCTCGTCGTCGTCCGGCTCGTCCTCGCGGCCGTCGTCCTCGCGCGCGTCGTCGTCCGGCTCGTCCTCGCGCAAGTCGACCGGCTCGTCGTCGCGGCGCTCCGGCGCCGCCGGGAAGACCGCAGCGGCCACGAAGGGCGGGCGCAAGTCGTCGAGCTCGTCGTCGCGCTCGCGGTCCGCGTCGTCGTCGTCGGGCTCCTCGCGCTCGTCGTCGCGCTCGTCGGGCTCCTCGGCGCGCAAGTCGAGCGGCACGTCGCGCAAGTCGAGCGGGACGTCGCGCCGCTCGTCCGGCGGCTCCTCGCGCCGCTCCTCCGGCGGCTCGTCGTCCGCGGGCGGCTCGAGCTCCTAGCTCCGTCGCGGCGCCGCCCGGCGCGGGGTCACCCCGCCGGGCGGCGCGCCGCGCTCACCCGCCGCCCACGATGGCGGCCTGCAGGCGCCGCATCCCCGCCAGCCAGCGGTCGTAGTCCGACCCCTTGCGCTGGAAGAACGTGAGCACCTCGGGGTGCGGCAGGATCAGGAAGCGCTCGTCGCGCAGCGCCTCGACGACCGCGTCCGCGACCTGCTCGGGCTCGAGGATCGCGCCGGCCGCGCTCACCACCGCGGCCGCCTGCTCGCCCTCCTCGCCACCGGTCAGCAGCGGCGTGTTCACGCCCATCGGGCACAGGACGCTCACGCCGATCCCCTGATCGCCGTACGTCACCGAGAGCCACTCGGCGAACGCGACCGCGCCGTGCTTGCTCACCGAGTACGCCGCCGACCCGATCTGCGTGAGCAGCCCCGCCGCCGAGGCCGTTGACAGGAAGTAGCCGCTCCCGCGCTCGAGCCAGCCGGGCACCAGGCGGCGCGCCGCGTAGACGTGCTGCATCACGTTGACGCCGATCGCCGCCTCGAACCCGTCGAGCATCGTGCCGCCGCCGATCCCGGCGTTCGCGGCGAAGAGGTCCACCGGCCCGATCTCCCGCTCGACGCGGTCGATCAGCTCGCCGACCTGCCGCTCGTCGCTGACGTCGCACGTGACGCCGAGGGCGCTCATCTCGGCACCGGCCTCCTCGGCGCCGCGCAGGTCGGCCACCGCGACCTTCGCCCCCTCCTCCGCGAAGCGCCACGCGAGCGCCTTCCCGATGCCCGACGCTCCGCCCGTGACGACGGCGACCTTTTCTGAGAGCTCCATTCCGGGGATGATGGCGGCGGATGGGCGAAGAGGTCGCCGCGACCCAGTTCAGCCGGGAGGACCGACAGCGCTACCGCGACAAGGTCCACCGCTGCCTCGACGCGTTCGCGCGCATGCTCGCCGAGCACCGCTTCGAGGAGGACCGCAGCTCGTTCGGCCTCGAGATCGAGCTCAACCTGACGACGGACGACGGCCTGCCGTCGATGTGCAACGCCACCGTGCTCGAGCGCATCGCCGACGCCGACTTCCAGACCGAGCTCGCGCAGTTCAACGTCGAGATCAACGTCGCGCCCCGGCGGCTCGGCGGGAGCGTCCTCGGCGAGCTGGAGGAGGCGGTGCGCGGCACGCTCAACCGCGCTGAGGAGAGGGGCCGCGGCGCGGGCGCGCACATGATGCTGATCGGGATCCTCCCGACGATCGACGAGGCGCATCTCAACGCGGACACGCTCAGCGCCAACCCCCGCTACAAGCTGCTCAACGAGCAGATCTTCGCGGCCCGCGGCGAGGACCTTCACATCGACATCACCGGCCCCGAGCGGCTGAGCACCTACGCGGACACGATCGCTCCGGAGGCGGCGTGCACGAGCGTGCAGCTGCACCAGCTCGTCGCGCCGGAGGATTTCCCCCGCCACTGGAACGCCGCACAGGCGATCGCCTCGATCCAGGTCGCGCTCGCCGCCAACTCCCCGTACTTCTTCGGCCGCGAGCTGTGGCGGGAGACGCGCATCGCGCTGTTCGAGCAGGCGACGGACACGCGGCCGGAGGAGCTGAAGGCGCAGGGCGTGCGCCCGCGTGTGTGGTTCGGGGAGAAGTGGGCGACGTCGATCTTCGACCTCTTCGAGGAGAACGTCCGCTACTTCCCGGCGCTGCTGCCCGCGATGTACGACGAGGAGCCGTTCGACGCGATGGCGGACGGGGTCACGCCGGCGCTCGGCGAGCTGCGCCTGCACAACGGCACGATCTACCGCTGGAACCGGCCGATCTACGACGTCGTCGACGCGTGCCCGCACCTGCGCGTCGAGAACCGCGTGCTGCCGGCGGGGCCGACGGTGGCGGACATCGTCGCCAACGCCGCGCTCTACTACGGCCTGATCCGCGTGCTCGTCGACGAGGAGCGGCCGCTGTGGACGCGGATGTCGTTCTCGACCGCCGAGGAGAACTTCCACGCGGCGGCGCGCGACGGGATCGACGCGCGCGTCTACTGGCCGGGCGTGGGCGAGGTGCCGGTGGCCGAGCTCGTGCTGCGGCGGCTGCTGCCGCTGGCGCACGAGGGGCTCGAGCGCTGGGGCGTCGACGCGGCCGACCGCGACCGGCTGCTCGGGATCATCGAGGGCCGCTGCCTCAGCCACCAGAACGGGGCGTCGTGGCAGGCCGACGCCGTGCACGCGCTCGAGCGCGACGGCCGCTCGCGGGGCGAGGCGCTGCGCGAGATGACGCTGCGCTACCGCGAGCTCATGCACGCCAACGAGCCCGTGCACACGTGGCCGGCGCGGGGCTAGACGCGCCGCCCCGTGCGGGACGGCGCGCGCGCCGCGTGGCCTACAGGTTCTGCTGGTAGGTGAAGGTGATGCGGCGCGAGCCCTTGCGGCACTTCACCTGCGCGTTGATCTCGGTCGAGATCCGGTTGCGTCGCTCGGAGCAGCTGTAGCCGTCGACGCGCTTGTTGCAGCGCCCGTCCTTGCCGCCGTTGTGGATGCGGCAGGAGTAGTGGTGCTTCTCCACGGTGCGGCCGCTGGCGCAGCTCGTGCCCTTGACGGACAGGCTCGTGAAGTACCCGTCACCGGGGTACTTGCCGGCCGAGCAGCTCTTGGCCGAGGCGGTGCCGGCACCGGCAAGAGCGACGACCGCGAGCGCGGCGAGCAGGGCGAGGGGAAGCAGACGTAGGCGCATCACATGACTCCTTGGGGTCAGGTTTCGAAGGTGCAGAAACCTAGCGACGGCCCGAAGTTGCGCGGAGCTCGCGAAGCAGGCGCTCCGGCGAGAAGTTGCCGTTGACGACCATCCTGTCGAGCGCGTAGGCGCCGTCGGCCGGCGAGGCGGCCCCGCGCCGCGTCGTCGTCGCGCCGAGGTAGCCAGCGTCGCGCACCGCGGCCTCCACGGCGGCGTCGTGGCGGCCGTACGGGTAGCAGAAGAAGTCGACCGGCTGGCGGGGGAACGCGCGCCGCAGCGCCTCCCGCGACCCGGCCACCTCCGCGCGCAGCGCGTCGGCGTCCACGGTCGTCAGGTCGGGGTGCGTGACCGAGTGGGCGCCGAGCTCCCAGCCGTCGCGCAGCATCCGCCGTACGCGGGCGCGTGTCAGCCCGCCGGCGACGCCGAGCCGGCGCGTCTGGAGGTTCAGCACGCCGGGCCAGCGCAGGCCCCGCAGCGCCACCGCCGCGTTGGAGTACTGGTCGGCGTAGCCGTCGTCGAAGGAGAGGATCACCGCCCGTTCGGGCAGCGGCGCGCCGTCCTGCCAGTGCCGCCACGCCCTTCCCAGCGTCACCGCCGTGTAGCCCGCCTGCCGCAGCGCCCGCACCTGCCGCGCGAACAGCCGCGGCGGGACGTAGAGCGCGGGCGAGGCGGCGCCCGCCGGCGGCGTCGCGACGTGGTGGTAGAGCAGGATCGGGACGGGCGTCTCGCGCTCGGCGCCCGCGGCGGGCGCGGCCGCGGCGAGCGCCGCGCAGAGCGCCGCCAGCGCGGCGCGCCTCATGGCCGCGTGCCGGCCGCCAGGTTCGACATCGCCCGGTCGATGTGCCGCAGCAGGTAGGGCCCGAGCGTGGTGGCGAACACGCGCGTGAGGTGGGTCTCGTCCTTGTGGACAAGGGCCCCGCCGATGACCGGCAGGCACAGCCGCGAGCTGCACATGAAGCGCGTCATGTCGATCAGCTGCACGCGATGCGGGTCGGACCGCTGCGCGGCGACGATCGCCGGGTCCGGCTTGAGCGCGAACTCGCGCGGGACGGCGCACTTCGGGCCGGCCGCGAGCTTCTTGCGGATCGCCCGGTCCACGCAGGCCATCGAGTTGCGCGAGTTCCGCGGGACGTCGCGGATCGAGAAGATGCGCTCGACGGTCGGCGGCAGCTTGGCCAGCGCCTTCGTGTAGCCCTTGACGTGCGCCGCGTAGTCGTCCTTGGCGCCCACGACCGCGCCGCCGCTGTGGTTGGACGTGATGACCGTGTGGATCTCCGGGTGGTCGTCGAACCAGCGGAACAGCTGGCGCTTCCACCTGATGCACTTCGTCTTGCCCGGCTCGGGGAGGTCGGTGACCGCCGTCGACAGCGGGCACCCCGCCTTGGTGATCGACACGCCGTGCCAGCGGTTCCCCGCGACGACCGTGTCGATCGCCGCGCGCCAGTGCGCGGCGTGGCTGTCGCCGATGAGCGCGATCGTCTCCGTCGCCTCGGCCTCCGGCAGCCCGAACGAGCACGGGTTCAGCTCGCCGTCCTGGTTGCCCAGCGCGCACTCGGAGTTCGGCTCCAGGAGCGCGTCGAGCGGCTTCGGGAGGACCATCTTCGCCAGCTTGCGGTTGTGGCACGGCGTGACCGGATCGCGCGAGGCGGCCCCGAAGCAGCGCGGGTACTTCGGCGCCTTGGGCGCCTCCTCCGACCGGTCGGGCGGGCTCTGCGGATCCTCGGGCGCGGCCGTCTGCGCGGACGCCGACACGGCGGCGAACGCGAGCAGGGCAAGGACGATCAGGCTGAGGCGGGCCAGGCGCACCGGGCCAATATAAGAGGGACGCACGGACATCTCGGGCTCTAACCGCGCGACCGCGCCGGAGTAGCGGCGCGCCGCGTTGCGCGACGGCGGTCACAGTACCCCCCGGGGGTATCGGATACAGTCGCACCAGAAAGGAAGGAGCCTCAAGATGAACCGCCAGCTCACCAACCCCCGCCTCGGCGCCGTCCTCGCCGCGACCGCGGCGCTGGCCCTCGCGGCCACCGCTCCCGGCCAGGCCGACCAGGCGCGCCGCGGCGCGTCGCCCGTCGCCGGCAGCGCCAAGGCGCAGGTCGTCAGGACGGCCTCGGGCGACCTCGTCGCCAGGTCCGTCACCACCGGGCACCGCACCCGCCTCGCGCCGGGCATCGCGGCGAGCCTCGTCGACGTCGACGGCAACTACGTCGGCGTCTCCGGCCGCTTCGGCGACCGCATCGAGGTCCGCTCGATCGACGCCCGCACCGGGCGCGTGACGCTGCGTGCCCGCACGCCGAACGTGCTCGCCCTCGAGGTCCGCCGCACCGGCACGCTGGTGTGGGTGGCTCAGCACGGCACGAGCCGCTCGGTCCACGGGCGCAACGCCGGCGGCAGCCACGTCCTCGGGACCGGCACCGCCATCGACCCGCAGTCGCTCGCTGTCGCCGACAGCGACACGACGACGGCCCACGTCTACTGGACCGACGGCGGCGTCCCCGCCACCGCGGCCATCGAGTAGCGCAGCGACCGCCTAGGGCGCGGCCTTCTCCGTTCGGGAGGGGGCCTGCGCCCCGGGCGGGTGCAGCACGAAGGTCTCGACGCACAGGCCCTCGACCTCGGTGTCGATCGCGCTGGCGAACGCCTTGACCCGGCGGCCCGTCAGCCGCTCCACCGGCTCGCAGAACTCCTGCACGGCGGCGTACTGGAAGAACATCCGGGTGTCGCGCAGCCGCTGGTGCTCGCCCATCTTCACGAGGTTGCGCTCGGCGGGCGTCAGCGTGTCCTCCAGGACGACGGTGATGGTGTCCGGGCCCGCCCAGTTCGTGCGCGCGCGCGTCGGCCCGCGGCCGAACTGGTCCTTGAACAGGCGGACCATCTCGTTGGAGATCGCCTGCAGGACCGCGCCGTCGGCTTCGGCTTCGACTTCGACTTCGTTGTCGCTCGCGCGTGAGAGCACGTCACTCCTCGAAGGACATGGCTTCATCTGCTTCGAGGGACCGCGCAGACCCAGATGAGACGCGGGGCCGGCCTCGTTTGCTTCAGCGAACCGGCCGGGCCGCGCAGCCGCGGCAGGTTCGCGGCGCGCAGGATATCGCCGCCGCGGCGGGGGAAGACGGCGGCGCGGTGGTTCCCCGTGGCCGCCGACGAGGAGACCGACGCGCGCCGAGCCGTGCGGCTCGGCGCGCCCGGTCGGGGCGGCCGGTCCTAGTCCGTGACCGCCGCCGCGTACGAGTAGACCTTGTAGAGCACGAAGCCCTGGGCGTAGCCCTGCGAGCAGGTCGTGTTGAACAGGTCGTTGGCCTGCGGGTCGGTGAGGACGTCGCCGTAGCCGACGATCTTCTCGCCGTCGACGACCACGCCGCCGACGAACTCCTTGACCTTCTGCACGATCCAGGCGCGGCCCGCGTCGCCGGCCGTGTTCCAGTTCGCGCAGTTGACACCGCTGAAGTCGCTGCGCGGGTCGATCCAGCCGGTCGCGCTGCGCGCGACGGCCCGCGGCAGCGGGACCAGCGACGGGTTCGAGTTCGCGGTCGACTTGCCGCCGCCGCCCTTCGGCTGCGGCTCGAGCGGCGTCTTGAACCACGGGCACGGGCTGTTCTCGTCGAACGTCCGCGACTCGAACGCCGCGACGCAGCTCAGCAGCTCGCCGGTCTGCGCCGGGTTGCCCTGGCCGACGCTCTTCTCGGGATGCGTCCCGTTGTCGCAGTTGGGCAGCGGGCCGCCCGACTCGGTGATCTTCTCGCCCTTGGCCGGGACGTTGTCCCACCAGCAGTTGCCGATCGTCCCCGGGTACGGGTCCCACCAGAAGTCGGTCCCGTTGGGGTCGGCCGTCCCATCGGGGCGGACGCCCATCTTGTTGTCGTAGTGGCTGTTGTAGAAGGACGTCGTCTGCCCGTCGGGGTCGCAGCCGGCCTGCTGGTTGCCGCCGTTGCCCTCGCCGCAGACGAGCTGGTCGGGCACGCTGAAGAGCATCGTGCCGCGGCGCCAGTTGTCGTAGAAGTAGTTGTTGCGGATCTGGTGCTTGTTGCCGCCCGCGATCCACAGGCCGGTCCCGACGGGGAACGGGAACGCCGGCTTGACGCTCGACTCCTCCTTGTAGGGGTTGAAGTTGTTCGAGTAGAACCGGTTCTTCTCGACGACCATCGAGTCGCCGGGGTAGCCCGGGTGGCCGGCGCCGGTGACGACGTCGGTCTGCAGGCCGAGCGCGTTGTCGTAGATGTTGTTGTCGTGGACCCACACGGCGTTGCCGTTGGTCCCCGAGTAGCCGGCCATGTTGTGGTGCAGGTCGCAGAAGCGGATCTGCTGGTTCAGGCGCGCCTCGGTGCCCGCGGGGCGCTGCTGGCCGGTCTCGACCGCCGCGCCCGGGTACACGCCCGAGTCACCGTGGCCGACCGCGTCGCAGTGCTCCTGCACGCCGTGGTCCTCGACGAACGTCAGCGTCCCGTACAGGCCGTTGTAGTACGCCTTGAAGTGCGTCAGCAGGTAGCCGTCGGACTCGAGCACGTAGATGCCGTGCTCCTTGGCGTGGCGGACCTTGATGTTCTTCAGGACGAACCCGTCCGCGCGGTCGGCGCGGACGGCGACGTCCTTCGCGGTGCCGACGCCGTTCGGGCCGCCGTCGCCCTTCGCGGCGTCGCCGGCGTCGATCGCGACGTCGTCGGCGTTGACGCCCGACCCCTCGATCTGGAAGTTGCAGCGCAGGCACTTGCCGAGGTCCGGGATGCCGTGGCGGTTCTCGCGCGGCGGCATCGGCGGCGGCTCGGCGCCTGGCTCGCGGCCGATGACGGCGACGAGGTTCTGGTCGTTCGGGCAGTTGAACTGGTACGCGTACGACAGCGCCGTGCCGCTCTGGCCGGGGCGGTCGCCGTTGGTGCGGTACTGGTCGCACTTCGGGTCCTGCGTCGGCTGCGCGCGCGAGGTCGGCTCGGTGTAGACGCCGGGCATCACGACGACGCGGTCGTTGTTGCCGGACGCGGTCACCGCGGGCTGGATCTCGCTGTACTTGCAGCGCTTCTTGAGCTTCTTGTTGATCCGCAGCAGCTTGCGCGCGGCCTTCCTCGACATGACCCGGTGGTCGGAGGGCCGGATGTCGTAGCCGTTCTTCTTCGCGCTGCCGACCGACTTGCGCAGCAGCGCCATCGACTCAGGCTGGCAGACGACGCGCGTCTTCCCCGGGGGCTTGGCCTTCAGCGCGGACGCGAGCGAGCGCGCCTTGGGCACCTTGCCGCCCGTCGCCGGCTTGACCGACGTGTCCGGCGCGGGGTCGGGCCAGTACGAAGGACGCTCGACGTGGGCGGAGGCGGTGGCGGCGAACGCCAGGGTGGCGGCGAGCAGCGCGGCGGGAAGCAGGCGGGACATGGGGCGGAGTCTATGGGCAGCGTGCAACCACGCAGTCCATGCAGTCCCGAGTCCTCGCCTCAGTCAGGGAGTGAGCGGGCCTGTGCTCGCGAGCTAGCGCCGCGTCGCGCAGAGGCGGTAGCGGCGCGACGAGGTGACGCGGCGGCCGCGCCGCGTGACGCCGCGGATGCGCACGCGGACCGTGCCGGCCGGGCGGCCGCGCAGGTCGACGATCGCGGTCAGGCGCCCGCCGCGGCGGCGCACCTTCACGCGCCGGGCGCCGATCGTCACGCGCGCGCGGCGCAGGCGGCGCGCGAGGTGGATCGTGAAGCGGCGCCGGCTCGCGCACCGGCGCGACGTGCCCGGCGCGCCGGAGGTCCCGCCGGCGCCGGCGCCCGGAGCTCCGCTCCCCGGCGCCCCCGCGCCCCCGTCCGCCCACGTCCCCGCCGCGTAGCACTTCAGCGGCGGCTCGGCGCCGACCTGCTCGGCCTGACGCGACCCCTCGCCGACCGCGGCGAGGTACCGGCCCCAGTTGGCCGGGAACGCCGCCGGATCGACGCCGGGCATGAACGGCTGGGCGCAGATCGCCGCAGGGTCGAGCCGCGCCGGGTCCGCCGGTCCGTCGTGGGTCAGCGCGTCGAGCGCGAGCGCCCACCCGACCGGGTCGTAGCTGCCGAGGACCAGGTGGTCGGCGGTGTCGTTCGGGCAGACGTCCTGGATGCGCGTGTTGCTGATCCGCCCGTCGCCGGTGCGCAGCGCGGAGGAGCCGGTCTGCGCGTCGGCGTTCGGCGTCACGACCTCGTCGTCGCGCGTGAACGCGACGGTGTAGTCGATCCCCGCGAACGTCTCCGGGCCGCTGTTGAGCGCCTTGATGAACTGCGCGGTGTCGGTCTGCTGCCAGTACGCGGCCGGGCACTGGGCCGCGCAGGCCGGGCGCGCGGTGAGCGTCCCGTGGTTCGACGGCGCGAGGCCGACGAGGTCCTCGACGAGCGCGCGCGTGTCGGGCCACCAGCGCAGCGCCCAGCGGCCGATCATCCCGCCCTGCGAGAAGCCGACGATCGAGACGCGCCGCTCGCTCTCGGCGCCCATGCGCCGCAGCGCCGCGACGACGTACTCGGCCGAGTCCTGGATGTCCCCCATCGCGTAGCGCGGCAGCTCGACGGCGCACCACGGGATCTTCGCGGCGGTCAGCGCGGGCTCGTAGTTCCAGTCGTAGTTCGCGCGCGGCTCGAGGTTCGTCCCCGGGACGAGGAGGACAGGCGCGCGGCTCGCCCCGGCCAGGCTCGCCGGGCACTGCAGCGCGGCGTCGAGCTGCTGCTGCGGGATCGAGAGAGCCGGCCCGCCCTGCGCCTGCGCCGCGGCGGGGGCCAGGGCGACGAGGATCGCGGTGCAGGCGAGCAGCAGCCGGGGCATCGGCCGAAATGTAGGCGGTCAGCTCGCGTCGTCGTCGCGGTCGCGATCGCGATCGCGGCGCAGCGAGCGCCACAGCACGAAGAGGACGCCGCCGAGCAGGACCGCGCCGCCGCCGGCGACGCCCACGACCTTGAACGCGTGCTCGGCCTTCGGGCCGATGTAGAACGCGAGCAGCCCGACCGACGACGCCCAGGCGACGCCGCCGAGCGCGTTCCAGAAGAGGAAGCTCGTCCACCGCATCCGCGTGATCCCGGCCAGCCACGCGGACGCGATCCGCAGGCCGGCGGTCCACCGGCCGAGGAAGACGGCCTTCGGCCCGTGCTTCTCGAAGAACGGCTCGCCCTTGGCGATGATCGTGCGGCGGTGATGCTCGAGGAAGCCGGGGCGCTCGAGCAGCCGGCGCCCGCCCGTCCGCCCGATCCCGTAGCCGACGTTGTCGCCGATGATCGCCGCGGCCGCCGCGACGACGATGACGTGCGCGATCTCGAAGCGCCCGTCCGCGGCCAGGACGCCCGCGGCGATGAGCGCCGTCTCGCCCGGGAGCGGGACGCCGGCCGACTCGGCCGCGATCAGCGCGAAGAGGACGAGGAGCCCGAGGCGCGCCGGCAGCTCGAACGCCGCGGTCTGGACCAGCTCCATCAGGCGCGCGCGGCGGCGAGCACGCGGGTGCCGGCGCGCGGCGAGAACGTCACGTTGCGCCGCGCGACGCGCTCGGGACGCGACGTCGTCGCGCGCAGCGTCCGCGTGCGCAGGATCTCGGTCAGCGCAACCCGCATCTCCATCTCGGCGAACGCCGCGCCGATGCACCGTCGCACGCCGCCGCCGAACGGGATCCACGCGTACGTGGACGGCGAGCCGTCGAGGAACCGCTCGGGCCGGAACGCGTACGGCTCGGGGTAGGCGTCCTCGCGCGTGTGCGCGAGCCAGATCGCCGGCGTGACGTCGGTCCCCTCGGGCAGGACGTGCCCGTTCACGCGCAGCTCGGACGCCAGCCGGCGACCGGCGATCGGCACGACGGGGCGCAGGCGCAGAGCCTCGGACACCACCGCGCGCACGTACGCGTCGTCGCCCTCGTCGACCGCGCGCACGAGCCGCGCGAGCACGTCCGGATGGCGCACCAGCAGGTCGAACGTCCACGCGAGGCCGGTCGCCGTCGTCTCGTGGCCGGCGAGCAGCAGCGTCATGAGCTGGTCGCGGATCTCCTGGTCGTCCATCGGCTCGCCGTCCTCGAAGCGCGCGGTGACGAGCAGCGACAGGATGTCCTCGCGCGGGTCTGCGCGGCGCTCGGCGATCTCCCGCAGCAGGAGCGCGTCGATGTCCTGCGTCATGCGCTCCAGGCGCTCGAGCGGGTCGGGCCCGCCCAGCCGCCGCGCGAGCAGCACGCCGATCTGCAGGCCGAACGACGACGTGGACGCCAGGAGCCCCCCGAGCCGCTCGCTCAGCGCGGCGGCGCGCGACTCGTCGGTCACCCCGAAGACCGCGCGCAGGATCACGTCGAGCGTCACGCGCTGCATCCGCGGATGCAGCGCGAACGGCTCGCCCTCCGGCCACTGCGCGACGTCGCGCCGGACGGCGTCGCGCACGATCGCCTCGTACGAGCGCATCCGCTCGCCGTGGAACGGCGGCAGCATGAGCCGGCGCCGGGCCAGGTGCTCGCGGCCCTCGAGCAGCAGCAGCGAGCGCGCGCCCATGATCGGCCGCAGCGCGAACGTGCGGCCCGGCGGCAGGCGGTGCTCGGCGTTCGTGTAGAGCGCCCGGATCGAGTCGGGGTCGGACAGCATCACCATCGGCGTCTGGAACCCGAGGAGCTGGATGCTGAAGGCGTCGCCGAAGCGCCGGCGGCACGACTCCATGAACGCGATCGGCCGCACCAGCCAGCGCAGCGTCTGCACGGAGGGCGGCTCGGAGGGGCCGGGCGGAAGCGGGCTCATCGGCCTCCGATCGTACGTGCCCTCGTACTCGGCACGGTCCGGGAGTAGGATCGGACACGGCGCAGCCGCGGCGGAATCCGACGGGGTGCGTCGCGGCAACGGTCTCAAAGGCGCTTCGCACACGCGGCGGAGCGACCTCGGGCTCCTGATCCAGCCAGGCGAGGCGAGCGATGCTCGAAGCCACCGCGGGTGTGACGAGGCGCCCGGCCGACCGACCGCACGTGTCCCTGCTCGACGTCATGCCCGCGCTGTCGCGGGCGATCGGACCCGACGATCACGACGCCGCGCGCCAGGCGATGGTGGCGCCGGTGCTGACGTACGAGGCCGGCGGCGTCCCGGTGACCGAGATCGCCCGGGCGGTCGGGCATCCCGCGGCGCTGCTGCTCGTCGACGGGCTCGTCCTGCGCAGGACCCGCCTGAGCGAGCGCGCGGCGTCGGAGATCCTGGGGCGCGGCGACGTCCTCGCCGTGGCCGGATCGGAGGACAGCTCGTCGCTCGGGGCCTCCATCGAGCACAGCGTCTACCGGCGCGCGACGATCGCCGTGCTCTCCGATCGCTTCTGGCACGCGGCGCGCCGCTGGCCGCCGCTGCACGACATGATCCACGCGCAGCTGGCCAGCCAGATCGGCCGCGCGTCGCGCAACCTCGCCATCCTCCATCTGTCGCGGGTCGACGAGCGGCTGAAGGCGGTCTTCGTCGACCTCGCCGACCGCTGGGGCCGCGTCACCGTCGACGGCGTCGTGCTCGACCTCGAGCTCACGCACGACCTGCTGGGGCAGCTCGCGGGGGCGCGCCGTCCGACCGTCAGCCTTGCGCTCGCCGAGCTGGCCACCGCGGGCGACGTCGTGCGGCGCGACGACGGATCGTGGGTCCTCTCGTCGGACCTTTACGACTAGACGCATCGCGCAGCGCGCAGTACCTTGAAGGTGGACGCGGCGTCGGAACGGCGCCTCCTCCGAGCACCTACCGAGACAGTCCGGCAGCACGCTCCCAGGCAGTAGGCGACCGGACGGCGAGGACCGACTATGACGGCTGACGCGCAGGGCTCCACGGCACGGACGGCGCATCCGTTCAGCCGGACGTGGCCGGCCGTGAAGGACAGCGTGCCGGACGCACGCCACGCGGTCGTCCGCTACCTGAACGCCGCCACGACGGCCGACCCCCCGCTCGGCGACATCGCCGTCGTCGTGTCCGAGGCGGTGACGAACGTCGTGATGCACGCCTACCGCGAGGAGGAGGGCGGCGACGTGCGGGTCGGCGTCGCCTTCTCGCCGGAGGAGATCGAGCTCACGGTGGAGGACGACGGCGACGGGATGGTCCCGCGCCCCGACTCCCCCGGGGCGGGGCTGGGGCTCCCGCTCATCGCGCTGCTCAGCGAGCGGTTCGACGCGTCCTCGATGGCGGGCGGCGGCACCCGCGTGCGGGCGTGGTTCCGGCGCGAGCTGCCGTTGCAGACGCACCCCGCGACCGGCGCGTAGGCCGCGCGCTCGGCTACAGTGGCGCGTAGGTCGCACTGACGCGACGCGCCCCTGGCTCGGGCACGCGCCCCCCCTCGCACCCGCGGGCGGCGGCGAGCGCACGGGCCGCCCGAGCGCGACGAATCGGCCGGCCCGCGTCATGCTGGTGCAGGAGCTCGTCCCACCGACAGGTGCAGGCGAAGCGACGGCGGCAGGTCCAATCCTCCCCTTCGCGCGCCCGAATGACCAGCCACATCGAGCCCCATACAGCGGACGAGCCGCAGAGCGTCCTCGCCGCCATCTCCAACGAGATGGTGGCGCTGTTCAAGACCCAGTTCGGGCGCGGCCCGACGCGGGCGCGGACGCACTGGGCCGGCGACAACACGCTCGTCGTGGTGCTCGAGCAGACCTTCACGCCGGCCGAGCGCAACCTCGCCGAGATGGGCCAGCACGAGCGCCTGCGCGAGACGCGCCTGTACTTCCAGTACGCGACCGTCAAGGAGTTCTGCGAGCCGGTCGAGCGGCTGACCGGCCGCAAGGTCCGCGCCTTCATCAGCGGGACCGACACGCAGGTCGACGGGCTGTCGACCGAGCTCTTCGTCCTCCACCCGATGGGGTACGACGGGCCGTCGCGAGCCGAGCTCGTCGACTAGCGCCGCCGCGCTACCCTCCGCCGGAAGAGCGGTACCGCGTCGTGACCCGGCGCCGGCGCTGCGGACGAGGCAACACGAAGCCGGAGGCAGGGTGCCGCGAGCGCCGGGCCGAGGGAAGCGGGAGGTTCAGATGCACGCGGACGATGCGGGCGTGACGACGGCGCGCCTCACCCACCAGGCGACCGAGCCGGCGGTGGCGCTGGCGCGCCACTGGGTGACCGGATTCGCCGGGCGTCAGGGCATGACGACGCCGGCGCGCTCCGACATGGCCGTGGCGGTGTCCGAGGCCGTGACGAACACGGTCCGGCACGCGTACGGCGACGACGCCCGGGGCGACGTCGTCGTCGACGCGGCGAGCGACGGCGAGTGGCTGACCGTGCGCGTCGCCGACGACGGCCGCGGCGGCACCGAGGACGCCGGCTCCGGGGCGGGCGTGCGGCTCATGCGCGAGCTCGCCGACCGCCTCGAGCTGTCGAGCGGCCACGGCGGCGTCGGGACCGTCGTGCTGATGGAGTTCCCGATCCCCCGCTCCGTGCCGGGCCCGCCCCGGACGCGCGGCGCGCACGCCCGGCGGCCCACGGGCCCGCGCCGGTCCGGTACCTTGTCCGGGTCACCCCGGCGCGCCGCCGGCTAGGTCTTCAGAGCAGCTTCTTTCTTCTTCTCGACGCAAGCGCCGACCAGGGGCGAGCGGACGCGGTTGAGACGTGAGGCGGCGAGGCCGGGATGACACCGTGCCGCGACGGGAAGATTCCGCTCGCGGCCCCGGCGAGCCCGGTACCCTGCAAGAACCACTGACCGCTCGCCTGGATCTGCATTCCTCTCCCTTCCGCGCGGCTCACTCTCACAGAGGGATGTAACGGAGCAGGGATGTCGAGCACCGAGATCGCACGTGCGGGACCGCCGGGAGAGGCTCAGCCGGTGCTGGCCCAGATCTCCAACGAGATGGTTCGCCTCTACAAGGAGCAGTTCGGCCGCGGCCCGACCCGCGCGCGCTCCAACTGGGCGGGCGCGGACGCGCTCGTCTGCACGCTCGAGGACAGCATGACCCCCGCGGAGCACAGCCTCGTGCGGATGGGCGAGCAGCAGCGGCTGCGCGACACGCGGATGTTCTTCCAGTACGCCACCGAGACCGCCTTCCGGGAGGCCGTCGAGCGCGTGACCGGGCGCAAGGTGCGCGCCTTCGTCAGCGGCATCGACTGCGACCAGGACGTCTCGTGCGAGCTCTTCTACTTCGAGCCGGTCGCGCTCGCCTGACGTCACACCCGAGCGCTCGCGGCGTAGCCGGCGGCGGTGATCTCCGCGCGCAGCGCCTTCAGCGCCGCCACGTAGATCTCCGAGAACGTCGGGAACGGCTGGATCGTGTCGTCGAGCACCGCGAGGGGCACGCGCGCGCGGATGGCGAGCGTCGCCTGCTGCAGCCACTCCCCCGCCTCCGGGCCCAGGGCGTACGCGCCGGTCAGCCGCTCGCCGTCGCTGAGGATCGTCAGGAACCCGTTCGACTCCGCGTACGCGCGGCTGTACGTCGCCGTCTTGGCCACCTCCCTGACCAGCGCGGTCGCGCTGAAGCGATCCTCGCCGACGCCGACGGCGGCGGCCTGCGGGTCGGTGAAGGTCACGCGCGGCACGGCGTCGTAGTTCGCCTCGCGCGGCTCCCCGCGCAGGTTCGCCGCGAGGACGTCCCCCTGGTACTTGCCGACGTGGGTCAGCGGCCAGATGCCGGTGACGTCGCCGACCGCGTACAGGCGCTCGCCGGCGCGCATGTGCGCGTCGACGGGGATGCCGTGCGCGTCCGGCTCGATGCCGACCGTCTCCAGGCCGATGCCCTCGACGCGCGGGCGCCGGCCGGTCGCCACGAGCAGGCGATCGCCGCGCAGCTCGCGCCCGTCCTCCAGCTCGAGGACGTAGTCGTCGCCGTCGCGGCGCGCGGCGCCGGCGTGCGTGCCGATCACGAGCTCGATGCCGTCGCTGCGCAGCGCGTCCGCGAGGGCCTCGCCCAGCGGCGCGGGGTCGCGGGAGAGGACGTGGTCGCCGCCCTCGAGCAGCACGACCTCGCCGCCGAGGCGGCGCACGGCCTGCGCCATCTCGACGCCGACCGGCCCGCCACCGAGCACGACCAGGCGGCGCGGGACGGCCTTCATGCCGGTCGCCTCCCGGTTCGTCCAGATGCCTTCGAGCTCGCGCAGGCCGGGGATCGGCGGGACGAACGGGTCGGCGCCGACCGCGACGACGACGTGGTCGGCGGTGTGGCGCACGCCGTCGACCTCGACCACGCCGGTCCCGGCCAGGCGGCCGCTCCCGCGCAGCAGGTCGATCCCGTTGTCGGCCAGCCACGTCTCCTGCCCGGCGTCGGAGTAGTCGGACACCATGAAGTCGCGCCAGGCGAGGACCTTCTCGACGTCGATCTCCGCCGTCGCCTCCGCGTCGCGTGCCGCCTTCACGGCCTCGCCCTGGCGCAGCAGGGTCTTGGACGGGATGCACGCCCAGTAGGAGCACTCGCCGCCGACCAGCTCGCGCTCGACGAGGGCGACCCGAAGGCCGCCCTCTGCGATCGCCGCGGCGGTGTGCTCTCCCGGCGACCCGCCGCCGATGACGATCACGTCGTAGTCCATCTTGTCCTCCGTCGTTCGGTGCTGCATGAAGGGGGGCACGTCCGCGCGACTCCCTGTCTAGGCGGGCACGGCGGTGGGCAGCGCCCGTCGCAGCTGCCTGCGCGAGCTGATGTCGAGCTTGCTGAACACCTTGTGCAGGTGCCATTCGACCGTTCGCGGGCTGATGAACAGCTGCGCGCCGATCTCCGGGTTCGTGTGGCCCTCGGCGGCCAGGCGCGCGATCTGCACCTCCTGGGGCGTGAGGTCGTCGAGCGTGTCGGCGGTGCGCTTGCGCGCCGTCTCCCCGGTGGCGACGAGCTCGCGGCGGGCGCGCTCGCCCCACGCCTCGTTGCCCATGCCGACGAACATCCGGTGCGCGGTGCGCAGCTGCTCGCGCGCGTCGACGCGCCGCCCCTCGCGGCGCAGCCACTCGCCGTAGAGCAGGTGCGCGCGGGCGTGCGCCACGCGGATGCGCGTGCGCCCGAGGCGCTCGACCGACTCGCGGTGCAGGCGCTCGGCCTCCTCGCCCTCGGCGAGCAGGCAGCCGGCGCGCGCGGCGAGGCCCAGCGCCCAGTCCGTCCCGCAGGCGCGCGCGTTCTCCTCCAGCCGCCGCAGCGGCTCGACCGCCCGCTCGGCGTTGCCGCTGCGCACGGCGGCCTCGATCAGCTCGGCCGACGCCCACGTCGAGAGCCCCGCCTCCGAGGGCCGCTCGGCGGCGCGGTCCGCCGCGGCCAGCGCGTCCTGGTAGCGGCCGAGCCCGAGCAGGAGGATCGAGCGCGTCCACTCGGTGTCGGTGATCCACAGCCCCTCGCCGCGCTGCAGCACGTCCTGTCGCGCCGCCTCGATCAGGGCATCGACCTCCGCCTCCCGCCGTCGCCACACCGCCAGCCAGATCGCCGCGCCCGGGTTCAGGCGGCTGTGCGTGGCCTCGATCACCGCGTCCGCCTCGGCGAGCGTGGCCGTCGCGTCCATCAGGTTGCCGGTCACGAGCTGGACGCCGAAGCGCTCGTTCAGCGCGCTCGGCAGCAGCGCGAGCGCGCCGGCGCGGCGCGCGAGCCGCACCTGGCGCTCGGAGAGCTCGTCGAGGCTCACGTCGTCGCACACCGCCCGCGCCACGCGGCACGCCAGCCACAGCCAGCGCAGCGCGTCCTCCTCGGCCATCGGCTCGTCGCGGAAGGCCGCCAGCGCGCGGTGCAGCGCCGGCGCGCCGGCGGGGTAGCCCTCGGTGGTGAGGACGGCGACGCCCTCCAGCAGCAGGTCGGCCGCCCGCGGGGCCCCGCGCGACGGGCGGTCCGCTGCCAGCACGGCCTCGGCGACCTCGCGCACGCCGCCCTCCTCCGCCAGGCGGCCGGCGGAGAACGCCGCGGCGTAGGCGTCGAGGTAGGTCTCGCGCGCGAGCGTCGCGTCGAGCGGCTCCAGCCGCCTCGCCGCCTTGAGCAGGAGCGGCGGAGCGTCGCGCCCGCGCGTCACCGCGAACGCGATGCGAGCGCGCAGCAGCTCGGCGCGCGCGCGGTCGAGCTCGGAGAGCGGCCCGGACTCCGCCATCGCCAGGAGCTGCAGGGCCGCGTCGGGGGCGCCCGCGTCGTGCTTGCCCTGCGCAGCGGCGAGCGCGCGGTGCGCCCGGCGCGCGGGGTCCGGCGTCAGCTCGGCCGCGCGCTCGTGGAACGCGGCCGCCGCGGCCATCCCGCCGCGGGCGCGGGCCCGGTCGGCGGATCGCTCGAGCTCGGCGGCGACGTCCTCGTCGAGCCCCGGCGTCGCCTGCGCGCGATGCCACGCGCGGCGGTCGGGATCGGTCTCGGGATCGGTGGCCTCGGCGAGGGCACGATGCGCCGCCTGGCGCTCCTCGGGCGACGCGCCGCGGTTGACCGCGGAGCGCACGAGCGGGTGGCGGAAGCGCACCTGCACGCCGAGCTCGAGCAGCCGCGCCTCCGCCGCGGGCGCGCCGGCGCCCACCCCGACGCCCAGGCGCTCGGCCGCGCGCCACACGAGCAGCGGGTCGCCGACGGGCTCGGCCGCGGCGACGAGCATCAGCTTGCGCGTGGCCTCCGGGAGCGGCGCCAGGCGGCGCCGGAAGCTCTCCTCGATCCGGCTCGGCAGCGGCGCGGCGCCGGGCAGGCCGAACCCGCCCGCCAGCTCCTCGTGCGCCATCCCGCGCGGCAGCTCGAGCAGCGCGAGCGGGTTGCCGCGCGTCTCGGCCACGAAGCGGTTGCGCACGCCCTCGTCGAGCGGGCCGGTGACGACCGAGTCGAGCAGCGCCCGCGCCTCGTCGTCGGCCAGGCCCCCGAGCACCAGCTCCGGCAGCCCCGGCAGCTCCCGCTCGCCGCCCGACTCCCGGACCGCGAACACCAGCCCGAGCGGCTCGGCCTGCAGCCGCCGGGCCAGGAACGAGAGCGCCTGGGCCGACGCGCGGTCGAGCCACTGCGCGTCGTCGACCACGCAGACGAGCGGGCGCTCCTCGGCGACGTCGCACAGCAGGCTGAGGACGGCCAGGCCGACGAGGAAGCGGTCGGGCGCGTCGCCGCCACGCATCCCGAAGGCGGTGGCCAGCGCCTCGCGCTGTGGCTCCGGCAGCCGCTCGACGCGATCGAGGAAGGGTGCGCAGAGCTGGTGCAGGCCGGCGAACGCAAGCTCCATCTCCGACTCGACGCCGGCCGCCCGCGCGCAGCGACAGCCCGACGCGCGGCCGACGAGGTACTCGAGCAGCGCGCTCTTCCCGACGCCCGCCTCGCCGCGCAGCACGAGCACCTGGCTGCTGCCCGCCCGCACCGTCGCGACGAGCTGGTCCAGGGCCTCGCACTCGGTGCGCCGGCCGCGCAGCGCCGGTGCGGAGACAGATGACGGCATGCCCGTCCGACGCTACACGGGCCGCGTCGCACCAGGTTGTGGAGCTTGGCCGTCAGGCCGCGTCCGCCCGCAGCTCGGTCTCCTCGTCGAGCGCGTGGCGCAGCAGCCGGCCTTCCTCGTCGGCGACGTACGCGCCCATCCGGCGCAACGCGGGCGAGTAGGCGTGGAGGGTCACCGCCGGCTCGGTCCCCATGTGACGCACGCGGTGGATGTCCGCCGCTCCGAACTCGAGCACGTCGCCGGGCGCGTAGACGGCGCGCGCGGGGACGTCGAGCAGGCGCAGGCGCTCCTCGCCGATGTGGCCCTCGAGCACCGCCACCGCGCCGGCCGACCCGTCGTGGTCGTGGAACCCGGTGTCGTGCCCGGGCATCCAGCAGATGAGCCAGACCGTCACGTGCTCGTCGGCGACGAGGCGGTGGAAGGTGCGCTGCGCTGGATCGTGCCGGACGTGCGCGCGCCAGAGCTCCGGCCGCTCGCGCAGCCACAGGGCGAGCGCCCGCAGCTCGTCGCCGACCAGGTCGCGGCCCGCGGGCAGCGGCGGCCGGGTCACGCCGCCACCGCCGCCGGTCGCAGCCGCAGCAGCGCCGCGGGGTTGTCCTCGACGATCGCCCTGCGCAGCGGGCCGGCCAGCGGCGCCGGCTCCGCGTAGGGCCAGTCCGAGCCGTGGACCAGCGCCTCCGGCCCCACGGCCCGCAGCATCGCGTCGACGGCGACCGGCCCGTACGAGGAGGTGTCGTAGAAGGTGAGCGGGTCGCTGAGCGCCGCGCGCACCGGGGCTCGGTCGACGCGGGCGCCGAGGCGCTCGGCGTGGAGCGGCGCCAGGCCGGCGAGCGCGGCGAAGACCACGCGCAGGGCCGGGTGGCGCGCCCGCCCGTGCAGCGCCCACGCGTGCCACGCGTCGGAGAGCGAGGCCACGTACGAGGTCATCGGCGCGAGCCACGTGCCGGCCGCGCTCGCGCCCGGATGCACGAGCAGCGGCGCGTCGCGCGCGGCGAGGCGCTCGAGCAGCGGCCCGACGTGATCGAGCGCGGCGGGCGTGCCGATCGCGTCGGCCGGCAGCGTGACGCCGATCCGCCCGCGGTCGAGCACGCGGTCCACGTCGCGCGGGTCGGGCTCGGCGAGCGGGACCGAGCCCCACGACGACAGCCGCCGCGGCAGCGCGGCGACGTCGGCGTCCCATGCGTCGAGCACCTCCCGGGCCTCGTCGGGGGGGAGCGTCTCGACGCCGAGCGCCGTCGAGAGGGCGACGATCGCGATGTCGACGCCGAAGTCGTCGAGGACGGCGGCGCGCCGGTCGGCCTCGTGTGGGTCGCGCGGAAGGGGGAAGGGCGGCTCGCCCGCCAGCTCGAGCTGCCAGCCGCGGTCGCGGGACCGCAGCCGGGGGGCGGCCGTGCGCCGCGCCAGCGCGGCGTAGACCCCTTCTGTCCAGAGGTGCTGGTGGACGTCGACTCGCATGCCGACACTTATACCGAATTCCCAATCGAATTTGTGGGCTTATGCCTTCGTAGCCTGATCGCGTGTGATGCGTCGGCTCGATCCCGAGCTGCGGCTGCGAGCCGCGAGCTTCCTGTCGAGCTTCGACCGCTTCACCATCCCGCCGCTGATCGTCCCGATCCATCGCGACTTCGGGATCTCGCTCGGACACGCCGCCGTCCTGGCCAGCGCGTACTTCGTGACCTACGGCGTCAGCCAGCCGCTGTGGGGCGCGCTGTCGGATCGGGTCGGGCGCGCCGCGGTCCTGCGGTTCGCTGTGCTGGCCGGCGGCCTGGCGTCGGTGGTCGCGACGGTCGCGCCCGGCTTCGCCGTCCTGCTCGTCGCGCGAACGCTCGCCGGCCTGTTCTTCGCGGCCGTCGTCCCGACCGCCATCACCTACCTCGGCGACACCGTCGCGGACGCACGGCGCCAGCACGCGCTCGTGCTGCTGATGGCGAGCGCGACGAGCGGCCTGGCGATCGCGACCGTCGCGAGCGGCGTCGCCGCCGAGGTCGTCGGCTGGCGCGCGGCGTTCGGCGCGTCCGCGGTCGTGTCGGTCGTCGTGACCGTCGTGCTCTGGCGGCTGCCCGAGCCGGCCGTCGACCGCGGCAGCGGCTCGCTCGCCGCGCGCGTCCGGTCGGTGCTCGCGCAGCGATGGGTGCTCGTCGTCGTCGGGCTCGCCTTCCTCGAGGGGTCGGTGATCTTCGGCTCGCTGACCTTCGTGGCGGCGTCGCTGCAGCAGGACGGCGTCAGCGCCTCGCTCGCCGGGTCGGCCGCCGCGGGGTTCGGCCTGGCGAACCTGCTCTGCACCCCGCTCGTCACGCGCGCGATCACGCGCGTGTCGTCGCCGCGGCTGATCGGCGGCGGCGCGGCGATGGCGGCCGCCGGCCTGACCCTCGCGGCGGTCGGCTCGACCGTCGCCACGGCCGTCGTCGCGACCCTCGCGCTCGGCGCCGGGTTCGGCTTCCTGCACTCGACGCTCCAGCTGTGGGCGACGCAGGTCCATCCCGAGGCGCGGGCGCTCAGCGTCTCGCTCTTCGCCAGCGCGATCTTCGTCGGCGGGGCCGCGGCGAGCGCCGCCGCGGCGCCCCTCGCGGACGCCGACCGCTTCGCGCTCATCTTCGCCCTCTCCGCCGTCCTCGCCGGCGTGCTCGCGGTCGCCGGCGCGACGCTGCGCGCGCGCTACGTCGTGCAGGAGGAGGGGCCGTCGCGCGAGGCCACGGCCGTCGCGCTGTGAGGGTCAGCGCGCGCGGACGGTGAGCGTGCGCGCGTCGTGCGGCAGCAGCTGCGGCGTCCCGAGGAAGCGCGAGCGCAGCGTCAGCCGGCCCGAGCCGAGGCGGCGCCGGCTCGTGAACCTGAGCCTCAGGGACCACGTGCACGACGCGCGCACGCGGACGGCTCGGGTCGTCACGACCCTGCGGCCCGAGCGCACGGTGACGCGGACCCGCCCGCCGCACGCCGCCCCGCCCGGCGGGGTGAGGCGGCCGCGGACGACGAAGACGAACGGGGCGCGGCGGTCGCGGCGCGGCGTGACGCGGGCCGTGAAGCCGCGCACCGCCCTGCGCGCGCCCGGCGCCGGGGAGGGCGTGACGACGCTGCCGGGCGGCGTCGCGCTCGGCGGGGCCGGCGGCGGCGCGCCGCCGCCCGGAGGCGCGGGCGCCAGGGGGACGTTCCCGGTCGCCGGGTCGAGCACGAGCTTCGGCGCGCGTGTCGCGCCCGCGGAGAAGTCGAGGAGGGTCGTGAGCGCGGGCTTGCCGCTCGGGATGTCGTCGAACGAGCTGTCGCCGATCCGCCCGGTCTCCCAGTTGTCCTCGATGAAGCGCAGGATCGCCGTCTGGTCGCGCACGGTGTGCGACACCTTGTTCACCGGCGCATACGGCGAGACGACGAGCAGCGGCAGCCGCGGGCCGTAGCCGCAGCGCAGCCCGTAGCCGCCGGCGATCGGCGGCGAGTCCGGGCCGTGGCATTGGCCGTCGCCGTCGAGCTTGTCGTACGTGGGGTCGGCGGAGCTGTTGACGATCGGGCTCGCGGCGTGGTCGTACCAGCCGTCGGAGTCGTCGTACGCGACGACGATCGCGGCGTCGGACCAGATCGAGGACGCCTGGATGGCGTTGATCGTCTCCACGAGGAAGCGCTGCTCGTCGAGCGGGCCGGAGTAGCCCGCGTGGCCGTCCTGCGAGGCCGGCGGCTTGAGGAACGACACCGCCGGGACGTTCCCGGTCTCGAGCGCCGTGTGGAAGTCGGCGAGGTCGTACTGATGGTTGACGTCCGCCTCGTCGTGCCCTATGAGCTCCGCGGACGCGGGTGCCTTGTGCGTCGGGTTGCGCGTGGCGGCGTAGTACTGGAACGGCTGGTGGTGGGCGCTGTAGTCCCTGACGAGCGTGCCCGCCGCGTTGGCGTGGGCCGCGCCGCAGACGGCGCGCCCGCCGGCGTCGACGCCGGTCGGGCGGAAGCCGCCCTGGAACCAGCCCCAGGTGACGCCCTTGGCGCTCAGCAGCATCCCGATGTTCGTCGCCGGCGGTCCGAAGGTGATCGTGCTCCCGGCGTCGTGGCTGCCGCAGTCGTCGCCCGCGGGGTCGGGGTCGCCGATCACCGTCCCGCCGACGACCTCGCCGGCGATGTCCGGCGCCGCGCCGTGGGTGTTCCCGCTGACGAGGTTGATGTGGCCGGAGAGCGACGGCCCGAAGACGGTGCCGAAGAAGGTGTCGCTCATCGCGTAGTGCTGGGCGTAGTTCCACAGCGCCGTCACCGTGTTGCCGTCGTAGTAGCCCATCCCCGTGGTGCCGCCGCACGACGTGGCCTCGACGAACAGGTCCATTGCCCCCGCGTGGAAGGCCTGCTGCTCGGCGCTGTACGCATGGTCGTTGTCGCACGTGACCGCCTGCGTGCGGCTCAGGCGGAAGGGGTTCGCGCTGTTGGGGTTGTCAGTCAGCAGCGAGCCGCTCAGCCCGTCGACCGCGGGCGTGCCCGCGGCGGCGCTGAAGTGCGGGTCGCCGTCAGGGTTGGCGGCGTCGGGATACGTCGCGAAGTAGTGGTCGAACGAGACGTTCTCGTCGTAGATGACGATCAGGTGCCCGATCGGCGTCGTCGCGGCGGAGGCCCGCGCCGCGAGCGCGGTGCAGGCGAGAAGGACGCAGAGCCCGACGAGGGCGACACGGCCGGACATCCGTGTCGCACGGGTCACCGCCGCCCACCGTACAGGCCCCGGGCCGGAGCGGCGGTTTACCGGATGGCTGCCGGGCGGCAACCGGCCTCGGATCTGCTCCTTCCCAGAGCCGCTGCGGCGACCACCAGCCAAGGAGCAACCCCGCATGTCCCACATACGCAAGACGATCGTCCTGGGCGTCCTCGCGGCGCTCGTCGCGTCGGCGCCGGCCGCCGAGGCCGCGCGCGACCGCAAGCCCCCTCGCATCGTCGCGGCGTCGCTCGTCGACGCCGACGGCGACGCACGCGCCGACCGCGTGCAGCTCACGTACTCCGAGCGCGTCCGGCACGCCCGCGATGCCGACCGCCGCTACCCGTTCAGCGTGGCCGGCTACAACGTCCGCGCGGTCGCCTCGGCGCGCCGGCGCGGCGTCGTCCTCAGGCTGGCCGAGCACGCGCAGCCGGATCTGACCGCCCGGCCCACGATCGTCTACCGGCGCACCCGGTCCAAGCCGGTCCGCGACCGGTCGCGCAACCAGGCGGCCGCCCAGACCTTCCGGCTCACCCAACCACACGGTCCCAACATCGGCGGCGGCGGCGGCGGCACGCTCGGCGGCGGGCCCGGCGACGGCTCCGGCGGACGCGACGATCCACTGGTCGTCACGCCGGCCTGCGCGCTCGGCGTCAAGCCGGGGGTGGCCGACAAGCCGGACCTCAAGTTCACCGACTCCAACTGCGACGGGATCGACGGCACCGTCACCCGCGCGGTGTTCGCGTCGCCGCTGGGCGACGACGGCAACCCGGGCACCCGGCTGGCGCCGAAGCGCGAGATCAACACGGCGGTCGCCGTCGCGGCGCTCACCGGCAAGGACGTGCTGGCGGCGGCCGGGTCCTACCAGCGCGTCGTCGACGCGAAGGACGTCGGCATCTACGGTGGCTACGACCCGCGCAGCTGGGCGCGCTCGGCCGCGGCGAGGACGTCGATCCTGGGAGCCGGCGAGGGGATCTTCGCCGAGCGGGCGACGGGCGTCGTCCTCGAGCTGCTCAGCGTCCACGGCGTGAACACCAACGTCGGCGGGCGCGGGCCCGCGAGCCTCTACGGGATCCGCGCGCTCGACGGCTCGACCCTTACGCTGCGCCGCGTCACGGCGGACGCCGGGAAGGGACTCGACGGCGACGACGGGCCGCGCGGCGCGGGCGGCCTGCCCGGCGGGAACGGCGACGACGGCGGCCCCGGGCAGTGCGGCGGATCCAAGCGCGGAACCGGCGGCGCCGGCGGCGAGAGCCCCTCCGGGCACGTCGGCGGCGCGGGCGGCCGTGGCGGCGGGGACTACTTCAACATCCCCGGCCGCGGCGATCCCGGCCTGCCCGGCTCGTTCGGCAGCACCGGCGGCAAGGAGGGCTACTCCGGCGACCCCGGGCACGACGGCCAGGACGGCGGCCCCGGGCCCGGAGCCCCGGCCGGAGGCGTCAACGGCGTCGGCGGGTCCAACCTGCTCGCGCCCGCCGGCCCGGCGTGGATCGGGACCGACGGGACCGACGGGTCCGACGGCCTGCCCGGCAACGGCGGCGGAGGCGGCGGCGGAGGCGGAGGCCAGGCCTGCACCTTCTGCAACAACGGCGCCGGCGACGGCGGCGGTGGAGGCGGAGCCGGCGGCGAGGGCGGGCACCGTGGCACGCGCGGCCGGGCCGGCGGCGGGTCGTTCGGCCTGTACCTCCACGGCTCCACCGCAACCGTGTCCGACGGCAGCTCGATCGCCGCCGGCGACGGCGGCAAGGGCGGCGCCGGCGGGAACGGCGGCCCCGGCGGGACCGGCGGCATCGGCGGTGCCGGCTCGACCTACTGCAAGAGCGAGATCGGCGAGGGCGGCAACGGCGGGCCCGGTGCCTCCGGCAGCGGCGGCGGCGCGGGCGGCGGCGGTGCCGGCGGCCCGAGCGTCGGGATCCTCCAGGCCGCCTCGTCGAAGGTGACCGTGGCTGCGGGCTCGACCGTGGCCACCGGCGCCCCCGGAGCGGGCGGCGGCGGCAGCGTCTCGGGCTCCGACGAGCCGGGTGCCCCGGGCGCGCCCGGGATCGCCCAGGTGATCTACCCGTAGGGCGGGTGCGGGCGCCCCGGCTGCGGCCGGGGCGCCCGCGGCGCTCTCACTCCTCGGCGTCGTCCGCGAGCAGGCGGTACATCGCCTTGCGGGCGTCGTCGAGGATCTGCCGGGCGCCGGCGATGAGGCGCTCGTTGCCGGTCTGGGCGACCTGCATGCTCGCCATCCCGAGCTGGCCCGCGCTGCGGCGCAGCTCCTGCAGGCCCTCGGGCATGCCCTGCGTCGCGGCGTCCCACGGCACGCCGAGGCGCTCGCGGTTCTCCGCGACGTACTCGCGGCCCGCGTCGGTCAGCGCGAACGCCTTGCCCTGCTCGCCCTCGGCGGGGGCGACGAGCCCCTCGTCCTCGAGCTGGGCGAGCGCCGGGTAGATGGAGCCCGGGCTCGGGCGCCACGCGCCCGAGCTGCGCTCCTCGACCTCCTGCATGACGCCGTAGCCGTTGCGCGGCTGCTCGTCGAGCAGCAGCAGGATCGCGGCGCGGACGTCTCCGCGCGAGCGCCGCCCGCGCCGGTGCGGCCCGCCGCGGCCGGGGCCGTGGCCGGGGCCGAACCCGCCCCAGCCCCAAGGGTCGCGGTGACCGGCCATGGCGAGCACCGCGGGCGATCCGTGCGGTGTGCGGCCGAAGCCGCAGTGTCGTGCGTGTCGCATCTCTCCTCCTTCGTGTGGATGCGGAGAAGACTATAGCGATATATCGCTGACCTTCGGGAAGGGCCCAAGCCTTCTACAGACGCTGAGGGCGCGGCAGCCCGAGGGCGAGGTGCGGCTCGGTCGTCGACGAGGGCGCGGCGGTCGTCGCGCCCTGGCGCGCAGCGTCGTCGGCGAAGCGCAGCTCGGCGCCGCACCGCGGGCACGACCCGAGCAGCCGCAGGCCCTCGGCCATCGCGGCGCTGTGCCACGCGAACCGGCACGCCGTGCACTCGACGGCCGGCCGGGCCCTCCTTGCTTCGTGCTCGCCGCGCGGGCGCTCATCCATGGCGCTCATCCCTCAACGGCGTTCCCCGCAGCGACCGGCGGGCGAAACATGCGCTTCGCCGCGGGTGGCCACTCGTTCGACCGCCGGGCAACGCAGGCGCCCTGTTCGACCTCGGACATCGGGACGCTGGAGATCCCGGGACGGGGTAGCGCGGCGGCCATGAAGCTCGGGGTGGTCGTCGTCCACTACCGGTTCTGGCCGGACATCGAGGCCACGCTCGACGCGCTCTGGGCGTCGACCCTGCGGCCGGACGCCGTGCTCGTCGTCGACGACTGCTCGCCGGACGGCTCCGCGGAGGAGCTGCGCCGCGCGCGGCCCGACGTGGACGTGATCGTCGCGCCGGAGAACCGCGGCGTGATCGCGAACTTCGACGCGGGCCTGGAGGAGCTGCGGCGGCGCGGCATGGACGCGATCCTCATGCTGACGCACGAGACGGTGCTCGAGCCCGACGCGCTCGAGCTCCTCGCGGCGCGGCTGGACTCGTCGCCGTCGACCGGCGCGGTCGGGCCGCTCCTCGGCTTTTCCTCCCGTCCCGACACCGTCTTCTCGGCGGGCGGGCAGCTGCTGGCGGGCACGTGGCAGAACCCGCACGCCGGCATGTACGAGCCCTTGGCCGAGTGGCGCGGCACGGGTTTGCGGCGGGTCCCGTGGCTCGACGGCGCGTGCGTCCTCGTCCGGACGGCAGCGATGGCGGACGTCGGCCGCCTCCCCACCCGGTACTTCCACTACTACGACGACGTGGAGCTCGGCGTCAGGCTGAACCAGGCGGGCTGGCGGGTCGAGTGCGTGACCGGCGCGGTGGCGCGGCAGGAGCCGGGCCTCCTCTCCGAGTACTACCGCGTGCGCAACCGTCTCGGCTTCCTCCACGCGACCGCCCCGCGCCGCGTCCTCCTGCGCGCGATCGGCTGCCACCTGCGCCGGGCGGCGCTGGACGTGCGCGGCACCGAGGACGGGCGGAGCCTCGCGCTCGCGCAGCTGCGGGGGATCCGGGACTTCGCGCTGGGCCGCTGGGGCCGCGCGCCGAAGTCATACCTCGCCGCCCAGCGGCGCGACTACGCGACGGGCGGCGCGCTCGAAGGTCCCATCGTGCCGTCGTGGTCGCTGCCCGAGACGCCGCGGCAGACGCCGCCGCTCGCGACCGCTCGCGGCTAGCAGAAGTGGTCCCCGCCTGAGCTGAACGGGCTGCGCGCCTGGCAGCCGCCGAGGTTGCTGCGGACGATGACGTCGCCGGCCGACACCGCGACCTTCGCCTGGCCGCTCCACCGCCCGCCGCCGTCGTTGCGCATCGGCACGTTGACGCCGTTGAAGCTCGCGGTCAGCACCGCGCTGGCGGTGTCCGTGGTCGCCTCGAACTTGAGGTCGCCGCTCGGGGACAGCTCCGCCTTCGGGATCCGGATGAGGTCGGTGTCCGCGAAGGGCACGAGGTAGAACCGGCCGGTGGCCCCGCTCGTCGAGGTGTAGGCCTGCACGCCGACGGCGAAGGTGCGGCCGTCCATCCCCGTTCCGCCCTGGATCGGGAAGGTGACGGACGAGGCCGGGGGCGTGATCGTGACGGAGTCCGGCGTCGTCGCGAGCACCGGGCTGTTGTTGGAGTCGTTCGCGATCGAGACCGTGAACGGCGCGTCCGGCACGCGGCTGAGCCGCACGGTCCCGGTTGCGGTCGTGTTGTACGCGACCTTGGTCGGCGCGATCGACACGCTGCTGACGGTGACGGCGCCGGTCGTCGTGGTGGGTGTGGTCGTCGTCGACCCGCCCCCGCTGCCGCTGCCGCCGCCGCCGCGGGCGAGCGCGGTTGCCGAGAGCGCGCACGCGAGCGCGATGGTGACGGAGAGCAGCGAGACGATCCGGGCGGTCTTCTTCATGGGCCGCACCCTCGCGCGCGCACCCGCCCACCGCAATGGGACCTTGGTCCTACGACCTCCCGACGGGCCGCGACCACGGGCGGCGATACAGCGACCTGCTCCGAGCTTCGATCGAGCGTTCTTCAGCGCAAAGTCGAGCTACCGTGCGGGGGGAATGCGGATGGCGCGCCTCCCCCTCGTCGCGGTCGTCTTGGCCCTCTGCTGCGCGCCCACCGCCGCGGCGCGCGGCGCGCGGCCGGCGGAGCCGCCGACCGCATCACCCGGGAACCGGTCCTTCGCCGGCCAGCTCGTCGTGCGGTTCCGGCCCGGCGCCCGAGCCGACGCCCGGCGCGCCCTGCGCGCCCGCGCCGGCGCCCGCGGGCGCCGCGCGCTGTCGCTGCCCGGCCTCGAGCTGCTGGAGCTCGAGCCCGGGCGCTCGGTCCCCGCCGCGCGGGCCGCGCTCGCGTCGTCGCCGGACGTCCTCTACGCCGAACCGAACTTCCGCCTCACCCCCGACGCCGTGCCGAACGACCCGCTGTGGCGCGACCAGTGGGACATGCACCGCATCGGCGCCGACCGCGCGTGGGACATCAGCCCCGGCAGCCGCGACGTCGTGGCGGCCGTCTTCGACTCGGGCGTCGAGATCCGCCACCCCGACCTGCAGGGCAACCTCTGGACGAACGCCGGCGAGACCGGAGGCGGCCGCGAGGACAACGGGGTCGACGACGACGGGAACGGCTACGTCGACGACTGGCGCGGGTGGAGCTTCGACGGCCCGACCGGGAGCAACGACCCCACCGACTACGGCGGTCACGGCACGAACGTCGCCGGCATCATCGGCGCCGTCGGCGACAACGGGATCGGTCTCGCCGGCGTCAGCCCTCGGGTGCGCATCATGCCGTTCAACGTGTGGGGCTGGGGCTCGGCGGGCGTGGCGGACGCGATCGCCTACGCCGACGCTCAGGGCGTGCGCGTCGCGAACGGCAGCTTCGGCATCCCGCGGTCGCAGGCGATCGAGGACGCCCTTGCCGCCGCCCCCGGCCTCCTGCTGTCGGTCTCGGCCGGCAACAACTCGTGGGACGTCGAGCGCAACCAGGACGAGCGCTACCCGTGCGTCTCGAAGCTGCCGAACGTCATCTGCGTCGCCGCGACCGACAGCGGCGACAGCCTCGCGGGCTTCTCGAACTGGGGAGCCGAGTCCGTCGATCTCGCGGCCCCGGGCGACGACATGCCCTCGATCGGGCTCCCGCGCCACGACGTGCTGCGCGAGGAGTTCGAGGCTGACCTTGGCGGGCGCTGGACGACGGGCGGCACGGGCCGGGCGTGGGGGCGCGAGGGCCCGTCGGCGGAGTGGCCGCAGCAGTGGACGACGTGGCTGCTCGACTCGCCGGGGACGCCCTACGACAACGACTCCGACAGCTGGATCGCCACGGCGGAGCCGGTCAGCCTCGTCGACCACGAGGGCTGCCTGCTGAGCTACTGGCTGCACCGCGAGCTCGCAGCGGGCGACGTGCTGAAGGTGGAGGTGTCGAGCGAGGGCGGCGCGTGGGCCGAGCTGGCGCAGTACACGGGGACCGAGAACATCGCCGTGGGCGACCACCCGCTCACGGACTACGAGGGGCGGCCCGGGCTGAAGGTGCGCTTCCGGCTGGTGAGCGACGCCGCCGGCCAGGCGGCGGGGGTCGCGGTCGACAGCGTGCGGGTGTGGTGCCGCCGCCCGCCGTTCCGCGGCGACGAGTACCCGCACGTCGGCGGCACGTCGAACGCCGCCCCGCACGTCACCGGCACCGCGGCGCTGCTGCTCGCGCAGCGTCCGTGGCTGACCACCGCGCAGCTGCGCGCGGCGATCCTCGAGAGCGTCGCTCCGCAGCCCTCCCTCGCGGGCAGGACCGTCACCGGCGGGCGGCTGGACACGCTCCGGGCGCTGGGCGGGACGTGGCCGGTCGCGGCGGACCCGCCGGCGCCACCGGGCGACGCGCCACCGCGCGAGGCGCCGCTCCCCCTTCCGCCGCCCATGAGCCGCGACGTGCGCGCCCCCCGCTGCTCGCTGCGCACGGCGCGCCGCCCCGTCGTCACGCGCGGCCACGTAAGGGTCGCCGCGGTGTGCGACGAGGCGTCTCGCCTCTCCGTCCGCCTCACGATCGCGGGCGCCTCCGCCGGGCGGAGCAGCGGCGCGCTCGCGGGCGCGGGCCGGCGCAGGCTGTCGATCGTGCTCTCGCGGCGGGCCCTGCGGAGCTTGGAGCGCCGGCACGTGCGGCGGGCGGTCGTGCGCCTGACCGCGGTCGACGCGGCCGGGAACCGCCGCTCGACGCGCCGCCGGCTGACGCTGCGCCTCGGCCCACGTAAGACCCGCCGCGCTCGCGTCGCGAACGGGGGCGTGACCCAGCCTCTGACCCATCTCCCCGTCCCGGCGGCCCGCGACCAGGCGGACGTCGACCTCCGCGCGGCCGAGCGCGCGGCCCACGACCTGCTGGCGGCGCTCGGCGTCGACCTCACCGACGAGAGCGTGCGCGACACGCCGGGCCGCATGGCGCGCATGTACGCCGAGCTGCTCACCCCGACGCAGTTCACGCCCACCACGTTCCCCAACGACGGCGGCTACGACGAGCTCGTCGTGGCGACGCAGATCCCGTTCCACTCGATGTGCGAGCACCACCTCCTCCCGTTCGCGGGCGTCGCGCACGTCGGCTACCTGCCGAGTGAGCGGATCATCGGGCTGTCGAAGCTCGCCCGGGTCGTCGAGCTGTACGCGCGCAGCCTGCAGGTGCAGGAGCGCCTGACGACCCAGGTCGCGCGGTGGCTCGACGACCATCTGCAGCCGAAGGGCGTCGGCGTCGTGATCGAGGCCGAGCACCTGTGCATGTCGCTGCGGGGCGTGCAGAAGCCGGGCGCGCGCACGGTGACCTCGGCCCTGCACGGCCTGGTCCGCGACGACCCGCGGACGCGGCAGGAGTTCCTCGCGCTGACCGGCGCGAGCCGCGCCTGACCCGGGCGGCTAGTGCGCGAGCGACGCGCCGAGCCAGACGACGACCAGCGACACGGCGAAGATCGCGACGTCGAGCGCGCGCCGCTGGGGCGCGCGGATGTGCCACACCACGATCCCGCCGAGCACGCCGACGAGGACGAGCTTGGCGTGCAGCGTGGGGTCTGACCAGCGGTGGAAGTGCGCTGCCATGGCCGAGCCGGTCGCCGCCAGCACGACGATCGCGACGACGCTGCCCCACGCGAACCGCCGCGCGAGCGCGCGCAGGACGTCGGGAGCGCGCTCGCGCGCGACCGGCACCACGACGGCGGCGAGGATCAGCTGGCCGCCCACGAAGAACGCGAGCGCCAGCAGGTGCAGGTAGCGGACGGCGAGCCAGAGGTCCATGGGCGGCCCCGGATCAGATCACGTCGCGGCGCGTGAGAGGCACCACGCCGGCGACGACGACGCAGGTGGACACGCCCCTCGGGCCGGCGGGTACGCGTACCAGCCGTCACGCCGGCGCGCAGTGCCCGGCGCGGCGGCGCAGCGCCCAGCCGCGCTGCTCGCGCGGGGCCTGCGCGGGCCGCGCCTCGACGCGGCGCACGGCCAGGCCGGTCGAGCGCCGCGCACGGTGCACGAGGTCGAGCGGGTTGCGCGCGAAGCGCCGCGGGCGCTCGAAGAGGAGGACCTCGCCGACGTCGCGGCCGTGCAGCGCGTCGCCGATGGCGCTCATGACGTCCGGGTCGCCGACGCCGGCGGCCTCGACGTCCAGCCCGGCGCGGGTCGTCAGCTCGACCAGCTTGTCGAGCTGACGCTGCGCGCACGGAACGCTGACCGCCGGGTCGCCGGCCCAGTCGAGGCCGTGCAGCCACGCGGGGACCACGATGGTGAACGCCGCGGGCTCGCCGGCCGCGCGACGCCGCAGCGCGGCGGCGACGGCGTAGGGGTCGACGCTCCAGTCGGCGACGACGAGGACTCCGTGCATGGTGCTCTCCAATCCTTTGGTCCACCGGTGCGCGACCGCGGCGTCGCGGTTCTTACCCGGGTAAGGACGAGCCGCCGCGCGGCGCCAAGACGGACATGACCACCGCCTTCGTCCTCTCCGGCGGCGCCAGCCTCGGCGCGATCCAGGTCGGGATGCTCCGCGTGCTCGCCGAGCGCGATATCCGCCCCGACGTGATCGTGGGCACCTCCGTCGGCGCGGTCAACGGCGCGTTCCTCGCGTGCCGCGACTTCGGCCCGGAGGCGGTCGACGAGCTCGCCGAGCTGTGGCTCGGCATCCGGCGCGGGCAGGTGTTCCCCGTCGAGCCGTTCACCGGCCTGCTCGGCTTCCTCGGCGCGCGCAGGAACCTCGTCCCCGGCGGCGCGCTGCGCCGCCTGCTCACGCGCAACACCGACTGCGAGCGTTTCGAGGACCTGGCCACGCCGCTGCACGTCATCGCCTGCGACGTGCGGAGCGGGCAGGAGGTGCGGATATCCGAGGGCCCGCTCGTCGACGCGGTCATGGCGAGCGCCGCGATCCCCGGCGTGCTGCCGCCCGTCGAGCGGGACGGGCGGCTGCTCGTCGACGGCGGCGTCCTGAACAACACGCCGATCACGCACGCGGTCGACCTCGGCGCCGACGAGATCTACGTCCTGCCGTCCGGCGGCCCGTGCGACCTGCCCTCGGCCCCGCGCGGGGCCCTCGGGATGGTCGTCCAGGCGACGAGCCTCATGGTCTCCCACCGGTTCGCCGCCGAGTCGATCGAGTACGCGGGCCGCGCGGGGCTGACGATCCTCCCGCCGCCGTGCCCGATCGACGTGCAGCCGATGGACTTCGGCCACGCCGAGGAGCTCATGGCGCGGGCGGAGACGAGCGCCCGCGGCTTCTTCGCCTCCACGCAGCCGGACGATTCACGTAGCGTTGGCGGCCGGCATGAAGCGCCTCGGGTTGATCCTCCTCTCCGCCGTCCTCACGATCGCACCGCAGGCCGCGGCCGCGCCGCTCCCGGTGTCGGGGACGCTCGACCTCGTCGACGTCCCGCCGTCGCTGAGCGTCCGCTACAGCGCTGAGGAGGAGGACGGTCTCGCCGGCGGCGCGGTCGCCGGCATCGGCGACTTCGACGGCGACGGCCGGCGCGACGTGGCGGTCGGCGAGCCGAAGCGCGACAGCGGCGACCGCGACGACGCCGGCGCGGTCTACGTCGTCTTCGATCCCGCGAAGACGACCGACCTCTCCAAGCCCGGCGACGTCGTCACGATCCGCGGCGCGCAGGGCGGCGACTTCGCCGGCTTCGACGTGGCCGCGGCCGGCGACGTCAACGGCGACGGCCGGGCCGACCTGCTCGTCGGCGCCCCGCTCGCCGGGCCGCGGCCGCAGGGCGCGAGCGTCGGCGGCGGCGAGGCGTACGTGGTCTTCGGGCGCCCCGGCCGCGCGGAGATCGACCTCGCCGCGCCCGACTTCGGCGGCATCCGCATCGTCGGCGCCGAGTCGTACTCGTGGTTCGGCCGCGCGGTCAGCACGGTGCCGGACTCCAACGGCGACGGGCGCGGCGAGCTCGTCATCGGCGCGCCGCTGCGCGACGCCCCGGACCGGCCGGACGCCGGCAGCGCGTACGTGATCTTCGGGCCCGCCGACGCGCAGACCATCGACGTCGCGCGCCTCCCCGACGACCAGAGCGGCTTCCGCATCGACGGCCCGGCGCCGAACGCGTTCGCCGGCCGCGCCGTCAGCTCGATGGGCGACATCGACCAGGACGGCCTGCCGGAGGTCCTGGTCACCGCCCCCCAGGCGCCCACCGGACCGTCCGGCTCCAACGGCGCCGCGTACGTCGTCAGGTCCCAGGCGACCCCGGGCGTGATCGACCTCGCGCAGCTCGAGGGCCGGGGCTTCGTCCTCAGCCGGACCACCACGCTGCCCGGCGACGGCGAGCGCAACCCCGGCGACTGGCTCGGCGAGTCGATCAGCGGCCTGGGCGACGTCAACGGCGACGGCGTCCCGGACTTCGTCGTCGGCGCCCACCTCGCCAACGCCCCCAACCGCGCCCGCGCGGGCGTCGCCTACATCATCTTCGGCAAGGCCGACAAGACGCCGATCGACGCGCACAACCTCGGCGCCGCGGGGTTCCGCGTGCAGGGCGTCGACCGCCAGGACCAGACCGGGTTCTCCACGTCGCCCGCGGGCGACTTCAACGCCGACGGCGTCCAGGACCTCGCCATCGGCGCGCCCTTCGCGGACCCGATCGCGCGCGAGTCGGCGGGCGCGGTCTACGTCGTCTACGGCGGCAGCGGGGACGTTCCGAACGTCGACCTCGCCGAACTGGGCGAGCGCGGCGTGCGGATCATCGGGCGCGACGGCGACGCCACCGGCTTCACCCTGGACACCGCCGGCGACGTCGACGGCGACGGCGGGCCCGACCTCGTCATCGGCTCGCCGGCGACCGACGACGACTACCTGGAGAGCTTCACGAGCGAGCGCGCCGGCAGCGCGTCGCTCGTGTTCGGCGTCGGCCGCGGCCAGGGCAACCCGCTCGACGACCTCAAGAGCGACCCCGGCTACGGCGAGTCGATCGCCGCCGGGTGCACGCCCGCGCTGAACGTGCAGGCGGTGCTCGAGGACAACGCCTACACCGACGAGGATGCCGACCCCGAGCGCATCCGCAAGACGGGCATGCAGGCGTTCGTCGCCACCCCGCGCAACTTCGGGACCGTCCTCGGCATCACGGCATTCGACCGCACGGAGGAGAGCGAGTCGTCGACGATCTTCCCGCCGACGGAGCTGGGCGTCAGCCGCGTGCGCACCCTCCAGCGCGCGCTCCAGCGCGAGGTCGACGGCGGGGACATCTTCCCCGGCTACGGCCCGATGTTCCGCGCGCTCGCCGAGCACAACCCGAACGCGGGCGCGCGCATCATGCTCGTCGACGGGTTCCTGTTCAAGCGCCTGCGAGGGCTGCGCGGCCTCACGCGCGGCAGCGCGCCGACGTACGTCATCGCCGTCGGCGAGCCGCCCGACCGCAACGCGATCGACATCAGCGAGATGAAGCGCGTCGCGCGCGAGACCAAGGGCCGCTACTTCGAGGCCCGCACGCCCAAAGAGATCAACCGGGCGCTGCAGGCGATCGAGTCGCGCCTGCGCTGCGACGTCGAGGCCGACAACTACCAGGAGGAGCTGCAGGCCGGCGACGACGAGGAGGTCGCCGAGGTCGAGGTGCTCGAGGGCGTCCACAGCGCGGACATCACCCTGACGTGGATCGACGAGGACGAGGACTTCGAGATCGAGGAGGTCGTGATCTCAGGCGAGGACGGCGAGGTCGTCGACGTGCTCGACGACGAGGAGATCGACGACGCCTACACCGAGCGCGACCCCGAGGCACGGCTCTCCGGCGGCCGCGGACGCACGTTCCGGACGCTGCACCTCACCGGGCTGACGCCCGGCCGGACCCTGCGGGTCGTGGCCCGCTCCGACGACCGCCGCTCGAGCGGCAGGGTGTTCGCGCGGGTGACGCAGAGCCGCAACCGCAGGTAGACCCCGACGCCGGTCCCGCGCGCCGGCCCGCGTCAGGCCTTCTTCTGACGCCGGGGCGACCGGAAGTGCCACGTCACGCGGCCGACCTCCAGCCGGTCCGCCGTGGCGTACTGGCGGATCGCGACGGTCCATCCGGTTCGCTTCGCCGCCTCCTCCGGCAGCTCGACGCGCAGCCGCGCCTCCGCCCGCAGGTCCGCCGGGAACTCGGCGAGCCCGAGGTCCTGCCGGCCCGTCGGGCGCAGCCGCGCGCGGGCGCGCTTGCCGTCGGTCTCGAGCTCGAGCCCGCGGAAGCGCTCGAGCAGGCGCGTCGGCGCCTCGAGGACGAGCCGGGCCTTCCGCGGGAGGTACGCGATCACCTCGAGCCCCATCTCGACGTCCTCCTTCGGCGCACCCGCGATGAGGAACGGCAGCGGCTTGGGACTCACGACCATGGCCTGCAGGTCCACGACGTTGAAGTTCCGCCAGGTGACGCCGTTGTTGTCGCGGACGAAGGCCACGAAGGCGTTCCAGTCGGCCAGCGTCGCCAGCGCCGGGACGGGATCCTGCGGCGTGCCCACCGTGGCGACGAAGCAGTAGTGACCGGGCCCCGGCACGCTCGCGGCCGGCCACGGGATCGTCTCCGTGACGGTCAGGAGGTTGCCGACGGGCACGTCGATCCCCACCTGCCCGATCCTGTGCCAGCTGCTCGGCATGACGAGCGTGGCGACCTCCGACCAGTAGACGGTCACCTGGGCCAGCGCGTCGACGACCGGCGAGTCGCCGCGGTTGCGCACGCGCGCCCAGACGAAGTTGTCCTGGCCGGCCTCGACGTCGGTGCTCAGGGTCTCGCTGTTCTCGGTGCCGCTGCCCTCGCCGAACAGCGCCTGGGGGTCGGCACCGATGGCGGGGGCGCTCGAGCGCACGATGATGTCCGGGCTCGAGGCGACGGCTCCCGTGTGCGGGTCGCCCGTGTCGCCGACGTGGTCGCGCAGGTAGACGTCTTCCATTCGACGACCCTACGCCTCTGTCGTATCGTATGTATATGCCCGAGGCACATACCCTGCGGATCGCCAACCGGCTCGGCGCGCTCGCCCTGACGCTGGGCGACGACATCCGCGCGGCGACCGAGGCCGCGACCGGGATGGCGGGAGGCCTCCCGGCGGCGCTCGTGTCGCTGCGCGAGTGGGCCGACGGGCGGTCCGTCGACGTGCTGGCCGAGGCCATGCGCGTGTCGCACTCGCGAGCCGTGCGGGTCGTCGACCGCCTCGAGGAGGCCGGGCTGGCTCGCCGCGAGCCCGATCCGTCCGACGGAAGGCGCGCCCGGGTGTGGCTCGAGGCGCCGGGTCGCGAGCTGGCCGAGCGCGCGCTCGAGGCCCGCTCGCGCGTCCTCCTCGGCGCGGTCGCAGAGCTCGACGCCGCGGACGTGCGCGACCTCGAGCGGCTGCTCGCCGCCCTGCTCGACGCGACGACCGTCGACGAGCGCGCGGCGCGGCAGACGTGCCGGCTGTGCGACGCGCACCGCTGCGGGCACTACGACGGCGACTGCCCGGTGACGCGAGCAGCGGATCGGCGGAGAGCCGCCGCGTGACGCATGTGCGTGCCGCGGCGCCCGCCGCCGCGCTGCTCGCGCTCGCCGCGGCGGCGCCGCTGTTCCTCGACGCGGGCGGCGAGGTCCTCGGCGACATGGTCCTGGCCGCCACCTACGTGGTGATGGCGCTCGGGCTCAACGTCATCGTCGGCTTCGCCGGCCTGGTCGACCTCGGGTACGTCGCGTTCTTCGCGATCGGCGCGTACACGACGGCCTACTTCGGCTCGGGCTTCTGGGGGATCCACCTGAGCTTCCTGCTCATCCTCGTGCTCTCCGTCGCGACGACCGCCCTCGCCGGGACGTTGATCGGAGTGCCGACGCTGCGGCTGCGCGGCGACTACATCGCGATCGTCACGCTCGCGTTCGGCGAGATCATCGGGAGGATCGCGACCAACGGCCAGAGCATCGAGCTCTTCGGCGGCACGCTCACCTCCGGCCCGATCGGGATCACCCCGATCGACCGCATCGACCTGCCGCTCCTCGGGCGCTTCGGGGCGCTCGACCTGCGCCCCTGGTACTGGTTCGCGCTGGTGCTCGTCGCCTTGACGCTCGTGGCGAACGTCAACCTGCGGCGCTCGCGCATCGGCCGCGCGTGGGCGGCGATGCGCGACGACGAGGAGACGGCGGCCTGCACCGGGATCCCCGTCGTGCGGACCAAGCTGATCGCGTACGCGACCGGCGCGGCGTTCGGCGGGGTCGCCGGCACGTTCTTCGCGTCGTACCTCGGCGTGGTGAACCCGTCGCAGTTCGAGTTCTCGTTCTCGATCTTCGTCCTGGCGATGGTCGTGCTCGGCGGTCTCGGGTCGATCTACGGCGTCGTGGCCGGCGCGGTCGCCCTGTCGGTCCTCAACAACTACCTGCTCCCCGACGTCCTCTACGACCTGCCGGACGAGGTCGGCCTGACCTTCGACCTCTCCCAGGTCAGCTCGGGCATCTACGGCCTGATCCTCGTCGTCGTGATGCTCCTGCGCCCGCAGGGCCTGCTGCCCGCCCGCCGCGAGAGCACGCGCGCACGCCTCGGCGCCTAGCCGCGAACGCGTCCTCGCGAACCGAAGGGGAATCATTTCCCCGGAGCGTGGCCGTGCACCTCCAGCGCGGCCCGGATCGCGGACTCGAACGAGCCCTCGATCCACGCGTGCTTCAGGGACGTGTGCTCGCCGGCGAAGTGCACCTGGCCCTCGGGGACCGGGATGCACGCCTGCAGCTCCTCGAGCTGGCCGCCGTAGAACATGGCTGCCTCGCCGTGGGAGAAGCGGTCCGTCGCCCAGCTCTGCACGACGCCGCGCACGAAGTACTCGCGGATGTGCTGGCCGTGGATCGTCGCGAGGTCGTCGAGCGTGAACCGGATCTGGTCGTCGTGGGAGAAGCTGTCCCAGCCGCGGGCCTCGTCGCCCCACGTGTAGCTGGTGATCAGCACCCCGCCCCCGCCGCTGCGCCACCCGTTGCTGGGGTAGTAGACGAAGCGGCTCGGCAGGTCGGTGATCGTGCACCCGCCGTAGATCTCGTCCTCGATCTCCCAGAAGCGCGTGCTGAACTCCAGCATGATCTTCGTCGCCGCGTCGTAGTGCAGCTCGCGGATCGCCTTGCGCTTGTCGTGCGAGAAGGGCGGCGTCACGGTCACGTAGCGCAGGCCGGGGAACGGCACCGTGACGATCACGCAGTCCGCGGCCACGCTCCCGGCGCTCGTCGGCGGGTCGCCGGCGGTGAAGTCGAGGCGCACCGGGTCCGACTCGCCGGCGCGCTCGATGCCGATCAGGCGCCGGTCGAGCTCGATCGGGACCTCGAGCTCCGCGAGCCGCGCCACGAACGCGTCGGTCAGCTTGTCCATGCCCCCGGTGATCTCGGCGTAGTGCACGTCGGGGCCGTGGTCGTTGATCTCCACGATCTGCTGGATCAGCGCCGACTCCGACCGCGACTCGAGGTCCATGAGCACCTCGATCAGCTCGATGGCCCCTTCCGAGTAGAAGGTCTGCCCCTTGAGGAACTCGCGGACGGACTGCTCGCCGTACCGGGCGATGACCTTCCGCCACTGGTTGTGAGCGGCGTCCTCCAGAGGCGCCGAGCCGACGTAGCTCGCGATCGGCGCGAGCGCGGAGGCGAGGAGCGCCTCGGCGGTCATCCCCTCCTCGGCCGGCTCGAGCGGGTACCCGAGCCCCCGGCCCTGCTGCGCCTGGTAGTCCCGCCGCCGGACCTTGACGCCGTTGACGAAGATGAGCTCGTTGCCGGATTCGTCGTGGTTGTAGAAGACGTTGGTGGGAAGGCCGAACTGCGCGATGACGGCGAGGGTGAGCTCGTAGAACGACGGCAGGCGCATCGCCCCCGCCTCGCCGTACAGGCCCGCCGAGAAGGGCTCGCGCACGGTCATGATGCGGCCGCCGATCCGCCGCGACGCCTCGAAGATCCTCACCTTGTGCCCGGCGCCGGCCAGCAGCGTCGCGGCCAGCAGGCCGGCCATCCCGGCGCCGACGACGGCGACCTCGCGGCCGCCCTTCGGACCGGGCAGGCCGCCGCGGACGTACGGGAGGTAGTCGGGCTGCGTCGAGGGGTCCTGGACGAGCGGCAGGATCGAGCGGGTTCCGGGAGCGCGCATGTCGCGACGAACCTACGCCCGCGAAGATCGGTTATCAAGCAGTCAGGAGACGTTCGGCTACTTGGGCGAGCCGGGAGCGCTCTCGCCGAAGCTCGCGAGCACCGCGAAGCGCTCCGCGCCGGCGCCGCCGAGGACGGTCGCCCCGCCGGCGCGCAGCCATGCGTGCGCCTCGAACGGGTCGCGCTTGACGCCGAGGTACATCGTGCTCGGCACGCCGCGGCGCCGCAGCATGAGCTTGCCGGCGATCGCCTGCTCGAGGCACTTCGACCGCCACGGCGTTCGGGGGGCCGCCGCGCCGATCATCCAGGCGACGCGGCGGGCCTCTGCGGACCGGACGTCGCCGCCGGAGTCGCCGTCCCGCGCGCCCAACCGCGCGGCGAGGACGCGGAACGGGAGCGCGCGCACGGCCGCGCGCGCGAGCGCCAGGCAGGCGACGGCCTCGACCAGCACGGCCCGGTCCGACCACGACAGGCGCCTGAGCTTGGCGACGGACGAGCCCCTGGTGATCGTCGGCGACATCGCGCCGAGTATGCCAACCGTCAGCAGCGCGGGCGGGTGGTGAACGAGAAGACCTCGGACGCCGCCTCGCCTGCGCTGCTCGTCGCGATCAGCCTGGCGCTGTAGTGGGTGTCGGGCTCCAGGCCGTCGGCGACGCGGGAGACGTCGACGCGGCCCTCGCCCGCGCCGGCGTCGCCGCCGCCGGCCTGGATCCTGCGGTCCGGCGCGTCGCGGCGCCAGTATTCGAAGCGGAACCGGGTCGGGCTGCCGTGCGGGTCGACCCAGCCGTTGAGCCGGGCGCTGCGGCACGTCACCGCCGTCGGCTCCTCGCGCCCGGCGTCGGGTCGCCGGGCGGCTGCGGGCGCCTTCGCGGGCGCCGCCGGCGGGTTCCACACCACGATCCGCGCCGTCACCTTCGTCGCCTGCACGCTCGCGCTGCCGCTGGGGACCCCGCTGCGCGCCTCGACGTTGAGGAAGACCGGATCGGCCGTGTCCTCCTCGACGGCGAAGACGGCGACGCGGTGGACCGAGCACGAGCCGCGGCAGTTGACGCCGTTGTGCTCGCTGATCGGCCGCGGATCGGTGACGCTCACGCCGTTGCCGTCGTCCGCGCCGGCGTTCTTGGTCAGGAAGAGCTTCGTCGACAGCCGCGCGCGGTTCGTCGTCTTCGCGTCGATGCCGACCTCGATCGCGTAGCGCTGGCCCATGCGCAGGCGGCCGAGCGCGAAGGAGCCGATCCGCTTGGGGTGCTCGTTCGTCGGCACGCCGACCGCGCCGCCCGGGTCGGTGCGCGTGTCGTCCGCGGCCGGCGGCTCGCGCCGGCGCACGACCATGAGCCGGCCCTTGTCGCCCTCCGAGACACCGCCGTCGAGGTAGTTGCCCTTGTTCTCGCCCAGGAGGACCACGTCGCGGGGCTTCGCACGGCGGTGCGTCGCCCAGGCGACGAGGTTCACGAAGCAGCTGTCGCGCGCGACGCACGGCGGGTCGTCGGGGCCGCCCAGCGTGCGCCGCGCGGAGTCGAAGCCGAAGACGATCAGGCAGTGGTGCTCGGCGACCGTGCACTTCGGGTCCTTCGGCTCGCCCAGCGCCACCGCGCCGCCGGCACGCGGCGAGTCGTCCGCGCGCTCGTCGGCGAGGATGAGCTGGACGTGGACGGTCGGGTCGTAGGAGCAGGCCGGGCGCCGGCGCTGGGCGACGTCGCACTGCGTCGTCACCTCGAGCTCGGCCGCGGTATCGAGCACGTCGCCGGCCCGCAGGTCGGGGAGCTGCTCCGGCGTCAGCGTCATCACGACGTGCTTGTGCACCTTGCTCGGGCGCGTGACGGGGATCGTCCTGCGAAGCTCGGCGTCGGTGGTCCTGCCCGCGCCGACCTCCGTGTCCGCCGGAGCGGCGGCGGCGAAGAGGAGCGTGGTCGCCAGCGCGAGCGCGATGCTCGTCCAGCGCCGCGCGCCGGCGCTCAGCATCGGCCGGGCGTCCTGAACGAGAAGACCTCGGACGCGTGCTGCTCGCCGCCCTCCGGCGTCGCGATGAGCCTCGCGCTGTAGCGGGTGTCCGGGCGCAGGCCGTCGGCGCTGCGCGCGACGTCCTCGCGGTCGCGGTCGGCCTCGACGTGGCCGGTCCCGGTGTCCTTCCGCGGCCCGTCGTCGCGCTCCCAGTAGCGGAAGAAGAACTCCGTGCGCCGGCCGCCGGGCTCGATCCAGCCGTTCAGCCGCGCGCTGCGGCAGGTGATCATGGAGGCGCCGGAGACGCCCACGCGCAGGTCCGCGACCTTGGGCGCCGGCGGAGGTGGAGCGGGCGGCGCCTCGGCGGGCTCGGGGTTCGGCTCGCACGGCGGCAGGCCGTCGTCGTTCGCGGGCCCGGGGTAGCGCTCGAGCAGCGCGAGCTGACGTCCGAACGTCCCGCGCCGGTAGCTGTCGTACGGCCGGGTGTGCCCCTTCGGGTCGTTCGTGCTCGCCGCGTGCACGTAGAGCGGATAGAGGAAGGTGAACCCCGCGCGGCGCTGCTCGCTCGCCCAGCGGGTGAGCAGCGAGCACTGCACGCCGGTGCCGAGCGTGGAGAAGACGTGCGTCTGGGAGGGCACCTCGAAGCGCAGCACGGCGCGGCTGTGGACGCGCCTGACGGCCGCCAGGAAGTCGCGGTCGCGTGGCAGGAGCACCGGCCGCCCACCCGTCGCGGCGTCGCGCATCGCGCCGGCGCCCGTGTCGATCAGGCTGAGCCGCTTGGCGTGCGCCCACGCGCCCGTCTTCAGCGGCGCGGTGCCGCCCTTCCAGTCCGTGTCGTTCGTGATCAGGCGGTCCCACGGAGGATGGTCGGTCTCGCACGGCCGGCCGTCGGCGTACTTGCCCTTCCTGATGAAGCCGACCGCCCGCCTGAGGTTCCTCGTCGTCAGCCGGAACGCCTGGTCGAGGAACATGAAGTCGTAGAGCCGGTCGGTGTCGGCGATGGCGATCTGGCACGCGTGCCACGCCAGCTCCTCGACCGACCGCGCCTGCACGTCGCGCTTGTCCGGCTCCTCCGACTCGGGCTTCGCCCCCGCGTCCGGCCGCAGCTCCTCGGCGCCCATGATGACGCCGCGGTGGATCTTGCGCTCCTTCAGCGCGAGCAGCCGGCAGTACGGCGTGGAGTCGTCCGGGCAGGTCCTCGCGGGCGGGACGCCGGTCTGGCACGGGCCGGCGATCGGCAACTCGCCGACCTCGCAGTCGTTGCGCGCCTTGCCCAGGCGCAGGTACAGCTCGTCGTGGTCGCCGGCGTAGCGATCGAGGAAGTGGCGGGAGAACCACTCGGAGCTGTTCTGCGGGCACGTCGCGTGGCTGACCTGCTCGCCCGCGCCGCCGCAGAACCAGCTCCCGTCGCGCTCGACGAGGAACATGTCGGCGAGGTCGATCGACGACTGGGCCGACGCGAGGCCCGGCGCGGGCCCGAGCGCGACGGCGAGCGCGAGCAGCGTCCCCAGCGCGATGCGCACCATCGGCGGCGGACGCTACAAGACCGTTGTCCGGTCGGCGCCGATCAGCGGCGGGCCTACTGGTTCGGCAGCGAGGAGCCCGCGAAGAAGAAGAACCAGATCTCGAAGGTGACGACGCAGGCCACCACCGAGATCACCACGACGCGCTCGACGCCGCTGATGCCCCGGCTCTGCCGCGCGACCTCCTCGCGCTCGCCGCGCATGCTGCGCAGCCACGGCGACGTCCGACGGGCGGCGGCCGGCCTTCCCGTCACGTCGTCGTACTTCGCGCTCAGCCACGACAGCGCGAGCGCCAGGCCGATCTCGAAGGCGGCGAGGATGACGACGACGAGGAAGACCGCGCCCATGCTCAGGTTGCTGCTCACGACGGCCTTCGAGCCGATCCAGAGCGCCAGCAGGGGCGCTCCGGTCCAGATGTTGATCGCGACGAGCGCCGTGGCCGTTCCCAGGGCGATGCGCTTGACGGCGGCATGACGCGGTACCTCGGGCATCGTGCGCAGAGTTTGCCGGTCACGCGCGACCGGCGCGCGTTGGACCGCAAACGCGCATACTGCCCGCTGGTACAGGGGTGGGGAGGAAGACGATGAAGCTTGCATGGCTGGCCGCTGCGGCGGCGCTGATGGTCCTGGGTGCGGGGGCGCCGATCGCCTACGGCGAGTCGCCGCACTCCGACAACATGTCGCTGGTCGGCAACTGGCACGGAGCCGACGGCGACTACCAGGGCTCCGACATGGCGTTCTGGGGCGACCGGGCGGTGCTCGGCGAGTACGGCGGGCCCGGCGGGTTCGAGCTGATCGACATCGCCAACCCGACCCAGCTCCTGCGCGCCGGCGGGCTCGAGTGCCCCGGCCCGCAGAACGACGTCTCGATCTGGAACGACCTCGTGATCATGTCGGTCGACTCCGCCCGTGGTGCGACGACCAGCAACGGGCAGACGTACACGCCCGAGCAGTGCGGCGCCGGCGGCGCCAGCCCGCCGGAGAACCAGGCGGGGACCGCCTGGGAGGGCATCCGGATCATCTCGATCGCGAACCCGGCCGCGCCGGTGCAGCTCGCGGCGGTCAAGACGGACTGCGGCTCGCACACCCACACGCTCGTCCCCGACCCCGAGCACGGGCGGCTGATCGTCTACATCCTGTCCTACCCGCTCGGCGCTCCGCAGTCGAACTGCAACGTCGCGTCGCACCGCAAGATCTCGGTCGTCGAGATCCCGCTCGACGCGCCGGCCAGCGCGAAGGTGGTCGGCACCTCCGACGTCTCGCCGAACATCGGCTGCCACGACGTCAGCGTCTTCCTGGCCCGCAAGATCGCGGGCGCGGGCTGCATCAGCGAGTCGCAGATGTGGGACATCTCGGACCCGGCCAAGCCGAAGGTCATCGCCCACATCCCGAACGCGGAGAACAACATCCATCACTCCGCAGCGTTCTCGTGGGACGGCAACACGCTGATCCTCGGCGACGAGCTGGGCGGCGCCGAGGCGTCGCCGGGCTGCACCGGCGACAACGGCAGCCGCTTCGGCGGGCTGTGGTTCTACGACATCAAGGACCCGGCGAACCCCGAGCTGAAGGGCAACTACCGGATCCCGCAGCAGAAGGAGTCGGCGCTCTGCACCGCGCACCTGTTCAACGTCGTCCCGCTGCGCAGCGAGAAGAACATCCTGGTGTCCGCGTGGTACGAGGCCGGGCTGACCGTGGTCGACTTCACCGACCCGAGCAAGCCCAAGCAGATCGGCTACTACACGCCGGCCGACCCGGTCGGTGACGAGGTCTCCAACTCCGCCGCCAACATGTGGTCGGCGTACTGGTACAACGGCCACATCTACGCGAACAACTTCGCGCCGCGCGGGTTCGACGTCTTTGACATCGACGACCCCGTCTTCGACGCGGAGATCAAGCTCGACCATCTCAACCCGCAGGTGCAGGAGCCGCTCCCGGCGCCGCCCGCGACGCCGGGCGCGGACTCGAGCATCGCCCTGCCCGCCGCGCAGCCGCCGAGCTCCGCGCCCGGCAAGGCCAAGGGCAAGGGCAAGGACAAGTGCCGCAGCCGGCGCGGCTTCAAGCTGCGCCTGAAGGCGAAGCGCGGGCGGCGACTGAAGTCGGCGGTCATCTTCGTCCGCGGCCGCCGGGCGAAGGTCGTGCGCGGGCGCGCCCTGCGCCGCCCCGTCGCGCTGCGCAGGCTGCCGCGCGGGAAGGTGCGCATCGACGTCACGCTGGTGACGCGGTCGGGCAAGCGGATCAGCCGCTCGCGGACCTACCGCTTCTGCTGAGCAGGACTCGGCTTCACTAGCGCCGCAGCCGGATCGAGAACCGGCGTGCGGCGCTGGTGTTGCCGGCGGCGTCGACGGCGGCCACCGTCAGGTGGACCCGCGGCCGGCGGCCGTGGCGAAGGTCGCGCGTCACGCGGCGCAGCTGCCCGCGCGTGAGCCGGAGCGTCAGGTCGACGCCGCCACCGGCGACGGTGACGGGAGCGGACGCCGCGCGCAGCGCGGTGTTGATCCCGCCGGCGTCGAGGTAGCCGGTGGCCTGCACGAGCCCGGCCTCGCTCGAGCTCGCGCGCACCCGGAGCCTGCGCCGGCGCGGGCCGACGCGCTGCGTGGCGCGCGCGCCGGCGTGCAGCACGGGGCGGATGCGATCGGGTGCGCTCGACGGCCCGGCCTGCGGCGCGACGTCCTGGCGCTGGACGTTCTCGCAGCCCGTGAGCTGGTCGCTGCCGTCCGCGGCGATCGTGTCGTTGCCGGGCCCGCAGTCGATGCTGTCCGCGTAGCCGTCGGCCGTGGTGAGCGTGTCGTCGCCGGGGCCGGCGTCGATCGTGTCGCCGCCGGCGCCGCCGGTCACCTTGTCGTTGCCGTCGCCCGCGCGCACCGTGTCGGCGCCGTCGTCGCCGCGTACGTCGTCGTTGCCGGCGCCGCCGTCGAGCGTGTCGTCGCCCTGGTCGCCGGCCAGGAAGTCGTCGGCGCCGCCGGTCAGCAGCGTGTCGGTGCCGAGGTTGCCGGTCACCGTGACCGGCGTGGCGTTCAGCCTGCTCGTCACGCCGTCCTCGTTCGGGCCGATGTCGATCGAGACCGACCGGATCGCCGAGCGCGTGCAGAACAGCTCGACCGGGTTGGCGCGGTCGTTGATCTTCCCCGGCGAGCACTGCGCGGCGGGGAAGGTCGACATGCCGGCCGGGTCGCCGTCGTCGAAGATCCGGATCGCGGCCTCGCCGTTGCGCGTCGTGTCCTCGAGGAGCATCTTGTTGGCGATGCCGGCGTCCTCGTTGAGGACGCGCAGCTCACCGTCGCCGTACGTCACGCGGGTGTCGGCGGCCGCGACGGCCGGGAGCGTCAGCGACAGCACGGCGGCGGTGAGGACGGTGCCGCGCATCGGCTAGCGGCGCAGCGTCAGCCGGCGCCGCAGGACGACGCCTCCGCCGGAGGTCACGACGACCAGGGGGCGCAGGCGGCGGAACGCCCGCGCGAGGCGGCGCAGGCTCCTGGCCGGCACCTCGACGAACAGGTACGTCCGGCCGGCGCCCTCGAGGAAGGCCGAGCCGGTGCCGAGCACCAGCGGGCGCTTGACCGTGCCGCGGCGCGCCGACCGGCGATCGAGGACGAGCTGCCCGCCGACCTGGCACCGCGCGGTGCAGTCGACCGGGACGATCACCCCGAGCCGCGCGTCCGCGAACCGCAGCCTGCGGGGTGCGGTGGCGCGGATCCGCGCCGGCGCCTGCGCGGCGGCGAGCGCGGGCGACGGCGGCGAGCCCGCAGACGCGGCGGCGCCGCTCGGCGTCTCGTCGCACGCGTCCCCGGTGCCGTCACCGTCGGCGTCCTGCTGGCCGGGGTTCGGGACCAGCGGGCAGTTGTCCGGCGGGGCCCCGGGCCGGGCGCGGTCGGCCGAGCCGTCGTTGTCGTCGTCCTCGTCGCACGCGTCGCCGCCCTTGTCGGGCGGGACGTCGGTGGGCAGCGGCTGCGCCGTCTGGTACGGCGTCTCGGGGTAGATGCGGATGCCGCCGTCGAACGAGAGCACCGGCGTGTTCGGCGCGCCCGGCGGCGACGCCACCTCGAGGATCGGCGCCGGCGTGTCCTTGTCGGAGTCGCGCTGGCTCGGGTTCCCGGTGACGGGGCAGTTGTCCGCCCAGTCGTTGACGCCGTCGCCGTCGTAGTCGGCCGCCGCGCACGGCCCGCCGCAGGCGCCGGCGGGCGGCACGGCCGCCACGCCCGCGACGACGAGCGCGAAGACCACGATCCAGCGGGCGCTCGACTTCACGAAGGGCGACATGAAGGCATGAACGCGGCGGAGGGACACAACTGGCGCTCCCGCCTAACGCCCGCCGGCCCAGCGCAGCAGGTCGCCGGGCTGGCAGTCCAGCTCCTCGCACAGCCGCGTGAGCGTCGAGAAGCGGATCGCGCGGGCGTGGTTGTTCTTCAGGACCGAGAGGTTCGCGTAGGTGATGCCGACGCGCTCGGCGAGCTCGGACAGCGTCATCCCGCGCTCGGCGAGCAGGCGGTCGATCTGGACCTCGATCCCGTGCGGCTCCTCGGTCAAATCGTGCGGCGCTCGAGGTCCTGCAGCTCGGCGCCGCGGTGGAAGATCCCGGCGAGTGCGAGCAGCAGCAGGCCGGGGAGGAAGTGCAGTGGCGAGAGCGTGAGCGACGGGACCACGCGCGGTGCGAGGGACGCGCCCTCGGTAGCCGCCTCGGCCACCGCGTACTCGAGCAGCGCGTAGAGCGGCAGGCCGGCGAGGAGCAGCGAGCCGACCACGCCCATGCGCCGTGTCGCGGTGGGCTGGAACGGGTCCCCGCGCCCGGCGGCGCGCAGGATCGGCACGAGGAGCCCGAGCGCCGCGGCGGCGGCGAGCCACGGCGCCAGCTGCAGCAGCGACCAGAGCGCGAGCTCGCCGGCGCGTGCGTCGGACGAGCGCGCGGTGCCGCGCGCCTCGGTGAGCCGGTCGTACCGCCGCGCCGGACCGCGCACGCCCCCGGGGTGGAAGGCCTGCATGACCTCCGGCATGTCGAGCTTGCCCTCGTACTGGATCGCACGGTCGGCGATCCCGTCCACGACGTTCTCGACTGCCGCGCCGGCGCCGAATCCGACGAACACGATCGCGAGCGCGATCGCCACGTTCCCCGCTGTCCATCTCCTCGCCATATCGACAAACGATATACCGAGAATCGATATACGTCAAACCTACGGATCGGGCGGGCGCGCGACCGGCCCGACCACCACGTCGGCGCCGGCGCACGTGGCGATCGCGCGCAGCGCGTCCTCCTCCGGCACGCCCGCCAGCCGCGGATGGTCGAGGTCCACCGCGATCCCGCCCACCGCCTCGGCGTCGAGGCCGAGGCTCCGGCGCCCGGCTGCGGCGACCGCGCCCCAGAGGTCGCCGGTGGCGGCGAGCAGCGCGTGGCGCGTCTGCCGTTCGCGGCGGGCCAGCGTCTCGAGCTCGCGGACCTCCTCGAAGGGATCGACGATCGTGTTCTGGTCGCTGCCGATGGCGAGCGTGACGCCCGCGTCGCGGTACGCGAGCGCGGGGAGGTGGCCGTCGCCGAGGTTGCCCTCCGTCGTCGGGCAGGTCGCGACGACCGTGTCGCTCTCCGCGAGCAGCGCGACGTCGCGGGGCGTCACGTGGACGCCGTGCACCAGCGTCGTGCGCGCGGAGAGGAACCCGGTGCGCTCGAGCAGCTCGATCGGCGTGCAGCCGTGCTCGGCGAGGCACTCGTCGATCTCGCGCCGCTGCTCGTGCGCGTGGACGTGGCGGACGAGGTCGTGCTCGTGGGCGTACCGCGCGATCGCGCTCAGCCACGCCGCCGGCACGGCCCGGACGCTGTGCGCGGCGACGCCAACGTGGACGCCGTCGCGGCCCGCCGCCCACGCGCGCAGCGCGTCGACGCGGCCCAGGAACGCCTCGACGTCGGCGTCGCAGAAGCGGCGCTGGCCGGCCGTCGGGGGAAGGTCGCGGCCGTCCCACCCCGCCCGGTGGTATGCCGCGGGCAGCAGGACGATCGGCAGCCCGGCATCGCGCGCCGCCTCCGCGAGCGCCACGGCCAGCGCGTTGGGATCCTCGTACGGCGTGCCGTCGGGCTGGTGGTGGACGTAGTGGAACTCGCCGACGACGCCGTAGCCCGCCGCGGCCATCTCCGCGTACGCGCGCAGGCCCGCCGCGTACATCGAGTCCGGGTCGAGCGACGCCGCCAGCGCGTACATCGCCTCGCGCCAGCTCCAGAAGTCGTCCGCGGCCCGGGCGGCGGGCGCGGGCCGCTCCCCCACCCCGCGCAGCGCCCGCTGGAACGCGTGGGAGTGGACGTTCGGCATCGCCGGGATCGCGAACGGCCGCGTCACGCGAGCCGCCCCAGCGCGGCGACGAGCGCGTTCGCGGCGACGGCGGCGTCCGCGAGCGAGACGTCCTCCTCCGGCGCGTGGCTGATCCCCGACGGGTTGCGCACGAGCACCATGCCCGCCGGGCGCTCGTCCGCGACGATGCCCGCGTCGTGGCCGGCGAAGCAGACCACCGGCGCGACGGCCGCGCCGGCCGCCGCCGCGACGCCCGCCGTGATCGCGTCGCGGACCTCGGCGGGGAACCGGGTGCCGGGCGACCACGCCGCGGTCGTGACGTCGAGCGCCGTCCGCGTACGTGCCGCGATGGCCGCGGCATCGCTCTCGAAGGCGGCGCGCCACGCCGCGACGGCCTGCGGCTCGGGCGCGCGCGCGTCGAGCCACAGCCTGACGGTCGCGGGGACGGTCGTCGCCGCGTTGGGCTCGACCTCGATGCGCGTCGCGGTGAAGACCATGTCCGCGCGCTCGGCGGCGAGGTCGTCGGCCCGCACGATCAGGCGGGCGGCGGCGGCGAGCGCGTCGCGGCGCTCGTCGCGCGGCGTCGTCCCGGCGTGGTCGGCCCGGCCCTTCACCACGACCTGGAGGCGCAGCCGCGCGGCGAGCGACCGCACGGCGGCGGCCGGGACCCCCGCGGCGTCGAGCGCACGGCTCTGGTCGATGTGCAGCTCCACGAGGCCCCGCAGCCGGTCGAGCCACGCCGGCGCCTCGCGGAGGCCGTCGGCCGCGATCCCGGCGGCGGTCATCGCGTCCGCGAGCGTCGTCCCGCTCGCGTCGGCCCGCCGCAGCGCGTCGTCCACGTCGAGCCGGCCGGTCAGCGCACGCGAGCCGAACGTCGGCGTGTTGAAGCGCGCCCCCTCCTCGTCCGCGAACGAGACGACCGCGACCGGGGCGCGGGCCGCCACCGCGAAGCCGGCGGCGACGCCCAGCGCGCCGTCGAAGCGACCGCCGCGGACGACCGTGTCGAGGTGCGACCCGACGGCCCACCACGGCGGCGGCGTGGCCGGCGCCGCCCAGAGGTTGTCCGCCGCGTCGCGCTCGCTGCGCCGGCCGAGCGCGGCCGCGCGGCGCTCGAACCAGACGCTCGCGCGCTCGTCCTCGGCGGTCCACGCCAGGCGGGTCGTCGCGCCGTCGCCGTCGCGTCCGATCGGCACGAGGTCCTCGAGCAGGCCTTCGAGCTCGGCCGCGGTGACCGGGCCCGTCACGTGATCCGCCACGCCTGGTCCGGGCGCACCCACGCGAGCTCGCCACCGAGCACGACGGCCGCGACCGGGTTGCGCCCGAACCGATAGGGGACGTGCTCGGCCGGGCCGTCGAGCAGCAGCAGGTCGGCGCGCTTGCCCGGCTCGATCGATCCGACCTCGTCCGAGCGCTCCAGCACCCACGCCGCGTTGAGCGTCACGGCCGCGAGGGCCTCGCGGACGCTCCACCCGTACCGGCGTACGGCGAGGCCCACGACGAGCGGGAGCGACTGCACCGGCGACGTGCCCGGGTTGCAGTCCGTCGCGAGCACGCAGATCGCGCCGGCGTCGGCCAGCTCGCGCCCCGGCGCCACGCGCTCGTCGCCGAGCACCTCGGCGCCGGGGAGCAGGACGGCGGCGCACTCGGAGCCCGCGAGCGGCGCGAGGTCGTCGGGGTGCAGGCACGCGAGGTGGTCCACCGACCGCGCGCCGGCGTCGAGCGCCACCGGGACCGACCGGTTCGTGTTGAACTGCTCGACGTGCGCGCGCAGCGGCACCCCCTCGCGTGCGGCGATCGCGCCGAGGCGCTCGAGGTCTGCGTTCGCGAACGCGACCGACTCCACGTAGATGTCGAGCGCGTCGACGTCGCACGCGCGCGCGAGCGCGTCGACCTCGTCCATCCACGCCGAGGCCTGCGTGCCCGGCGGCAGCGCGTGGGCGAAGAGGCCCGTGACGGTGAGCGGCTGCGCGATGCGCTCGCCCAGTGCCCGCGCGAGCCGCGCCGCGCGAGCCTCCCCGTCGCGCGACAGCCCGTAGCCGGTCTTCGCCTCCAGCGTCGTCGTGCCGTGCTCGAGCATCTCGCGGGCGATGCGCGCGGCCTGATCCAGCACGGCGTCGTCGGCCGTTTCGGCCAGCGCGCGCGCCGACGACGCGATGCCGCCGCCCGAGCGGGCGATCTCCTCGTAGGGGACGCCGGTGACCTTCTGCTCGTACTCGCCCGCGCGCCAGCCCGCGAACGGCAGGTGGGTGTGGCAGTCGACGAAGCCCGGCACCACGGCGCAGCCCGCGGCGTCCACCAGCACGTCGGCGCCGGCGTCGTCGTCGAGCGCCGCGATGCGGTCGCGGCGCGCCGCGACCGAGCCGGCCTCGAGCCGCATGTCCGGCGCGCGGTCGCCGCGCACGTAGGGCAGCCCGCCCTCCGGCGGCAGGAGCACCTGCGCGGCGCCGCGCAGCGAGAGGCTCATGCCATCGGGATCCGCACCCCGTGCCGCTCGGCGGCGTCCAGCGCCTCCGGGTAGCCCGCGTCGGCGTGCCGCAGGATGCCCATGCCGGGATCGGCCAGCAGCGTCCGGCGGATCCGCTCGCCGGCCGCGGGCGTCCCGTCGGCCACGATGACCTGCCCGGCGTGCAGCGACTTGCCCATCCCCACGCCGCCGCCGTGGTGGAACGACACCCAGCTCGCGCCCGTCGCCGTGTTGACCAGCGCGTTGAGGATCGGCCAGTCCGCGACGGCGTCCGAGCCGTCGCGCATCGCCTCGGTCTCGCGCTGCGGCGAGGCGACCGACCCGGCGTCGAGGTGGTCACGGCCGATCACGACCGGCCCGCGCAGCTCGCCGGAGGCGACCATCTCGTTGAACCTCAGCCCCGCGAGGTGGCGCTCGCCGTAGCCGAGCCAGCAGATCCGCGCGGGCAGCCCCTGGAACTGGATGCGCTCCCCGGCCAGGCGGATCCAGCGCGCGATGTGCTCCTGGTCGCCGAAGAGGTCGAGGATCGCCGCGTCGGTGGCGGCGATGTCGGCGGGGTTGCCGGAGAGCGCGACCCAGCGGAACGGCCCCTTGCCCTCGCAGAACAGCGGGCGGATGTACGCCGGCACGAACCCCGGGTACGCGAACGCGTCGTCGTCGCCGTGCTCCGCCGCCACGCCGCGCAGCGCGTTGCCGTAGTCGAAGGCCTCCGCCCCCGCCGCGCCGAGCGCGCGGATGGCGGCCACGTGCCCGAGGACGCTCTCGCCGACGCGGCGCAGGTAGTCGTCGGGATCGGACGCGCGCAGGACGTCGGCCTGCTCGACCGTCAGGCCCGCCGGGACGTAGCCGTTGAGGGGGTCGTGCGCGCTCGTCTGGTCGGTGACGACGTCGATGTCGGCCCCGCGCCGCACCAGCTCGGGCACGACCTCGGCGGCGTTGCCGAGCAGGCCCACCGAGAGCGCGCGGCCCTCCCGGCGCGCCGCGTCGAGCCGCGCCAGCGCGTCGTCGAGCGACGCGGCCGGCTCGTCGAGGTACCCCGTCGCCAGCCGTCGCTCGATGCGGTCGCGCGCGACCTCGATGCACAGCGCGCACCCGCCGTTGAGCGTCACCGCCAGCGGCTGCGCGCCGCCCATCCCGCCGAGCCCCGCGGTCACCACCAGCCGCCCCTTCAGCGAGCCGCCGAACCGCTTGCGCGCGATCGCGGCGAACGTCTCGTACGTGCCCTGGAGGATCCCCTGCGACCCGATGTAGATCCACGAGCCCGCCGTCATCTGCCCGTACATCGTCAGGCCGGCGGCGTCGAGCTCGCGGAAGTGCTTCCACGTCGCCCATTCCGGCACGAGGTTCGAGTTCGCGATCAGCACCCGCGGGGCGTCCGCGTGCGTCTCGAACACCCCCACCGGCTTGCCCGACTGCACCAGCAGGGTCTCGTGGTCGCCGAGCGTCGTGAGCTCGCGCTTGATCGCCTCCAGCGACCGCTGGTCGCGCGCGGCCTTGCCGATCCCGCCGTAGACGACGAGGTCGGCGGGCCGCTCGGCCACGTCGGGATGCAGGTTGTTCTCGAGCATCCGCAGCGCCGCCTCCTGCTGCCAGCCCCGGCACCGCATCGCTTCGCCCATCACGCCAGCCTCCCCGTCACCGACTCCGCGGCGCTCCGCGCGCCGCCGCCGCGGACGAACTGCACCGCGGCCTCGATCTCCGGCGCGAGGAACCGATCGGGCCCCGGCCCGGCCACCGTCTGGCGCAGCGCGACGACCACGGCGCCCGTCGCCGCGGCGGGCGCGAGCGGCGCGCGCAGCTCGATCCCGCGGGCCGCGGTCAGCAGCTCGATCGCGAGCACGCGCGTCAGCCCGTCGACCGCGCGCCGCAGCTTGCGCCCGGCCGACCAGCCCATCGACACGTGGTCCTCCTGCATCGCCGAGCTCGGGATGGAGTCGACGCTCGCCGGCATCGCGAGGCGCTTCATCTCCGACACGATCGCCGCCTGCGTGTACTGGGCGATCATGTGCCCGGAGTCGACACCGGGGTCGTCGGCGAGGAACGGCGGCAGCCCGCTGCTGCGGGCGACGTCGAGGAACCGGTCCGTGCGGCGCTCGGACATGCTCGCCACGTCGGCGGCCACAATCGCCAGGAAGTCGAGGACGTAGCCGAGCGGCGCGCCGTGGAAGTTCCCGTTGGACTCGAGCCGCCCGTCGAGCGTGACGACCGGGTTGTCGATCGCCGACGCCAGCTCGCGCTCGGCGACGACCGCGGCGTGGTCCACGGTGTCGCGGGCCGCGCCGGCGACCGAGGGGGCGCAGCGCAGCGAGTAGGCGTCCTGCACCCGCGTGTCCTCCGGGCCGCGGTGGCTGGCGACGATCGGGCTCCCGGCCAGCAGCGCGCGCACGTTCGCCGCCGACGCGGCCTGGCCCGGGTGCGGGCGCAGCTCCTGCAGGTCGCCCGCGTACACCGCGTCGGTGCCGAGCAGCGCCTCGACGCTCATCGCCGTCGCGACGTCGGCGACCGCGAGCAGCTCGCGCAGGTCGACGATCGCCAGCACGAGCATCCCGAGCATCCCGTCGGTCCCGTTGATGAGCGCGAGCCCCTCCTTCTCGCGCAGGTCGACCGGCTCGATGCCGGCCTCGTGCAGCGCGTGCGCGGCGTCGCGCAGCTCGCCGCTCGCGTCGCGCACCGGCCCCTCCCCCGTCAGCGCCAGCGCGCAGTGCGCGAGCGGCGCGAGGTCGCCGGAGCACCCGAGCGACCCGTGCTCGTGGACGACCGGGGTGATCCCGGCCGAGAGCATCGCCGCGTACGTCGTCGCCGTGACCGGCCGCACGCCCGTCCTCCCGGTCGCGAGCGTGGACAGGCGCAGCAGCATCAGCGCGCGGACGACCTCGCGCTCGACCTCGGGCCCGCTGCCGGCCGCGTGGCTGCGGATGAGGCTGCGCTGCAGCCGCACCCGGCGGGTGTCGGGGATGTGCCGCGTCGCGAGCGCGCCGAAGCCGGTCGAGACGCCGTAGTGCGCCCGGACGTCGCCGGCGAGCGCCTCGACCGTCGCGCGGCTCTCGGCGATCGCCGCCAGCGCGGCGTCCGACAGCTCGACCGGAGCGCCCTCGCGCGCGACCGCCACGACCTCGTCGAAGTCCGGCGGCGCCGGTCCGAGGGTGACGGCGTGGGCGACGGCCATCCCGCGATGAGACCACATGCGCGTGCGTGAATCGAGCGGGTTCCGTCTCGGATCTGAGACGATCACCGCCACGGTGCCGAACGCCCCCGCGGCAGCGCACGCGCTGGCCGTCCTCAAGCTCCTCGCCGCCCACGCCGCCCCGATGCCGGCGAGCGCGATCGCGCGCGACCTCGCCCTCCCGCGCTCCACCGTCTACCACCTGCTCGCGGTGCTCCGCGCGGACGGCTTCGTCGTGCACCTCGCGGACGAGCGCCGGTACGGCCTCGGCATCGCCGCGTTCGAGCTCGGCTCGGCGTACTCGCGGCAGGCGCCGCTCCAGTGGATCGCGCGCCCGGTGCTGGCGCGGCTGGTCGACCGCACGACGCACAGCGGCCACTTCGCGGTCCTACACGGCCGCGAGGTGCTCTACGTGATCGAGGAGCGCGCGGCGGGTCGCCCGGGGCTCGTGACGGACGTCGGCGTCCGCCTCCCGGCGCAGCTGACGGCCAGCGGGCTGGCCATGCTCGCCGCCCTGCCACCGCAGCAGGTCCGCGCGGTGTTCCCGCCGGGAGCCGCGCTCGTCCAGCGCCACGGCGTCGGCCCGCGGTCGTCCACGGCGCTGCGTCGCGTCCTCGCCGAGGCGCGCCGCCGGAGCTTCGCGGTCGAGGACGGGTCCGTGACGCCGGGGCTCGCGTCGGTGGGGGCCGCGGTGCTCGACCACGTCGGCCATCCCGTGGCCGCGGTGGCGCTGACCTTCCCGAGCGCCGAGCTCGACGGCGACGCACGCTCCGCGCTCGCCGTCCGGGTGCGGGACGCGGCGGCCGAGATCTCGCGTCACATCCGCGGCCGTGCGTGAGGGCGTTACCGTGCGCCGCATGTCCGAGACACCGCCGGCCGCCGTTCCCGACTTCGAGGCGCTGCGCAGCTGCTGGCACCCCGTCGGGTACGCGAGCGAGTTCGGCGACGAGCCGAAGCGGGTCGTCCTGCTCGGCGAGCCCGTGGTCGTCTGGCGCGACTCCCAGGGCGAGGCGCACGCGCTGCGCGACCTGTGCATCCACCGCGGGACCGCGCTGTCGCTGGGCCGCGTCGTCGGCGATCGGCTGATGTGCCCCTACCACGGCTGGCAGTACGGCGCGGACGGCGTCTGCAAGCTCATCCCGCAGCTGGAGGATCCGACGCGCATCCCCGGCAAGGCCCGCGTCGACGCGTACCGCTGCCGCGAGGCGTACGGCCTCATGTGGGTGGCCATGGACGAGCCGCGCTGGGACCTTCCCGACATCCCCGAGTTCGGCGCCGAGGGCTGGGCGGTCGTCCAGACCGGGCCGTTCGCGTGGAACGCCGACGCCTCGCGCCAGCTCGAGAACTTCACCGACTTCGGCCACTTCCCGTGGGTCCACCCGGGATTGCTCGGCGACCCTTCGCGGCCCGTCGTCCCGGACTACACCGTCGAGACCGACGGGCACGTCCTCCACTACGACGTCGTGCGCCCCGAGGCGCCGAACAGCGACGACTTCCCGGTGTTCAAGAACGAGGTCGTGTCGGCCCCCGAGCGCCGCAGCAGCTACCAGCTGCACCTCCCCTACACGATCCTGCTGCGGCTCGGGTGGGGCGGCCAGGCCGGGATGGTCTACTTCTTCGCGTCGCAGCCGGTCGACGTCGAGCGCTGCATCGGCTACTGCGTGATCGGCCGCAACTACGACCTCGAGCAGTCGCCGAAGGTCCTGCAGGACTTCGAGGACACGATCTTCGGGCAGGACCGCGTGGTCGTCGAGTCCCAGCGCCCCGAGCGCGTGCCCTTCGACCTCGCGGCCGAGATGCACCTGAAGTTCGACGCGGTCGCGATGAACTACCGCAAGGCGATGCGCGACCAGGGCCTCGCAAAGCGCCCGCTCAGCGACGCACGAGCCTGAAGGAAGGTCGGGTCCTCGCCGCTGACGACGGCGACGCACGTCACACACTTGGTACCCCTGGGGGGTATAGCCTCGCGGCATCCCCCATGCCCGCCTCGTCCCAGGAGCCCGTGATGCCATCCCGCACGATCAAGTTCGACCGCTTCATCCCGCGTCCCCGTCGCGAGCACCAGCCCGGCGAGCCGCGGCCGGCGCACCCGTCGCCGGCGCGAGCGTTCGCCCGCCACTACGGCGAGATGGTCCTGGCGATGGTCGCCGGCATGGTCGTCCTCGGAGCGCCGATCGGCGCAATCGCCGGTGACGGGAAGACGCTCATCCTGCTGAACATGGGCTTCTCGATGACGGTCCCGATGGTCGCGTGGATGCGCGTCCGCGGCCACGGCTGGCGGGTGACGCTCGAGATGGCGTCGTCGATGGTGCTGCCGACCGTCGCCGCGGTGGCCCTGTTCTCCGCCGGCATCGTCGGCGACTTCGGCGCCGTCATTCTCGGCGAGCACGTCGTGATGCTCGCCGCGATGGCGGTGGCGATGCTGCTGCGGCCGTCGGAGTACCTCCACCACCACCACGGCGGCGGGGCGCTGGCAACCGCGTAGCCGACAGCCCGGGGTGCGCGGCGTCGGCCGGTCCGCGAGGATCGGCCGACCGCGTCCCCGGGGAGGGCGATCAGGACTTGCCCGCCGCCGCCTTGCCGCCCTTGCGGCCGGCCGCCTGCTTCTGCTTGCGGTTGCCGCCGCTGCCCGAGCCGCTGCTCTTGCTGCTCTGACTGCTGCCGTTCCCGGAGGAGCTGTTCTTGCCGCCCTTCTTGGAGGCGGCGTTGTCCGAGCCGGCGTTCGCGTTGGAGATCGCCGCCGCCCGGCCCTTGCTCATGCCCTTCTTCCGCAGGCCTTCGTACTGCTTGTCGTTCTTGACGCTCGAACCGTGATCTTTGGCCATGTGCAGGGATTACCCGCTCTGCGCGCGTGATCACCCGGCGGTCGTCGCCCACGTCGGGATCCCACGACGGCCACCGCGAGCGGAGGGGGAGGGATTCGAACCCTCGGTACGCCGGCGACGTCGATGAGGACGTCGCCGAGCAGGCACTCGTAGCCGCCGATGCGGCGGTCGTATCCGGTGAGAGCGATCAGTGACGCTTGGCGTAGTCGCCGAACTCGCCGAAGTCGAGCATCACGCAGGCCTCGTCGCCGATGACCTCGGCGTCGTGGCCGGGCGGGATCGCGCACACGTCGCCAGCCGACGCGACGCCTTCGGTCCCGTCGTCCATGAAGACGCGCATCCGCCCGGACAAGACGTAGCCGAGGTGCGAGACCTGGCAGCTGTCGGTGCCGGCGATCGGCTTGACATGCTCCGACCAGCGCCAGCCTGGCTCGAACGTCCCGCGACCGATCGTCTGGCCCGCGACGTTGACGACGTCGGCGCGGCCTTTGCCCTCGAAGGGGCGCGTCTCGTCGGGCGAGTCGAAGTTCTTGACCTCGAGTGCCGTGGTGGTGGCCATTGTGCTTCCTCCTACTGCGTTGGCTTGGCGGCGCGGATGGTCGAGCCCATCGCACCGAACTTCTCGGCCTTCCTGCGGGTGTCCTCGAACTGCGACCGGGCGTAGGTGTCGACGAGGTCGCCCTGCTCGATCTCCCGATAGCCCATCCCGACGAGGATGCGCGCGTGCTCTCCTTCCAGGAGAGCTCCGGCGATTCACCCAGTCCAGAGGTCGATGCGCTTGCGCGCGTCCTCGGACACCTCCTTGTGGATCACGACATCGGCGATCTGCAGACGCCCTCCCGGTTTCAAGACGCGGTCGATCTCCGCGAAGACCGCCTCCTTGTCCGGAACCAGGTCGACGACGCCGTTCGAGATGACGACGTCGACCGACGCATCTGCCAGCGGCAGCGATTCGATCAGCGACTCGTGCAGTTCGACACGGTCGTCGACTCCCATCTCCCCTGCGCTCGCGCGTGCGCGCGCGAGCATCGACGCCGTCATGTCGACGCCGATCACCCGGCCCTCGGGGCCGACCATCTGCGCGGCGATGAGCAGGTCCGTCCCTGCCCCGCAGCCGAGATCGAGGACCACCGCGCCGCGTTCGATCGAGCCGAGTACCCAGTGGTTGGCGACCCCGGCGAAGCTCTCGGCCGTCGCATCCGGGACCCGCGAGAGCTCCGGTTCGGGATAGCCGAGATCCTGGGCCCATTCACGGCCAGTCGGGAAGATGAAGTTCTTGCCCTGCTCGGTCGAGACCGCGGTGTAGGTCTTCTGGATCTCGTCGCGCAGGACGTCGACGTCGATACGGATCTGCGGAGGCGCGCTCATGCCGGCATCGTCGCCCGGCGCCCGCGGTCGCGGTCGATCAGCTCGAGGGTGACCGACACGCGTGGCGGCGGCGCGGCGGGTTCGGCATGCTTGTCCCGGCTCTGCTCCTCGCCGAGGCTGTAGCCCTGCGTCCGCAGGTTGGCGTCCATCCAGCTGGTCAGCGACATCCGGCCTCCTTGCCGCCAACGCTACGCCTCGATCAATCATGCATGCACGACGTATTGCGCATGCGTCGCATTCCGAGCGAGAATGTGACGTGATGTCCATCGACGCGCTCGATCCCCAGCGGCTGCGGCTCCTCGTCGAGGTCAAGCGGCACGGCTCGATCTCGGGCGGCGCCGACGCGTGTCGCATGGGTCAGCCGTCGGCCACGAAGCATCTGAAGACCCTGGAGGCCGCGGTCGGGACGAAGCTCCTCGAGCGTGAAGGGCGGGCGACGCGTCTGACCGAAGCCGGTGAGATCGTCGTGGCTCACGCTCGGCGCGTACTCGACACGCTCGATGCGATGGGCGCCGAGCTGCGAGCGCTGGACGGGGCCGAGGTCGGAACGCTCGCGCTCGCCGCCTCGACCACCCCCGGCAGCTACGTGCTGCCCTCGATCCTCCAGTGCTTCGCCGACCGCCACCCCGGCGTTCATGTCGACGTGGTGATCGGCTCGAGCACCTGGGTCGCCGAGCGAGTCGCGCATCGCGATGTCTCGCTGGGGCTCGCCGGCGAGGTGGAGCTACCGGACGGCGTCGTCGCCGAGCCCTTCCTCGACGACGAGCTCGTCGGGATCGCCGCGCCGGGAACGATCGGAGCGTCGGTGTCGGCCGACGCGCTAGCCGAAAAGACACTGCTTGTGCGCGAGCGTGGGTCGAGCACGCGGACGGTCGCCGAGCGCTTCCTCACTCGGGCCGGCTACCACGCCGGCAAGCGCTGGGAGCTGGACTCCAACGAGGCGATCAAGCGCTCGGTCGCGGCCGGGCTCGGGATCGGCTTCGTCTCCAAGCTGGTCGTCGCCGACGAGCTGCAGCGCGGCGAGCTCGTGCAGTTCAACGTGAAGGGCGCCGAGGCGATGCGCCGCTCCGTCTACCTGCTGCGGCCCGACCGTCGCGAGCCGACCCCTTCCGAGCGCGCGTTCATCGCGACGCTCTGCTCGTGCTGCGACGCGAGCGTGGCTGGCTGCACCGCCGTCTAGCGACGTATCCCGGAACGAAAGGCATCGCATCACGGATGCGCTCTAGGAACATCGCTCACGCCCCCGTACCTTCGGCGGCCGTTCGAAAAGGCGCCTCCTCGCACAACGGTTTTCGAGACCGGCGCGCTTCCTGCCGTACGCCCCGTGTTCATCGGAGATTACGCCACCGTGCGGCGGTGCTTGGGGTAACGATTGGGGAAGTCGCGCCGCGAGCGCGCAGGCGCGCCGAGATGCGCGACTCCAGCGTTTCCGGTGTCTGCCGGCAGCTCGCTCATCCAGCCAGAGCCGCAGCCGGCTCGGCGACAGCAGGGGACGCTTGGTGCGGCGCATGCTGATGCGATAGCGCACGAAGCAGGCCAGCTCGGCGCGGTCTCCGCGAAGGCGGTCCTGGTCGCGCAGCGCGCGGTGATGATCCCCGCGATGGTCGGCGGGATGCCCTGGCGGGACGACCGCTACTCGCACTGAGCGCCCGAGCGCTCCCGCTCGCCGGAAGGACGAGAGCGGCGCGCGGTGGACGGCCAGGACGGCCCCGCGAGCCAAGGGGTCGGAGTGCATCACTCAGATATTCATCATTGTCGATGATGCGTTGACCTTGCATAGTTCCCGAAGCGGGGCTACTCTGGCGCCAATGGGGCCGGGCGTCGCGGTCGGTAAGCGCTCCACAGGAGGTACACGGATGGGAAGGCTTCTGCTGGCGATGCTTGCGTTCAGTTGTATGTGGGTGGGCGCCACCAGCGCTTGGGCACTCACGTTCGACTACTACCACGCGAGCGAAACCACTTCGGACTACTGGCCCTACTGCTCTACGTCCGGGGGCTGCCCTGTCGCGTATCAGGCTTCCCAGCACTCGATCCAAGAGGCGTCGGCGAGGACGAGCGGCAACACGGTCTGCACTGCGACCTGGGCCGGCAACACCACGAACCAGGACACGGCGCTCGTCTGCAGTGGGGACCTGGCGTACAAGTCCCTGTGCGGGTGCACATATCGCAGGGCGTACTCGCGAGGCACGTATGACGGCCCGAGGCCTTTCGGCCGCGCTCGGGACGTCTGGTGAGAGGGGACGCGACATGAAAGACCGTTTCGACAAGTCCTGCACCCGCGGTGTAATCGCGTTCTGCGCGCTTGCGGCAACCATCGGCCTCGTGACGTTCGCTTCGGCACAGGGCGGAGGCGCAGGAACGCCTAGTCAGGATCCTTCTGCAACGAGTGAGCCTGTCGACGCTGCCGCCGCCGCCAAGCTGCTCGAGCTTGAACAGTCTCAGCACGTGGGTCTCATCGCTTCGAGGATCCGTGCCGTGCCGGCACCGCGTGGCGCCGCGGGCGCCTCGACTTGGACGATCGCACCGACCGAGCAGGGAGGGGCCTGCGTCAACACCGGCCGTGTCATGTTCTGCGGCAGAAGCGAGGAGTCGATTGCGGCCGGCCGCGCGTCGGCGACGACGTATCCAGCCGACGAGGCCGTCGGGCCCGATTCGAAGGGCCGCATCATGGTCAAGCCCTCAGGCGGGACGGGTGTTCGTTCCGGGCTAGCTCCCAGTGGGACCGTAGAGGTTCGGGTCGTAGACGGTCACGGCGCTGTGGTGCGTAGCGAGCCAATCGCCGATGGGGTCTACGAGGTGGTCGTGCCGGCGCAGGGTACGCGAGCGCAGGTCGTGTTCGTCGACGCGTCGGGCAACGCCATCGCTACTCGCCCCGCGGAGGGCTGATCGTTCAGCCTGGATCCACCCGCCGGTAGGAGCAGTCGCTCCGGACCGGAACGAAGGGAGGTGAAACGTCCGGCGACCGCGGCGGCCGAGGGTAGGCCCGGACGGCCACCGCGAGCGGAGGGGGAGGGATTCGAACCCTCGGTAGCGGGGTTACCGCTACAACGGTTTTCGAGACCGGCGCGCTCCTGCCGTGCGCCCCGTATTCATCGGAGATTACGGCAGCCCGTGGTGGACCGCGGGACAGCTTGCGGGATAGTCCACGGTCGCCTGGCCCGGGCGTAGCGGAACAGCAGCGGTTCCGCTGCCTCACGCTGCGCCGGGATCCCTGTCTGGTCCGCGCTTCACGCCCAGATGGATGGCTTGAGACGCGCGAGCGCGCTCAGCCGGTAGCCGGCTCGCCGAGGCGAGTTGGGCCGCCCACCTGCACGTCGAGCGCGTCGGTGGTCACGCGGTCGCCGTGGCGGCCGAGGAGCTCGACGCGGTAGGACCCGGGCTCGACGCGGTCGAGGAAGCGGCGCGTCGTTGCGCCCGCGTCGAGGGCGAGGCGCTCCTCGCGCACGGTCGCCCCGTCGCGCGCGACGCGCAGCGCGACGTCCGCCGCGTCCGTCGCGAGCAGCGTCAGGTTCAGCGGGTCGCCCTCCTGCAGCACGAGCTGGGCTGGGCCGAGCCGAGCAGCGAAGCGCGTCGCGCGCCGCGCCGCCAGGAGCAGGACCCGGTCGGCGGCCGCGTCCGAGACCACGACCGATCCGTCGCGGGCGACGGCCACGCCCGCCGGCCGCGCGCGACCGATCGACCCGAGCATGCGGACTGCGCCGTCGGCTCCGATGAGCGAGGTCACGACGCCGCGACGGCTCACCCGGCGCAGGCCTGCGGCGATGCCGCGCCGCGTGGCGCCGGCGTCCGCGACGAGGATCGCGCCGTCGCGGGCCGATGCGAGGGCGACCGGCCGGCCGATGCGCGCGCGGCTTGCGTCGCGCCCTCCGGCGAGCGTCCGGATCGCGCCGAACGACGACACCGACCGGATGCGGTGGTTGCCGGCGTCGGCCACCACGAAGCCTCCGCCGGGCCGCGCCGCAACGCCCGCAGGTGCGGCGAGCCGAGCGCGGCGCGCCGGACCGCCGTCGCCCCCGAAGCCGCGGCGCCCCGAGCCCGCCACGGTCGTGATCCGTCCGTCGTCCGACACCCGCCGGATCCGGTCGTTGCCGGTGTCCGCGACGAGGAACGCATCGGGCGAGGGAGCGAGCGCCGCGAGGCCCCGCGGGTCGCGCAGGCAGGCGCGCACCGCAGGCCGCCCGTCGCCGGAGAACCGCCCGCGGCCACACCCGGCGACCGTCCGGATCGAGCCGTTCGCCGCGACGCGGCGGACGCGGTGGTTGCCGCTGTCGGCGACGAGAACGTCTCCGCCCGGCAGCACGGTGACGGCCGACGGCGCCCGCAGCCGGGCCGCGGCCGCCGGGCCGCCGTCGCCGCTGAACCCCGGAGTCCCGGTCCCGGCGAACGGCGCGAGCCGGCCGTCCGGATCGATGCGGACGACGCGGTGCGCGCCGCGCTCGGCGACGAGGACCGAGCCGTCGCCGCGGACGGCGACCCCGGCGACCCCGGCGAGCGGCGCCAGCGTCGCGACCCCGTCCCGCGGGGCGCCCTCGACGGGCTCCGGCGCGCCGGCGATGACGTACGCGGCGAACAGCTCCGGGGCGCCCGTCCGGGCGGAGGCCTCCCCGCCAGGGCCGCCCGCGCAGCTCACCGCCGCGGCCGAGAGCGCGGCGACGGCGAGCAGCACGAGCGCCCGAGTGTGCATCAGCGGCGGCGGCACGTCCTCGGCGTGCACACCTTCGTCTTCGACAGCCGCAGCGCGAGCGCGATGTGGCTGAAGCCGGTGGTGCGGTACTCGTGGACGTTGTCGCTCGGGTTCGGATCGTCGTATCCGTACGAGTTGATCCCGATGATCGTCAGCCTCGTCCGGCGACGGTTGCGCGGCACGAACACGGGGCCGCCGCTGTCGCCGCCGCGGATGACGATCCGGCGGTCGCGGCGCGACCACTCCTTCATCTCGAGCAGCTTGGCGCTCTCGTGCCCGGTGAGGAACGTCATCACGTCCCGCCGCCGGAGCGTGCCGCAGATCACGCGGTTGCTGGTCTGGCCCGACTGGCAGACGATGTCGCCCACGTGGTCGCCGCGCGTGCGGCGGCTCTTCGCCGCCACGACCTCGGCCTCCACCAGCGTGTACGCGTTCTGCCCGCTCGCGGGAACGGTCATCGTGATCCGAACGTAGCGCGCGTTCACCGCCGCGAACCGGTGCGTCCGCGACCCGCCGCGCGTCGCTCCGGTGACCGTCGCGCGTGTCGTGTAGGTCGAGTCGTCCGTGGACGTCTCGACGACGTAGTCACGGGCGTACTCGTTCGCGTCCCAGCGGAGCGTCACCCGGTCGAGCTTCCGCGTCGCCTGGAGATCGACGCGCCAGCTCTGCGTCTGCGTCGTCGGGGTGAGGGTCGCCGAGCGCCACGACGTGTCGAAGTCAGCGTCGTTGGCATTCTTCGGCCCGCGGTCGGTCGAGGATGACGACGCGGTCGCGGGGCGGTTGAGCGACACGGTCGCCTCCGCGCCCGTCGCCACGACCCGCCGCGGCTTCGCCCGGGGCGAGCGCGCGCTGCGGAAGTCGATCAGCGCCGGGCGGCGACCGTTCGCGCGGGTGCTGATCAGCGCCGCGTCGGCCAGCGTCGTGCCGTTCCGGGCCTCCGCGGCCTGGAGGTAGTTCGTCGTCATCTTGCCGATGTTGCGCTTGCGCGCGCCGTCGGCGCTCTGGGACCACGTCTGCCCCGTCGTGCCGCAATGGCCGGCGGTCAGCGTCCAGTAGCGGCGCCGCCGGTTGGTGCGGCCCGTCGAGCGGTCGCCGTACACGTTGACGTTCGACGTGCACGTGTCGATGAAGCCCGCCTGGGCCGACGGCTTCCAGATCCGCAGGCCCGCGATCAGCGGCCGCACGGCGGCCTCGCGGCCGGCGCCCTGCGAGGCCGAGCGCGCGACGAGCGTCACGCCGGCGCCGTAGCGCGCGTTGAGCTTGCTCTGCTGATCGGCGGTCGGGCTCGGCACGCCGACCTCGACCACGTTCCCCTCCACGCTCGTCGCGACCGACTGGACGTCGATGCCGTCGGCGCGCAGCACGTCGACGTCCGCCGTCACGCGCTGGTGCAGCGTCGCGACGTCGTCCTTCGTGCGCGCCGCGGTGAACGACCGCAGCCGCTCCGGGTAGGGGAACCTCGCTCGCAGGTCGGCCATGTGCTGGTCGGCGTTGCGCGTCCAGCCGACGTAGATCAGCCCGCCGCCGGCCTGGTCGGTGTAGAGGTCGGCGTACTCGCTCGCGTAGTCGAGCGCGTAGTCCTCGATCGTCCCGACCTCGTCGGCCATCGCGATCCGCGTGTCGAGCTCCGTGAGCTCGGCGCTCGTCAGCGGCACGCCGTAGAGCTCCTCGGAGTCCGCGAGCGTCGGATCGTCGAGCGTCGCGTTGACGTACGTCGTCTCGGCGTTCAGCCCGAAGTTCTGGCGGAAGCTCGTCGCGTCGCCCAGCCGCTCGTCGCGGGTCGGCGGCGTGTACGTCGGCTCGGTGTCCGGCGCCTTCGGCGGGACCGTGACCTTGAACGAGCTGCTGCGCTCGTCGCCCTGGCCGTCGGTGAGCGTCGCGCCGATGACGTACTCGCCCGGCGCGTACTCCTCGGTGTCGAATGTCCAGTCGTAGGCGTACGCGCCACAGGCGGCGGAGCAGCCCTGGCTCGCGCTCTCCACCTCGTCGCCGTCGACGGTGATCTCGAGCGAGACGCCCGTCGCCTCGCTGCCCGCGACGTGCAGCCCGTAGGCGCTGCCGTCGGTCAGCGTCTTGTTGGCGTTGCCGACGAGCGTGCCGGTCAGCGTCAGCGAGGGCGGCGTCAGCCCGGCCTCGTACTTCGTCACGAGCAGGTCGGCGTCGTAGGTGTAAATGGTCTTGCGCCCGGTCGGCTCCGTCACGGTGGTCGTGCCGGTCCCGTAGACGTAGGTGGTCGTCTGGTTGCCCGTGGAGAGCACGCGCGTCACCGACGTCACGCGGTTGCTGGCGTCATACGCGAAGCGGATCTCGCCGCCGGGGTAGAGGACCTGGACGAGGTTGTAGTTCAGGTCGTAGTTGAACGTCGTCCGGTCGCCGTTCGGAGCGGTGTAGACGCGCAGCGAGCCGTGGGAGTCCTGGTCGTAGAGGTGCTGGCCTCCGGGCTCGTCGAGCGTGCGCAGGAAGCCCCACGCGTCGTACGTCGGCGTCACCTTGCGCCCCTCGGAGTCGGTCATCCCGGTGAGCTGGCCGTACGCGTCGTACGTGTACGAGATCGATCCTTCGGCGTCGTCGCTGATCGAGGTCAGCCGCCCGTCGCTCGTGAACTTCCACTTGTCGTTCGTCTCGGTCCACGTGAGCGTGTACGTGCCGTTCGTCTCCTTGACGAGCGTCGCGTCGAGCCCCGGCGGGGACGTGAACGTGCCGTCCGTCTTGCGGACGAAGCCCTTCGCCCATCCGGTCGGGCCATAGAGGCCGACGCCGCCGTCGGGGAAGACCTCCAGGCCGACGTCGGTCGGGCCGCCGAGCTGCCAGCCGCCGCCGACCGTCGGCGTGTCGATCGAGAGGTTGTTGTACACGTGCCCGATGCCGTAGTCGTAGTCGGTGTCGTCGAAGACGACGTCCTCCTGGTCGAGCATCAGGTTGCCGTTGGCGACGTTGACCTGCGCGTTCAGCCCGTCGAGCAGCGGGTGCTGGTCGAGCGTGTAGCGCGGCAGGTCGCCGGCCCGCGGCTGGTACGTCACGGCGATGTAGGGCGGGCTCTTGTACTTCGTGTAGTTCGAGTCGAACTTCAGGACGTTGTTGACGGCCTCGGTCCCCGCCTTGAGGAGGAACCCGTGGTTCGGCGTCTTGCCGTCGAGCCAGCTCTGCACGAGCTGCGTCGGGTTCCACATCTTCCAGCCCGGCGTGCTCGACGAGAGGCCGGTCGTGGTGGCGGCGGCCGCGGGGTCGAAGTCGCCGCCCGGCGCGGTCCAGGCACTCGTCCCGTCGAACTTGTTCCACGTCGCGCCGTAGATGCCGCCCGTCCACGCGTGCGTGAGGCGGTGCACGGTGACCGTCGTGGCGTTGGTCGTCGTCGCGGCGCCGAGGTAGAGGCCGAGCTCGGCGTCGATGACCTCGGACTGCTTCGGAACGTACGCGGCCAGGTCGAAGTACAGGAGCGCACGGTTGACGCTCGTGCCGTTCGAGCCGACGTTGAGCGTGGCGTAGCCGCAGAAGTTCGTGTTCGCGCTCGTCCCGCTGACGATGTAGCAGTCACGGTCGGCGCCGTTGAAGTCGAGCGTCGGGTCGAGCTGCACCGGGAAGTCGCGCTCGGGCGCATCGAGCCACGCGCGATCGATCGAGACGGTGAGGACATAGCGGCGCCCGGAACGGCGCAGGCTCGTGTGCACGGCGTCGGTGGAGAACCCGTGCTCGTCACCGGAGGCGTCCTGCACGAACGGCGGCGCGAACGTGAACGCCACCTTGCTGTCGGAGCCCACGAAGTCGACCCGACCGTCATCGCGCAGGAACGGCGTGACGCCCTTGCCCGGGGCCAGAAGGAAGCGGAAGCTGCTGGCGGAGCCGGGGCCGGAGAGGGTCAGCGTCTCCTTGACCGCGGTCGCCTTCGCGTCGTAGGTCGCGTCCACGCCGCGGAGCACGTCGTCGTAGCGCGCGGTGTTGCCGGCCACGCGGGCGCCACCCGAGGCGCCGAGAAGGCGGAAGGCCAGCGAGGACGAGCCCTCCTCGACGCGCACGGCGCGCGCGAGCGACCGCGGCAGCGCGAGGTCATAGCCCGCCGCCCCGTTCGAGATGCCGCTGCGCGTGCGCGAGAGGGCGTTGTCGATCGCCTGCCAGCGGCCGTCGGCGTTGCGGAAGTGCACCGGCTCCGCGAACACCTTCACCGTGCGCGCCCCCTCCGGGGTGCGGTAGGTACGCGAGCGCTCGGTGCGCAGCGACGTCAGTTCGACCGGGTCTGAGCTGACGCGCTCGAGCGGCCGCTCCGAACGGTCCCCCCGGCCGGCACCGTGCGCCGCGGGAGCGCCGATGAGTGCCGCGAGCGCGACAAGGACGAGTGCGGCCACGTGCGAGCGACCGCTCGCGGCGACGACGAAGTGCGACAAGGTTCCTCCCCGGGACTGCTATGGCACGACCCGCCTGGATTGCTGAGCGAATCGTCGACTGCTTGGCGATCGGCACGGTAGCTCGCCGGGACGGCGCCGTTCAGCGGGAACGCGCCAATTGCACGAGTCCGCTCGATCGGTTCGGATTGGAGCCGAATGTGCAGAGGCCTCGTCTGGTGCAGGCGTGTCCAGTGAGACTTCTCAGGCCGGTGCCTGCGGGACGTGCACCGCGTCGTGCGCAGTCGGCCCGCGGAGGGCTGATCGTTCAACCTGGGTCTATCCGTCGGCAGGCGCCGTCCGTCCGGACCGAAACGAAGGATCGGGCATCCTCTCTGTGCTCAGCGGAGGGGGAGGGATTCGAACCCTCGGTAGCGGGGTTACCGCTACAACGGTTTTCGAGACCGCCCCGTTCAACCACTCCGGCACCCCTCCACGGGCCCTGCAGAGACGGGCGCGGGAAGGGTAGCGCTAGCGCCGCGAGCGGAAGAACGCCCGCAGCAGCTCCGCGCACTCGTCCGCGAGCAACCCGGTGGCGACCTCCGGGCGGTGGTTGAGCCGCGGCTCCGCGAGCACGTTCAAGACCGACCCGGCAGCGCCCGCCTTCGGGTCGATCGTCCCGTACACCACGCGCGGCACGCGCGCGAGGACGATCGCGCCCGCGCACATCGCGCAGGGCTCGAGCGTCACGTACAGCACGCTCTCCAGGACCCGCCACGATCCGACGGCCGCGGCGGCCTCCCGCAGGGCGAGGATCTCGGCGTGCGCGGTGGGGTCGGAGCGCAGCTCGCGCTCGTTGCGGCCGACCCCGATGACCTCCCCCTCGCGCACCACGACCGCCCCGATCGGGACGTCTTCGTGCTCGAGCGCGCGCTCGGCCTCCCGCAGCGCGAGCCTCATGAACCACTCGTCGCGCGGAAAGAACCTGGAAGTGCCGGTCATGGTGGTGGAAACTTTGGCCGACAAAGGGCGTTAGAGGCTCTGCGCCCGACATGACCCGCCGCCGCCCCACCCTGATCATCGCCTCCCTGCTCGCGACCGCGCTCTGCGCGGCGCCGGCGCACGCTGCCCCGCAGATCGTCCCGCACGAGGTGGTCGTCAAGCGGGCGGGCCAGGCGCCGACGGTGAAAACGGTCCGGAACGTCCACAAGGCGCTGGACGCGCTGCGGCGCTCCGACAGCGTCCAGTACGCGGCGCCGAACCCGGTCGCGCACGCCGCGGCGTTCGTTCCCAACGACCCCGGCCGAGGCCGCGGCTGGCAGGCGCTGCAGTGGAACTTCCTCCAGGCCGCGGGCGTCAACGCGCCCGTCGCCTGGCAGCACGCGATCGACGCCGGCGCGCCCGGCGGCCGCGGCGTCACGATCGCCGTCCTCGACAGCGGGGCCGCGTACGCCGACCGCGGCCGCTACCGCCAGTCGCCCGACCTCGCGCAGACGCGCTTCCTCCAGGGCTACGACTTCATCGACGGCGACGCGTACCCCAACGACGACAACGGCCACGGCACGCACGTCACGAGCACGATCGCCGAGTCGACGAACAACGGCATCGGGCTGACCGGCCTGGCCTACGGCGCGTCGATCATGCCGGTGCGCGTCCTCGACGCCCGCGGCGAGGGCGACGCCGCCACCATCGCCGAGGCCGTCCGCTTCGCGGTCAGGCGCGGCGCCGACCTCATCAACCTCTCGCTCGAATTCGGGACGGACGTCGGCGCGAAGGAGATCCCCACGCTCCTCGACGCGCTCGCCTTCGCGCGCAAGCGCGGGGTCCTCGTCGTCGGCGCGTCGGGGAACGAGGGCGACACGATCCTCGCCTTCCCGGCCCGCTCCTCCAACGTCTTCAGCGTCGGCGCGACGACCGAGCACGGCTGCCTGTCGGACTACTCGAACCTCGGCCGCGGCCTCGACATCGTCGCCCCCGGCGGCGGGACGGACGCGCTGGACGACGACCCGAACTGCCGCCCGGAGGACATGCCGGGGCGCCCGATCCTGCAGATCACCTTCGAGGGCGACTCGGTGCGCCGCTTCGGCCTGCCGTCCTCCTACGAGGGGACGTCGATGGCCGTCCCGCACGTCACCGCGACGGCGGCGCTCGTCCTCGCCTCGCGCGTCCTCGGGCCGAACCCGTCGCCCGAGGACCTCATCGCGCACCTCAAGGCGACGGCGCGCGACCTCGGCCCGAAGGGCGTCGACACGCACTACGGCGCCGGCCTGGTGGACGCCGCCGCAGCGACCGACCGCAGGTCGCTCGCCGCGCTGCAGGCGCGCGCCCGCCGCTGAGCCGCCGCGGCACCGCTACGTCGTCCGGATGATGAGCACGCTGCAGGGCGCGTGGTGCGAGACCTTGTTCGGCACCGAGCCCAGCAGGAAGCGCCGCGCGCCGGTCATGCCCTTGTTGCCGACGATGATGAGATCGGACTTCGTCTCCTCGGCCACGTCGAGGATCGCGTCGGCGGGATCGCCCTGGCGCGCGAAGCGCTCGACCGTCACCCCGGCGGCCTCGGCCACCTCGGCCGCCTCGGCGAGCGTCCCGTCGACGTCCTCGCGCGGGTTGATGCTCCACTGCACGTCGTCCGGCGCCTGCTGCTTCTCCTCACGGATGCGCTGACCGGACACGGGCTCGTACGCGCTGACCAGCTGCACCTTCGCCCCGACGGACTTCGCCAGATCGACGGCCTGCCGGACCGCTTCGTCCGCGGTCTCAGAACCGTCCGTCCCCACCACGATGGAACTGAACATCGTCCTCCTATCGGTCTACGAGCAGCGGCCGGAGCGGACTCTAACCTGCCGCTAGCCTGCGGCGCGTGACGTCCGTCCTCAGGCGAGCCGGACGACAGCGATGACGATGCCCGCGACAACCGACACCACGATCGCCGCCTGCACCCAGATCCACAGCGGGTTCACGGGAGGGCGAGTCTAGTGGCGGCCGACAGCGGGCTCTCGCCGCGGGCGCGCGCGATCCTCGAGGCCGTGGAGCGCGAGGTCTCCGCGCGGCTGCTAGAGCTCGAGGCCGACGCCGCGTCCGTCGCGCCGCGCCGGATCGTCCCCTTCGCCCGCCCCGCGCCCGAGCTGCTCACGGCGCTGGAGCTCGGCGTCGCCGGCCTCTCGCGCGAGGAGGTCGGCGCGTCGCTCGGCGTCGCGGACCCCGCGCCGATCCTAGACGCGGTCTTCGGCCCCGGCAGCCCGCCGCGCGCCCGCCTTCCGCGCGCCGCCTAGCACCGCGACGGCGATCGACACCGCGAAGAGCGCCGCGGTCATGAGCAGCCACCGCGCGAGGTAGTCCGGCGCGTCGACGCCGGTGACGCTGCGGTACAGGCCCGGGGCCTTGTCGAGGATGAGCGGGAACCAGGTGAGGAACAGCAGCCCGCTGAGGATCGCGGGCACGCGCACGACGTTGATGCTCACCGGCGTGCGCTGGAAGGCGCGGTCGAGCAGCGTGTAGAGCGGATACGCGACGAGGTCGTGCAGGACGATCGCGCCCGCGAACCACAGCAGGATGGTGAACGCATTCTTCAGGTCGGCGAGCTGCAGCGCGGCGTACCCCGCGATCCCGAACGACACGACGAAGCCCGCGAGGTGCAGCGGGCGCTCGCCGTAGCGCTCGGCGAAGCGGCCGCGGTGCTCGTGGTCCGGCGGCGGGCCCTGGCGCGGGGTGTCCGTCATGCGCGCACCTCGATCCGCTTGACCCACTTGGTGTTGTGGACGCCCGGCGCCCCGGGGATGATCAGCCGCGCCGGATAGCCGTGATCCAGCGAGAGGTCCTCGCCGTCGACCCGCAGGGCGAGGAGCGAGCGCCCGTCGTTCGCCTGCGCGCCGTTCAGCGTCACCTGGCGGAAGCCGCCGCCGGGCTGCAGCGACTCGACGAAGATCTCGCCGGCGTCGACGCCGGCGAGCTTGGCGAGGTCGCGAAGCCGCACGCCCGTCCAGCGCCGCGTCGCCGTCCATCCCTCCACGCACGCGATCGGGAGCGTCGCGGTCACGAGGTCCATCGCGAGCAGGTCGTCGCGCGTCAGCGAGCGGCCGTTCACGTCCAGCCGGTAGTCCGGGCCGACCATCTCCGGGGTGACGCGCGCACGCCGCGCCGTCTTGTTGACCTGGAAGTCGTTCGCCCTGTCGCCGGTCTTGGGCGCCGTCCCCTCGCCGCGCGGGGCGAGCAGCGAGAGGCTGCGCAGCGGCCCGCCGACCGACTGGCCGAGCCCCTGCAGGCCGAGCAGGAGCGACCCCGCCCCGATGGTCGCCAGCGCGCCGCGGCGGCTGATCGTCCCGCCCGCCGGAACCGCCTCGCGCAGTGGCGCGGTCACGCCCTCCTCGCGGAACGCCCTCCGTACGACGGGGAGCTTCCCGAGGACGTGCACCGTCAGCCCGGCGAGGAACACGACGGCGCCGTAGTAGTGCGCGGGGACGAACGCGAAGTTCCACGGGTACCAGTACTGCAGGTTGATGATCCCGGTGGCGAGGACGAAGAGGCTGCCGCCGACGAGCAGCGCGAGCCCGGCCCGCTCGAGCGCGTGCGCGAGGTTGCGGACCGGCGGCCACTCGAACAGCTTCGGGATGACCGTCCACAGCTTCGCGAGCAGGACGGGGAAGAGCAGCAGCCCGCAGACGACGTGCAGCCCCTGGTTGACCGCGAACAGCCAGTCGGCGGCCGGCCAGTCGAAGACGTCGTCGAGGAGCTTGGTGACCGGGTCGCGCTCGAACGTCTGGTTGCGCCCGAGCTCGGACTCGTAGGAGATGTGGGACGCGAAGCCGGTGAACGTGCAGATCGCGACGAGGGGCAGGAGCGCCGAGCTGAGGATCGACGCGAACCATTCCGTGCGCAGCGGGCTGCGCCAGAACTCCTTGCGGAACGGGCCGGGCGGAGGGTCTTCGGGATACAGGCGCACAAAGGGGTATGCGCACCAGCTCCGATCCCGGATGACATCCAGACGCGCTTCTCGCGCGTAGGAGGGGTCGTGGCGCTCGACATCTACGAGGACGGGCTGGCGCCGGCGTCCCCGCCGCTGCGCGCCCGCATGGCCGACGGAACCGTCGTGCCCGTGCCCCTCGGGCGCTGGCTCGGGCCGCCCACGGCGGAGGAGGAGCGGGTGCTGGCACGCGCCCGCGGCCCGGTGCTGGACGTCGGCTGCGGGCCGGGGCGGCACGTGCTCGCGCTCCAGCGGCGCGGCGTGCTGGCGCTCGGCGTCGACGTGTCGGGGGTCGCGGTGCGGCTGGCGCGGCGGCGCGGGGCACCGGCGATCGAGGGCTCGGTCTTCGCCGCGCTCCCCGGCCGCTGGCAGACCGCCCTGCTCCTGGACGGGAACGTCGGGATCGCCGGCGACCCCGCCGCGCTGCTGCGGCGCGTGGCCGCCGTGCTGCGACCGGGCGGGCGCGTGCTCGTGGAGGTCGAGCCGCCCGGCGTTCCCACGCGCGTCGAGCTCGTGCGGCTGGAGTGCGGCGGCCGCCTGGGCGACCCCTTCCCGTGGGCGCACGTCGGCGCCGACGACGTGCCCGGCCCGCTCGACGTGCGCGAGGCGTGGTGCGACGGCGGGCGCTGGTTCGCCGAGCTCGGCTAGCGCGTCGGGTCGAGGAGCTGCAGCGTGCCGTCGGCGCGGCTCGCGACGAACACGCGGCCGCTCGGCTCGTGGACGGCGACGGAGTTCGGCTGGCGGACGGTCGGGTAGCGGTCGACCGGCCGGGGCGCGCCGTTCGCGGGGAGCCACACGACCTCGTTGCGCCCGGTCAGCGTGACCCACAGCCGCCCGCGCGTGCGGTCGATCGTCATGCCGTACGGCGCGCCGGGGAGCGCGACGCGGCGGACGAGCTCGAGCTTCGGCCGCGTGCGGAAGAGCAGGACCGCGTCGCCGTCGGTGTCGGCGACGTAGACGCGCCCTCCGGCGCCGGCCTCGACGTGCGTCGGCCCCACGCCCGCCGGGGCCTGCGCGATCTTCCGGCCGTCGCGCTCGTAGAGGGCGAGCACGCGCTCGCGGACGGCCACGAGCGCCACCGCCCCACCCGGGATCGCCGCGAGGCCGCCGGGCTGCAGCGGCGTGCGGACCTGCTGCACGCGCCGCCCGTCCTCGACGATCGTGAGCGTGCTGCCGAACTCGTCGGCGACGAACGTGCGGCCGTGCGATGCGTCCGCGTCGTGCGGGCCGTCGCCGACGCGCGTGACCAGGCTGCGCCCGCGCGGGAGCGGAACCTCCGCGACGCGGTCGCCGCTCTCGGCCGGGACGATGACCGGGCCGCCCGGCTTCGCGAGCCGGATGTGGCGCGCCGCGCCCGGGAGCGGGACGTGGCCGACGACGCTGCCGTCCGCATGGTCGACGAGCGCCAGCTCGTCCGGGTCCGTGAGGGCAACCGCGACGAGACCGGTCCGCGGGTCGGCGGCGACGCCCTCGGGCTTGTTGCCGACGCGGACGACCGTCCCCGCCGGCGTCGCACTGGGCACCGGTGACCGTGCGGGCTCGGCCGCCGGCGGAAACGCGCGCGGGTTCGCCTCCGATCCGCACCCGATCATGACCAACAGCAGAATGAGGGGAATGCGGCGGCGCACCGAGGGGGGAAGTGTGGCGGTCCCCGTCCTCACGCTGGCGTTCGTCGCGGCGACGTTCGCCGTCGGGCTCACGCTCGACGCGCGCGGCGAGAAGCTCGGGACGCCTCTGCCCCCGCTGCTCTTCGACGTCCACGTCCACGTCGGTGTCCTGTGGGCGCTGCTCGCTGCCGCGCTCCTGGCCGCGGCCGTCGCGCTCGCGCCGCGCGCCGCTCGCCTCCCCCCGCGCGCCTTCGCCGCCGCGACCCTCGCCGCCGCGCTCGTCCTCCGACTCGCCGTCGGCGCCGTCCGCTCCGGCCCCGACGGCTGGGACGAGCCGTTCGACGAGTCGTTCGAGGCGAAGAACGAGTACCTCCCCGCGCTACCCGCGCTGGAGCACGGCGCCCGCTGGTTCCTGGACCGCTTCGCCGAGCTGGTCCCCGCGCTGCCCGCGCACGCCGCCGGCCACCCGCCCGGGCTGCTGCTCGTCCTGCACTGGCTCGGCATCGACAGCCCGCGGGGCGCGGCGGCGCTGGTGATCGGCGTAGGCGTGTGCGCGGTCCCGCTCACCTACCTGCTCGCGCGGCGCCTGCTCGACGAGGAGCGCGCGCGCGTCGCCGGGCTCCTCGCGGTCTTCGCGCCGGCGACGACGCTGTACGGCGTGACCTCGGCGGACGCCGCCTACGCCGCGATCGGCGCGGCGGCCGCGCTGCTGCTCCTCACGCGGCCGCTCGTCGGCGCCGCCGCCCTCGCGATCGCAAACTTCTTCTCGTACGCCTTGCTCGCCATCGGCGCGTGGGCCGCGCTCGTCCGCTTCCGCGAGGAGGGCGCGCGGACCGCGCTGCGCCTCGCCGCGCTCTGCGCCCTCGCGCTCGTCCTCCTCTACGCGGCGCTCTACGCCCTGACCGGGTTCGAGCTGCCGGCCGTGCTGCAGGCGACGCAGGACGTGTACGACAACTCGATCGCGCGCGAGCGCCCGTACGCCTTCTGGGTCTTCGGCTCCCCGGCGGCGTTCCTCGCGTTCCTCGGCCTGCCCATCGCCTGGTACGCCGCGGCGACGAAGCACCCGGCCGCCGAGGCCCTCGCCGTCGTCATCGTCGTCAGCGCGATCGCCGGGTTCACCAAGGCGGAGACCGAGCGGATCTGGCTGATGTACGTCCCGCTCGCGTGCGTGGCGGCGGCAGCCGTCCTGCCCCCGCGGCGCCTCACGCTCGTCCTCGCGCTGCTCGCGGTCCAATCGCTGGTGGTCGAGATGCTGTTCGGGACGGTCTGGTGACGCGCGCACATGCGCTCCGGTCGGCTGAAGCTCGTGGATCTAAAGTTTCGGAAAGAGCGTAGTTTTTGAAACTTTGGGTATCCTCGTTGCCTTGTCGTCGATCCCGCGCAAAGAGCAGGTCTTCAAGGACATCGTGCGGCTCCGCCGCGCCGAGCAGGCGGCGCCCGAGCTCCGTGAGATCGCGACCGTGCGCTCGCATCTCGAACGCGAGCTCGGCGGCAGCGTGTCCCGATCGCTCGCGGCGCGCCTACTCGGTGTCAGTCACACGGCACTGCAGAAGTGGATCGATGCCGGCGACGTGCCCGTGGTCATCACGCCGTCGGGCCGTAAGGCCGTTCCGGTCGCCGCGCTCGTCGACCTGTACGAGGCGGTCCGGTCCGCACGCACGACCGGCGAACGCCGCCTCCACGTGATGGAGCCGAACATGGCCGCCGCGCGCGCGAGGGCGGATGCACTCAAGGCCGACAAGCTGCTGGCCGGCTCCGCCTCGCCGCGGGACCCGCACGATCGCGGGGAACGCCGCAATCGCGCGTATCACGCAGCGCTCGCGCGCCGCCTTCGGAGAGATGCGGTGGACCGTGCGCTGCACCAGCTTTGGCGCTGGGAGGAGGAGGGCAACATCGATACGCGCTACGCCGCGGAGTGGGAGCGCGTCCTACGCCTCCCGATCGCTGACATCAAACGCGTGCTGACCGATGACAGCCCGCACGCGCGCGATCTCCGGCAAAACTCGCCCTTCGCCGGCGCGCTCAGCGAGCCGGAACGTCGGAAGATCCTCGAGGAGATCCTGTAGCGGTGCGGCGGCGCGACCTCGAGCATGTCGTTGCCGCAGCGGCACAGATCGTCGGCGAAGAGGAGTTCATCGTCGTCGGGAGCCAGGCCATCCTCGGCAGCCATCCTGACGCGCCCGAGGCGCTGCTCCGCTCTCAAGAGGCCGACCTGTACCCGCGCGCAGCCCCGGGCAAGGCGATCGGAATCGAAGGGGCGCTGGGCGACGGATCGCACTTCCAACAGACGTTCGGCTACTACGCGCATGCCGTCGGGCCCGAGACCGCGAAGGCTCCCGCCGGGTGGGAGGAGCGACTGGTCGTCGTCGAAGTTCCGCCGCGCGTCGCGAGCAAGACGAGGGCCAGGGCTCTATGCCTCGAGCCGCACGACCTCATCCTCTCCAAGCTTGTCGCGCACCGGCCGCGCGATTGGGCCTTCGCAGAGGAAGCAGTCCTCGCCGGGCTGGTAGACCCCGCGATCCTTCTCGAGCGCGTCAGCGACCTACCCGTCTCGGCGGAGCTTCGAGCGGTGATCGCGGATGGGCTCGCCCTCATAGCCGAGGCCGCTCCTCCGTCCGATCGCTGACGGCACTGCAACGGGCGAGGAACGCCTGCTCAGATCCGGCGCGAGTCGCTGCCGGCCTCGTAGACGTCGGGCACCGCGGTCGCCGTGGCGGTGACCTTCACGCGGCCGCGGCCGCGCGGTGCGCGCAGCGTCGTGCGGAAGCTCCCGTCCGCGCGCGTCCGGACGGTCTTCCTCGTCCGGCGCCCCGCGCGGCGCGCCTCGACGACGATCTCGCGCCCCGCTCCCTCCCCCTCCAGCCGGCCGAACACCGTCACGTGCCGTCCCGTGCGACCGAGGGCGAGCAGCGCGATCTGCGCCGGGCCCGGCGCGATCGACAGGCGCTGGTAGGGGCAGCCGTCGCGCGGCGCGGTGTCGGCCGACGGCGGCGCCATGTCCTGGACGAGGCCGAACTCCTGCGTCCAGGTCGGGCCCTGCCGCCCGTTCGCCGCCAGCCCGACGCCGAGGTCGGCGACGTCCGGCGCGAGGACCGCGTGGCAGTGGCCCTCGCTCTGCATCCAGCCGAGCATCGCCTGGCGTGCGGTGGTCTGGCCGAGGGCGATGTTCTCGTAGAGCGACTGGTACGGATAACCCGCGGCGTCGGCGCGATCGGCGGGCGTCCGGCCCTCCGGCGACACGTGGTCGAAGTAGCCGCGCGCGGCCATGTCGTCGCTGTGGCCCTGGGCCGCGGCGTCGAGCCGCGCCTCGCGCGTGACCGGCGGCAACCCGCGCGCGGCACGCTCGGCGTTGACGATGCAGACCACCGCGTCGTCGGCGGCGTCGGCCGAACGCATGACCGACGCGTCCGCTCCGGGGCAGCGCGGCAACGTGCTCTGCGCGGCGGCGGGGGCCGCAGTCAGCAGGAGGGCGAGGCACGTCGCGAGGCACACGCGCACGGCGGCGAGCGTAGCTTGTGTCCCGTGCCCCGCACCGCCCCGCTCGCCGCGCTCGCCATCGCCGGCTGCCCGATGTTCCCGGCGACCAACCACTGGAACCAGCGCGTCGACCGGCTGCCCGTCGCGTCGAGCTCCGGCGCGATCATCGGCAGCATCGGAAACGACCGCACGGTCCACCCCGACTTCGGCTCCGGCCGCTACGACGGCAACCGGATCGGGATCCCGTACAAGGTCGTGCCGCGCGGCCGGCGCAAGGTGCGGGTGCGGTTCGAGTACGCCGACGAGTCCGACCGCGGGCCGTACCCGATCCCGGCACGGCCGCCGATCGAGGGCGGCTCGGACCACCACGTCCTGCTCGTCCAGCGCGGCGTCTGCCGGCTGTACGAGCTCTTCGCGGCGCAGCGCAGCGGCGGCAGCTGGACCGCCGGCTCCGGCGCGATCTGGAACCTGCGCTCCAACCGGCTGCGCCCGCGCGGGTGGACGAGCGCGGACGCCGCCGGCCTCCCGATCCTCCCGGGGCTCGCGCGGTTCGACGAGGTCCGCCGGGGCGCGATCCGCCACGCGCTGCGCTTCACCGTGCCGCGGACGCGCAACGCGTTCGTCTACCCCGCCCGCCACTTCGCGTCGAGCCTGAGCGACGGCGCGCTGCCGCGGATGGGCGAGCGGCTGCGGCTGAAGCGCGGCGTCGACCCGAGCCGCTTCCCGCGGCAGGCCCGCGTGGTCGTGCGCGCGCTCAAGCGCTACGGGATGCTGCTGGCCGACAACGGGTCGAGCATCTACGTCTCGGGCGCGCCGAGCCCCGGCTGGGACAACGACGACCTGCGCACCCTCGGCCGCCTGCACGGCAGCGACTTCGAGGTCGTCGACACCAGCGGGATCCCGCGGCCGCCGGGCGGCTAGCGCAGCTCCGCGCGCGCGAACTCGGCCACGCCCTCGGCGAAGCCGACGCGCGCCTCGAAGCCCAGCACGTCGCGCGCCCGATCCGCGCACGCGAAGACGTGGCGGACGTCGCCGAGGCGGTACTCGCCGGTGACCACCGGCTCCGGCCCTCCGGCCGCGCGCGCCAGCTCGCGCGCGAGGTCGCCGACGGTGCGCGGCGTGCCGCTGCACACGTTGAACGCGCCCGGGATCGGGTCGTCGGCGGTCAGCGCGAGCACGTTCGCGCGCGCGACGTCGCGGACGTGGACGAAGTCGCGGATCTGCCCGCCGTCCTCGAAGACGCGCGGCGCGTCGCCGGCCTCGAGCGCGCTGCGGAAGATCGACGCGACCCCCGCGTACGGCGTGTCGCGGGGCATCCGCGGGCCGTAGACGTTGTGGTAGCGCAGCGCGGTCACCGGGACGCCGGTCTCGCGCGCGAACGCGGCCGTCAGGTACTCCTGCTGGGCCTTGGTCGCGGCGTAGACGTTGCGCGGGTCGAGCGGCGCGTCCTCGGGGATGCACCGCGGCTCGAGCGACGCGCCGCACTCCGGGCACGGCGGCTCGAACTCGCCGCCGTCGAGCGCGGCGACCTCGCGCGGCCCCGGCCGCACGACGCCGTGCTCGGCGCACGCGTAGCGCCCCTCGCCGTAGACGACCATCGAGCTCGCGAGGACGAAGCGGCCGGTGAAGGAGCGGGCAGCGAGCGCGCGCAGCAGGACGGCCGTCCCGAGGTCGTTGTGCGCCACGTAGTCGGCGATGTCGCCGAGGTCGACGCCGAGCCCGACCATCGCCGCCTGGTGGCAGACGTGGTCGACGCCGTCGAGGCAGCGCTCGACCGTCTCGCGGTCGCGGACGTCGCCGACGACGAGCTCGGCGCGCGGGTTCAGCTCCGTCGCCGCGCCCTGCGCCCAGGCGAGCGGGTGGAAGCTGTCGAGCACGACGACGTCGTGGCCGAGCTCGAGCAGCTCGTCGACGACGTGCGAGCCGATGAAGCCGGCTCCCCCGGTGACCAGGACGCGCATCGGAGTAGCTTCGCTGCCCGTGATCGATGTCATCTTCCCGGTCCTCGACGAACGAGAGGCGCTGTCCGCCGTGCTCGGCGCGCTGCCGCCCGGCTACCGCGCGATCGTGGCCGACAACGGGTCGACCGACGGCTCGGGCGAGCTGGCCGCGCAGCTCGGCGCGCTCGTCGTGCGCGAGGAGCGCCGCGGCTTCGGCGCCGCCTGCTTCGCGGGGCTGAGCGCGGCGACCGCCGACGTCGTGTGCTTCATGGACTGCGACGGCTCGCTCGACCCGCGCGACCTCTCGCTCGTCGCCGACCCGGTCTCGCGCGGCGCCGCCGACCTCGTCCTCGGCGCGCGCGTGATCGCCCGCGGCGCGATGCCGCCGCACGTGCGGATCGCCAACCGCGTCCTCGCGCTGGAGCTGCGCCGCCGCGCCGGCGTGCGCGTCACCGACCTCGGCCCGATGCGCGCGGCCCGCCGCGCCGACCTCCTCGCCCTCGGCATCGAGGACCGCCGCTTCGGCTGGCCGCTCGAGATGGTCCTCCGCGCCGCCCGCGCGGGCTGGAGGATCGACGAGGTCCGCGTCCCCTACTCCGCGCGCGCCGGGAAGTCGAAGATCACCGGCACGGTGCGCGGTACGATCAGGACGGTCCGCGACATGCGCGCGGTGTTCAGCGAGGTCTGAGCCGGGCGGACTTAGTCTGGATCGCCGCGTTCGCGCACCTTGCGCGCGACGCCGAGGCCCATCGAGCCGAGGTACGACGTGGCAAGGAGCGCGGTATAGCACGCAGCCGTCGCGAGCCACGGCAATGCGACTGGCCACTCCGGCGAGGCTTCCACGCTCAGCGCCACGGCCTCGAGGGCGACGGCCACCGCCGCGGCGACGCCCCATCGTGGTCTCGATCCCCCGGACCGCGCCAGCCCGACAGCGCCACCGAAGCAGAGCGCGATGGTCATCGCCTGCGCCGGCGGCGCGCCAACCCCAGCGAGCTGCGCTCCGAGCGCCCCGGCCGATGCCGCCGCCGCGAGCAGCGCGATGTTCCAGGGGGCGGTGATGCGACCGCGGCCGTTCAGGACCTCGGCGGCGCCGAGGTAGCGCGGCTCTTCCCGCCCGATCCACTCGGAGGTCGCGCTAAAGGCAGCGCGACTCCCAGGCGACCCGTCCAGGTGCCGAACCAGCGTGGAGATGTGCGGCTTGCGACGCAGCCCTTCCCGGACCGTCCAGTGCTCGCCGATCCGAGCGCACGAGTTCGTTGCCTCCAGGGCCCAACTGAGCAGGACGTACATCGAACCGAACGCGGCGAAGAAGGCCACCCCTGCCGCCATGGCGGCACGATCCGCGGTCAGGCCGGCGAGAGCGAGGCCGACTCCGCCCCTGACCGCGTAGCCAAGCCCGACGACGATCCATACGGCGATATCGCGCGGACGCGCATCGACGCGCAGTCGTCCCGGCGGTCGGGCGCGAAGGGCCTCGTAGACGACCGCGATCGAGAACACCGCCACGATGAGCAGCATGACCGACTGGACGAGGCCCAGCGCCTCACCGACGAGGACGGCCGCGACGATCCTCGCGCCCGCAACGGCGAGGCTCGCGCGCATGTTTCGCCGCGTGTCAGCGTCTGTGGCCCCGACGGGAAGGCGAGCGCGCAGTCCGCGCGCGGGGTGCTCTCGATCGTCCGCGAGACCTCGAACGTCGTTCCACTGGTACCGCGCGTGATAGACGAGGAACTCCAGGGCGAGCCACAGCGCCAGGAAGTCGCGCAGCCGATCGAAGTCTCCGGCGGCGCCGGCTGCCACGACGTACGTCGCGGGCGCGAGCAGGATCTTCACGAGATCCTGCGGCCGAGGGACCACGAGGTAGGAGACCAAGCCGCGCTCGGTCGCCGCGGCCGATCTGATCCCCGCGTGGTCGCGGCCCTCGATCACAACAGAGAGGTCGACCGTTGGATGACGCCACGGTGTTGAGGGGATAAGTACCATCTCCCCGTTGAACAGCCGTGCGGATAACTGAGAATTATCGGCGTGTCCGGTCATCGTGGCCCGTGGCGCGTCGCCGTCGTCGTCCGCCCGCTGGATCGCGCGCTCGGCGTGCTGAGGCTCGGCTTGATCCCACTGGTGGTACTCGGCGCGAGCCTGCCGACGCTTCAGGCGATCGACGGGACGTTCGGCGGTCCGTCGAGGGGCTGGGCGCTTGGGGCGACCGGCGTAGCGGTCGCCCTCGCGTACGTAGTCCTGCTCCAGACCCAGCCTGTCGCGAGCCGCTTCGATCTCGTCTTCGCGCGCGTGCGAAGGCGCGTCACGATGGCCTGTCATCCCGAGGTTGCGGGCAGCCACGAGGAGGCTCGGATCGCCTGCTGGCTGACCCCCGAGGTCCTTCGAGCGCCGCTGTTCCGGTACGAGGAGCAGCATGACGCCGTACTGGCGCTCCTCGACGCGTGTCGCGAGGGGCCGCCCGGTCAGTACTGGTTCCTGGAAGGCAGGAGCGGGACCGGAAAGACGCGCTCCGCCCTCATGCTCGTTCAGGCGCTGGTCCGCGACCTGAACCTGCTCCAGTTCGGCAACCGCTCGTACCTGTATGACTTCGGCGACTCGGAGTCGGCGCAGGACGCGCTCCTCAGGTGGCTGGGGACAGCGCGACACGACCACGCGGTGGTGCTGGTCGACAACTTCCAGCTCGTCCGCGCCGACGTGTTGCGCGAGCTGACGAGCCGGCTCGTCGACCAGGCAGCTCCTCGGCCCGAGCGACTCGTCCTCTTCCTGACCCGCCCGCCCGACGCGTGGAACCTCAGCCCCGCTTCCGAAGTGCGGCTCGTGTCCGCGGCCAAGGCCGTGAAGCACCACCTCGAGCTGACCGGGCCTCCATCCGCGTCGATCGCCCGGTCCCTGTCGGCTTTCGATACGACCGGATCGCAGCTCATCTGGGACCTTCAGGACGATCTCGTCGCGACCGCCCCGCAGCTGCACCTGGCGCAGGTCATCGCGCGAAACGGCGCTATCCCAGCCGAGGTCGCGAAGATCCTCGGTCTGCTCGCCGGAGACGTCGACGATGCAGCGGCGCTCGACCTCGTGCACGTCCTCGCCGTCGTGACAGCACTGTCGATGCACCGCGGGGCGTTCTCGGCGCGTGACTTCCGACGCGCGGTGCGCTCGGCGTGGGGTGGCGTCTTACCTCGGCGGGCGCTCGTGCAGAGCCTGCGGATGAGGGCGACCCTGCGGCGGCTCCGGCGGCTCGGGCTCATCTCGCGGAGCCATCGCCGCGGGGCGCGCTATGAGTTCCACGAGGCCATCGCGAAGCTCTGCATCGATCGGCTGTCGACGCTTCCCGCGTTCCAGATCCCGTTCACCGTCGTCGGCCGGTCGCGCCTCGGCGAGCTCCTGTCGAGCGGGGACGCGCTCACCGGATGGCTCACCGCGGTGGAGGTCGGCGCCCAGGAAACCGCCGCGGCGAGCTTCGACACCGCGATGGCGAACGGCCCGTACACGCGGATGCTGCGCTGCTTGCGGCGAGCGGGCGCGCGCTACCCCCTGTCGGCGCCTTTGCGATTGCAGCTGGCGGTCCTCCTGGATCGAACCGGTGACTTTGCCGCGTCGCGCGAGGAGTTCACGGACGACCTCGTGCGGTCGCTGGACCCGTCGAGCGAGCTGGCCGTCATCTTCGCCACGACGCGGCTCGAGGCGAGCCATGATCGGGACGCGGCTGCCGGCCTCGAGCTGCTGGCCGGCCACCCCGATCGTATGGTGAGGATCGTCGGCGAGTACTGGAAGCTCCACGTCGCCGCCCACGACGGCCGATTCGCGTCCCGAGAGCTGCTCGACCTCGCGACCGAGGCGCTCGGGCTCCTCGGATCGCGCGAGAGCCACTGGCTGACGTACTCGATCGGTCGAATGCACTTCGACTCGCTGCGTCATCACTACCTGGAGGGAGGAATTCCGGCCGGCGCGGTCGCGGACCCCGCGCGCCGCAAGCTCGGCGCTCACCTGCGCACGCGGCTCGCCACGTACGAAGCGATGGACACCCTCTACACCAGGGCCCACCTGGTCGGTCACGTGCTCCTACCCCAGCTGGCGCTCCTGTTCGAACCGGTGACGAGCGAGCAGGCGGCGCTCGCCGGCGTCACACCGCAGGACGTCGCAACGGTCGACGCCCTCGTCGCGACGGCCCAGCGGCTCTACCGGCACGCCCAGGACCAGTTCGCCCAGGTCGGCGACCGAGAGGCCACGTACCTGCAGGCCGACGTCATGAACGCGGAGATGATGGACACGACGAGCGACCTCGACGCGCTCAAGGTGCGGCTGCACGAGTACGAGCGCTTCATCATCGGCACCGGCTTCATCGACATCGCGAGCTACCCGCACCTCTTCTTCCTGCGATGGAACATGCTCAAGTACTACCGGGTGCTCGCGACGACGGCGCCTTCGACGCCCACGGCTGTCGACGAGCACCTGGCCGCGGCACAGCGGCATCTGGGCGAGATCATTCAGCTGGACACGGAGGCCGGCAACGAGTACGGCCTGATGAGGGCCAAGCTGCTCGCGATCCTTCTGGGCTGGGTGAAGGAACCGCCTCCTGCGCAAGAGCTCACGTCCCTGTCCGCGCAGATGGCGGGGTGTGGCTACCGGCGCGAGGAGCGGCTGCTGTCCCACCTCGCCGGGCGGGGAGCGCTTCCGATCCTCGAGCTAGAGGCGTTCTTCCGGTTCTATCCGTTCGTCGGCCAGTAGACGCGCCACGATGATCTCGCGGCGCCGCGCGGCGCCTGCGCGAAGGTACGCGTACAGGTGCTCGGACTCGACCGACCACAGCGAAGTCGCTCTGGCGTCACGTCCGAACCAGGTCGCCGGGGGCCGGTAGAACGCCGCGGCCCGCGACGTGCGGACGGCGAACCGGGCGCTGTCGTCGTCGTCCGACAGATCGTTCGAGACGACGCAGATGGTGTCGCGGCGACCGAGCGCGGCGAGAGCGGTCCATGCCGGGATCGACGCTTCGTCCGGATCCCAGAGATGACCCAGCACGCCGTCGCAGTAAATGACGTCGAACCGCCCGAGCGGCGGGTCCTCCAACAGCGCGAACCGCGCCGTCGCCAAGCCCTTGCCCCGGCAGATGCGTAGCGCGCTGCCCGCCGGGTCGGTGGCGAGGACATTCCATCCCCGGGCGGCGAGCGCCGCCTCGGCGTGCCCGGTGCCCGCTCCGACGCTGATCAGGTTGCGCGCGGCGTCTGCGTGGCGGCCGAGCAGCCCCACGACGTGCGATCGGTAGGCGGCGTCTCCGACGGCAAGGGGCGGCGGCAGATCGGTCTTTGCGCCCGCCTCCCACCGGTCGAACAGGCTCGGTTCCCCGGGCGGCTCGTAAGCGACGGACGGAAGGCGGCGACTCACGCCTAGATCCAGTGCTCCGGCGGGAGGATCGCCGTCGTCCGCGCGTCCTCCGCGAGTGCGCCGACCCGAGCCCGAAGGCTTGCACCCGCGCCGTCTGCGATAGCGGTGGCGATGATATCCGCGAGTTCCTCGACGTGCCCCAGGTCGATGCCCGCAACAGCGGAGAACGTGGTCCCCAGCCGCAGCCCGTAGCCCAGATCGTACGGCAGCTTCCGGTAGTTGGTGTGTATCCGCGCCTCCGTGAGCGCTTCGAACTGCGCGAACGCCTCGTCACGGCTGGCCGAGAGGATCCAGATGTGATGCGTCGCCGGCCAGTGTGGATCGCCCTGCCGTGCGCGCGGCACCACGGCGACCTCGCGCTCGCCGAGCCGACGCTCGAGTTCGGCCGCCGTGCTCAAGAGCCGGCCTACGTACGTCTCCAGCCAGTCCTCGCGGAGCAGCGTCAACCCCATGAGGTACGTGTTCTCCGCGTGGGAGCTGGAGACCAGGGTGCTCAGACCTGAGACCACGCGCTTCCACAGTTCGCCGCCCTCACGGGTGACGATCGCCGCCTTCTGCGGCCCCGGGAAGTTCTTGTGAAGCGTGAACAGCATGAGGTCGAATCCCCACTCGAGGGGATTCTCGTAGCGACCGGTGAGGATGGGGGTCAGGTACTGTGAGGCGTCGAAGATCGTCGTGGGCCCTTCGAGGCCTCCGATGAACGAGAAGTCCTCGTACCGCAGACCCTCGCTCCGGTCGACGAAGATGAAATCGGGAGGCGTCCTCTCGATGACCTTGAGAGCGGCCGCGCGATCGATGCAGAGGCGCTCCCGATCGATCGGTAGGTCGATCGTGCGAAGCCCCAAACGCTGCAGAATTGCGTGAGTGTTGAAATGTCCGCCCGCGTCCTCCGAGAGCAGCATCACGGTCTGGCCAATCGCGCCGATGCTCATGAACGTCGCGGCGTGGGCCTGAAGTCCGGAGAGGAGACGGAGGGAGCCTTCGGCCGCCCCGAGGGCGTCAGCGACGAGGCGGTGGATCGCGGCAATGTCCTTGGCGGCCTGCTCGCGGCCGCCGCCGAATTGGACGATCGCGTGCTTGCGGGCCTCCCGGTCGCGCACCTTGTCGGTCAGATACAGCCCGTGAAGGAACGCCGTTCGGTCGCGGTCAGCCAAGCCGAAGGGCAAGCTGTCGACGGGGGTCAGGACGATGGAGGCCGCGAGCAGCCGCCTCTGCTCATCCAAGGAGCGAAGAAGATCGGCCCGGCTGAGTGGCACCGATAATTCTCAGTTATCGCGCTCGGAGCAGCCTCCCCACGACATCCGCGTCGCAGACGACCCGCTTGAGGGCCCGATCCGAGACGTGGGTGTAGATCTCCGTGGTGCTGAGGCTCGCGTGGCCTAGGAGCCGCTGGATGTAGCGGATGTCGACTCCGGCCTCGATCAGCTGCGTCGCCGCGGTGTGGCGGAGCATGTGGGGCGTCACCCTCGCGTGGAGGCCCGCGTCCCGTGCTGCCTTCGCCAGCCTGGTTCGCAGCGCCGCGGCGGTCATCGGCTCGCGCTGGGTGTTGAAGAGGAGGTAGGCGTGCTCGACGCCGAGGGCTTCGCGCGTCTCGAGGTACGAACGCGTCAGGCTCGTTACCCAGTCGTTCGTGAGGAAGACGTGCCGCTCTCGGCGACCCTTGCCGACTATCCGCACGCTGCGCGCACGCAGGTCGATCTCGCGGCATTTGATGCCGACGACCTCGTGCACGCGGACGCCGGTCGCGACCATCAGCGTCGCCGCGAGGAGCGTCGTCGCCTGATGGGGGCGGTCGAGGGCGTCGCCAGGGACGCCCACGCCGGCGCTTCGGCGCAGGGACCGAAAGAGGCGGTCAAGCTCGTAGGACGGGACGAGCCTCGGCAGCTTCCGCGCTCGGCCGGCGGCGATCGTCGTCCCTATCCACGGATCCGCGTCGAGCAACCGGCGAGCCAGCAGCCACCGGCAGAAGCCGCGAACGCCAGCCGCGCGGCGCCGAATCGACATCGGCGAGAGGCCCGCCGCGCGCTGGTCCTCGATGAACGCCACGAGGCACTCGCGGTCGATGACGCGAACGGACGCACCGCTGCCGACGTGACGCTCGAACGCCGCGAGGTCGCCCGCGTATGCACGGATCGTGTGTGGCGACAGGTCCCTCGTGGCGAGCAGCCAGCGGACGTACTGCTCGCGCGCGTGACACACCTGCATGGTCCGGCGGTGTTCGCCGCACGACGGCGGTCGCCTCCACACAAAATGCGTGAGTTTGCTCGCGCGGTGCGGCTACGGCCGCACGAGCCGGACGGGGAGCGAGACCATCCCGTACACGCCCTGCACGGTGTCGAACTCGGGCTCGGCGGTCAGCTCGAAGCGGTCGACGCGGGCGGCCAGGAACGTCAGCGCCTCCTGCAGCTCGGCCTTCGCGAGGTTCGCGCCCAGGCAGTAGTGGATGCCGGCGCCGAACGTCAGCGGCTTCGTCGGCTCGCGCGTGACGTCGAACGCGTCCGCGTCGTCGACGCCGTCGCGGTTCGCCGTCACCGGGGCGACCAGCACGATCGTCCCCTCCGGGAAGGTGACCCCGCCGTACTCGACGTCCTCGGTCATGATCCGCGCGGTGAACGGCGTGATCGGCTCGTAGCGCAGCGCCTCCTCGACCGCGCGCGGGACGTACGTCTCCGGGTCCCGGCGCACGTGCTCCCACTGCTCCGGGTGCTCGGCGAACAGGCGGATCGCGTGCGCGAGCTGCGACTGCGTCGTGTCGACGCCGCCGACGAGCACGTTGAGGACGAGGTTGACGAGCTCGACGTCGGAGAGCCGGTCGCCGTCCTGCTCCTCGGCGATCAGCGTCGACACGAGGTCGTCGCCGGGCGTCGTCCGCCGCACGGCGAGCATCCCGTCCGCCCAGTCGTAGAACTCCGCGCAGGCGCGCTCGACCCGGTCGCGCTCGGCGAGCAGGGTCGGGCCGTCGAACTGGCGCTGGATCCAGTTCGACCACTCCGCCAGGCGCGGGGCGTCCTCGCGCGGCGCGCCCATCACGGTCGCGATCGTCAGCGACGGATACGGCTTGCCGAACGCCTCGACGAAGTCGCACTCCCCGCTCTCCGGCACCGTCGCCCACAGCTCGTCGAGGAAGCCGCGCATCACCGGGCGCCACCTGTCCGCCGCCCGCGGCGTGAAGGCGGGGTTGACGAGGTTGCGCAGCCGGCGGTGGTCGGCGCCGTCGATGTGGAGGATGTTGCGGTCGATCTCCTCCTTGAGCGGGCCCGGCGCGATCCCGAACATCTCGGCGATCTGCCTGCCCGGGAACGTCGCGCTCTTCGTGCGCAGGAAGAAGCTCGCGGCCTCGCGCTCGAGGACGACGTACGCGAGCGGGCTGTGCGCGAGCCACCCGCGCGACCGCAGGTCCGAGACGATCTCGTGGTAGCGGGGCCCGCGGAGGTCCGGGTCGAGGTAGTCGAGCTCGGGCAGCTCGAGGTCGGTGACGAGGGCCACGCTGGAAGTATGCCGCCATGCGCCCCGCCACCTCCGCCCGCGACCCTCGCGTCGTCCGCGCCGCGCGGCTGCTGCGCGACGCGGATGCGCGGCGCGAGGAGGGCGCGTTCGTCGTGGACGAGCCGGCGCTGCTGGAGGAGGCGCTCGACGCGGGGATCGACGTCGAGTGGGTGCTCGGCGAGTGGGATGGCGGCGGGCGGGCGGGCGGCGCGCCGGAGGTCGCGGCCGCGTCGGCGGACGCGCTGCGAGCGGTCGCGGCGGTCGGGCAGCCGCCCAGCGTCGTCGCGATCTGCCGCATCCCGCCCGCACCACCGCCCGCCCTCCCTCCGCGGAGCCTCGTGCTCGCCCACGTCGCCGACGACGGCAACGTCGGCTCGATCGTCCGCACCGCCGCCGCCTTCGGCCTGCCCCGCGTCGCGCTCACGCCGGGCTGCGCCGACCCCTGGTCGCGCAGGGCGCTGCGGGCCGCGCGCGGCGCCACGTTCAGGCGCGGGCTGGTGGCAGAGGGCGCGCGGCTGGAGGGCGGGCGGCTCTTCGCCGCCGTCCCGCGCGGCGGCGTCGACCCGCGCGAGCTGCCGGAGGACGCCTGCGTGGTCCTCGGCTCGGAGCGCGACGGGCTGCGCGACGACGAGCGCGAGGCGTGCGTCGGCGCGGTGAGCATCCCGGCCCCGCACTTCGAGTCGCTGAACGTCGCCGCCGCGGCGGCGATCCTCACATACGCGCTCGCGCGCGGTGCCTAGCATTCCGCGCCATGCCCGACCGAGCCCCGCCACGCTTCGCCGCCCGCGCCGTCCTCGCCGCCCGGATCGCCCTCGAGCGCCTGGGCGACCGGATGCTGCCCGCCGAGCTCGCGACGCTGCAGCGCTCGATCGGCTTCGCTCCCGCCTTCACGATGCGCGCGCTCGCGGAGCTCGAGATCCCCGAGGCCCTCGGCACGAAGAAGCGCACGGCGGCGGAGATCGCACGGGAGAAGGGGCTCGACGCGGACGCCCTGCACCGCATGATGCGCTACGCCGCGCTCCACGGCCTGCTGACGCTCGACGGCAAGGGGCGCTTCCGGCTCACGCGCACCGGCGCGGTGCTCCGCGCCGACCACAAGCACTCGATGCGGCCGTGGATCCTCTACCTGACGGAGCGCTCGACGCAGGAGGCGTGGGGCAACGTCACCGAGAGCATCCGCACCGGCGAACCCGCATTCCCGGCGACGCACGGCGAGTCGGTCTGGTCGTACTTCGAGAAGCACCCCGAGGAGGAGCGCCAGTTCGCCGCGGGGATGCGCCGCATCACGGAGGTCGACGTCCCGTCGATCGTCGCCGGCTACCCGTGGCCGGACCGCGGGACGGTCTGCGACGTCGCGGGCGGCATCGGGACGCTCCTCACCGGCGTTCTGAACGCGCGCCCCGGCCTGCGCGGCGTGCTCGTCGACGCCGCGGGCGTGCTCGCCGAGGCCGAGACCCACCTCGCCAACGCCGGCATCCGCGACCGCGTCGAGCTGAGCCAGGGCAACTTCTTCGAGCGCGTCGACGCGAAGGCGGACGTCTACGTCATGAAGGACGTCCTGCACGACTGGGACGACGAGCGGTGCCGCACCATCCTCAGCACGGTGAGGGCCGCGATGGCGCCCGGCGCGAAGCTCGTCCTGGTCGAGACGCTGCAGGAGCCGAACGTGGTCGAGCCGGTCGCGTCGTTCGTCGACGTCCACATGCTCACGCAGACCGACGGCGGCCGGCAGCGGTCGGTGCAGGAGCTGCACGCGCTGCTGCGCGACACCGGGTTCGAGCCGGGCGAGGTCCGCCGCACCGCGAACCCCGGCCTGGTCGAGGGGATCGCCCGCTAGCGCAGCGCGATCCGGCGCGCGCCGCAGCGCCGCGTCAGGGCGCTCGGGCGCCCGAGCCCGAGCCGCAGCTGCCCGCGGATGCAGAAGAGGAGCGCGCCGCGGCCGCGCGGCACGCGCAGCGCCGCGCGCGTCCGCCCGCGGCCGGAGGCGACCAGCCGCCCGCTCCCCAGCCGCACCAGCGGCCCGGACCCGGGGCGGTCGCGGTAGAGGACGATCGTCCGCCCCGCGAGGCGCGACCCCGGGGCACGGACCGAGACCCGCCGGCGCCCCACGACGACCTCCGGCGACGCGTAGACCGTGACGACCTCGTTCCCCTCGCCCGGCGCCCCGACCCGGAAGCGCGAGTTGCGGTAGACGAGAGCGCTCGTGGTGAACCCGCCGTCGCGCGCCGCGCGCACGTCCGCCAGTCGCGAGAACCTGCCACGCGGCCAGTCCGCCCCCTCGACCCGCACGCCGACGCCCTCGCCGCGCAGCTCGCGGCCCAGCACGCCGGTCAGGCCGACCTCGGCGCCGGCGCGCACGTCGCTCGACGACGCCGTCAGCGCGACCGCCCGCGGCGCCGGCGTCAGCGCGCTCTGCCACGCCGTCAGCGTCCCGTCGCGCGCGACGAGGAGCGTCCCGGGCGCCGCCGCGAGGACCGGCGTCGTCGACGACGTCGCGCTCAGGTCGCCCAGCTTCTGGTCCCACAGCACGCGGCCGTCCTCGCTCGCGAAGGCGGTCAGCCGCTCGCCGCGCAGCCCGTAGACGTCGTGCCCGACGGCGATCGTCCCCGACACGCCGCCGGTGTTGCGCCACCGGATCTCCCCGCTCGCGGGATCGACCCCGCGCAGCTCCGTCCCGCCCGACTGCACCTCCAGCCCGTCGACGAAGACCGGCAGCGCGCCCGTGTAGTGCCGCAGCACGGTGCCGTCGGCGGCCGACAGGACCGGCTGGTCCATCCACCCGCCGCCCTCCTGGTACTCCGTGTCGGAGTGGTAGACGCGGCCGCCGTGCACCGCGGGGTACTCGTCGCCGCCGCCGCTGCACCCCGCGCGGTGGACCCAGACCGTCGAGCCGTCCGCGCGGCTGAGCGCCTGGGCCGCGCCGCACGGGCCCGCGACGTAGAGGCGGTCCCCCTCGAGCGCGAGCCCCGCCGTCCCACCGATCCCGCCGCCCTGCCACAGCTCGGTCCCGTCGGAGGCGCGCAGCGCGAGCACCTGGCCGTACGTGTCGTAGTAGACGACGCCGTCCGCCGCGACGGGCCCGCCGCCGTCGCCGTTGTCGTCGTGCTCGTGGCGCCAGCGCACGGCCCCGGTCGTCGCGTCGAGCGCGGTGAGGACGTTGGTGGTGCGCACGTAGAGCACCCCGGCGTCGTAGGCGGTCGCCTTCGGCCCGTCGATGCCGGTCGCCCACAGCTGGCGCCCGGTCGCCAGGTCGAAGGCGACCGCGCCGCGGCCGTCGGTGACGTACACGCGCCCGTCCGCCGCCAGCACGGTCTGCACGGTCGCGGGGATCGACCAGCGCTGGGCCAGGGGCGGCACGAGCTCCTCGTCGGCGAAGAAGCCCGTGTTGGCCATGTCGACGTCCGCCGTCACCGACGCGCTCGCGGGAGCCGCTCCCGCCGCAGCGAGCAGCGCGCCGACCCCGACCGCTATGAGCCCCCGCAGCGCCATCGCGCGGTACGTACCCGTTGCGCGTGGTAGGAAGCGGGGATGCTGCAGGTCACGCCGAGCGTGGCGATCCCCGACGACGAGATCGTCGTCCGCGCCAGCCGCTCGAGCGGGCCCGGCGGCCAGCACGCGAACGTCACCGCGTCGCGCATCGAGGCGACGTTCGACGTCGCCGCCTCCCGCGCGCTCAGCGACGAGCAGAAGCGGCGCGTGATCGAACGCTGCGGCCCGCGCGTGACCGCGGTGGCGCAGGACAACCGCAGCCAGGCGCGCAACCGCGAGCTGGCGCTCGACCGGCTCGCGCGCAGGCTCGCGGCGGCCCTGCACGTCCCCCGCAAGCGCCGCCCCACGAAGCCGACGGCGGCGTCGCGGCGCCGGCGGCTCGAGGCCAAGCGCCGCGCGGGCGAGAAGAAGGCCGCGCGCCGGCGCCCCGACCCCGATTGAGACCGGGTTGACACTGACGTGCCGCCGCTCCCCCGCGAGCATGCGCGCCATGGTCTTCTTCAGGGATCTCCGCACCCAGGTCGAGGCAGACTCCAGGAAGGCTCAGTACCTCTCCGTCAACGGCACCGCCGGCACCGCGACCATCACCGCCCTCCGCGAGACCGGCACGTTCGTCAACGAGAACCCGGAGGTCGAGATGGACCTCCAGGTCTCGGTCGACGGCATGACGCCCTACGCCGCCACGCACCGCCAGGTCATCGCGCTCGTCGCCTCGCCGAAGTTTCAGCCCGGCGCGACCGTCCCGGTCAGGGTGGACCCGGCGCAGCCTACGTCGCTGATCGTGGCGTAGCCGCCGGGCGCGGCGCGCGCAGGAACGTGACGCTCGCGCCGATGCTGAAGATCAGCAGCAGCAGGAACGACAGGGGGAAGAACACCGTGAAGACGTTGTCGTCGCCCGGGTCGCTGAGCACGCTGCCGAGGGTCAGGACGAAGAAGATCCCGTCGACGAGCGCGACCCACCCGAGCCACGCGGGCAGCGCCCGCAGCCCCGCGTTCAGCAGGCCCACGGTGACCAGGCAGGCGCCCAGGCTGGCCCCACCGATGATGAACGGACCGCCCGCCATCCAGTTCACCGACCGGATGATGTCCGGCGAAGCGTCGGTCAGCTGCGCGCTCGTTGCCACCATCCCGATGGCGATCCCGAGCGCGACCATCCCCGCCGTGCCGGCGGCCAGGATGATGTAGCCACCGCGCACGAACCCCCGTGCCGCCCGCTCGGCCTCGCCGAGCACGCTGCGCAGATAGCCGATGAACAGCAGGAAGTTGTAGGTCGCCAGCGCGATCGCGATCATCGCGATGCGCAGGTTCGTGTCGTTGTCCTTCGCCCACCCCGTCCAGTCGCCGACCGGGTCGTCCTGCAGGTTGGGCGGCTCGTCTCCCAACGAGAGAAACGTGACGAGGAAGAACACGGCGAAGAAGATCCCGGAGGCGGCGACGAGCCGCTGCACGAGCGGCGAGACGGGATCGGCGGTGGTGCGATCGGGCACGGAGGCGCTCATGGCTCGCGCATTTCGGCACGAACGCGCGCGTTCCTCTCGGCGCGGGTCTCAGGCCAACCGGCGGCTGAGGCACTCGTGGAGCTTGGGGTCCTTCCACTCCTCGGGCAGGGTGCGCTCGACGCGAAGCCGCGCCCGGCGGTGGTGCAGCTCGAGCGTCGCCACCTGGTTGTCGAACCACGGCCCGTCGGTGATGCGCCAGCGGATGTTCTCGGGATCGTGCACGCCGGCGGTGCGGGCGAGGGCGCGGGTGACGGCGCGCCCGGCGGACGAGGTGCCGAAACGGACGACCGTGCGCTCGCGGTTGTCGAGCGGGTTGCGGAACGGGGAGCACACCGCCTGGTAGACCGCGCTCCGGACATTCGCGTCGCGGCGGAACGCGACCTCCGCGAGGTAGGCGTGGTGCACGTCGCCGGAGAGCACGACGATCGACGCCGGCGGCTCGCCGTGCCTGCCGGCCGCGACCTCCTCGATCCGCTTCGTCACCAGGCGGAACGACTCGGCGAAGGCCGCCCAGTGCTCCAGGTCGCCGGCCCTTCGGATCTTCTCAGCGACGCCCTTGAACCAGCCGCCGTAGGCGCCTGAGCACGTCGCCTCGTTCCACGCCTCGAGGTAGTGCAGTCCGTGACCGAGGAGCAGCGGGAGGGAGGTCGCGATGACCAGGTGGTCGTGGCCGCCGACGAGCCGCTCGCAGATCCACTCCCACTCGCCGTCGTCGACCATCTTCCGGCGCCCGTCCGGGAAGCTTCGACCTGCGCGCGAGTCGATGACGATCACGCGTACGCCGCCGTAGTCGCGGCAGAAGCTCCAGCGCGTGCCCTCGGTCTCGCGGTCGGCGCGGATCGCGAACTCGCGCAGGATCTGCGCGCCGTCGTCCGCCGAGCAGACCTTGTCGTAGACCTCGTCCTCGTCGTGGATGTGCGACGGCGCGAGGTTCCCGATGTGCTGGTAGATCCAGTACGAGGTGAACGCCCCGCGGATGCGCTCGTCCCACCACGGCTTCTCGCGCCAGTCGTCGAGCCAGCTGGCGGAGATGTTCCAGTCGTCGTGGACGTCGTGGTCGTCGAAGATCATCGCGGTCGCAACGGTGGAGAGCAGCCAGCGCATGACCGGCTCGCCCCACGACTCCCAGTACAGGCGCGTGTACTCCTCGAAGTCGGCGACCTCCTCCCCCGGGGGCTCGGCGGTGTCGCGCCTGGAGCGGATGAACTCGAGCGCGCGCGGCGAGACCTCGTCCGCGTAGACCTGGTCGCCGATCATCAGCAGCCGCGACGGCCAGTCCTCCATCGGCTGGTCGCGCATGCGCAGCGCGAGCGCATACAGCGCGTCGACCTCGCGGCCGCGCTCGTCGTCCTCCTTGGCCTCGGCGTAGGGCGGCTCGTGCGGGACCGATACGCGACACGAGCCGAACGCGACCCGCGCGACCTCGTCCTCGGCTGGCGTGCGGATGACGCTGCGCGGGAAGCCCTCCGGCGCGAGGTCCGGCCAGCACCGCTGGCCGTCGAGCCGCACCTCGTACTCGTTCGTGGTTCCGGGCTCGAGGCCGCTGACGTGCACGAGCGCGTAGTGGTGGCCGCTGACGTGGAACGTGTGCTGCTCGCAGCCGAGGATCTCGACGGTGCACGGCGCGTCCGTCTCGACCCACACGGTCGCGTCCGTCTCGTCGACGTAGCGCAGGCAGGGGCCGAGGACCAGGGTGGGCACGCGGGGGACCGTAACCGCTACGGCCGGGGCCCGACGTCGTTGGCGCGCATCCACACCGCCTTGCCGTCGCGCAGCCGCCACGTCCACACGACGCTCCGCCTCACGGGCTCGCCATCGACACGCCCCTCCGCGCGGCCGAACACGACCACGCTGCCGAGGGCCGCGCGGACGTCCTCGGCGTGCAACGTCAGCTCCTCCCACACGCGCCCGGCGTCGGCGAAGTACTCGCGCAGGCCGGCGTGCCCCCGGTAGGGGTCGGTGCGGCCGAGCAGCCGCGCCGTGCCGCTCGGCTCGAAGACGATGTCCTCGGCGACGTGGGCCAGCGCCGACTCGATGTCGCGCTCGGCGAACGCCGCGTAGATCGCGCGGACCGCCTCCACGTCCGCCTCTCCCACGCCCGGCCTGCCGTAGTAGCCCTCCATGGCAGTCACGATGCTTGCAGCCACTCGGCCGCCGTGCGCCACGCGTCGGTCGCGGGGTCGGTCGGGGAGCGGTGGCCGCCGGCCGGCGGCTCGACCAGCGTCACGTTCGCGCCGCTCTTCTCGGCGTAGGCGCGCGAGCGGCGGACGGGGATCGTCTCGTCGTCCTGCGGGTGGACGATGAGGACGGGGACGGGGAGCGGGACGTTCTGCAGCGGGTCGGCGGCGGCGAACCGCTCGGGCACCTGGTCGGGCGTGCCGCCGAGGAGGGCGTGCGCCCGCTCGCCGGTCCGGAGCAGGTCCGTGACGGGCGCGAGGGCGACCACGCGCTGCGGCTCGACCTTCGCGTTCCTGCGGGCGGCCGACCAGAGCGCGAGCTGCCCGCCGGCGGAGTGGCCGACGACGGCCACGCGGTCGAGGTCGAGGCGGGGGTCTTGGAGCGTGGCGAGCGCGTCGATGCCGTTCGCGACGTCGTCGAACGTCATCGGCCAGCCGCCGCCCCCGCCGCGGCCCGTCCCGACGCGGCGGTACTCGAGGTTCCATGCCGCGAAGCCGCGGTCGACGAGGTCCCGTGCGAGCGGGCGCGTGATCAGCCGGCCGTACTTCGTCCGCCAGTAGCCGCCGTGCAGCAGGACGACGACCGGGAACGGCCCGGGGCCGCGCGGGACGTGCAGGTCGGCGACCTGCGAGCGGTCGTCGCCGAGGCTGTGGCGGGGCGGGCGCGTGAGCGCCGAGACGGCGATTCGTGCGACGAGGGCCACGGGGTCGGCATGATGGCGGGTGCATGAGCGCCGACGAGCAGCCACCCCGGCAGCGCAACCCGCGCGAGGAGGGCCTGATGCTGGTCGTCGGGCTGGCGGCGGTGATGTGGGTCGTCGAGGTCGTCGACGCGGTGGCGTTCAACCTGGACTCGCACGGGATCGAGCCGCGCGAGGTCGACGGCCTGCCGGGGATCGTGTTCGCGCCGTTCCTGCACGCGGGCTTCGGCCACCTGATCGGGAACACGATCCCCTTCCTGCTGCTCGGCGGGGCGATCGCGCTCGCGGGGCTCGCACGGGTCGCGGCGGTGACGGCGATCGTCGTGGTCGTCGGCGGGCTCGGCACCTGGTTCGCGGGCCCGGCGGACACCGTCCACATCGGGGCGAGCGGGGTCGTCTTCGGCTACGCCGCGTACCTCGTGTCGCGCTTCTACTGGACGCGCCGGGCGCTCGATCTCGGCGTGGGCGTCCTGGTCCTCGCCGTCTACGGGACGACGCTGCTCACCGGTCTGGTCCCGCACCCCGGCGTCTCGTGGCAGGGGCACCTCTTCGGCGGGATCGGCGGCGTCGTCGCGGCGCGCCTCGTTCACCCGCGCGCGGCGGCGGCGCCGGCGTCCGCCTCCGCCAGCGCTGCCCGCGCGTGAAGGGCGAGCGCGAGCTCCAGGCGCGCTGACGGCGCGTCGAGGGCCTCGCCGAGGAGGTCGCGCAAGCGGTTGAGCCGGTAGCGGACGGTCTGGACGTGGACGTGGAGGGCCCCCGCCGCCGGCCGCGCCTCGCCGTGGTGGTCGAGCCAGGCCTGGAGCGTCTCGAGCAGCCGCGCGCGGTTCGCGTCGGTGAGGGCTTCGAGCGGGGCGAGACGTCGCGCGACGAGGTCCTCCGCGAGCCCGCGGTCGGCGAGGACGAGCAGGTCGAGGAGGTGGTCGTCGGCGCGCAGGAGCGGCGCGTCGTCGCGGGCGAGCGCGAGCGCGGTCGCCGCGCGGGCGGCGGAGAGCGCGGCGGCGTGCGGCGCGACGGTCGGCCCGATCGCGGCGCGGTGGCCGCGGAACGCGGTCCGCAGCGCGTCGAGGCGCGCGGGAGCGTTGGGGTCGGCGATCACCGCGACACCGCGAGCCGCACCCGCCGCCGTTCCGCCGGCACCCCCCGGCGCCGCTGCGCCGCCGCCACCCGACGCCCCTCCGGCGCCACCCGCGACCCCTCCGCCCGCAGCGGGCGCGGCCGCCCCCACGAGCGCGTCCGGCGGCAGCCGCGGCGCGAGCCTCGCCGGCCGCTCGTGGTCGAAGACGACGACGGCGACCGCCTTCGGGATCCTCCACCCCGCCTCCTTCGCGGCGGCGTCGAGGTCGGCGGCGGCCGGGGGATCGGGCGCGAGGAGGAGGTCGAGGAGCCGGCGGCGGCGGTCCTGGCGCTCGCCGGCCGCCTCGGCGTAGCCCTCGGCCGACGCGGCGGAGAGCTCGTCGATGAACGCGAACACGGCCTCCGCCAGGCGGATCAGCGTGTCGGGCGCCGCGCCCGCTCCGCTCGCCGCCTCGGCGAACCGCCGCCACGCGACCAGCGCGCCCGCCCGGTACGCGGCGAGCAGCGCGTCGAGCTCTCGGCCCTGGCGGACCTCCCCGCGGCCGAGGGCGACGTACACCTCGCGCCCGGGGACCTCGACGTCCGAGCCCGACTCGATCAGCTCGACGAAGCCGCCGAGCGCCTGCTCGACGCCGACCCGCACCGTCCGCCCGAAGGTGCCCTCGAGCGGCGCCGCGTAGGCGGGCACGCCGGCCCGCACCGCGTCGAGCACCTCCTCGACCAGCGCCGGCAGCACCGCGCGCAGCGGGGCGCCGAGCGCGGGGTCGAGGGAGGCCCACGGCGCCGTCCCTCCGACTCCGCGCGCGGCTCCAGCGGCGGCCGCTTTGCGCGATCGCTCAATTTCTGACGGCTGACTTGTGGACATCGGGCGAAGAAGCGGCTCTCGGTTGAGGGAACACTCCAAACCATGTCACGTGCCGAGCGCTTCGCCAACCTCGCAGCCGTCCTGCTGCCCTTCGTCGCCTTCGCCGTCGCGATCGTCCTGCTGTGGCAGCGGGCGGTCGGCCCGGTCGACCTCGCGCTGTTCGGCTCGCTCTACCTCGTCACCGCGCTGGGCATCACCGTCGGCTACCACCGCCTGCTCACGCACAAGGCGTTCGAGACCCCGGCGCCGCTGCGCTACGGCCTCGCGATCCTCGGGTCGATGGCGATCCAGGGCCCCGTCCTCGACTGGGTCGCCGACCACCGCAAGCACCACGCGTTCACCGACAAGGACGGCGACCCGCACTCGCCGCACGGCCACGAGTCCTGGTGGCGCGGCCTGCTCTACGCGCACATGGGCTGGCTGCTGGAGACGCAGGGCCAGGCGACCAAGCGCCAGTTCGCCCGCGACCTCCTGCAGGACCGCGGCATGCGCCGGATCAACAGGCTCTTCCCGTGGATCGCGCTCGGCGGCCTGTTCCTCCCGTTCGCCCTCGGCTGGGCCATCACCGGCGAGCTCGCCGGCGGCCTGACCGGCTTCGTGTGGGGCGGCCTCGTCCGCGTCTTCTTCGTCCACCACGTCACGTGGTCGGTCAACTCGGTCTGCCACTTCTTCGGCACTCGCAGGTTCGCCACCGACGATCACTCCACCAACGTCGTCTGGCTCGCGCTGCCGTCGCTCGGCGAGTCCTTCCACCACAACCACCACGCGTTCCCGAAGTCGGCCAAGCACGGCCTGCGGTGGTACGAGTTCGATCTTTCAGCAGCGTTCATCGGCCTGCTCGAACGCGTCGGCCTCGCGCGCGACGTCGCGCGCGTCGACGCCGAGATGGAGCAGCGCCGGAGGGCGGCCTAGGTCAGCGCCTGCAGCTGCAGGCTGCAGAGGAGGGCGAGCTTCTGGTTGAGGCGCGGGTCCCTGGAGCCCGCGAGCGCCCGGCCCTCGAGCTTCCCGCGCTCCTTGGCCTGCTCGGCGTTCGGGACGAACTGCCGCTTGGCCTGCGTCGCCTGCGCCGAGCGCAGCAGCCGCACCGCCGCGCGCAGCGCCCTCGGGTGGCGGATCAGCGCGCGCGACGCGACGCCGACCGCCACGACCTTCCCGCCCCGCACGGCGTAGACCCACGTCCCGCGGCGCAGGACGCCGGGCCCGACGCGCCGTGCGCCCCGCAGTCGCCTCGCGACGCGCGCGCCGACGCGCACGCCCCCGGCCCGCCGACGCAGCGCGTTGCTGCCGACGAGCTCGACGTTCCCCCGCGCGCTCAGCACCGCGGTCTGCGACGTGTTCTCGTTGCGCTTGCCCTTGACGCACCACGTCCACGCGCGTGAGCGCTGCTGGGGCTGGCCGGCGCGCTTCAGGAGCGTGAGCCAGTCGCGGCCGAGGACCAGCGACCCGCGCCCGCGCTTCGTGATGATGCCGTCGCGGTTCGCGCACGCCGGCGTGCGCACGCCGCTCGCGCGCTCCCACATCTCCAGGTACGCCTCGGCCCCGTCCCACATGTCCTTGGCCAGCGCGTCGCCGCCGATCCGCCTCAGGTCCTCGAACCAGTCGGCGTACAGCCCGTAGTGCGCGACGCCCTCCTTCGTGTAGTCGAAGGTGCGCTCGCCGGTCTTCTGGCGGTCGAAGGTCACCGAGCCGTCGTAGCTCTTGAACGGGTAGGCGATCGAGCCCTCCCCCTCGGGCGACGGCTGGTGCGAGAGGCCGCCGAGGTCCGCGCCGTAGCCCCACCCGAACGCGTACGGCGTCTGCTGCGGGCGGTACTTCTGCCAGTCCTCGACGTAGCCCTTGGCGGACGAGTGCCCGGGGAACGCGATCCCGCCGAGCTTCCACAGCCGCGGCCAGTTGCCCGGGTCCATCCAGCCGTGCGGCGAGATGACGCCGCTGTACCGGCGCGCCTCGAGCAGCGACAGCGTGTCCGCCACCCCGGCCTGCGACATGTGGTCGGGGTTGACGATCATGTTCAGGTCCATCATCCGGTTGACGACGTGCTTGCCGAGGTCGGTCAGCCCGCGCGTGTTGCAGTGCGGCGGGGGCGGATACGAGTTCGGCGTCGTCCCGCTCGGGAAGCCGAGCGTGTCGAGAACGGCGGAGAAGGCCGCCGAGCTCTGCGGATCCGGAGTGAAGATCGTGTTGTCGGCGAGCTTGCCCTGGCACGTGCGGGCGCTCCAGTACGACCCGGCGCTCTGCTTGTTGCCGGCGTTGATGAGCACGCCCGCCGGCCCGCCGTCGAACCGCACGCCTGTGAGCGGATTGTCGAACTTGTTGAGCAGGAGCATCGACCGCACGCCGAGCCCGTACATCTCGTCGAGCTGCTTGTCGACCTGCGCCTGGTCGCACGTCGGCTGCTCCCACCCGCGGCAGTCGAACGGCTCGGAGATCTCGATCTCCAGCACCACCGCCATCCGCCCCTGGTTGATGACGCGCCGCGCCTCGAACGGGTCGGTGACGATCTGGAAGAAGCCCTTGCCCGGCCCGCCGGCCTGCGCGTCGACGTAGTCCTGCAGCTCGCGGACCGCCTTGAAGCCTCGGCGCACGGTGTCCATCTCGTTGCAGTTGGTCTCGCGGTTCTCCTGCAGCTCGCACAGGACGCGGTTCTCGTTGACGCCCATGACCATGAGCCGCAGCCCGCCGAGGTAGGCGCGCTCGATCCACTTCCAGTACGTGCCCTCGTAGGTCAGGTTGTCCTTCGACCAGCTCGTGAGCTTCGGGTAGCCGCTCGTGTCGTGCGGCTGGCCGGGGTTGCCGTAGTTGAGGAAGTTCTGGAACGGCGCGCCGGTGCCCTGCGGCCCCTCGATGTCCGAGCAGTCGGGCAGCGCATACTCGATTCCGTACTGGTGCCACGGGCGGCCGCAGTGGAACTTGCGGCCAAAGTACTCGAACGTCATCCAATGCATGTGGCCCTCGACGAGGCCGCCGACGCGCTGGTACTCGTTCGGGGCCGGCTTCGGCCGCCCGGTCGCGCTGAGGTCGGCCTCGGGGTAGACCGCGCAGCCGTCGGCGGGCGTGAAGGTGACCGGGACCTTCTTCTGCGGGTCGGCGACCGTGGCCATCGTGAAGCCGCCGCCGGGCGCGTCCTCGACGAGCCAGTCCGACGCGCCGCTCGGCGCCTGAGCGGAGCCGTCGGCGGTGACGAACGTCTTGTCCGGGCGGTAGAGGAGGTAGCGCCCCAGCGCGGTCGCCTGCATGCGCACCTGCTCGGCGCCAGGCAGGCCGCCGACGGCGTAGCAGCCGCCGGCGAGCGAGAAGCGGGTCTGCGTCTGGGCGCCGGCGGGCGCCGCGATCAGCAGCGCGAGCGCGAGCACCACGAGGAGGATCCGTCCCATCGGCGCGCGACGTTACCGGTCGTGGTGGCGGGCCGCGTCGATCAGGCGCGGCCGAGCCAGGTGTCGTCGAGGAGCGAGAACAGCGCCTCGCTCGCGCCGGTCAGCCACCGGTCCTTTACCTCGCCGGGCGCGGCGTCGGCGACGGAGCGCTGCCACGTCAGCGCGCGCGCGACGTTGCCGACGCGGCACGCGAGCTCCAGCTCCTCGACGAGCTCCGCGTGCGGCGCCAGGTCGGCGAAGCCGGCCAGGTACGCGTCGCGCAGGCGGACGATGTCGCCGGGCTCGAGCGGGATCCATCCGAGCGCGCGCATGGTCGCGAACGGGTGCGCGAGGACGGCGTCGCCCCAGTCGTAGAAGCGCGCCCCGGCCAGCACGTTCCACGGGTGCAGGTCGTTGTGGTCGACGCTCGGCGGGACGGCGCTCGCGGCGAGCCGCTCGGCCCAGGCGAGCACGGCCGGGCGCATCGCCGCGACGCGCTCGAGCTCGACCCGCTCGCGCGCGTCCGCGAGCGCGTGCACGTAGGCGAGCGCCTCGTCGAAGCGGTCGGCGGTGCGCGCGGGACGCATGTCCTGGACGCCGCGGGCGAGCAGCTCGTCCGCGTGCGGGGCGAGGTCGCGCTGGAGCTGCGCGTACTTCGGGAGCGCCTGCGCGAAGGCCTCGACGAGCGCGCGGCCGCGCAGCCGGTCGCCGAGCGTCGGCCCGCCGTCGGGCAGCAGCAGCCACGCGCGGCCGACGTCCGTCGCGAGCGGGGTCAGGACGCGCTCGGGCGCGACGCGGCCGAGGAGTTCGTACAGCCCGACCTCGAACGCGACGCGCGGGGCGGCCGCCTTCAGCCACACGAGCTCGTCCGTCGTCGGGATGCGCAGGACCGTCGCCCACGGCCGCAGGCTCACCTGCTCCGGCGGCCGCGTCCGCTCGAGTCCATGCTCCGCCAGGCGCTCGTCCGCCCAGGCCGTGGCCTGCGCGAGCCACGCCTCCGATGCCCAGATCGTCGTCCCGTGCGCGCGCGTCACCGCTTCGCGGTGAAGCGCCCCTCGTTCACGCACAGGTCGCCGGACTTGAACGTGCCCGTGGCCTTGCCGCCCTTGACCGTCGCCTTGATCGTCGTCGTCTGGTCCTCCACCGAGGGCTCCGGCCGGTAGGTGACCGAGAGCTTGCCGCCCTTGATCTGCGCCGAACCCTTCGTGATCTGCGCGGACGACGGGGCGAAGACGACGGTCATGAACCCGCCGCACCCGGTCGTGGTGACGGACTCGATCTTCAGCATCGTCACCTTCGAGCCCTTGACCTTCATCGTGACCTTGCCGTACTTGAAGTCGCGGTCGACGCTCGTCGCGCGGCCCTTGTAGGTGCCGGCGGGGCCGGCGGCGCCGACGGTCGCGGGGACGAGCAGCGTGAGGGCGAGGGCGAGCGCGAGCGCGGTCCGGGTGCGTGGCATCGGCGCACCCTATGCCCTCGAAGGTCCTACGACCAAGATCCGATTGAGACCGCGACCCGCGTTGTCCGATTCTCCTCGCGAACCTCAACGACGGGAGACTCTGAGATGTCGCATCGAGCGATGACGTTCCTGATGACCCTGGTGGCCGTGGTCGCGATCAGCGTCGGCGCCACCGGCGCCTCGGCGCGGCAGGGCGCCGACGACCCCGCCGGCCACGTCCGGCACAGCGGCGACGACGACGGCGCGCGGAAGGCGTCGAAGAAGAAGTGCCGCAAGGCGCGGCGGGCGCGGGCCGCTTCCAAGTCGCGCCGGTGCCGCGGCGCGCACACGGCGCACACGCGCCGCCACGGCGCGGACGACAACGGCGGGACCCGTCCCGCCGGTACATCGGACGACCCGGCGACGCACGACGCGGGCGACGACAACGGCGGCACGCGTCCGGCGGGCTCGTCCGACGACCCCGCGGCGCACGACGCGGCCGACGACCACGGCGGCGACCGCCCCACCGGCCTCTCGGACGACCCGGTCGGCGATGACGACGGAGGCGACCGCCCCGCCGAGAGCTCAGACGACGACCCGGCGACGCACGACGTCGACGACGACCACGGCAGCGACGACTAGTCCGGCCGTCACGACCTCTCGGTTTCACCGGCGGCGCCGCTCGACAGCGGCGCCGTCGTCGTCAAGGGTCGAAACCCCCGTCCTGTGACCGACGTCCGTCCACACCTCTCGTCTTTTCGGTTAATTCGCGGCTGCAGGCGAAACAAGAAAGAGCAACCGTTTCCCCGGACGACACCACTTAAACGGCGTAATCTGCGCTCTGTGCCGCGCTCATCCGGCAATGGTCAACGGGACGTGTGACCCCGGCTGAGTCGACCTCCACGAAGGGACGGTCTCCGTGTTTCGCCTGATCCGCGTGCGACCGCCGGCGAGGATGAACGCCGGCGCGCTCGCACTTGCCCTCGCGCTCTCGCTCGCGGCAGCCACCCCTGCCTCCGCGCTCACACGCAAGCAGGCGACGAGCAAGGCGATCGCCGCCTTGGGCGCGGGCGGCGCCGCGGGTCCCGTGGTCGTGTTCGCCCTCCCGGAGCCGCTGCGTCCCGGCTCGCGGATCACGCAGGGCCGCATGAAGAGCCTCGTGATGGCGGTCGGGCGCGAGCGCGAGCGCTTCTTCTACCAGGACGATGCCGCGTCCCAGCCGTACCCGCATCCGGGCCGGGTCGCGCTGGTCGGCGTCAGAAGCGGGAAGGTCAGGCTCTCGCGGCCGTTGACGCGCGCGCCGCGCGTCGACGGGCGGCTGCCCGCGTTCCTTCGCAGCCCCGCCGCGTACCGCTCGTCGCGCTACCGGGTCTTCGAGCCGTCCGGGAGCACGCCGACGGCGACGGCTACCGCGACGGACGGCGGCACGCGCACGGACGGCTCGGCCCCCGCCGCGCTGTCCGCGGACGAGCCGATCCAGCCGTTCGAGGGGCCCAACTCGCCGCCCACCGCGTACGGGCAGGATCTCGTCGTCAAGCAGAGCACGCCGAAGCGCATCACGCTGACGGCCACCGACCCGGACGGCGATCCGCTGACGTTCGATGTCATCGAGCGGCCGCGGCGCGGCAAGCTCTCCGGGCGGGCCCCGGACCTCCTCTACACGCCCGCGGCGGACTACCTCGGCCCCGACCAGCTCGTCTTCAAGGCGCGCGACGACGACAAGGACAGCGAGTACGCGCAGATCACGCTGAACGTCGTCCCGCTCGGCGAGCCGCCGACCATCACGGCCTCCCCCGGCTGCACCACCTACGCCGAGCACGGGAAGGCCGTCCCGATCGACCGCGAGATGGTCGTCTCGGACCCCGACGACAAGGAGCTCGACCGCGCGACGGTCCGGATCGCGGACGGCTTCCAGGCCGGCGACGACCTCCTGTTCAGAGACCAGAACGGGATCGTCAGCTCCTACGACGCCGACGCAGGCGTCTTGACCTTGAGTGGCACCGCGCCGGTCGAGGCGTACCTGTCGGCGCTGCGCAGCGTCGAGTACAGCAACCCGGCGAGCGGCAACCTGGGGAAGACGAAGTACCTCCAGTTCACGGTCAACGACGCAGGGTTGGACTCCGCGCCCGCCACGAAGCGGATCTGCGTCATCGCCGAGAACGACCCGCCGATCGGCGAGAACGGCGAAGGCCCCCTGACGTACCTCGAGAACGACGGGCCGGTGCCGGTCGACGGCGGCTTCGTCGTCGGCGACCCCGACTCGGCGTTCCTCGCGGGCGCGACGATCGCGTTCGTCCCGCACGTGTCGCAGCCGGTGGACGCGAACGGCAACCCGCTCGGGCCGCCGATCGTCACCCACTCGTTCGATCCCGCCCAGGACGAGCTGGTGTTCAGGGACCAGAACGGGATCACGGGGTCGTACGACGACGCGAGCGGCCTGCTGAGGCTGGACGGAGTCGCGTCGCTCGCCGCCTACGAGGCGGCGATCCGCTCGGTGACCTACGAGAACGTGTCCGAGGATCCGTCCGAGGCGACCCGCCGCCTCGAGTTCCAGGTGACGGATTCCGCGGGCGCGAGCTCGACCACCGTCCGGCGCGACGTCTACATCACGGCGATCGACGACCTGCCGCTGATCCGTCCGAGCAAGGGCTGGACGTTCTACACCGGCAAGCCGACGCTGATCGACGCCGAGCTTGGCCTGGTCGACGTCGACGGCGACATCGAGGCGGCCTGGGTCCGCATCGCGGACGGGTTCACCTACGGCGACGTGCTCGAGTACACCGAGCAGCTCGGCATCGGCGGCGAGTACGACCGGGAGCGCGGCGTCCTGACGCTGAAGGGCAGCGCGCCGGCCGCGGACTACGAGGCGGCGCTGCGATCGGTGGCGTACGCGTTCGCCGACGGCACGCCGACGGGCTCGCGAACGGTGGAGTTCGTGACATACGACGGCGAGCTCGAGTCCACCCCCGCGACGAAGGTCGTCGAGACCAGCGGCCGGCCAGTGCTCGTCGCGAGCGAGAAGCCGCTCGCCTACACGGCGGGCGACGGCTGGGTTGCCGTCGACGACGCGATCACCGTGAGTGACCCCGACTCGGAGTACCTCGTGGGCGGCACCATCGCGATCGAGCGCGGCTTCTCGGACGGCGAGGACGAGCTCCTCTTCAAGGAGCAGAACGGCATCTTCGGGGAGTACGACGACGTCACCGGCGTGCTGACGCTGAAGGGCGAGGCGACGGCCGCCGACTACGAGACCGCGCTGCGATCGGTGATGTACGAGAACGCGTCCGAGGACCCCTCCCCCGAGCGCACCCTGACGTTCCAGGTCGACGACGGCGACAACCTCAGCGACCCGGTCAGCCGCGACATCGAGATCACCCCGCGCCGGTGACGGCCTCGGCGTTGGTCGTCGCAAGAGCGGCCTCCAGCGACGCGCCCGACAGGATTCGAACCTGTGACCTTCGGTTCCGTAGACCGGGGGTGAAGCCCGTGTTCATGGGCGATCTGGCGGCGATGCGACCACGGATGCGAGCAGGAGACGTCTCATGTCCTCGCCGCTCCCCGCCGTACCTCGCCGGCTTCCACGCGCGACTGAACGCTTTTTGCATTCTCGCCCGCATCCAAGACGCGCGCGTCGTGTCGGAACCCCCGTGAGTGATGGGGCCGGCAACGTACACCCAGCGAGGGAACTTCATCGAGTAGTGGCAGCGTCGCCGGCAGTTAGAGACACTGCGCACATGACACCGTCAACCGCTGTTTCATCGCCCGCCAGATGGCCGTCGATTCTCGCGGCCCCGTCGATCGGGCTGCTGCTCGTTCTCTCCTGGTCGGTTCCGCTCGACACCGGCTGGACGATCGCGCTCGGTGTCGTCGGCACCGTGATCTTCGCTTCGGTGGCCCTTCCCGACCGGTCGCTCGGCTGGTCAGTCTTGAAGCGGCCCTCCGTCCTCGCGGCGCTTGTGATGTGGACGCTGGTCCTCTTTGCGGTGGCCTACGCGTTCGTCGCGCTGTCAGATAGCGGCGCGGTCCAGACCCACGGCGACAGCGAGCCCGACTCGCTCGGCGTGGCCGCGCTGCTGGCGACGGCCATGGGGATTGCCGGCGGTGAGGTCGGGGTGGCCGTGGCCGACGCGGCGCGCATCGTGGCGCACATCCAGTTGATCGTCGTGGTTGGGGCGGTCGCCGGGGCAGGCGGCCAGGTCCTCCACGCGGTCACCCGCGGCGACGTGCCAGATGACGAACCGCATCCGCCTATCGAACCCGAGAATCCTGTCCTCTGTCTCTACCGTGCCGTATGGGAGCGACTGACGACAGACCGCGGCGAGCGTGTGCTGAGCGAATTACCGTGGCCGGCGCGACCGGAATTTGGCGCCGCGATCAGCTCACTCAGACCTCCCTCAGCGGCCACCGAGCCGTACGCACGAGAGGTCTTCGACCGCATTATCGCCGGCGATCTCAAGTTCGTTCACGGGCTTCCGTTCTGGGACACGCCGCTTGCAGAGGCCGTGCGGCCTTTCTCCAAACATCGTTCGGAGGTCGGCGAAGCATGGCGCGGATGATCGCACCCCTGAGAACTTCCACCGCAGCCGGTCGCCTGGCCTCGTCGCAGACCTGAGAACGGCACGAGAGCCGAATCATTCGATGGGGACGGCGAAACTGCCGCTCCTCGCATCTCGTCGCCGTACGCCACCCGAGCGGATTCGAACGTCTGACCTTCGGTCTCCCGGCCGCGGTGGAGCCGGGTGTTCAAGGGCGATTCGGCGGCCGCACGACCACGGATGCGACCTGGACACGCGGCTCCCGCTCACTGCTCGGGGGAGCACCGACGAGTCCAAGGCGCGAGGCCGCGCGGGGGCCGTAGCCCCGAGCCTGGCGCTCTACGGAGCGCGGCGACCGCTCCTGCCGTCGGTTGGCCAGCACCGGCCAGTCCCACGGCGCGGGCGAATCGGGCAAGCGCGCCGGCACCGATGTGCCGCTACCGATCGACGTGATCCGGTCGCGCGGGAGCCAGAGGCCGTCGTATGTCTCGCGGCCGATCCGGGTCATCACCTCGGCGTCCTCGAGCAGGAACAGCGGAAGATCCTCGGCAGGGTCATCGGCGGACCAGCCGTCGGCGATGGTGCCGTCGGTGAGGCGCGCGCGGATGGGCACCGGCTCGCGTGGCGGCGGGCGGGTGAGCCGGCCGGCAGCGAGGCCGAGGAGCGCGGGGAGGGCGAGCAGGACGACCAGCCCGGCCGCGACCGAGGCGGCACGCGCGGCGGCGTTGCCTCCACCTGCGGCCGCCGCGACCGTAGGGGCCCCCGCGGCCGCCCATGGCAGGGTCCACGACGCACTCAGACACACGCATGGGACCACGTGGTCCCAAGAGGCAGCGGGGCGCGCACGGCCGCGGCCGGCCGACCACCCTGCCAGCACCAGCCACCCCGGGGCGACGAAGCACAACAGGACGCCGAGGCCAGTCAGGCCGGTCGGCATGCGCGCCTCTGGAAGAGTTGATCCCTCACCGGCGAGACTGTGCGGTTGAGGCCGGACGGAACGCAAGCTGTCGTTTCTCCTGCAAATCAGCAGTTTTTGTCGCCGCGAGAATAGCTTTGTCCGTCTGGGCCCGTACAGGTAGCCTTCACACTTGTGAAGGCGCCATGGAGGGCGACTTGGGGCACTCGGGCCACGGGGGAGGAGCCCGCCCGGTTCGTACAGGACGCCGAGGGGCGCTGGCGCTACGGCCGGGGGTTGCCGCCGGTCGTCGGCCTGCCGGTCGTCGCGGCGTCGACGGAGCCGCTCGACGCGAGTCTGATACCGCACGCGGCGTCGGAGCTCGGATGGCCAGCGAACCGGTGGAGCGTCCCCGAGTGGCCGCAGGATGAGCCGTTGTACACGCGGGAGACCGACGTGCGCCGGATCCCCGGACTCGCCGCCTTCGCGGGCCGGCGCGTCCGTCGCGAGCAGGGGCTCGACTGGATCGAGGTCACCGCGGAGGAGTGGTTCGAGGCGTCTCAGGCGACGCCGTGTCTACGTGCGCCGGAACTCAGCGACCATCCATATACCCGAGCGCTCGCCGAGGCTGAGCGCGACCTCCGTGCCGCGCTGCGGTCTCGCGAACAGGCGGCCGCGGCGCGCGCATCGGTCGCACGAGGGCTGGCGGCCGCGGGACGCTCCCGGGCGCAGATCGCACGGGCGCTCGGCGTTACGCGGGAGCGGGCGCACCAGCTCGTCGTGGAGGCGCCGGTGACATCGGAGCCAGCCGTGTCATTCGTGGACCTGGCGGCGGCTGTTCGGGCGTTCGAGGCAGCGCAGCAGAGCGTCGGGACCGCGCGCGCTACACGTCGGTCCCGCGTGCTGACTGCAAGCGAGCATTTCGGCTTCGGCCTCGGACAGATCGCGGACACGATCGAGGTGTCGCGCAGCCAGGCCCAGCAGCTGCGCGACACCGCGCGACGTGAACGCGCTGAGCGCTGAGCTGGCCCCGAGACGCCCTCATGTCGGGACGCGGGTAATCCGCCCGGTCCGCTCCACGCCCCCGCCTGCCCGAAGTCGCGGTCTCAGCCACTCGTTGAGCGCGCCGCGTCACGGTCCGCCGAAAGCTCGGCGCACCTTCGCCGCAAATGCAGCGGGGTCGATCGCGGGGTAGCGGTAGAGGTCCGGTTCGATCCGGCGAAACAGGTCCAGCGCAAGGCCACGCTCGACCAAGCCCGCGTTCAGCATGGCTTCGACGTCGTTGAGGTCGTGCTCGAACCCTCGCTCGACCTTCGACAGTGCCTGCGAGTACGGGTCGAGGTGATGAACGTCGAGGCTGCCGACCCGACCGACGAACGGACTTCGGTCCCGCCATCCGGGCAGCACTGGGATGAAGTCGCCGGCAGAGACGAGCTCGATGTTCACATCGAGGCGCTCCTTCAGCTCCGGCAGGATGCGCAGTGACGCGTCATCGTCGGGCTCGAAGCTCAGGTCGATGTCGATCGTGCTCGAGCGCCAGCCCTCGAGCACCGCGGTGGCGCCTCCCGTCAGATACACACGCGCCGGCGCGTTACTGCGTCGCCCCAGCTCGCGCAGGAATGCGCGAATACGTGTCTCGTCAGCGCGCTCGCGCATGCTCGGCGGCTCGCGCGAAGCTCGCGAGCCGACGCACGAGCGCATTGAAGCGGCCATGGGCGGCCAGCGCGTCGTCCTCTGCAAGGAGGTCGTAGAGGCGGTGCGATGGACGGTCGATCGCTACGGCAGGAACGTTGACGCCGACCGAGCGCAGCCGGGTCTGTGCCATGCACACGAGCAACGCCGCCACCGTCTCGCGGCCCTCGCTGAGATCGTCCAGACCCGCCGCGACAAGGTCGGCGCCAGGTGCCCCGTCGAACTGCTCGATCGATCGCATGGTCCATCGCCATCGTACGGCGAATGTCGGCGTCCTCTTCTATGCGACCAGGATGCGACCAAGACGGCGTGGGAGACTCACACCCCGTCGCACGGATCTGCATGCCCTCGCATGCTTGACCCTCGGTCGCGTTGACCCGAGGCTCAGAACGAGGGCCGTTCGAACCCGCACGGGCGCACGATCTCGCCGCTCCTCGCATCTCCTCGCGTACGCGCCCGAGAGGATTCGAACCTCTGACCTTCGGTTCCGTAGTCGGTCCGAAGTAGACACTTCCGCTGGCTTGCTGGAGGATCGTACCTGACGGTCTGGTTGGTTCAGGCACGTTCTTGTGGTCTGGTACTCGGCTCGGTACCCGACATGCGCGCACAATGTCCCGGCGTGCGCGTCTCGTCGAGAAACACGCTCAAGAAGAGCCGCGTGCGATCCAGACGGCGGCAGTGACAGTGCCGGTCCTTTTGCTCGCCGCTGCGTCGCGGCTTGCAGCGCCGGTCACTAGGATTTCGCGCCCTTTGGCTCCTTCATGCCGAGATACGACCGAAACATCGGATGAACCTGGAACTGCGAGATCCCGTGAAGGTTGAGGGTGCCGACCTGGTGGGAGCCAAGATACGAGCTTCCACTCCGCCGACGCGCTTTGATCCCCCCGACTGCGCGCGCCCGTAGGAAGCCGACACGCCAGAGGATCTCGATGAGATCATCCGCGTCCGTGTCTGCCAGCCAGGCAGCGGTCGACTCGTCCGTCGGAAGGTCACCGGTGGCCATCTCGAAGCAAATCTCTTCGAGTGCGGTTCGATCTACGAGGTATGTTCGGCCGCGGAAGACCTCGAAAACGCTGTCCAACCCTGGGTATTGGAAGCGATATTCGGCTGAGAGGTCATCGATTCGCGCCTTGGAATAGTCAATTTCAGCCTGAGTGATGACGGAGTAATCAATCGGGAAGCCCGGCGCGCCCCGGTTCTGCGCGACCTCGATGGCACGCGTGCCGAACTCAATAATCTCGCGAGGCCTGTACAGCGTCCGATCGACTATGTAGTTGAACGATTTGTTCTGGCGGTACTGCAGCGTGTCGGCGAACACCGCCGACCAGCAGTCGTCGTCGGACGCTTTCTTCAACTTCTCGATGCGGTAACGAATCCGGTTCGCGACCAGGTTCAGTAGCGTGGGCTCGTCCCAAGCGATCGTCTCGATCATGTCCCGGGCCTTCTGCGCGTCCTCGTACAGGGCGGGAATACTGTCGTAGAGCTCCTGACGGAGCGACATGTAGACCTGAAGATGCGGGCTCAGCTCGTTGAGCTTCGCGCACGCCTGAAACAACCCCGAAACGAACGCCTTTGCGTCTTCGGACGCGTCCCAGCCCCGATCCAGTTCGTCCACGAGAACGACAACGGGCCGAGACTTAAGGGCCTCGCGAAGGTCGTCCATGAGAGGCGTAAGCTCGTCGAGTTTGTACATCCGGTCGAGCTCCCGCGTCTTTAGGCTCGCTTCGACCGGCCCGATCTTGACGCCCTCGAGGCGCTTGAGGTAGGCGACGAGCACGGAGAGCTTGGAACCTTGGAGGTCGCCGTGGCTATCGCGAAGGTAACGCTGAATACGACCAACGGCGCCACGCTGGATCTTCGTCGCGTCACCCACAACGGCTCGCATGACGAGGACGTAGACCAAGTATTTCCAGGCGACCGCGTACGCCCCGTGTTTCGCCCACGCACCTTCCGCTTCTCCTGCGAGAACTGCAGTAAGCATCTCGTATGAGTAGTCCTCCGGAGCGAGTTCGATGACGGCCAGCTTCGCCTTCCGTCGGCGCTCCGCAAGAACCTTGAAGATCGCGCTTTTTCCGGTGCCGCGATTCCCGAGCACAATCCGCTTGGGCCCCTCCGCTACCCGGCGGAAAGCTTCCGACTCCACGAAGTAGTCGGCGAGCCCTTGGGTGATGTCTCGCTCCGCCGCCGGAGCACCGAGAGTGAGATTCGAGAAGTCGAGGCCTGCGCGGTCGGTCGCTATCGCCACTGGCGCATCCTAGCCACTCCTCCCGCTGGGAGGAGAAGGGCGCCGGTCCGCCAAGTCCTCGCGCAAAGGGGCTCCGCTTCGGCGGATCCGCTGACCAGCACGCCTGTAAGGATTACTTCGTGTGATCTCACTTCTTTACATTGGGGTCGTCAGCGACAGCCCGTTGCTATGGGTCGCCATCGCTGTCTTGTTCGTCCTGCTTGGACTCGCAGTTGGGTTCGCCTGGCACCGAGTCTCTCGCGGCTACCCCGACCTCTCGGGCGTCAGCGCCGGAGAGCCGCCACCTCAGATTGAGTTCGAGGTGGGGGATCCCGACGTGATCGTCGATTCGGTTCAAGAGCTCATCCTCGACCGAGAGCGTTGGATTCACCGCCGAGTTGAGCACCTTGAGTTCGTCGATGAAACGATCGCGCGCCGCCGTATCAGCATCGACTTCGGAATCCCGCCGCACGCGATTCTGACGACGATCGAACAGCTCGCCGCGATCACTTCGACGATGGCTGTGGCGACGGCGGCAGACGCGGCGCCTGACGAAGAAGTTCGGCTTGTGCCGCTCACCGTGCTTGCGGGGTGGCCGCCGGTGCTGAATCTGGACATACGCGACGCAAGCGGCCAGCCGTTGAGCCTCCTCTCGAAGGTAACCACGAACGCGATCGACCTTCGCATCCTTTTTGCATTTGCAAGGTCGGTGCTCGACCAAGAGACCGCGGAGGTCCTGCGACCCGGATTAGCGGCAGTGGTGGAACGTGAGGGCCCGCGCGCATCCGAAGGCGCTCGGTACGTGACCGAGGTAGTGGAGTCATTCGTCGAACAGCGAGCCGCCGCAGGAATGGAGGTTGACTCCGACGGCATCGGCCGCCTACTCGACCTCGTGGGCGTGTTGAAGACGAGCACCCTTCTTTGGGTCGCGGTGCAAGGCCCACCGAGGGCCCGGCGGCTGGTCAAGCTCGCTTACGACGAGCCAGTCAGCCGTGGGCTGACATTGTGGGCGAGAGTGCTCTCAAGCCTTGGTTGGCGCAGCGTGGTCGTGCACGCCGAGGTCCCCCACGTGGGTGACGCCAACAGCTACCACCTCGAAGTCCACATCCCGCCTTCGCTCGAGCTGCTGACGGCACGGTTAGCTCTCAGCAGCGATCCTCCGCCGCCGGGTGCGGTCCAACGACTGGTGCGCTTTAGCGAGAACGCGCTGAGAATTGTGGAGCGTGCGGTGGCCGCCGCACGTGGGCGACCCGGTCCGCAGCCGAGACAGCGCCACGCTTCGCGTCACACACGAGTACTGACGCGCCGCGGACATCTCTACTTGTTCGGTGACCGCTCGCGCGCGCTCGGCATCTTGCAGGTCCGGATGACGCCGACACGGCAGGGGCCCCTCACAGGGATGCTCGTGCTCTGCCTTGCAGCCGCTGCGCTGATCACCGTGCTTGATCGCATCGCCGCCCATGTCGTCGACGCCGGCGTCGCAGGCACAGCCGGAGCGGGAAGCCTAGGCGCTTCCGTCGGGGTCCTACTCCTCGCACCTGGGCTCCTCGCGTACGCGCTCACGAGACCTGGCGAGCATCCGTTCGCGACTCGTCTACTCGCGGGTGCGCGAGCGGTCACGGTCCTCGCCCTCGCCCTCGGGCCGGTTGCGGCTATCGGGCTGACCACCGCCGTGGCGACTCATGACCGCGACCTTGCCGTGAAAGCATCGCCATGGCTCCTGCACATCGGGTGGGCGTGCGCCGCCTCCGCCGTCGTCAGCTGGCTGCTGCCGTTGCGGCGTCGGCGTCGCCGTGACGACTAGCTGAGCTGCCCACGGACCTGGTGAACGGCTGAGGAAGACGTCCGGCCCCGTCCTGAGGCTCTGGTCTGCGACGACTGGAGCTCTCGAGGAGGGGCCGGAATGGAAGACGGTAGATGCAAGCTCGGACTGGCTGGGCG